>NZ_KB893316.1 GCF_000374045.1 Segetibacter koreensis DSM 18137 | reverse complement strand
GGTGCTTGTGGTGGAACAAAAACAGCGCAACAGTCAGTAACTGTAAGTCCACCTTCAGCCGGAGGCAATATAACACCTTCTCAGACAATAGCATGTTCGGGATCAAACAGCGGCACGCTTACATTAAACAATTCAGTAGGCACTGTTACTTGGCAAAAATCAATAGATCAAGGCGCTAATTGGTCTAACACGACAAATACTTACTCTAATCTTACACAAACTACTTTATTTCGAGCATCCGTTGTAAGCGGAACTTGTGGCTCAGTATTTTCTGACACAGCAGTGATTGTAGTAAATGAGCCTTTTATCCCAACCATTACTGCTTCTCCTGCTTCAGCAGTATGTTCCGGAACCCCAGTAACCCTTACTGCTAGTGGTTTCGAATCTTTAGGAGTATTATCAGGCGGAGATTTTAGTGGATCTAATAATCCAGGATGGAGCGGTGCAGATGCTAGTAACAGTAACGGTAATGAAAATTCTTTTTGGGGACAAACAACAGGTGGAAAGACCGTTAACGGATTTAAATATAGTAGCGGTGGGACTTCGGGCGGGGGAAAATTTATGATAGTTACTGGAAATGCTGGAGGCACTAGACCAGCCATTCTATCCACCCCGATTTTCAGCTTGGTTGGGATGCCGTCCGCTGCCTTAGAATATATTCAAGGCTACAATTTAGAAGCTAATGCCGTTGCAAAAGTTGAAATCTCTACCGATGGAGGAACGTCTTATACTACACTCGCACAATACCAGGGGCCATCAACGTTAGGTCCTGCGAATAATTTTAATAAAAAGACGTCTATTGACCTTAAGGCTTACTTAGGTAAGACCAATTTAAAAGTTCGCTTTTATTATCTTGGCACGTATAGTAGTACCTCCGGAAGCAATTGGGCGGTAGATGATATTTTTATCGTAGGCCCTCATCAAGCTTTAAATTATAGCTGGGGTTCTGCGGGATCCGGTTCGTCAATAACAGTAATACCAACCACTGTTCCCACTACGACTTATAGCTTGTCAACTAGCTATGGCAGTTGCACGGGAACTACGACAACTATAACCATAAATGTAAATCCACTTCCTACCCAATATGACGTAACAGGTGGAGGCAGCTACTGTGCAGGAGGAACAGGTGTTTCTGTTGGGTTATCAAATTCCCAAACAGGTGTCAATTATCAATTACTGAATGGTACAACTGCTGTTGGTGCCGCTAAACCTGGTAACGGGGCTGCTTTAAATTTTGGGTTTCAAACGGCGGCGGGCACGTATACGGTAAAAGCAACAAATGCAACGACTGCTTGCACACAAAACATGACCGGTAGTGCAACTGTTACCATAAATCAATTACCTACTGTTTCGCCAATCACGGGAACAACATCAGTTTGTGTAAGCAAAACAACCACTTTAAGCAATGCCACCTCTGGAGGCACTTGGAGCAGTTCAAATACAGCAGCTGCTACAGTAAACAGTGCAACAGGTGTAGTAACAGGAGTAGCTGCAGGTAGTGCAACAATCACTTATACAACTGCTGCAAATGCAAATGGTTGTACAAACAGCGCTACTGCATCAGTGACCGTTAACGCATTACCAACTGTTGCTGCAATTACCGGCACAACGAGTGTTTGCGTAAACAGCACAACCACTTTAAGCGATGCCACATCAGGCGGAACATGGAGCAGTTCAAATCCAGCAGTTGCTACAGTAAACAGCGCAACAGGTGTAGTAACAGGAGTAGCTGCAGGTAGTACAACAATTACTTATACAACTGCGGCAAATGCAAACGGTTGTACAAACAGTGCTACTGCACCAGTTACCGTGAACGCATCACCGACTGTTGCTGCAATTACTGGCACAACCGGTGTTTGTGTAAACAGCACAACCACTTTAAGCGATGCCACAGCAAGCGGAACATGGAGCAGCTCAAATACCTCCGTTGCAACTGTAAATAGCACAACCGGTCTGGTAACAGGCCTTGCTACAGGAACTGCAACTATTACTTATACAGTTACTAATGCACAGAGTTGTACAAACAGTACTACTGCACCTGTGACCGTAAATCCAAGCCCAGCCCCTAAGATCACTGCTAATGGTCCAACTATTTCATGTGTTGGATCCGTAAAGCTTACTTCCGATAGTGCTTCAGGTAATCAATGGTACAAAGACGGAGTAGCAATTCCATTAGCAACACAACAAAGCTATACTGCTGCTCTTCCCGGACGCTATACTGTTGTAGTAACTAACTCTTCCGGATGCTCTGGTACATCGCCTGCAACTGATATATCATTTATTACCAGTTCATGGACCGCCGCTGCTGGCACTACCGATTGGAACACTGACGCTAATTGGTGTTCCGGTAAAGTTCCGACAGACTCAACGAATGCTATTATACCATCTAATGCTGTTCTTTTCCCTCAGTTATCCAACGCATCTCAAGTGAGGTCGCTGGAAATTCAACCGGGGGCTAAAGTTTCTCTTAATGGTAATACACTTACCGTAAATGGCGCTCTTACCGGAACCGGTGAATTTGTTGGAAGTCCTACTTCAGGTCTTATTGTAAACGGCACAAGCACATCAACAGTAAACTTTCTCCAATCGCCTGATGCAGTAAGTAACGTTTTAAGTGACTTAATAATTAATACTACTGGCACAGTCACTTTAAGTAATAAATTATATATTACTGGTACCTTAACTTCTACAAAAGGTACGCTTAATACTGGCGACCATCTTACAATACGTTCAACCAGCATTGCAAATACTGCCCGCGTTGCATCGGTATCTGGTACCATAAGCGGAGATGTGACTGTTGAAAGATTTATTCCTGCAAGGAGAGCTTATCGTTTTATCTCTCCTTCAGTTAGCACTACTACAAGTATCATGGACAACTGGATGGAAGGCGGACATAATTCAAGTATCGATCCTCCTCCCTATAATCCTAATCATGGTTATGGAACCAATATTACAGGTCCAAATCCTAACACTAATGGTTTTGATCCGACCATAACCTCTAACCCTTCACTGTTCACTTTTAATATATCAACTCAACAGTGGGACTCTGTTCCAAATACAAAAGGCTCTCTGTCTGCAGGAGATGCATACTCGCTGATGGTAAGGGGCGACAGAAGTATAGATATGAGAACAAATACTCCTACACCTACCAATACTATTTTACGAGCCTCGGGTAAGCTTTTCACCGGAGACTATTCTCCTACTCTGACAAATAAGGCAAGTAAGTATACTTTCATTGGTAACCCTTATGCTTCACCTGTTGATTTTACGAAAATTCTAGCTAACGCTAATAATGTTGGAGCAAGATATTGGGCGTGGGATCCACGAGTATCAAGGCGTGGTCAATACGTTGTATATGACGCTTTAAATAATTCAAACAGTTTACCCGGTGTTTCAGAAGTTGACAAAAACATACAATCTGGACAGGCTTTTTTTGTACAAACAATATCTGGCGGTTCAGCTTCACTATCATTTAAAGAAAGTTATAAGTCGACAGGAAATACTGCTGTCTTCAGAGACCCAAGATATACTACAAAGCTTTCTATACAACTACTGCTTAATTTAAATGCAGGATTGGAGAACAAAGCGGACGGAGTAGTTTCTTTTTTTGATAAGGATTACTCATCAGCTATAGGCAGTGATGATTCTTATAAATTCACCAACCTCGATGAAAACCTTGCTATTAACCGCAATGGAACTGCTTTAAGCATAGAAGGCCGACCAACTATCACTGCTGACGATACGATACCATTAAAAATATGGCAGTTCAGGCAAAGCAACTACTATCTGAGATTAGCGGGTAGTAATTTTTCACCTGATGTTACAGCCTTTATAAAAGACGAATACCTGCACAAACAGACCCCTGTTGACTTGTCTTCAGTTACTTTATTTCCTTTTAGCATTGATACAAGCGCTGCTTCTTTTGCAAAAGACAGGTTTAGCATTGTATTCAAAGCAGGAAGTGCATTACCTGTAACCCTAACTAATGTAAAGGCTTACCAGAAAAACAATGGCATCGAGGTAGATTGGACATCAGAAGCAGAAACGAATATTGCACAGTACGAGATTGAAAAATCAGTAAACGGGCAAGATTTTATCAAAGCGACTTCGATAAATGCGAAAGGCAACAATTCAGTTACCGAAAATTATGGTTGGCTTGATGAAATTCCAAACTTGGGCAGTAACTTTTACCGCATTAAAGTAGTCGAGAAATCAGGTGCGATAAAATATAGCAATGTAGTGAGAGTAAATATAGCAGAGGTTAATAGCAGCATTACCGTATTTCCTAACCCGATAAAAGATAACCTGGTAAAAGTTCAGTTTAATAACATGGAAAAAGGCAGGTATTTTGCGGTTCTATACAATACTTTGGGTCAAAAGTTGTATAGCAGCACGATCGATCATACTACAACATCGGGAACTTATACAATTTCATTAGGCAGGTTGATAAGTAAAGGAACTTATACATTGCACATAAGTAAAGGAGGTATAACCAGGAATGAAAGGGTTATAGTTGAATAAGATATTACAAGTTATACAGAAGCCGCAGAGAACGAAGAAAACCGGTTAAGATAAAAAAGGAATGTATACCCTTTTTAAAAAACCGTTTAACTTTAATCTTTGCGGCTTTATTATATAACACGGTTAAAGAATGTTGTACAGGCAAAAGTTCAGGAATCTTAGAAATAGGAAAAAATTATAAAGAGGGTTGTTACTTTTTATTGTCTTTTCCTTTTCAACCGGTAAACCTTAAAATCAATCAATAGTGTTTAGAATGGCTATAAAAATTGTTATACTCACAGTGTGTGTATTTGGTTTTTTACAGTTTGCACGCGCACAAAAGCACAAGGATCAAAACATCATTATTACCATCGATGGAAATGACCGCGTACAAATCATTCACAATTTCGGTGCTTCAGGATGTTGGTTTTCAGAACCTATTGGCAAATACTGGCCCAGTCCGAAGCGGGAACACATAGCAGAGTTGCTTTTTAGCCGTGAGTTGGATAATGCGGGTAACCCAAGGGGCATTGGATTGTCCGCGTGGCGCTTTAATATAGGTGGCGGTACCGCGGAACAAGGTGATGGCAGTGGCATTAAAGACGTTAACCACAGGGTGGAATGTTTTTTAAATTCTAACGGAACATACGATTGGAGCAAGCAGCCCGGTTATCGTTGGTTTCTTACAAAAGCAAAAGAGTATGGGGTGGAAAACCTCGTAGCTTTTTCCAATACTCCCCCCATTCAATTTACTCAAAATGGTCTGGGGTATAAAACCTCCAAAGACGGCTTTGCAAACCTTAAACCTGCAAAATATGCTGCCTATGCAGATTTTTTAACAGAAGTAGTAAAGCACTTTGATAAAGAAGGATTACATTTTAATTATATAAGCCCTGTCAATGAACCACAGTGGGACTGGGCAGGCAAATTTGGCGAAGCTAAGCAGGAAGGTTCGCCGTGGACTAACGAGGAGATTTATAATGTGATAAAACCGCTGGATAGTTTTTTAACAGCAAAAAAGTTGAAAACGAAAATACTGGCAACTGAAGCAGGAATGCTTGCTTTTTTATACGACAACAAAACAGCAGCTTCACGGCAAATTCAACGTTTTTTTGCAGATACAAGCCATTTGAACTTTAGAAATTTAACCTGTGTTCCACCAATAATTGACGGTCATAGTTATTTCACAGATTCTAATGATAGTAGTTTGGTGAGTGTACGAAAGCATGTTGCTGACACTGCTAAAAAGTATGGTGTAGAATTTTGGCAGTCGGAATATTCCATGCTGGGTGATGGATATAAAGAAGGTTCCAAAATAAAGCGCAGCGCGATGGACTGCGCTTTATTTTTAGCTAAAGTGATTCATAACGATCTTGTAGCTGGCAATGCTTCAGCCTGGCAGTATTGGAACGCGTACGAACCCGGAAAGGCTGATTTTGATACCCGTTATTATTTGATAGCGCTGCAACCTGATCCCGATTTTAAAAATGGCTCTTATGCCGAAACAAAAAACCTATGGGCACTCGGACATTATAGTTTGTTTATTCGTCCCGGAATGCAGCGTTTACAGGTACAAAGGAGTGACAACCTCAACGATATTGAAGCAGCTCAAAAAACAATGATATCTGCTTATAAAGATGATAACGGAAGAATGGTAATAGTGGCTATTAATTATACCACCAAAGAGCAAAGTATTTCGATAAAAGTAAAAAATTTTAAACCAATAAAAACAGTAAGGGCATATGTAACAACAGCGGCAAAGGATGAAAACATGAAAGCTTCGCTGGCAAGAAGCATTGATAGCAGTATCGCATTGCCGTCCAGGTCAATATCAACTATTGTAATGAACTAATCCAACATCTTCCATTAGTATTTACGCTATTGACTAATGGTTAATTTACATATTTTTTGCTGCTACCTGGTTTGCTTCTAAACCGTTGACCATTTTATCTGTATAAATTATAGCTTCACCTGATTTTACTTCTTCTTCTTTCGAAGGATTTAAAATTTTTAATTGAACAGTATGTTTCCCTTTAGATAGTCCATATTTCCAACAAAGCTCGTGGCGGCGAGAAGTAAAACTTACAGGCAGTTTTGGCGATTCCACCAGTTTTCCATCGAGGTATAATTCTGTATTGAATATATAGCCAGATTTACTTTCCCATTTAGATGCATCGCCACGTAAAACAAAACCAGTACCTTCAAATTCAAAGTTGATAGCATCTTTACTGTCTGACCATTTAACAGGCATTTTTACAGCCGGGTAGATTCCTTCGAAGCTCTTTTCAAACTTTACAGCTATTGGTGCCTGAGTTTTTAAACTTATTTTGTCACCATTAACCTGGCCTCCATTGCGTTTAATATTTTCAAGCGCATGCTTCAACCCTATTTCGTATACATTATTCAACGACATGGTTGTATATTTAAAGTTGATTGATTCAGCCTCCTTCAGGCCCATTTTCCAATAAGCCGGAATTTTATCATAACCTAAAACAGCACCTAATATACCACCGGCACTTGACGGATTGCAGTCAGCATCCTGCCCACAGCGGGTAGCAATTTCAAGCGTTTTGGTAAAATCTTTATCACCGTACAGCAAGCCAATAACCACATAAGCAGCATTTACTTTTGAATCTATATTAAACGGAGCAAATACTCCATCGGGACAACCAATATCATTTGCCCATTTCTTTTGCACTTCCAGCCACGTTTGTTTCCAGTCGTCGGGAAATTTTTTATGCCAGCCGATTACATCAGCAATGCATTGATAAAACTCACTTTGTTTCGGTATTGTTTTCAATGCTTCTTCTACAATATGATTAATATCATTTGAAGTGAAAGCAAGAGAATACAAAGCGCCCACATACACTCCTCCATACCAGCCATCGCCATAGTTCATAATGTGACCGATCTTATCACTGATAGTTGATGCTGCATTTGGCATTCCCGGACTCATTAGTCCGGCAAAATCAGATTCTATTTGATAGTCGATACAATCTGCGTGAGGATTATTTATCCAATTGCCTGACATGGGTGCTTTTATACCATTTAAAATATTATAACGAGCCGCCTGGTTAGCATGCCAAAGCATATAGCCGGCATTGGCAAATGCATTCGCAAAAGAATCGACCGGTGCATCTAAACCATATTTATTAAATACATCCACAAAGGTTAAATCCATATACAAATCATCGTACAAGCCGGGATTATTAATCATTGTTTCTTTCAAATAACCCTTGTACCACAACAACGGTTGGTAATCTCCGATAAATGTGCCCTGGAAACGAAACTCGTACGGGCCGCCAAACGTAACGCCAATGGTCTGCCCCGCCCAACCACCTTTTATTTTATCTTGCAGTTGCTGCTTAGTAAGTGTAATTGTATTTGTTTGAGAAAAGCTGCTAATAACAAGGGTGCAGCAAGCCATTAAAAAGAAGAATTGTTTCATGCAATCGTTTTGTATTAATAGTGCTAAGGTTACATTTATTTTTATTTTTCAAAAACTTTTTTAAATGTTTTTAAATTGCGTAACAACTTATTCCCTGTATTTAGAAAGACTACAATTGAAGATAAGAATATATAAAACGTTTCACGTTTAAAAGAAGAACAAAATTAGTTTCATGCTTCCTATCGCCTTTGCGTCTAAAACAATATCACTTCCATGAAAACCATAGTCAAGTTTCAAAACATCTTTCTATAATTTTTCTAAAACAAACTATTTAGCAATTTATTTTAATCATCTTGTCATTTACCTGTACTAAACCTTTAATTTTAAATCTTTAAATAATTCTAACTTTTATGCTTACGTCAAGAAGAACATTTCTAAAAAACAGCAGTCTTACAATTGCTGGATCAATGGTTTTATCAAACAAAATCTTTGCTGGAAAAAAGAGTGGAGAAATGTTGGGAATTCAATTGTATTCGATAAGGGATGATATGCAAAAGGACCCGTTGGGTTCTCTTAAGCAGATAGCAGCTATGGGATACAAAAATGTTGAACATGCTAATTATGTAGATCGTAAATTTTACGGATATGCCGCATCTGAATTTAAAAAGGTATTGGATGACCTTGGATTGAAAATGCCGAGTGGTCATACGGTAATGTCGGGCAAAGACTGGGATGAAAATAAAAAAGACTTTACAGACAAATGGAAACAAACAATTGAGGACGCTGCTACAGCAGGGCAACAATATGTGGTAAGCCCATGGCTGGACGAAAGCCTTCGAAAAAATTATGATGACCTTGTTCGCTTTCTTGAGCTATTTAATAAATGCGGTGAATTGTGCAAAAAGTCAGGAATGAAGTTCGGGTATCACAATCACAATTTTGAGTTTATGTACAAGCTGGATAATAAGCTGATATATGATATTATTCTTGAAAAGACAGATCCTTCTCTTGTAGCGCAACAGCTTGATATGGGTAACATGTATGGCGCAGGCGGCAGAGCAGGCGAGATAATAAAAAAACATCCCGGAAGATTTGAGTTGCTACATGTAAAAGATGAAATAAAAGTAGACAAGAAAGGAGAAATGGAAGATGGCTATGAAAGTACTGTTTTAGGAAAAGGTGTTATTCCGGTTAAACAAATAATAGACCTGGCAAAATCATCAGGTGGAACAACACAATTTATTATAGAACAGGAATCTTACCAGGGCAAAACACCTCTGGAATGTGCTAAGGAAGACTTTACTATTATGAAAAATTGGGGATATTAATTATCCAAAGTAATAAACAATAGTTTTACCAGGTACGGCTGGAAGCTTTTTATGACAAAGCGAATGAATATTCGTAGTAGAAGTAAAAGCTTTCAGCTCGTAGCTGACAAACTAAGATATTCGTTAAAAATCTTTTGGCAGGTATAACTTATTCTTTTCCTTCAAAGCATTGTCCTCATACAATTCAAACAAAAACCAGCCTGCATGAACAAAGTTTGATTTGTCGATAATCAGTGGAGATTCCTTCACATTGTTTATTTCAAAAAGAGATGTGCCGTTTTCTTCGAAAAATTTTATACGATATTTTTTTTCTGAAGTTAAAGGCAAAGAAATATTTATATAGCCATCTTTATTAACATAAATAAAGGAAGAGGCCTTGAAGTTTTGAGGCCCGGTATACGGATTTAAGCCAACAAGCGAGTCGTTTACAGCAAACAGAGTATCCTTGGTCAGATGTAAAATACTATCACGAAAATTGCGGAAAGCATTTATAGACAACTGTTTAAAAACAGCGTCTTTAATTTTTACTGTTACCGTCCTTTTATCTCCAGGCCTAACGTTCAAAAGGTTTGAATTATTAATATCTCTCGAATTATTATCAGTGCCAGCAGTAGGTGTATAATCGTTAGTTAAACCAGTAGCTCTTTTTACAATTGTAAAAGCATATGAGCCGCCTTGCAAAACATAAAAGATTCTGTAATAAACCCTGTTGGAAGGTTGTTTTGTATCTGTATAACCATTTTGAGGAATCTCAGGAGAGGGTGCGGAAAAAATGGTAGAATACCGTTTTGTGCTGTCAAAAGACCTTTGCACATTTAACTGGACCAGGTTTTGAAAAGGATTTGTCCAGCTTATAATTACCTTATCTCCTCGTTCTACTAAAGTAAATTTAGGCAACGTATCCTGGCTGAACAAATTGCCTCCAATAAAGAATAGAACAATCAGGCTGATGATTTTTTTCAACTTTTTATCGATTATGGCGGCAAAGATAATGGCTGAAAAATAATTAAAATGCTAAGACTTTCAGAGGCAAACTTGCATTTCCCTGCAAACCGCCGCTATGAATCATCAATACACGGCTTCCTGGTTCAAAAAAATCCTTTTCTGTCAAATCTTTTATTGCATAAAATGTTTTGCCTGTATAAACGATGTCGAGTGGCAAGTTATGTTGTGAATAGACCTCATTTATAAAATCAATAAGTGGTAAAGGATGTTTTCCGTATCCTCCAAAATGATAATCGTGAATTATCTGAAGTGTCGAATTAATTTTTTCAGCTGCGACCAGATGTAATATCTCTTTTTCTAACAAAACATTTTTTTTCATACTGCTAATTCCTATCACCTTTTGAGAACCTGCAGCTAGGAGTAAACCTGCCAGCATAGTTCCGCTTCCTACGGCAGCAACTATATGTGAATAAGTAGATATATCAGTAACCTTTAAAATTTCTGAAGCTCCTTTTGCTCCCAATCTGCCATAGCCGCCTTCATTTATCCAGTACCAACTGTTGTCTGCAAATTTTTGTTTTATCGTTTCTTTGCTCCTGTATTCTTCCCTCGTTACAAAATGTAATTCCATTCCATATTCTACAGCTTTTTTTAATGTGGCTGATAAAACTGCGGGTTTTTCTCCCCTTATAATGCCAACACTTTGTAGAGAAACTTCTTTGCACGCAAATGCAACCGCAACAATATGATTAGACCATGCACCACCAAATGTAGCGATAGTTGTTTTATTCGAAGATGCAGCTTCTGACAAGTAGTATTTCAGCTTAAACCATTTATTTCCACTTACAACAGAATGAATTTTATCTAATCTAAGAATATCTAATGCAACCTTTTTATCAAAAAGCCATTCTGCCTGTATTGTCTCTACGTTAACAGTGTTTAAGTTGAAAGTATTATAAAACTTCAAGGTATTATATTTGCAATTTTAGCAGCTGTTTTACGTTTAAGCAATATAAATCAGTTTAGCAAAGTTTAAAAAATATATATGAAACCAACATTAGTTATTTTGGCCGCAGGTATGGCAAGTCGTTACGGAAGTATGAAACAAATTCAGTCGTTTGGACCTTCTGGCGAGACTATTATGGATTATTCTATTTATGATGCCATTCGTGCGGGATTTGGCAAAGTTGTTTTTATCATTCGCGAAGATTTCGCAGAGAATTTTAAAAGCATTTTTGAGCCAAAGCTTAAAGGTAAAATTGAAACAGATTATGTTTATCAAAGCCTTGATGCATACATGGGGAAACATACCGTTCCTGCTGAAAGAAAAAAACCTTGGGGAACAGCACATGCGGTGTTGTGTGCCAAAGATGCGGTTAAAGAGCCATTTGCAGTAATTAATGCAGATGATTTTTATGGTAAAGACAGCTTTAAAAAAGCGTATGACTTTTTAACCAAAGAGGCTAATGACAGAACATATTGCATTATAGGTTACGAGTTGAAAAAAACATTGAGTGAAAATGGTAGTGTAAGCCGCGGTGTATGTGAAGTTGACGAAAATAATAATTTGACGGCAATAAACGAACGGACAAAGATTTATCGCAACGAACAAGGCAAAATAACTTACGAAGACGACAATGGTGGTTTACATGAAGTAAGTGAGGACAGCCCTGTAAGTATGAATTTTTGGGCGTTTGCTCCAAATGTATTTGGGTTAATCGAGGAGTCTTTTCAAAAGTTTCTGGATGAAAACATCAATAATCCAAAAGCAGAATTCTTTATTCCAATATTGGGCGATGAATTTATAAAATCGGGCAAAGGAGTTATAAAAGTTATTCCTACAAGCGCACAATGGTTTGGCGTTACCTATAAAGAAGATGCACCTGTTGTACTGGCTGACATTAATAAGCAAGTAGAGGCGGGAGAATATCCCAAGAATCTATGGGCGTAATATCAATTTTTCATCAAAAAAAAATAAAAGAAAAGGCTGTCTCAAAGTAAAGAGACAGCCTTTTTCTTTTCTGTTTGAGTCCGAATAGCTACTGCATCAAATACATCTTTGCGAAATACTTTAAGCGTACAGAAAACGGTCATAAGCGATCAACTGATAATGTAAATTACAGAACAGGAAAATGACGATTTAAAAGCAGTATTGTTAGTATAAATAAGATGGCTGATATATTCTAAAAACTTTTTGTTGGATTACGTGTCAAACAATACATTTGCAGTCAATGGGGAATTAGCTCAGTTGGTAGAGCGCTTGCATGGCATGCAAGAGGCCAGCGGTTCGAACCCGCTATTCTCCACTTGATTAACCAAGCTTTATCTGTAATAACCAATACTTTATCTGTAGCAGATAAGGCTTTTTTAATTGTAGGTAAAACTTAGGTAAAACTTAGGTAAAACTAAAACCTAAGTAATAACAACGTTTTTACGTGATATTTAAAATATTTTCTAATTCTAGCCCATACTGCACGACTAATATTTGTTGCAAATGAGTACCTCGCTAGCCCACTACTTAAAAAAAAAGCAATACCACTATAAAACAAAGAATTGTTCTTGCGATATTATCAATGGCAAAAGGATGGTCGAAATCTTACCTTAGGTACCAGGTTAATTCAGAAAACTTCGATACTCATTTGGCGTATGCCCCACATGCTGCTTAAACAATCTTGTAAAATGTTGTGGATATTTAAATCCTAACTCGTAAGCTATTTCACTAACAGTCTTAGTTGGGTCAAATATTTTCTCCTTCGCTATGTCAATTAATTTTGCTTGAATATATTCTTGTGCCGTTTTGCCTGTTTCTTTTTTTATCAGGTCACCAAAATATTTTGCTGATAAGTGAAGTTCATTGGCGAAGAAGCCAACAGAAGGGATACCTATTTCCCGCGGCTTTTCTGAATTAAAGTAGTTCTGCAGTTGCGTTTCAAATTTTTCTATGATACCGGTATTGACATAGTCACGTGTAATAAATTGACGGTCGTAATATCGTAGACAGTAATTTAAGAAGAGTTCAATGTTTGATACTATTAGCTTCTTGCTATGTTTATCAATTGCATGTTGCAACTCAAACTCAATCTTTCTGAAACATTCTAACACCACTTGCCGTTCCTGGTCAGAGATATGAAGTGCTTCATTAACATCATAAGAAAAGAAAGAATAATCCTGTATATGCTTTGCTAACGAAGTACCCTTAATCAAATCCGGATGAAACAGCAATGCCCAACCTTTCGCGTCAAAGGTTGTAACCTTTGGCTGCACTCCCAAAACTTGTCCCGGTCCAATAAACACCAAAGTGCCTTCCTGGTAATCATAGTGATTTCGCCCGTACTTCAATTCACCGCATTCCAACTCTTTCAGGTAGACGGCATATAAACCAAAGTTAAAAGTCTTGGCAGCCATTGGTTGGGCTTTAGATAGATCTAATACAGTTATTAAAGGATGCTTTGTCGGAACGCCTCTCATTGCATTGTATTGGGCAACAGTTTCAATTTTTACTATCTCATTCATACCGGTTTGTATTTATAAGTTCAAAATTAGCTATTCAAATAGCGCCATAAATATGCATAAAACCAAAACAGGAATAATGGTAGGGAAATCAGTAATTCAGGTAATAGGCCGCCTAACTGCCCTTGGTAGCTTTGTATTCTGGAAAATGAAAAGCTATTTAACCGATCAGCGTAACCATAAAAATTAAAAAATGAATAGTAATAAAGATGTTATTGTACTGACAGGTGCAGGTCAATTGGGAATGGCTATCGCCAGAAGAATGGGTCATGGAAAGAAAATCTTCGTTGGCGATTGGAAATTGGAAAATGCCAATGCCATTGCTAAAACTATGGAAGAAGCAGGATTTGATGTTGTCTCTTTCAAGGTTGATATTTCTTCGAGGCAATCGGTCCTACAGATAATTGAAGCAGCACAAAAGGAAGGGGAAATTTCAATGTTCATCAATGCGGCAGGCGTATCACCTAGTCAGGCTTCTATTGAACAGATTTTGAAGGTGGACCTCTATGGTACAGCAGTTTTGCTGGAAGAATTTGGAAAAGTGATAAAGGAGGGCGGTACTGGTGTTACCATTTCCAGCCAATCCGGTCATAGAATGCCTGCACTCACAACTGAAGAAGACCGATTGCTGGCAACCACTCCAACAAAAGAATTATTGCAATTAGAAATGCTGAAACCTGAAAACATCAAAGACACGCTACACGCCTATCAAATGGCAAAGCGTTGCAACGTAAAGCGGGTGATGGCAGAAGCCGTGAAATGGGGCGAGCGGGGCGCAAGAGTAAATTCTATTTCTCCAGGCATCATCATCACGCCATTGGCTTTAGATGAAATCAACGGACCGAGAGGCGATTTTTATAAAAATATGTTTGCTAAATCGCCAGCTGGTCGTCCGGGTATTGCGGATGAAGTAGCAAATGTTGCAGAGTTGTTACTATTAGAAAAGGGAGCATTCATAACAGGTTCAGACTTTCTGATTGACGGCGGAGCCACCGCATCTTACTTCTACGGTCCGCTTCAACCTTCTAAAGCTTAAAATACTCCCATATTTACGACATTCAAATTTAACCAAGACTTTAGATTCTTTTTACTTGGACGAATTATAAAACATGAAATACAAATGAAAGCAATCTTTTCAATAGCAGTTGTTTTAATCGCCTTGCAAGGCTTTGGACAGTCTCATGCTGAGGCAGATGTACTAAAATGTACGGGCAAATTTTTCGCTGGTGACAAAACCGTTGGAAGCTGAATTAGCCGAGTACTCTTCTGAATGGAAGGAGATTGCCAACAAATACGGGTTGGCTGAACCTGATATAAACCGACTTGCGTCTGCCTGGCACACAGACCTAGACCTTGGTCGCCCAATTGAGGTAATGACCGACATGTCCAAAAGCCGCAAATTTGGTTTTACAGTATTTCAGAAAACGGAAGACTCTTTTTTCGACCTGTTTGAACAATTGAGGAAAGACAGGTTAATTCCCTAATTTCCTGATTATTCCTCTGACTTAATTAAAACTGCAACATCCTTAAAAGACCCTTCAATTGAAAGCCCCTCACGGGCTTTCTTTAATTATATGATAACAACTACCCCATGCAAAGCCTTTTCATCAATATGTTTACCTCCTCCTGATTATTCTCGGACTGGTCTTACTAGCTAACAAGCTTCGGCTAGCTTACCGAATTGTGCTTGTATTAGGGCGGCTTGATACTTAGTCTCACCTTTGTAAAACGAGCACTTAAAATAATTGATTACAAGATTTGAAACTGAAATAAATTTACGGGAAGTTTAATATTCTCTATTGAGCCTGCCTCATAAAAGAGCCTTCGAACCACTTTACTTATTTAAGCTGTTTTAACCACTTCTCTATTTTCGGTTTATCATCCCTTTTTCCATTAAAGCCTCTCCCCATATTAAAAATGCTCAACGAAATCTATGCTTTATACTAACTATTGCCCGTAAAGTCTTAGGTTTCCTGAGTATCATTGAAAATGGTTAAGAGGTAGTTGCCAGGAACAATATGACTAAAACAAGACCTATTAACGTTACATTTTGTCGCTATTTGTAAGGGAAAGGACGTTCCATGACTGCCATTCAAGCCGTTCATAAGTTTTTTTGTCAAACATCAATTCAACGAACTACGAAATTCATTTGGCGATTGCCCTACCCATTGTTTAAACAATCGGATAAAATGTTGGGGATATTTAAAGCCTAGTTCATACGCTATTTCGCTAACTGACTTGCTGTGGTCAAATATTCTTTCTTTCGCCTCATCAATTACCCTGGTTTGTATATACTCCTGCGCTGTTTTGCCTGTTTCTTTTTTTACCAGGTCACCGAAATAGCTTGAAGATAAATTTAATTCATTTGCGCAATAAGCTACGGAAGGTAAACCAATTGTTTGGGGCTTGTCTGTTTCAAAATACTCATTCAACAAATTCTCAAACCTTTCTAAAATTCCTTTGTGCACATTATCACGGGTAATAAACTGGCGCTCATAAAAACGGATGCAATAATTTAAGAATAGTTCAATATTAGATACTATCAATCTTCTACTATGCTTATCAATAGCATGCTCCAGTTCGTATTTGATTTTTTCGAAGCAATCCAAAACAATTTTCCTTTCCCGATTTGACAAATGAAGGGCTTCATTGGACTGATAACCAAAGAAAGTGTAGTCTTGAATAAGCCGACCGAGCGAAGTGCCATGAACTAAGTCTGGATGAAACACTAATGCATAGCCTTTCGGCTGATAGGTTTCTCCATTGCTGTTCACCCCTGCTACCTGTCCCGGTGCAAGAAATACCAATGTGCCTTCCTGGTAGTCATATGTATGCCGGCCGTACATTAAATCACCGCATTTCACATCCTTTAAGAAGATGGTATAGAAGCCGAAATACATCCTTGAACCTTGTCGCCGATCTGCCTTCGACAAATCAACAACACTCACCAGCGGATGCAGTGTTTCATTATTGTTGAATACATTGTAATCATTGATTGTCTCAAACCTTCTCAAATTATCCATATCGCTGATATTTTACCTGGTTCAAAATTACTGCTTTATCCGTCCTGCCGTTACAGCGTATGTTCGAATCAGCAATATTGGTAGTAAAAACCGGAATCTGTATACCATGCCGTCGATTTATTCATATGACCTTTGGGTAACAAGAATGATAAATATGGAAACAGTAAAACTGAATAATGGTGTTGAAATGCCGATCCTCGGGTTTGGTGTTTTCCAGGTGAAAGACCTGGCGGAATGTGAGAGAAGCGTAATGGATGCTATTAAATCGGGCTATCGCCTTATCGATACAGCACAGTCTTATGAGAATGAAGAAGCGGTTGGCAGCGCGATTAAGAACAGCGGAGTGCCAAGAGAAGAACTTTTTATAACAACAAAACTGTGGATACAGTCTAATGGTTATGAAGGCACTAAGAAGGCGTTTGAAAATTCGATGAGGCGCTTGCAGCTGGAGTATCTTGATTTATACCTAATTCATCAGCCTTTTGGTGATGTGTACGGTGAATGGAGAGCCATGCAGGAATTGTATAAAGCAGGCAGAATTCGAGCAATTGGTGTAAGCAACTTTCAGCCCGACCGATTAATAGATTTGATTGTTCATAACGAGATCGTTCCTGCAGTGAACCAGGTTGAAACGCATCCATTCTATCAGCAAAACGAAACTCAGAAATTCTTACAGGAAAATAATGTACAGATAGAAAGCTGGGGACCATTTTCAGAAGGTAAAAACAACCTTTTCACCAACGAGCTGTTGACGTCAATCGGCAGGAAGTATAATAAGTCAGTAGCGCAGGTAGTATTGCGTTGGCTTACACAACGAGGGATAGTTGCTATACCAAAATCAGTTCGTAAGGAACGAATGGAAGAGAACTTCAACATCTTCGATTTTACATTGAGTGAAGAAGATATGGAAGCCATCAAAACATTAGACACCAAGGCAAGTCTTTTCTTTGATCACTGTGACCCGAAGATGGTGAAATGGTTAGGAGAAAGAAAATTGGATATTTAAAACGAAAATGAAGTAAAAAATGAAAACAACGCAAACAAGCAAGTCCTGTCGTATTGTTCTAACTGCTATGCTTTCTATTTTTTGTTGTAGTATCACGTCAGCCCAGGAGAAAAATCAAATGGTGCGCCTGGCAAAACTAGTCATTGATTCCAGCCAGTTAACAAGCTATAAAGCTTTGTTGAAAGAAGAGATTGAAACATCGATGCGTGTTGAGCCAGGTGTTAAAATGCTCTATGCGGTTTCTGAAAAAGACAAACCTACGCACATCACTATTCTCGAAATATATGCTGATACAACTGCCTACCAATTACATGTACAAACGCCTCATTTTACAAAGTATAAAACAGGCACAAAAGATATGGTGAAATCGCTTGAGCTGGTAGCAAAACTACCAGGCTATTGCACCGCAGGTAGTAAATGAAAATGAGAGTGGTTATCTGCCACCTTTAAAAACAAAAATTGATAGCATTCAAAACTATGATGTTGTGTTTGTAGGCTTCCCTACCTGGGGTATGAAGTTGCCGCCACCAATGAAAAGCTTTTTAAAGCAATATGATTTAAGGGGGAAAACAGTTATTCCTTTCAATACAAATGCAGGCTACGGTGTGGGTAGCAGTTTCGAGACGGTGAAGGAATTATGTGCAAATAGTAAAGTGTTGGAAGGTTTTACAATGAAAGGCGGAATAGAAAGAGACGGAGTATATTTAGTGATCAAAGATGAAAAGGCAAAAGAGGCTGAGGTGAAAGTGAAGCAATGGTTGCAAAAAATCAAGATAATTAAATGAGGTGGCGCAATTACAACATAACTAATTCATAACTTTATTGTACTTCACCCAATAAGGATATTCTACAACAGTTCTTATAAATTTTACCATCATGGCCATATTTAATTTAAACATCAACGGAAAAAAACAACAAGTGGATGTTGATCCAGCTACCCCAATGTTGTGGGTCTTGCGTGACCACCTTGACTTGGTCGGAACCAAATACGGTTGCGGCGTTGCCCAGTGTGGTGCATGCACCGTTCACCTCGACGATGTAGCTATGCGCTCTTGTCAGCTTCCTGTATCAGCAGTTGGTGATAAGACTATCACCACGATCGAGGGATTATCTGAAAAAGGTGACCACCCTGTTCAGAAAGCGTGGCTCGAGCACGACGTAGCCCAGTGCGGTTACTGCCAGGCAGGGCAAATTATGAATGCTAGCGCTCTGTTGAAAAGCAATTCCCATCCCTCCGATGAGGAAATTGAAGCAGCGATGAATGGTAATATTTGCCGCTGTGCCACTTATGTTCGTATCAGGGCTGCAATAAAAACAGCCGCAAAAGCATAACCTTTAAACCTCCTATCAATGAAACCAACAAATAAAACGATAAACCGCAGATCCTTCCTAAAGGTGTCCGCACTTGCAGGTGGAGGTATGATGTTAAGCTTTAGCTGGCTAGCAGGTTGTAAGCCTTCCCCTGAAGAAACTTTAAGCCTTCCTAAAGAGTGGTTTGAACTAAACAGTTATATAAAAATTGGAGACAACGGGGTAGTCACCCTGATGGCTCCCAACCCGGAATTTGGGCAAAACGTAAAAACTTCCCTTCCAATGATGCTTGCAGAAGAGTTAGATATCGACTGGAAAAACGTGATTGTAAAGCAGGCCGATTTCTTTCCGCAACATTTTGATCGCCTTCAGTTTACAGGAGGAAGCACTGCCATGAGCAGGGCGTGGAAACCGCTTCGTACAGCAGGCGCTACAGCACGTCAAATGTTGGTTGATGCAGCCGGACAAACCTGGAAGGTGCCTGCCACTGAAATAACTACCGAAGGCGGTGTTTTACATCATAAGGGCAGCGGTAAAAGTGCGGGATACGGTGAAATGGCCTCTATAGCTGCAAAACTTCCGGTACCAAAGGATGTTCCGCTGAAAAAGGTAGGTGATTTTAAGGTCATAGGTAATTCTAAAAGGAACGTTGAAGGATTGAATATTGTCACAGGTAAACCTTTGTTCACCCTCGATTATAAAGAGCCGGGAATGTTAATAGCGATGATCGCTCATCCACGGGCCTTCGGCTTGAAAGTGAGGTCTGTGGATGACAGTGCAGCGAGATCGATGCCTGGGATTACTGATGTATTTACTATAAAGACACTTGATGACAAGTACGAAAGAAATGGCTTTGACACAACCAGTTATACAGATCTGGTGGTAGTGGTTGGCAAGTCGACCTGGGAAGTAATGAACGCCAAAAAGGCGCTGAAAATAGAATGGGAAAAAACTCCGGAAACCAATATGGTAGTACAGGGGTGGGGAGGTAAAGAAACGGTTAATATTCCCGCTGGGTTGGAGAGCACGGACAAGCATAAAGCAATGATGGCGGAAATGGCGAAAAGACCGGCTAAACTTCTTAGAAAAGACGGAGATCCGGAAGGTGCGTTTAAAAAAGCTGCCAAAGTAATTGAGCGAACCTATACTGCTCCGTTCCTGGCGCATAACACTATGGAACCGCGTAATTGTTTTGCACATGTTACTGCCGACAAAGCTGACCTATATGGTCCTATCCAGGCACCTGAGTTCATCATGCAAGCCCTATCTGCGAGGTTAGGAATGCCAAGGGAAAAGATACAAATCCGGCTGGCACGGATGGGTGGCGGATTTGGTCAACGTGCATACGGCCACCATTTGGTAGAGGCAGTAGTCATATCTCAAAAACTGAATGCTCCGGTTAAACTGGTTTATTCACGGGAAGACGATATGACTGCCGGAATATATCGGCCTACGTACACCGTGACTTATAAAGCCGGGCTTGATGAAAATAACAACTTGATCGCTTACAGTATAAAGGCAGGTGGCATTCCCGAAAGTCCTCTTGGCTTTTCCCAAAACCGTTTTCCGGCAGGTGCTGTAGATAATTACCTGGCAGAGGAATGGAAGATCGACTCCAACATTACTATCGGTGCATTTAGGGCACCGCGGTCAAATTTTCTTGGGGGCGCAGAGCAATCATTTATGGATGAAGTGGCCGAACTGGCGGGAAAGGATCCAATAGAGTTTCGGCTCGAACTTTTCGACCGGGCTATCAAAAACCCTGTCGGAAAGGACAACGATTATGACGCGGAGCGTTATGCGGGAGTACTGAAATTGGTTAAGGAAAAGTCGAACTGGGGGCCGGCAAAAAGTGGTGTTCACCGCGGTGTTGCTGCCTACTTTTGCCACAATACGTATGTTGCTGAGGTAATCGATCTGACTATGAAGGGAGAAAAACCCGTTGTCGAAAAAGTTTATGCTGCAGTTGACTGTGGGGTTGTGATAAATCCTGACGCAGCAGCAAATATGGGTGAAGGGGCGATTGTGGATGGAATCGGAAATGCTTTATTTGGAGAGATGACGTTCCAGGATGGCGTACCACAAAAAAATAATTTTAATACCTATCGCATGATCAGGCATAGTGAAGCGCCGAAGTCTATCGAGGTGCACTTTGTGAAAAATGAAAAGGATCCGACCGGTCTTGGTGAACCATTGTTTCCACCTATTTTTGCTGCACTCGGAAACGCTTTACACAAGGCAACGGGCAAGCGTTTTTATGAACAACCGTTTCAGAAACAATTGGAAACCCCACGGCCGGCTACGCAGATGTAAGCAATGATATCGCGTTATTTATCCAGCATTAGTTGACAAAGTAAAACGATGAGTTCCTCATGAAAAAAAAGTTATTGATTGTAGCTATACCCGCGATCTTAGTAGCGTGCGCAGATGGTAGTGGCAGCGCTGCCGATTCTGA
Source organism: Segetibacter koreensis DSM 18137 (assembly GCF_000374045.1). Classification (GTDB taxonomy): domain Bacteria; phylum Bacteroidota; class Bacteroidia; order Chitinophagales; family Chitinophagaceae; genus Segetibacter; species Segetibacter koreensis. Next base: position 191,933 of record NZ_KB893316.1, on the reverse strand, counting down.
CACCAATGTAAGTAGCACCACTCCGCCACCAAAGCCCGATACAAATCCAATTGGAATAATGATGGGTGATACAACGATAGGTATTAATGACAGTCTGAAAAAATAGGTAAACTCAAGCAAACCAAGCTGCAGATATTTTTGCTGCCGCTTGCGTAATGAAGCATTAGTATCCTGTTTATTAATAGAAACGAAAGCTACTGCGGTAGCTTTCGTTTCTTATTATCAAGCGCCTTTTCAGATGCTTTTTCAACACCGATCATTTGTCCGATTTGTTTAAGGTCTTCATTCAGGTCTTTAATGCCACTATCTATTCTTGCATCAATTTTTTTAGCTGTATTATGAATAGAATGAAGGATTGGAAATAAAAATCCGGAATCACTTTGTTGGCGGTCGTTAAGAAATATTTCAACAATACTAAGCCCTTTAGAATGTAACTGGAACTGGTAACGGTGCTTATTTTTTGAGCGAATATAACTCAACTCGTTTCCCAAGAAATTTTCTTCATATCGTAGCTTAGCCAAATTTTACCCGTTTCACATTTCTCAAAAGAATTTTTCATAATTTTCAAATTCGCTCTTTGTAAAAGCGGTAAACGGTAAATCTGCCAAAAACAATCTTACAAGTAGAGATGGATGTATTAAGGTTCTCGAGGATTATTTAAAGGCGTACATTATAGTGAAAGGTTTAGAGGGAAACTGGAAATTATTTAAAGTTGAAAATCAGTGGAAGGAAAAAAGTAACGAGAAAGGCCCATATTGCGTAAAAAGGAAGAAATAATGCGATCGCCGCTCCCACTTCTGTTTTATCACTCTTTTTCGTTAACGCTTTAAGAAGTCTTATTGTTACTAAAATTAAATTGGTCAACATTAATATATTTCCTCCAAGCACAGCGACTCTGTTAGGACTAATGCCCCACTCTGAAATTCTGAATAAAATTGCAGACAAAGCAATTCCATTTACAATTACTGTAAGAACCGACAGTAGAAAAAGAACAAAAGTTTCCGCATGTTTTTTTATTGACTTAGATGTACCGGCTACGGAAAATAAAATAATAGCCATAACTCCAATCAACAGTGCGTTGAAAATCAAAAGAAATTCTCTGTCATTGTATGGATCCTTCCCTGATATGACTATACCCACCAGGTAAGCTATAAGTGTTATCAGAACAAGGGGACTGAATATTTTTGCTATTACAGGTGAGATCTTATTTACTATTTGAGGATTAGTGTCCGTAAGATAAGTGGCTACTATTGGTACGGCTGCAACACCAAAAATAACCACATTTTCAAAGTAGAATTTTTCAATTTTCAAATCAATAAGTTTAAAAAGGCCAATTGTAACACCTGTCAAAATACCTCCTGCAATTAAAATAACAGTTGTCATTACAACCAAGTCGCCGTTGTATCTTAGAAAACCAAGTCGCTTTTCATAGTTACCTAAGCTTCCCCCAACAAAAGCATAGCCTAAGATACACCACAGAAATAACGGTAGGTGTATACACGATAAAAGCAAACTGTCACTTTTCTTTTGATGGGGAAGAAAGTTTATAAAGATCAAAGAAACCAGCATTGCTACACCTATAAAAATAATTGCTTTAGTTTTAAACTTGTTTTTGCGTGAAAAGTATAACGTCAGTATTGGAAAGATTATAAAGCCAATGTTTCTCTGGTAGAAATAAGCTTCGTCGAGATTAAAAAATGCAGGTAGTTTTGCAATAGTCCCAGCGAGAATAGAGGCAATGATGACAAAGGTGATGTCTTTGGTCGTTCCCCAATACACTTCCTCACTTTCGTAATTAAGTCTTTCATTCCAGAAATCAGCAACTTTGTTTTCTTTCAACTCGGGGTATGCCAAACTAAACTGTTGCCTGAAAGCAGACTTGTTCTGCCTGTACAACTTCTCAAGCTGATGGGGATCGTCAATGTTTAATAGAATGTCGTTTTTCATAAAATCGTTATAACTATTTTGTTCATAATTTTCTTCGTTACCATTAGTAGAATCAGGAGCATGATCAAAAACTCCATTTATGCTTCTAGTAAGACCATGCAATCAAAAGCCGACAAAACGGTTGTTTCAAAGTTCTAGCGTGTTTTATCCATACACGAAGTACTTTGAAGTACAAAGTAAATATAAGTTTTTTAATATTCCAACCTTTTTTTAATGCAATCGTTAGATTGAATTCGGTTTCTAATTTCGAATGTGACATCCCATAGTAGTCAATCTGAATTTAACCGAAGTCATTGATTGCCGAATCTTTAGTAAATAGAGGTTTTTAATTTAATAAGCGTAGATATCATAATCCGTAATGCTTTTAATTTCCGTCATTGCAGGCCAGATGTCATTTTTAATAAATTCGGACGTCAATCTTGTATTTAAAAAATAAGATCTTGCATCTTTGACAGCTTTGTCTAAAAACCATAAACTTTATAATATTCTTTTATTACTTCTATTTTATGGTCATAATAAACTTCAAACTTTATTTCCTCCTTTTTGCGACGGTGATCAAAAAAACGCTTATCGAATATCCAACTAAGGCCAGAATAATAATAGTTTGTGGCCAATAAGTTGTAAGTAAATCTTCGGCTGTGATATTAAAACCAAATAGTAATATCAGTTAAGATTTGAAAAGCTTTTTGTTGTTTTTTACCATTTCATTGTTTTAATTACTGCCACTTATTTTGATGGTTGGGAAACAACCAAAATAGGTAGCGGAGACACTTTGCGTCTTTTATGTACTTACTGACAGTTTCTGAAAAAGAATAGGAGTATTATTGTAATTTCCATTTTTAAATATATAAGTTAAACCAGCTAAATAATTACCTATGGTAGGTACTGCAACTCATCAAAGTTTTTCTTCCCTATTTAAGACCACTTATTCTTTGGCCATTCGCCTTTGGCATTGGATAACATTTTTAACCATAACGGCTTCAATTATATTAGTATTGTTTGCTTCTACGGTGTTTACAATTAAAGGCAATCTTTCCATGGTTCAGGAACAAATTCAGCAGAAAGGCGGTACTGTAACTCCTGATCAGGCCCGGGCGGTAGCTCATGAGTACAGTGATAAACTCTGGATGCTGCATAAGTATGTGGGATATGGTCTATGTTTTTTACTATTAAGCAGAATGGTATTAGAAGTTGCTTACTCTAAGCAACAAAGACTGGCGGGTAAAATTAAAAAAGCGTTGGCTTTTCAGAGTCTGAACCAGGAACAAAAAAGCGATCAGGCTCATTACCTCTTAGTAAAATGGGGATATGTTATTTTTTATTCACTGTTCCTTATTATGGCTTTAACAGGCTTAGGACTTGCTTACGAAGATGTTCCTTTTTTTAAAAGCAACCATAAGCTCATTGCTAATGTTCATAGTTTTGTTCAATATCTTATTTACTTCTACATTTTATCTCATATAGTTGGCGTAATAAAGGCTGACGTTACTAATAACAAGGGAATTGTCAGCTCTATGATTAATGGAGGCTGAAATTAGAGCATATCGAAAGTGGTGGAATTGATAGAAATATAAGAGTTATGCACACATATTTCTTAATTACGTCTTGCATTGCTTTTGCGCATCATGTTATATACTACCAGTCCTGCACCTGCAAATATTATGGCTACCAGGGGACCGTATTTGCCAGGCATTATATCTCCCGCAATTAACCCGAGTGCTGCACCGCCGCCTATTATACCAACCTGCACCCAGAAATCGCTTTTAGCAAGATTAGGATCCATACCTTTCTCAATTAGAGCCAAACGTTCTTTGGTCTTCGAAGTAATATAGAGATACACCATACCAAATATTGTAAGGAGTACCAGCACAACAAGCAATACAAAGAAAAACGGGCTTACAACTTGATTATTCATTTTATTCGTTTCAGTTTTTGACAACGGCTTAAAGAAAATGGTTACAGATTTTATTATATTAATTTGTAACCTTTACAACTTCTCACCTTGTCTTACAAAAGTGAACAATCAAGCTGATCAACTGATAATAAGCAAAGTGTTGGCAGGTGACACTGTTGTATACGCTGTACTTGTAAACAGGTACAGGAATATGGCGTTTACACTGGCTTATAATATTATTACAAATAGAGAAGATGCAGAAGAGGTTGCACAGGATGCTTTCGTAAAGGCATTTCATGCACTGGAGTCGTTTAAAGAACAATCGACATTTTCAACATGGTTTTACCGGATTGTCGTAAATGCGGCATTAAATAAAAAGAAGTTGAAAAAATTTACAACCCATGATGTAACTGAACAAATAACAGATACTGAACAAGAAAGTGTAGGTTCGTTATTACAACTGTACGAAAGCAGGGATCAAAAAAAATATTTGCAGCGAGCTATGCTTGAATTGCGGGATGATGAACGGATCTGCATAACAATGTTTTATTTAAATGAACTATCGATAACCGAGATACATGAGCTTACGGGATTATCTGCTGCAAATATAAAAGTGCTTTTGCACCGCGGAAGAAAGCATTTATACGATAAGCTGCATGATTTGCTTAAAACAGAAATTAAAAATTTAATCTGAGCATATGCTAGAAGATAAAAAACTTAAGGAGTTGTTGAGAGAGTATGCAATGGAAGAGACCTCTGCAGATTTCACTAATATTGTAATGAGCCGGCTACAATGTGCTGATTTATGGCAAAAAACAGTGCCATTATTCAAACTAAGATTGCCACAAATGTTAGCTGCTTTATTTGCGGCGATTTGTGGCGCTCTACTTCTATTGAGCTTTTTTATTCAGTCCACACAACTGCCGGTACACTTTTCAGTAAAGCTACCCGAAAATTATTTTTCGCAAATAATTTCTTTTTTAATCGTTTTCTGGATCGTTATGCTTGTTAATCAACTGTTACAAAGGAAAAAGCTTTCATACTTTTTATAGTCTTGAAGGTGCAGCTTTTACAACTGCCTATAAATATAGCACCGTAGCCCCTTTATCACGGCCTTATTTTTCAATCGACAGAGGAACAAAAAGAAGCCTTAGTAGTTTAAATTAAGAAGCCCCTACAATAAGTAAAGGCTTCATTGGGGGATTTTAAAACGAAAAAATTTGGTAGCTTTTAATGTAAGATGATGTAGCATGACAATAGGTTGCAGGGTGCTAAGAATTATGTTGAGCGGGCGATCTTTTTCATCTATTTCTGTTTCTTTTTCTTGTCTTTTTCTAAGTTTTTAATTACTCTAAACTGTACAATTTCAGTTATTAATTCTAAAGGTATTGGTTTATCCAGTGGAAATTGAACCGAACCTTTTCCTGTTTTATAAACGGAAAGTTCTTTTTTAAACGCTTCAATTCCTATAGGCGCGGGGTAAAAGCCTATATGATTTTTAAATGCTGCAAAGTGAACAAGGTTACCTTTAAGTGTAAAAGTAGGAATTGCATAACTGATCGTTTCATCTGCTTCGGGTGCTGCCTTTTTTACAGTTGCACGAATTTGTTGCAAAATCTTTTGAACGTCTTTTGGAAAACCAGCAATATAATCATCAATATTATTAGGTGTAGTTGTTGTCATAATTATTGAATTTACTTGTCAAAGATTCACAGGTATTATTCTACATCGCTGATAATCGGCAAAGTTGTAGTACGGCTCTATTTGTAGCATTAAGTCCTAGACTAGATATTATTTAATACTGCTTCGATTTTTTAATGTCAAACTATTTCACTTACAGAAAAGCTGTAGTAAATCGTTCTGTTTTGTAGGGTCAGTACAATTTTAAAGTCATGTTTCAAAAGTTATACGTGTAACTTTTGAAACATGACTTTAATAAAAGTAAAATAAAAAATTAGTATGAAATATACAAGCAGGTTAAATTATTCAACAGGGAACAGGATTTTAAAGGTAGCTCCTTTGCCTGGTTGACTTTCCGCCCATATGTACCCGTGGTGATTTTCAACTACTTTACGAACAATAGACAGTCCTATGCCCGTACCTGCATATTCTGCTTTACCGTGCAGGCGTTGAAACATTTTGAAAATCTGATCGGCATGTTTTTGTTCGAAGCCAATGCCCTTATCGGTCAGTTCTACCTGGTGATATTGTTTGCTTTTAGCTTCTTCCGAAAGCTTTAATGAAGTTTCACTTCCATCTGCAATTGTGGAAGAAATACGAATTTCTGGTGGAGTACCGGGCATAGTGAATTTTAGAGAGTTGCTTATAAGATTTTGAAACAACTGTTGCAGTTGCCTGTTATGTCCTTTTATTGCTGGTAATGGCTCCACAATTATTTTCGCATGTTTTTCTTCAATTTCCAGTTCGAGATCCTCGAGTACCTGATATACTTTCTGCGTAAGGTCTACCTCTTCTGAATAACTGCTTCCTTTGGTCAAATAAGAATATTCTAACAAATCATCAATTAATGCGCTCATGCGTTTAGTGGCGTTTTCCATTCGTTCAAAAACCTGTATATCATCTTTTTCCAGCTTTTCCTTTAGACGCTCTTTTATTCGTGTAGAAAAGAAATGAATTTTTCGGATCGGTTCCTTAAGGTCATGGGAGGCAGTATATGCAAACTCTTCCAGGTTGGCATTTGTACGTTTAAGATCTTGTACATATATCTCCAATTGATTCTGCGCTTTTTTCAGCGGTGTGTAGTCACTAAAAGTTACAAGAACCTCGCCTCCTACCTTGGCACTTTTAAGATCAAGGTATATATCTAACTGGTCTACATTATAGTGAATATCTATTCTTTGAGTTTCCCCCGTGAGATAAGTTCTTTTGTACATATCAAATACTCCGTTAGTTAAATATCCGGGAAACCACGTACTTCCTAAAGTGCCCTTTAGTGCATCTGGCGTTTGTCCTACATACGCGGCAAGAGTTGGATTGATAATTACAAAACGAAAATCTATGATTTCTCCATTTTTATCTTCTACGGGAGCAAAAGTAAACATACCTGATTGAGTTGTATTAAATACTGCCGCCAGGCGTTCGGTGGATTCTTCTATTTCGAGCTGCACTTTCTTTAAAACCGTTACATCAGTGAAAATGTTAATCAGATGATTTTCATCCATTTTTGCTACAGAAAGTTCAAGCCATTTTGCTGCTTCATTAAAATAATATTGAGTAATAAAAGGCTCTCCCGTCTTAAGGGTAAGTATTGCTTGTTGAAAAAGCGGACTGGTTAATATATTAGGATCGTTTTCGGAAATCTTATTTTTTAAAGATTGCTCTATTCCTATTCCTGTATGTTTTTCTGATATGGAATTGGCCATTATAGTTTTGCCGTCTATAACCTTCCCACTTTCATCGCGAATAAATTCTGTAACGGTAATGCCGGCCGGAGAATATTTCATAATGTTATCCAACAACGCCTTTTGTTGCTCCAACTCGGCTGTTCTTTCGTCTACTCTTCTTTGTAACTCAGCCTCACTTTTCTCTATTCTCATTCTTGCAACTACCTGATCAGATACATCAATCGCTATAGATATTATGCCTGAAATGACTCCATTGCCTTCTCTAAATGGCTCATACACAAAATTGACGTATATTGTTTCTGCACTGCCATTTCGTGGTACCGTAATAGGCTGTTCACTACCGGTAATTGTTTCGCCAGTTGTATAAACACGCATCAATAATTCTTCTAATCCTTTGTCGGCAGCTTCAGGTAAACCATCAAATATTGGTTTTTTCATTAGTTCATCAGCCCCTCTGCCCCAAAGTTCAAACATTCGGGAATTAGCTATTTCTACAACAAACGAAGGACCGCGGAGAATACACATTGCTACAGGTGATTGCAGAATTACGTTGCGAAGGTTTCTTTCACTTTCTTCAACTTTCCTGGCTGCTAACACCTTCGCTGTCGTTTCAGTACAAGCACAAAATACACCACCCACTTTTCCTGCCTCATCATAAACTGGACTGTAAGAAAAGGTGAAGTAACTCTCCTCGACGTAACCATGCCTATTGATAAAGAGGATTTGATCTTCCGCCCACGTAGATGCTCCCTCTACCATAACCGCATCTGCTAAAGGGCCCACTACATCCCATATCTCTGACCAAACTTTTCTTCCCGATTCTCCTAATGCTTTTGGATGCTTCTCAGCTGCTATAATACGATAAGCATCGTTGTAGATTGTAGTGAGATCCGGTCCCCACCATATAAACATTGGAAATTGAGAATTTAAAAGTATGCTGATACAAGAACGCAAACTTTGTGGCCACTTGTCAGGAGTCCCAATAGCTGAATTACTCCAGTCTTTTGAACGAACAAGCTGGCCCATTTCACCTCCGCCTTGTAAAAAAGTAAGCACATTTGCTTCTTGATATACCATTTTAATTAATATGACAATAATTTAGTATCAAAAATATTGATAAAATAGAAATTTGCCACGCTCACCAATAGAACCAAAAATAGAGCCACCTCATACAACTACTATTGTTAATTAAAGTTCCAGGAGGTTTCCTGCAAAAAGAGGACGTAAAATAGGATTTCAAACCCATGGAAGCACTTTTTTTTAAGTAAATAAAAAATTGGATAGAAATAGATTTTCATCAATAATGATTTGCTGTCCCACCTATGTTAGAGATGTATGGCTATCACTTCTTTGACTGATTACAATCATATCTCATGCTTAAGCTTAAAAATATCTTTACTTCTCAAAATACCTCAAATGAAGTTTTTGATTTTGCTACTGCTGCATTTTCCATCATTTCTTTTAGATGCTCAGAATGCAAAAGAGATTGTACAAAGAGCTGACGAAAGAATGCGGGGAAATACCTCACAGGCTGAAATCATTATTAAAACAGTAAGACCATCATGGTCGCGTGAAATGACCGTGAAAACATGGATGAAGGGAACAAACCTGGCTATGATCCTCATCGAATCCCCCGCAAAAGACAGGGGTATAGGCTTTTTAAAGCGTAAAAAAGAAGTATGGAACTGGATGCCTTCACTAGAAAAAACAATCAAGCTGCCACCGTCAATGATGAGCCAATCTTGGATGGGCACTGACTTTTCAAACGATGACTTGGTAAAGGAATCTTCTGTGGTCAATGACTACGATCATAGCATAATTGGCGATACAAACATTGATAATCGTAACTGCTATATTATTAAAATGATTCCAAAAGCTGAAGCCGCTGTCGTTTGGGGAAAGCTCGTCGTGTGCATCGACAAAAAGGATTTTCTCGAGTTGCATACCCGGTTTTATGATGAGGACGGTGAACTTATTAATACAATGAATGCTTATGATGTTAAGACAATGGATGGAAGGTTAATTCCAACACGTTTTGAAATGATCCCCTCAGACAAAAAAAATCAAAAAACGGCTATGATTTATAAAAGCATCGGGTATAATAAACCATTGGACGAGGGATTTTTTACAACGGAACAAATGAAAACGCTCAGTCAATAAAAAGTATGTGGATAATCAGACTCGCATGGAAGAATTTATGGCGCAACAGAAGCAGGACGCTTATTACTGTTGGGGCGATATTCTTTGCTGTTATCTTGTCCATAGCTGCAGAAAGTTTAAAAACGGGAATTTTTGACAACCTTGTAAAAAATGTAGTGAGCTTTTATACAGGATATATACAAATACATAAAAACGGTTACCAGGACGAGCAAATCCTTGATAATAGTTTTTCGCAAGCTGACGATATAGAAAAGAAAATTCTTGCCAATAAAAATGTTACCGGCCTTACTCCACGATTAGAATCATTTGCCCTTGCTTCATCAGAAAACTTAAGCAAAGGTTGCATGGTTGTCGGTATTTTACCGGAAAATGAAAATAAAATAACTTCTCTTAAAAGAAAACTTGTAAAAGGTTCTTACATTGAAAAGACAGATCAATCTGTATTACTTGCACAGGGACTGGCGGAAAGATTACAACTAAATGTAAATGACACTATTGTATTAATCGGACAGGGGTATCATGGTTCAACGGCAGCTGGTAAATACCAGGTAAAAGGGATCCTTAAATTTGGATCGCCCCAGCTTAATGACAAAATATTATTTATGCCCTTGCAAACTTCCCAATCTTTTTTTAGTGCAGATGGAATGATTACCTCCTATATTTTATCCATTGCTGAGGACACACAACTTGAACCAATAGCTTCCGCCGTACGTAAAACACTAGGAACAAATTACGAAGTGATGACCTGGGAAGCATTATTACCTGAGATTAAACAACATATTGCAACTGATTCCAACAACATGAAGGTGGTACAGGGTATTTTGTATCTTCTTATTTGCTTTGGCATTTTCAGCACCCTGATAATGATGATGATAGAACGAAAATTTGAAATGGGTATGCTGGTAGCTATTGGCATGAAAAAAGCAAAACTGATCGTGCTATTTATAACAGAATCTGTCTTAACGGTACTTATTGGATGTATAGCTGGAATAATGGCAAGCATACCAGTGATTTATTTTCTCAATAAACACCCCATCCGCATTGGCGGTGACACAGCTAAAGCCTATGAGAGATTTGGCTTTGAAGCAGTCTTTCCTACTTCTACCGATGCTTCTATTTTTATAAGACAGGGAATTGTTGTATTTGTGATTGGTCTTGCTTTATCTCTGTACCCTATGATTAAAATTTTACAGTTGAACGCTGTAACAGCTTTGAGGAGATAAATCGATATAAAATTACCCTATGAGAGATTATTTGATGCTGTTGAATTATTAAAAGATTTAGTCATGATTTTCATAATGGCATGGCGAAATATATGGCGGAATAAAGTGAGAAGTATTGTTATCATGCTTTCAGTAGCTATTGGATTATTTGCGGGCATCGGAATGCTTGCATTATACAAAGGAATGCTAAGAAGCAGGGTAAGAACAGTCATAGATGCAGAAACCGGACATATTCAGATTCACAATCCTGAATTCAAAAAAGATTTTCATCCTGCTTACGTATTACCTAATTCAAATGAACTCCTGAAAAGTATCCGCTCATTTAGCGGCGTTAAGCTTGCTGCCCCGAGAAGTATTGTCCAGGGAATGCTTGTTACTACCACAGGAAGTTCAGGAGTCACCATTAATGGAGTTGTTCCCGAATTGGAATATAAACTTTCGAAACTAAAAGAAAAGCTTATTGAAGGAGAAGGATTTCATACTGACAAGAAAAACGAGGTTATTATAGGGAAAAAGCTGGCGGATAAAATGAAACTACATTTAAATTCAAAGCTTGTGCTAACATTTACTGATACAGCCGATAACATAGTATCAGGAGCATTTAGAGTTAGCTCTATTTATCAATCAAATAATGCTCCTTTAGACGAAGTAAACGTTTACGTCCCATTGGAAACACTAAACGAGTTGCTTTTGACAGGTAACTCGTTTCATGAAGTTGCTATCTTATTAAACAATGATGATGATTTACAAATGGTACAGAATCAGTTGAAAACAAAATATTCTTTCTTGCTCATTGAAACATGGAAAGACATTTCACCTGAGACAGAGTTGATGGTAAAAACGATAGATGATTACTCGTACATCATTTTAATCATCATTCTGTTTGCACTGGCTTTTGGCATTATAAACACTATGCTAATGTCTGTATTGGAACGTACAAAGGAAATTGGAATGATGGAGGCTTTAGGAACATCCCGAAAAAGAATTTTTTTACTGATTTTGCTGGAAACAATCTTTTTAACTGTTGCAGGAACACCTTTGGGATTACTAGTGGCTTATTTTCTGATCAATTATTATCAAACAGCAGGAATTGATCTGTCAGGAATGGGAAAAGAAATGATGGCGAGCTTTGGATATAGTACAACTATTTATCCGTCTTTCCCCTCGGAGAAATTAGGAGGAGTCTTATTGTTAATTGTAAGCACTGCCATTGTTTCCTGCATACTACCTGCAATGAAAGCATTAAGGTTACAACCTGTAGAAGCACTAAGAAGATAAAACAGTTACTATGAATACCACTGTAATTGATGCCCATAATATCAGCAAGGTATATAATCCTAAAACTATACCTGTACATGCAGTGAACGAAGTACATCTTCACATAAATAAAGGAGAATTTACAGCACTTGTAGGGCCGTCAGGTTCGGGTAAAACAACCCTGCTTAATCTTATCGGTGGACTAGACAGGCCAGACAAAGGAAACATTTTCATTAACGGTACAGACATAACCAAACTAACCGCAGGAGAACTGATTAGCTTTCGCCTCCACAATATTGGGTTTGTTTTTCAATCCTTTAACCTGATACCTGTATTAACGGCAAAAGAAAATGCTGAATTCATTATGCTACTGCAGGGAGTAAAAAGAAAAGAAAGAGAACGAAGAATGATGCAGCTTTTTAAAGATATTGGTTTGGAAGACAAAATGGATGTAAGACCAGAAAAACTATCGGGTGGGCAGCAACAAAGAGTTGCGATTGCAAGGGCATTAGCATCAAAACCGCAGTTTATACTAGCAGATGAACCAACAGCAAACCTTGATTCTGCTTCTGCCTCTAACCTGCTTGACAACATGGCTAAATTGAATAAGGAAGAGAATATGACTTTTATTTTTTCAACCCACGACCAAAGAGTAATTGAACGAGCAAGGCGTGTAATTACATTAGTTGATGGAAAAATCTCTTCTGATACTGCAGTAGTACCTACCACTGAAATACAAACAGGTCAAGTAACGTCATGAAAAAATCGTTATTTATATGGCTTGTTTTCTTTACCCTACATTCTATTGCACAAGACAGTGTAGAAGCTAAAAAAAAACTAATATTTTCTGGTTATGTTAAAGATCTTCAATCTTTTAGTTTCAATAAGGACTTTACTAAAGTAGAATTTACAAACCTGGTACATAATAGAATCAATCTGAAGTGGAAGCCCTCAAAAAAAATTAATGGAAGCGCGGAGATTCGAAACAGATTTTTTTTAGGAGATGGACTTGAGATGTTTCACAATTTTAAAGATCTGCTAAGAAACCAGAACGAGGCAATAAACCTCTCCGAAACCTGGGTTACCAGCAAAAATGCCATTTTGCATAGCAATATTGAAAGACTATCGTTGGAATACCGTCAAAACAAATGGAACATTCGCGCAGGACGACAGCGCATCAACTGGGGAATGGCAAATACCTGGAATCCCAACGATATTTTTAATACTTATAACTTTCTTGATTTTGATTATGAAGAAAGACCAGGTAGTGATGCGGTAAAATATGAGTATTTGATAAACGACCTTTCAAAGTTAGAAATAGCCGCTGCAGCAATAAAAAGCAATACAATTGCTGCTGCCAGGTATTTTACCAATTATAAGGGGTATGACTTTCAACTTGTTACCGGCTTCTATGCAAACTATATCACTGCAGGTTGCGGATGGGCTGGAAGTATATCGGGCATGGGTTTTAAAGGTGAAACTCAGTTTTATAAGGGCTTGAAAGATTCTCTGAATTATTTTAACCTTACCATTGAAACTGATTACATTTTTCAAAAGGGATGGTATTTGTCGGGAGCGGTTTTATATAATCAAAATGGCTTACACAATGTTGTCAATGACTGGTCAAAAATTAGCTTTCAAATATCTCCCCATAATCTTATGCCGTCAAGATGGAGTTTGCTTCTAAACTCTTCGAAAGAATTTACACCTTTATTTAGTGGCAGCATGAGCATAGTCTATTCACCCCAGGTACATATGCTTATACTTTTTCCCTCGTTTAAATATAACCTGTTGACTAATCTCGATGTTGATCTCGTATGTCAGTCATTTTTTGCTCAACTCGAAAAAAGTTTCCAGTCTGTTTCAAATACTGCCTTTGTAAGACTAAAATGGACATTCTGATAAGAATAAGAAGAATTTTTATTTTCAACAACTTCCATTACAATTTTCAAGGTTGATAACTATCATAGAAGGATTTGACGGATCTCATCTATTTTCTTAATAAATAACAGGTTCTTTGATAGATGTGGTAATAGAGCTGTAAATTTTAGTACATGAGCGCAAAAGCAGATAGTACCGAAGTCACAAAATACCTTGCATTAAGTTTAATGGTTATTTTGCTACTATACTTTTTCAGTACATTATTTGTTCCTATGTTTTATGGCTTGTTTATAGCAATATTGCTTTACCCTGCCTGCAAAAAATTAGAGCAACGTGGATGGCCAAAAACTGCTTCAATAGCGTTTGGATTATTTCTTGTTATTATTTTATTTTCGGCTTTATTATTTGTACTAGTCTTACAGGTAGATGCTTTTCTTATAGACCTTCCCCAGATTCAAATAAAACTTGAACCGTTTTTGCAAAAGTGGCAGCAATGGCTAACAAATAATTTCAATATAGCGGTCACCTCGCAGAACGAGTGGCTTGAAAATAGCATAAAACAATTTGCCAGTAATATTGGCCTGCTTTTTAGAACTACACTCAATACTGTTTTTATTTTGTTTTTAACGCCTGTTTTTTCAGCGTTATTTCTCTATAACAGGAGCAATTTTGTTTTATTTGTTACTAAACTTTTCGCCGATAACAATATAAGAATAAGAGCAATTCTTAATGAGACGGTCCATACCTATTTCAATTTCATTAAGGGTATGATACTGGTTTATATTATTGTGGGTATTCTTAATAGCATTGGCTTAATAGCCTTGGGTATCAGACACGCTATTCTTTTTGGCTTTCTTACAGCTATCATGACTATTATTCCTTATGTAGGCATTTTTATAAGTGCTTTGCTTCCAATATCTGTCGCGTGGATAACAAAAGACTCAATATGGTATCCTATTGGAGTAACTGCAGTATTTTCTTTTGTACAATACCTGGAGGCGAATGTTATTTTCCCAAGGGTGGTAGCTTCACAGCTAAACGTTAGTACCTGGGCTACGCTGGTTGCTATCCTTATCGGAAATATTTTGTGGGGAGTTGCTGGAATGATCCTCTTTATTCCTTTTGTTGGAATATTAAAAATTGTTTCTGATAATATACCGGAATTGCAACTGCTTAATATTTTACTTGCCCGGTCAGGTTTATCCACCGAAAAGAAGGACTAGAACAGCAAAGAGACGTTGAAATGCAAGCAGGATATGTATGCTGGTAATCCTACGTGCTTTCCTGAACACCTTTAAACATGTTATCAAATCATTTTAAAAAAGCGAGTGATGAAAGTTTTAACAGTGTATGCACATCCAAATCGAAAATCTTTTTGTCACGCAGTATTGGAGCAGTTCACCAAAGGACTGAAAGATGCTGGGCACGACAGCGAAGTAATTGACCTTTATGCAATCGGTTTTAATCCGATTCTAAGTCAGCGCGATTTTTCCAATTGGCTTCCTGATGACAATGCACCAGACGTAGTCGAAAAAGTGGTAAAGGAACAGGTTTTCGCTACCAATGCCGGATTGCTGAGGCGCATGGCTACCTGGTGGATGTTTCGCAAAAAGAGTCCAATTGAGATTGTAACGCAACTAAGAAAACAAGGTCCAAAAGATGTGCGGGAGCAGCAAGAGAAAGTAGCGAGAGCAGAGGCTTTGGTATTTATATCCCCCGTTTGGTTCGTAGGATTTCCGGCCATTCTTAAAGGTTGGATCGAACGTGTTTTTACGCTTGGCTTTGCTTTCTCATTAACTTCTGCAGGTTGGCACGGTGACATCACTGGGCGACTTCCTCTTCTAAAGCATGCAAAAGCTTTGATAATTAGTACAACAATTTTTAATAAAGAAGCATATGAGGCAGGGTTAAGTGAAGCGATGAAAAAACTTATTGATGAGTTTGCTCTTCACTACCCTGGAATTCAAGCGGTTGACCATGAATTCTTTTACGCTGTAAATATGGCCGATGAAAAAACTCGTCAAGGATATCTGGAAAGAGCCTACCAGTTAGGAAACAAATTTTAGCTTTAGAGTCCGTTCCTTCCAGGTTTTTTCCTTACCAGTGTATCTTCAATAGATTATTTCGCCTGTCTATATCCGCTAAACGCTGCGAAGGATCTATCTGCACCTCTGATAAATCCAAAATTTTTCTATCTGTACTAAAAGTATATGTGGGATGAGCCCATCTCCATTCTTCATGAACGGTTCTTGGAACAGAATCACTTTCAACAGGTTTCTGCCCATACATAAGATCTAATGGAATATAGTGAAGCTCTTTAGTGCTATCTTTAAAGGTTAACTCAACGTCTATTGGCATAGGCATCTCTCCTATTCTTTTTATGCGAATGTTGGTTTTTCCGTTTTCTTCCCATAAACTATCGATAGCATAATCAATGGTTTTTGTAGAATAAACCCAATACTCTTTATACCACTCCAATTCTATACCGCTTACCTTTTCCGCAACCCTTATAAAATCATTCGAATTAGGATGTTTAAAGCGCCATTCCCGGTAATATTCAAGTAAAATCTTGTCTCTTACAGAGTCTCCTACAATGTAGCCAAGTTGTGTCATAAACACCGCGCCTTTTGAATAGGCTGCTACACTGTAAGCATAGTTGGTGTTGTAATGATCAGAATGTGTACTCATAGGTTCTTCAAAACCGCTTTTTACAAGGCGGAAGTAACTCAAATAACTCCCCTCCTGCAAAAACGTTTTTTTCTGACGCAATTCACCCATAACTCTTTCTTCAGCATAAGTTGTAAAGCCTTCGTCCATCCAGGGGTAAAGACTTTCGTTCGTGCCCATCATTCCCTGGTACCAACTATGCATCCATTCGTGGATGCCAGTTCCTATGCCTGCATTTTTTATGAGCGTAGCCATAGGATACTCCATACCTCCATCTCCTCCCTGTATAAAAGTGAAGTTTTTATAAGGGTAAGGGCCAAACGTTTTAGCCATGATGGGGTAAGCAAGCTCTGCAGTATCTGCAAGTTTCTTAAAGGGTACTCGAAAGCTGTCAACGTTTTTATAAACAATATATAACAAAGGCCCGTTTTTGACTTTTCGCTTAATCATAGCATAATTAGAATCCGCAGCCCAGACAAAATCATGAACATTATTTGCGATAAAATTCCATGTCAGAGTAGCGCCAGATGGTTTTACGACTTTAGCCCCTGTTTCTTCATAGCCAAAACCAACCTGATTGGGATTCTGGAGTGTGGCCGAAGCGGCAACCATGTAACTTTTATCAATGTCAATTTTTACATTATAATCGCCCCATACACCATAAAATTCTCTTGCTATATAGGGATTGGCATTCCAGCCCTGGTAATCGTACTCGGCCATTTTCGGATACCATTGGGCCATACTATACTTCACACCCTCTGCATTATCTCTTCCGCTACGACGTATCTGCAACGGCACCTGCGCCTGAAAGCTGACCTCGAAAGTGGTTTTCGACTTAGGCAATATTGGTTTATCCAGTACAACTTCTAGAATAGTTTCATGCTCCTTCAGCTTTTGTGCTTTACCATTTACAGTTACATAAGCCACTTTTTGATAACCAATTTCATCTGGCTTTAAATTTAAAATTCTATCCTTTACACGCGGGTCCCAGTCATGCACTTCTTTTCCCTGCTTGTCAACTCCAAGAATTGTCTTTCCCAGTTCCCTACTTCTTACATCCATACTGCTATTTGGCTGAAATGCGTTCCAGTAAGTATGAAAGAAAACCCTGTATAAGGTATCAGGAGAATTATTGAAATAATCAATTTTTTCTATGCCGGCAAATCTGTTTGTTGCGACATCCATTTTTACATGTATGTTGTAACTTATACGTTGCTGCCAGCGATCAGGTTGAGCAAAACAGGAATTAAATAAGATAAATAGTAAAACCGGTAGTAATAATTTCTTCATAGGATTAGCCAGTAACCTCTTGTTTAGTTTTTATTAAAAAAAAGCATTGTCACTTATTAACTGCCCGGTTTTAGAAAAAACAAGAGATCTTTTTGCAACATCATTTTTCTTTACAATAATGCGGTATTGAGTGTCTTTATCTTTTTCGTCAACTTGTAATACATCAAGTACACTTAAGTCTGCAAATTTACTTTTTTTAAATCCGTCTTTCACATCTGCAGGAAGACTTTGATAAGTGTGTTTCGTTTCGGTTTTTATCCATTCTCCATTTGAAGAAAAGGAAGCCTTAATTTCTTTATCCCCTTGTTTAAAATCAGCCTGAAATGAAGTAAGTTTATCTTTCCACGAAACACCTGACGCGTTTTCAAACTTTACTTTAAAAGAGTCAGTAACAACTGCTGGTATTTTTCTAAACTGCGCACTTGCTGAATACATTACCAACAATAAAATGAATGAAAACACTGATTTCTTTGACATATTATTATTTATTTTTTTAAAATTAGGAAGTTCCCTGCACAACAATTACTATTTCACCCTTGACATTTTTTTCACGGAAATAATTGCAAACTTCATGCAAACTACCACGTTTATTTTCTTCAAACATCTTTGTTAACTCCCTGCTAACACAACATTGTCTTTCGGCTCCAAAATACTCAATAAACTCTTCAAGTGTCTTTACCAGTCTCATGGGACTTTCATAAAATACCATTGTTCTTTCTTCCCCCGCAAGTTTTTTTAGCAAGGTTTGCCTGCCTTTTTTTAATGGCAGAAATCCCTCGAAAGTAAAACGAGTAATTGGCAGACCGCTGTTGACCAACGCAGGAACAAAAGCCGTGGCGCCTGGAAGCGTTTCTACTTTGATGTCGTGCTTAGCACACTCTCTTACTAATAAAAAAGCAGGATCAGATATGCCGGGCGTGCCCGCATCAGTTATTAAAGCAAATGTTTTTCCCGACAATAACTGATCAGTAATGTGCTGTACAATTTTATGTTCGTTGTGCTGATGATAGGGAGATATTGGTTTTGATATGCCGTAATGCTGTAAAAGTTTTGAAGATGTTCGGGTGTCTTCAGCCAAAATAACATCAACACTTTTTAAAACTTCTAAAGATCGAAGTGTAATATCTTTTAAGTTTCCTAAAGGTGTTGGAACAATGTAAAGCATTAGGGTTAATGTGAGAATTTGTTTACTTGAAGATTTTGAAAATAAGTTTTCTCAATTTTTAAATCAAAAAACTTTTTAATCAATTAAGAAATAAACTTTTGATTTACCTGGTTCTTAATTAATCATCTCAATTTCATAAAACTCCATTACAGGGTTAGCAAGCAGCTTTTTACTTGCCTGGTCAGCTAACTGTTTTGCAGCTTCTTCACTTTCTGCTTCAATTTGCAGCGTTATGTGTTTACCGATTCTTACTTCTTCAACTCCTTTTAAACCAAGGTTTAGTAATCCACCCAAAACAGCTTTTCCCTGTGGGTCAAGTAAATCTTTAAGAGGCATCACTTTTATCTGAACGTTATAAGTCATGAGTTTTAATTTGAGGTGGCAAAGGTAAAAGATGAAGACAGAACCTGCAATTGATTTTATTATTTGTCAGGCATTTTATTCTTTGGTCAATTTGGAAAAGCAGTACTGCATTAGCATAGATCCTCTTTACAAAAAACTATTATTTTTTATAGAGAATGAGAAAAATGTGTCAGACAACCTGTTTTGCTATTTTTCCCTTATCACCTTTAGCATAAGCTGGCATTGCAAGCGATAGTATAACATAAGTAACAAATACCACCGGCACTGCTAACCATTGTAAAAGTATTCCAGCAACTACGGCAACAATAACCAAAATAAATTTAGGAAGATCATTTTTTATATTAAGCTCTTTAAACTTAAGAGCCATCATAGGCACTTTTGAAACCATTAGATAAGCAACCACTGCAATTAAAGCATACCAAAACCAGGAGTTTAATAAAATGCTAACGGCTACCGGCAAAGAGGAGTACCAGTAAATTAATGGAAAAGAAGCAATAAGCAAGCCTGCCGCTGGTATGGGCACACCTTTAAACCCATATGATTGTTCTTTGTCTAAATTAAACCTTGCCAACCTGTATGCTCCCGCACAGGGAATAATAAAAGCAGGAAGCAGCCAAAGAGCAGAAATATCCAAACCATTCTCCTGTTGAGCGTAAGACAAACGCAAAAACTGGAAAACGATCATTGCGGGGGCAACACCGAAACTTACGAGATCTGCAAGACTATCAAGTTCTTTTCCCATCTCAGAATGCACATTTAATAGCCTGGCTAAAAGGCCGTCCAAAAAGTCAATGACAGCAGCAATACCAATACATACGGAAGCCCAATAAATTTTCTCAGGCAGCATCAGCATTAACTCACCCTCCTGGTTGCTTAGAGAGACAAGGTCATTTTGAAGAATATAAACGATAGCTATACAACCAAAAAAAAGGTTAAGAAGCGTAAATATATTTGGTAACTGTTTCATATTTTAACCATAGACTACTAACTATACCACCACTTTCTGTTGATTATTTATTATTTAAGATGTAAGAGATGTTCTACTTTTTCATAAGTTCTTCAATCTCTTCAACGGTAATGGGAATATTTTTCATTAAATCTATATTGCCATTTTCTGTTATCCAAACATTATTTTCTATCCTCACTCCCATTTGTTCTTCTTCTATATAAATTCCCGGTTCTACGGTAAAAACCATTCCGGCTTTTATGGGTTCTACACGTGTTCCCAAATCATGTACATCTACCCCTAGATGGTGTGAAATTCCATGATATAAATACTTTCTATAAGCCTTGTTTTGCTTGTCCTCGTTTTTTATTTCAGATTCATTCAATAGACCAATTTCTATAAATTGCTTTGTGGCTTCATCACCAACTTTTTCCGTATAATCTACAATTGAAATACCTGGTTTCAGTAAGCCTTTGCAGAAATTGTGTAAATGTAAACACGCATTGTATACTTCCTTTTGTCTTTGTGTAAATTTTCCGTTAACAGGTACGGTACGAGTTAAATCTGCATTGTACCCCCCAAACTTAGCACCAAAATCCATTAATACCAATTCTCCATCTTTACACTCCTGGTTGTTAAAAATGTAATGCAAAGTTCTCGCTCTGTCTCCGCTTGCTATAATGCTGCCATAAGCTTGTCCCGGACTGCCATTACGTAAAAATTCATGCATTATTTCTGCCTCAATTTCGTACTCCATTACTCCAGCACGAATGAATGATAACAATCTTCTGAAAGTTCTTTCCGTAATATTTATAGCTTTTTGTAATACCTCGATTTCTTCAGGAGTTTTAATTGCACGTAAATTCTTTAAAATTTTTGCAGCCCGTTTATACGTATGCAGAGGGTACCTTTGTATAAATTCTTTTGCATATCGATAATCCCGCGTTTCGATCAAAGAACTTTTCCTGTCGTTTTCATTAGAATTTAAATATACATTATCTGCAAGATGTACGCATGGTTGTAATAAAGCGTCAATACTGTCTAGCCATACTATAGTTTCTATACCTGAAAGCGCGGTTGCTTCGTTTTCTCTTAATCTTTTTCCATCCCATTTTTCTTTCATTTCGTTAGGACGAAGCAGTACCAGCACTTCCCTGTACTTTTCATCCGGATTATCGGGAAACAAAATAAGCATTGTCTCTTCCTGTTCTATACCTGTAAGCCAAAACAAATCGCTGTTTTGAACAAACGGGTATAAGGCGTCACCATTCGAAGGCATTTCATCATTACTGTTGAAAATGGCAATGCTCGAAGGCTCCATTTCTTTTACAAACCTTTCGCGGTTTTTTATAAAAATGTCCTTTTTTACGGGAAGTTGTTTCATACACTTTTTTTGACAAACTGCAAGATACAAGATTGGGACATTAAAAAACCGTCGTGCTGTTGCAGACGGTTTTTTAAAGCTTTTATAAAATTATTTTTATTCTATTACTTCTATATTTTTATTGTATTTCTTCTGATCAAAAACAAAAGTATCATCAGCAATGTCGGCCCTTGTATTGATGTTTTTTAAATTGAAATCAATTGTGTTGCTGCTTTTATCAATCACCTTTGCCTTTGTAATCATCCCTTTGGATTTATCGACAAATACATTGATCTTCTGAAAGTTTTTACGCTTATCAACCGGAACCAGTTGAATTTGATTATAGTTTCCGGCAGAAGATACAAGCTTGTAAGAAAAGTCCTTATCATAAAAATCTGTTAGCAATTTCTGTGGAGTAAAAGCCTGGTCGTCGGCATCTGCTGCCGTTACAGTTACTTCATCATTTCCATTGTAGTTCCATGTTTTGTTACCGTCACTAAAAATTTCCGTAGTGCCTTCTTTTATGTAATATTTATTTCCTTTAATAAATATCTTTCCATTTACATTATTATTAATCTGCCCTGTACGAGATTTTGAGATTAAAGTAAATCCGGCATTAATTCCTTTGTAAGTTTTTAACTTCGCGGTTACTTCATCTAAAATTTTTTTCGCCCCGGCGTCAGTCTGAGACTTAGCCGAACCGGCAACGAGGCTTAGGGCTATTATAAATAAATAGTATACTTTTTTCATTTTAAGTTAATTAGTAAATTAAGAATTAGTCTTTAAGACATTTTGCTTATTTCGTTGTTTAATGGTCTTTTGTTAAAAGAATAGGTATTGGTATTTCAAATATTATTCTTACAAAAAAACATACAGTTATTGCTAAGCAAAATTCAATCCGAATGTTTCATAGACTCTTGTTAAATCGTATAACTACATCCGGTTTTGGTTCTTTTTTAGTTTAAAACGAATATTAATTGCTGCTAAAGCAAAGTTGAAAAAAGATATATTATTAGACGAAATGCGCTCACTCATGCATCAAAAAAGAAAGTAAATGTTTTATAAGCTAAAAAGGTTAATAAGCAGATAAAATTTCTTCAAGCTCCATTTCTGTTCGTACCTGCACGTCTCTTGCCTTGCTTCCCTGGTTAGGACCAACAATACCTGCAGCTTCCAACTGGTCCATAAGACGTCCTGCGCGGTTATATCCAAGTTTCATTCTACGTTGAATTAATGATGTGCTTCCTATTTGGCTGCCTACAACAAGACGTGCAGCATCTTCAAACAAAGGGTCGCGACTGCTGCTGTCAAAGTCTTTACTTTCGAGCTCTTTTTCGTCAACATATTCCGGCAATAGAAATGCCTGTGGATAGCCACGCTGATCTCCTATAAAATCTGTAATGCTATCTACTTCGGGGGTATCTACAAAGGCACATTGCAGACGGGTTATTTCACCATTGTAGCTTATAAGCATATCGCCCTTACCAATTAATTGCTCTGCACCACCAGCATCTAAAATAGTACGACTATCAATTTTGCTGGAAACTTTAAACGCAATCCTCGCAGGGAAGTTAGCTTTGATGGTACCAGTGATAATATTTACCGAAGGACGTTGCGTAGCAATAATAAGATGTATACCCACGGCGCGGGCAAGCTGGGCCAAACGAGCTATCGGCATTTCAACCTCTTTGCCGGCAGTCATAATTAAATCCGCGAATTCATCTACCACCAATACAATAAACGGAAGAAATTGATGACCCTTTTCAGGATTTAACCTGCGTGCAATAAACTTTTCGTTGTACTCTTTTATATTGCGGCAACCGGCTTCTTTCAACAAATCATACCGGTTGTCCATCTCGATACAGAGCGCATTTAACGTATGAACTACCTTTTTTGTATCAGTAATAATACTTTCTTCCTCTCCCGGAAGACGGGCTAAAAAGTGTTTTTCAATAGAGCGATAAATGCTTAATTCCACCTTTTTAGGATCTACCAGAACCAGTTTTAACTGTGATGGATGTTTTTTATATAAAAGGCTTACCAATATTGCATTTAATCCTACAGATTTACCCTGGCCTGTAGCCCCTGCCATAAGAAGGTGAGGCATCGTAGCAAGATCAACAATAAAATTTTCATTATCTATTTTTTTACCAATTGCGATCGGTAAAGAATAGGTATTGTTTTGAAACTTCTCAGAAGCTAGCAAAGTTTTCATGCTGACAACTGTTTTGCGAACGTTGGGAACCTCTATACCTATAGTACCTTTGCCAGGTATCGGGGCGATAATGCGTATACCTAAGGCAGCAAGGCTTAAGGCAATATCATCTTCAAGGTTTTTGATACGGCTGATACGAACTCCCGGAGCAGGAACGATCTCGTACAAAGTAACTGTAGGACCAACTGTAGCGGCTATGCGCTGAATAGAAATATCATAATTTTTAAGAGTAGCTATAATCTGGTTTTTATTGCTCTCCAACTCCGTCGGGTCGTGTACAATTTTTTCGCTGCCGTGCGTTTCCAATAAATCTAAAGAAGGACTCTTATAGTCTCTTAAATCAAGAGTAGGTTCATAAGGGTCTAGCTTAACTTTTGAAATTGCGGGTATAGATTCGACTTCATCTTCTTCATCCGGGTCTGGTATATCTTTTATTTCCAAATCCAAATCGTCAATGGTTTCTTCGTCTATGTCGTTAATTACAGGAAGCGGAATTTCTTGATCACCCGGGCTTGCATCAGCTTCGAAAGGACTTTCCTGTTTTACTTCTTTAATTTCTAATCTAAAAGGATCAGCAGGTTCATTATTTTGTTCTACAGTATCAGCAGTATCTTCATCTGCCGGTTTTTCTCCTTCCTTTTCTACAAGTCTTAGATCGTGCAATGGATATTCATCAGCGTTATCTTCAGGCATTAGAACAACAATTCCTTTACCTTCTTTTTTAAGTTTATTACTTGATACAGCAACGTCTTTGTCGATGTATAACTTTGCCTCATCATCACTTTCAGACGTTTTTTTCAATGGTTCCTCAGCATCAGTTATAACTTGATTTACATTTTCTTTCTTTTCTGCTAAAGATTGAGGCGAAGGAAAACTGTTTTGTTTTGGTAAAGTGAATGTTGGATTGAACTTCCATATAAAATAACTAAAAGCTGTTACAAGCAGTAACGCGGCAGTACCTACCACCCCAATCCATTTAACGAGTGAATCGGTGATTAAATCTCCAAAAGCACCGCCGTAACTAAATTGAGCGCCGCGAAAAATAAAGGACAATGCAACGCTGAGTACGAGTAAGCCTGTGAGGACGTACTTAACATTCCTCCTTAAAGAAAAGACCTTACGTCCAAACAAGAGGTTAAGACCGAGCACGAAAAAAAAGCTACAAAAAAGAAATGAAGCAAGGCCAAAACCTTTGAAAATAAATCGATTTGCAATGTAAGCACCTAAAAAACCAAGCAAATTATTTACGCCCTCTGCACTATCCGAAAAAAAGTGGAACTGGTGTACTTTGTCCTGGTCATCTTGCCAGGTAAATATATATGACGCAAATGCGACAAATAAAAACAATGATATAAGAAGACTTACCGTACCAGCGATCTTGTACGTGCGTTCATCTTTCACAATTTCCTTCACAGTCACTTCCTCCTGCTTATCCGGCGATAATTTATTTGGATTTGGAGCAGGTTTTCCTTTCTTTTTTATAGTATTAGCCATGTGTCAACTATGCATGCAAATATAACAAAATTGGGAGTCGCACATTATAACTACTACTTGAGCTAACCTTATTGTAACAGTTTAAACGGCTATTGTTAACAAATATTTTTAAACGCAGTATTTTATCAACAACAAATATTCATTTCTCATCTCTTACTTTAACTTATTTGTTTATTAAAACCCGTTATATGATCGCAGTATGGTATATGCTTTGAAACATTGTCTGCAAACAAATAAAAATGAAATTTAAATTATATCATAAAGCTTTCATAACAGCTTTACTTATTTTGAGTTGCTGTACGATAAGTTTCGCGCAGCAAAACAAGGAAGATAAAAAACAAGAGAAATATACAGAAGTTCGAAATTTAGTTAATTCCAAAAAATATGTTTTTGTGGTGCAAACCGTTTTACCACTGCGTGGAAGGGCCATAAATCCAACTTCTTCATTTGACTTAACGGTTTCTGGTGATACCCTTGTTTCAGATTTGCCTTATTTTGGTCGCGCTTATGTAGCTCCTATAGACCCGTCCGAAGGAGGATTTCATTTCACCTCTACCAATTTTGATTACACTGTAAAAGAAAGAAAAAAAGATGGCTGGGATATTGAAATTTCGCCTAAAGATGCAAAAGATGTAAGACAGATGCTTCTTACGGTTACAGAAAGCGGCTATGGAAGTTTGCAGGTAATAAGTAACAACAGGCAGCAAATTAGCTACAATGGTTATATTAAGGAAATAAAAGGAAAAAGGTAATAAGTTATTATTTCTGTTTCAAAGGATTATAGAAAAGGCAAGGAAAGTTTTAATTCCTTGCCTTTTTTGCTTACATATTGTACTTCAAACTAGAATAGTTTTGCCTGCTTATCATCTTCAGCGGCTTTTGTCTCCCATTCCATTTCTACATCTTTATCATAGCCCACCAATTTATTCCCAATAGCTTTCCAACCCATTACTTCTACAAAACCACCGATCTGTATTTTTTGAGTTGCCACTTGCTTCCCTTTTTCAGTATGTAATATTAATACCGGATCTTCATCAGTAGTTACGGCTTCCAAACGGTTTCCTTTACCTTCTTTTATAAATAAAAATTTGGTTTTGACCGAACTCGTTTCTATTCTAAACCTTTTGATATTATATTGTTCTTTTTCGGCATCAAGATAAATGGCAGTAATCACTTTTTCAGGATCAAATTTTTCAATGAGCAACATTTTTTCAGGTTCAAATCTCTGGGTTAATTCCGTGTCTGTAATCTCATAGTTGCCGTCATCATAAATAACCAAAAGTTTTTCCTCTTCAAAAGTTCCCAGGTATTCTCCTTTTTCTTCATTATTTAGCCGTCCAAATTTACTGTCAAACCAAAGCTTTCTTCCCGTTAATGTGCTTCTTCCTGCTTCTTTAAACTTAACTGTTTTAATCGGGTGCTTGGTCACTTGGTTACCCATACTGCCCCGTCCCTTTATGTCCAATTCCTCAAAACTAAAATCGAGTTCCTTTTTCTTGGCAGTACTGTTAGGACTTAAAATAATTTTCACTATCTCAGCTTCTCCATTAAGGTTTGCTGAAAAATAGTGTATCCGGCTTTTTTCCGAACCTTTCGTCAAGTCATATTCTTTGTCGCGAGTAATACCTGTTACATTAAAACGTTTTGCGTAGCTAACGCCACTTGCTCCATCTACATATATTACATTATAAGTCGTCCGCTCATCATTTTTTACAAATACGGCTGCATGAATAATGTCCTTGCCTACAAAAACTTTATCTGCCACTCGTACCACTTTCATTTTGCCAGCCTTGGTAAAAACGATTATATCATCCAGTTCGCTACATTCCGCTATAAGTTCGTCTTTCTTCAGACTTAAACCTACGAAACCTTCAGAACGATTCATGTAAACTTTAGTATTGGCAATTGCGACTGACCTTGCAGTAATTACATCAAATTGTTTTATTTCGGTTTTGCGCTCTCTGCCGCTTCCATATTTTTTAAGCAGTCCTTCGTAGTAAGATACCGCGTAGTCGGTGAGATGGTCAAGGTTATATTGAACCTGTTCCATTTCATCCTCAATACCCTTTATCTGTTCATTTAGTTGATCTATATCTAACCGGTAAATACGGCGAACAGGTTTTTCCGTTAGCTTTAATACGTCTTCACGTGTCACGTTTCTCTTCATATGCCTTGTAAAAGGCACAAACGCTTTTTCGATAGCTGTCAACACCTTTTCCCATGTGTCGTGCTTTTTCTCCAGTTCCTTGTATATCTTTTCTTCAAAGAATATTTTTTCGAGTGAAGTGTAATGCCATTTTTCCTGCAACTCGCCAAGCTTAATCTCGAGTTCTTTCTGCAAAAGATTTTTAGTGTTATCTGCAGAAATACTTAGCAGATCATTAACCGTCACAAAGTGCGGCTTCTGATCGATAATAACGCAGGCATTGGGAGATATGCTTACCTCGCAATCGGTAAAGGCGTATAACGCATCAATAGTAATATCGGGAGAAATACCGGGCGCAAGATCTATTATAATTTCTACAGCTGCAGCAGTAGCGTCGGTAACTTTTTTAATTTTTATTTTTCCCTGGTCATTCGCTTTTACTATACTGTCGCATAATGTAGATACAGTAACCCCATAGGGTACGTCCTTAATTATCAATGTTTTTTTATCCTGTTCTTCTATTTTTGCTCTTACCCTTACTTTACCGCCTCTTTTTCCATCGTTATAATTTGCGACATCAATCATTCCTCCCGTTTGAAAATCCGGATAAATGGTAAAACTTTTACCGCGGAGATATTTTATAGAAGCATCTATTAATTCGCAGAAATTGTGAGGTAAAATTTTCGTGGAAAGACCTACTGCAATTCCATCAGCTCCCTGTGCAAGCAACATCGGAAACTTCATTGGCAATGTGACAGGTTCATTTTTTCTGCCATCATAACTGAGTTGCCATTCCGTCGTTTTATTATTAAAAGCAACATCAAGAGCAAATTTGCTTAGCCTTGCTTCGATATAACGAGGCGCTGCCGCCGCATCGCCGGTTCTCACATCGCCCCAGTTTCCCTGCGTCTCTATCAGTAGTTCCTTTTGCCCCATGTTTACCAAGGCATCGCCAATAGATGCATCGCCATGCGGATGGTACTGCATACTTTGACCGATGATATTGGCTACCTTATTAAACCTGCCATCATCCATTTCCTTCATGGCATGCAGGATTCGTCGCTGCACCGGCTTTAACCCATCTTCAATGGCAGGAACTGCTCTTTCAAGAATTACATACGAGGCATAATCGAGGAACCAGTTTTTATACTGTCCTGTTACCCCGCTTGTGTTGTTTGTAAGTTCGTTTGCTGTTTCTGTATTCATTCTATTTATTCAATCTTACCCTTCATACAACTCCAACGGCTGGCCATTTGGATCATAAAAAAAAGTAAACTTTTTAAGGGTTATTTCGTCAATTCTTACATTTTGAACATCAACATTTTTGCTTCGCAAAAATTCAATCCATTCCTCTACATTATCTACCGAAAAAGCCAAATGTCGTAAACCTTTTGATTCCGGAAAGCTATTTCTTTCTTTGTATTCGGGAAATGAAAAAAGTTCGATACAATACGCGCCATTTATAGCCAAATCGAGTTTATAGCTGTCTCTTTCCTTTCTGTATGTTTCGTTTATAATACTAAAACCAAGTATCTCAGTATAAAACTTTTTGCTTTCTTCATATCGATCGGTGAGAATGGCAATATGATGTATTCTGGTAATTTTCATTTATTCTTATAAATATTCAAAAATAACATTTACGCTGTTTGCGCTTCCGCCACTTCGGCTTCAACATTTGCAACTCCGGCCAGGCGTACCTCAAATTCCTTCATATTTTGCATATTGCCCTGCATTTCCACTTTTCCACCCTCTATCATAAGTCTTATTCTCCATAGCAGAAATGCATCGCCGGTTGTATCTTTTACCTTTCCAAAGTACTGCTGAAAAAGTTTCGAAACCTTTTGCCAGTCTTTTCCTATAAAATTCAGTAATTCATTGTCATAATAATTGTATCCTTTTTGTATCAGCTTTTTTCCACCTTCCAGTAGTCGTACTCCTTTCCCTTCCCTGCATATTTTCGCCCATTCATCAGGGTCAATCTCGAACTCGCTTAGCGTAATCGGCCTTGCAAGTTTTTTAGCCTTTACAAACTCTTTTGGTTGAATTTGAAACAAGCTTGTAGGGTAAAAAATATTTCCCTTTTCATTTATGAAAGGAAGATTATTGAGGTACAAAATAAAAATTCGTCCCTGAAAATCTTTCAACTGGCTCATCAACCAGTAATAGCCAGACACATCATGTTTGTTTTGTGCAGCCCAAATCCATATCAGCTCTTCAGGATCTTCAGAAAGCTTTGCTTTAAGTTGTGCTACTTTTTTATTGTCATCTACGTGACCGTCATCAACAATTCCATCATAATGCCCGTCTTTCAAAACGTCTCTCCACCATTGACGGCGGTTTTCAATTCCTTCTTCCGAGTAAATATTTAGTAACGGACCGACAGCGTAATCATCTTGTATAGATATCATTTCTCCCTGCAAAGATGAATCTAATTCAAAACTTTTTCTTAATGCTTCAATATTCGCGTCTTCAAAAACTATGTGTAACATTTGTTTATAAAACTTTTAAAACTGTATAAGCCAATCACTAATCGACCTGGCTTTAGGCTGATGAATAATGTTATTGTGTACAAGTGTGCGACGCAACAAAAGTTGAATAGTCGCAAAAATGATGAAATCAAAATGATTCTTTTCTTTCAATAATTTTTAACTTTAGACCTAAAAAGCAAAAATAACTCCGAACGGTGCGTTTGCAATATCTAATTGGAGTTGTTTTTTAAAAGGTGCTAGTGTATAAATTGGTACAATTTTTTAATATTTATTTAAAATTTATTGTTTATGGGACACGCTAATAATAACCCGGCAAATAATGCGAGAACAAATCCGCATAATTCTGAGACTGGAAAAAGGCCCGATGAACGGGACAACCTTGACAGTAGAAAAAATGAAGAACAGGACTCTAAGGGTGATGATTTAACAAATAATAAAAAGGAAACCAAAAAAGACAAACTTAAAAAAGACCATCACAATTAGTAAAATGGTCTCTGTTGAAGCAGAAACAGGGACTTTTTTATTATTATTCATTTATTTCAATACTTCCCCGGTTATTAACTAAATAAGTAGCCTATATCTTCTTCGCTCAGTGTTTTGATAAAGCCATCATCTTCACCAATTAGATCCTCTGCTAATTTTTTCTTTTTCTGTTGAAGCTGAATTATTTTTTCCTCAATAGTGTCTTTACAAATGATTTTGTAAGCAAAAACATTTTTTGTCTGCCCGATTCTGTGGGTTCTATCTATTGCCTGTTGCTCCACTGCAGTATTCCACCACGGATCAAATAGAAAAACATAATCTGCTGCCGTAAGTGTAAGCCCGGTATTGCCGGCTTTAAGGCTTATGAGAAAAAGATTGGTAGAGTCATCTTTATCCTGAAAGGCATTTACCATTTCTACACGTTTAGAAGGTGGGGTCTGCCCATCGAAATGATAATATTTTATTCCCTGCTTGTCGCACTCATTTGCCAGCAGATCGAGCATTGTACTAAATTGAGAAAATACCAACGCTTTATGATGTTTCAAAATATTAGACAATTCGCCCAACAACACTTCTGTTTTTACAGAAACATTACAAGACTGACGCTCATCCTGTGGTAATAATAAAGGAGAGTTACAAACCTGCCTCAGTTTTAGCATACCCTGTAAAACTGCAAACTTACTTTTGCTTAAACCATTGTTTTTTATATCGAGAAAAATGTTGCTGCGTACCTGGTCCTTTATTTCATTGTACAGGTTCTTCTGTTCGTTGTTCATGTTGCACCAAAGTATCATTTCAGTTTTTTCCGGAAGATCTTTAGCCACCTGCTCTTTGGTGCGGCGAAGAATAAAAGGTGCTGTTAACCTTTGCAACGATTTAATTTTGTCTTCATCATGGTTACGGTCTATCGCATCTGCGTACTCACGTTTAAAAAATTCCCGTGTGCCAAACATACCGGGTATTGCAAAATTGAGTTGAGCGTACAAATCAAAAGTATTATTTACCACAGGGGTACCGCTAAGGGCTATTCTTATACTTGCCTGCAGCATGTTTAATACAGTAGTAATCTGTGCCGAGGGATTTTTGATATTATGACTTTCATCAATTACAGCTACTCCGTATTCCCTATTTAATAAGATGCCTGCGTCGGCTCTTATCGTTCCATAACTGGTTATGAGAATCTGGCAATTAATGTTTTGTATGTCATCAATATTGCGGTTGCTACCATGATATACGGTCGAAGAAATGCCGGGAGTAAACTTTTGTAATTCCTGCTGCCAGTTGTATATCAGAGAAGAAGGACAAACAATTATGTTTACTGAAGCTGGATTATTATGAACATAATGAGCGAGGAAACAAATTGTTTGCAACGTTTTTCCCAGACCCATATCATCTGCGAGACAAGCTCCTGCACCTGCCTCGGCAAGAAGAGTGAGCCACTCAAATCCTTTTTGCTGGTAAGATCGAAGGGTTGCTTTTACAGTATCGGGAACGGTATAAATCTTTTCGTCTCCATTTTGCCATTGCTGCCATTTTTGCCACCATTGCTCTTTTATTAAGGGCCTTAAAACTTCTTTCTCTTTATTGTATTGCTGCTCCAGAAGCGCCATTGATTTGGCCACCTCAATTTCATCTTTGTTGATTTTCCCGTGTTTTATAATCGCCGCATACTGCTGCAACCACTCATCGTGCAAAATGCCGAGGCTGGTATCTTTTAGCATGACAGCTCTCTGGCCCGCTAATAACATCTTTTGAAGTTCAGCCAGGCGGATTTCTTCCTTTCCGAAAAACACCGCCATTTTCATTAAAACCTTTCCATTTGCTTCATTTATTATATCGATTGTTGTCTGCACCTTGTGTTGAGAATACCTGAAGTGATTCAACAGATCCATTCCCACAAGTTCAATTCCGGCTTCCAGTAATTGATGATATGTCTTTAAAAACCATTGCTTTTTTTGTGCATCAGCAAACGACACATAGTAATAGCCGTTTCGTTGGTTCGAAAAATTTGGATGAAGTGATACGAGCATTTTCTGAAACTTCTCTTCCACTTCTTTGTCCCTCATTATTGTAATTACCTCTCCATCTGCTTTTATTTCATGAATTTCTTTCCATGGACCTTCCACTACAAATCCGTCGTAAATCCACTGAGGAGTCAGCATTACAAAAGCGTTGTTCAGTTCATTCAGCATTACCCTGTTTACCGGTACAGTTTTAATTTCTTTTTTAATAAAACAATCATTTCGGTCTACTTCGTAATCTGCCTCAAGCCTTGCCAAAAGATTTCTTGCAAATCCTTCAGCATCACTTTTGTATTGCCCGCGATTATATTCAGATAACCATTCTAAAGTCTGGTAATCTTTATAAGAAAGTAAGAAATATTCATTGTTGCTTTCAAGAAGGAAATGGTAGCGATTAAATTCATTCAAACTATACACCGTACCATTTAGTAAAACATTGGTCATCAAAAACAAATAATTATTTGTTTTTTGTACTTCAAAAGTTAATTGTGTTTTGTAGGCGCTAAAAATACAGGGCGAAGTTTTATAGCTTTTTCCACTACCGACAGGTATCTTATGATACCATTTTACGATGCTGCTAAACGGCTTTAGCTTTTCAAACAATTGATAAAAATGCCTCAGCATCGATTTTTTGACTAGCGCCTCACCTTCTTTTTCTACTTTTTGTTTTGCAAAAGGCTGCCTTATTTTTTGGTGAATTGCAACAACAGCATCAGGACTAAACTGAAGAAATAATTCATGAGCAAATGCAGGAAGATTAGAATAATGTTTAGAAAGTTCTTTAGCATTTAAGCTGCTTACCTTATAATTAATATTTAAAGCTGATTTCTCTATATTGATAGACTCGAGTATTCTAAATTTGTTACTCAACTCGTTAGGAGATAACAACATTGCAACCTTGCATTCCACTTTCGCCGCCACCATTCTGTAAATATTTTTTATGGCAAACCTACTGTTTTGACCGGTAAATGCATATTAATTGAACTAAACACAAAATTTAAAAACACAGATTATAGCAATTTTGTGGAAAAAGGGTGAGAACTTTTTAACTTTATTTGAATGGTTTTAAGAAATGTATAATAAATTATTCTTGTTATAAGTTGCAAAAAGCAGATAGTAAAAGAAAGAGAGACTTCATTAGGTAAACATCATTTACTGGTTTTGGTCTGATATTTTGAGAATTAGATTTTATGGATATTTCTTTTCTTCCCTTTCCATTATTACTAGCGGTTTTTGCTGCTGCAGGCATTACTATTTGGTTTGCTGGCATACAGGTGTCAAAAACCACTGACCTACTTTTAAAACATTTTAAATTAGGTGAAGCACTTGGCGGTATGATCCTCCTGGCAATTGTTACAAACCTTCCTGAGGTTGCAATTGTTGTAAGTTCTGCTCTTACTAATAATATCGGCATAGCTGTAGGAAATATTTTGGGAGGTATAGCCATTCAAACTGTGGTTATTGCAGTTTTAGATTTTTGGGGATTGGGGAAAAAGGTGGCGCTGACCAATTCGGTCAATTCTTTAGTGCCGGTTTTGGAAGGTATTTTGGTAATTGCAGTGTTGTCTATGGCCGTAATGGGTCATGAGTTACCGGATTCTTTCATTTTTTTACGCATTTCTCCTGCGGATGTGTTTATTCTTGCTTTTTGGATAATTGGCATCTATCTTATCAATAAAGCCAAAACCGACTTGCCATGGACTTCTAAAGCCAGGTCCTCGACGTTACCACCTGGTAAGGACGAAAAGTCTAATGGCAATAGGAACGGCAATCAATCGAATGATAAAAAAAACATTAAAAAGAATATCATTATTTTTCTTGCTTGCGCTATGGTAACATTAGTTGCCGGCTTTGCA
Organism: Segetibacter koreensis DSM 18137; assembly: GCF_000374045.1. Taxonomy (GTDB): domain Bacteria; phylum Bacteroidota; class Bacteroidia; order Chitinophagales; family Chitinophagaceae; genus Segetibacter; species Segetibacter koreensis. The sequence goes on along the minus strand of NZ_KB893316.1, from coordinate 157,708 downwards.
GCAGAACTGAGCAGCGATGCTATTGCAAAACATATTGGAATGCAGGGAGTAATATTTGGAGCAACGATTCTTGCGGCTATAACTTCTTTGCCCGAAATCTCTACCGGGCTTGCAGCTTTAAAAATACAGGATTATGAAATGGCGATCAGTGACATTTTAGGAGGAAACGCTTTTCTTCCGGTACTTTTTTTCGTGGCAACATTAATTACCGGCAAGGCAGTGTTACCAAAAGCTCAAAAAACAGATGTGTATTTAACAGCTTTGGCAATGCTACTCACAACTGTTTACGTTTGTGGAATTGTTTTCCGAAGCAAAAAACAGATTTTTAAAATGGGTATGGATTCATTTATTGTCATACTCTTGTATGTAATTGGTATCCTGGGGCTATTTATAATAAAATAAAAAAGATTAAAGCTTTTTAGTACTGCTTACACCAGTGGCAATAATTATGAAAGAGTTGACCAATAAATAAATATTGAAGAAATCTGCTCAGGAAAGTTTAATAGTAATTCGGATTATTTAAAAAGAGGTATCAATACTAACCTGATAATCATAATAATAAGCGCAATTAAAAAAACCAAAATAGAGATGCGGTTCATGCCATGCATGTATTTCATCCATTGCGTGCGGGTGTCATTAGGATCTCGTTTTTTTATGTATAAATATTCTGCTATTTGTCTCCAAACTCCCATAATGATTTTTCCTTTACACAAAGTTACTAACAGCCAGGCAAAATATTAAAAAATTGATAGGCTTGACAACGCATAAATATTTAATCAAGTGTTATTTCCAATCGTTTAATAATCTTCTTACGATGATAATTTGCCCCAGGTGATAACTGGTATGGTCGGCAATCAGCAGTGCTTCACGCAAAAGATTTTGTCCGCTACCATGAGGAAACGGAGTGTACAAATCCGCTCCCGGTGCATTTAATAATTCAACAAACTCCTCGCGATCCTTTTTTATTTGCTCCAATGTATTTTTCCATTCCTTTTCATCTGCAGGCGCCTCTTCCTTCGGCCAATAACCTGTAGGCCATTCCGGAGACTGGTATTTAGGATCTCTTGAAAACTCAAGTATATCCCATTGGGAAATGCGAATATGTTCTACAAGCTGCCAGATACTATAAGGAAGATTGTCAGGCTTTTTGCTAACGTTTTCAAAAGACATATTAGTAGCATCTTCGAGGGTGACATGCGCATTGCCTCCCGTAAGTAGTTCTGTAAGTTGCTGTATAATTGACTTAGCAGATTGTCCTGTTTGGCTCATATAATTCAGTTTACAAGTTTGAGATAATGATATTTTTTCTTAAGCAAAAAGTATGAAAATAAATTTAAAATGTTACCAAAGAAAATCGGTAGTGCCTACTTAAGTATAATTAATCCTCTTTGTGTTTTTTCAATTATAATTATATCTCAGAGAAATAAAGTACTAATCTAAATATTTCTTCTATATTAAAAAAGCATGGGTAGTATATTTGATCAAGGTTAATGACATATGAAAATATTATCTGCAGAACAAATACATAAATGGGATGAGTTTACGATATTAAATGAACCAGTCAGTTCTCTGGATTTAATGGAAAGAGCAGCCGCAAAATGTACTGCATGGATAGAAGAAAGATATATGAGCAAACCGGTAAAAATCTTTTGCGGAAAAGGAAATAATGGAGGCGATGGTCTGGCAATTGCGCGTCAACTTTCAGCTGAAAATATTCTTTGTGATGTGTATATAATGGAAACAGGTTCATTAGGAACTGATGATTTCCGGGCAAATCTGCATCGCCTTCACTCCTCGCCTGCCAGGATTCACTTTGTTCAGAATCCTGATTTTTTTCCTGAAATTAGTCCGAATGACCTGGTCATAGATGCCTTATTTGGCTCAGGTTTAAATCGCCCGCTTGAGGGATTAGCAGCAACTTTGGTTCAACATATAAATACTTCCGCTGCAACCGTTATTGCCATTGATCTGCCAAGCGGTATGTTTTGCGATAAGGCGACCAGTACAGGCGCTGTAATTAAAGCAGATTTTACACTTACTTTTCAAACTGTAAAACTATGCTTCCTCTTTCCTGAAAACGAGCCCTTTTTTGGAGACGTACATGTTTTAGATATTGGTTTACATCCTGATTATTTAACAACAATTAATTCAGTTTATAATCTTGTAGAATTAGAATTAATAAAAAAAATTTACAGGCCAAGAAAGAAATTTTCTCATAAAGGCACTTACGGACATGCGCTGATTATTGCAGGAGAAAAAGGCAAAATGGGCGCTGCTGTAATGTGCTCAAAGGCATGCTTGCGAGCAGGTGCCGGACTGGTGAGCGCAATGATACCTGAAGAACACTTTACTATTATTCAAACAGCCGTGCCGGAAGCAATGGCTATGGCACATACGGATATAGAAACACTTGAATGGACTAAATATACAACCATAGGTATAGGCCCGGGTATTGGAACAAAAAAGGAAGGAGGCGCACTTTTTCAGAATGTGTTATCGCATTTTAATAATGCATTAGTAATAGATGCAGATGCTTTAAATATTCTTTCCGTAAACCAGGAATTACTGGGCGAGTTGCCGCCAGGCAGTATTCTTAGCCCTCATCCCAAGGAATTTGAAAGACTATTTGGCAAGACGAAAGACCAGTTGGAAAAAATACAGGTTGCCCGATCTCATGCTCAAAAGTTTTTTATATACATAATATTAAAAGGACATAATAGTGTACTTGCTTGTCCTGATGGTGAAGTTTATTTTAATGGTACTGGCAATCCAGGAATGGCGACTGGGGGAAGTGGCGATGTTCTTACAGGCATTCTTACAGGTTTACTTGCCCAGCGCTATTCTTCAAAAGAAACTTGCCTCATGGGAATGTTTCTTCATGGCCTCGCAGCGGATATTGCAGTAAAAACCATATCGCAGGAAGCAATGATTGCCGGAGATATTATTGACAATTTAGGTAACGCTTTTCTTACTGTAAGTTCTTCACTATAAATACCTTTTTTTATAAAACTCTGAAAAAAATAATGATTGTATTAATAAAGTGTTAATATAGCTGTTTTATACTATTTTTGAAACCTTCTAAAAACAAAAGAAACGATTGATATGGACAAATTGATCTACGCCGTCCCTGCCATGGGCATTATCGGACTTCTCTACACATTTATTAAGTTTAACTGGGTTTCAAAACAAGATCCTGGCACTCCCAGAATGAAAGAAATTGCCCATTATATCCAGGAAGGTGCAATGGCATTTTTAAGAGCTGAGTATAAAATCCTTGCTTATTTCGGAATTATAGTTGCTATACTTCTTGGCTTCATGGGAAGCAGAAATCCTGATTCTCATTGGTCTATAGCAATAGCTTTCATTCTTGGTGCCTTCTTTAGTGTAATGGCGGGCTATATAGGTATGCGTATTGCTACAAAAGCAAATGTTCGCACCGCGCAGGCGGCTCGTACTTCTCTCTCAAAAGCCTTAAATGTTTCTTTTACAGGAGGTGCAGTAATGGGAATGGGCGTCGCGGGACTTGCAGTTTTAGGTTTAGGGGGATTGTTTATTATACTTATTAAAATTTTTGCTCCCGGTGCTTTGTCTACATCAACTGATGTAACACGTGCTATTGAAGTTTTAACGGGCTTTTCTTTAGGAGCAGAAAGTATTGCATTGTTTGCACGTGTGGGCGGAGGTATTTATACCAAGGCCGCCGATGTGGGCGCAGATCTTGTAGGTAAAGTAGAAGCTGGAATTCCTGAAGATGATCCACGAAATCCTGCCACTATTGCTGATAACGTAGGGGATAATGTAGGTGATGTTGCCGGTATGGGAGCTGACCTTTTCGGATCTTATGTTGCTACAGTGTTGGCAACTATTGTTCTCGGTCACGAAGTGACTACCAATACCGGAGAAGCTCTTGCAGATGGATATTCTGGTTTTTCACCTATTTTATTACCAATGCTTATAGCTGGTGTGGGAATCTTGTTTTCCATTTTAGCAACTTTTTTTGTTCGTATTTCTGATAAAGCTGGTTTACATACTGCGGTTGTGCAAAAAGCTTTAAACATGGGTAACTGGGGGTCAATTGTTTTAACAGCCATTGCTTCTTATTTTTTGGTTAACTGGATATTGCCTGAAGGTGATATGTATCTAAGTAGAGATATCAGGCCAACAGGCGAAGAACTACAAAGCATCGCGCATTTTACAAAATATGGGGTGATGGGATCAATTGTCGTAGGATTGGTAGTGGGAACTTTAATGAGTATTATTACTGAATATTATACCGCAATGCATAAAGGCCCTGTAAAAAGTATTATCCGGCAGTCGGGAACAGGTCATGCCACTAACGTAATAGGTGGTCTGGCTGTGGGTATGGAAAGTACTTTTTTACCGATACTTGTTTTAGCTGCAGGTATTTTTGGAAGTTACCATTTTGCCGGTTTATACGGGGTTGCTATTGCTGCAGCCGGTATGATGGCAACCACTGCCATGCAGCTGGCGATCGACGCTTTCGGACCTATTGCCGATAATGCAGGAGGCATTGCAGAAATGAGTGAATTACCCAAAGAAGTACGTGAAAAGACAGATATACTTGATGCGGTAGGTAATACCACAGCTGCCACTGGTAAAGGTTTTGCCATTGCTTCTGCTGCATTAACAGCGTTGGCTTTGTTTGCTGCATTTGTGGGTATTGCAGGTATCAGGGGAATTGATATTTACAAAGCAGATGTATTAGCATGTTTATTTGTAGGGGGAATGATTCCGTTCTTATTTTCATCGTTGGCTATAAGGGCTGTAGGTGAAGCCGCTATGGCAATGGTTGAAGAAGTACGCCGGCAATTCAGAACAATACCGGGTATAATGGAAGGAACCGGCAAGCCGGAATACGACAAATGTGTGGCTATATCTACTGAGGCATCTATAAAGAAGATGATGTTGCCAGGAGGTATTGCAATAGTTTCTCCCTTGATTATTGGTTTTGCTTTTGGTCCTGAGGCCTTAGGTGGTTTTCTTGCCGGTGCAACAGTAAGTGGTGTTCTTATGGGAATATTTCAAAACAATGCAGGTGGAGCATGGGATAATGCCAAAAAAAGTTTTGAAAAAGGTGTTGATATCAACGGTACAATGTACTATAAGAAATCAGAGCCTCATAAAGCTTCTGTCACCGGTGACACAGTCGGTGATCCTTTTAAAGATACTTCGGGCCCATCTATGAACATTCTTATTAAATTGATGTCTATAGTATCGTTGGTAATAGCTCCTACCCTTGCAAACGTTTATCATACAAAAGATAACGTCCGCAACCATACAAGTATTATTAAAGAAAAAACAATAAATATTTCTGCAAATGCAGAATTGGCTAAAGCCGTAAATATCTCAGAAAATAATAGTACCAAAAACTCAGATGCATTGTTAGCTGCTCTAAAAATAGATGGCGTGACATCAGCAAAAAATGTATCTATTGAACTTATAAATGGTAAATTAATCATTAACGGCAAAGAACAAAGTGAAGACATTCTCAAAAGATATGAAATGTTTTTGGGTGAAAAAAAGTGAAAATGCAATTTTCAGAAGATGTAAATGAAAAGGAAGCAAAGTAAATTATGAAACAAAAAAACTCCAGTACCCTTGTACTGGAGCTTTTTTGTTCCTTTTAGTCATGAATGAACAGCTATTTCTTTGTACTATTGTTTTTTACAACTGTAGTTAGTTGCACTTCGAAAAGAGACAAAAACACCGAATACCGATAGGAAAAACAAACATAATTATTAAAAGAAAGGAAAAAGTAAGATAAAAAATCCTGCCGGTTTATACAAACGGCAGGAATAAAAAAACTACCAACTCATAAGCCGGATTCTGTTCGAGGCTATCATTTATCTGCGATGGTCATTACTGAACACCTGTTTCTGCCTACCCTGGATGGTATCCCCGAAAGGAACTTGAACGAGCCGTTCTCAACCAATCCTATACATGGCATTTCAGCATCTAAGGTTTACCCGCACCGGTAATCACTTAACGGCACTGTAGGCTCTTACCCCACATTTTCACCTTTTCCCCGTCATTGCCGGGGTAGTTATTTTCTGTGGCACTGTCTCTTACTCCTTTTAGAGTAGCCGGCTATTCACCGGTAGATTGCCCTATGCTGTCCAGACTTTCCTCCCTTGTTTACAAAGGCGATAGCACGGTTGGTAGTAGTAAGTTTGCTTTGAGGCTTTACAATTTTACGGAAAGCGAATTTAGTCGCCCGGTCCTCATGCTGTTTAAAATTTACCCAATTTACATTGCTGGCTAATATTGAAAAAATATTTCCGTAGCCCCATAACCAAAACGAGGATCGTATTGATTTATAAAATATTTTACTTCTTTTTTAGTTTTAAGAATTTCGTGTATTTCTTCTTTTAACCTGCCTTTACCTATTCCATGTATAACGACAAAATCTGGTAAGCGGTGAGCGACTGCTAAATAATACCATTTTTCAAATTCTTTTAGTTGAAGGTTTATTATTTCAAAATTGCTAAGCCCCTTCCAATTGTCGGTAATCTTTTCAATATGAAGATCAACTATACTTCTCGCCGGCTCCAGGTGTTGCCTTGCTTTGCCTGCATCGTACACTTTATACCCTGCAGATGTTAGTTTCGATAAATCCAATAAATCGTCTTCATAAGGCTTGTCAGGATACTTCTCTATTAACCGGTGATTAATAGAAGGAAGGTTTTTTTCCTTCAGTTCCTCTATCTTTTGAAACATTTGTTTAGGCTTTATCTTAAAATGAGCTTCGCAAAAGTCTGCCTTATGTTTATCGGGTTGCAGCAACCTGAATTCAAAATCGAAAGAAGGACTATCATTCAGGTTTTCAAATGCGACATCATGCAGGTAAAAATCCTTAAACGATGCAAGGTCACTGGTAATTTCAAAATCTGTACGGCCAAAAAAATTAAGTTTATATGTAAACTCATAAGCCAAATCTGTGCGGTTTATTAAGTACACTTTAAACCTGTCCACGACGTCGTCACCAAAAACGTCAGTTTCAAATTTCGGAAATAAAGTTAACCAAATACCATCAGCTACCTTAACTTCATCTCTTCGTTTTTCCTTGGCGACCTGGTCTACATATACCTTGGGTTTTGGTTTATCTGCGACTAACTTATTTTGAGTAAAACGTTTGAAATAAGGAAAATCTATCTGATCCATGTAGGCAGGAAATTTCACTCCCTTTACCTCAATTATCACCATTTTGTCATTCACTATTTCAATTACTTTTCCTTCGTCATTGCTGTGAACAACTATAATATCGTCTCCAACCTGGTACTTCATCTATAGCTAAAATTAATGGGCAAAGGTACGAATAAGAAAAACTGCATGAATGTTTATTGCTTTACAAAAGGGCTAGTTCCCTGTTAATGTTTTCGCGAGCCTTTTGTTCCATTTCTTCCCTAAATTCATTTGTGCAAAAAATATTGCTGGCTTCTAATATTTTTTGCAACGCGAGCCTACGCCCTTCTTTATACACAGCATCGGGGTATTTTGCATATTCCTCCCTGATTTTTTCACTATACAGCTTATACATATCTTCATCAACCCCTAAAATAGCCATATCAAAATCGAGAAAAAAAGAAAGGTCTTTTTGTAAAATTACTCCGTCGGGCATTATGTGGTCTTTTGTGGCCTTTATGAAAGTTTTTACATTTTCTATAAGTGCGCCGCTTACGTTTAACTGCCTCAAATGCGCTTCTGCAAAAGCTGCACTTTGCTCTTCATTATCTTCACTGTAAGTATCATATACCACATCGTGATACATTATTGCAAAGCCTATAACAGCAGGATTTGTAATCTTACCGATATAATTATCTAAAAAAGTATAGAGGTGTGCTATATGATTTAATGTATGATAATGCCTGTGCTGTCCCGAATAGCGATAGACAATTTCCTCCCACATCTGCTCTTTTAAGTCCTCTTTTTTTGAAAAAGATGTCAATTTCTTCCATTTCTCTTTCACATATTCTACACTATTTTCCATTTATTCTGTATTTAAAGCCAGCTTACTTTTACGATAACCATAAGTGAAATAAACTATCAAACCAACGGCTAACCAAATTAAAAAACGCATCCAGTTCGTATGACTTTCCTGCGCCATTAAATAAAAACAACTAATCAAGCCAAGAACCGGTATTAATGAAAATGAATTTTTAAACGAAAATATGCTAACAATTGCAGCCACAATCCAAAAAAGAAGCATAGGAAAACCTTCTTTTGATAAAATATTACTAAAGTGCGATGGGACTGAATAAGCAACAATAGCGACGGCTACAATAAACATAAACGGCACTATGTATTTACCATTTATAAAAGGTACTTTAAATCGTGATGCTGGTTTGTTGGCTTGCTTTTGCAATACCAGGACTCCTCCGCAAACCAATACAAAGGCAAACAATGTACCGATACTCGTAAGGGCAAGTACTACATCGAGATTTAAAAATAAGGCGGGAATAGCAACCAGGCAACCTGTAAGAATAGTAGAAAAAGATGGTGTTTTATAGACAGGATGAAGTTTAGAAAATATTTTAGGTAATAGTCCGTCGCGGCTCATACTCATCCAAATGCGGGGTTGGCCCAGCTGAAATACAAGCAATACGCTTGCGGTTGCTATTATGGCACTTACTGCTACAATTCCGGAGATCCATTTCATACCTCTTGCTTCAAAAATCAGTGCAAGCGGATCTCCCACATTTAATTTTGTGTAATGTACCATACCTGTTAATACCAATGCAAGCAACACATAGAGTATAGTACAGATTATTAAAGAATAAATCATGCCCCGAGGTAAATCGCGTTGAGCATCTTTACACTCTTCAGCAGTTGTGGAAATAGCGTCAAAGCCGATGTACGCAAAAAAAACAGCAGATACGCCTTTTAAAATACCCGATACGCCATTGGGGGTAAAAGGAGACCAGTTTTCTGGCTGAATATAATATGCACCTAAAACAATGACAAGAAAAATTACTGCAAGCTTGATCATCACCATAATGTTGCTCGCCGTGCGCGATTCCTGGATGCCGATAAAAACAATGTAAGTAATAAATGCTACTATCAATAACGCTGGTAAATCCATGATTAGATGAATACCAAAAAGTTGAGGGGCATGCACCCAGGCATCGTATTTATAAGTAATGCCAGGATCTATTGAAGCAATATTTTGCCCCTTTGCGACGAGCTCATTAACTTCCCCAAAGCCATGATGGGCAGTAAAATAATCCATTGTAAGCCACCCGGGAATATGTAATCCTGCTTTATCAAGTAGCCCGGTAAAGTAATCACTCCACGAAATAGCAACGGCAATATTTCCAATAGCGTATTCCATTAATAGATCCCATCCGATTATCCAGGCAAATATTTCGCCGAAGGCTACGTAAGAATAAGTATAAGCACTTCCCGAAACAGGTACTGTAGAAGCGAACTCAGCATAACACAAAGCTGCGAAACCACATGCTATGGCAGTAAAAATGTACAAGAAAATAACACCCGGACCTCCATCGTAACATGCTTTGCCAATACTGCTAAAAATACCCGCGCCAATAACCGCTGCAATACCCATGAAAGTCAGATCTCTTACGCCCAAAACTTTATTTAAAACGCCATGCCCATCATGTAGACCTGCCTCGGCATCTGCCAATATCTTGTCAATTGATTTTTTGCGCAGCAAGGGATGAGACATTAATACTAAGTTTTTTGATAATTTTTTAGAATTCAGTTATTTTTTGTTCTTTATCAGAAAAGAGGTTAATACTCCCGCTGCACCAAAAATGAGGCAAGTTGCTGTAGAGGTTTTTTGCGGACAGATAGTACTGCTATGTCTTCAAGATGTTGAAATGCTTCTGTTACATATTTTTCTTTCAGGCTTCTTGCCCATTCATCAACACCGCAACTTTTATAAATTGAAAGCACTTTTTTCACTTTATCTTCCGGATTAATTGCCATTATATTTTGCAATTCTTCTTTTTGTTCATTTGTCGCTACCTCTAATGCATGTATCATTAAAAAAGTTTTTTTGTTGGCGACAATATCTCCGCCAACCTGCTTTCCAAACTTTTCAGGATCTCCAAAGGCGTCCAGGTAATCGTCTTGCAGTTGGAAAGCGATGCCAAGGTTAAGACCAAATTCGTACAGGTGTTTTCCATTGCCCTCTCCTGCCCCGCCTAAAATTGCGCCTAGTTGTAGACTGGCGCCCATTAATACAGAGGTTTTTAAACCAATCATATGTATATACTCATCAAGCGCAACTGTTTTTTTCTTTTCAAAATCCATATCAAGCTGCTGGCCTTCACACACTTGCCTTGCAGTTTTATTAAAAAGGCCAAGAACTTTATTTATATAACTAGTCTTTATTTTATTAATGTATTCGTAAGCCTGTATAACCATCACATCACCACTTAATAAAGCCGTACTCTCGTTAAATTTTTTATGAACAGTTTGCATTCCCCTTCTTAGCGGCGCGTTGTCCATAATGTCATCGTGAATCAAAGTAAAGTTGTGAAAAAGTTCTATGGCTGTGGCAATTTCAAAAGCCTCAGGAGTTATTGCATCAAACAATTCGTTGCCCATCAGGCACATAACAGGTCTTATCCGTTTTCCTCCCAATCCTAAAAAATATTCACAAGGATCATACAAAGATGCAGGCACTTCAGGAAAATGACGAACATTGAAAAAAGCACTAAACTGGTTGGTTAACTCCTCAAACGAATGCATTAATATAATATTCTGTGAGGGCAAATATAGCGGCAAAAAATAGTTTAGCTTTATTCATAACACAAATAGCTTCTTTTTTATTTTTTGCAATTATGTAAAATAATCATCAGAATAATTTTCTTACATGTAAAACTACTAAGAACTTTTTTGTTACTGGCTTTACAACTTCAGTCATCATCGTTGTGTCACTCACTTGTACTGCAAATTCTTAATTCAACTCTTGCCATGAGGTCTATGGGTCATCGTTCTACATAAATATATAGCTGTTGAAGTTAAACTACCGTAAACTATGCTAATCTTTTTAACTAAATTCATAATTTTGTCTGGCAGTAAGTTTGCTGTTAACAGACAAAAGTAAAAATGAGAAACGGAGAAAAACTATTAATCGGAGTTACTTCAGTACTTGCCATAGGTTTAACTATATATTTAATTAGCAAAACGAAAAAAGACAGAATGTGGGAAAGACTGGATAAAATTGCAGAGGAAGGGTACGAAACAGCAGGAGACATACTCTATCCACTCAAAGGCTCATGGACAAAAAGGTATCGCACCTCAAATGATTACAGCGACAATTAAAAATGTGCTGCAAATGCAAAAGAATTTGAGACAGTCTCTTATTTACGTAACTGTTGTAAACAGTATGTTATAAACATTAATTAAATAATTACAGATATTACTATAAAAAATTGAAACTCTTCAATTGTATAATTTCTTAGATTTCATAATAAAGACCTGCATTATTTTAATTGGAAAAGATTATTAATTCATTTAATCATCTTTTCCGCCCTTTTTAAGTTCACTTTCAGATTTAACTACCTCAGTCCCGTTTTGCTGCTCAATTACATATGCCGGCTCTTCTTTGCTTGCCTTTCTTTTAACCTCTGTGCCTTTTAGCTTTTTCACAATTGTTTTTTCAGATTTCTGTTTTATTGTCCCTTCTGCCTGTGATTTACCCCAGTTCCAATGTACTTTGTCACCTTTTTTCATAACTTATTTTTTTCATTCAACAACTTCGACATAAAATTGTTCCACAATAAATGAATTTTAGAGGTAATTATATTGTAAACAACAGGTTATTTTAAAACATAAAAAGAAGTATTTAGTGACTATATATTTTGATTTTGAAGAACAAAGACGAACGGCAGAAGTGACATGGCCGAAGAATGGCGGAAGCATATATGTAACGGTAACAGATAAGGAACTCACACAAAAACTACCACCGGATTTAATTTTTGACATCAACAGGAAAAACAAGATTTCTTTTGTTGAAGAAGACCCGCATTTTAAAAGACTCATTCAACTGCAAACGATCATTAAAAGAAGATTGCAGGAGCTCGCTAACCAATTATAAAAGGAGCGACCAATTGGCAACCAAAAATTAGTGGCACACTTATTTACTGATTAGCTTGTAACCTTAATTCTATGGAAAGATATAAGCGTGAGTTTTACAAAAAACACGATTTGTTTAAAAAAACAGTTGTTATAACCGGGGCTTCAAGTGGTGCGGGCCGCGCTGCTGCAATGGAATTTGCCAGGCACGGAGCTAAAATTATACTTGCATCCCGCAGTATGGAAGCGCTGGATGAAGTAGAGGCTGAATGCCGTGAAATGGGAGCATTGGCATTAGCCGTTCAAGCAGATGTGACGGACGCGGCTGCCATGCAAAAACTGGCAGCAACAGCAAATGAGTTTGGCGGTTCGATAGACATTTGGGTAAATAATGCAGGAGTTTTAGCGGCAGGAGAATTTACAGAAACTCCTGTTGCTGTACATGACCAGGTAATAAGGACAAACCTGTTAGGCTACCTTCATGGTGCCTATGCAGTACTACCCTATTTTAAAGCGCAGAAGTATGGAATTCTTATTAATAATATTTCCGTTGGCGGATGGATACCGGTGCCTTATGCAGTTGGATACAGTGCGAGTAAATTTGGGCTTCGCGGCTTTTCTCAGGCGTTAAGGGGTGAGTTAGTTAATTATAAGAATATTCATATTTGTGATCTATTTCCTGCTTTTTTAGATTCCCCGGGCATACAGCACGCAGCAAATTATACCGGACATTATTTAAAACCTGCTCCGCCTGTTTATGATCCCCAGCGACTTGCGAGAGTAATGGTTGCAGTTGCACAACAACCTAAAAAAGCAGTGACCGTAGGTAGTGTTGCAACTTTTCTTAGGCTGGCTCATTCTATAATGCCGGCTGTTTTTAGCGCCATTACTGTAAAAACAATTGAGGCTTATTTAAAGAAAGCTGATCCCGTTCCTGAATCAAGTGGTAACGTGTTTGCACCGGTCAAATTTGGCACAAGTATACATGGTGGGTGGAACTCCCCTGCTGATTATGAAATTCGTAAAAAAACGGTTACCCGTTCACTATTAATTGGCGGTGTTACGGTAGGAATGTTGTTATTGGGGAGAGCAAAACTGCTCAAGAAGTTATAAATTTTAGAAAAGGCAGGTAGCAAAAAAGAATGATCTACTTGTGCGAAATGTTACTATTGTCTTTGTGCATGGAAAAAAGGGAACAAGAGATTAGTAAAGCAAGAAAACTTCTGTAACTTTTTTTTCAGCTAATTCCACGAAACAAAATTTCTTTCTCAGCAAATCGTGCGCTAAAATCCGCTTTTTATTCAGCTATAAAAATATTTTCTGGTTCAATAAGTGGCAGATTTTTAAAGCGCAGAAGAACTTGTGCAACTACTACAACATCTTTCTGACAATAATTTACAATTCGCTGCAAATCATTTTCTTTATAATACACATGTTGTACCATACTACCGTCAATATCATCTTTTGAAGTTGAGATGTCCAGAATATTTGCAAGCAGATGAAGAGAAATGTAATTTTTATAGTCCCCAAATTTCCACCATTGCAGCGTATCGGTCATACTTATCTCCCAAGGCTTTGCACCATGAACATGCATAAAAGGCGGTAATGGTATTTGGTTTATAACCATTCGGCGGCATAAGAAAGGAACATCGAACTCTCTTATGTTATGTCCCGCGAACTGAATTCTATTTTTATGACTATAAAAGTTATTGGCTAATTCAATAAATTCTGTCAATAGTTTTTTCTCATCATTTCCTGAAATACTCTTTATTCTCAAACACGTTCTATCCGCCTTATCTTTGTAAAAAAAGCCTGCTGATATGCAGATTACTTTACCAAACTCTGCCAGTATACCCGCCTTCTGCAGATATGCTTCCTCTTCATTAAAATTTTCTGGCATTGTTTTTGAAATTTTGTCGAAAAAAAGCTTGCGACCTTCAGCGGATAACTCATTAATATTGCAAACTTGTGGTACGGTTTCTATATCAATTAGGAGCAACTCAGAAAGAGACTGTATACTATTCAAATTAAATTTCTTTTTTTAAAACTATAAATATCTTACAATTAAACTTATAAAATCAAAATAAACCAACTATGGCTTACAACTCAGAATACTCTGCAACAAATCCTCAACCCACTCCCAAGAGAGATGACAGGAAGATCATCTACGGAATCTTAATTGCCGCCTTATTAGTTACGTGGGGCTATATTATTTACGATAAAAGTAAAACCAATGAATCAATTAATCAGTTGCAGACACAGTATTCTAATGTAGATTCTGCCCGCAATGAAGTGCAGGCTGAGTATAACGATGCTTTGGCACGTCTTGACTCTGCGACAGGTAATAATACTCAACTTACCGGAGCGTTGGCTGAAAGACAATCAGAAATCAATAATCTGAAAAAACAAATATCTTCTATAACAAGTAAGAGAAATGCCACTGCTGCCGAGCTGGATAGAGCAAGGGGTCTTATTAACCAACTGAACATGCGTATTGATGATATGTATGCTGAAATTCAGAAATTGAAATACGAAAATCAGCAGTTGGCAACAACTAACAAAAGATTAAATACTGAGAAACAACAATTAAGCACCGAAAAAACCCAGTTGGCTGAAAATCTTACCACAACAGAAACTGCCCGTAAAGAGGTTGAAGATGTTGCCTCTACCCTTCATGCGAGTAATTTAAATATTACACCTATACATGTAAAAGGCAATGGTAAAGAGAAAGAAACAACAACAGCTAAGAGAGTTGATTTGCTTCGGGTTTCTTTTGATGTCGATGAAAATAGAGTTGCCTCTACAGGCAATAAAGATCTATATGTAACAGTTACAGGACCAGATGGCAGACCTGTAACAATGGCTAGTGAAAGCGGAACTTTTGACACACGTGAAGAAGGTTCTAAGCCTTATACTAATAAAGTAACGATACCCTACGAACAGGGAAAAAAATCTACAGTAAGCTTTGATTGGAAACAGGAAGGAAAATACCAGTTAGGTGAATATAAAATTGAAGTTTATCACAACGGATTTAAAATAGGTGAAGGCAAAAAAACTTTAAAGAAAGGCGGAATATTTGGTTAACGAATAATGCCTTATAATAATAAAAAATAAAAAAGAGCAGGAAATTTCCCTGCTCTTTTTTATTACAGAATAGCCCTGAGAGAAGCACGGCCAATATGTATCGTCCTTGTTTCTGCCGGTTTTCTTCCTTCGTATTGAAAGGTAAGCTCAAGATTGTTGCCTAGCCGTTTCGTCAAATCAAAGTTCCATAGCATATTTTTTCCCGGCATTAATGCGTCCAGCATAATATAACTGACTGTTGTATTGGGCGTACCAGTGTAACTAATATTTGCATAGGTTAACTTGCCTGTCAGGCTTGTGTTGTTTACTGCGTTGTATTTTCCCTCCACATTTAATGAATTACTAGTTGATTTTTCGCCACCGTATATAAGTTTATTTTTCTTTTGACTAAACTCATAGCTCGTTGACAATCTATAACTGGTACCACTTGTAAATGTGAGTCTAGGCTCACTATTTATGGTTTCAATTTCGTAGTTGCGGTTATTAAACTTGGGAGTAAACAAAGAATTATTTGTAATTTTTTGAATAAGCTCAAAAGTATAATTACGCAATGGATTCCATCTACCTTTTAAAGTCCAGTCGTTTAGTTTCCTGCTTTCAAAACCATAGGTCAAAAGAGACTTGTTGTAATTCGTTCCATTGCTGATATCGAAACCCCACTTTGTGCTAAACCTGTTAAAAGAAAACGTATTAGTAAACACATTTGTAAGGGTAAGCAATGCTGTATCATTTAGGGAAATTTTCTTAAAAGGATTGAAAACAATATCTCCTTTAGACAGTTCTTTTTTAGCTGTTTGTAAAGAAGATTGAAGATTTATTCTTCCAATAAAATTTCCAAACTTTTTATTTCTAAACTTATTGCTAAGTGTTTTAGGGTTTAGTGTTATGCTATAATTAAACTGAGTATAATTAGCTTTTACAAATTCGTTGGTAGGAGTAAAAACACGGATAAACTTTGCCTGGTCAGGAAATAAGGCTATTTCAAATTCATTTAACTGAGGAATGCCGTCCTTGTTGTAATCGTTCCATGCATATTCTCCGCGGCCCGGCGGTACTTCTAAGTATATAAAATCTCTTCTTTGCTCCTGGCCTGCGCCCACCTCGTATAAAGCATTTCCTGTAATAAATCCTTTAAATTCATTTATTGCGTATTCTGCGCGACCTAAAATTGTATTCTCCGGTTTGAGGTTTGATAATGTTTTGTTAGTAACCTGCAGTTGCCGGTATGTGACATTTAACCTCAGCTGGTGATGGCTGTTTGATAACAACTCGGTGTTAAGCGTTATATTCTGGCTTCGGTCGACCCGTTCAAGTTTTTTGAAATAAGGAATCTGATCGTTACGGGTAAAATAAGTCAATGACCAATGATTATTTCTCGCCTGGTTTGAGCGTATATATGCGGAAACTGTCGTAAAAGCGAAACTGGAAGAAGAAACTGTATCAGATAACTTATCATGTATTTCGTTGTGCTCCAGCGAATAAGTTGCTCCAAGCACATAGTTATTTAGCTGGTGAAAAACTTTGCTGACATCTACTGACGGCCGTAGAAAAAAACCTTTATTATATTGGGAATGAAAATTAGTAAGGTTAAAAATATTTCTTAACTGCCACCCTTTTATTTTTTGCTCGTGGCTTATAAGCTGCCGAAGGCCTTTATAACCATCGCTCCGAATATATGCAGATGATTGATATTGCAAAGAATTTCCGGCTGAATCCGATAATTGGAATTCAGCGAAGGGTAAGTGTTCAGTAGCAGCTCCAGGTTGAAATTCAAGCCCCCAGTCACGGTAAAACTCGACTGTTCTCAACCTTTCAACAGGATGAAAATTTTGGTCAGTCACTTCATACCCGCCAACTGTTTTTAATAGCAGCACTTTACCAGTATGAGTATATAAATGAATTAAATGATCTATATTCATTTTTCCTGCGAATCCTTTATTATCTCCTTTATCCTTAGCCGAAAAAGCATTTACATCATAGTTGCTCATTGCAACTTCTGTAGATAAATTTGTTTTTTCGTTTATTGCATACACTGCACCTATTGTTACAACCTGTTGCTTTTTTGGAGTTACGAGGTAAGTAGCAGGTTCAAAATTTCCCTGTGGCAATCCATTTACCGGCGCTACCCATCGAAATACTTTTCCGTTTGCTCCATTAAAATCCGGTACGTAATTTCCTTTTCCCTGACCTACTTCTATAAAACCTAAACTATATTTTGCGCTGTCTTTATTGGTGGAGTAAACATAAATTTTCTGGCTGCCTCTATCATCAAAAGTATCTATTTGAGCATATAAAATTTTTGTCGTAGAAAAAGTATCAGGTGTTGCAGTTGGATAAAAAGCATTTTGAATACTGTCACCGATATTGTTTAAAAATTGTTTTTGTTTTGTATCAAGCTGCTGGTTAACAGGGGAGTTTTTTGCGTCGGCATTGCTGTATGCTGCAATGTTTATCGCAAGTTTTTTATTTACAGTCAATTCGTCCGAAGCATATAACATTGAGTTTAAAAAACTTCGCTCCGCATACTCAAATTCGACTTGTATACGACTGTCTTTTGTAATCATGCGGCGGGGAGTGAAAGCGATCTCTGCAGTATTATAATTGATTACGTAATCCTGGTCTTCTCCCCGTTGCATTAATTGTCCATCAATAAAAACCCTTTCTGTTCCTGCGAGAACTATAAAAAATATTTCATTGTTTACTCCTTTTAACCGGTAAGGGCCCTGGTTTCCTTCTTCACCCTGAAAAACATTTCTTGTAAATTTTCCTTTAGCGATGGCACCCGTTGTCTGTATTTTATTCGAACCATTTTTTCCTAACCTCGAAACATTGCTGTAGGAAATTCCCTGAAGCCTTTTATAGAAATTGAGATAATAAGATTGATTCTGTCGTAAGTCTATATCTCCCAGGTTAACCTCCCAGCCTTTTTTCTTAAATTGAAGCCAGACACGATCAAATTCATTTAACTGTTGGGTTGTACCATCTGGTTGAATGGGAATATTGTTGTCAGTAATAGCTGCAGCAAGTTGTATGCTGTCGCCCAACAATCCATTCAATTGCAGATTAAATTGTGAATTAACTACAACATCCTGGCTGTTTCCAAAACTTAATGCACGACCAAAGCTGCCGTTATAATTCATTGTTCCAAAATCGAATAAACTGTTTTCACCTTCATGTTTTGTATTTAAAACCTTTTGTTGCGCAATAAAATTATTCATTACACTATCGTATGTAAATCTTTTTTTAATGGCGTTTAAACGATAAGGAAATACGCGATAAAAAATCTGGATACTATCTGTTGGCAAAGATTTTTTCCAGGTGAGAATAGCATTTACATCATCTATACTATAATACGAAGTATCATATCCTTTAATAAAAAAGGTGCGTGGCACAATACTGACAGTGTCGATGATTATTGAAGAAGAAGCAACAATTTTTTTATTACGAAGGTTAGAATATTTATAGGGTTGAGAACGGGCAGCTACAACTGCAAACATTGTGATAAATAGAACAATTATATATTTAAATAGTGTCAAAAGAAAACTTCGGGTAAATGTAAACCCTAAATTAAGAGACTTAAAGATTAATTGTCAGGTAAAACCTAAAGAATGTTTTCAGATTTAACAGTTAAACGACCGATTTTTCTGCAGAAACTTTTCATTATTCTTTTCATAAAGCAAAAAGAATTGCAGCGAGGGTAGCAAAAGTAAAAGAATAGTAAATCTTTTACTTTTTTGCTTTATTAATTGCCAGGGAGATAAAAAAAGAATAATTTTTCAACGAGGAAATTGCGGCTTTTTTCCTGCGGATATTGCCGAAAATTTTAAATTTTATCGTACAAATCTTTGAAAGGTAAAAGCAACCATAAAAAAAGTTCCAAAAGACTTGTACCTTTTGAAACTCTTCTTAAGCAAACTACTTGTTTTATTATTTTGCTTGGTCACGCAAAGCTTTAATCTTATCATGCGAAACCTTGAACTTTAATCTTTGCTGCTCTAACATCTGATGTAGATAAGCAGGTAAATGTTCCTCAGCCAACGCAGCTTTATAAGCTTTTTGTGCAGCATCTTCTCCAAATTCACAATTAGACAAGACTGTATGCCTGTTGTGACCGGTAAAAACGGCTTTTACATCCATCCATGCTTTGTATATTTTTCCGCTATTTGTGGTAGCGTCTCCAGATTCCATTTCTCCGCCCAGTGCCTGAACTTCTTTACCAATTGCATTTCTTGCGTCGCGGCTTTCATCTATCATGCCTGCAAACAAAGTTTTAAGATCCTGGTCTCCATCTTTTAATTCTTCGATAGCTTTCTCGTAACCCTTAATACGGTCATTATTGATCTCAATAAGATCATTAAGAATGGTTATTGTCGCTTTTGTAGTTTCCATAATGTTTAATTGTTTATAGTCTATCACTAAAAATCTGTGCCAGTTAGTTTTTTATATAGCAATAATTTATAACAATCAATTTTTTTTTCTTTACGTATTCAATTCATTTGCTGTAAAACTTAGAGGCAACAACATACCTGCACGTTCTATTATATACACCTTTCCCTGTAGCCCCCCCAATATAATTCGTATAGGGTGCTTTAACTTTGTCTCGTACTCAAGTAAACTTTGGCGGCAAATGCCACAAGGTGAGATAGGATGAGTGCTTTCACCGTTTTCATTATCGTAGCTAATAGCAATTGTTTTTATAGGTACATCAGGAAACATAGATGCTGCTGCTGCGAGCATGACTCTTTCTGCACAAAGTCCAATAGGAAAACTCGCGTTTTCCTGGTTAGTTCCCTTCACAATTTCACCATTTTCTAATAATGCAGTAACACCCACTCTAAAATGAGAATATGGTGCATACGCGTTTTTTGTTACTTTTCGTGCTTCACTTAGCAGTGAGGCATCTTCGGCGGTTAATTCTTCTATTGAATCATATACTTCGTAAGAAAATGCAAAATCTTCTTTTATCATACGGAAAGCAATTTAGATAGAAAAGTCCTTCGCCGAAGATCGGGAAGGACTCTTGAAAAAAATTAAAGATATATTATTTTATCGTCTTAAACAACCTGTTCCAGCGAGGGCCATTTTCCCAGCTAAACCAAATAAGTGATGCTTTTCCTACAATATTTGTTTCCGGTACAAATCCCCAATAACGACTGTCCTGGCTGCGATGGCGGTTGTCGCCCATCATCCAGTAATAGTTCCATTTACATTTATAGGTATTTGTCTGCTGGCCGTTTATAAAAAACTTGCCACCTCTTTCTTCCAGTTTATTTCCTTCATAGGTGGTAATAAGCCGGCGGTAAATAGCAATGTTTTCAGGGGTAAGAGTAATTGTGCTTCCTTTTGCCGGAACATAAACAGGGCCGAAATTATCGGGAGTCCAGAGATAATCGTCGCTGTAGGGAAAGGTGCTACCAGGCATGTTACTAAAAGCAAATTGAATACTTTTGAAATTAGGCTGTTTTTTTACGATTTCAGCTTCTCCAGGGGTCATATTAATAACATATGTATTCGCTTTACCTTCAAAAGCGTATATCTGGCCATTATCATTTTCAGTATTTATATGCAGTTGAGTTTGCAGGAATTCATCGCTGAAAGGCTGGCCATTTGTTTCAACAAGATATTCTGTTTGCGAAGCAGCTGGAATAGGCGAAGCTTTTCCATCTATGTACACCTTTCCATCTTTAATCAACAATGTATCACCGCCTATTGCTATACATCTTTTGATATAATTATCTGTTTTATCCATGGGATGTACCAATATGGGATATTCCGCCATCAAAGCATCCCTGTTTCCCTTAAATTGATTTCTTAAAACATCATAATAAGGATTTTTAGAACCAAATTCGGGAAGGTTAATAATAGTATCCCCCGCCGGAAAATTAAATACAACTACCTCATTTCTTTTTACCTGCTGAAATCCCGGAAGCCTTGTATAAGGTATTTGAACCAGTTTGGTATAAGATGGTGTTGTCGTGCTAAAGGGCATAATGTTGTGTACAAAAGGAAATGAAATGGGGGTTTGAGGAATACGCGGCCCATAACTCATTTTGTTTACAAACAAAAAATCGTTTACCAATAAAGTCTTTTCCATACTCTCTGTAGGAATCGTATAGGCTTCAAAAACGAATGTGCGAATGATAGTTGCAGCAACTACGGCAAAGACCGCAGCATCTATCCATTCTCTTGTTGCACTTTTGTGATACCTTTTTACAACTTCATGACCTACGTATTTTACTTTAGAAGAGTAACCTAAATAAGGAAAATAAATAAAAGGAAAAAGTACAGTAGCAATATGATCAAGTAAAGAAAATTTGGCAAAATGCATTACAAAAATGATGGTAATCCATATGGTAATAAACTGGCCCGCAATAGGAATAAACTGTAGCCAGAACCATACTTTACGAATATTGGTCTTGTTAACTATACACCAGGTATTATAAAACGGAATAAATGCTTTCCATGGTTCTATACCGGCTTTTTTAAACATGCCATACATACCAATATGCCATCCAAGAGTACCAATTATAAAAAGTATCCAACCCATAAGTAGCTTTTGAAGTTGGCAAATGTACATTATAATCTATCTGACAAAAGAGGTTTACCGAAAAGTTTTCTTAAATAAAAAAATATTATTTTCTGTAGTCTTACTTTTATAACATTTAGAAGAAACAGGAAGCTATATTTAATGACTTATAATAATATAACATGAAAATCGTTTTTTTTAAATAGAAATATATGCCACAGTTGTAGTAACGACTTTCATCCATTTTGTCAAATTTTGTAAATAACTGTGTTTACATCTCACGGCGTTCGTTTTATTAAATAAAAGAGAGATAACTTTATTTCTGTATGAATGAATTTACGATAAAAGATATTGAAAATCTGAGCGGTATTAAAGCACACACGTGGCGTATTTGGGAACAGCGTTACGGAATTGGCGTAGCTCAAAGAAGAGAAAGCAAGCACAGATTTTTCGATACTGAGAATTTAAAACAAATTTTAAGGATTTCCTACTTATACAACAACGGCTTCAAGATCTCAAAAATTGCTGCTCTCAGACCTGACGAGTTGAATGAAATGACCTTGACAAAGCTTGCTAAAGAAAACGAAAATGACTTTTATGTGAAGGAATTGATTGAATCTTCAATTGACCTCAACGAAGAGCGATTTGAAGAGACTTTTAATGAAGTATTGGAAAAAATGGGAATAGAATCGGCAATTCTTAATGTAATTAATCCCTTTCAAGAAAGAATTGGTGTGTTGTGGTTGACGGATCATATTATTCCTGCACAGGAGCACTTTACCAGCAATATAATACGGCAAAAACTGACAAAAGCAATAGATGATCTGCCATTGGTTAAAACAACTGCAAAAAAGGAAATTGTTTTATTTACGCCTGAGCGAGAAAGGCACGAGATTCCCCTGCAATTCATACATTACCTGCTGAAAAAAAATAAGAACAGGGTTATTTACTTTGGAAGCAATGCTTCTTTGAAGAGCATTGAAATTTACCAGGAGAACCATTCTTTTACCTATCTCCATTTTCACCTGATTACAAATCTTGCCGGTATCTCGCCCGATGAATATCTTCAAAAAATAAGTTATGCATTTCCTGGCAAACAAATTATAATGTCAGGAGTACAAGTGTACCAGGTAACAAAAATACCCGGAAATGTTCGCCTCTTAAAGTCGATGAAAGAAGTTGTCGAATTTACATACGAGTAATTAAATATTGATGGCTTCAGGCCATAGCCCTACCAGTTCTAAATTTTGTAATTTTTTTTAACACCCAAGGCTATGTGACTGCAATTATGCACTGTTTTAAATTGCAACGTAATTTGATATATCCTCTATAGTTATCGTTTTGCCGGAAAGAATAATCAGTCGCTCTACTACGTTTCTCAATTCACGTATATTACCTGTCCAGTTATGTTTTTTTAAAGCTTCCAATGCCTGTGCATCTATTTCTTTTTTTGCCTGGCCATAATCCTCAGCAATATCTTCTAAAAACTTATTTACCAATAATGGAATGTCATCTCTTCTTTCGTTTAATGATGGCACATGAATAATAATAACACTTAACCTATGATAAAGATCTAACCGGAAATTTTTATTCTCAACCTCTTTTAATAAATCTTTATTGGTTGCCGCCACTACCCTAACATCCACCGGAATTTCTTTTTCGCCCCCTACCCGCATTATTTTTCCTTCCTGCAGTGCACGCAAGACTTTCGCCTGTGCGCTAAGGCTCATATCTCCTATCTCATCTAAAAACAATGTTCCCCCGTTAGCCAGTTCAAACTTTCCTATACGCTGCTTAATGGCCGACGTGAACGAACCTTTCTCATGTCCGAACAATTCACTTTCTATCAGTTCGCTCGGTATCGCTGCGCAGTTCACTTCCACCAGTGACGCTTCATGCCGGTTGCTTTTTTCATGTATCCACCTTGCTACCAGTTCTTTACCACTTCCGTTTTCACCTGTTATCATTACCCTTGCATCTGTAGGCGCAACTTTATCAATTGTTTCTTTTATTTTTTGAATGGGTGCACTCTCTCCTATCATCTCCTGCACCTTACTTACCCTCCGCTTCAAAACTTTCGCTTCCTTAACAAGATCAGTTTTATCAATAGCATTGCGGATGGTAATAAGCAAACGGTTAAGATCAGGAGGTTTTGAGATAAAATCAAACGCACCTTTTTTCACAGCTTCAACAGCAGTTTCAATATTTCCGTGACCACTGATCATAATAACCGGCACATCAGGATTTATAGCAAACGCTTTATTTAAAAATTCTATACCATCAAGTTTTGGCATCTTAATATCACACAAAACCACGTCGTATGTTGCAGACTGAAACTTTTTAAGACCTTCTTCGCCATCTGCAGCCTCATCTATTTTGTATCCTTCAAAGCCCAAAATCTCATTCAGGGTTTTTCGTATTGCTCTCTCATCATCAATGATCAGTATAGTTGGCATATTCCTTTTTTAAAGGTTGCTAAGATAAGGGGTTTACAGAATTCCTCGCCACAAGTGTTGTTATTCTGCAAACATGATTGCTTGTGGAAAGATCTGGTAGCTGATAAAAATTAATTAAACCGTTAATCACTTGTACCTCTTATCGTTTCTCTGGATTCTCCGATTTTCCTTATTCAATTAGCTGTTTCCACAAATTATTTTGTTAGTAAAAAAAGACATGATGCATTTTTATTTTCACATACTTTCACGCATGATTTGCAGAGAAAAAACTGATTAAGAAACTTTTTCCTCTGCCAAACTAAACTCATCAGCAGCATTTGTTATCTCCTGCAATTCTTTATCAGTCAGGCTGATGCTTAGAGATTGTGCATTATCATTTACCTGGTCTTCGTCTCTCGCACCCACTAGTACACAGGCAACGCCAGGCCGATGAATGGTCCATTTAATCACTATTTGCGCAAGGGTGGCATCATGCTTTTCAGCTATCGGCGCTATTTTTTCCAGCAATTTATTTGTTCTCATAATATTTTCACCGGTATAAAAACGATTGCCTTCTCTGGTATCTCCCTCGCCAAATTTATGTCCCGGCTTAATCTTTCCTGTCAGCAGACCTCTTTGCAAAGGACTATATGCAATGATTCCTAAATCTTTTTCAATCGCCTGTTCAACTACATTCATTTCTATACTTCTGTTAACCATAGAATACGGTACCTGGTTAGAAGTGATCTGAATAGTTTTCAGTGCTTCATCCACCTGTTGCACATTATAGTTGCAGACTCCTGCGGCTCTTACCTTTCCCTGGTCTATCAATTGTTGTACAGCCTCAAATGTTTCACTTATAGGCGTTGTAGCATCGGGCCAGTGTATCTGGTACAGGTCTATATAGTCGGTCTTCAACCTGCGCAGACTATCCTCACATTCCTGCACAATTTTTTTCTTCGATGCCCATTTATACATTTTAAATGGTTTTCCATCATTATCTACAGAATCAAAAAAGTACTCGCCTTCTTCAGTCTGCCAGTTCATACCGAACTTTGTCAGTATCTGATAATTATCGCGCGGTATTCCCTCCATTGCCTTACCTACAAGTTCTTCACTTCTTCCAAAGCCATAAACGGGTGCCGTATCTATAGTGGTAATGCCGGCATTGTAGGCTGCTTTTATAGCGGCGATAGCAGCTTTTTCTTCAGCGCCTCCCCACATCCATCCCCCAATTGCCCATGCACCAAAAGCCATTGGGGTAACCATTACATCTGATTTTCCTAACTTTCTTAATTCCATTTTACTTGGTTTTTGTATAAATATTTACATTGGCATTTTTGCAAAAACCAAGCCTCTGGTAATTTTCATAATTTACATTATTTGCATTTTCCTAAAACCCCGAAAAAAGCTTTTTACACCCCCAAATTATACTAACAGGTAATTTTAGGAGAACGTGAAAGTGGTTATCGTTCAGTTTATTTTAGCTATGGTTGTTTCAATTATATCGATATTTGAAAAGATAATTATCGGGGAACAAACTGTACAAGTGTGCGACGCAACAGAAGCACTATCAGTGAATATATTGATGGGTACAAAAATTTCCTTTTTTATTTTTCTGAGATAAAATTCCATTAATTGAATCTATGGATGTAATTATAATCGGTGCAGGGGCAGCAGGTTTAATGGCAGCAAAAAAACTGTCTGAAGCAGGTTTGGAAGTTTGTTTGTTGGAAGCAAGAGACCGTGTTGGCGGGCGTATTTACACATTGAAGGATCCAAGTTTGTCAATGCCGGTAGAAGGAGGCGCAGAATTTATACATGGAAACCTGGAAGTAACACTTGACTTATTAGAAAAAGCTGGACTGGATAAGCAAGAAATAAAAGGCGAATTTTGGAATGTTAAGAATGGTGAGTGGACTCAGGAAAGTGATTTTTTTGAAAACGCGGAATTGGTAATAAAGCATCTTAAAAATATAAAAGAAGACATTAGTATCGCTGATTTTTTAAATAAATTTTTTGAAGAAGAGAAATATACTGATTTAAGAAAATCTCTAACGTCTTATATTGAGGGTTACTATTCAGGTGAGACAGAACGAACAAGTGCAAAAGCTTTTTTGCAAGAATGGATGAGTGAAGATGAGCAGCAATACAGACCTGTAGGAGGCTATGGAGAAATGATAAATTACCTGGCAGATAGTTGCCGGAATGCAGGATCAATAATTAAGTTGTCTACCGTTGTAAAAGAAATAAGCTGGCAAAAAGGAAATGTAAAAGTGTGTGATGAGCAAGGAAATGCGTTTACAGCATCAAAAGTTATTGTTACAGTGCCTTTAGGCGTGTGGGGTTTACCTGATGATTCAAAAGCAGCAATTCTGTATTCTCCACAATTACCATCAAAAAAAATAGCTGCAAAACAAATGGGTTATGGCGCTGTAATAAAAATTCTTATTGAATTTGGAGACGTGTTTTGGGAAAATTTACCAGTAAAGCAGCAAACAAAAACAGAAACATCTCGACTGCATATGGTGCTATCAGATATGGCCCTACCTACCTGGTGGACACAATTACCAAATCATACACCTTTACTTACAGGCTGGCTTTCAGGTCCGCAGGCAGAAAAAATAAAGAATGAAACAGATGAAGTTATCCTAATGCTATCCCTTACCTCCTTAAGCAATATTTTTAAGATCGACAGGAATGAGTTGCAAAAGAAAATAAAATGGCACAAAGTTTTTAACTGGGCTAATGATGCTTTTACTATGGGGTCGTACTCCTACTCTACCCTTGATACACAAAGGGCGAGAAAAATTATATTAGAACCTGTAGATAATACGTTGTTTTTTGCCGGAGAAGCATTGTATGACGGCCCGGAAATGGGAACTGTAGAAGCAGCCCTGACAAGCGGACTAAAAGTAGCAGAACAAATTATTTTGGCCTGATTATTTATGTTTGAAGATTTTATCTCATTATTAAACGAACTTTGTTAGCTGTATTTAAAAAAATTTTATGAAAAGAATTTTATTAGTTGTAATTGTCTTATTTGCTGCTGCCACAACCATACATGCCCAGGATACAATAGTAAAGACTACTACCCGTACTGTGTATTCTCGCTGGGAAAGAAATAATCTAAATTTACGGATAGGCCCTGAGGTAGGAATCCCGATAGGTGACTTCGGAAAAACCCATAACCTGGGAATAGGTGGATCTGCTTTATTAGATGTTCCGCTGGCGCGTCGTTTCTCCCTTGTTTTTTATGCAGGATTTAGATCATATGGAGGAAAGGATCAACTGAAAAGAGCTACCATATATCCACTTAGGGCAGGTGTAAATTATAAGCTGAGCCCCAACTTTTATGTAACAGGACAGGTAGGTGAGTCAACAGTGCATTATGGCGTTTCTAAAACCAGTGTTTCTCAAGCTGTTGGTATCGGATATTTCAATGGCTTTTTAGATTTAGGAGCAAGATGGGATCATGACTACGCACAAGGTGGATTAAGCAGCCTAGTTTTTCAGGCGAGATATGTTATTACCTTTGGCTTGAAAAGAAAATAATATTACGTGTAAGTACACGGTAAATGACAATTAACTGTGCAATGCTTTGATAAAAATATATTTTTATCAAAGCATTTATATCTAGAATATTTAATAATAAAATAAGGCATTACCCTTTTGAATTCTTATGTTGAATAATCCTTTCAGCTCGTTTTGGATGGCGGGTTATGAGTGTACCGATAAACTAAATGCGTTTGGAAATCGTGTAGACTTTTTAAATGAAACAGGACACCTGGAGCTTATTGATCACGATTACCAGCTATTAAATCCTTTTAATATTAAAACTGTCCGGGAAGGTATAAGATGGAGTCATGTAGAAACACGGCCCTATCATTACGACTGGAGTACGGTAAAAGTAATGTTGGAGAGAGGAAAAGCAAATAAAATACAACAGTTGTGGGATATTTGTCACTTTGGTTTTCCTGACGATATCACCCCCTTACATCCCATGTTTCCTCGTCGGTTCTCGGCGCTTTGCCGTGCTTTTGTAAAATTTTACCGGTCAATAAATCCTTACGAAACTTTAATAGTTACACCTATCAATGAAGTTAGTTTTTTATCATGGCTAGGCGGCGATGTTCGTGGCACATCTCCCTATTGTACAGGGTCGGGATGGCAGGTGAAATACGCATTAATGCGGGCGTACATAGAAGGAGTAGCTGCCATGCGTGAAGAAGACCCGTCTATTGTAATTTTAACAACAGAGCCCCTCATAAATGCGGTTCCCGAACTGGATGCACTACCGGAAAGACTTGAACAGGCTGCTATATGGCATAATTATCAATACCAGGCGGTAGACATACTTTCTGGGTACATGAGTCCGGAACTAGGTGGAAAACCAGAGTATGTTGATATCGTCGGATTAAATTTTTATTATCGAAATCAGTGGGAAATAGATCTTTGGCGACCTCTTGACTGGAAACAAACTCCCGCCGACCCACGCTGGATACCTTTACGGGACTTGTACCTGGAAGTATATGAACGTTATCAAAAACCATTGGCGCTTACTGAAACCAGTCATCCTAAAGAAGACCGGCCTTTGTGGATGAATATGATAGCAGAAGAAACCGCGGCCGTTATAGAGCAGGGAGTCCCTTTTTATGGTATATGCCTCTATCCTATTATTGATCGCCCGGATTGGGATCACTTGTCTCCCTGGCACAACGCGGGCTTGTGGGATGCGGAGCTTCGTGAAAATAAGCCGCCGGCAAGAATATTGTACGAACCTTATGCAGAAGCTTTATTAGAAAGCCAGGAACTGATAAGAGATGCTTTAAAACAGGCAAGTCTCGAAGTAGCGTGAAGTGTATAAATTTTAAAACGAAAAACTTAATTATGATTACCAACGATAATACAAATAATGCTGAAGATGAGAGCAGCTCTCAGCAAAACAATGAAATTAATATTAATAGACTAAATGCGCTAAAAGAAGAAGAGCTAAAAGAAGAAGATATACATGATTCTCCGAAGGATTTGGAGAAAATGAAATCTGAAACTTTTGTTATTGATCTTCCTGATGTAAGTGATATTCCCGGGCAAGAAAATATTGTTGTTCCAAATCTTGGCGAAATGCAGGATACTACCATCTCTTCGGACGATGAAGAAGGCCTTGGGCTGTTTGAAACTGATGAGATTGATGAAGATACAGATCTTGTAATGGGTAACGAAGCAGATGTATCGGCAACTGAAAGAACTCTTTTAAGAAGAGCAGATGAAGATATGCCTGTAGAAGATGACCCACTTTTGCGACGGGCCGAATTGGATAAAACCGATAACCAGGGTGATTTGCTGAATGAAGGAAGCCTGGCAACCAATGTTTCAGGGGATGATCTCGACATGTCAGGAGTAGATGCTGATGACGCTATGGAAAAAATTGGAGAAGAAGACGAAGAAAATAATCCTTATAGCCTTGGAAGCGATAGCAATGACAACGTAACAGAAGGAACACCTTAAAGTCTGGTAATTATCATTGTAAAGCCTAATTTCAAAAGCTCCCTTTTAACGGGGAGCTTTTATTTACGCTGATATACCAGCACATGTGCACAATATTGTCGGTTTTAAAGCGGTTTTTCTTCTTCAAATTTTCTATCTGTACCATGGAGTAAATCCTCGCTCATATTTCGGCCTATTTGGTTTTGTTCCTCAATAGTTAACTCATCAGTCCCCGCTGTTTGTATCCACATGTCTCCCTCCTGCCGGAACAATTGGATGTTTAAGCCAAATAATCTCCTAAATTCCTGCTCAACCGTTCCGGTTTTTTGCCAGTTGTGTATTTCCATCGCTCCAGGATTATGTTTTTTTCTTACCTCGCCAATTGTTTTATTATGTGGAAGCATATGTTTACGCGAAGATTGCTCCTGCCAATGATGCCCCTCATCATAAAACTCCATCTTTAAAAACGGGAAGCTTTCTGAAAACGATTTACTGACTTCTTCAAGTGTTTTTGTATCATCTATTTCAATAATCATACATTTCAGGTATTATGTTGAATGAAGAGTTCATACAATTTAATCAGTACAAAAACAATAATATCTTTCAAGTATCTAAAAGCTATAATCAGCAGCAATACTGTTACTAGCCACGACGACATTGTAGTTAAACTAACTTTGTCAATATTATAAGCCGGAATAAACATTGCACTTTTTTTATAGCAGTTACTTCTCTTTGCAGTTATGCATAGTACTTATTGATGAAAATCTTCTATTGTAAATTATTCCTGTATTTAGGTGTTTTGCGATCTAGTTATTAATACTTCAAAAGTATTCTTATAGAGTATAAGAGTTTATGACAAAAATCAGTGGATGCAATGATTTCGGGAATAAAAGTGGAAATAACAACTTAACCATTTTACACTAAAAATTATTATCATCTTTTATACAAACCAACCAATTCACCAAATGCGATAATATGTTCGCTCATTGCTTTTTCTAATTCTAGTTTTTTAGTATTAGCAGGCAAGTCCAAAATTGTATCTAAAGCATATATTTTAAAGAAATAACGGTGTGTGCCCGATGGCGGACATGGGCCTCCGTAACGATTTTGCTTAAAATCATTCAAACCTTCGGTGCCATGCGATTCATTTTCTTTAATATGGTGCGTGACAGGAACATTCCACATTACCCAATGTACCCAGGTACCAGAAGGTGCATCAGGATCATCAACAATAATTGCCAAACTTTTTGCTTCTTCAGGAATGTGTTCAATATTCAGCGGCGGACTTATGTTTAATCCGTCACAAGTATATTTTGCAGGAATAAAGTCATTATCAATGAATTCATCGCTGGTTATTTTTAATAGCTTGAAGTCTACTTCTTTTGTTTCGTGTATCATATTTAGTTGTATTTTTTTCTATATGGATACTTGTCATTTAAGGTCCTTCACCAGGAGGTGGGGGTTCGTAAGGGGGCGTTTCAAAAAGTTCTTCATCAGGAATAATATCTGCCTCCTCTTCAGGTAGTGGTTCCGGTTCAGGAATATCTTCAGGATATATTTCAGGATTATTTTCCGGTGAAATTTTAATGGGTTCTTTTTGTTGTGTTTTTTTTAGCATAACTATTTTAAAATAAAGTTTAGTAAATTAAAATAAAGTTTAGTAAAGAATTAAGCATAAACAGCAAACGAACATGTTAATTGAATTACGTAATACAACGAGTTCAGACACCAAAAGGATAAGTTTCAGGCACCTGCTGTCCATCTGGTTCTATATGTAACGGATGTAAAGCTTTTGTTTGATCGAGGTAAATAAACGCATCATAACGCATTGGCAAAATGGTAGGTACATAGCTTCCATATTGCTCGTAGTCAGGGTTATAAACGACGCCTACTGCACGGTGACCTATATGATTTTCCATAAGCACATCATTGCCAGAAAAATCATCCATCAACAGTAATTTATTTTCGGTGCCTGCCTTGTGTAATAAATATTCCCAGCTTCCTTTTTTTGCTTCCGGCAGTTGCATGACTTGCATAGGTGCACCCCAACTTCTGCCTGCCATTACCGACCCTTTATAAGAGCCAAAGCCTACCAGCACCACACCTTTGTCATGATGCTGCATCCTGGCAAGTTCTCCAATGTTGAACATGCCCTCATCGACCATGTCTGTTGCTCTTGCATCTCCAACATGTGTGTTATGTTCCCATACAATTACTTTTGCGTTTTCTCCATGAAATTGTAATAAACGGTCCAATGTATCGGCCATGTGCCTGTCTCTTACATTCCAGCTATGTGGGCCCCCAGCGATCATGGCCCGGTAATATTTTTCTGCATTTACCGTAACCATTGCATTTTGCTCCGCGCTAAATACGTTTTCATAATCCGTATTATAACTTGGAAGTTTTTGCTGTATTTCTTTCAACAACCCCACTACTTCATTTTGGCACAATTCAGGTACAAATTGCGATGCCCTTGCATAAGAAGTTCCTTCATCTTTACGGTAAGGTTCAAAACAGCGGTAAGCTTCTTCGGCTACTTTCAATGCGGCCGGATCCGTTTTTTTTAAATACTGCATAATACTTTCCATACTCTCCCAAAGGCTATAAACATCAAGACCATAAAATCCAACCTTCTTATTAGCCATTAACCCTTTATTATGTTTTTGTAACCAATCGGCGAGGGCGACTATTTCCCAGTTGGCCCACATAAATGTTGGCCATCGCTTAAAATCATGTAATACTTTATAGGCGCTTTTACTTTCAAAATCATAACCTTTTACAAATCGGTTAAGCCGGTAACAATCTGGCCAATCTCCTTCTACAGCAATAAAATTGAACCCTTTTTCTTCAATCAGCCGTTTTGTAACTTCTGTTCTCCAGGTATAATATTCATGCGTTCCGTGACTTGCTTCACCCAACATTACAATCTTTGCATCTCCTATCCGGTCAAACAAAGGCTGCAAGTCCGCTTTACTTTTTAATGGGTACGCCCATTGTTTAATAGCACTAACGGCTTCATTTTCATTAAACATTACTTCTTTGGTGAAATAGCGTCGCATAAATGTAATTTTTAGGTAATCAGCTATTGTACTGCTTGTCTTGTACTACTATTATTAAAATATTAATGCCGGGATTGTTGCATACTTATACTTCAATAATGGTATTAAAAAATCTTAAAACACTTCATCAAAACAACATCATTTCACATCCATTTCATATGAGAAAAAATATGCAATTACCTGATTGTAGTCATTTCTTTAGTTGAAAGTGACGGCTAAATTTGTAAAAATTAAAATACAAATATTATGGCAGACAATATTCAAAACATAGCTTCCCTGCACGACTTGTTGGATTATGATGCTCGCAAATTTATCAGTGCAGAAGTACAATTAAAAAATGTTTTACCAGACTGGATAAACAAAGCCAGCGCTCTAAAACTTAAAACCGTCTTACAGAAATACCTTGAGTTGGTACAACAACATGTACAAAAAATGGAAGGGTTTTATGACGAGGAAAACATTGGTTTTCTAAGCCTTACGAACAGGATTATGCAGGCTTTTATTGATGAAGCACAAGAAAAATTAAGTAACTGCACCGATGCAGCCATAAAAGATGCAAGCCTGCTGGCGTCTGTACAAGCTATTAATCATTTTAAAATAAGTACCTATGGCACTGCTGCCGCATTTGCCAATACCCTTGACATGGAAAAGTCTGCAACTATTTTTCATGAAGCAGAAATAAACGAAAAACAAATTGATGACAGACTCTCACAATTAGCCGAACACGAGATCAATGTCAATGCAAAAACTCCAATTGTTTTACCACGATAAAACTTAAAAATGAATAAACGGTTTCATGGCGATGTCAGCATTCCCGCGGGAAAAGTAACCGTAAAAGGCGAATTAATTATTCCGGCAAATGCAAACGCTATTGTTATTTTTTCTCATGGCAGTGGCAGTAGCAGATTCAGTAAACGAAACCAAAAGGTAGCAGAACATTTACATGAGAACAACTTTGGAACATTGCTCTTCGACTTGCTTACGGAAGAAGAAGACAGAGATTACTACAACCGTTTTAATATTGATTTGTTAGCAAAAAGATTAATTGATGCTACAGAATGGCTGAAAAAAATGCCCGCTGCAAAAGATTGCCGAATTGGGTATTTTGGCGCAAGTACGGGGGCTGCATCTGCGTTGCAGGCTGCAGCCCAAAAAGCTGAAATTGATGCAGTCGTTTCAAGAGGTGGCCGCCCAGACCTCGCTATGGAGCATCTGGAAAATGTAAAGGCACCAACACTTTTAATTGTTGGTGGCCTCGATACTGAAGTAATAGAGTTAAACAAACAGGCATTTAAAAAACTACAATGCCTCAAAGATTTGGTAATAGTACAAGGCGCTTCGCACTTATTTGAAGAACCTGGAAAGTTGGATAAAGTAGCGGAACTGGCAACAGCATGGTTTAGAAAATATTTGCAGGTCATATAAGTTTGATAGCCGCTGCAAGGTGAGCAGGATCATAAGTCAGAAAAATGTATTGTAATAATTAATTCTTTATTGCAACAAATAAAATTTATGCTCGGGGAACTAAATGAGATGCAAATCCGAAATATACTTTCAAGCCAGGCTTTGGGAAGATTAGCTTGCACCGATGGTAAACAACCCTATATTGTACCGGTAACGTATGCCTATGATGGAGAATACATTTACGGGCAAACCAATGAAGGAACAAAGTTGAAAATACTTCGTAAAAACCCAAATGTATGTTTTGAAGTAGATATGATGATCGATATGGCCAACTGGCAGAGCGTGCTTGTATTTGGAAAATTTGAAGAATTGAAAAACGAAGAAGCAAAAAAGGCAAGAGATATTCTTTTTAACCGGGTATTTACATTAAGAACAAGCAGTACAATTCATGCACATGAACATGAAGTAACAGGAGAATTAGATGACGCTAACAGGGTTAAGCACGTGATGTACAGAATTAAAATAGACTCTGTTTCGGGGCGGTTTGAGAAAAGATAAAATGTGCTTCCCCATCAACTAGTGAAAGTGGATGAAATAGCGGGTGCAGTAATACATGAGTAATAATTAAGATCGACCAGATTTTATAACAACAAGATTAGTTCCCCTTTATTCTTTTCAATAAAGCTTTTATGACATCCCCATTCCATTTAGCAAAACGGCCACGCTGTACTACCAATTTGTTGTCTTCAGGATGCTGAAGGTAATAATGAAATACAAATTGCTCCTTCGGATTTTTCCACCCAATAATTTGTCCAAAACGTAAATCATTAAAAATTAAACCATCACCCGATTTCTCTACCGTAAAAAAATTTTGAGAAAAGCGCAGAAGGTTTTGTAAGTCGCGATGATCCCTTAATGGTTTTAATAAAGAGTCGTTGCGAGGAAAATATTGAAAGTTCATTTGCTTCTTCGTGTCAAACAAAGAACGAAAGCCAACGTAATAGCCCTTGTCATTTCCTGCTACAACGTACCACAACCAGTTTTGTAAGGGGGCTGGTGTAGTAAAGTATTTTTGATGAGGAATATTCTGTCTTGCGAAAATTTCGCTTACATCATTATCAATTTTTATTTTGTTGACACTGCAATAGGCAAGATAAATAAATGGCAAAAAGACTCCAAACCTCCACCAGAATTTTCTCTTTGGGCTGTTTCTATTTAAAATAAGCAGCATGACAAATGCAATGGCTGGCCAGATCGAAAAAAATGGATCGGCTACATAAATGGTATTAAAAGAAAAACGGGCATGACTAAAAGGTTCCAACCACCCTATTCCGTAATTATTAAAACCATCAATGAATAAATGAAGAAAGACTTCGGTAGAAAAGAATAAAAGCCAGGTTTTGAATTGAATATTGTGTGGCCGATGAATTTTATCGGCAATTAGTGCAAATAGTGGAATAATGAGTAGCGCAAATAAAATTGAGTGTGTAAAACCGCGGTGAGCTAATAAGTTCTCAGATGTATTTAACCAGAACGACGCAATGAAATCAATATCAGGAATACTTTGCGCCAACGCTCCCCACACCATAGCTTTTTTAGCAAATCCTTTTTCAAAAAAAGCTTCACCGATACAAGCTCCGAGGGCAATATGGGTGAGGGAGTCCAATTTGGTTACGGTCGATATTTTAAAGCTTATTCAATCAGAGCTTATTCACAATCCTTTCGTATAAATTTCGAATTAACTGGCCATAATTATTGTATCTACAATTTCAAGTACTCCATCAACTTGTAAGTTAATATGGCAGGCCAGACAAGTGCTTTTAAAAAACCCAAAACTCCCATAATAAATGTAGTGGCATGCTGTATGTAATAGATCAGCGCGCCAATAAAAGCCAGCCCATAAACACTGCCCGACACCCCGTTCCCACTTATGTTCTTTCTTTTTTGATAATCATCTACATATGCATTCTTATCGTTTGCCATTCTTTGTAAATTAAAATAAGTTTTTTTCAATTAACATAACTCTTTCCAATAGCTAAATTATTTGTCATAAAAACCTTTCCCGTACGATTAGATCAATACGTAAGTTTCGAACAAAAACGATATTTAATACAGCAATTACAATCGAAAGCTGTTTACTTTGTTTCTTTTAAAGAGTGCAGTCAGCATTTTTACAAATTGCATTTTTACTTCGTTCTTAGCAATCGTAGGTGCTGCTATACCGCCTTTTCCTTTGTGTTAGTGTGAATACCAAGCAAAGAATATAACGGGCAGAAGCCGATCAGGCTAGTTATTACAAAAATGCCGGCCAGAACTAGCAAAATAATTCCCAATATTCCCGTAACAACATGTTGAAACCATAGTATGGCAAATGTGACAGCCAGTACTAAACGAATTATTCTGTCGGCATTACTCATATTCTTTTTCATATTAAGAAGTTTTAGTTTTTAAAAAATTACAATCAACGCGCTTCATATACAAATGCTGTCCATAGTTTATATACTGAAATGAATGTGCTGATGTTATTTTCTTTTGTCGCTATGGAACTTGCTCATGTAAACCTAACAATTTGCATAAACGGAGAAGTTGACTACAATCAAATAACAATATGATTGTTGTTATTAAATTCATGCACATAAGAATAAACTTACCTCATTCTAATTTTCAATGAGGTTTAGGTTGATTATATTTTAAGATCAACTTTAAATAGTGAGAACTTCTATACATTTGCCTCCCTTAAGCGCTAAAATTATGTATCAGTATTCTCCCAACTATGCAATCGGAATTGATATTGGTGGCACCAATACTGAGTTTGGTATTGTCAACCATCGCGGAGAAATTTTAAAAAAAGGTAGAATAAAGACAAACACCTATCCTACTATCGAACCTTACTTAGATGAGTTGTATGATAACCTGATGCCAATTATCGAGGCATGGCAAAAAGCAGGCAACATAGTAGGTATTGGTGTAGGAGCTCCTAATGGAAATTATTATACAGGTTTAATAGAATATGCTCCTAATTTGCGTTGGAACGGGGTAATACCACTTGCAAGATTATTGACCGAAAAATTTAATTTACCGTGCACTTTAACCAATGATGCCAATGCTGCTGCAATTGGTGAAATGACTTTTGGCGCTGCAAAAGGCTTTAAGGATTTTATTATGATTACTTTAGGTACCGGCATGGGCAGCGGCATTGTATGCAATGGACAAATGGTGTATGGCCATGACGGGTATGCTGGAGAATTAGGGCATACCATTATAAGACATGG
The DNA here is from genome assembly GCF_000374045.1 of Segetibacter koreensis DSM 18137. Classification (GTDB taxonomy): domain Bacteria; phylum Bacteroidota; class Bacteroidia; order Chitinophagales; family Chitinophagaceae; genus Segetibacter; species Segetibacter koreensis. The sequence goes on along the minus strand of NZ_KB893316.1, from coordinate 120,378 downwards.
TGGAAGAAAACATTGGAAAACCGACCTTGAAGGTTCTTTAGAATCTTACTGTTCAGCAACAGGTATAGTACTCACAGCGAGAGAACTTTTACAAAATACACAGCAGGAAAGCCTGATGCGGCAGTATAGTTTGAATGAAATCAATTCGAGGTTAGTGTATGAATGTGCTCTAAAAGGGGATGCACTCGCACAGGAAGTTTATCGATTTACCGGGCAAATACTTGGCGAAGCCCTGGCAAACTTTGTAATGTTTTCGTCACCTGAAGCTATCGTCTTGTTTGGCGGAGTGATTAAAGCAGGAGATTTGTTTTTAAAAGCCACAAGAGAACATATGGAGAAAAACGTACTTCCTCTTTATAAGAATAAAGTAAAAATTATTTTTAGTGAATTAAATGAAGCAGATGCTGCCATACTTGGCGCAAGCACATTAGCATGGAATATAAATCACTAAAATAATCAAGTGCGGTTACGATGACACTATTCATTTTCTTATAAATAATCTAAGTTATACAAAGTAACGTTTAATGAATTTGTGTTGCTCCACTTCATTCGTTTCCATGCTTTTGCAATAAATAGTACTGCTTTTAGCACCAACTGGTGGTACAATAATTTAGCATAAAAAAGGTGTTTCATATTTAATAACTAAACACTTTTTTATGTTTGAACTATTAAATAGGAAGTTGAAAGAGGTTAAAAAGATATATAAATGGTGGCAATGTGGCTGCCATTTTATATTTCCGACATATTGATGTCTATTGTTTAAGTTTATAAGATAAAAACAAAAAGAAGATGAAAAATAAAATTTTAAACTATTGCTGCCTTGTATTACTGCTGTTCATATTAAGCTTTCAAATACAATCGTGCAAACAAAACAGGGATGCTGATATTCAGACCGCCATTGGTTCAGAGACACAAACCAATCCAAACCTTGCAGGAGTGAGTGCAACAGTAGTTAACGGAGTTGTTACCTTAACGGGACAATGCCCCGACGAAGATTGCCGTAAAAATGCTGAGAAAGCTATTAAAAAAATAGATGGCGTAAAACACGTAACTAATAACATAATAGTTGAAGCATCAGTAGACATAACGCCTGACAAAGATTTAAAAGAAATGACTGACAAAATTGTTTCAAAATACAAAGGAGTAGAAGCTGGTGTAAGCAATGGGATAATTACACTAAGAGGAGAAATTAAAAAAGATAAACTGCAACAGTTGATGATCGATCTGAATTCCTTGCGTCCTAAAAGGATAGATAATCAATTAGCTGTTAGGTAAAAGCTGCTTTTTTTCAAAGAGAAAATCCTTTTTCTTATACCCTATAATTGAGGCAAACTTTTCACCAACCCACTAATTCATTTATTAGTTTTAACGCTTCCATACAGTATTTTTAAAATCTAGGATTCCCTGGACTAAGATGAGACATCTTTTTTGCACTTGCTTCAAGGTTGGCGGGGTGTTTTTGATTTGAGAAGATTTTTGGCAGAGAATGCGCCGCCAACCAAGGGGGCTTTGTATAAAAAGGTTTGACGTGAAATAATGATTAACGATAATTAAATAATTAGTAAGAGAAATTATAACTTTTACATGGATAATTCCATATGAAAATCATGGATGATTACAAGAAACCTAAAAGCGTGAACAAAGCTTGCATTCGAGAATATTAATAGGAGCCAAATAAGTTGAGTATTCGGCTCCTAATTTTAAATTAATAGGGCGTAATGTCAAAACTTAACCATCCCCTCATAGTGCAATTGGAAGCAATTATACTGTGTAATTTCGTTTGTAACTCCTAGGATACAATTTGCACTTGGTTACATGATAACCTTACTTATTTTTTAATTGTTCCTGTAGCCAACCACTTAACTTTTCATTTTGCTCTGAATACGACCAATGGCCTGTTTCCAAAGCCAAGTAAAGTTGCTTCGGAGCTTTAATTTGATTATATGCTGCATACATAGAAGTCGGGGGACAAGTCTCATCATTAAATCCCCACGAGTAATTTCCCGGAACTTTAAGCTGTTTTGCAAAATTCACGACATCGTAATAAGCAACAGTTGCAATTTTCTCTTTTGTATTATTAAAAGTAATGTTAGTTTTATCGAAGTAATGGGGCCAGCCTCCTGCCCTACCCTGCAAATAACCGGTTACATCACTTAACGCCGGGTAGAAGGCAGCAAGGTATTTTACCCTGGAATCTAAGGCTGCTGTTATAATTGAAAGTGCACCTCCCTGGCTTCCACCTGTTACACCAAGATGGGTTCCATCATATTGTGGCAAAGAGTCAATAAAATCATTTGCTCTTACACAACCCAGGTAAACCCTTTTATAATAAAAACGGTCTCGATTGTCCATATTGTAATTCCAGTAGTTGGAAAGCGCACCTTGTCCTAAGCTGGTATAGACAGATGGATCCATAGTTACAGGTATTCCATGTATACCGATCTCCAGGGTTATAAATCCTTTTTCCGCTGTGGCTATATCGCCACTATAGGGCCGTACGCCTGCCCCAGGTACCCTTAATATTGCGGGATATTTTCCGTTTGCTTTTGGTATACACAAAATACCATATAAGCGGGAGTTACCATAATTCTGCAGATTTACATGATATACGTTTACTTTTTCTGTACAACGCTCAGGTAACAAAGTGATCGTGGCATCAATAGGTATTTGTGCCAGTTCATTTTTTGCATTTTCCCAAAAGGCATTAAAATCATCAGGCAAGGCAACAGTGGGACTGATTTTCATTGGTTCAAAACCAGCAGTAGCAAGACCCTTGTATTGCTTGCCATTTACATAAGCGTAAGCAATTAATCTTAAAAATCCCGATGTCTTCATTCCTTCACTCTGCACCGTGAGTGAACCAGATGTCACCAGCAAAGAATCTTTTTTTGTAGCCGGCAATTTTTCGGGACCCAGTTCGTAACGAACAATAGTATTTTTAAGAAGATTATCGTTTTGCAATACAGAGACTGTAAATTTTACCCGCTCCCCTACTTTATACTCCCAGTTGGTATGATCAGGTGCAACCACTACTTTAATAAATTGTTCTGTAGGTTGCGCATTAAGATTAAAGAAAGAAACAAAAACAAATAAGAATAAGAAGGCAAGTTGTCGTTGTAGGTGCATTTTCATTGTTTTAGGAATGTAAAATATATATTTTCTTCCTTTAAACAGTTCTGTCTGCAAATAATGCGTTTATATTTTTGCAAGCTATATGAGCACGTGCAAGTGCTCTTGCACTAACCAATACATTCCGAGTTGGAACATCTTCCCGAGACAAGAAAATGTACGGATGATTACGTATTGCTCCATCAATTTATTAGCTCTTATTAATTGTCGGCCAACTCGATCCATACGGGAGCGTGATCGCTGGATTTTTCCCATCCTCGAACAGACGTGTCAACACCGGCAGCAATGAGGCGACTGTCAAGGTGTGGACTGAGCAGGAAGTGGTCGATGCGCAAACCTGCATTGCGGCCAAAAGCGTTACGGAAATAATCCCAAAATGTGTAAATCGTTTCATTAGGATAGAGTTTGCGTATTGCATCAGTCCATCCTTGCCCAACCAAGGTATGGAAAGCAGACCGAACCTCTGGCCGAAACAAGGCATCATCGCCCCAACGCTCGGGCTTGTAAACGTCCTTTTCTGTTGGCATCACATTATAGTCTCCCGTCAGGACTACAGGCATACCAGATGCAAGAAGCCCGGCTGCGTGTGAAGTTAACCTTTCAAACCACCGTAGCTTATAATCGAATTTTGGGCCGGGAGCAGGATTGCCATTTGGCAAATAGAGGCAACCAACGAGGATGCCATTGACGGTGGCTTCTATATACCGGCTATGTGTATCGTCCTCGTCACCGGGAAGTATCCTACATCTTTCGTGCGGCTGCTCGTTACGTGCCAGTATGGCAACCCCGTTCCAGCTTTTTTGGCCGTGCCAGATGGCATGATAACCGGCATCTTGTATAGCTTTCTCAGGGAACTTTTCCTGCGGCGCTTTTAGCTCCTGCAGGCAAACGACATCGGGTGTTGTTTCAGCAAGCCATCGGAGTAGCACTGGGAGACGTCCATTAATTCCATTAACGTTGTAGGTAGCTATTTTCATAATAAAGTGCTTCTGGTTTTATAGTTTTAGTGAAGCGAAATTCGTCTTTGTTAGTCGCTTGTCCAACATTTATTCCACTTTTAGAATGTTGAAAAAAACAAACTCCTTGATACCTGTCTCATAAAAATTTGCCCTGCTAAATTTATATTACATACACACTTAAACCAACGATAATTTAATATCCTCAATAAATTCCATTTTTAGTATTTAGAAATTGAGCGGATTAATAAATAATACTGTTACTTAAATATACTTGTTAGTTACGCCAGATGTGGTAAGAAAGCTACTGTTTGCAGCCATTAAGAAAATTGTTTCGTCTATAACAGAAACAAAAGACCTTTTCTAATCCATCTCCTCAGCCTAATCTATAACAGAACTTTCCAATGAAACTTTTCCTCATTCTTCTAATAACCTTATCGTCCTGCTCCACTCCAAAAAACGGTTGTGTAAGCTGGTGGCAAAATCGTACTAAGCCCGAAAAATTCTTTAAATAAAATGATGGAATTGGCAGTGAAAAGGATCCAAGCCCTACGATAAGATATTTGAATAATAAAATTTATGGCAATAGCGTGGGCTGTAAGCATTTGATAAATTGCTATTTCAGATCAGGAAGCAGCGTACGGATACAATTAAAAAATAAATGAAAACAATATTCATTCTCCTATTTCCGATACTATCGTTCGCGCAGAGAAACAATTGCCCTGTTGTACCTCTGGGATTAGCAATCACTGCTGGTTACAGTCATGCAAATTATAATTGCGGTGTTGGTGAGGCTTTCGTAGCTGTGAAACTAAGGGAACATCTTGTAATTTATCCTTTTAGCTTTAAGGTACACAACAAAATGACAGAGCCTACAATACCAGTAATAATTGAACCAAGAGTAGGATATAAGATTAAATCTTTTGAATTTTATGGAGGTATAGGTTATCATAGTGCCAGAACAGATCTCAAGGAAGATTATAGTAAGTATGTGGGATTTAAACCAGGATATGGAATAATCTTTCATACCGGCAAAATAGTCTTTACCGTCGCACGGGCCGGTAACATCTGGTCAATACAGGCTGGATTTTTTAAATTTAGGCAAAAAAATAATAGATAAGGCACAAGAAAAAGACTTCATTCGCTCGAATAAAGTAGACAAACGATTCATTTTTATTATCTTTCATAAACCGATCCTTTTATTCTCTAGGTTCACTGTCATTGTCTCCAATTCAGATCTCGTTATAAAACCGTTTTCCAGAAAATATATAATTAGATTTAGACTCAGAATTAGTAGTCTTCGCCCAGATTTTCAACCTTTTTGAAATAATAATTTTTTTACACACGTTAAAATAAATTATTGTACTTTTATAAGTAGTTATCAGTTTATTTTTCCTGCAGAAATTCTATCAATCCGTTCTTAAACATCCTTATTGATTTTCATTGACGAAAAGTTATTATATGAAAAAAATTTTGGTAATAGAGGATAACCTTGACATTCGGGAAAACATTGCAGAAATACTGGAGTTGGCAAACTATACTGTATATACAGCAGAAAACGGCAATGAAGGTGTAGAAACAGCACTTTCGATTTATCCTGATTTAGTTGTTTGTGATATTATGATGCCGGAACTAGATGGCTATGAGGTATTAAATATAATGCATCATAACAGCGACCTTCAAAATACACCTTTTATTTTTCTTTCTGCTAAAACCGAAAATAGTGAGTTTCGTAAGGGTATTCAGCTCGGTGCTGACGATTACATTCCCAAACCTTTTGATACTTCCCACCTTCTTAATGCTGTAGAAAAGCGCCTAAAAAAACAGAACGTTTAAAATAGGATTAACTACAATCTGCGAGTGACACCAAAGCTATAAAGGATAGAATACACTCAGAAATCTTAGAAATAACATTTCCGTCAAAATATTCGAAAGTTATTCTTTTTACAATTCTTCGATCTTTTTCACCTGATAAAGGTGGTGTATTGTAACCCATTAATTACGTGGCTTTTGTCACTTTTTTCTTTCTCCTTATTTTTTTTGACTAATAAAATCTCTAAAAATGTCAACTTGATTGGGCTGAGGAAATTTATTGTAGAGCTTTTTCAGTCAAAGACTTGGGCATTAAAAAAAGAAAACCGGATATATAAATACCCGGTTTATTAATTTTCGATGATCCCCCAATCATCTATATCAAATGTAAGACAAAAATGCATATTGCCATAAAAAGTATACATATTTTTTTTAAAAGCCCTCTCAAAAAGCTGAGAGCTTTTAGCGGGATGTAAAGCCAACTCCTTTTCAACGCACCTGTCAATTCGTTTGAAAATCTTATTTTGTCCTGAAGCAAATAACGAAGTCGCCTTTCAATAACTTCATTTACGACCTTGAGATATAACGTTATTCCCACAAATTAATAAAAAACGACTTTTCCCCTTTCAAATTTGCCAATTTACAGTTTTACAAACTGCTTCCACGTTACATTATTACCGCTGATAATTTTAATGTTATAAATTCCGCTGGTGAGCTTTGATACATCGAGTTGTATTACTTGATTTGCCGTAATTGAATTTATTGTTTGGATTACAACACCCGCAACCGAGATAACCGACATTGACGATACCTTATTTCGCGGAAGCCCATTTGTGAAAATTTGTAAAGATTTACTTGCAGGATTAGGAAATAGCTTCAAACTCATCGTGGCCCTTTTATTACCTGTGAAAATTGGCCGGGTGCTTACAATTGCCGTACTTGTTACTGTTATCATTCTCGGTGTAGATATAGAAGACAGACCTTTATCATCGGTAGCCTTTGCGGTAATTCTGTAAGTACCTGGCTGCACATTCATCCACGAATAAGTATAGGGATAGATATATTCTGTTGTCAGTAAAGTATCACCATTATAAAACTCCACTTTACTTATTTTGTCATTTGGATCTTTTGCTTTCGCAATCAACTCAATAGTTGCAGGTCCGTTATACATTGTATCGCTGAGCGGACTTACTATACTTACAATAGGAGGAACATTTTCCGCTACAACTGATACAATAACACTGTCAGATGTAACTACGTTGCCCTTTATATCTATAGCCTTAGCATAAAGAGTGTAAACACCTATAGGTACATTTGTCCATAAAAAACCATAAGGATAATAAAGTTCAGTATGAAGTAAAGTGGTACCATTGTAAAACTGAACCCTGGCTATTGTATCACTAAAATTAGCCACGTCAGCATGCAGTTTAATTCTTCCAGGGCCTGTGTATTTAAGAATATTATCGTCGGTGGTAAGCGTTACAGATGGAATTTTAACTGTATCTGTTCCTGACTTTATTAGCCAAAAATCAGCCCCACCTAATGCAGGTTCACTTTTGTCTCCCCCTATACCTGATTTAGATTGTCCTCCCAGTAAATACCCTTTATCGGCAGTAGTAACTATAGTAGAAAGATTATCGCTCTTTCCACCACCATATCCAATATCCCATAGTTTTTTTCCTGCTTCGTCTATTTTTACTATCCAGTAGTCAAATTCGCCCTTACTTTCTTCACTTTTGTCTCCACTTTTACCCGAACTTGATGAGCCGCCGAGGTAATAGCCTTGATTGTCAGTTGCTATTGCAGAAAAATAATCGCTTCCTGTTCCACCAAATGTCTTATCCCATTTCTTATTCCCATTTGCATCTAACTTTATTATCCAATAGTCATTAAAACCCCTTTGACTATCAGTCTTATCAGCTCCGGCGTGAGAATAAGAATCTCCCCCAATTAAATAACCAGTATCGGAGGTTACAATCATTGAAGTAAGCTCGTCAAGATTGTTTCCTCCAAGAGTCTTGTCCCAAATCTTGTTGCCATTTTTATCAATCTTAACTACCCAGTAATCATAAAAACCTCTGCTACTATCGCTCTTATCTCCACTTATGCCAGATTGAGTATAGCCTCCCAACAGAAAACCGCCGCCAGGCGTATTAATCAAACTTTTAAAATTATCAAAATCAGAACCGCCAAAGGTCTTATCCCATTGCTTAGTACCACTTTTATCAACCTTTACTATCCAATAGTCTCCGGAACCTCTACTTCCTTCGCTTTTGTCACCTCCAATAGCTGAACTGGAACTGCCGCCTAATAAAAAGCCTCCATCTGGAGTAGCCACTAAATTATAAAGCAAATCGTAATCGGCTCCTCCATAGCTTTTGTCCCATTCTTTATTTCCATTTTTGTCTATTTTTACTATCCAATAGTCGTATCCGCCTTTACTTTCTGTGCTTTTATCACCACTTTTACCCGAAAGAGAATAGCCACCTAACAAGTAGCCGCTATCCGCCGTATTTGCTATAGAATAAAGGAAGTCGTAATTATCTCCCCCGTAGGTTTTATCCCACTCTTTTTTACCATTCTTGTCAATTTTTACTATATAATAATCATACGTACCTGTAATCGGTTCAGTTGTTCCTCCTTCGCCGCCTTGAAAATAATAACCACCCAACAAATATCCTCCATCAGGCGTTGCTACCATTGCGTGAAGAAAATCGTCCAGTGGCCCACCAATTGTTTTATCCCATTGTTTTGGAGGGGGTACAGATTGGCTGTGAGCCTGTAAAAGAAAGCTACATGCAAACAGCAAAAGGAATATTACTTTTCTGTAATTGTTAAAAGTAATAGTGTTCATCAGGTTTGAAAGCAGTAAAGAAGATTGCATAAAAAGGGATTTATAGGTGAATGAAAAATGTTGTGCTGAAGGTTGAAATTCTATTCCCAATTTAATTTAAAAAATAGATTATTAAAAGCTTTTTTAAAATGATAAGTAATGCTATAGATATCACCAGGTGATGAAATAGAAAGATGGCAATAAAGACGGGAATCTGTTTTTTTAATAAGATAATTTTAAAGTTGCGTTATTTAAACCTTTAAAATAGAAACTTTACAAGTTTGACTTAATGAATTTTGAATAAGCTTTTTTTAATTATCTTATTAATTATCACAATTATCTTACTGGTATATTTAGTAATAGTAAAGGCATCACGAGTGATGCCTTTACTATTTTAGCTAAGTGTAATAACTACGGGCTAATCTTTTCAAGCTTCAGGGTGACTTTTTCATCTCCTTGTATTACCTGTGTGTAGTAAACGCCGGCTCTGTAATTGTGGCCTATCTGCAAAGAACTATTGGCGGCTATACCTGTTTTTGTTTCCACTATTCTTCCCAAAGCGTCAATAACTCTTAATTGCATAAAACTTTTGTCAGAGCCCTTGGTAAACAAGGTAAAGTAAGAGCCAGATGGATTTGGCGTTACACTTATTGAAAGTTTTTGACCTAACTGCTTTGATAAGGCGGCCTTTGCTGCAATAGTTGCCGATTTAAATAATACGTCTACCCAGTAGTTGGAGCTGTTATAGGATGAAGAAGGAAAGCCTGTTGCACCTAATTTATAAACACCGTTAGCTCCGCTTACTCCTGCTTGCAATGCAGTAAGGGGCCCATTGGTAACACCACTTTTAGCAAAGAAGCCTTCAGTTGAAGCATATCTTCCGGAATTGGAAAAATAAGAAGCCACATAGGTAGTATTCGCAGAAATTGAAACCGGAGTAGAGAAATGTACTTGTTGCCAGCCGGTGGCTGTTTCATTGGTAAATGTGGCAGAAGCCAGTTTAGTACCTCCGGAAGTCCAAAGAGTACCTGTGTGAGTACCGGTATTATTTGTCCCTTTATAAAAACGAATACCGGTAATGCTTCCAGCTTGGGAAGATCTGAATTTTACTCCTACTTCAATCGTTTGTCCATCGTAATCATTTTGGTTTTGTGGAGAACCGGTATTGCCCCACACACTTTGCTCAGTAGTTGGGCAAGTGTCGTCTCCGTTCCCGTTACAGTTTTCATCTATGCCATTACCGCAAATTTCAGTCGCTCCCGGATTAATGGCGGCATTATTATCGTTGCAATCTCCTGCTCGTGCTACATAGCCGGTAGGCTGAGTGGTACCAGTTTGCGTAACTGATGGATTGCCATAAGTATCCTTATCAAAATCTTGATAGTAAGTTGTAGTTGAGCAACCTTCATCTACAGAACCATTACAATTATCGTCTATACCATTGGAGCAAACTTCGGTAGCCCCCGGGTGCACATTTCCATTACTGTCATCGCAATCTGTATTGTTGGTAACATATCCCGCCGGTGGAGTTGAAGCAGTTGTACTATTGGATGGGTTACCATAGCCATCCGAATCAGCATCTCTATAGTAAGTTGTAGTAGTACAGGTTGGTTGTAATTGACTTTGAGTAACAGTCGCAGTGCTGAGTGTACCGGTATTATTACAGCCGTTGGCACCCGTAATACTGGTTAAATTGAAGGTATAGTTACCTGCAGGTTTAAACAATACATCTACCCAGTAGCTTGAACTATTAAAGGATGAAGAAGGAAAGCCGGAAGCACCTAGTTTATACACTCCATTACCTCCGTCTATTCCTGATTGCAAAGCAGTAAGTGAGCCGCTGGTCACATTACTGCTGGCAAAATAGTTGTCAGTTGAGGCATACCCCCCGGATGTTGAAAAATAAGAGGCTATATAAGTGGTATTTGCTGTAATAGCAACCGGAGTAGCGAAACGCACCTCCTGCCAGCCACTTGATGTCTCATTAGAAAACGTGGCGGATGCAAGCTTGGTGCCCGTAGAACTCCAAAGATTGCCCGTATGCGTACCGGTATTAGCAGAGCCTTTATAAAATCGGATACCGGTAATGTTACCACTTTGTGAAGCCCTGAACTTCACTCCGACTTCAATACTTTGTCCATCATTGTCGTTAGGATTTTGAGGAGTACCGCTGTTACCCCAAATGCTTTGCTCAGTTGATACAGTAGCAAAGTTTTGCCCTACAACCACGTTTGAATAAGTTTGATTATTAACTACAACACTAAAAGGAGATACGCCCGAAGCGGCAGTTAATTTTAACGCAATAGAATTGCCTTGGCAATTAGCAGGAGCAGCACTTAACGTGGCTGTAGGTGGTGTGCAGGAACTACCAGTATAAGTTGCCACATAATTTGCTGTAGATGCAGGAAAAAAGGCATATTGAATACCTTTGATAGTTTCTGTTCGATAGCTTACAGATGAACCGTTAACCGTAATGGTTGAGAGTTTTGCAGCCTTTACATCTATAGGAAGCATAGCTTCAAGATTGGTGCTACCGTTTGCGGCTGTAATAGAGAAACTAAGAACATTGTTATTCCATGTAAGAGAATTAAATGTTGAGGCGTTTCGTCCATCAAGCCATGTTAACATTTGTTTAGATGAGACTACTGGTACATTATGTGTTTGAGCTGAATTAATAATAGCATCAGAACCGGTGGAGGCAACATTATCAGTATGCATGTTGGCGCAGAACACTCCATAGTATCCCTCGGCCCCGGTGGCTTTATCTAATAATTGATCCACGAAATCAGGATAAATTTGATCAGACTCATCTGTCATTTGAGTAGTTAGCTGATAGTTATCAATGATAGCACCATTAATATCAGCAAAACGCATAGGCATACCTGACCCTGTAAACATTCCTGATCTGTTTTGTAGCCACGAGCCTGGCCAATAGTAATAAGTCACATTAAGTCTTATTTTATTATTTAATTCCACTTTCGGCAACGACGCCCAATCGCTCCATACAAGGCAATGCACGCGATGTGTGGTAGGCTTTGCAACGCTTGGATACTGATTAGCAAATTGCTGTAACTGATCAGTAAAGAAATTTGTTAAGGATGTTGTATTCCAGTCAGCACAATTGGTATAGAGATGTAGGCTTATGTCAAAGCCATCTGCCTGGTAAGCCTGTGCTTGGGCATTAGTCAACGGCGAATTATTATACAAATAAGAACTGCTTCTTATCGCTGTCCAATTCTTTACTGCATCTGCAGTGTTGGATGAACTTAAAGCTTTATACTGGTCAAACCTTCCTGCGGTGCCTCCACTTGCATGATCATCCCCTGTCATTACTATAGCCGCTTTCAAACCTCTTGGTAAAAACCAAAAGCGAGGCGTTGGTTTTTTATCTGCATTTCCTTTTATAATAATATTAGTAAGCAAATGCTGTTGTTCATCGGCCTGTGGAATAGCAACTTTATTAAAATCAATCCAGTCAGGAAAGTACAAGTCATCAGACCGTATTGGAGTTTGGCCATCTCGTTCCTGGCCTGCCCATGCAGGGTTTCCTTGCCGTGTATAAACCACAGAGCGGGCAAGATCGTAAGCAAATGCAATGGCTTGTCCGCCATTGGCACCTACATCTCGTATTGTTACAGCCGGATTGGTTGTTGCAGCTGTTGCAGATGAGTAAAGAGTAGCCAGAGACGTTGCCCCGTTTAATGTATAAAGGTTAGCCGGACCATGGAATTGAATGGTTTGCCCAACAATGCCCTTACCCTGTTCGGTACCAGTATTAACCAGCAAATATTTATTAGTAAGCGTACCAGAAACAGGAGTTATTCCTAAAAGCGTTGCTAACTGAGCATCCGGCCGCATGGCAATCAGTGTTCCTCCTGCATTTACCCAATTAGTTATCATGGTAACATTTGCAGCAGACAACGCCATTTCACCAAGAATAACAACATCGTAATTATTCAGATCGGTCGCCGTTACCTGCGAAATATCTTTAGCTGCAAATTCATTTAGTCCTTCGGCACGTAAAATTTCTACAAAATACCGACTAAATGGATTCGAAGTACTACTAATAACCAAAATAGGTCCACCCGGCCCATCATTCGGGGTTTGCGAGTTAACAGCACTTGAAGTTGTAAGCAGTATCAGCAGTAAAGGCATCAAGAGCCATTGTTGTATATCAAAACATAAAAAGCAGTAGCGTGCCTTTTCAGAATTTACTTTTGGCAAAGGACAGAACTTGCTCAAGTCCTTTTTCACACGAGTGCTTATTATCACATTGCTAACATGTTCTATAATTTGTTCCATATTTCTTTTTTTTATCTACAGAAAACATTTTCGTCAGGAACGGTGTGGTTAGCTAAGGCTTCCTTTTGTTAAGAAAGTTGAGAATTCATGTCATCCTTATTATTAAAATCAGAGAGGTATTTATTTAGATAATTTAACAAGTTTTATCATTACTTTTTCGTTTGACTGAATCAACTGAACATAATAAGTGCCGGGCCGGTACTTTTCTCCTATTGTAAATGTATCATTCGCTCTCACGTCTCCTTTATTTTCTACTATCCTTCCCGACGCATCTGTAACCCTTACTTTAATAGAGCCTTTATCAGAACCTTTAATGAGCAAGGTAAAGTAAGAAGCAGCCGGATTAGGCATTACTTTTACTGCCAGCTTTTGGCCTTTTGGGTCTTCTTGCGATATTGGGACCCTGGCTGCCGAAGTGGCTGGCTTAAATAGTACATCAACCCAGTAGTTGGAGCTATTATAAGATGATGTTGGAAAACCTGTACTGCCTAATCTATAAACCCCATTTGCTCCATCCGTTCCCGATCTTAGGGCTGTTAGCGAACCATTAGTAACCGAACCGTTAGCAAAAAATCCTTCAGTTGAAGCATATGTTCCTGATGCTGAATAATAAGAGGCAACATAAGTGGTATTGAGGGAAATAGAAACCGGGGTGGCAAATCGTACTTCCTGCCAGCCAATGGCGGTTTCATTAGTAAAGGTAGCAGTGGCCAGCTTGGTACCACCAGAGCTCCAAAGATTACCGGTATGAGTACCTGTATTATTTGTGCCTTTATAAAAACGAATACCCGTAATGGTTCCATTTTGCGAAGCGCGGAACTTCACTCCTACTTCAATCGATTGTCCGTCGTTGTCATTAGGATTTTGAGGAGAACCACTGCTACCCCAGATGCTTTGCTCCGTTACAACAGAACAGCCTTCATCTACGGATCCATTACAGTTATCATCTATATTATTACCACAAACTTCAGCTGCTCCCGGATGAATAGCAGCATTATTGTCGTCGCAATCAGTGTTATTAGATACATAGCCAGCAGGTGGAGTAGTACCAGTCTTAGTAACCAAGGGATTACCATAACCATCGTTATCAGAGTCTTGATAATAAGTTGTGGTTGAACAGCTTGGTAGTTGACTTTGAGTAACAGTAGCAGTACTGATGTTGCCTGTATTGTTGCAACCATTAGCATCGGTAATGCTTGTCAAGTTGAAAGTGTAAGAACTGCCTGGTTTGAATAATACATCCACCCAGTAGTTTGAACTGTTAAAGGATGAATTAGGGAAACCGCTTGTACCTAACTTATAAATACCGTTGGGTCCATCTCTCCCGTCTTGCAGAGCCTTTAAAGAACCGTTAGATACGTCAGCTGCGAAAAAGTTTTCAGAGGAAGAGTATACACCTCCGGTTGAATAATACGAAGCCACATAAGTCGTATTGGCTGAAATACTAACAGGGGTAGCGAACCGAACTTCCTGCCAGCCACTGGCTGTTTCATTAGTAAAGGTGGCAGAGGCGAGCTTGGTACCGGAAGAACTCCAAAGACTGCCCGTATGAGTACCTGTATTACCGGAGCCTTTATAAAAACGAATACCGGTGATTGTTCCGGTTTGGGAAGCTTGAAATTTAACGCCTACTTCAATACTTTGTCCATCATTGTCGTTAGGTGTTTGTGGAGTTCCACTGTTACCCCAGATGCTTTGCTCAGTCGAGACAGTAGCAAAGTTTTGACTTACATTTACATTGGAGTAGGTTTGATTATTAACTATGACAGTATAAGGAGCTAAGCCAGTGGCTGCACTTAATTTTAGCGTAATAGAATTGCAATTAGCAGGTGTTGCACTTAAGGTAGCGGTAGGGGGTGTACAATTGCTTGTATTTGTACTCACTTGGATAGTATTGGAAGATGTAGCGGTGGTTTCCAGGTTTCCCATATCATCCACCGCACGGCTTTTAATTGTATATGTTCCTTTGGCTGTTGGTGTCCAGGTATAACTCCAGCTTGTTGTACCGTTCGCAGATACCCATGTCGTTCCTCCATTTACAGAAACTTCCACACCTGCAACTACACCGGCCGCCTCTGTTGCGGTACCTGATATTGTTACTGCGACATTTGGCGTAATGGTAGCGCCATTCTTTGGAGAAGAGATAACAGTAACGGGGGCCTGTAAATCGTTTGTTGCTGTAGGAGCAACGAGACCTGTTTGCAAAGATCCGGGCTGAACTCCCATATCAGCAAACAAATTTGCGGTAGCTTGTTGTATACGAACATCAGGTGTTGAGCCTAAATTTGAACGATCATGTTTTCCATCTAATCCCCAGGACCATTGACCAGTGCCTGCGCCAAATACCAAAGCACCACTACTATGCCGATACAAAGAAAGTTGATGAGTATGGCCACTAATGGTTGTTTGAGACATACGAACACGCCCGGCAGGATAGCTACCATTGTTTTGTTCATAATCCCATTCGTAACCAATTGTACCGTTAGAAAGAGTTGTGGTTCCTGAGCTGGTTGTGGCAATAGAGGTGTTGCGCCAAAAACGATAACCTTTATAAGTAGAAGGTACTGTTATTGCATTGTCCGATTCATACCAACTTATTTGTCCGCTTAAAGCATTTTCGGGTCTGCAACCATCAGCTGTTGGATAGTTGCAACCATCGCGCCATAATCCTGTCCATACATTTGATAACGGATCACATTTTCCACCGCAAGAGTTTTCACCTAATGTACCTTCTTTGTAACAAACAAGCGTTCTGTAAGCTGTATTAGTGCCATCAATACTTGCCTCCCACCGTGTTTTCCAATATATTTCATTACTACTAAAAAAAGCGAGATGATTACCGGCAGCTCGCGCTGCTTCCACATTTGCCCGCTCCTGTCCAGACCAATATTCATCGTGACCAACTGAAAGAAATACTCTATGGTTCTTTATAAGGTTTCCTCGACGGTCAGCATCTACATCTGTGATATACGTCATATCATACCCGTTGCGTTCCAACCACCGGATCATAGGGTACTCAGCGTTAAACAGCCAGTCTTCGGCAACACCACCCCCACCACCGCCATCGCGGGTATAAAATGGTCTGTTATAGCTTACTTTAGCAGCATGGCCATTCGGGTACGACGTATTGCCTGTATACAAACTATTTCCTCCATAACCATTATAAGCTTGCCAGGTAGCATCAGAGGTTTTGAAATAAAGGCTAGATGTACTCGCATCATCTCTAACGATAAAAACGATATGACTAGAGCCTTTTGTATCACTCCTGCTCAATTTAGCTATATAAAGACCTGATACAGCTGTGGTTGGCACAACCCAATTTGCTGATTCTGACCAATTGCCGCAATCAATTAAACCAGTACTATTATCGGTCTTCGGAGCTGGTTGTGATTGTGGCAATCTGGCTGTAATTGCGGCTGTACCTATTTTACGTGCACCGTTGCCCTGGTAATAACCAAGCCGATAAATATTAATTGTATAAGCAGAAGCATCTGTCTTTATTTTAAAATGTACTGTTCCCCCTTTGTTCACACTAATATCTGTTGCAAATCCCTGAATGGATAGATCTCCTGCACCACTAATGTCCCACTCAGACGCCGGGTTGCCTGTTTTTTGATTTTCTGTTACAATTGCGTTCTGTGCTTTAAGATTCTCATGAGGGAAAAGCGACATCAGCAACCAGAGCATAAGCAGGCAATACTTTGTTGAAGTTGAAATCGGAAACAGCTTTTTTGACTTAATGCTTCGAAAATAAAAGCAATTACTTTCTGTTTTATTGCATTTGCCATTAATCCAAGAGTTGGAGGTTTGTACAATGTGTTCCATCATATTATTGGTTAAATAGAAAAATCTTTAATAAGAAAAAATAGCAGAAACATTTGAAATTATTGTTAGCAGCCAAATCATTGCAAATTGCCAAGATGCGTAATTAATGATATCAGAAATAAGCAGTAAGATGAACAACTTACATTTACCTCTACATCATTTGGTTTGGAAAAGCAGTTCTCGATTTGAATTAAAAAAAAAGTCGTAAAAAGTGCAAACACTTATTCTACCAGGCTTGCAATTTTGGCTACGGGTATGGTATTAGCCAGAGCTATTAAATCATCCCGTGAATAGCCAATAGTTCTTACAGAAAGAAGCGTAGTACTCATGGGGATTAACAATTCATAATTAACTGTACCATTTTCAAAGATTAGCGTTTGCACCAGGGCTTTCTTCCCATCTATTGTGGTTATCAGATAGTTGGGATTATTTGTTGGATTATTTAAAAAATCGTTGACACTAACCAGAGACGGGGAGTTATTAATGCATTCAACCTTCACGTTTTGCTTATAGTCACCGTAATCTCTATGGCAATACCATCCCAAAAAACCTTTTGCATTTTTTACCCTGTCATTTTCTTTCTTAATGTCTTTATCCTTCATTTTACCCGGAAGCAGATTTAAAATTTGCTCACCAGTTTTCTCATCAAAATTCTTTTGAGCATTAAGCGTAATGACTGAAAAACAAACAACAGAAAAAACAAATATTTTTTTCATAATTGTATAGATTAAATAGTTGGGATTTATGGTGGTGAAGAAAAATAAGATTGCTACGTCCAAAAATCATTACGAGGACTACAAAATTTAGGGCTTCGCCAGCCTAAGTCACACTTTGAGATTTTTTCTTTTTTAATTTATGGTAAATAGGAAATAAAAAAGTGACTTTCACTTTTCCATCTCCTGCTATAGGATATCTTTCTGGAGTTTAAAATGTTTATAGTTCTAGAAATAACTTATAATTTTTCAGCCTAAATTCCCGCTACTTTTCCTTTTGATATTTTACTTATTTGTTGCTATTTAACTCTGGGAGGTTTCATAATTATATAGTATCATTTAACTACTATAATATTGTAATTTGGGGGAGCAATTTTATACTTACTTGTTAAGCTAGTACGCTTTCTTTTTTTACTTTTTATATAGCATAAATATAAAAACAAAAATTTATATACACAAATATTATTATAAGTTATTTTAACTATATCTTAAGCCTGCTATGACTATTAGCGACCACGAGTTAACTGTTCCTCTTAATTGTTTCTCAATTGTTGTTGTTCCTATTAGTCTAATACAGAATACTAGGTTCAATAAAACAATCATCATGCTGGCATTGAATTAAATTTCCCAAAAACTTCTCAAATTCTATAATAGGTATAGTGCGATGTAGGGCAGATATAGGTAATTATTTTAGAGGAAGTATGCGTAATTATAACATCTATTCGACAAACAAAAAGATAGCAAGAAAATTTCCACAATTAGTCGTACAGTTAACGCTATTGTTGATAACTAATGACATTTGAAGATAAAGTAGTGCTTCAAGGATAATCATTAATTAATTTCAATGGTTATTATTCATTGTTAATTGTTAATTCCTACCGTCCATACAGCGTTTCTGCCAATTCATCCAAATCTGGTTGTTTAAGTTTCTCTCCGACAACAATTTTGAACTACAATTTTAATTAACTAAAACTAACTGTTTATTTTTATGCAACGTTACAATTCGTTCAACCTGATCCACAAGGCACTTCGCGCATTGATGTACGATATGGCAATGACACTGCAACAAACGGATTTTACAGATGCCGACGAGGCCGAAATTGCTCTTGCAAAAGTAGAAACCGTAATTGAACAATTTGAGAAACATGCTTATCATGAAGACACATTTATGCTACCTGCAATTGAAGCATTTGAGCCCGATTTGGTAGCTAAATTTGAAAAGGAACATGTAGAAGATATCGAATTAGGGAACAAACTAAAAACCTTGCTGTCTGTTTTTCGTTCTGTTGACTTAGATGAAGAAAAAATTAATTGCGGATCTTGTATCAGTAAAGCTTTCCGTGATTTTATGATTTTTAACCTGGAGCACATGGGCAAAGAAGAGTCGTTGATTAACCAGGCCTTATGGAAACACTATACTGACGATGAGTTGCTTGAGTTGAATGCAAGGCTCACGGCAGGCATTCCTGTGCAGGAAAAAATGTTTGCTGCAAAATGGATGTTACGGAGTATAAATAAGGCAGAAGCAATAAACTGGCTGAAAGGTGTAAAACAGACAGCGCCCGCTTATGTATTTCAATCTTTATTTGATTTGGCTGAGAATGAATTACCTCGACATATTCGTTCTGAAGTTCAGGAAGCTGTATTAGAAATAGAAATGATGAATTAGACTTGGCTTCAGTTTTTTTCTATGATGGTATAACTGCAGGCTGTCCACTGGTATTGGTCAGCCTGTTTTTGTTGCAAATTTCATTACCGGTTTTTGTATTTGTAATACTTTTTTAATTCGGATGAGTAACTCAAATATTCCCATTATTAATTTTTTAAGCTTAAAGATTACATAGGCCTTTACCCTATTGTTTAACAATTATTCATTATTTCTTGCTGCAACTTATTCATACGTTAGGTTGAAACTATTATTTGAAATGGCATATTTTTTTTAATGATTAAAATAATTTGCTTTTTAAACCATTTATTCAATCAAAAATTCACCTGTAATGAAAGCTGCAGTATTTCATAAACCGAAAGACATAAGAGTAGACAATGTGCCGGATCCAGAAATAAAACAACCTGGTGATGCAATTATAAGGGTTACATCCACAGCAATCTGTGGTTCTGATCTTCATATCTATAACGGCATGTTTCCTCAACCGCGAAATATGGTGTTAGGGCACGAATTTATGGGTATCGTCGAAGAAGTGGGAAGCAATGTCAACAAACTAAAAAAGGGTGATCGCGTAGTTGTTCCATTTCCTGTAGCCTGCGGAGGTTGCTATTTTTGTAGTCATGGTTTGGTAGGTCATTGCGAAAATTCTAATCCAGACAATTACGGTCCTGAGGGTGGTTTGCTAACCGGTAAAGGTGGCGGACTGTTTGGCTACACCGACATGTATGGAGGTTACGATGGTGGTCAGGCAGAATATGTAAGAGTGCCTTATGCTAATTTTGGCCCCCGAATAGTTTCTGATGCGCTTACCGATGAGCAGGTTTTGTTTCTGACCGATATTCTGCCTACGGGATATGCAGCAGTTGATTGGGGCGGAGTGAAAGGTGGTGAAACTGTAGCGATCTTTGGTTGTGGCCCTGTAGGGCTCATGGCTATGAAAGTAGCATGGTTGCGCGGTGCTTCAAAAGTGATTGCTCTTGATGTTGAAGATTACCGGCTAACAATGGCAAAGAGCGTGTGTGGGGCAGAGATAATAAATGTAAAAGACAACGATAATGCTATTGAAGAAATAAGATCAATGACAAACGGCCGCGGAGCTGACGTCGTTATAGATGCAGTCGGCATGGAAGCAGATCGAAGTTTTCTTGACAGAGTTGCAAGTGTAGTCCGTTTTGAGAAAGGAACAATTAACGCCCTGCGGATGTGCCTCTCGGCCGTAAGACGCGGAGGAACAGTATCTGTAGTTGGCGTCTATGGTTACCCGTACGACAACTTCCCGTGGCACCAGATATTCGATAAAGGGCTAACCATCAAAGCCGGACAGGCGCCGGCGCATACCTACATTGATGAGCTGAATACATGGGTAGAAGAAGGAAAAATAAGACTGGATGATATAATAACTCACCGCTTACCGCTGGCACAAGCAGCTTATGCTTATGATATTTTTAATGACAAACAAGACAACTGTGTAAAGGTAATTTTGAAGCCCTAGCAGAGGTCTATTAATTTTAAAGAAAAAGGCGGCTGAGAAGCTGCCTTTTTCTTTAAATAAGAAAATATTGCTACAATTTCAATTACTAAAAAACCAGCTTTGGACTAACTTCATGCTCATTTTTAATTGCCATTCCAAAAAAAACGTCTTTCTTTTTTTATTGTACAAAACATTTATCATACACTTGCCATATTCTTTACTTTCTTATTTCTATTTTCTACAATTTGTCTTAAATAGAAAAATGCTTTTCGATTGTTAACCATGTTATTGAAAGATTATTACAAAATATTAGAACTTAGCCCTGGTGCCACTATTGCCGATATAAAAAAATCTTTTCGCAGGCTTGCCTTACTTTATCATCCTGACAGAAACTTTGGAAGTAATGTACACGAGGCAAAGTTTAAAGAAATAAAAGAGGCATATGAAGTATTATCAGATGCAAAGCAAAGACAGGAATATAACTCACGCCGGCGAGAGCAATCGCAGACTGAAAAGAAGAAAACCTATCGGCAACCTACTGCACAGATCATTTTGAATGAAGCTGTTGAATTTAGAAAAAAAATAACAGCGCTTGACCCTGCCCGTATGAACAGAAGGGCGCTATATCATCACATTCAACACTTGTTGGCAATTCAAAATATTTTAATAGTAAAGCACACAAATGATCCTACAATAAGCGCTCATTTCATAGACGAAATACTTAACTGCTCACGTTTTTTACACTTTCCGCAAGTGCAAAAGATCTGTGATCAACTCACTCAACTTGCCGGAACTGATAATGAAATATATAAGAAGATCTATCAATTCTCAAGGCAATCACGCATACATACCTATTGGGACAAGTATAAATTTTTAGCAGCTGTTATTGTTGCTTTTATATTATGTATTTTGATTTATCTTCTTAGCTCAAAGTTTTAATCCGGTAGACTATCTTGCAATAATGCATGCATTTCTTACTATAGTCCGTTATCCAAAATGGGTAGCATGGGCAGGTTTTTTTTCCATGGCCTTGTTTAGGTTTCCAATGTTTTTTAATAAAAACGCTACATTTTATAAATTAATGGGATGCGGAAAAAACGGTTCTTTTGACAAAGTACCTGACTTACGTCAATGGGCAATTTTAATGGTAACAGACGGATTCACTCAAAATAACCAGTTTTCATCTTTTGATTATAAAACGGTTTACGGCAGTTTTATCTATAACTGGTGGAAATTTATGGGCTGCTCACGATGGACTTTGGTTTTAAAACCTATAGAAGGTTACGGCACATGGGATGGTGAAGAAGCATTTGGAACCTTACCTCGATCTTCCGACTACGACGGACTTATTGCTGTACTTACACGCGCTACTATACGTATACATCGTTTGCAGCATTTTTGGAAACATGTTAATGGAGTTGCCCGTTTAATGCCTTCATCAAAAGGATTTATTACTTCACTAGGCATGGGTGAAGTGCCTTGGATAAAACAGGCAACATTTAGCATTTGGGAAGATAAAGAGAGCCTAAAAACTTTTGCTTACAAAATGCACGAACATACTGAGGTAATCAGGAAAACACGGCAGGAAAAATGGTACAGCGAGGACATGTTTGTTCGCTTTAAAATCATCTCGTCTTATGGTTCTATTAATGGTATTAATCCATTAGAAGGAAAATTGTAATTTTGTTACCTTTTACAGGGCATGCAAAATCGCGTTGGTCATACAAAGGCAGTTTCTTTTGCCACCTTATTACTTCCGGTAAACTTTTATATACCGCAGTAGCTTTCCCGTTTACACTACTTCTGCTTTTCGTTTACTTAAGCAAAAACTGTACACGTAAAAATTTATATGAAAAATATTAAATTAATTGAAGCTCCATCAGAAATTGGTGCCGGTACCAGGGGCGCAAGCTTAGGGGTAGACGCAATTAAGATCGCTGCACTTGATTTTATGAGCAACTTTTTTGTTCACTTTCCCTCAGAAAAAATTCCTGCTGAAAATAATATATTGTTTGAACCTATTGTATCACCTTATGCCAAGCGGATAAAAGGCATTTGCTCTATGTACGATAAAGTAAGCAAAGCAGTTTCAGATACTATAAAAGCTCACTTTTTTCCTGTTGTTTTAAGTGGAGATCACAGCACATCAGGAGCAACTATCGCAGGTATAAAAATGGCTAAACCAAACTCTAAACTTGGGGTGATATGGATAGATGCCCATGCAGATTTACATACACCTTACACAACTCCATCCGGTAATATGCATGGTATGCCGCTGGCAACAGCTCTTGCAGAAGACAATAAAGAAAGTGCTGTGCACGAACTCGATAGCGAAACAGAAAAGCAATGGAACTATTTGAAAACAATTGGAAATATTTCTCCGAAAATATTAGCTGAAGACATCGTCTTTATTTCTCTTCGGGATTATGAACGCGAAGAAAAGGCGATAATAGAA
Source organism: Segetibacter koreensis DSM 18137 (assembly GCF_000374045.1). Taxonomy (GTDB): domain Bacteria; phylum Bacteroidota; class Bacteroidia; order Chitinophagales; family Chitinophagaceae; genus Segetibacter; species Segetibacter koreensis. The sequence goes on along the minus strand of NZ_KB893316.1, from coordinate 97,216 downwards.
AAATATGGAATAAAAGTAATTACCACCAGTGAAGTGCGTCGAAAAGGTGTTGAAAATATTGTTCGGTCCGTTATTCGTTATCTCAGTGATTGCACCGATATATATGTCAGCTTTGATGTTGATTGCCTTGACTCATCTATATCAAAAGGAACCGGGACGCCGGTAAGTAATGGTCTTCGTGAAAGAGAAGCTGAAGACCTGGTAAGTAAATTTATGCAAAACCGAAAAATCTGCTGCTTTGAAATAGCTGAAGTAAATCCAACTCTTGACCGGGAAAACCTCATGGCAGAAATTGCATTTAATATTTTGCAAAGAAGTGTAAATGTTTTGATGATGAATTGAGGATAAATGAACATAGAAAAAAAGTAAAAAAAGTTTTTAAACTTATGGACGCTTCGTTTTACATAACTCATCTTAACCTGCAACCTCATCCTGAAGGTGGTTATTTCAAAGAAAACTATCGTGCAACTGAAAGTATTCCTTCAGGAGCTTCGCCAATACGCTTCAATGGCCCCCGTACTTTTTCCACTGCTATTTATTATCTATTACAACACGGAGATTACAACGAACAACTATAGATCTGTACTAATTGTTGTTCTAACAATGTCCCACAATACAATTCCAGCGGCTACAGAAATATTTAATGAGTGCTTCATTCCTGATTGGGGTATTTCTATACTTCCATCCACCAGTTTGAGCACTTCATCACTTACCCCATCCACTTCGTTTCCAAATACAACTGCAATTTTTTCTTTCTTGTTCCATACAAATTTTTCGAGTGAAATACTTCCTTCCGTTTGTTCTATTGCGTATACTCTATATCCTTTTCTTTTTAATTCGTAAACTGCTTCAGCAGCAGTTGGAAAAAATATCCAGTCAACTGTTTCAGTTGCACCAAGAGCTGTTTTGTTTATATCACGGTGAGGAGGTTGCGGAGTGTAACCACATAAAAAAATAGCTTCTATCAAAAATGCATCAGACGTGCGAAATACGCTGCCGACATTGTGCATGCTTCGAATATTGTCAAGTACAGCAATAACGGTATTTTTTTCTGCCTCTTTAAATTCTTCTATTGACTTTCGTCCCAATTCATCCATACTCAGTTTTCTCATAACGCCAAAGGTAAATAATGCCACACAAACTCAAACGCACAGAGGATCATAAAGACGTTGTGTAGAAGTACAAGACTTCTCAATGGGAAATTTAAAACAATAAAACCTGCCGTAATCAAGTTTTAGGGGCATGCAAGAAAAAATGAGAGGAAAGCCCTGACAAAATCAATTTGTTGCTCCTTCATCTACTCTCACAAACAGGGTAAAAACTGTTGTTAAATCTAATTTAAATCACCGCTGTTCATTCTCTATTTGAACTAAAAATAAAGCTAAGGCATTCTAATTGCTCAGTTAGAATTGTCAAGAATTTTTAAACTCAAAAAAAAACAATGATGAAAACTAAAGTTTCGATGCTGGTAATTGCAGTTGCGGTTGCAGCAGGTGTTAATGCCCAAACAAAAGAACCCAAAAAGGTAGATATTGCACCAAACCAGGAGTTGCACAAAGATTATCAAGACCTAAAAAAAGACAACGGTGATACTCACGCTAATAAAGAAAAAATAGACAAAGAAGGGGCTGATATTCATAAAGATAATAAGGCTATTGGAAGGGATGTACATGCAATTAATAAGGATTGGATTAAGATAAAACAAGATCAAAAATCAGGAAACAAAGCAGCTCTTGCAGGGGACTATGCAAAGTTGAAGAAAGACAAAGACGATTATAACAGAGTTGATGCTGAAAGCCACAAAGATGAACGAACAATGCAAAAATACAATAGTCAGTTCGATAAGGACTTACAGGATCGCAACAAGGATTTTCAGGATATAAGGAAAGATAAACACTAATTGATTACATTTTTTCATGGTTAATAAGCGAATAAAATGCGAGGTTTCCTTCAAGAGATAATGTTATCGGAGGAGCCTTATCAACTCAGTCAATAGTGTCAATTTAAAGTAAAGCCATTGAGATTATCCCAATGGCTTTGAAAATTTTATACACTACTATTTATCGGCCGGATTGATGAACGTAACCCCTAAGTTCAGAAGTAAACTCAGTTTCATTTATTAAGTTTTCAAGGCTCAGATGCATACGATAATTCCAGTAATGTTTAGGGTCTGCAGGAATGTTTATTCTTTCTTCATTCGGGTTTTCTCTTCTTAGTGATCCGTTTATTCCCAGCAAATCCTGTAACTGAAAGATGCTCCACATGGCCGGCGAATACAAATGCTGCAGAAGAATAATTTTATTAATCCAAGGCTCACAGAAAAACGGTGCAGTGCCCCATTGCCCTAATTCATTATTAAAAAATCTTTGTGTTGCAGCACGGTCTTCTTCCCACCACCCTCTTATTGTGCTCATGTCATGTGTTGAAGGAGTAACAACACTGAGATAAGGTGCATCATTAGGATGGAAAAATTCACGTGTAGGGTCTTTAGGCATACGCTGAATTTCCAGGCTCAATATTGCCAGTTCTTTCATAACTCCAGGCACACACTCTGGTACCATACCTAAATCCTCACCACAAATAAGCATGTTGGTACTATGTTTCAAAGCCGGTAATTTTAGCATTGCTTCTTTTTTCCAGAAGTCATCCTGGCGGCGGTAATAATAATTTACATACAACTCTTTCAGCAAGTATTGAGTATGACCATCAAGATGCCTGTAAGATGGAGTTGAGGCCATATCTATTCGGAAATGAAATTCCTGCCCTTCAGATTCTTCAACTTCGAATAAAATGACATTACTAATTAAATCAAATAATCCCAATTTGATTTTTTTGTTTTGCTCAGTTTCTTCCTGCGATAAAAAATAGGTTTCTACTTTTCTCTGGGTATTGAACGCTGGCTTAAGAGTGTAGTTTGTATTTGATGCAGAATCTAAAAACTGAGAAATAATATCTTCTTTATCGATACCAAAAACCTCTGATAAAACAGCGTCATTAATATAAGGTCTCGTAAACCTGTCAGCGTCAAACGATATTCCTCTTTCAGCAAACTCGTGTATATAAACAGGCACAGCAGGAACAAAATAACCCATGATACCTTCGACAGAATCCATTGGAATACTCCAGATACGGAAAAAGCCGAGTATATGATCGATACGGAAAGCATCGAAATAGTAACTCATTTGCTTAAAGCGCTTTTTCCACCACGCAAAACCATTTTCTCTCATGCGTTGCCAGTTGTAGGTTGGGAAACCCCAATTTTGCCCCTTGACTGCAAAGTCATCAGGAGGCGCTCCGGCCTGCATATTCATATTAAAAAGAGCAGGTTGCTCCCATGCATCGCAACTGTACCTGTAAATACCGATGGGTATATCACCTTTTACAATAATACCCTTTTGGTGAGCATAAGTAGTAGCTTCTCTTAATTGCAAATGCAAGTGGAACTGGATATAATAGTATATACTTAATTCTTCGGCAGCATCATTTACATTAGCCCCTAATCCATTTATTTCTGCAGCATCAAATGAGCTGTTAGTAGGCCATTTACTAAAATCTGAAGTGTTGTATTTTTCTTTAAAATAACTGAAAGCAGCATACGGAACAAGCCAGTGAGAATTTTCATTAAAAAAAGACAAGAACTCGTCACTTTCAAAAACCTGCTGTTTTTGTTGCGGAAAAACCTGTTTGATGAAAGCCCATTTTGCCGCCATCACATCAACATAATCAACAGTGGGTTTGTTGTTGAGCTCTTTTTGTTTTTCCTGTAAAGAGAATAACACAGAACTGTCATTATTAATTACCGATGGTAAATGAAGATATAAAGGATGCAACGCAAATGCTGAAATAGCTGCATAAGGATAACTGTCTGCATTTGTATGAGTTGCACTTGTGTCATTTACAGGTAAAATCTGAATTAACTTTAAGCCAACTTGCTTTGCCCAGTCAACTAATAATTTTATATCTGCAAACTCCCCTACTCCAAAACTATTTTCGCTTCTTAAGCTAAAGACAGGGATAGCTACACCCGCACCTTTAAAACCTGTATTTGGTAAAATTGCAAACCCATCTGATACAACAGTAAGTTTTTCAGGTGTAGAACTTTCTATCAACCTGTTTTTTCCATCTTCGTATTGTACAAACTTGTTGGTATTTATATCAAATACTCCGTATTTATAATTGAAAGGAAAAGTAGAATTTGTAAGGTCAAGCGAAATTGTGTACCAAATTTCATCAGCTTTTCTTGAAAGTAATAATGGTCTTTCAGTATTCCATTCGCCTAATTCGGGTGTAGATCCTGTAATAAATAAAGTTTGCCCTTTTGATAATAATGGAGCTTTTACTTTGAATATATGTGTAACAGTTTCTGGTATTTTACTTTCAACCTGAGTAAAATTTTCTTTTAAAAGCACCTCTTGAAATGGCTCTGTATAAAAAGTATTTTCGATAAAAGATGAAGAATTCCAGGAATCAATTAAAAAAACTTCTTCCGCGTTATACGTTAATGGTTGAATGGTTTTATCATCTCCCCATTCAATAGTTGTTGTACCATCTTCATTTTTTACGATGTAGTTATAAGAAATATCTTTTGTAATATTTTCACCCGCAGGAACTTCTAATGTGCCTGACCAGTACTCATTATTTAAATAACTGAGTGCAAACGCATCGTCAGCATTATTATTTCCTAATAATGGATGATTGCCGGTCACAAATATTGACTGACCCAATTTAGTATGATACTTAACATGAAAATTTATTCTGCGTAACGCAGAAACAGGTGACCTAGATGTATCCGGCAATACAGGACTTGTTTCTGCTTCTGCGGTCATAACTTGTTCTTCTGTTAACGAATCTTCTTCAAAATGTGCTGATACTGCTGGTTGTATAACTTCATCTTGTACGCCTAAGCCCGCATTATCGATAAATCTAAATTTTTCTTCTGTACCAGATTCTGCTTCAGGTATAACAGCATTTCCTGAACTTATAGCTTCTTCGTTTGTATTATCCGTTTCGGTAACTTGTTCATGTAATGCTCGCAAAGCCTCCTCCTGTTTCTCAGGTTCTTGTAAGGGCAGTACCGCAATGGAATGTTCTCCTGATATTTCCTGATGTTCTGCAACAGGATTTACTATTGCTACATCTTTAGTTAAGGTCTCTGTTTGTTCCTCTGTTACTGGCAGTTTTGCAGCAGGTGTTTGTTTTTTTATTGCAGGCTTTTGCTCACTTGCTGTTTGTTCTTTTCCTGTAGTTTTTTTAGCTGCGACTTTTTTTACTTTTGCCGGCTTTGGTTCTACCGTTTCTGTTCTTGCTTCAGCAGCCTTTTTAGGTACTGCTTTTTTTATAGGTTTCTTCCCGGCAGTTGTAGAAGCAGCAGGCTTTTCCACCTTAACAGGTTCTGCAGTAACTTTTGTAGTTTTTTTCTTTACAGTTTTTTTCCCTGATGCACCTTCTTCATTTTTCTTACTGTTTCCTTTAGAAACAGCATCGCCAGACAAAGCATCATTAGATGCTAAATCATTATTTTCTTCCATCAAAGATTTATCGTTACTCAAAGTATTAAAATTTTATATGCGGCAAAATAAATGAAAACCTTTCAAAGTGTGTTGAAAATACATAAAAACAAATATTGGTTTATAATATCTCATCTCCTAATTTTGCCGAAACAAAAAAAGTATGGAAACAACTAAGTCTACAGGAAGGTTTTGGTTATATTTTTTAATTGCTTTGATTGCACTGGTTTTTATGTGTATTGTTGCTCCCAAATTTTTCTGGGTAACACTTCCTTTTGTATTTACTTTTTTTGTAAAGGCAATGAATTTGCTTTAATATCAACAAGCACTTTTTTTATAAAATAGAGGGTGTCGCAAAAGACACCTTCCATTTCATAAAAAGCTCTTTATCAAAAGGAACACCAGCTAGTTTTTCTTTAAAGCATGTAAAGCTGGAAAGTTTTAAAAGATGTCTGAAAAGCTTGCAATGGCGTAACACTTACTACTACTTCTTCTCCGCTTAACTCACTTATTTCTACCGATCATCCTGTTTTTGATATAAACAGATTCTTCAACCGACTTTGCATTACAACTTTGACCAAACTTCGTTTCGAGTTTCTAACCCTTCTTTTCAATTACATATATTTTTTAGCAATAACGGCCGGGTCAATAAAACCTAGAAATTATTGCATGAAGTGTTTTTATTTTTTGTAATTATATAGTCGGTGTTCCACCCGTAACTTGCACCGTTGAAGAAGTCATATAACTAGAATCGTTGGAAGCAAGCAATACATAAACGGGAGCAAGTTCTGCAGGCTGTCCTGCTCGTTTTAAAGGAACATCCTGGCCAAAAGTTTTTACCCGATCAGGAGGCATGGTAGAAGCAACAAGCGGCGTCCATATAGGACCTGGAGCAACACAATTTACTCTGATACCTTTTTCTGCCCACAGTTGTCCCAGACTTGCCGTAAAGTTTTGGATCGCTCCTTTAGTAGCAGCGTATGCAACTAAACTTGGCGACGGCTTATAGGCATTAACGGACGTTGTATTAATAACGGTACTGCCAGGTTTTAGGTGAGGTTCTGCAGCTTTACACAAATAAAACATTGCATAAATGTTTGTTTTGAAAGTGTGATCCAACTCCTCGCTGGTTATTTCCTGAAGTGATTCATGCGCCATTTGATAGGCAGCATTATTTACTAAAATGTCTATCTGACCAAATTCTTCCAAAGCCCGGTTTATTATTTGTTTGCATTGCTCCTCTTCACTTATATCACCTGGCACTAAAACAGCTTTTCTTCCCGCTTCCTCAACATATTTTGCTGTTTCTTTTGCATCTTCATGTTCGCTAAGATACGAAATCAGTACATCCGCACCTTCACGTGCAAATGCAATTGCCACAGCGCGTCCTATACCCGAATCTCCGCCTGTTATTATTGCTTTTTTACCTGTTAACTTTCCCGACCCTTTATACGACTTTTCACCATGATCTGCTTTAGGTTGCATTTTACTTTCTAATCCGGGCACTTCCTGTTTCTGGTCAGGAAAAGGAGGTTTAGGATATTTTTCTACAGGATTTTCGCTGTTTGCACTTTTGTTGTTTTGAAATGTGCTCATAATTTGATATTTAATTTTTACATTAAATATTTTCACATTCTATGCCAGTTAGCAGACCACAAAGACAGGTTATTTAAAAAAGTAACTCTTTTTTTTTGTAGAATTATTGTTCCTATACGTGCAACAAATACCCACTTTCGTTATCATACCTATTAAAAACTCGCTGCTATTTTTTAATAAAAGGAATGGGGCAATAATTACTTATAATCTATACGAACACCCTGATTAGATGTCGGAGCAATAACTTTAGGTAGATAAGCATGATGAATTTATTGAACAGTAACTACCTGTTGTAACAATCTTGTGTTTTCATTGGTATCAATATTATCTGGTAACGTTTTGTTTTCTCCGTTATAAACATCCCATGCCCATTTTGCTAAAAGGTTATTTTTTTCTTTTTCTTTCCAGTCGTTTAAAAGCTTTTTTGCCTGCTTGTCTTTTCCTGTTTTTTGTAAAGCCCAGGCACTAACAAGATTATTCACGGATGAACCATTTGCTGGCTTTGAAAGTATTTTATCCAGCATTTCCTTTGCCGCTGTCGCGTTTCCCTGTTTTGTATAACTTTCGTAGGCAAGCCAATCTTCCAGCCTTTCATCTATATCCTCACTATATGGTTTACCCACTCCAAGGTTTTCAGGCCATATTCTTGCAGAATCTATATATTGGAGTGCTTTGGCATAATCACCAATCTTCATTTGCTGAAGTGCCAACATTAGTTGCGTTTCTTTATACAATTGTCTGCCCCCTGTAGCTCCTTCGTTTGGAAGTATCCGCATTGTTTTAAGTAAGTTATTTGCTTCAGCATATTTTTTGTTTTGTAACAGTGTTTTAGCATACAGCATGTCTAAAATAAAATTTCCTTTAAACTGGCTTTTACATTCTTCTGCAACCTGCAAGGCCATGTTATAATTTCTGTGCGATAAATAGTAGTTTACCAGGTTTTTGCCATAGCGCCATTGGTTTTTATCCATTTTCCTTGCCTGCTGCAAGTCATTTAATACTATACTGCTGTCGTTCGTCATATTAAAATTGGCTCTTGCAGCATAAAAGGGCGGATAGTCAGGCGTGTTTCCAATTTGCTCAAAAAGCTGTTTTGCTGACTCTATGTTATTATAGTTCCACTCAATGAGCGCCAAGTGATATTTTATAAGCCAATTATCATTTTTCTGCAATAAACCTTTCAATACGTCAGCAGTTTCAGGGCGAAAGGGAAAAACCATGTCGGGATGAATCAGAGAAACATTTAATGGTCTGTTTTCAAGGAATGCCTGCCAGTACAATACTTCAGCATTTGAAGGAGAACTCTTTAATAATTTTGCGGCATCATTTCTTCTACCTGCATTATTATACCATATCGCTAATTCAAGAAAAGTCTCTGTCGGCATTTCACTTCTTATTAAACCGGTAAACGCTTTTTTATTTTCTTCTGTAGGCTTCCACAGAAACTTTTCAAAGCCGGCAAAATGATTAAGAGGATCGTACCTCTGAATGGTATCAAGTATTTTCATTGCCGCATTCTGATTTTTTTGCTCACGATGAATTATAGCGAGTAGTTGATAGGCGTCAATGGCATAACGATTATAAGCAATACTTTTGTTTGCATATTCTGTAGCTTTTGTTAATTCATTTTCTTTAAAATATATGTTTGCAAGGGCTACATAAGCAGCGCTTCGATACTCTGCTCCCATTGCAGCCAGGTCAAATCCATCCTTAGCATCTGTTAGGTTTCCTAATTTATTATTTATAAGCCCATAATAATAATTACTCGCTTCATCATATGTATCTACAGACAAAGCTTTTTTTACTACGCTTAAAGCAGAATCATACTGCATATTTCTATACAACACCATTGCAAGGCTTGTAAGGGCGGGTACATAATACGGCTCTTTTTGCAGGGATTCCCTTAATTTATTCTCTGCCGGTACATAATATTTTTGACGTATATCTTCTCTTCCCTGCAGGTATAGGCCGTAAGCAGTGTTCCAGTCAAAATCAGATGGACTTTGAACAGGGCGGCTAATTACATTGGCTGTAGGAGCTGCATCATATTGAAGTTTATTATTTCCAAGTGTTGCTTTTAGCTGCGTTGGGATAGTATTAATCTTTACAGAATCTTTAAACACCTGCAGGGTATGTAATTGCAGTGTTTTTGAATAGAAAATTTTATCTCCATCTCTTATAACCAATGCATCATCTATTTTTTGTAATGGCGAGAAATATATCTTTAAAAATCCATTTTCTTGTTTCAGGTTAAGAGCACCATAATTATTTGCAGCGACAAAGCCTTTGGTCTTTAAAACAGGAAACCAATATTCGGTCCATACATCCGTTGTCTTTGGCAAAAACCCTTTGTGTTTAAAAGGAGTGAATGTACTTTGTTCCGCAGCCTGGTTAAATGATCGTCCACTCTGTACCTCTACATATTGTCCATCTGTATCTGTAAGAAGTTTTTCCCAAATCATTCCTTCATTTGATAAGCCCCATATCCATATTTTTTTTCCTGGTTTATCATCGTGATTGGAGTACCTGCCCATTCCAAAATCGTCGTCATGATAGTAGCCTCCGAAGAAGTCAGTATACTTTCCAAAAACGTGGTAAGACTTTGGGCCGCCAAAATCATTATTCTCATAAAATGAAATGTTCTTGCCATTTTGTTTATTGATTGGCCAATCGCTGTATTCGCCGGCATGTCCTATATACTTTGTTCCCGGATAAATGAATTCAAGATTTCCACTGGCTTTAAGGCCTGTATTCATCCACGTATAATATGGTTGTTCTAAAGCTGATGAATTATACCAGAAAGAAGTTGTGGTAAGATAGGCCTTGTCTTTAGGCAAATTAATATCAATTCGCCACGATGTCCTGGTAAGTAAATCCAGAACTCCTATTACACAACTAACACTTCCGTCGGCTTTTTTAATAGTTGTATAATCTACAGGCGTGGCGCAATTGGGCGTATGTCCTATAATACCATAATTAGGTTCAATTCCTCCACTGGTCCACGGTCCACGCATTCCCACATCGCGAAACTTTACTGTATGATTGTAATAGATAAAAGACTTACCCGTTGACTTCTCTATTGCTGACCAAATCTTACCACCTACCTCTGGCATTATTAATATCTTAATATAATCATTTTCCATTTCGACCACTTTCCATTCTTTTTGAACAGGTGTATTTGTATAACCATCAAACCTGAAATATGGATATATTTTTCCCATTTGAGGTATGGGGTCTGGGTCAGAAAAGGGATACGTTTTAAAAACTTTTGTAGTCTCTTTAATAGTAGCTTTTTGCTGAGCTGTAGATAGCAGCGATGTCAAAAGAAAGAGTGGTAAAGCTATTGTCAATTTATTCATCGTTCCGGTTGGTTTTATAATCTTAAAATACCTAAGCTAACTTCATTACAATTTTTAAGAATGGTTTTTTAAATATAAGTTCTAATAATATTCTGACTACATTTATTATCTAAAACTTCAGTACTGTAACTGTAAAATCTACAAGTGGAATTAAAGTACTCTAAATATCAAAAGGTGAACACTATTATTTTCTATCGATTATTACCAGTACCAGGTAAAACAGTTATGCTTATATGAAGTAAGCATAATTACCGTGAATATTTTGTATAAAAAACAATGCAAACGATTGCGGAAATTTTATTAGAGAATTTAAAAAATAAATTTAGCTGTGTTTGAATTTCTGTTGTATTTTTCGTTTAGGGATTAAAAGATTGACGAATTGCTATTCGCATAAATCCATCGAAAGATAGAATTTATTCAATTGCCCGTAATGACTTTATTTATGTATTCTTTACATACTAATCTACCCTGATGTTCAGTCGTGCAATTACATTTATTCTTATCAATACAGCAAGTGTCATGTTATCAGTATTTGAGATTACGCTAACTTTTATGCTATAAAAAAAGTAGCTAGTAAAATATTTAAATCAAATAAAAAATTATGCAGAATAAAAGGCTAAAAGCTTTTTTATTAATAGGTTGTTTTTATCTTTTTATTATTGTAGAATTTGTTGCCTGTAATTCATCAAAGACACCTGATAAAAACTGGACTGCTCCAGCAGATGCAAATGAGTTAAAAAGCCCATTTAAGAATACTATGGAGATGGAAGAAAAAGGACACAACCTTTACAACATTTATTGCAGAACCTGCCATGGAGAAACAGGTTTTGGAGATGGTGCAGCAGGTTCAGGTTTTGATCCAAAGCCTGCAAATTTTCATAGAGACAGAGTGCAGAAGCAAACAGACGGAGCTATATTTTATAAATTAAGTAACGGCCGTGGACCTATGCCTGCCTTTAAAAATTCATTATCAGAAGAACAACGCTGGCAACTTGTGTCTTTTATCAGGAAAATTCCAGATATTAAGGCTTCTTCAAATCCACCAAAGGCATTGCGGCCAGATATAAAAGTTGATCACATAATGGAAGTTGATTCATTTGCTGTACGGATCTTGCACAATCCCGTCACCGGCGATCTATGGTATACGACTTTTGATGGCAATGTTTTTCAGATAAAAAATTTAAAAAACGGGCAACCGAAGGCAGAGAAAATTTTCACAGCTAAAGACCACGGAATTCCGAGATTACAAGGTGCGGCGTTTTTAAACAACAGCCTTTTTTTATGCGGCAATGTTAGTACAAATGATAACAAGAGTACTAAAGGAAGAATGGTGCGCTACAATTTGTATCCCTCAAAGCCGGCTGAAATGACGGAGGTTTTCAATACAGTCGATTATGGTTCAAACAAAACAATTTTCGATCATGGGTGGAATGCATTAGAAGTAAGTCCTGATGGCAAATATATTTATGTAAACAGCGGTGCAAGAACAGATCATGGAGAAGTGCAGGATAATGGAGGATTATATCCAAATGCCCGCGACAATAACCTTACCTCCAAAATTTTCAGGTTTCCTGTTGATGCAAAAGACGTGTTATTAACAGATGACAAAGCAAAATTACTTGCCGATGGTTATCTTTATGCAGAAGGCATACGCAATGCTTACGACCTTGCTTTTGATCCCCAGGGCAATCTTTTTGCCGTTTCTAACTCTGCTGATTACGATATGCCGGAAGATATGTTTTGGATAAGACAAAATCATCATTATGGTTTTCCCTGGATAATGGGTGGTATTGAAAATCCGCAACAGTACAATGACTGGAAACCAGATCCTAACACCGATCCCTTTATCAACAGAACTTCTCACTCGTGGGAAGTAAAATATTTTCATACTGATCCAACATTTCCAAAAATTCCTGCAGGTGTTACTTTTTCACCAGGCGTGCAAAATTTAGGACCAGATGCAAATGAGTACCGGGGACATTCAGGAAAAATACTGGACGGAGATATAACAGGTGTTACTGTCAGCACTTTTACTGCACATTGCAGTCCCCTGGGTTTATTTTTTGATAATAAAAAAATTCTTGGAAAAGACTTTAAGGGTGATGGCTTTGTGATTCGCTACTCATTAGGGGCTACTTCCTCTATGATGAGGCCTTTTACGAATGAGGGTGAAGATTTATTACACTTGCAATTGACATATGACAAGGCTTCTGATAATTATTTTGTTAAGACCACCCGTATTGTTGAAGGTTTTAAAGAACCAACAGATGCGGTGATGATAGGAAATGAAGTATATATTATTTCATACGGCGGCAAAGGGGGCGATATATGGAAAATAACACTTCCGAAAGATGAAAGCGGAAAAGTAAAAACAAATTCCAAAAAAATTGCCAGTAAAAACTGATATTGGAAATATTGCAGTAATAAAAATGTGCATTTCGGGAAATGATACAGATGACAAAATGTTTCAAAAATTTTCGATACCGATAACTTTAAAGCAGACAGACAGACCGCAAATACTCAGAAGGATTGAAAAGACAAGGTGTTTCAGAGGCAAAAAACGATAATTTATTAACAAGAGTATGTTGGAATACCCCATAAAACTGTAGATGATCAAGAAGAGGATAACTTCTTTTCTTCATCATTTAAAAGTAATTTTTCAGTTTTCTTACATAAACCTGTCATACCTTTTACAGAGATTTTAAATAATAAGTTTAAGCGCAGTAAAAGCATTTATTATTCTAAATAAATTAAAAAAATAACGATGAAACGCAGGGACCTTTTAAAGTATTTTTCTTTAGGACCATTAACAGGTGCAGCTATCTCAGCTGTTCCATTTAAATCAGCGATTGCAGCCCCATCTAACAAACCTAAACGTGACATGGTAAAAGAATTAGGTCTGCGTACTTTTATAAACGCTGCCGGTACATACACGTTTATGACTGCTTCGCTAATGCCAGATGAAGTGATGGAAGCTATTAATAGTTCGTCAAAAGAATTTATTATGTACGATGAAGTACAGGATAAAGCGGGAGAAAAAATTGCAGCTTTATGTCACGCAGAGGCTGCTATGGTAACAGCAGGCTGTTGGTCGGCACTGGTATTAGGGACTGCAGGAGTACTTACCGGAATGGACCTTGAAAAAGTGGCACAGCTACCAAATGTTGACAGTTTTGAAAAAAATGAAGTAATTGTACAGAAAGGACATAATCACGATTACATTCATGCACTTACCAACACCGGTATTAAACCTGTGGTCGTTGAAACAATGGATGACTTGGAAAAAGCTATAAATGCAAAAACGGCTTTAATGTATTTTTTAAATGAAAGCACACCTCATGGTAAGATTTTACACAAAGAATGGCTTGAAGTAGCAAAAAAGCATAATATTCCTACTATAATTGATATAGCTGCAGATATTCCACCGGTAGAAAATCTTTGGAAGTATAGTGAAATGGGGTTTGATCTCATCTGTGTTTCAGGTGGTAAAGCAATACGGGGACCACAAAGCGCAGGCTTGCTTTATGGCAAAAAAGACCTTGTTGCTGCTGCCCGTCTCAGCGCTCCTCCCCGAGGCGGTAATATAGGTCGTGGAATGAAAGTAAACAAAGAGGAAATATTAGGTATGTATGCTGCATTAGACCGGTATGTAAAGCAAGACCATGAGAAAGAATGGAAGGAATGGGAAGAAAAAATAGCAATCATTGAAAACGCTGCAAAAAAAGTAAAAGGTGTAACCACAGAAGTTACGGTGCCTCCCATCGCAAACCACACTCCTGCTTTAAAAATTTCGTGGGATACGTCTGTAGTTAAAACAACACCTAAAGATTTGCAGGCAAGATTAAGGGAGGGTAATCCGTCAATCGAAGTAATGAGTTTTGCTGACAATACCATCAATATAACTGTTTTTATGTTGAAGCCCGGTCAGGAAAAAATTGTAGCAACCAGGATAAATGAAGAGCTGACAAAAGCATCAGCTTAGATCATAAAAATTTATTTTACTAGTTTTCGAAAACTCACAGATTTTCACACTTTCCTATAAAAAATTTGATTTTAAATTATACAAATGCTAAAAAAATCATTTTTACTTTTTTCTTTGCTATTCCTGTTTATAACTATTCTAAAGTGTCAAACCTATAATATCGTAATAAAAGGCGGGCATGTAATCGACGCTAAAAACAATATCAATGGTATAATGGATGTAGCAGTCAATGATGGCAAAATTGCTTTAGTAGCTAAAAACATTGATGCCAGGCAGGGTCGGCAGGTTGTTGATGCAAAAGGCAAATATGTTACCCCTGGTTTGATTGATATGCATGAGCATGTTTTTGCCGGCACAGAACCAGATCATTACCTCAGTAACGGCCTTGATGCCCTTCCTCCTGATGGCTTCACTTTCCGCGTTGGTGTCACTACAGTTGTAGATTGCGGTGGTGCAGGTTGGAAATCATTCCCTACGTTTAAGAAAAATATTATTGATCACTCTTACACCCGCGTATTGTCTTTTTTAAATATTGTGGGCGAGGGCATGAGAGGCGGAGCTTATGAACAGGATGCAAATGATATGAATTCAAAATTATCTGCCAATGCAGCACGGCAGTATAAAGATTATATCGTTGGATTTAAAGTTGCTCATTATGAAGCCGCAGAATGGACACCTGTAGACCGGGCGGTAGAAGCAGGAAAGTTAGCTGACATACCGGTCATAGTTGATTTTGGCGGCGACGATACTCATCCCCCACTCTCTATAGAAGATCTTTTTTTCAAACATCTACGCCCGGGTGATATTTACACACACACCTTTACCGAATTAGACAGGCGAGATCCTATTGTCGACTTAAAAAGCAGGCAATTAAAGCCTTTTGTAAAGGATGCTCAGAAGAAGGGGATTATTTTTGATGTAGGTTATGGTGGAGGAAGCTTTGATTTTCGACAGGCATTACCCGCTATAAAAGCCGGTTTTTTTCCTAATACAATGAGTACAGATTTACATACCGGAAGTATGAATGCAGCTATGAAAGATATGCTGAATGTAATGTCAACTTTTGTAGCTATGGGGATGGATGTTCCGGCGGTAATAAAAGCAGGTACATGGGCACCTGCACAAGCTATAAAACATGAAGAATTAGGCAATCTTTCTGTCGGCGCAGTTGCAGATATTGCCGTATTAAATATGCGGCAGGGAGACTTTGGTCTATGGGATAGAATGGGTTATAAGGTAAATGCAAAACAAAATTTTGAATGCGAAATGACTATCAGAGGAGGAAAAATTGTTTATGATTTAAATGGTATTGCTACCCCAATTGTGCTCACTGATGCCAAGGCTTCTGGTCATTAAACTTTTTTATAAAAAAGTAATGTTGTAAAATAATAAACAGATTTTGTAGTAGTTCAAACAAAAGTTCCCAAAGATTTTTTCTTTAGGAACTTTTTGTTTACAAGCACAAAAACTTCACTCTGCTTTAGTTACGGTCAGACTCTTGTACTATCATTGCTTTAACCGAACTATACTTCATACTTTTACTTATCTATTCTATCATGATACTAAAAGCAAAAACACTAAAGAAAATATTTTCTTATGAAAACATCGTTTCTTGTTGCAAAGTTTTTAATTATTCTTACAGCTATTTCATGTAATGCTTCCCATAAAACTGCTGATGCAGGCGAACTATTTAAGTCAACAGCATTTACCCCTGCAAAGAGTTTTACCTCTGGTGCAGAAGGACCAGCGGTAGATAAAGCCGGGATGTTATACGCAGTAAATTATGAACATGAAGGTACCGTCGGCATGGTAACTCCATCAGGACAAGCAAGCATTTTTGTCGAGCTGCCCAATAAAAGTATCGGTAATGGCATCCGTTTTAACAGCAAGGGTGAGATGTACATTGCGGACTATACTAATCATAATATACTAAAAGTAGATATGGGCACAAAACAACTAACCGTATTTGCACATGAAGATTCGATGAGTCAGCCGAATGACATAGCAATTGACAGCAGAGACCGGTTATATGCAAGCGATCCGAATTGGAAAGCAGGAACCGGCCGCATCTGGACTATTGGAAATGACGGCAAAGTAACTTTACTGGAAGATAATATGGGAACTGCAAATGGAATAGAAGTTAGCCCTGATAATAAAAGATTGTATGTAAATGAGTCTGTTCAGCGCAAAGTATGGGTATATGATTTATCTGAAGATGGAAAAATCAGTAATAAAAGGTTATTAATTCAATTCCCTGATTTTGGTATGGATGGAATGCGATGTGATACCAAAGGAAATTTATATATCTGCCGGCACGGAAAAGGCGTCGTAGCAAAAGTATCGCCGGAAGGCAAGCTTTTAAAAGAGATTACTTTAATCGGAAAACTTCCCAGCAATATTGCTTTTGGCGGACAAGACGGTCGCACAGCATATGTTACGCTACAGGATCAGCAAAACATAGAGACTTTCAGAGTAGACGAACCAGGACGTGAATGGCAGATGACAAAGAATAATCAATAGGATCAAAGCATATAAGAGGAAATAATATAAATTTCCTCTTATATGCTTTGTTTGACTATGTAAATTCAACATCTTTTATTTCGAAGAAATGGTTTTCCTTATTTCATCTACTTCACTTGCAGAAATTGGCATTCCTTTATTTCCAAAATTATTTCTGATATAAGTTAAGACGTGCGCAGCATCTTCATTGCTTAAAAAGCTGTGGGCAGGCATAACATTATTGTATGGTTTACCTTTTACTTCAATAGGTCCTTCTAAACCTTGAAGAAGCAGGCGAATAAGTTTTTCCTTGTCGCCCCATTTAAATCCAATTACCCACTCAGAATCAGCCAGCGGGGGAAAACGGTTTCCATCACCTTCTCCATTTAACTGGTGACAAGGCATACAATAAGTCGCATAAGTCTTTGCACCTCCTTCCAGCATTCCTTTCACGAGATTATCATTTACTTCATCAGGAGTTTTAATATGAGGAAGCAACTTTCTCTTTTCCATTTTTGCCAACTGGGCTGTTCCAAAAGACTTCTTATCACCTTTATACATTATTTTCCAGATTTTCCCCTTCTCCGTATCACTTACGTACAGAGAGCCATCTGGGCCCATCGCTAATCCCATAGGGCGGTACACTGCATCACTTACACTTACCAAAGGCTCTGTTTCTGCAAAACCATCAGCAAAAATTTCCCACGACCCAGAAGGGGCTCCATTTTTAAAAGGTACAAAACCTATAAAAAAACCTGATTGCGGATAAGTTCCCCGATTTGTAGAACCGTGAAAAGCAATAAAAGCACCGTTTTTATATCTTTTAGGAAATTGATTACCAGTGTAAAAAAATAAATCATTAGGAGCCCAATGTCCAGGAAACCCGATTAAAGGTTGTTCGAACTTACTGCCATCACCTGCTTTCTTTCCATCACCGCCGTACTCGGGATTCAAGAGTTTCTTTTTTTGAATTTGGTCATAGTAATAATAAGGCCATCCTGCATTTGTACCTTGTTTTATTCTTAAAAATTCTTCCGACGGAAGCAGTGCACTTTGCCACTGACTATAGACATCCGGCCACAACAAATGCATATCGTCTCTTCCATGCATTACGCAATACAAATTTTTATCAGCCTTATTCCAATCTATTGCTACTATACTTCTTAGTCCTGTTGCAAACCTGACCCCGTCTTTTTGTGTTTGGTCTGTTTTTTCTGCATCAAAGCGCCAGATACCACCGTGATCTTCGAGTAATGGACAATCAGAAATACCGGGAGAACCTGGAACACGGTTTTGCTCCTGGCATGCATTCGATGGTGCTCCGAAGGGCACATAAATATGGCCTGAGTCATCAAAGGCGATCGGCTTTGCATCATGTTCATGTCTTCCACGCGGATCATCATCCTTTACAATTAATTCTATCGGACCGTCAGGAATTAATTTTCCCGGTGTTAATTTCTGCCGGAAAACATTTAATTCGGAACTAAAATAAAGATATCCTTTATAAATTCTCATTGCCGTTCCATAGCTGCCCTTATCTTCATAGTCATCAAACTTTTGTATGATATCAGCCCTTCCATCATTATTTGTATCGCGTAGAGCCACATTTCCTCCTATAGAATCAGGAAATCTTAATTTTACATAAATGTCACCATTTCTGTTAACAGCCAAATGCCTTGCCCTGCCCTCCAAACTATCTACCACTACTACTGCCTGAAAATTTGCCGGCAGAAATAATCCTGCATTATCTAAATTGGCAGAATGATTATTGTTTTTAAAAGCAGTGAAACTAATAATAGAGAACGCAATAAGAATCCCTGTGATATAAGTAGCTTGCTTATATAGAAGTAATTTCATGATGTGAAGTGTTCTGGACGGTAATTGATGGTTTACTGATGCGTTAATGAGTTACTGACTTTTGTACGTTAGCAGCATTCGCAGCAGCATTTTTTGGAGGGACAATAGGGTTTGCAATACCATTAAGATCATACACTATTTTGCCATCTCGTATGGTCATTTCACATTCCAGTTTTTTGTTCGCTTCAATTTTATATCCAGTGTAGTCAAAAAGTCCAAATTTCCCCTCGCGTATATTTAGTATAGCTATGTCTGCGCCAGATCCCACAGAAAGATTTCCTAATTCCTCATGCTTAATTTCCCTGGAAGGATTCCAGGTGCTTGCTGTAATAACTTTTTTCAAATCCATACCCATTGCCAGAAATTTAGACATGGTTGTAAGCATGTCTTTCATTGCATTATTCATGCTTCCGACGTGAATATCTGTACTGATTGAATTAGGATAAAATCCCTCTTTAACAGCAGGAATAGCCTGGGAAAAAGCGAAACTGATACCGCCATACCCCACATCGAAAACAATACCGCGTTTCTGTGCTTCCCAAACAAAAGGCTTTACTTTATTTGTTTGCAAGTCAACTATATACTCCCTAGTACCAAGTTGTCCAAAACAATGTGTAAAAATATCTCCTGGTCTCAGGTGCTTCATAAATAATTCTTCTATGGAAAGTGGCGGGTTACTTCCTCCAAAATCTACCATTACCGGAATTCCACCTGCCTGTTTTCCCGCTTCAACAGCTTTATCAACTGGTGTCCATTCCGGACCTTCATAATGTGCAACTTTAAAACCGACAATAATATCTTTGTTACCTTTAGCAACAAGGGCAGACATTTTTGAGTCCATATCGTTTGAGTTCTGCTCATAACCACCTCTCATTCCTTCACCCACAATATTTAAAAAAGCTAGTACCCTGGTCTTTGATTGATCAATAGTTTGAGCCTTGAAAGTAGGGAAAGTGCGCCAACCTGAACTTCCTGCATCTACTACTGTAGTAACTCCATTACGAAAAGTAAAACCATCGGGTGGAAGCGCAAGATTTCCGTTTTCATATTGGTGATCGGGCTCAGTACCGAAAAAATTGTGCGAATGAATATCTACCAAACCGGGAGTAACTAACAGACCTTTGGCATTTACCACTTGTATTGCCTGTTTCGGATCGATATTTTTTGCTACCTGTACGATCTTACCTTCATTAACTGCAATATCCATAACGCCGTCAATATTGTTTTTAGGATCTATGACATGACCATCTTTTATTACAATGGCATACGGTTGTGAATAAAGAAGGGTAATAGGAATTGACAGAAAGAGAAGTAAAAATATTTTTTTCATTAAAATATAAAATTTAGAGAGGATTATAAAGTTTTCCTCATTCGCTATAAAATAATTGGTTCATTTCTATTGAAGAACAACTTGACTGGAGAAGGCAGTAATATAAATTCCTTCCCTAAATGTTCAGTAAAGGGAAGGAACAAGTTTTTCCATTTTTAAAACTAATGCTGTAACAATAATTCTTACATTAGAATAAAAAACAAAAATTTATTACTAAACGTAAGCGATACAGTCCATTTCGACCAAAGAATCTCCAGGAACGCCTCCTTTTGCAACAGCTACAGTTGTACGAACGGGAGGATTTTTTCCAAATCTGCCTTTATACACTTCATTCATTCCCTTGTAGTCAGCAATGTCATTTAAAAAAACACCTACTTTAAGAACTTTCTCCATGGATGATCCCGCAGCTACCAGTTCTTTTTCAAGTTCTTTTAGTACAATCTCGGTGTGAGCCTTAATTTCAAACGGTGCAACGTGCGCTCCTTTTCCCGCGATAAAAATAAGACCGTTAAATTTTGTAGCTCCTGAAAACAGCGGAACATCCTGGTCTTTCTCTACATTAAACGTTTCCTTTTCCAAATTGCTATTGTTATTGGACTTTGCACTTGCGGCAAGTCCAAATCCGGCAAAGCCAATAACAGAGGCAAGAATTTTTTTCATTACTGATCTACGTTCATTCATAATTTTTACGGTTTTATTTAATTATAATTATTTAAAAATAAGTAAATATTTTTTAAGGCCTATTCGATCCATACTAGCTAAAGCACAAATGCATTTATACCTTTCGTTTAAATGCATTTGTTATAATTACTTTTCTTTAATTATTAAGCAAATTGAAGTATTTAAATTCCTGTTCAAGTCGCTACAACTTCGTCTGCCAACTCTCATGATTTGACCATGGCTAAAGAAAATCTAAAAGGAGATTATATAATAATCAAAAGATTTTCTTATAATCTGTTTCACTTTGTTCCTCACTATATCAAAGATTAACGTTTAGCTGGTTTGTAACATTTATCATATCTCTTCCTGCAATTACTTGGTGCAACTAAAAATAACAGTAATTATCTAAAAAGAATGTTTCCTTATCAATTACTTTAAGAGAAAAATTAAAAAAACAATAAGTGATATAACAATAAGTTTATCTAAATCTTCTAAAAGTTTTGTTTGTTATTCTCATTGTTCAATTAATTTCCCACCTTATTATTTTTTTCGGTGGCAAGAGATTTATTATTTCTGGTTGATGAACAATTTAATAAAAAGATGGTTTTATGCGCAAAACAAATTCTCCTTCGGTAACTTGAGAATCATTTATAAGACAGCTTTTTATCAATTCAATTAAATCTATGATTTCCAAAACTACTTCTACCCCATTTTATACAAAGCTTGCAATGATACTTATTAGCCTTATTGCACTAGGCTTTATATTTATCGTAGGAAAAAAGATTCTATCTCCACTTATATTTTCCTTTCTATTTGCCATTTCACTTCTTCCGCTTGCGGGTTTCTTTGAAACAAAGTTGAAGTTACCACGAAGTGCAGCTTCGGGATTATCGGTAATTCTGCTGCTTTTGTTTATCTCGCTGATACTTTATGTGGTCGGGTCGCAAATTTCTGATCTGGCGAAGGATTGGCCATTGTTCAAAGAGGCCTTTTCGGATACCATTAATCAAATGCAAAATTGGGTAACAGTAAAATTTCATATTGATGTAAATAAGCAAATGGCTTACATACATTCTGAAACCCAAAGGATGCTGGCCGAAAGCGCCGGTGTCATAGGGGCTACAGTAATTTCATTGTCATCTGTTTTGTTGTTCCTTGTTTTCGTTATGATAGACACTTTCTTCCTGCTATTTTACCGGCGGCTAATAATAAAATTCTTGGTAGCAGTATTTACCGAAGAAAACTCTACAACCGTTTATGATATTGTTGCCCAGGTAGAGTACATTATCAGGAAATATATATTGGGCCTTTTACTCGAAATGGGAATTGTGGCAGCGGTGTGCTGCGTTGCATTTTTATTGATAGGAGTAAAATATGCCATTTTACTTGGCCTTATTACCGGACTTTTTAATATTATTCCTTATATCGGCATATTTACGTCTTTGGTCTTGAGCACTATTATTACTATAGGTACAGCAGCTAGTACTACCAAAATTATACTGGTAATAGCTACAATTGTCGCGATGCATTTGGTTGACAGTAATATACTGCTTCCTGTTATTGTTGGTTCAAAGGTTAAGATCAACGCGTTGATTACTGTTATTGGAGTTATTGTAGGAGAAATGTTTTGGGGAATACCAGGTATGTTTTTATCAATTCCTGTAATTGCAATAAGCAAAGTAGTATTTGACCGGATTGAAAGTATGAAGCCATGGGGCATGTTATTAGGCGATGAAAAAGATGAAGAACAGCCGCCAAAATTAGCTGAAGAAGTAAAATCAAATCCAGAAATAAAACGCGAGTAAAAAAAGTCGCGCTCACCTTGCCATAAAAAGAACTTTCGCACCTTCCATGTGGCTCAAAAAACTTTGCTTCGCTTAATGAACGGCACGATTTATAGCAGTTTCATAAGGAGTAAGAATATCAGCATAACAAACGAGCTATTAATGCTCCTTTCTCAACATTCAAAACTATTTGATATTGTTCAATATTCTCTTATGCTGTAAAAAACACCTATTTATTTCAAACTTCCGTTGTGCAAATAATAATAAACAATAGTTGCAATACCAATGAGACCAAGAGCTATAGCAAAGATCCACCAGTAATCTTTTGAGCGGGACGCGTCTGCCACGTCATCCACAAGCACTTCTTTCATCTGCTTATTAGTGCGGTTAAGGTCACCAACCAATATCTGGTGTTCAGAGTTTTCTCTTATTACCCTTTCCGCTGTCACCGGAGGAAAATAATCATTCACCTCTACAGTTGCCTTAAAAAATAGCTGACCTTCCGCATTTTGCGTGAGCACTCCTATACCTGGCAGATCCACACTATTGTTTTCTACAAGCGTTTCTTTTAGCTTATTCGCAAAATTATTGTACCGCCCTTTAGCTTCTGCTTCATCAATTTTTTGCTCTTTTGAAATAAAAGTATAGATTTTGTTATCAGCACCTGAAGTGTCCGATTTAAAATTTATTTGTAAAGTCGGGGCTAAAAATATTTTATTAGCAAAATCAAGCCTGGCAGAATTACGTTTGATATAAAAAACACCTACCCCAGGAACACTCGCTCTATTGTGTAGAATAAGGTATTTGTATAGTAACTGAAGCATGTTTATTTAGACGTTTGGGAGAACGAATATACAATTCCTCCTAAAACATTAAAACCTAATACCTGGTACTGACTCCAGCGCTCGTATTTATTATTAAGAATATTATTAAATTGAAGCCACAAGTTTAGCTTTGGCATTATAGTAAATTCAACTCCGGCATTTACATCATAAGCTCCTTTAAGTCTTTTGCTTTCTCCCTCTTTGGTCAAATAACGTGGTCCATCCCAAAAGAATACATCAGATTTAAATTGAAGGTCTTTTAAAACCCTCCAGCGCAACGCTCCGTTTATCTCAACCGGCAGCAATCCCCATGCTTTATCGTTGACCTCTAAACCTGTATAGCGGTTAATGCTTGCACCACCAAGAAGGCTAAATCTCTCCTGGAAGGTATAACCAATTTCGCCATGAATTTTTATTGCTTTCATGGAAGGCTCATTAAGAGTTCTGAAAGTCTTGCCGTCTGCGGTATCATTTAAAAACAAGGCGGCATTTTTATAATTTAAAACAGACAGTTTTGCATTGTAAGAAAAATGACTTCCGGCAGAACCTTTAAATCCAAAATAAGATTCTTTTGTTCTAGTGTTTAGTAAAGCTGAAGGTTGCGATATCCACGGATTAAAAGCAGTGAGTGTCTGGTAAGTATTTTTCTGATAATAACCAATCCAGCCTGCCTGCAGCACAAACTGCTCATCTTTTACTTTTACTAATGCAGTAAAGTTTGGAAGTAAGCTGAAAGCTTTATTATCCCATGACGGAGTTATACCCGCATTTAAGCTAAAGTTTTGTTTTTTGACTATTAATGAAGGGCTAATATTGAAAAGATTATTTTTAATCGATTTTTCACTGTTATAGGTCTTATAGTTTGTAAGGTCTGCAGTAACACCAACATTAAATGCAAAATTTTCAGTAAATGTTTTCGTAATAGGTGCATTCACTACAAAATTTGTTTCCCTGCCTTTTCTGTTGTCGCCAAAGAGGTTTAGCGACATAGTAGGGTCGTAAGTAATACCGTAACTATTTACTTCTTTATTTCTAAAGCCAACCATTGCGCTTAAAGTGTTGAACCTCTGACGCAAACTGTCTTTAGTATACTTACCCGCGTCGGGCGAACCATAAAAATATTGAGTGCTATTGTCAAAACCCAGTTTTCCACGCCACTCGGTATTGTTTTGAGTGCTGAAGATTCCCATTATATCTGCGTTAGAATGGCTGTATTGCTGAAAGGGTAGATTTCCTTTTTGGGAAATTTGTTTTGCGTGAATATTTACTACAGAATTTTTCCCGTCGCCAAACGAAAAGCCAGCCTGTGCAAAGGGTGTACGATAATTACCAACACCAAGCTTTATATAATTTGAATTTTCCCAGCTTATTGCTGTATCAATGGAAAGTGCAAGGGGTTTTAGAGATGCAGGCTGATAAGTAAAAAACAGGTTTTGTGCCGGCACGTTATACAAAAGGGCCGGCTTAGAAGAATCTGCCGCAGGCGAGGCTGCGCTGAAATTGATTTTAGCAGCAGGTTTCAATACAGGTTTGTATGCGGAAGTGATAACAACGGTTCTTTTAGTTGTATCAAAAACCTGCGCACCCTTTTTTTGTGCCTGTAAAGAGGATAACGTGGTAACTGATAATGCTATTAAAATGATTTTTTTCATAATTCTGTTTGAATAATTACTGTTGTGCAACCTTACTGTTTGCGTTTTTTTCACTTACTACTTCATCAAGCTTTTTCTTCGCTTCCTCTTTCAATTCAGGTATTGTTGCATTTTCTGAAACACTTTTTAGTGTTGCTTCTGCATTGAAGTAATCTTTTTGTTTCCAGTATATTTCACCTAAAAGAATATATGATTTTGTAGTCCAGTATTCGTAAGAGCCTGCTTTGTTAACTACTTCAAAGGCTGCTTTCTCAGCTTCTGACAATTTATTTTGTTGAAATAATATGTTTGCTATCTGGTAACGTGCCTCCGCAGCAAATTCTGATTTTCCCAACGAAATCACTGTCTTATAGGTTGAAGATGCCAAATCAGTTTCATTATTTTCCTGGTAGTTTTTAGCAATTACCATATTTGCCATCATTTTATCATCTGTGGCAATACCTTTTTTTGCTAACAATTCCTTCGCGTTTGGTACAGCATCTTTCCATTGGTTTAACCTGTACTGCGAACGAAGAAGTCCGCGCATCGCTTCCAGTTGTATATCTGGTTGAGATGCCAGCCCTTTTAATTGAGTAAAATATATCTCTGCATCGGTATAATTTTTCAATTCGAAAAAGTTAATACGGGCAGCCTGCAAAATACTTTTTTCGGCATATTTATTAGGCGCTTTAGATGCAACATAAGCATAACCGGTTAACGCATTCTGATAATCCTTCTTGCCGGTATACATCTCCGCTATATTATAGTTAGCATCAATTGCATATCGTCCATTTGGAAATTTATTTAAATAATCTTTAAAACCGGTTAGCGCATTTTGCTGGTCGTTGTTAGTATAACGGTTGTTTGCAGAAGCGTACGTTATGGAATCCTCCTCATTATAACTGATGCTCTTTCCATTTTCTCTCATAAAAACAGCAAACTCTGTTGGCTTTTGCTGTTCTATAAATATATCCCGCACATACTCCACCGCCGCATCACTTTCTGCTGAATTTGGATAAGAAGAAATTAATGTTTTAAAACTTGCTAAAGCTTCCTGGTTATTTTCTAAGTTAAAATAGGCGACTCCGAGTTTCAGATAGCCCTGAGGATGAAGTGCAGAAGCGTTAGGTGTTTTTACTATTTTATTTAAGGGAGCAATAGCCGAATGATAATCTTCCTGCGACAGGTAAGTATTTGCAATTTCAAGATTTGCATCAGGAATTAATGAAGAAGAAGGAAAACGCTGCTCTAAAGATTGCAGCATGTTTATCTTTTCTGTATTTCGGTTTGCTGCTCCTGCAATGATCGCTTTTTGATATAAAGCATAATCTGCTGAAGAAGAATTGATGTTTAAAACAACATCATACATTTCCTGGGCCTGCTTATAATTACGATTCATAAAATACGCATCGGCGCTTCTCAGGTAAGCGTCCTGCTCTATAGGTGTCGAACTACTGTTTATCTTCTTGGTTATCTGCTCAAAATAACCGAGCGCCTGCCTGAAATTTTCTTTTTGCAGGTATGCATGCCCCAGATCATATTTCGCATCTGTTACATTTACCTCACCACTTGTTGCAGGGTTTTTTAAGTAGTTGGTCAAATGTTCTATAGCAAGGTCAGGATTATTAAGACGATAAGCTATTTCGCCTTTCCAGAAGTAAACATATGGAAGTTGGGCACTATTATAAGGAGCTTGCAAAACATCATTTAGCAGTCCGTCCGCTTTTACCAGTTGCTGTTCATTTATATATTCTACTGCCCTTCCGTATAAAATTTTAGGATATACTCTTTTCACATTTTCACTCTTTCCCTGCAGGCTTTCATACAACACTAATGCATCCTGGTAATTATTTGTGTTGGCGAGAACGTTTACAAGCAATTCTTTTGCTTCAGCAGCATAAGTTGAGGTGGGGTAAGTACTAATAAAACTTTGTAATTCGCTTGATGCTACATCCTGGTATCCTAAATCAAAAGAAAGCTTTGCATAGTTAAAAACAGATATTTCTTTTTGCGCAGGATTGCTGCTGTTTGAGGCACAAAATAAAAACGCACTACGAGCATTTGTCTTTTGTCCCATTTTTAAATACGAATCGGCCAGGAGGTACATACTGTTTTGAGCCAGTGAGTCCTCCTTCCCTCCCAGCTCTTTAAAGCCAGGAATAGCTTTTGCTAATTGGTTCGATTGATAATATGTGTACGATAATTCGTAAAGGTCTTCGCGTCTTACCTTGTCCGTTTTGGTGACATACTCCTGCAGGTAGGGCAATGCTTTTTTATAATTCTTTTTTTCGAAATAAGCATGCCCAATTAACTGTTGCAGTTGCATATTATAATACTGTCCGCCATTGTTTAGTTTAGCTTCACCGTATTCGATAGCTTTATCTTTATCGCCCTGGAAGTATAAAATTTCGGCTATATAATAAGGAACAATTTTCTGGTAAGTCGGCTGGTTTTCCACTTTACGAAAAGACTCCATTGCCAACTGATAGTTTTTTTCATAAAAGGAAATAAAACCAAAATAATAATTTGCATCAAGATAATTAGGGTCTGACGGTATCTGCCTGATAGAGTTAAACAGTGGTTTTGCCTTGTCAAATTGCTGCAACGTAAAATAGGCATAGCCCTGGTGAAATTTCATGTCGGCTATCTCGCGATTGCTCAGGTTATCAATGCCTGCTTTTTCATAATACGTTAACGCATCTTCAAACTTTTGGTTGCGGTAATAATATTCACCCAGCTGGTAGCTTAGCATCTGTATTCGCGGCTCATTATGCTCTTCCTCTATAAACGTACGGGCGGATGTCTCCGCGGTGGATTCGCCCATTTTCAAACCGGCAACAATAGTATAATATTTAGCTTCAAGTTGTGTGCTTACCGGCAACTTACTATTAGCATAATTACCATCTGCAATATTCTTAAATAAAGGATAAGCAAGGCTGAACTGTTCTTTCTGATAAAGCTCTTTAGCCAACTTAAAATCAGCATCAGGATCTATATTAGCCAAGGTAGCCTGTGCAAACGGATGGCTTTGCATCGCCAAAACAAGCGCTGCTGCGCCTAAACTTCTTTTCAGTACTGCGATCATAGCTCAGTGTTAACTTGAATATTTTTATAAATATTACAATTGTCAATCATAATAAAAAGCAAAAAAGTTGTAACAGGTGCGGAAGAGAAGTTATAAGAATGAATTTTTTTGGGGAACCATCATAGCCCATTCTTCACCATCGTTGTGTCACTCACTTGTACCGGCGGATTCTAATTCAGCTTTCTACAAATTTTGTTTAACAAACACTCTAAGCACCCATTTAAAAATTAGCCAAAGTTAATATTACCGTAAACGATACATGCGACTGTTGCACGGGTGTGGATAAAGAATGTAAAAGTGTTAGGTTGATAACATTTTCAACTTCAGCTATAGATAGCTCTTTCTTTCTTAATTTCTAACGACTAATAGTGGATTTCAAATTTTTATACTTTTAAATATGTGTAATTTAGAGAGCTAAAACAACTTGCTATAACAAAAGCTGATTACCTGGAATTAGCAATTACGTGTTTTTAAGAAGTTTCAGGAATTACACAAAGAGGATAACTTAGATTATGATAAAGCAGGACAAGAAACTACGTTCTCTAAATAACATTTCAATTAAATGGAAGAAACAGATCAAGAATAAAAACTTATGTAGCAAATAAATACATTTTTCTATTCATACAGAAAACCAATAAAAAATTGAAATTGTAATGAAAAGTTGCGCTGCCATTTTTATAAAGAATAAACTGTTATTAATCGTTTGGCTGTTATTACCTGCTTTCTATGTACTGGGATGCAATCGGGCTGAGCCTGAACGTAAGAAAAATAGAGAAAAAATTGATTATATAAAGCCAATACCCGGTAAAAACGATAGCATACCGGCTAAAGTAGCGGAAAAGGGTGAATCGCTTATCAGCTACGCAGATTGCTATACTTGTCATAAAGAAGACCAAAGATCAGTTGGACCGGCTTTTAAAGACATAGCAAAAAGATACCCTGTCAATAAAGTATATATTGAAATGCTTGCTCAAAAAGTAATTGTTGGGGGAAGTAGAAGTTGGGGGTATGCAGTTATGGACCCACATCCAAAGCTTTCATTAGATGACGCTAAAAGTATGGTTACCTACATCCTTTCATTAAAAAAGTAATTTACCTTACTGCGTCATTTGTATCATGAAGAGTTTATGAACGATTGTAACAAACCTATTAATATTTCTATACCATGCTGGTGCGTATCGCAGGAGTGACTCATTGGCGACTACACCAACATGGATAGAAACATTTTTCAAAGTTGCTCTAGTTCTGCTTTTTCCCAAAAGGTTTTATTAGTAGCTTTTACCTGCATTGTTCCATTTGAGGTCAGCATAACATTTTTCAGGTTATAAAACCCGGCTTTTAAATTATCAGGTATGGTTAGTCCTTCGACTTTAGCCTCGGCCGGAATGTTTTCTCCATCTCCGTTGGTAACAGTTTCAAGAACCTCAATGTTTTTCATTGGGCAAAAATACATTACCATTTTACCGTAAGCATTTTCTAACCGTACAGGTGATAAATTTGCAGTTACTGTTTCACCATGGGTCAATTTTTCTTCTTTCATTCTTTGTTGTAAAACATTTGGTTGCGAATACGAAGTGATAACTACTGGTTTAGATTTTTCTGATTCGGAGGAATCACTCTTGCCACCAAAAAGATTTCCAAAAAGGGAAGTGGTTTCTTTTTTCATTTCTCTTAGTTTTAAAAATTTAATAAAATTTAGAAAAGCTATATAATCGTTTTTACCTCGACTCAATAACTTCCTTGACTAACTTTTCAATTGCGTCAATGCATCTATTAAACTAATAACCAAGCTTTTAGTTCTTCTTCCTTTCTGAGGGTTTATATCGGCGTAAATAAAAAAGCATCTCCTACAAAATTATCTGCTGTTGATTCTAAAACCGGAGCTAAAAAAGATAATAAGCCTTATAAAATCGAAGACAACGGTTATATGTTGCTTGCTGCATCTAAATTACAAAATTCCGGCAAAAACAAAATCATTTTTATACTAAAAAAGGCAAGTTTTTAACAGTGAAAAATGGCAGAAAATACGGGTATGAAAAAAGAGATTTTCGCATGCTGAAATAATCGTGCGCACAACTTTTAATGGCAGTATAAAAGGATTCCCCGGAGTGTAAGTTTAGCGAATCGGGTAGCGCATTTAACCCCTCATATTGTCGTTACCACACACCATGCATGAGGATGAGTACACTTAATTTTACACGAACAAAATATTAATTAACCAAAAATAAACCGCTATGAAAACGACAAAAATCACATACTGGGCTTCTACTATTGTTATCTTTTTAATGGATGGACTGATGCCGGCTTTGACGTCAAACACAGAACTTGCAAGACAAGGAATAAGCCACCTTGGTTATCCTGACTACTTTAGAGTAATGCTTACCATATTTAAAATAATTGGAGCTTTAGTATTGATTTTACCAGTAATAAAAGGCAGGTTTAAAGAATGGGCGTATGTTGGTTTCGCTATTAATTTTATTTGTGCTGCCATTTCTCATTGGGTTGTAGATGGGTTTGGGGGACAAGCGATTTTTCCGCTGGTTGCGTTTGCTATACTAGTTATGTCTTATGTTTCTTATCATAAAATGATCAGCCACATTAATGCACCAAATTATAAGCACGATTTCGTTATTAATTCCTAAGGATATCTACTTAAATAATCGTATTGAAAAACGAATTTCGGAAAATTGTGGTGTAAACCTCTAAGAGGCGAAGCCTGAAACTTCGCCTCTTTTTTTAAGCAAGATTAACGTCTATTCTGCCTGTTGCTTCCTAATGAAATCCATTTCTTCCTCCGCATCACTTTTACCTTGCGATTGGGCTTCATAATAATCGGCGCGGTTGCTGCCGGCAATACTGTGATCTTTTATTACACCCGGTTCATTATGAAAAGCTGTATCGAGTGTTTCAACTATAGACCCATCATTATTAGTAACTTCATCATCTGCTTGTTCAACTGGTAAGTTCTGCTCATTATTGCCAGCTTCATTTGTTTGTTCTGTAGCTTTATTTTGTAAACCGCCCAATGGCGACTTCGCGCCATCAATAATATTTTCTGATTTCTCTTGTAAAGCCCTTTCTTGTTCTGTTGCCATAAATTTATATTTTAACTTCAATTAATGTAAACTAAGATTATGCCACCGATGGTGAGTAATAAAATCTGGGTTTCAAAATGAAGTGATTTTTTTAATTTTTAAAAACATATTTTAGTGTTATTAAAATTCAGTTGGATGAACCTTAAACTCATACTGGCCTTCTTTTTTTGCTTAACAATCGTGTTTGCTAAATCGCAGCCAGCGCAAGCGGACCATGAAAAGGTTGAAGGCGGAGAACTTACGATACAACCCATTACCCATGCTACACTTGTACTTAGTTACAATAAAAAGAATATTTATGTTGATCCCACCGGTGGAATTGATGCCTTTAAAGGGTTTGGTGCTCCTGACATAATTATGATCACTGATATCCACGGCGACCACTTCGATACTGCCACCATTGAAGCAATTAATAGTACGGATGCATTGCTGATAGTTCCGCAAGCTGTTGCCGATAAACTGCCGGCAACAGTTAATAAAGAAAAGGTTGTGATTTTAAAAAACGGGGATAAAACTTTGCC
The DNA here is from genome assembly GCF_000374045.1 of Segetibacter koreensis DSM 18137. Taxonomy (GTDB): domain Bacteria; phylum Bacteroidota; class Bacteroidia; order Chitinophagales; family Chitinophagaceae; genus Segetibacter; species Segetibacter koreensis. Next base: position 65,486 of record NZ_KB893316.1, on the reverse strand, counting down.
GGCAGGTATTTCAATTACGGCTATTCCAATGTATAACCTCCCGGAAGCACCTGATGCTCGTCATACTAAAGGGAGAGGAAACGGTTATATTCTTGGCATTGGCGGCAAGAACATTTATATCTCCGGTGACACCGAAGATATCCCTGAAATGCGCGCACTTAAAAATATAGACATTGCTTTTATTTGCATGAATTTGCCTTATACTATGGATGCAACGCAGGCTGCGCAAGGTGTACTTGCGTTTAAACCAAAAGTTGTGTACCCATACCACTACCGCGGCCAAGATGTAAACACTTTTAAAAGCCTTGTTAATGCCGGCGACAAAAACATTGAAGTTAGATTGCGAAATTGGTACCCAGGCAGCAAATAGATGCGATTGTTATTTGTGTTAGATTTGAAATGTATTTGACTTTATTATAATCACACCTTTATTGAAAAATAGAAAACATAACAGAGCCAAAATTCTTTTCATTCCTATTATCAATTTTCTCCATCTGCATTAAGCCAAACAACTTTTTGTACAGCCTCATGCGGTTGACCAATAATGTTTGCATACATTTCCGGACGTCTTGCTTTTTTATACCTGTATCCTCCGGCATTAACTAATTTTTCAGCGGTACAGGTGGCAATTACATAATCATCACCCAACCTGCGACATTCTGCAACAATATCACCATAAGGATCTATTATCATAGAACACCCGTTTTTTAACTGGTCATCATCCATACCAATAGGGTTTGAAAAGACGGCATAAATCGCATTGTCATAGGCCCGTGCAGGCAGCCACTTCATTAGCCACTCCCTACCCTTTAAACCGTCAAATTCTGCTCTTAGCGACGTCGGATCTGTCTCCCGGTTTTTCCATAAAAGGGGGTCAACAAAGCCTGCACCTGGTCGCGGCGAAGGAGTACACATGGTTACGTGGGGCATAAAAATAATATCGGCTCCCAATAGATTTGTTGCTCTTACATTTTCAATAATATTGTTGTCATAGCAAATAAGAATACCACACTTCCATCCCTTAATTTCAAATACGGTATATTCATTACCCGGTATCAGTTCAGGATGTATAAATGGGTGCAATTTTCTGTGTTTTGCTACCATTCCATTTTTATTGACACATACGTATGCCTTGTACATTTTATTTTCCTTGTCCTTTTCAAAAAGACCAGCTAATACAGTTATGTTATGCTCTCTTGCAATATCTGTCAAACGTTTTATGCTGTTTCCGTCGGGTATCAGCTCTGCTACGTCGAGCAATTGTTCTTTTGACAAGTGACGTGCAAATGTGTAACTTGTAATGGAACATTCATGAAAAGCAATTGCTTCAGCTCCATCTGCCGCTGCTTTCCGTGAGAGTTTTTCTATTACACTTAAGTTATATTCTTTATCTCCACTCCTATTTTCAAATTGGGCAGATGCTATTTTTATATTGTTCATTTTTGAAGAAAATGTATTACTTTATTTATACCTGTCTTTTAACAAATTCATCATATACATATTTACTTCCCATTGATCAACTACTGGCTGACGTGTATGAGGAAGCAGCAGCATATAGGGTGGTGCGCCAAATTCAGATGTAATTGTAAATTGGTCTTTATTATTTATTCGCTGCCTTTCAATTACCTGGTCCCACCAATTCAAATGAAATTGCAAGGCTTCCTGCCATTCGGGAGCACGAGGATCGGGCACTTGAGGACCTTCAGTATATCCAACACGGGAATGAAGATGATCTGTTCTTGACAAGGCAAGATTAACAGCATCAGCCTGGTCTTGCAAAAATGTTTCTGCTGTATTGCACCAATGTGAAATATCGAGGGTTATTCTTAAATCAGGAATCTGCTCTAAAAAAAATTTAGTAACGTGTGCAGCAAAGCTAAACTTACCTCTGTGCGTTTCATGAATAATTGAAACTCCTGTATTTTTTGCAATGTCACGGGCAATTGAAATAAGCTGCCCATTTTGCTGAAAGGAATAATAATCCTTTCCTGTTTGGGTATTTATAAACAAAGGTTTAGCATTTGCCAATGACTGAAGCCTTGTTTGATATTCTAAACAATGCTTTTCAAAATTGGGATCAACTGTCTCCCAATGCTGTGCAATAAACTGCAGATTATATTTAGAAAAGCCACTCAGTATTTCTTCCTGTTCCCTCTCAGAAAGTGGCAAACTACACTCTACACCATCGTACCCCGCTTCTTTTACATTCTGTAAAAAGGTATCCCAAGGTGTATGTTCCTGTCCCCAGCGAGGACAAAAAAATAATAGCTTCATTACTTTAAAGAATTTATGAATTTTTACCGGTTACTGCCGACATCAACTTTTGACCATGTACTAAAATTTTCAGGCTATTTCTTTTTAGTGAAATACTTTGATGCTTCTTATGATGTTCATCAATGCCTGACTTGTATGCGGAAATAATGTTTTTGTAAGTTAATATGCCGGTTATATTATTTTCTTTCGATACAACTGGTAAGACATCTATGTTTTCTTTCGCCATTATTTCCACTGCTTTTCTTAAACTGTTATCAACAGAAACAGAAATATTTTTTCGTTTGATAAGTGTTCCTACTAAGGCACTTTTATTATGGTGATTACTAAGTAAATTTGATGAGCTTATAATTCCCTGGTAAGCATTGTGATTATTTACAATTATAAAATAGTTGCTTTTATAGTTGCTTTCGTTTTCAAGCCATTCCTGTACCTCATAAATTCTATTTTCATCACTTAGTACCAATCCGTTTTCATCCAGCACCTCGCCAACGCTTACTTTCTCTAAAAGATCAGGCTCGTAGGAATGTGGTGTTTTTACTCCTCTTCGAGCAATTTTTTCTGTCATGATAGTATTTTTCATCAGAAAAAATGAAATAAAATAGGACGCAGTGCAAGATGCCAAAAGAGGCAGAAGAGCATTTGATTGTGAAGTTGTTTCTATGGCAAAAATGATAGAAGTTATTAACGCACGTGATGTTCCTGCAAACATTGCTGACATACCTACCATCGCTGCAAGTGGAAGTGTTACTCCTGACGCGGGGAAGAAATACATAATTGCGCTACCTAACAATATACCTGTGGCTCCGCCAATTGTAAGCAGTGGAGCTAATGTACCCCCTGATGTTCCGCTTCCGAGGGCTACAGCCCAGGAAACAAATTTTAAAAGACATAATGAAAGCACTATTTGTATAGGCATAGTACCGGAAAGAAGGTCAGTAATATTTTCATAACCCACGCCAAGAGTTCGTGGGGCAAAATAACCTATTGCGCCAACGGCCAGACCGCCAATGGCTGGCCACCACATCCAATGCACAGGAATTTTTTCGAAAGTATCTTCAATGAAATAGACAATTTTTGTCACAAACACAGACAGAAAGCCAATTAAAATGCCCATAATGCTATATGCAAAAAGTGCAGGGTTAGAGGGCATTTCTATCAGGTTTTTCATCTGAAAAACCGGCCCTTCCTCAAAGAGGAAATGATGGCCGGCGGCACCGGTTATACAAGCCAGCGCCACAGGAATAATGGAACGTGGTGAAAACTCAAACAGCAACAATTCTATAGCCAGGAATATTGCGGCAACTGGGCTTCCAAATATTGCGGACATGCCCGCCGTTGCACCCGCAGCTAACAATATTTTGCGTTCATTATGTGTAATTTTCAATAATTGTCCAAGTGTAGAACCCAGCGCTCCCCCTGTGGCAATAATAGGTCCCTCAGCACCAAACGGACCGCCAGTGCCAATAGCTATAGCAGATGAAATAGGTTTCAGGTAAGTGATAGTTGGTTTTATCTTACTTTGATTAGTTAAAATTTGTTCCATTGCTTCAGGAATGCCATGGCCGCGAATGGCTTTAGAACCAAATAAAGCCATTAAGCCGACCAAAATACCTCCTAACGCAGGAACCACAATCACAAACAACCCTAAGGTGTTATTTGCCGGACTTGAATGTTCAAAGGAAAAATTACCATAAAATGAAATGTTGGTAACCAAATTAATGAGATATACCAGTAATTTGGCAATTACACTAATTAACACCGCAACTACTATTGCCAATGCAGCAATTGTTAACAGCCTCTTCTTATCAGCGGTTACTTTTGGCTGAATATTTTCAGCTTCTAATGTAGGTTCTAAAGAAATTGAGATTGGAATTCCATTGTTTAAAATGTTAGTCTTTGTCATTTTTATATTGAGTTGTCAATTACAACAGGAATTTTACAAATATACGTCCTTCTATAACTTTTGTTTTTTATAAGATAATTCACGGCTCCCTATTTTAAAGATATAAGCACAACTTCTAACAATTTTGCCTTTTCGTGCCCGCTAATTTTGCCTATAAAACCCTCTATGGCTTCTCATTTTTGTTAAGATTGAAAGTGGCCTGTTATTATTAGTGTTCGTCAAATACTCAAATAGGCTAACTTGCACCGCTTTTAAAAAATATAAATAACAAGATGGATTTATCTAAGTTTGACCCGAGCGGCGCCGGGAATCCTAACAACAATATTTTTGGTCTGCCTTTTTCAGAAGAAGAATCGAAAGTTGTTTTATTGCCTGTACCATGGGAGGTGACTGTAAGTTGCGGAGCGGGAACTTCAAGAGCTGCAGACCAGATCTTCAAAGCGAGTTTGCAGGTAGACCTTTTTGATAGTGATGTAAAAGACGGCTGGAAAAATGGTTTTTTTATGAAACCAGTAGACCGGAAAATCTTATTAAAAAGTGATTATTTAAGAAAAGAAGCAGAATTATATATAGATTATATTTCAAAAGGCGATGAAGTAGCAGCTAATAAGTTTATGTGCAAAAGCCTTAAAGAAATAAATGAAGGAAGTATTTTTTTAAATGAGTGGGTCTACCAGCAAACTAAAGCATTGCTTGACCAGGAAAAGCATGTTGGACTGATCGGGGGTGATCATAGCACACCTTTCGGTTTTTTTAAAGCGATAGCAGAAAAATTCGGACATTTTGGAATTTTACAGATTGATGCACATTGCGATCTACGTGATTCTTATGAAGATTTTACCTATAGTCATGCCTCTGTTATGTACAACGCTTTACAGGAAATTCCTGAATTGAAAAAGCTGGTGCAGGTTGGCATACGGGATTACTCAGAAGACGAAGCCAAATTTATAACAGACAACCCCGATCGCGTTGTAACTTTTTTTGATAAAAACATAAAAGAAAGACAATACGAAGGCGAAACATGGAAAACAATCGTAAGTGAAATAACAGAAAAACTGCCGCAAAAGGTTTATATAAGTTTTGATGTAGATGGTCTGGACCCCAAATTATGCCCAAACACTGGTACTCCTGTTGCCGGTGGCTTTGAAGCAGAACAGGTAACTTATCTTTTCAAAAAAGTAATTGAAAGCGGCAGGCAAATTGTAGGTTTTGACTTAAATGAGGTAGGTGTTGGTGAAGGAGGCTTTGATGCGAACGTAGCTGCACGATTATTATTTAAATTATGTAACCTAATGGTTAAAGAAAAATAATTAATGGTTTACGATTTTCTTGTTACACTCAAAAAGCCGGACTACAAGGTTGTTGACCAGGTGAGCCAACTAATGTACATTTTTGCCTTGCTTGTTTTTGGTTTCTACTATTATCATTATCCAAAGAGCGGAGCAGGATATTTATATTTTGGTGTGGGGATATTACTCGCATGGATCTATACCATTATTAAAAAACGAAAAAACGGGCAGGCATATTTCCGGCTAGGATTATTAATTGCAGCTGTTGGCTGGTTTGTTGGCCCGCAAAGAAATATCTGGATGGCAATTCTATATGCTGTCGCCGCATTGTTGGAAAAACAGGTAAAATTTCCCCAGGAAATTGGTTTTTCTGAAAATGAAATTTCTTTCAATAGTTTTCCCCGTAAAGTTCTAAAGTGGGGTGAAATTAATAACACACTTATAAAAGACGGTTTGCTAACCATTGATTTTAAAAACAATATGCTTTTTCAGAAAGAAATTGAAGGATATGTAACCACGGACATTGAAAAAGAATTTAATGACTTCTGTCTTCGTTGCATTAATTCAGTTGCAAAAAAGAATGACGCAGACCGGTCCGCTTTGTAAACATGTAAAGGGATATAAAGTCAAAAACAGTATTGAGACTGTTTGAACTTATTGTAAATATTTCATAAAGCAAATACACGGCTTCTTTTTACTTCATGTAGTCCCTCAAACGGTAATAATCCAATCGAAAATTATCATCTCCCATACTTTCCTCTAAACGACAAGCTAAGAACAGATTTCGCTGAAAAAATACTTAATACCCTCACTGTAAGCCTACAAAATATAAATAATATCTCTTTCCTTTGTATTAATAAACCAAAAAAATATGCAAATCATTCCACTACTATTGAAAGAGATGGAGCAGGAAGCTGCTATCACAAGAAAAATGCTTGAACGTGTACCTGACGATAAATTTGACTGGAAACCGCATGAAAAAAGCATGACGCTGAAACAGTTAACGGTTCATATAGCAGAATTGCCATCGTGGGTAAAAATGGCGCTAACAACTTCAGAGCTGGATTTTTCAAAAATGGACTACACTCCTACCCCTGTCAGTAATACAGAGGAATTAATATCCGTTTTTGAAAAATCGTTAGCAGAAGGCAAAGCAGCTTTGAGTGAAGCTAAAGAAGAAGATTTATTACCAACCTGGACCTTAAGAAATGGCGAAAAAGTATTTAGTGTCATGACTAAGTATGAAGTAATACGACATTCCTTTGCGCAAACCACTCATCATCGTGCCCAGTTGGGCGTGTATCTCCGGTTGTTAAATATACCCATTCCGGGAAGTTATGGTCCCAGCGCCGATGAACCGAATTTTTAAGTTATCAAAACAAATTAATTTTTGTTATTGCTATATAAAAAGAGAAGTTGCTGTACAGCTTCTCTTTTTCATTAAGAACTATCAATTCTAACAATAAAATTTATTAATATGAAAAACATAATTATTGCTGGAAGTACAGGAATGATAGGAAATCTGATTCTACAAAATTGTCTTAAGCGTAACGATGTACAAAAGGTTACTTCTATAACGAGGCGGAGGTCACAAATAAATGATGTTAAACTGGTAGAAGTCCTTCATACAGATTTTCTAAATTATGATTCTGTAAATGAGTATTTTAAAAACCAGGACATATGTTTTTATTGCATAGGCGTTTATACGGGACAGGTACCAAGAAATGAATTTCGAAAAATAACTGTTGATTATACAAATGCGTTTGCAAAAGCTTTAAAAGAAAACAGTCCCGAAGCAACATTCTGTTTTCTTAGCGGGCAGGGTGCAGACCAGAGCGAAAAGAGCGTGATGATGTTTGCCAAAGATAAAGGCATAGCGGAAAACATTTTATTGAGTTATGATTTCCCTCATACCTATATATTTCGGCCTGGATATATTTACCCGGTCACACCAAGAAAAGAGCCGAATGTTACCTATAAAATTATGAGGGGAATTTATCCATTTCTAAATAGAGTATATCATAGCGGCGTAATAAACTCTGAAGAACTTTCAAATGCTATGGTCGATATTGGAATAAATAGTGGCAATAAAATAATCTATGAAAACAATGACATCAGGCAGCACAAAATTCAAACATGACTTACCCAAAAATTTGATTTAATAAACCAGCGAGATGCACTCCGCCTTTCAGCAATTGCTCGTTGAGTGTTTCTATATGTCTAAAATTGTACTGAAAGCTAAGCTTCTGCTCAGGTTGTTGCAATTCTTTACGCAATTGTTCACTTATACGATACGAATCAAACAACCAGTTGCTGATTGATTGCTTCTGCCAGGTCAATCTTTGTTTCACACTTGCATGATTAATTGCCGCAGCATATTCTGTATAGCTTAGTCTTTGAAATTCAATCAACTGCTCATCCCATACACGGTGAAGATTTGAAGGTTGACCAAACCACGAAACTTTTATTTCATTTCCACCTGCGTCGCCAGTACGAGCTGAATGCAAAGGCTGATGTACATCACCCGCAATATGTATAAGCAGCCGCAGGTACATTAGTTTTTCATTTTGTGAAAGCTTTTTATTTTTAAGCTTTCTGATAAGAAAATTAAGTTTTGTGTATGCATCAGTTGCAGTATCAGATTTTAAGTATGACTGCATTCTGGTATAATTTATTGCGCTATCGAAATCTATATAATGCCATGAGTTAAGGTACTTATAGGTAGTATCTGACTTTATAAAATCTGCCCAGTTACTCGCCATCGCAATAGATTCTGTTCCCAAAATCTGTTGAATTTCTTTTCTTGCCTTGGGTGTCAGGTAAGTACTTGCAATTTCGCCTACAATACGATGTCCCAACATTCCCCAAGCCATTGATTTGTAAGGCCCATAAAAAAAGGCCATAAATAAGAAAGCCAGCCTTAATACTCCTTTACATTTCATCAGTACTAATACTTAATTAGCTGTAAAAGTATAATTATCGTGTTCTATTATAGCTATTAAGTTTTTATGAACAGCACCTTTCCCGTAAAATGCTGTTTTTGAGCCAAAAAAATTAAATCTCTTTTTTCTTTTTATTTAAGTTATTACTTTGGTGCTTAAGTTATGGCAGCAAATGAAATTTTAAAGTACCTAATGAAGAAATAAGATGGTAAATAATTGATTTCGCATTGCCTTGTTCTTTATAATTTTTAAAAGAAAAGAAATAATCTTCCCGATTTTTCTACGTGTAAATATGCCAATACAATTAATTGCGGATAGTGGTGCTACAAAATGCGAATGGTGCGGTGTAAGTGATAGTGGAAAAAAGAAAACAATTTTTACCACTGGCATCAGTCCTTATTTTTTAAATGCAGCACAAATTGTTGAATTATTGCAAGAAGAGCTAATTCCCGGGTTACAAAATGCTGAAGTAAATAAAGTACATTTTTACGGCACAGGTCTTGGCAATCCGGGTAATGTAAAAATTATTTGCAAAGCATTGAAAAAATTGTTTCCTGATGCGGAAGTTAAGGCAGATACAGACCTGCTGGGAGCTGCGCGTGCACTATGTGGCAACGAAAAAGGAATTGCCTGCATATTAGGAACCGGATCAAATTCTTGTTATTACAACGGCAAAAAGATAATGAATAGCACTCCCAGCCTGGGATATATTTTAGGGGATGAAGGAAGCGGCGCCTCGCTGGGGAAAAAAGTCTTACAACACTATCTCTACAATACTTTTGACGAAGATTTAAAAGCACGCTTTGATGCGATGTTTGTAACAAATCAAATGGAAATTTTAGAAAATCTCTATAAAAAGCCTTTTCCCAACCGATATCTTGCCAGCTTCGCTATTTTTCTTTCAGATAACAGAGGCCATTATATGGTCGAAAACATATTGGAAGATGGTTTGAACGATTTCTTCTTCTATCATTTATATAAATATCGCGAAAGCTGGAAATTACCTATAAATTTTATTGGCAGTATTGCATTTGGATTCAAAGACGTACTGCAGGAATTATGCAACAGCCACCAGCTCGATTTAGGGCATGTTCTTAAGAACCCCATGGAAGGCCTGGTGAAATATCATACCGGTGTAGCATAAATTAAAAGAAATTAGTAATACGACGTTTGATGGTAATTTAAATTCGTTTGCTATCAAATAATTTAGAAGTTGTAAAAGCTTTTTTGGGAACTTTGGAGCTCTATGTCAGATTTTATAAAAATAACCGAACAACCATCAAAATACAGGCATTTGGAAAAAATGACTGTTAATGAAATACTTGAAAACATTAATCGCGAAGACAAAACGGTGCCAGCGGCTGTTGAAAAAGCAATTCCACAAATTGAAAAACTGGTAGCTGCAATAACAAATCAAATGCTTGCCGGGGGCAGACTATTTTATATTGGCGCGGGTACAAGTGGCCGCCTGGCTATTGTTGATGCAAGTGAGTGTCCACCCACTTATGGCATACCTTACGGACTGGTAATAGCATTGATTGCGGGAGGAGAAAAGGCAATAACCCAGGCAGTCGAATTTGCTGAAGACAACTCCGAACAAGGTTGGAACGATTTACAAAAACATTTTGTAAGTGACAAAGATGTAGTGATTGGCTTGGCAGCAAGTGGAACGACACCGTACGTGGTTGGAGCATTGCAAGAGTGCAAAAAAAGAGGTATCAAAACCGGTTGTATTGTCTGTAATCCCAGCAGTCCGGCCGCTTCTTTTTCAGATTTTCCGGTAGAGGTAATTGTTGGTCCGGAATTCGTTACAGGCAGCACACGTATGAAAAGCGGCACTGCTCAAAAGCTGGTACTTAATATGATATCAACAGCAGTAATGATACGGTTGGGAAGAGTCGAAGATAACAAAATGGTAAATATGCAATTAACTAATGCAAAGCTTATAGACCGTGGAGTTACAATGATTATGGAACAATTACACTTAAAAGATTATAATTCTGCAAAATCACTTTTACTGAAACATGGAAGTATAAAAAAGGCGGTTGAAAGCAGTAAATAATTTCCTTTTCTTATATTAAAGGCATAACTTAGTAGTATAAAAAACTACTATATGAAACAGAGAATTTTACCCTACCTGGCCATTGCAGCAGTTTTAATTTCATCTCATTCAATCGCACAAAAAAACACTGCGTTTGCCGTTACCGGTGAAAGTAAGGGAAACTTTACGTGGAACGTGATAAGGGAAATTGACCTGGCTACAGGCGAAGTAATTCGCACTGTTTATGATCCGTCTGTAAAAAAATCCGTAAATTATAAATTAACCTCTGGTCTCAATAAAGGAAACTCATTTCTAAGTTCGGCCACTGGTTCTGGCGTCGCGGCTGCAGCTTTTGATGCACTACACAACCGTCTATATTTTACCTGCATGCGATCAAACACCCTAATGTATTTTGACTTAGGTTCAAGTGATCTAAACGTTGTGATTGATGACAATCCTGCATTTAATACAGGCAATAAAGTTGACGAGGCAAACATAATTACCCGTATGGCTTTTGCATCTGACGGGGTAGGATATGCAATAACTAACGATGGAAAAAGCCTTATCCGTTTCACCACTGATCAAAAGCCTTCTGTAACAAACCTTAGTGAATTAATTGACGGTAAGAAAAACGGAACTATGAGCATACATGCTCAATGCAGCAGTTGGGGTGGAGATATGGTAGGCGACGCTTACGGGAATATGTACCTGGTCACTTACCGCAATCATATTTTCAAATTAAATCCTAAAACCCGAATTGCAGACTATCTTGGTCAGCTAAAAGGAGTCCCTCCTGAATTTACAAGTAATGGAATGGTGGTTAATAATAATGGTGAGTTGATCGTAAGCAGTGCTACCTTAAGCAATAATTATTATAAGGTAAACATTTCTACCCTGGAGGCTACTGCTATTAACAAGAACGAAAACGAAGTTTATAACAGTTCAGATTTGGCCAACAGCAACTTATTGTACCAGAAAAAAGGAGATGCAGACAAAATAGTATGGTCTGAAGTAAAAGGCAATGAGGCAGTAAGTGTTTATCCAAATCCTACTACAAATAGAACTTTTACCGTGAAATTTGACAAAGTGCCTGCAGGGAGATACAACCTGGTTTTGACAGATGCTTCAGGCAGAAATGTAATAACAAAACCATTGAATATTGCCCTTCCGGGACAAACAGAAAAAGTATCTCTACCTCGCACCTCAGCAGGCGGAATGTATTTGATAAAATTAACAGGTGGCAACAAAAAAGTCTTTTACAACGACAAGCTTATAGTTCAATAGCGTCAAACTGATGTTATAAAAAAGGGTCGCAAAAAGCGGCCTTTTTTTGTCTTATACAACTTTTGATAGAGTAATTTAAAAATTAAATGCATTAGTATTAGGTTAACTTTTCTGATGCCATTTGGTAATTTTTCACGTAATATTTATGCTTTAAATTTTTAATTATCTCATTTATCTTCGTATTTGCAATTAGTAAAAATTATAAAAGAAAGAGCCGGGGTCAGAGATATGCATGATATTGAACCTTTTTTTAACTGGAGGCATATGTACACCGCTGAAGAAGATGAAAAGTCTCCTTTCTTCGGTCGTACTTATAGTGAGTTTGAGTATTCACAGACTGTATACAATTATTATATACATCCGCAATGGGATGATTTTGGAAGCAAAACTTTATACCTCAAAGTATTGTACGTTGATTATTCAGAAAACTTTGCCGTAATTGAATTGATAGGAGAATGGAACGATGCTATTGAAAACGACATTATGACATTGAAGCGGGATGTTATAGATGATATGTTTTATGAACATATTACTAAATTCATTCTTATAACTGAAAATGTGCTTAATTTTCATAGCGGGGATAAAGATTACTACGAAGAGTGGTTTGAAGAAGTAACTGATGAAGGAGGCTGGATAGTTGCTTTAAACATGCCCGAACAAACTCAATATGATTTTAAACGCAAAAAGTTGAATTACTACATCGAGCTGATGAATATTCAAAACTGGAGGGTCTACAAGCCACAACATCTTTTTGACAAAATTGATGCAGATATCAGCAGAAGGATTGATTGATGCAATGATTTTTTAAGAGACAGGCACAAGAGGATGCTGCGAGGATCCACCTGAAAAAGCTGATTGGGTCGCAAACGAATAACATAGTTGGACTTCCGTTGCATCGCACATTTGTACTTTTCCACTTTTAATCAGCTTTACCATATCTTTTTATTCATTCATTTCCCTCGTTAAACGTTTCTTGTAGCTATTTCTTTTTTACTTGTTAACATAAATAAATAAGAAATAAACAATTCCTCTTTTTACTAAAAATTTTAGCTAAAACTTGCAATCTTTTGACGGATGATTAGTTACTTTAGCAAAAAAATCAGAAGATGGCGTTATCTATAAATTGTCCTAATTGCCAATACAAGTTTGAGCCCGGCGAAGCGTTTATGAAAGATTTTGAGACCCAGGCCAGGCAAAAAATGACAGCAGAGTGGCAAAAGATGAAAATGGAGGTGGATAAAGATAAGATCGCACTACAGCATCAAAAAGAGTTGCTCGCCAAACAACACGAACAGCAGGAGCAGGAAGTACAGCAAAGACTTTTACAGGAAAAGCAAAAATTGCAGCAGGAATTGCAGGAATCAATACAAAGGTCAGTAGCTTCGGACTATGAAATGAAAATGAAAATGCTGGAGCAATCGTGCGAGGAGAGCTCTGAGAAATTGAAAGAAGCCCGCAAAAAAGAACTGGATTATCTACAACGGGAACAAAAGCTAAAAGACAGGGAAGCCGAACTGGAGTTGGAACTGCAGCGCAAACTTTTGCAGCAAAGGTCGCAGTTAGCTGAGCAGATACGTTTGGAAGAGGCCCAAAAAAACTCGTTAAAAGAAACAGAGTTTCACATGCGTCTTGCAGAGTATGATAAGAAAATGAAAGACCAGGAAAAGCTAATAGATGAAATGAAGCGTAAAGCTGAGCAGGGGAGCATGCAAATGCAGGGCGAAGTACAGGAATTATTACTCGAAAATATTTTAAAATCTGGTTTTCCTTTTGATAAGGTAGTACCAGTTGGTAAAGGCGTACGTGGTGCAGATTGCGTTCAAATTATCTGCAATCCCTATGGCAACGAGTGCGGAAAGATAATTTATGAAAGCAAAAGGACAAAGGATTTCGGAAACGACTGGATTGATAAGTTAAAAGCCGATATGCGGTCGCAGGGAGCAGATATAGCGGTTATCGTTACCCAATCTTTGCCAAAAGACATGGAAAGATTTGGTGAAAGAGATGGAGTATATATATGTACATTCTCAGAAGTAAAAAGCCTTGCTACCGTTTTACGAACAAGCATTCTTAAAGTATTTGCACTTACTAAAAGTCAGGAAAACAGGGGCGATAAAATGCAAATGTTGTACGATTATCTTACCAGTAATGAATTTGCCGAACAATGGAGTGCCATTAGGGAAGGATTTATGAGCATGCGGCTAAGTATTCAAAGAGAGAGAGACACAATGGAAAAGCTTTGGAAAGCAAGAGAAAAGCAACTTGAAAAAGTTCTTTTAAACGCAGCTCACATTCGTGGTTCTATAGAAGGTATTGCAGGAGCAGATGCAGTAAACATGAGTCTGGTGGAAGAAAATGACAGTTATTTGCTGGATTAATACAAAGGAATATGATAAGCATTGTAGCGAAATAAGTACAGGAAATAATAAAACAAACAGCCTTTATGAAAAAGGCTGTTTGTTTTATTATAGGTAAGAATTTGGAATCATTATTTAAAAAGACACTTTTATATATTAAAATGAAATTTAAATTCTAAATTTATTACCTGTATTGATGAAATCAGGATGAAAAAATTAGACTCGTTGAACTGGCTATATATAATATTCATCCAGGTTATTGTATTCTTATTATCAGGCCAGTTGAAAACCTCCTTTAATCTTGTAAACCAAAATACGAAAAACAGCGTTGATCCGTTTAAAAACATACAAGTACTGCCAGCATCGCCTTATTTAAATTTTAAAACTAAAAATGATGCACCAAAATCTTCGAAACTACCTTTTCAGGCTACAAAAGATAGTGTAATTACTGCCCAAGCCAAAGCGGGGAAAATATCCGGGGAACTTAAAAAATGGCATCGCGTTACAATTACTTTTGATGGACCTTTTTCAAGCGAAACAAACTCTGTAAATCCTTTCCTCAATTATCGGCTTGACGTAACCTTCACCCATACTTCAGGAAAAAGCTATAAAGTACCGGGATATTTCGCAGCAGATGGAAATGCAGGAGAAACATCGGCAACATCCGGCAATAAGTGGAGAGTGCATTTCAGTCCCGATGAAACGGGAAGATGGACATATGTTGCTTCTTTTAGGAAAGGTAATAAGGTAGCGGTAAGTGATGATATAAATTCAGGAACTCCAATATCTTTAATTGACGGCGCTTCAGGCAGTTTTTCTATTTTATCCTCAAACAAAACAGGAAAAGATCTTAGAGCAAAAGGTCGTTTGCAATATGTTGGAGCAGCTTATTTGCAATTTGCAGAAACGGGAGAATATTTTAGAAAAGCAGGTTCTGATGCTCCTGAAAATTTTTTAGCGTATACAGACTTTGATAATACACCTGACAGCGGTGGAAGAAGAAAAACATGGGCTCCGCATATAAAAGATTGGAATAGTGGAGATACTACCTGGAAAAGTAAAAAAGGAAAAGGAATAATCGGAGCAGTAAATTATTTATCTGAGCAAGGCATGAATTCTTTTTCTTTTCTCACGTTAAATATAAATGGGGACGACAAAAACGTTTTTCCCTATATAACTCCTTCTGATCTTACAAGAATAGATATTTCTAAAATGGACCAATGGGAAATTGTATTTGAGCATTCGCAAAAAATGGGTATGTATCTCCATTTCAAACTACAGGAAACTGAAAGTAATAATTTATTGGATAAAGGAGAGCTGGGTATACAGAGAAAATTATATTGCAGAGAATTAATAGCACGCTTTGCACATCATCTTGCTTTAAACTGGAATATAGGTGAAGAAAACAGCCAGACTGACAAGCAAAGAAAGGACATGGCAAAGTACCTGCATGATCATGACCCCTATAATCACAATATTGTCATTCATACGTTTCCACGTAAACAGGAGGAAGTGTACAGGCCTTTATTAGGCAAAGCGTCTGATTTTACAGGAATTTCGATTCAGACCGATACTTCGAATGTTTATGCAGAAACCCGAAAATGGGTTGAAGCTTCTGCAAAAGCAGGAAAGAAATGGATTGTAGCAAACGACGAGCAAAATCCTGCAGATGTAGGAGTGGCAGCAGATCGTGAATATGCCGGAAATAGAGGTTCGGTTGCTGACAACTCAGATGCTATAAGGAAAAGTGTATTGTGGGGAAATTTTATGGCGGGAGGCGCCGGAGTAGAATACTACTTTGGTTATAAGACAGGGGAAACAGATTTGACCTGCCAGGATTTTCGAAGCCGCGCCAAGAGTTGGAGATATGCAAAATATGCACTTGAATTTTTCAAAACTTATCTTTCATCAATAGAACTAAAACCTTTAAATAATGTTTCAAACGGATGGAGTTTGGGAAAAGACAGTGAAGTATATGTAGTGTATTTAAAAAAAGGTGGAACTTCTAACATACACCTTCCTTTTAGTAATTATTCTTATTCTGTACAATGGTATAATCCGAGAGCAGGAGGACCCTTGCAAAATGGAAGTATAAAACATGTAAATTCCGGAACTGTATCAATTGGACATCCCCCTTCAGATTCTTCTTCAGATTGGACAGTTTTGATCAAAAGAATAAAGATGCGCAGTAATGCTCCAGCCTTTACCGTATCAAAATCTATTAAAAAAGGTAAATTAATCCTATAACACACCATCAATGTCTGTTTTATTTTATGAACCTACCCAAACTAAAGTCAATTCTTCCATTCGTCTGTAATTAAGAAGTAATTTTTGATGAAATCCGTTTTTCATAAATGCTGCATCTATTATACCATCTCTTTGTAATTCAAAAGGAAATGTTCTCATCATTTCACTAAAGTCGACCAATCCTTCACCATACCATTTATACATAGCTTCTTTTGCAGACCAAAGTATACTTAAAACGTCAATCTGTTTGCCAGGTAATTGTGAATTTACAAATCGCAATTCGTCGGGATGCAAAAACTTATGTTTTATTTTATGAAGTCTTGGGGTAGTAAATTCAACATCTACACCGACCCGGCAGTCACTGCTTACAATTGCTGCTGCGAATTTATTACAATGCGAAATGGAAAAATGATATTGCTCATTGGGTAAAAAAGGTTTTCGGGTGTCTGCAATTTCAATTTCTTTTGTTGGAAAGTCTTTAAATAAAAAAGGTAAAAGATACCTGCCGGCAAGATGTTGCAACCGTTTATTAGGATGAGTAATTTCTCTATGCAACGGTACTTTTGAAAGAAAAAACGTTTCCTGTTCTTCAATTTCCCAAATAGCTAGCTTTGTGGTCGGGCTGATATTTTTTTGATAAAAAAGAGGCACCTGGAAATTTAAAATTATTAATGCTTTGCAGATTTACGATTATTTGTCAAAACAATATAAAATCATTTTAGCCACTTTTCTACTTTTGAAGTTCTTTATTCTGCTTTTACAGCATTTCAAATAAAAATTATTTTAAATTCTTATTTTATTTACAACTATAATAATCCCATAAATCTCGGTTTATTAGGTTGATTTACATTGGCACGCAAATTATGCAGGTATAGACAATTAAAATTATAATTAGCAGTTATGGATATAAATACAACAATTGACGATAAACTTCATTGGTATAAAGACGCAATTATTTACGAACTGCATATAAAAGCATTTTGCGATGGCAACGGAGATGGAATAGGTGATTTCCAGGGATTGTTTCAAAAACTGGATTACCTGCAGGACTTGGGTGTTACAGCTATTTGGGTGCTTCCCTTTTACCCAAGCCCACTTAAAGACGATGGCTATGACATTGCCGATTACTATAGTATAAATTCGCGCTACGGTAATATAACTCAATTTAAACAGTTTTTAAATGAAGCTCATAAACGCAATCTTAAAGTAATAACCGAACTTGTCATTAATCACACTTCCGATCAGCATCCGTGGTTTCAGAGAGCGCGTACAGCGTCTAAAGGTTCTCCTGAGCGAGATTTTTATGTTTGGACGGATAATCCGGATCAATGGAAAGATGTTAGAATCATCTTTACCGATTACGAAGCAAGCAACTGGACGTGGGATCCGGTAGCACAGCAATATTACTGGCACAGGTTTTTCCATCACCAGCCCGATCTGAATTATGATAGTCCCCTGGTGCAGGAGGAAGTAATTAAAATACTTGATTATTGGTGTGGAATGGGCGTCGACGGATTTCGCCTTGATGCCGTGCCTTACCTGTTTGAACGTGAAGGCACAAATGGGGAAAATCTGCCTGAGACACATGCTTTTTTAAAAAAATTGAGAAAACATGTAGATGATAATTTTCCCGGTACCGTATTTCTTGCAGAGGCAAATATGTGGCCAGAAGATTCTGCGTCATACTTTGGTGATGGTGATGAATGTCATATGAACTACCATTTTCCTGTAATGCCAAGAATGTTTATGGCACTTCAGATGGAGGACCGCTACCCTATTACTGATATTTTTGAGCAGACCCCTGCTATCCCCGCCAATTGCCAATGGGCAATGTTTTTAAGAAACCATGATGAGTTAACACTTGAAATGGTGACTGACGAAGAACGTGATTACATGTACAAAGTGTATGCAAAAGATCCAAAGGCAAAAATTAATCTTGGCATTCGTCATCGGCTTGCGCCGCTTATGGGTAACAACCGCAGAAGGATCGAATTGATGAACTGTCTTTTATTTTCTATGCCGGGAACTCCTGTTATTTATTATGGCGATGAAATCGGAATGGGAGATAATTTTTACCTTGGTGACCGTGACGGAGTACGTACGCCCATGCAATGGTCTCCTGACAGAAACGCTGGCTTTTCAGCATCTAATCCTCAAAAACTTTACCTACCGGTTATATTAGACCCTGAATATCATTATGAAGCTGTAAATGTTGAAATGCAACGCGCCAATACATCTTCACTATTTTGGTTTATGAAACGCATGATAAACATTCGGAAGAGATTTAAAGCTTTTGGCAGAGGAGATTTGAAATTTATTCATGCCGACAATCCTAAGGTACTAGCGTTTACCAGGAAATATGAGGATGAAACGCTATTGGTAATTGTTAATTTATCAAAATATTCACTTGCAGCAGAAATTGATTTGTCTGCTTACAAAAATCACATTCCCGTAGAGGTTTTTAGTAAGAATAGGTTTCCCGTAGTTAAAGACAGCCCTTATTTTTTTACACTTGGAGCCTATGCATATGAATGGTTTGAACTGGAAAATGTAAATACTAAAGCTCAAACCCTGGAGGCCCTCCCTACAATTAGAATTGAAACGTGGGATGAAATTTTGAAAGAGAGCACTTTGGAAGAAATACAAAATAATCTGGCTAGTTATTTAATAAAAACTGATTGGTTCATAAATAAAGAACGCAGTATTCAAAGCATTGTAATTACCAATCATGCCACTATTCCAACAAGGGAGGAGAAAGTCGTTTTAATACTTGTCGAAGTTCAATTTGAAGGTAGCTTACCTGAGTCTTATCAATTGCCACTGACTTTTGCAAAAGAAGATTTGGCTTTAAAAATGAAAGAAACTTGTCCCGAGGCGATAGTTGCAAAATTGAAAATAGGAGGTGAGGAAGCTATTCTAATTGACGCCTTATTTAGTGCTAATTTTCAAAATGACCTTATTCAAAAAATGGCGGCTAATGATGTTATTCCTTTAGAGGAGAGCTCAATAGAATTTTACGGCATCAGTCAGTTAAAAAATCAATTACAGCAACAACCGGATGTGAAATCGAAAATACACACTGAAGACGGTTTTACCTCAATTAATTACGACAATGGTTTTTTCATAAAAGTGTATAGAAAGATTGATCCTACAACAAACCCCGATGTTGAGATTACCAGGTTTCTTACAGAAAAAGCTCAATTTGAACATGTTCCCGCCTTCTGCGGTGCTATAGAGTGGAAGTTTCAAAACGATACCATAGCTCTCGGAATGCTGCAGTTATTGAAAGAAAACCACGGCGATGCTTATAGCTTTATGCTAACACGGATAGGTAATTATATTGAAAGAATTCTTGCAGCCCCAGATAAAGGCGAACTTTTTACATTAGCAAAACCAGGCAGCCTTACAAACCCTGTATCTTTTGATGAATTGCCGGAAGAGTTACAAACCTTATTAGGCCCCACTGCAAGTGAACAGGTAAGAGCCATAGGTGTACGAACAGGACAAATGCATCTTGCTCTCGCTTCAGAAAAAAGAGTAAAAGACTTTGCGCCTGAGGATTTTTCGCTCCACTACCAACGATCGTTATTTTCATCTATGCAATCACTTGTCAGACAAACGTTTCAAATAAAAAAAGAAAAAATTGAAAAGCTTCCGGATAACGTAAGAATAGATTTGGAAGAAGTTCTAGCCAGAAGAGATGATGTGCTGAAAATCTTTAAGAGAATATATGTCAAGAAACTGGATGTGATTAAAACAAGGATTCATGGTAATTACAATCTAGGCCAAGTGCTATTTACCGGAAAGGACATAGTGATAAATGATTTCGGCGGCGATCCTGTAAGAAGCTTTAGTGACAGAAGATTAAAACGCTCTCCACTGCGAGACGTGGCGGGAATGATGCGCTCGATCAGGTATGTGGCTAATGAAGGTTTTATGAAAACAAGCCAGGTGCCTAAAGAAGACATACAAGGTCTTCTTCCTTTTGCAGACGTGTGGGCTTTGTATATGAGGGGATTTTTTCTAAGGGCGTATCTTGAAACAGTGAAGGGAAGTGCATTTATTCCAAAAGATGAGGATGATCTTCAAATGATGCTGGAAACTTATTTGCTTGAAAGAGTAATGCTCGACCTTAACTATGAGTTGAATCACCGACCTGATTGGGTGAGAGTGCCGCTAAGGGTATTAAAGGCAATGCTGGATAGAATGTAAATCAACTTGTGTATGGGCAGCAGTAGTTACAAAATGCTGCCCATAGTACAAAAAGCTTGAACGAGATGCGACGCAACGATCAGCTGCCGGCAAATCAAACCATTAATCAAATTATTTGTTCAGGAGCTTTCCCAGTGTCTCTGACAATGCTTCACCCCGTAAATCACGCGCAATTATTTTTCCACTTGGGTCTATTAACATATTTGCAGGAATGCTCTGAATATGGTACAACTGGGCAACTTCGTTTTGCCAGTATTTTAAATCACTTACATGTGTCCAGGTAAGATTATCGGCAAGTATGGCTTGTTTCCATTTGTCCTTATTTTGATCAAGGGAAACGCTTAAAATAGTAAAGTTTTTGTCTTTATACTGATTGTAAGCAGCAACCACCGCAGGATTCTCATGACGACAAGGTCCGCACCAGCTTGCCCAAAAATCTACCAAAACATATTTTCCTTTAAAGGATGAAAGAGAAACAGGGTTATTTGCGGTGTCATTCTGAGTGAAATCAATAGCCTGGGTACCCTCCATTCCGATTTTGGAAGATGCAAGTAGCTTAGCTATTTCCCGTCCATAAAAAGTCTCTTTCGCGGCTGGCAGCAAAGCAGAATACCGGTTTTCAAGACCATTTACATTATTATCAACCGGGCTGGTAACATATATAATAAAAGGTGTTACCGGTGATGCAGGTTTAGCTTTTACAAACAAATCAACCTGCTCAAGTACTTTTTGCTTATTCTTTTCAAAAATGTTGATCAAAGAATCTCTCTTACGACTTTCAGGAGTTTTATTAATTACGCCAGCTAAATTTGCCAGCCTGTCTTTCAGTGCATTAAACTTCAATGTATAAGATTGATAATCGTTTTGTGCCGTCGAACCGGTAAAGACAAGTTTTTTAAGTGTTTTTACGTCGCCTGTTACGTTTATTTTAGCAGGAGTCAAAAACACATCTGGCTGATCAGGAAAACCTATAAAGTTTAACTGGTAAATATCTCCGTCCACAACTTTTCCAAACAGGTTAAACTTACCTTTCTGGGCATAAGTTGTAGCAAGAACATCTGAAGGCTGTCCGGGACGGGCAAGAAAAACCATTGTGCTGTCAGGTAAGCCTTTTATATTTCCGGTTATAGAAAAATCACCTTTAATTGTAGAATCATTTACATTCTGAGCTATAGAAAAAAAGGGAAACAATAAAAGTGGCAATAATTTCTTCATATTACTTCGAGTGGCGTTTCTGCAAAATACTAATAACATTCTGCAATTTATAGCCTTTTGCGTTAAGTAAAATCAAATAATGAAAGAGCAAATCTGCTGATTCATTTAAAAACAAATCCTCATTACTATCTTTTGCCTCTATCACAACTTCCACCGCTTCCTCGCCTACTTTCTGAGCAATTTTATTAATGCCTTTTGAAAAAAGTGAAGCGACATAAGAATCAGATGCTTTAAGCGTTTTCCTTTGTTCTATAACACTTTCCAAATAATTTAAAAAATTGTCGGATTGGTTAATTTCATTAAAACACGTATCTGCCCCTGTATGGCAAACAGGCCCGACAGGGTTAGCTTTTATAAGAATAGTATCATTATCGCAATCAAGCAGCAAGGTTTTCAGTAACAAAAAGTTTCCACTCTCCTCTCCTTTCGTCCAAAGCCTTTTTTTAGTGCGGCTATAAAAAGTCACCTTGCCAATCTCCTTAGTCTTAGTTAATGCTTCCTCATTCATAAATCCAAGCATCAATACTTTATTCGTTACATCATCCTGCACAACCGCAGGAACAAGTCCATCAC
Source organism: Segetibacter koreensis DSM 18137 (assembly GCF_000374045.1). Taxonomy (GTDB): domain Bacteria; phylum Bacteroidota; class Bacteroidia; order Chitinophagales; family Chitinophagaceae; genus Segetibacter; species Segetibacter koreensis. The sequence goes on along the minus strand of NZ_KB893316.1, from coordinate 43,149 downwards.
TGTATTTTGAAAAATCTATATTCACTGATTTATTTTTTGTAGTCGCCATTTGTAATTCTATTGTAACATCCGTTGCGTCGCACTCTTGTGCTGTATTTCTTTACTCCGCTTCTTTAAAAAAAAGAAAAAAAGCACTTATAAAAAGTAATAATCTTCACACCCGCAGAGTTCAACAGGAAAACCTACAACCTAACTGCAATTCCCTTCTCCCGCAAGTATCTTTTCAAGTCAGGAATTGAAATTTCTTTAAAATGAAAAATGCTGGCAGCCAACGCTGCATCGGCTTTTCCCTGTTCAAAAACATCTGTAAAGTGTTCCATTGTTCCACCGCCGCCAGATGCAATTATAGGAACGGGCAAATTGACAGAAAGCTTTTTCGTAATATCTAAGGCAAAACCTTTTTTTGTTCCATCATTATTCATTGATGTTAATAAGATTTCACCTGCGCCTCTGTCAACAGCCTCTTTTGCCCAATCAAAACATTTGGTTTCTGTTTTCGTTCTTCCCCCATTTAAGTAAACATACCATTCGCCATCTTCTTCCTGTTTTGTATCAATTGCCAAGACCACACATTGTGAGCCGAATTCTTTTGAAAGTTCATTTAACATTGAAGGGTTTTTAAAAGCGGCGGTATTTACTGAAATTTTATCAGCGCCATTTGCTAACAAGACGCTTACATCTTCAACACTACCAATTCCTCCACCCACAGTGAACGGAATATTTATTTTATGGGCAATGCGATTAACAAGTTCACTTAAAGTTTTACGCTTTTCAACTGTAGCGGTAATATCAAGAAACACCAGTTCATCTGCCCCTTGTTGTGCATACAATGCACCTAATTCTACAGGGTCACCAGCATCGCGAATATTTTCGAAATTGATGCCTTTTACGGTTCGCCCGTCTTTAATATCTAAACAAGGTATTATTCTCTTTGTCAGCATGTTTTATCTTATTACAGCAGCTATTTAAATTGTTTCAACTCTAACAACGATATTTTATTTTCATAAATAGCTTTTCCAATTATGACTCCCTTACATCCAATTTTCTGTAACTGTTCAACATCTTTTAGTGAACTTACTCCACCACTTGCAATAAAATGAAGCTCAGGAAATTTGGAAATAATGTTTTTATATAAATCTAAAGAGGGCCCTTCCAACTTTCCGTCTTTGCTTACGTCGGTGCAAAATATTTGTTGAACTCCTTTATTAATATATTTTTCAATAAAATCGTAAATCCAGATATCAGTCGTTTCAAGCCAGCCTGCTATTGCTATTTTTTCATCTTTTACGTCAGCGCCTAAAATAAATTTATCGGCTCCAAATCTTTGCAACCAGCTTTTAAACGCTGTTTCATCTTTTACTGCTATACTGCCAACAGTGGCATAAGCAGCACCAGATTCAAAGACTATGTTTACATCTTTTTCTGTTTTTATTCCACCACCAAAATCAATTGTCAATTTTGTTTTTGCGGCAATTGATTCAAGCACTTTCCAGTTTTTGACTGCGCCTGCTTTAGCACCATCCAAATCAACTAAATGCAATCGAGTTAGTCCGGCATCTTCAAATTGTTTGGCAACTTCTAAGGGGTGCTCGTTGTAAATTGTTTTTTGAGAATAATCTCCTTGCGTTAACCGAACACATTTTCCTTCAATAATATCAATTGCAGGAATTATTTGAAGCCCCCCCGCCCCTGAAGGGGAGCTGGTAACACCAGAGCTTTTTTGTTTAGCTGTATTCAACGCGATTTTTATTTTTTCTATTACGGCTGGTAAATCTTTAAATAATTCTCTATTATCAAAACGTACAATTGTAATTCCTAGTTCTTTCAAATGCGCTTCTCGTATTGCATCGCTTCTTTTAACTTCTTCTAAAGCATGAATACTACCATCTAATTCTATACATAGCTTAAGTTCATGGCAATAAAAATCAAGTACATATGAAGCAGCAGGATGCTGTCTTCTAAACTTCACACCTAACTGTCCTCCCTTCAAATAATTCCACAATAAATCTTCGGCTGGCGTAACATTATTTCGCAATTCTTCTGCTTTCTCAAATATCAAATTACTCGCTCCGTAAAACATCTCTTTTTTCACTTCCTTAGTTTTAAATTTTTTTTAACTTCTCCCTCCTGCCTTTAGGGGCGGGGCTCCAGGTTTATAAAATTTTTAAGAATTTGTTCGCCTGCTTCAGCACTCTTTTCTGTGTGAAATTGCACTCCGTAAAAATTGTTTTTATTTAATGCTGAACTGAAAGGTTTAGTGTAATCGGTTGTGGCAATTGTATGATTACCAAGGGAAGCATAATAACTGTGTACGAAATAACAGTAACTGTTCTCACCTACATTCTCCATCAAAGGCGACGTTAAATTATAGATATTGTTCCAACCCATCTGTGGAACCTTTAAGTCAGTACCTGCACTATCGAAACGTAATACCCTTTCTTCAAATATGCCAAAACATTGTGTGTCATTCTCTTCGCTATAAGCACACATTAGCTGCATGCCAAGACAAACGCCCAAAACAGGTTGCTTTAACTCTTTAATTACCTTATCAAGGTTTCTTGCCTTTAAATATTCCATAGCGGTGCTTGCTTCGCCAACTCCGGGAAATATTACTTTATCAGCAGATCGCAGCTTTTCAATGTCATCTGTAACCTCTGCCTGCACGCCAATTCTCTCTAATGCAAAAAGCACTGATTGAATATTGCCTGCATTGTATTTTACTATTTTGAGATTCATTGTTTTCTAAGTTTTTTCCATCAGTTGCAGAAAAGATTTAAAGAAAAATCATCTAATTCTTAAAAATCTATATTTACACAATTTTCTCTAAAAACTCTTTTGTTGCCATTTGTACATCTTTACCGTTTCCGAGTGCTTTTATATAAGCTGTTCCTATAATTGCACCATTTGTATACTTGCATGCAGCTTCAAAAGTTTGCTTGTCTTTTATACCAAAACCAACAAGTATAGGATTTTTAAGATTCATGTCGTGAAGCTTTTTAAAATAAGGTTCCTGTTCACTAATATCTTTGTTGCTTCCCGTCGTTGATGAGGATGAAACAGCATATAAAAAACCAGTACTTAAGTCATCAATTCTTCTTATTCTCTCTTCTTTCGTTTCAGGAGTAACCAGAAATATTAAATTTAATCCATACTTTTTTATGATTTGTCCATATTCACTCTCATACTCATACATCGGCAGATCTGGAAGGATTAATCCATCGACACCCACTTCAGCAGCTTTAGCACAAAAATTTTCAAAGCCGTATTGCAGAACTGGATTCATATACCCCATAAGTATAACAGGAATATTGATAATCGAACGCATCTCTTTCAGTTGTTCAAACAGTATAGCGATTGTCATTCCGTTTTGCAATGCCACAGCACCACTTTGTTGTATGACTTCGCCATCGGCAAGAGGGTCGCTGTAAGGCATCCCGAGCTCGATTAAATCGGCTCCGTTAGCCTGTAGTGACTTCATCACTTCAAGTGTACTGTCTAACTTTGGAAAGCCGGCAGTGCAATACACGTTTAAAACTTTTTGTTGTTTTTTTTCACTAAACAACTTTTCTATCCTTGTCATCTTATTTATTTAATTCAATCTCCATTTTTATGTTTGCCCTCTTATATTCAACAGAACCTAGAGGCACTTCTTTAAAACCAAATTTCTTGTATAAATAAATTGCAGGTTTTAAAGCTGTATTTGAATATAGTATCACTTTTTGCGCACCCAATTCCTTTGCCTTCTTAATGCTAAATTCAAGCATTTTGTTTCCAATTTTCTGCCCCTGGAATTTTTCATCAACCGCCATTTTTGATAATTCAAAAACTCCATCTCCTATTTTCATTAAAGCAAACGTTCCTGCAATTGCATTACCTAATTTTGCAAAAAATATATAGCCTCCATTGCCTATTATATATTCCGCCGGATTTGCAAATATCTTTTCATCTATAGGTTCAACAGTAAAATACTTTTGAAGCCAGGCTTTATTTAGTGCCGCAAAATCTTCCTGGTATTTATCTGAATATCCTATGATTTCTAAATTGCTCATCGTGCTCTCGCTGACACTATAATCTTTATACAAGAAGAACTTTGTTTCATCTCTTTCATCCATTGTAAATCCGAGTCTTTTATATAACTGCTGCGCTTTGGTATTTACACGTAAAACTTCAAGTTCAACTCTTTTTTTACCTACTTCTGCTTTCTTTTGCAATGCCTCCAAAATTGAACTTCCAATTCCTTTATTCTGAAATTCAGGTAAAAGATACAAGCCACTTATAAAAATATTTTTATCTCCTTCCCTAACATCCACAGTTCCTATTGGTTCTTCTTCAACTTTTATAATTTTTGTATTTTCTGTTGAAAAGTTTTCGTTGTGAAATTGGATTTGAAACTCCTCATCCCAGCCCCACGTTTGTTCTATATATTCCTTATACGCTATTTTTTTAAGTTGATAGGCAAAGCCAAAATCAACATCAGTTGCCGGAGATAAAGTATAATGAACCACAATATTTGTTATCAAAAAAAGATGATTAAAACGATACCGTACAAGAGTGCGACGCAACGATGCTTATAGTAGCACAGATGCTGACTACATAAAACTATACTCTCATTGCTTTCATATATGTAGCCAAATCTTTATCGCCTCTTCCACTTAAACAAATAACTACCTTATCTTTTTCGTTTAATGTCATTTGCTTTAACGCAGAAAATGCGTGAGCCGATTCTAAAGCTGGTATTATTCCTTCAAGCTTAGCCAGGTCAAAGGCTGCCTGTAATGCATCCTCATCCGTTACATTTAAGAACGTACCTCTGCCGCTCTCGTACAAATGCGCGTGCATCGGTCCTATACCAGGATAATCTAAACCAGCCGAAATACTATGAGGTTCTACTACCTGCCCGTCTTCGGTTTGCATAACCAGGCTCTTGCTTCCGTGCAAAATTCCTGCACGGCCAAGCTGTGTTGTTGCTGCACTCATGCCGCTGTTTACTCCAAAGCCTGCAGCTTCTACAGCCACAAGTTTGACGGAAGGTTCATTAATATAATGATAAAAAGCGCCGGCAGCATTGCTTCCACCACCGACACAGGCAATTACATGCGTTGGCAATTCACTTCCTGTTTTTTCCTTTAACTGCCACCTCATTTCTTCACTTATCACGCTTTGAAATCTTGCCACCATATCAGGATAAGGATGCGGGCCGACAACACTTCCTATGATATAATGCGTATCAACAGGTTCATTTATCCAGGCACGGATAGCTTCATTCGTAGCGTCTTTCAAAGTTCTGCTTCCACTTTTTGCCGGTACAACAGTTGCTCCCAACATTTTCATGCGAGCCACATTCGGCGCCTGCCTTTCTATGTCTACTTCACCCATATACACCACACATTCCATTCCTTTGAGAGCACAGACAGTTGCAGTGGCAACACCATGCTGACCAGCACCTGTTTCTGCTATAATTCGTTTTTTTCCAAGTCGTTGTGCAAGCAAAATCTGCCCAACAGTATTATTGATTTTATGCGCACCTGTATGGCAAAGGTCTTCACGCTTAAGAAAGATTTGAGTGTTGAACTGCTTACTTAGCCGCTCTGCAAAAAACAAAGGTGTTGGTCTTCCCACGTAATCTTTCAGTAAATCACGGAACTCCTTTTGAAACGAAGCTTCGGACATAATTTCCAGGTATCGTGTCTTCAACTGGTCCACGTTGGGATACAGCATTTCAGGAATAAATGCACCGCCAAAAGTTCCGTAATACCCGAACTCATTTGGTCCTACTCCTTCTTTCCCAATAGGTGATAATATATTTTCTTTTGTAGTCATCATTAGTATTTCTATTTAGCATCCTTGCGTCGCACTCTTGTACCTTCAGATATTTATTGAGCTTTTTTTACACGCTTAACACTTTCTAAAACATCATTTCAACAGTCTTTTTTGTTTTTTTAGATACCATAATCTCCCAGCTAAGGTTTAGAAAGTTGCTTTACAAATTCTCTTACTTTATCCATATTTTTTACCCCCGGGGATAATTCAAACCTGCTGTTTATATCCAGCGCAAACAAATCCTTAGCTACAGGTTCCGTCAAAAACTCTTTAATACCTGGTCCATCGTCTGGCTCGATCCCTCCACTAAGAAAAAATGGCTTAGAGATCTGTGCATGCTGCAATTTTTCCCAGTTAAACTTTCTTCCCGTTCCTCCAAAACCCTCACCTTCAGTATCAAACATAAACATATCCGAATCGTCATAATAGTTTTTGATTTTCCATTCTATGTTGTCATCTTCCGATATTCTGAAAGCTTTTATAACAGATATATAGTTTGAAAGCTTCGAACAATAATAAGGTGTTTCATTACCATGCAACTGCACCATGTCTAAACCGAAATTGTCAACATGATTCATAACCTCATCATAAGAAGCATTTACAAAAACGCCAATTTTGAAAACCTTCAACTTTGCCTTTTTTACCTCATAACCCTTTAAATGACGCATTATAAACCGTGGTGACTTATGATAAAAGATCATTCCGGCAAACTCAACTCCTATCTCACCAAGCTCGTGCATCTGCCTGAGGTCTGTCATTCCACAAACTTTTATACGAGGAGCTTTATAGAGGTTAGCAGAAGCTGATTGATATTTGTTTTCCATCACTAATTTTTTACCCCTCAAGTGCAATATTCGAAGCAGCTTTAAGGGCATTTACAAAATCAGCAAAAGCAATCGAAGGGTCAGTATGTTTCATAAAACTTTCCCCGATAAGAAAACCACTGAAACCAAACTGCCTGAGACGAACAATCGTATCAACATCACTTATACCACTTTCTGAAATCTTTATTTTATCTGCCGGTATTCTTTCACTTAACTCAATTGAGCGGCTAACATCGACTGTAAAAGTTTTTAAATCGCGATTGTTTACTCCTACTATGTCAACCTCATTGCAAATATGCTTCAACTCTCCTTCATTATGAATTTCAAGTAAAACTTCTAAACTTAATCTTTTTGCAAATAGTGCCAACTCCTGAACGCGCTTTGGAGTGAGACATGCAGCAATAAGCAAAATTACACTTGCGCCAATTGCTTTTGCCTCTACTATCTGGTATTCATCAATAATAAAATCTTTTCGCAAAATGGGTACTGAAACAATATCACGGGCATAAACAATATCATCATTTGAGCCGCCAAAATAATTTTCATCTGTGAGAATGGAAATACCGGAAGCACCATGAGCATCATAAGCTTCTACAACAGGACCAATTTGCACTTCCCCATTTATGACTCCTTTTGATGGAGATTTTCTCTTAAACTCTGCAATTATACCTGTAGCCCCTTCTGTTAGTAATTGCGTAACCAAAGAATTGCAGGTAGAATGATAATTAGGAAAGTTTTTTAGTTCTTCAACCGGCAACAATTCCTTTTTTTGTTCTACCTCATTTCTCTTTGTTGCTATAATATTATCAAGAATATTCATTGTGTAAAAGTAAAACCAGATTGCTTTTCTGCTTTGATAAATTTATTTTCTGTTGGTTCTGTCGATTCTGTAGTTTTTTATTTCACCTATGTTGCGTCGCTATCGTAATTCATCTTTTATACTGTCGGTTATCTTTACATCTGCCACTAACTTTTGTCGTTACGATTATTGTAAACTAATTAGTTTTTGTAGGCACTCATAAGCTTTTCCACTTTCAAGACTTTCTACAGCCGCAGCATAAGCATCATCATAAGATCCGAAATTACCAGAACACTGCAGGGCCATGGCAGCATTGGCAAAGACAACTGCGTTTTGAGCCCAGGTTCCTTCCCCTTTTATAATCCGGGAGAAAATTTTTGCCGCGTCTTCCGGCGTGTTGCCTCCGAAGATGTCTTCTGGTCGCACCATCCGTTTTCCTACTTGTTCAGGTGTCAAAACCTTTTCTCCGGCATTGGTGATCACTTTTGTATCATCTGTTAGCGATATTTCATCGTAACCGTCGAGGCTATGAATAATTGTAAAGGGTTTTCCCGTTTGTTGGAGCAAGTAATTGTAGATGCGCGCCATTTCAAGATTATAAACGCCGACCAATTGAAAGTCCGGATTAGCTGGATTAATCATCGGCCCAAGCATATTGAAAAATGTACGGATGCCAATACTTTTGCGAAGGGGACCAACAGTTTTCATCGCCGGGTGAAACAAGGGAGCATGCAGAAAACAAATATTAGCGGTGTCAATTTCTTTTCTTAAAGCTGAGATATCATTTTTAAGTTTATATCCCATCTGTTCCATTACATTCGATGCACCACTGGCAGAGGTCATTCCGTAATTGCCATGCTTAGCTACTTTCTGTCCTGTACCGGCAACTACAAAACAAGAGAGTGTCGAAATATTAAAAGTGTTTTTCCCATCACCGCCGGTGCCTACAATATCCATGGTTTTAAAGCCATTAAGGTCAACTTTGGTGCACAATTCAAGAAGTGCGTCTCTAAACCCCTGCAATTCATCAATAGTGATACTGCGCATGAGGTAAACAGTTACAAAAGCTGTTATTTCGTATTCGTTATAAATGGCTTTTGAAATATTAGTCAAAACCTCCTTTGCCTGTTCTCTTGACAAAGTTTTATACTCGAATAGGTGTTGTAGTATCTTTTTCATATTATGCTTTTTGTCTTAACTGGGATTAGTGGGAATGTTAGAAATTATCTGAACTAGGATAATGGGATTGTTGGGAATTATGGGATGAATTGGAGAAGATTTTTCATCTCTATCCCATTCATCTCACACATCCCAGTTCAGACGCCCAACCAATTTCTCAAAATCGTTTCTCCATCGGGTGTCAACACACTCTCGGGATGAAATTGTACACCTTTTACATCATATGTTTTATGTTGTAAACCCATAATATAATTATTATCATCTCTTGCAGTAATTTCAAGTTCTTCGGGAAAACCCTCTTCTTTTACTACCCAGCTATGATATCTTCCAACTTCAATTTGCCCTGGTAATCCTTTAAATAGTGTATTATCGCTCGCAAGCTGGCAAGGAGTAGCCACGCCATGAAAAACAGATGAAAGGTTTTCAAGCTGTCCCCCAAATACTTCTCCAATCGCCTGGTGACCAAGGCAAACACCTAATATTGACTTGGTGGCCGCATATTCTCTTATTACATCCAATAATAAACCTGCTTCTGACGGAATTCCGGGACCCGGAGATAAAATAATCTTGTCGTACTCTTTTATCTTTTCCAATGGAATTTGGTCGTTGCGGTAAACATCCACCTTTTCATGTGTTATCTTTTCGACCAAATGAACAAGGTTGTAAGTAAAGCTGTCGTAATTATCAAAAACTAATATTTTCATTTCAACCACTTCGCCAAAAACGAAGATTTGTTTTATTATTTGTTCAATATTGCTATTTAGCACAAGTGAGAGACAGAATAATTATTAATAGTATTGCTACCCTAATAATTATTCGCAAATAGTCTCTGCTAATTTAATTGCTGTCTTTAATGCATTCAATTTATTGTTTACCTCTTGCAATTCACTTTCTGGCACTGAGGCATCTACAACACCGGCTCCTGCCTGGTAAAAAAGAGTGTTTTGTTTGCTTAAGAATGAGCGAATCATAATCGCATGATTTAGCTCACCATTGAAGCCGACAACACCAATCGTACCTCCATAGTAACTGCGTGAAGTTTTTTCATATTCATCGATTAGCTGCATTGCTTTTACTTTAGGCGCGCCACTAAGAGTGCCCGCCGGAAATGTTGAGGCTAGCAATTCAAAAGGATTTGTACCAGGTTTTGGATTTCCGGTAACCTCACTTACCAAATGAATAACATGAGAATAGTAATGAACCTTACGAAAACTTGACACATGAACATTATCTGCGTTATGGCTAAGATCATTACGGGCGAGGTCAACGAGCATTACATGTTCTGCATTTTCTTTTGGGTCTTTCAGTAACTTTTCTGCAAGAAGTTCATCCTGTTCATCGTTCCCTGTTCTTTTAAACGTACCTGCAATAGGGTGCACAATCGCCTTATTATTTTTAATAATCAACTGGCTTTCAGGAGAACTTCCCATTAATCGATAGTCGTTGTAATCGAAGTAGAATAAGTAAGGACTCGGATTTACACTTCGTAAAGCTCTATAAACATTGAATTCATCCCCTGTAAAAGTTTGCTCAAATCTTCTGCTGAGAACAATCTGAAAAACGTCTCCCCTGTGGCAACTTTTTTTTCCTCTTTTTACCATCTCAACGTATTCTTCATCGGTAAGGTTAGAAGTTTCTTCACCTGTAACCTTAAAAGGAAACACAGGAACATCCTTGCTTCTAATAAGGGAAACTATAAGTTCGAGTTCGCTTTCAAGACCTTTTATTTTGTTCTCACAAATGTATAATTCGTCTTTAAAATGATTGATAGCAATAACATACTGATACAACCTGTATCTCATTAGCGGAATAGCATTTGGTTCGTCCTTTCCATCTTTTAGCTTTACATCTTCAAAAAACTGAACAGCGTCAAAAGTCGTGTAGCCAAACAAACCCTGAGACACAGGAATTTCACTTTTATTTGAAGGTTGAAACCGTTTTAAAAAGAAATCGAGTTCTGAAACCACTGCATCTTTTCCACTTAAATTTTTCCTAATTACAGGTTCGTTGGGATATTTAAATTCAAATGTGTCAGTTGTAGTCACCTGAATACCGGCAACGGGTTTTATACATATAAACGAAAAACTGTTTTCAGCAGCATGAAAATCAGAGCTCTCCAATAAAATACTGCCAGGAAACCGGTCTCGCAATCGCAGATAAATACCCACAGGGGTGTAAACATCAGCAAGCATCTTCTTACATGTAGTTTCAAATACAATAGGTTTCATAATTTTTATTTACCACACCCAAGCCATTCTTCTTTAAAAAAGAAGAAACCCAGATTTAATTTTTAATATTATTATAGCAACAACTTTTCAGCTTTCAGCCAATTTTTGTTCTGCATCTAACATTCCCATTCATCCATGCGGCGAAGCTTAACAAATAAAAAACCCCGGCTTTTGCCGGGGCTTGTAATATGTTGTAAAATAACAGCAATAACACAGCTACCCCGGTAAAGAGATGCTATGCCACCAATTGTTATTTAAATTTATTGTTTTCATTTGCTGCACAAAGATGAAGCACAATTTTTTATTTTACAAATTTTTTTTGCAAGGTTTTTGTTAGAACGTTAAGCATAACGATAAATAAAAACCTCACTAATGATTATACAACACAAAGAAGATGGAAATGAAGGAACATTTTTTATAGAACAAAATGGAGAAGAATTAGCTGAAATGACCTACACAATTGAAAAAGGAAAAATGGTAATTGACCATACAGAAGTTGATGAATCTTTAAGAGGAAAAGACGTTGGCTTTAGACTGGTAGAGCAAGGAGTTGAATATGCGAGGCAAGAAAAGCTAAAAATTTTGCCGATATGCGAGTTTGCTGATAAAGTGTTACAATCGACAGACAAATTCAAGGACATGTTATGAACTAACATTTGTTAATGCTTTCCTTCAACCTTTTGTTTATAAATATAATTTAGGATATTTGAGAATATGAAAAAAATTGCTTTTTTGTTCATTTTCGTTTTTTCTGCATATCAGCTCTTTGCGGCCTTTAATGCTGATGCCATTTTAGGCGTATGGGCAAACAGCACTAACAAAGGTCATATTCAGATTTATAAAAATAATGGAAAGTATTATGGTAAGATAATATGGCTAAAACATCCATACGACAAAACAGGCAGTCCAAAAGTTGATTTTAAAAATCCTGATGAAAACGTACGTAATAACAAGCTTTTAGGATTGATCATGTTGCGGGATTTTATATTCGATAACGAAGAATGGAAAGGTGGTAAAATATATAATCCGCAGGATGGCAAAGAATACAAATCTTCAATAAAACTCACAGATCAAAAAACGATGTCGGTAAGAGGTTATATCGGATTTTCCTTTTTTGGCAAAACAGAAAAGTTTATACGGGTTAGGTGAAATCTTTAGATCAGTTTTTCATTTTATTATTAATTACTATTATTTAAAGAACTGGCTAGAATTGTAAGAATTTCTTAGATAAGTTTTGAATTGAATGCAAGACAATTAGTACTTGCTTTTTACATATCTAAAAATCAAAGAAGCTATCTGTAAGAAAATAACTTCTTTGATTTAACTGCCAAATGCTTAATTTACTATTAAAATTGAAGGACCAAACTCTTCAAAATGTATTGATGATTTCTCAACACCTTTTGATCTCAAAAATTCGTGGTGTTTCTTTATAAATGGAGCAGGACCACAGATATAGTAATCAGCCCCAGGTTCAATACTTTTGTTCAATTTTTCCAGGTCAACAAAACCTTCGTACAAATTATCTTCATTGTCCGCTTCTTCAAGTTCTATTTCATCGTAAAAGGTATGAACGTCTACCCCTCCGTGATGATCAGAAAGTTCTGCAACAGCATGTTTAAAAGCATGAACTTCAGGGTGGCGTGCACCATGAATCCAAGTAATTTCTCTGTCGCTACCTGCCTTAACAAGCGTTTCGAGCATACTAAATAACGGAGTTACACCAACTCCCCCACTTATATAAAATACAGGGCTTTCTTTATTAATATCAAAAGTGAAATCACCAGCAGGAGGTGCAACTTCAATAACATCTCCCTCCTTTAGATGATGGTGAAGCCGGTTACTAACAAGGCCTTCAGGTTTAAGATTGTTACCTGCTTCTCTTTTTACCGAAATACGATAATAGGAATCATTATATGCGCTTGAGAGGCTGTATTGGCGCGGCTGAAATACGTTTATTTCAGGCAGAAACAATCGTACACTGATATATTGACCAGGAAGAAAACTGCGAACCTTACCTCCGTCTGAAGGATAGAGATAAAAAGAAGTAATTTCTTTTGATTCCCTCACTTTTTTCTTAATAATAAATGGTCTCCATCCTGTCCATCCGCCTTCTTTTGCAATTGAACCACTATACAAATCAGCCTCTGCCCCAATAAAAATACGTGCTAACTGGTCGTAAGCCACAGCCCATGCATCTACGAGTTCTGGAGTAGCGGCGTCGCCGAGAACTTCGCCAATTGAGGCAAGCAGGTGTTTACCTACAATCGCATAATGCTCGGGACGAATATCAAGACTTACATGTTTATTTGCAATTCTATTTACCGCGTTTTTCAGAACAGATGGATCATCAATATTTTCAGCATAAGCTAAAACTGCCATTGCCAATGCAGTTGGTTGCAAACTATTATGTTGATTTCCGCTGTTAAAAACGTTTCTCAGCTCAGGGTTTTGACTCAGCATCCGGTTATAAAAATGTGTTGTTAGCACAACTCCATTCTCCTTCAACACGGGCACCGTTGCCTTTACTAAATCCTTTTGTTGTATTGTCATTGTCATACTTTTTCGCAAAAGTATCTTGATGATTAAAGCGGAAAAATGACTAATATCATAATTTGGTATTGGTATAAACAATATAAGAAGGCGAAATAGTTTCTAAAAATTTCCGCCTACAGCCCATTGTAGTTGAAAATATATCCTGTAAGTATCGGTCAAAGGAATTATCTAGGTTTTTGTTTTTAATGTAGCAAGCTAATTGAAGTTGCAAGGCGGTCTACTGATTTCTTACTTTATTATACGACCTGCTGCTGGTGCACAGGCAAAACAATAATAAATTCTGAACCAACGCCTTCTGTACTACGAGCGGTTATATTGCCATTATGTTTTTCAATAATTCTTTTGGCAATGGCAAGACCTATACCCGTTCCCTCGTACTTGTCTTTTGGGTGCAATCTTTTAAAAAGGGTAAATACATTCGACATATACTTTTCATCAAACCCAATCCCGTTATCTTTTATTCTGATGCAGGCATAAGGACCGTCAGTTAGCGGATCACTGTCATATAAATTGTCACATATTCTGGTGCCCGAAATATGTATTTCAGGGCTAACATCTTGTCGCGAAAACTTTATTGCATTACTTATAATGTTTTGCAATACCTGTCTTATTTGTCCCGGATTAACTTCTATCATTGGCAGGTCTCCGATGATTATTGTCGCTTTTTTTTCTTCAACCAATATTTCAAAATCTTTTAGCAACTCTTCCGTTAATGATTTTAAATCTGTTAGCTCATATTTGATGTCATTAGCTGATAAACGGGAAAAGGATAAAATATCATGTATAAGAACTCTCATTCGCTCGGTAGAAGCTACAATTTTATGAAGGTATAAACTGGCAGAGGGTGTCAACTCTGCCAGGTGTTTTTCCTGCAGAAGATTAGAATAAATTTGAATTTTGCGAAGAGGTTCCTGCAAATCGTGAGAAGCTACAGAAGCGAACTGCTGTAAATCGTGGTTGCTGGTCTCAAGGGCACAATTAATTTCCTCTAATTTTTTATTATTTAGCTTTAACTGTCTTTGGTTTTCTTTTTGCTCGGTAAGGTCAGTGAGAATAATGCTTAGCGAAACGCCTTCATCCAGTTCAAGTGAAGTAAATGAAAGTTGAAATTCTCTATTCTTGCCTTCATGCACTAAGACTATTTCCCCTTTGCAATCTTCTTTCCAACCCCGCTTGAAAAGTGAAGAAAATTGTTGCTTTGAAGCAGGATCGATAAAATTACTAAAAGATAACCCGATCACTTTCGACAACGGCATGTTTACCATTAAAGCAAATTGCGAATTGCTGTAAAGAATTATTCCATGCTGATCTAATGTTACCGCGCCTTCAATCATTTTTTCAATAAAAAGACGATAGGTCTGATCTGCTGTTTTTAAGGTATATAATTCGTGACCCTTTTTCCCTTTTACAACAAGAGCGTCTACTTTGCCTGTTCTTATAGCATCAATAGTATCGTTCGCCTCCTCCAGTTGGAGACGCAGGTCGTTCACTTCATTTACCAGTTCTTCGTAGGTTTTCGCTTCCATCTAACATCTATATAATAAGTCCTAAACCACGAAGAACTTTGTCTTTTTCAGACATATCACCAACAAGTCTTTTGCGGGGTAAAGGGAGTGTTTTTATTAGAAGAGGTAATGCAATAATTTGTTCAGTTTCAGCTATTGCTTTTTGTTGATAGACATCAATTATCTCAAGTGAGTAATTTCCTTTAAGATGAGTTTCACATATTTGTTTTAAGTTACTTATTGCCCTGACAGAATTTGCAGAAGCTCCTGTAACAAACAAACGCAAAACATATGTAAGACCTTCATTACTGTTATTATCACCTGCTTTTTCTAAAAGGTCTTTGTCAATGCCCATATTATTATTTTGCAGGACGAATATTAAGGCCTACCAAAACTTTTTCTTCGTTAGACAGATCACCAATTATTTTCCGAATAGGCTCCGGTACTTTTTTTACCAGTGTCGGTATTGCAAAAATTTGATCTCCTTCTGCAAGTTGAGGATGCTGTAGCAGGTCAATTACTTCAATAATATATTTTCCTTTAAGATATTCTTCACACAGTTTGTTCAGGTTATTTAATGCTGCAACCGATTTAGTTGTTTTACCGGCGACATATAACCTCAGTTCCCATTTTTCTTCGCTCACCAGCTCCGGATTAACTGTCGGATTTGTTAATGTTTCCATTATGCCTGCTTTTTATTATTTGTTCACGATTTTTTTCCATTACCTCTTTCCTCAATTCTTCTTCTACGTAGCTTTTGTTTAATTCTTCTGTTACAGATTCAAATTCTTCTTTTAAGCTTTCTATTTTTGCCTGCAACACCATTCGCTTCCTTTCTATTTCTCTGTCTTTTCTTGTTACCGCGTGGGTGCGCAAAACCACACCTGTTTCCTCCATCAATTGTTGGGCCTCTCTTGCAGAACCCGTTAAAACCCCTTCTGGTCCCAGGTACACGTCTACCAGCTTTAAACCTTCATTTGATATTACGAATTCTCTCACCTGGTTTGAATGCCGCATGCCTCTCGATTTCATAATATACAATCCACGATTTCTTTCGCCATTAAATTCAATATCTCTTACAAGCAGCCATGCATCTACCAACGAAGAAACTCCTTCATCTGTTTGTTCGTTTATAACAGTTGTAAGTGTCAATGCGGTAAACATTACTGTAATTTGCTCTGCCTGTAAAAAATCTATCAGCCTTATAAGCATTGCTTTTACTTCGCTTACAGCGCCTACAGTAATGAGATTTGTTATTGGATCGAGTATAATAGCCTCGGGTTTAAACCTTTTAACTATTTTATGAATAGCAACAAGGTGCATTTCAAGGCCATTCAAAGTCGGTCTTGATGCGTGAAACTCAAGAAATCCGTTGTCAATATGTTCCTGTAGATCAATCCCTATCGACCGCATATTTCTTATAATCTGTTGCGGAGATTCCTCAAAAGCAAAATAGACGCACTTTTTTTTGTTCTTACACGTTTCGTTTGCAAAATATGCGGCGATGCTTGTTTTGCCTGTACCCGCAGTTCCTGATACAAGTATGCTGCTTCCTTTAAAAAAACCCTGTCCTTCAAGCATTTTATCTAATGAGGGAATGCCTGACGAAACTCTTTCAGAGGAAACGCTGTGTTCAAGTTTAAGGGAGGTAATTGGCAAAACAGATATTCCGTCTGCATCTATTAAAAAGGGATACTCATTAGTACCGTGTACTGACCCCCTGTATTTTATTATTCGTAAAAGTCTTGTCGAAATTTGTCGGCTAACTCTGTGGTCCAACAATATTACGCAATCAGAAACATACTCTTCAAGCCCTTGTCTTGTAAGAAAACCATCACCCTTTTCTCCGGTAATGATAGCGGTAACGCGTTTCTCTTTTAGCCATTGAAACAATCGCCGCAGCTCTGCCCTTAATATTGATTGGTTTGACAAACCTGAAAATAAGTTTTCTATAGTATCCAATACTACACGTTTAGCACCTATGCTATCAATCGCATAGCCCAATCGTATAAAAAGTCCATCGAGATCGTATTCACCGGTTTCTTCTATTTCACTCCTTTCAATATGTACATGATCAACTTTAATTAAATTGTTTCTTTGCAGTGCCTCAAGGTCAAACCCAAGTGAAGCGACGTTTAGAGACAATTCCTCTGCTTTCTCTTCGAAAGCCATAAAAACACCCGGTTCATTAAACTCCAGCGCCCCCTTTACGATAAACTCAATTGAAAACAATGTTTTTCCACTACCTGCGGCGCCACAAATAAGCGTAGGTCTGGCGGTAGGAATGCCTCCCTCGGTTATCTCATCAAGGCCAACTATTCCTGTAGGTGTTTTAGGCAATAACTTATTAACTTCTACCATAATTCTTCAGACAAAATATTATAATTTATTCAACGTCGTAATTGCAAAAGCAAGATTGTAAATATAAGACGTTTACCCTATTGTGTTTCTTAAAAAAGCAATCGATTTAACCAATTGTTTATTAGAAGGCTCTGTGCATTGTTTTATAATAATCAAAAATATTCTTTTATTTACCGTTCTACAGTCGAATCTGCGTGTATGAATGGCACAGTTTTTTAATTAATTCTTTGGAAATATATTTAGTAAAATTTAAATCTTTTTTTATGTTAAGGTGGACAGTAATATTTTTGATTGTTGCAATAATTGCTGCAATTTTTGGATTTGGAGGCATCGCTGCAGGTGCTGCAGGTATAGCTAAAGTTTTATTCTTTATTTTTATCGTACTGTTTGTTCTTTCATTAATAATGGGAAGAAAATCAGTATAAATTAGTGATTATGATTAATAGATAGAAGGCTGTTTAAAAATGACAGCCTTTTTTTATTTTGCTTTTTTGAAACGCTTACTCTCTTTCTGTCTTTCTAAAAAAAATGCCTGAATGCGCTTTCGTTGTTCTGTACTTCCCTAACGTAATCTTGAATTTTTTCAAATTTGAGCTATCTTTTAAAATCCACCGGCATTTGAAAGAAGGTTTTTTATTGATGTTTTATAAATAGCGAAGCCACCATTTTTTACTATTGACTTTATATTTATAAAACCATTTGCAGGGATAGTAAAGCACCAGAACTACCGAAATCCATACTAAATATACAATTGGCAGCGAAAAGCCGAAATCACGTGGTCTAAATAAAATTGGTGATGCTGTGTCTCTAATTTCCTGCGTAGTATGACCGGTTATAAAAAAGGCCCCCACTAATAATAGATGGGCCAGAAAAAGATGCATGACAAAATAGAAGAATGGAACACGGCCGTAAACGGAAATTATTTTATTGAAACGTGAGGAAGAATTTGGAATACATGCAAGCAGTAAGAGAGCAACGCCTAGTGTCATGGATAAGAATTGCAGAGAAGGTGGATACTTAGTGGTATTTACAAAGGATAAAATAGTATTTAAAAAATTGCCTTGCAACTGCCAGGGTTTGGGCTCACCATATTGGTTTATAAAACGCAACAAAAAAAAGAGTAACAATAACGATATTCCTAAAATAAAAAGCGTTTTTCTATTACGAATATGGTTCCCCAACCCATAGCCTAAAAACATAACTCCAGACCAGGGAACAATAGCATAAAAAAAGCCAATAAAGTGAGATGGAGTTACCGGGATTACATATATTCCTGTAAACAAAACTTTTAAGGCAAACTCTGCGGTACCACCAGCGGGAATATTTGCGGCAGAAACAAGATCATGACTAATAAAAATAAGAAGGCCTAACGGAAGAACAAGTTTGGGAGTGATCTTCAATATGAGACCTAAAAAAATCATAGAACAACCAATCGCCCAAAAGACAGTGAGCATGACCAAATTGTAAGACGGGTTAAAAGTTAATGCAAAAGAGATCAAAACAAGATCCACAATTACTAACCATAATCCTCTTTTCATAAGAAAACTACTAACCGTTTGCAAAGTCTTATTTTCAGCAGAGAGGTAAGCAGAAACGCCGGACAGGAAAACAAATGTAGGGGCACAGAAATGAGTAATCCACCTGGTAAAAAAAAGGATAGGTGTAGTTGTGCCAAGATCGAGCGGGTCTGCAGTCTGGGCGGAAATATGAAAAAAGTCTCTGACATGATCGAGCGCCATAACAATCATTACCAATCCGCGAAGAACATCTACCGAAAGAATCCGCTTTTTAGGAATTGCTGCTGTAACCATTGATAATTAATTTCAAGTCGAAGAAAAGATATTTTTTTGATAGATGCATTTTCTTTTACATATTGTACTTCTTACTTTTCTTGATTTGTTTCTTTCACCTTGCAATCCTGCACTTTTTCATACTTGAATATTCAAAATGTAAAAGCCCTCCAACTTTGATTGGAGGGCCTTACATTGATTTGTAATCTAATTCTGATCAAAGTTCGATTACCTAAGGGATCAAATATCTTCGATTTTGTATTAAGACATATTTTTATCTATTCTGCCCCATTGGCTTGTAGTATTTAAGGGCATTCGGCATCTGTTCCTGCAATCTTGCTATCCTGTTTCCTTCTGATGGGTGATCACTTAAAAACTCCGGTGGTTTTTGACCGTTGCTCATTTTTTCCATTCTTTCCCATAAAGGAATTGCTTCACGAGGATTGTAGCCTGCAAGGGCGGCATAAATAAGTCCAAATTTATCGGCTTCATACTCTTGATTACGGCTGTGTGGCAAGGTAACACCTATAGTAGAACCAAGACCGTAAGCTTGTAAAAAAAGATTTCTGGTCTC
The DNA here is from genome assembly GCF_000374045.1 of Segetibacter koreensis DSM 18137. Lineage (GTDB taxonomy): Bacteria > Bacteroidota > Bacteroidia > Chitinophagales > Chitinophagaceae > Segetibacter > Segetibacter koreensis. The sequence goes on along the minus strand of NZ_KB893316.1, from coordinate 23,516 downwards.
CGCGGGTTTGTTTGAAAGTGCAACTTGCAGCGCTGCGCCACCTAATTGCTGAACAAGGCCTTCGCTCATTCTTTCATTACCATGTTTAGCTACAGCATGTGTAATCTCGTGTCCTAAAACAACTGCTAAAGCTGCTTCATTTTGGGTAACAGGCAACAACCCGGAATACACCACAATTTTACCTCCCGGCATACACCACGCATTTACCTGGTCGCTGCTTACAAGGTTATATTCCCATTGGTAACCTTCTAATTCTTTGCCAAGCCCCTGCTTTGTATAATACTGAGTAATTGCATTAGCTATACGGCTGCCTACTCTCTTTACCATTTCAGCATCCTTACTCTGGCTTGGGCTTATTACTTTATTTTGTGATAAAAATGTCTTGTATTCGGTTTGAGCCATTTGCTGTACCTGGGCATCGGAAACTAACGAAAGTTGGTTTCGACCAGTAATGGCATTTCGTGAACAAGCCACAACAAGCATCGTTACCAAAATACTTAATAATAATAATTTGTTTTTCATATTTTTTTTGATTAGTATAAACAATAATAGTACCAAGAGAAAAAAAGAAGCCACAAGCAGTTGTACAACAGAAAGTTAAGAAACAACATAGTCAAAAAAGGGGCAGATATTCTTATTATGTTGAATGCAGCTTTAAGATGTTTCTGGCTACTTATAATATAGCCATCTTTGGTCTAAATAACTTTATAGCAGCCTTTCTACTTTTTATGTAATAATATACAAATCCAGTTATTTTTTTCGGTCGTAGAATCATGTATTAAGCCTTTTTGGACAAAAGATGAGACAATATCCATTTCATCTTCCCTAAGTAATCCGCTTAACAAAAGTTTTCCTTCTGCCTTAAGACCCGTTACCATGTTTTCTGCGTTTTCTAGAATTATATTTCTATTGATGTTTGCAAGAATGATCTCAAACTTTTTGTTGGAATGAAATCCATCAGCTTTTTCAATTGTAATATTTTTACAATTGTTTCTTTCAATATTTTCTTTCGAGTTTTCAATACTCCAATCATCATTATCGATAGCCCACACAAAACTACTTCCAAGTTTTTCAGCCAAAATTGCCAGAACGCCAGTACCCGTACCAAAGTCTGCAACTTGTTTTTCTGTAAAGTCAATTTGGCTCATAGCACTTATCATCAAATAAGTGGTGGCATGATGCCCTGTTCCAAAACTCATTTTTGGTGTAATTATAACTTCATGTTTAATTTTTGAAAACGGAGGGTGAAATGATGCCCTTATTACACAAAAATCATCTACAATCACAGGTTGAAAATTGCTTTCCCACAAAGCATTCCAGTTTTGATCTTGGATAATTTCTTTTGTATAACTGAGCTTATTATAAGAAAGAATATTTTCAAGCTGAGCAGAATTAAACTTTTCTTCGTCAATAAAAGCATCTAGTTCTGACTCCTTTTCTTCAAATGCATCAAACTCTATGGCTGATAATTTTGCAATTAATTCTTCACGCGTGTTATCATCTTCTACAGGAATAGTAATTTGTACAGTGTTTTTCATTTAAATAGAAATATAAAGCAAGATAGTTAAGTCAATAAAAAGAAACTTGGAGAAACTAAAGGTTAAAACTGGACTGCAGAACGTTTGTTTATTTTACAGGATGACCATTTTCTAAAACAAGTTGAATAGGCATCTTTGCATAACTATAATAATGTTTTGTTTAAGAGTTGAGCACTACCAACAAGATCGTAAAAATCTTGTTTTGAAGCAAGGGTTTTCAACATAGCCAAATGTCTTTGATGATGCATGTCCGTTCCTAAAAAATCAACCATCTGATTTTTAAATAATTTTTCAGCCGTCTTTTTTACCTGCGACCCATAGGCGCCGGAAAGTGACAATAAATTTACCTGAAGTTTACAGCCCAGTTCCTTAAAACGTTCATACTTCGAAAATTCGTTATGGTAATAACTATATCTCTCAGGATGGGCAATAATGGGTTGAAGCCCAAGCATTCTTACATCGAAAATAATTTTCTCAATATTTGGTAGCGGATACATATAAGAAAGTTCAACTAAAATATAGTCTCCGCCAATAGTTAATAAATCTTCCTTTTTAGAACCTGCTATTAATTCAGTAAAATCATTATCTATCATATACTCTGCTGCCGCTTCTACCTTTACATCTACATTTGCCTCCGCTAACGCAGCCCTTACTTCTGCTAATTTGGGCAGAATAGTACCGGGGCTGTTTGGGTAAAAATCAGATAAGATATGAGGCGTACAAATCAACTTACTGTAGCCAAGCTTTTGCAGCTCTTTTATAAACTCGACAGATTCTTCCAGCTCCTGCAACCCGTCATCTATACCGGGTAAAAGATGTGAATGCATATCTGCCCCAAGAAACGACAAATCAGGGTCAACGGTTTTACCAAATTTTTTCAAGAAATCAAACATGTAGCAGGAGATTCAATATGCAAGATATCAACTATAAAGGAAAAGGGCACGAAGCATTAAAATAGCCTTAGCTTTTAAAGGTAATTTTTCCCTTACGTTTTCTAATTCAAGCAAAATTTTTAATTGTTTATACCGCTTTCAGAAGTTTCACTTATTTCACCATTCAGTGCGTTGGTAGTATAAGTGTTAGTACCCTCAATACTTCTTAAAAATTTGGCTGGATTACCGGCATATATACCCGGCTTTGTTATATTTTTCGTGACAACTGACGCTGCGCCAATTACTACGTTGTCACAAATCGCAACGGGAAGTATGGTAGCATTGCTACCAATCGATACGTTGTTGCCTATAATTGTTGGTTTTAATAAATCTTTGTCACGCATTGCCGGTCCGCCGGTAGAAAAAAGATCGTTTACAAAAATAACTCCATGGCCGATAAAGCAATTATTGCCTATAGTCACCAATTCACAAATAAAAGCATGGCTTTGAATTTTACATTTCTCACCAATAACCACGTCTTTTTGTATTTCAGTAAAAGGACCTACAAAAGAATTTTTACCTATTTTACAGCCATAAATATTTACAGGTTCTATAATAGTGACATTTTCACCAAAAACTACATCGCGTACGCTTACTTGTAATGTTATGTGCCTCATATCTTTAAACACCTCCCAGTTTTGAAGATTGATAAATTTTGTTTATAATTTCCAATGTTTTTAAGCTTTCAAACGAGTTTGTCGAAACTGAACTTTTATCTCTTAAAACATTAATTAGATTTTCATATACTTTATCATGATTACTGCTGGCGCCTGTATATCTACCATTATTGCCTATGGATTGTTCACCAATATCCTTTATTTCAAATCCATCTATATTTTGATACTCTATTGTATTTAAATACTCGCCGCCAATTTTTACAGCTCCCTTCTCAGCAAAAATAGTAAGTGAACCCTCCATGTTCTTGTTGAAACTGTTTACGGTATAATTTATTGTTCCTAATGCACCATTAACAAATTCCAGGGCGACAACCCCTGTATCTTCAAAATCGATCACTCCCTTATGAGCGAAATTGCTTGTTAAAGCAAACACTTGCTTTACATCACCAACTATCCAATACAACAAATCTATAAAGTGGCTGAATTGGGTGTATAAAGTACCTCCGTCAAGAGCGCTCGTACCCTTCCATGAATTCTTATAGTAATCTGCATTTCTATTCCAAAAACAACTTACCTGAATACTGTAAATCTTTCCTAGAATTCCCTTATCAACAGCATTTTTTACCGCCGCTACAGGCGGATTAAAACGGTTTTGCTTAATAATAAATAATCGCCTGTCGGCTTTTTCAGCCGCTTTTATCATCTCAAGGCCATCTTTTACGTTCGTTGCCATCGGTTTTTCACATAATACATGAAAACCCGCTTGTAATGCTTTTATTGAGTGTTCTGCATGCAGACCATTAGGGGTGCAAACAGATATTACAGCAACTTCTTTTTCCCGGGCAAGCATTTCATCATAATCCTGGTAGGCAATTGCATCGTATTTTTTTGCAATATCAACAGCTTTTTTAAAATCTGAATCACATACCGCTTTTAGCACCCCTGTTTTGTTAATATGACCAGCGTGCCGTTCTGCAATTCTGCCACAACCAATAATTGCAAACCTCATATCGCTCATACTTAATAATTCAATAAAGTGACCTAATAAAAGTTTTGATCTATCATTGCTGGTAATTTCAAAATTTTACTTTCGTGCAACCTTTGTAAACTTATGCCAGTTTATGTTTACAATGCTATACTACATATTATTCAATAATAACTGAAATCTTTATAGTTAAAGACGACAATAATGCAGATAAAGCAACATCTAAGCCCTAAAAAGAGAAAAATTTTTTTTGAGCAAATAGTAGGGAAACTATTTTAACTTCTTTAAATCTTATACAACAACAAGGATTATAAAAAATAGATAATAAGTAAGAACTGGCAAAAGATCTAACAATAAGGAAAAACTAAAAAAGCGGGGAAAGATGTTCCGCCGGAAACTCAACAATCATTACCTGATCCAGGCTTTCAAGCTTAACATACACTTTTTTCTTTCCGCCTTTTACTACAATGCCTTTAGCATCCATGAAGACCCCATGATTAACTTTAATTTTTGTATTTTCATCTAAAGATTGAAAAGATTGAACCGTTATTGATGCTTCTTTCTCTAAAAGAAATTTTTTGATTATCTCAATTTCCTGATCTCTTATTACGGCCGGTTTTCCAACGTGAAAAACAAAGTTGATTATACCATCAGTCATTAAAACTCCAGACTTCTCTGTATCATTTATACGCACAAAAACATATGAAGTAAATAAAGGTTCTTCAACAATTTTTCTTCTATCGCTCCATTGCTTTTGGGTTTTCTTAAGAGGGCACCAACATTCAACTCCTTTTAGTTCTAGAATACTACTTACTTTTTTTTCCCAACGCGGTTTTGTGTATAGTGCAAACCATTTTTTACTGCTATCCATAGTCTACCTTTATGCGGTTCGAAAAGCTTTATAACTTTCTGCTGTTATACAACTGCAATAATTTAAAGTGGAAAATATTGGTGATTGAAGATAGGTTTGTTTAGAGTTCGACTAAAACCAAGACCATTTTTAAGAATGTGTTTCAGGAAAACATTCTTAAAAATGGTGCTGATTGTATTTATACAAAAGATTTTATCAAAAATAGCAGCTTTCCCTTTAGGTTATACTATCAATGCTAATGTTTTGCTACATTGGTTTGCTTTGCACTCATATCTTCTATTACATTAGCAGCCTCATTGATATATATATCCGACTTTAAATTTTTTAACCAGTTCTTATAACGCTCTCCCTTGTCTTTATCCACGTTATTATATTTCGCCGCATCTGCCTTTAACCCGACTACCGGAAGTTCAACTGTTAATTTTGCAAGGCTGTCATTTTGTTTCACGGTAGTTCTTATCGCTTTTTGTTCTTCTTTATATTTATCGAGATTAAGACTGTAAGTTTTATCGTTTTGTTTCGACAACCACAATGCGTTGTTGTTTATTAAATTGAATTTCGCATTGTTCTTTACTCTTTGTTCGCTTTTTGCTTTTATCAAACTAATGTTATAGGATGCAGGCCATTTTGTGTAATCTGTTTTTGCAATTTCGTCCCAAGGCATAGCATTGTCATTATCTTTCTCACGAAATTTCAGGTACTCATACTCATCTGGAAGAACAACATCCGGAGTCACTCCCTTTAATTGGGTCGATCCACCGTTTATCCTATAAAATTTTTGCAGTGTAAGCTTGATAGCTCCATACTCTGTTCTTCCGGTGAAAAGATCCAACGGGCGACCGAAAGGAATGCTGCGTTGAACGGTGCCCTTTCCATAAGAAGAAGAACTGCCAATTATAACACCGCGGCCGTAATCCTGAATGGCAGCTGCGAATATCTCAGATGCTGATGCGCTAAACTCGTTTACCATGACAGTAAGAGGTCCTGTGTACAATACGGATTTATCATTGTCTCTCAAAACTGTTGGTCTTCCTTCCCTGTCTTTAACTTGCACTATAGGGCCATCCGGTATAAATAAACCTACCATTTCAACAACCTCAGGCAGGTATCCTCCCCCGTTGTTGCGTAAATCCATTACTACACCATCTACCCCTTCGGCTTCCAGTTTCTGCAGTTCTTTCGCTACGTCTTGCGCACAACGGTGCCCATCGGGTTTTTCGTAATCAGCGTAAAAGTCAGGCAGATAAATGTAACCTATCTTCTCTTTACCATTAATAATAGCACTGCGTACATATACTTCATCTTGTACGATCTCGTCTCTTATAATTGATACAACTTTTATTGTTCCATCTTGTTTTCTTAAAGAAAGCCTGACTTCAGTTCCTTTATTTCCCCTTATTATTTTTACTGCATCCTCTACTGCAAGACCGGTAAGTTCCACTGGTTCTTCTTTTCCCTGCCCAACTTTAGTTACTATGTCTCCTACTTGTATCTGTCCGCTTTTCCATGCAGGGCTACCTGTAAGCAGACTTGCTACTTTTATATTTCCATCCTCTTCTTTTAATGAAGCACCGATACCATAAAATTTTCCACTCATTTGCTCGTCAAAAGATCTTTTCTCTACAGGAGGAAAATAATCGGAATGAGGATCCATATAAGAAGTAATCGTATTGATGAAAAGGTTAAAACGATCATCGTCGTTGAATTTCAGCTTTAATCGCTCAAAATTCTTGTCCATCATTTTACCCACTTTCTCCCTTGCTTCCTGTTCTAGCGCAGCATCGGTTTTTACAATTGTGTCTTTCCTGGCTTTAAGTTTATCACGTTGGTCAATAAGATCTGTGTATCTCTCCAAAGTAAGAAATTTCAGCTTTTTTCTCCACATATCATTTCTCTGCTCTTCAGTAGCAGGATAGTTTAATTTAGTTCCATCTACGGTAATCTCTTCTTCAACAGAAAAATCGAAAGGCTTTGCAAGGAGTTTTTTGTACATAGACATTACCTCCTGCATCCTCCTTGTATAAATGGTATCTACAGCAGGAACAAATTGAATAGGAGCACCGTGAATTTCATCATCTATGCTGTTTTGGTATTTCTTAAGAGAGTTTACATCTGACAAAAGAAAGACGTTTTTATCTGGATCGACCGCCGCTAAAAATTTTGTAAAAATCTGCTCAGAAAAATTGTCATTAATTGGTTTAGGTTTATAATGATTTTGCTCGATTATAGTTCCAAGTGTGGTTAGTATTTTTTGTTGGGTAGTAAGAGAAGTTCCACTTCCCCCCTGGCTTTGGAAAGCCCAGAAAATTGCGGCAAACAAGACTACGAGCACTACAGGCAGTACTTTGCGTTTAAGCATAAATTGAAGTATTTTATTCATTCTAATCAAAAATAAAGTAAAAAGTCTTGTTATGACTTTTCGCTTTTTATCTTAACAAAGGTTTTACCGGCAAAGTTCGATAAAAACGTTTGCAAGTAATTTTATTACAAATTTTAAAACTTTAAAAAATTAAATAATAATCTCTCGTCATTTAATAGCAATAAAAATACTGCCAATTTTTGATTTTTCTGAGTCGTTCTCGTGTATAGGAAGAAGCATTTTTATAAAAAGCATTGTTTTGCCTAATAATATGATATTACCTTATGCAGACAGTAAATAATTTAAATAAATTTTAGGGAAGATTGCAAAATTTGCAACTGTCAAATGTTGTTTGGTTCTTTGCCATATTGCTTAATTACGAAGATTTTTAAGAGTTAAAGCCAGAATGGCCGAAAAAGGCTTTTCTTTAAGCAGAAATTGACAGGTCAAATTAAGTTGATTGTGTACCTATCTTTACTTTTACATCTGTATCTATTATGTCTGATATTGATGAACTCCCACACCCTGTTATTTTATTTGATGGTGTTTGCAATTTGTGCAGCGGCGCTGTTCAGTTTGTAATAAAAAGAGACAAAAAAGACATTTTTCGTTTTGCCTCTTTGCAGTCTGATTACGGCCTGTCGGTATTGAAAAAGTTTCATTTATCAACTGATGCTTTCAATTCTTTTATCTTATATAGGTCAGGGAAAATTTACACTAAGTCTACTGCCGCATTATTGGTCACAAATCAACTACATGGCACGTGGCCTCTATTGACCATTTTTATATTTATTCCTAAGCTTATCAGAAACGGCTTTTATAACTTAATTGCACGCAACAGGTACAGATGGTTCGGAAAGAAAGAAAAGTGCTGGGTACCTTCTCCAGATCTGCAAAACAAGTTTTTAGATTAAGCGTAAAAAAGATATAATCTGCATTTGCTGCCTCTTCTTAAAGGTCCCAAAAAGTTATAGCAATCAATAACGAGCAAATACAAAAACGGATCTTCCACTCAATATTATTACCCCATTATTTATTACTCCGCCATCATTTCCCGTATGACTTCCACAATATCCTCTTCGTTTGGTTTACTAAAATAATCCCCATCACTTCCATAAGAAGGACGGTGGGGCTGCGCAGTAATGGTACGTGCAGCTACATCTAAAAAACGATAACCACCCTGTTTTTCTATAACCTCGTTAAACATAAAGGCTGTACTGCCTGCTGGTCCGTCTTCATCAACAAATACAATCCTGTTTGTCTTTTTTAACGACTCAACAATAGAGTGATGTATGTCGAAAGGAAGTAGTGTTTGTACATCAATTATTTCGCAACTAATATTAAACTCTTTTAATGTTGCAGCAGCATGATGCACAATACGTAAGGTTGACCCATAAGAAACCACTGTTACATCTTCTCCTTCCTGCATTACTTCCGGTATACCTAGCGGCACCGTAAACTCAGCCAGGTTGGCCGGCAGTTTTTCTTTCAGGCGGTAGCCGTTTAAACTTTCGATCATAATAGCCGGATCGTTTGCCTTCAGCAAAGTATTGTACATACCCGCTGCCTGCACCATATTTCTTGGAACACAGACAAACAAACCTCGTAATGCGTTTATTATCATTCCCATAGGCGAACCGCTGTGCCAAATCCCTTCTAATCTGTGACCGCGGGTGCGAACAATAAGCGGACAACTCTGGCGTCCTCTTGTTCTATAATGGATTGTAGAAAGATCATCACTTAAAGGCTGAAGTCCATATAAAAGATAATCAAGATATTGTATTTCTGCAATTGGCCTGAGACCTCGCAGAGCCATACCTATGCCCTGACCTATTATACTTAATTCGCGAATGCCGGTATCAAAGATCCGGTTGTCACCATGCTTCTCCTGCAATCCTGAAAACCCCTGGTTTACATCGCCTATTTTCCCTACGTCTTCACCAAAAGCAAACACTTTTGGGTTGACAGTAAATAATGCATCAAAATATTTATTAAGTACCTCATATCCGTTTACAACACGGGAATCTTCATTATAAAAAGGTTTTATTTCAGCGACTTTTAAAGCTGACTTTGGTCCCTCATTAAACAAGTAAGAATTATAAAGCGCCTCATTCTCCTTCTTTAATTCTTTATAGTATGCCTTAACCTCAGTTGCAGAAGGAACTATTTGTAAAACGGTGCTCAAAGTCTTCATAACATCGCGCCTGAGAGGGTCACGATTGGTCTGAAGTTCGGTAACTATTTTCTTCAATTGTGCATTCACATCACCATTTTCAACTGTAAGGCTATTTAATAGACTGACTGTTTTTTCTACCTGTTTTTTTATTGGAGCAATATAATTTGACCATGCTCTTGCTTTAGATTCTCGCGCAAGGGTTTTTGCTGCAGCTTCAATTTCAGACAGTTCATCTTCTGATGCAAGCCCATTAGCTACAATCCATTCACGAAACTTTTTTATACAGTCCCACTCTTTTTCCCACATTAGCCTCTCGTGGGTTTTGTAACGTTCATGGCTTCCACTGGTTGAATGACCTTGTGGCTGAGTGATTTCTTCCACATGAAAAAGGGCAGGTACATGTGTCTCCCGCATTTCGGTTAAAGCTGCCTCAAATACTTCGCACATACCCGCATAGTCCCATCCGTTAACTTTATATATATTAATTCCATTACTAAATTTTGTTTTTTGCAGGCCAGACATCGCTTCTGATATAGAACCCTTTGTAGTCTGATATTTCTTGGGGACTGAAATTCCATATCCATCATCCCATACAAATACAGCAAGCGGAACCTGCATTACCCCTGCGGCATTTAAAGTTTCCCAAAAATGCCCCTCACTTGTACTGGCGTCCCCTATGGTACAAAAGCATATTTCGTTGCCATTATTGCTAAGATTCTTTAATTTTTTTATGTCTGGTAAACTTCGAAGAACTTTAGACGCCAGGGCTAATCCTAACGCTCGGGGCATTTGTCCGGCAGTAGGGGCAATATCACTTGAAATATTTTTTCGGTTTGCAAGATCAAGCCAGTTACCCTCATCATCTACAAAGGGAGTTGCAAAGTGCGCGTTCATCTGTCGACCTGCACTAAAAGGATCATGTGTGATATCAGGATCTGCATATAGTTGGGAAAAAAATTGTTCTATAGTGGCAAGGCCCGTTGAAAACATAAAAGTCTGATCGCGATAATATCCTGCACGAAAATCACCATTCTTAAAAAACTTTGCCATTGCAATCTGGGCGATTTCTTTTCCGTCACCAAAAATTCCAAATTTGGCTTTACCAGTAAGCACTTCACGTCTTCCCAACAGGCTTGTTTCACGGCTTTCCATTGCAATCTTATAATCCTGCAACACCTCCTCCCTGAACCTGTCGTATGACATCACCTCATCAGTAAGATCAATGTCAGAATGATAATTTTCCATAATCAAAAATATATAAATGGCACAGCAGGTTAAAATTCTTTAATTACAATCGTTATTTAAACTCTGCCAAAATTTATAAGTCCAATTTTCGTCTTCTTTTTTAAAACTAATTATTTATTTTTATAGTAATTAATAAAAACTTAAAAACTATACCAGTACGAAAATAGGCACAATTATTCCTTTCAAAAACAATAATATTGCGTTGTAAAAGCAACAATAATCTAAATAATCCTAAAAATCATTTCTTAATGAAAAAAATTACTGGTCTTCTGACGTGTTTATTAGCTGCCGCGTTTGTTAATGCCCAGACTTCAGTAGCAACTACAACTGCTGCCAATACACCTACGGTGGCAAAAGCTGACGTATCTAAAGTCTTGGAATTTAAAGAAGACAATCACGATTTTGGTAAAATACCTTACGGCAAACCGGTAGAGTTTGACGTTTTAATAAAAAACGTTAGTAAAGATTCAGTTAAAATTGAAAACGTAAAAGTAGGGTGTGGTTGTACTACTCCAAAATATGAGCAGGGGAAAGCTTATGCACCGGGAGAAGATTTTAAAGTTACTTTAGGCTTTAGTGGATATGCAGACGGACCTTTTGAAAAATATGTAGACATTTTTTTCAATAATGGCTTGAGCAAACAAATAAAATTTCATGGCACGGGTTACAAAGTTCCCGAAACACCCGCTCCGTCAAATAGTGCAGTACAAAAATTGAAAACTGCAGGCAAATAATAAATTTAAAAATCAATTATTTTTTACATTTTCTCTATAACCTTAACAAAATAAAACTCATGAAAAAAATTCTCTTTGTAATGGTTGCTTTTCTAGCTGCAGCTACTGTTTTTGCTCAAAGTAAAGCACCACTTGAATTTAAAGAAACCAAACATAGCTTTGGCCAAATTCCTCAAAATGTTCCGGCCACGTTCGCTTTTACATTTAAAAACACATCTGCAACTCCGGTTGTAATTGAAAGTGCAACGGCACAATGCGGATGTACAACGCCTGACTATCCTAAGGGTGTCATTCCAAAAGGTGCGACAAAAACAATAAAAGTTACTTACAATGCAGCATCAATGGGTTCTTTTACAAAGCAGGTAACTGTAAAAGTTGCTAAAGTAGCAGACCCGATTATTTTAACAATAGATGGAGAAGTTGTTGGAGCAGACGCTGCGACTAAATCTAAATCAGGAAAATAGACGTTATTATAAAAGCATTAAAAAAGGCTGCCATAACGGGCAGCTTTTTTAATGTAAGGATATATCGAAAAACTGCTCCGACCCTTATCTTTGCGAAATGTTAACAATCAGCCATCGCGGACAAGAAATGCCCGCCTCCCCTATCAGAAAGCTGGTTCCGTATGCAGAAGCTGCTAAGGAAAAAGGCGTCCATGTATATCACCTAAATATAGGCCAACCTGATATAGAAACGCCAAAATTGATACTGGATGCTGTAAGAAAAAGTAATTTCACTATTCTTGAATATAGCCATAGTGCCGGCAATGAAAGTTACAGAAGAAAATTGGTACAATATTATCAATCTGTAGGAATAGAAGTAAATCATAAGCAAATCCTTATTACTACTGGGGCTAGTGAAGCTATTTTGTTTGGCTTTATGGCTTGCATGGATTCAGGTGATGAAGCAATTGTGCCAGAGCCTTTTTATGCTAATTACCATGGCTTTGCAGTAGAAGCCGGAGTTTCACTTGTACCGGTTACTTCTCATATAGAGAACGGGTTTGCGCTACCGCCTATAGAAGAATTTGAAAGAGCCATTACCCCAAGAACCAAAGCAATTCTTATTTGCAACCCCAATAACCCTACAGGGTATTCTTATACTGCAGAGGAATTGGAGCAGTTGAAAGAGCTGATAAAAAAACACAACCTGTATTTTTTTTCTGATGAAGCTTATAGAGAATTTACTTATGAAGGGAAACAAATAAGTGCTATGCATCTAAAAGGTGTTGATGACTACGTGATCATGATGGACACCATAAGCAAAAGATATAGTGCGTGTGGTGGGCGTATTGGAGCACTGGTTACCAAAAATCAACAAGTGTTAGATACAACTATTAAATTCGCCCAGGCAAGATTAAGTCCGCCGAGCTTTGCACAAATAGCTGGCGAAGCTGCAGTAGACCTTCCGAAAGATTATTTTAGTACCACGAAAGAAGAATACAGAAGCAGACGAGATCTTTTAGTAAAAAGATTAAATGCCATGGAAGGTGTTTTTTGTCCAAACCCAGGTGGAGCCTTTTACGCAATGGCACGCTTGCCTATTGATGACTGTGACAAATTTTGCCAATGGCTCCTTGAGAGTTTTGAGTATAAAGGGTCAACGCTTATGCTTGCTCCCGCCACCGGTTTTTATGGAACCGCTGGACTCGGAAAGCAGGAAGTAAGATTAGCTTATGTTATAAATCCTTCTGCAATAAATGCTGCAATGGATTGCCTTCAGGAAGCTTTAAAAATATATCCGGCAAGAACTATTTAATTGGAATGTAATGTAGAGCAGCCATGGAGAAATTCACTTTTTGCTTCCAAGCAATTTCATATATAATTACAAAAGGAATATTCTCCTTATCTATTTAATCTTAACAGAGCATTGATTACAAGACCGGTAAAAATGGCTATGCCGACACTTAGAAAAGTACCGATCAGCACATACTCGGTATGCTTTCGCGAGCTGAAAGGCCTACCCATTGTTGGGTCAGATGTTGGCTTGTCTGGTTTATCTGTAACACGCAATATTGACTTAGCTGCTACAAGGAAGCCTATCGCCGAAAACTGGTCTATAAACACCATCGTTAAGATCAAAAGCCTTTCCAGTACGCCTATCCATTTGCCGGCGTTTGGCAAACTGTCGTTTCCTGCTAAATCAGTATTCCATTTTCGTGTAAGAAACTGAATGATATAACCAACGGGTGAGGTTACAAAAATATATCCGAACGCTCTTACCCATATATTAAAATTACTAACCAATCCATTTATCATCTTCGTCCAGTTAACCCAGCCATTAATAATCCATAGCCAGGCTATAATAATAACAGTAATGTGCAGCACCTGGTCTGTTATAAAAAGACGGAAGTCGATATTCCTGGTGTTCTTAAGATATTTTTCAACCTGTACTTTTAACCCGTCTATTAATAAATGGGTTAATGTAATTAAAAGCACTTGGGGCCATAAATGAATATTAGCTAGTAATAGCCATGCTACTATACCTGTTATAAGTACATGTAGGTATAAATAACGTGAGCCCCATAGATTATTTTTCTTATCTGTCACCCAGGAGTTTGGTTGCAGAAAAAAATCGGTAATGCAATGTGCCATTAATAACTTTACTACTATACTACCATCTGTATATGAAAAAAATGAATTCACTTTTGCCAGTTATGGATTGTCTTTTCAAAATAAGTAACCAATTTTTCAACTGCATACCATTCAGCTGTTTTTTTTCTTTGTGTTACGGCCGATTGTGATATTTGTAACTGTGCAGCTATTTCGTCTTCTTTCATTTGTTGAAGCTTATATAATACCAGTATGGCCTGGTTTTGAGTCCATTTTTGTATTAGCGCATCTACTAATAAAACAGCTGGCTCTATTTGCTCGTCAAAATTATGGTCTGCAGTTTTTACTAAAAGGTGCTGCGAGGTATTTTTCAAGCTGTCTAAACCTTCACCTGATAACCTAAAAGCCTGCCCATCAGAACTGCTGATTTTTTTTTCATCTATAAAATCTACTTCGCCAATTCCAATAGCCAAACGTATATCGTATTTGGTTGAGAAATACCCTTTCTTATTTTTCTTGTTTATTACACTTTTTGTGTTTTCTGGTATATAGGCTCTAAAAAAAGCCCTTATAAGTATAGCTGTTCGCAATGCAAGCTCAGGCACAATCGTTTTGCACTGCAGGCTATCACCCCTAAATGTTTCATAACTGCTTAAATAATTGTTTTTTAAAGACTTTAGGAAAACATCCAGCTTTTTAAATAATTGTTCACGATGTACCGGTTCAATATTTTGCGAAGAAACGATATCTCCGGTTATAATAGCCTCCATATTCATTATTTTTAATTATAAGTCTGTAGACTTCAAAAGAATTATTATAAGGCTGCAGGCTTATATAGCCTACTATTTAGGCTGTAGCCTTATACAATAATAACTATAATTAATGACATTCTAAAATAGTTACCGCTAACAATAGAAATTTGAATGCTAAAATTTATTATGGTCCATCTGGTTGTAGCTATGTATAGAGATTGCAAGGTGTACATTTGCAAAAATTGTCTTTAATTGAAACACCTTTCGGCGCTTAATAAGTATTTCTGGAAATACAAAGTGAGGTTTATTGTAGGTATCCTGTTTGTAATAGCCTCAAATTATTTTGCAGTTCTGGCACCGCAGGTTACCAGCTATGTGGTTAACCAGGTACAGCAGCGTTTGCCCAATGCAAAACATGTAGCTGAACGACCATGGAATGATCCCCTTGTGCAGTGGTTTATTAAAATAATGGAGCCTTTAAAGGGCAACTTTATAAAATTGGTTGCTATTTGCTGTATCACTATTTTAATGCTTGCCATTCTACGCGGCATACTCATGTTTTTTATGCGGCAAACAATAATAGTTATGAGCCGTCATATTGAATTTGATCAGAAGAATGAAATATTTCATCACTACCAATTACTTGATACCAACTTTTTCAAGACACACAGCACGGGTGATATGATGAACCGAATGACCGAAGATGTAAGCAGGGTTAGGAGCTACACCGGTCCGGCTATCATGTATCTTATAAACCTTATTACGTTGATCGCTTTTTGCGTTGTAAACATGGTAAGAAAAGATGCTACCCTTACCTTATACGTGCTGGCCCCCTTACCTATTCTTGCATTAACAATATATATTGTAAACCAGATTATTTATAAGAAAAGCGAAAAAATACAATCACTCCTGTCAGACCTAACCACAAATGCACAAGAGAGCTATTCAGGAATAAGGGTTATAAAATCTTTTGTGCAGGAAAAAGCTATGCTTGGTTTTTTTGCAAAAAACAGCGAAGATTACCGCAACAATGCAATAGGTCTTGCTAAGGTAGAATCTATTTATTTTCCCAGTATGGCTTTAATGATTGGCTTAAGTACTTTAATTACCATTTTAATAGGTGGAATACAGGCCTTACATGATCCTCTAAAAGTTGGGGTAATTGTAGAATTCGTTATTTATATAAATATGTTGCAGTTTCCCGTAAGCGCAATAGGCTGGGTAGCAAGTATGGTACAAAGAGCCTCAGCGTCACAAAAAAGGCTGAATGAATTTTTAGATACAAGGCCAGCTATATCAGACAATGGTAAAATACCGCAGCAGGTTAAGGGCGATATAAGGTTTAATACTGTTAATTTCACTTATCCGCATACGGGCATTCATGCTCTTAAAGATTTTTCTTTAAAAATAAAAAAAGGTGAAAAAGTACTAATATTGGGAAAAACAGGGTCTGGAAAATCTACCATTGCTCAGTTACTACTTCGTTTTTATACGCCCCAGACAGGAGACATTACAATAGGTGGTAAAAATATTTCGGAATACTCGCTGAAGAGTTTACGTGAGCAGGTAAGTTACATACCGCAAGACGTATTTTTATTTAGTGATACGGTTGCAAATAATATAAGTTTCGGACTTGAAGGAAATTTTATTGAGGAACAAATAAGTAAGGCCGCTCAACAGGCAAGCGTTGAAAACGAAATTTTTCAATTTGCGAAGGGTTACGATACCATGGTTGGAGAGAGAGGCGTAACACTTAGCGGAGGGCAAAAACAAAGAATATCTATAGCAAGGGGATTGATAAAGCAGCCGGAAATAGTTGTTTTTGACGATTGTTTAAGCGCCGTAGATACAGCAACTGAAAATACAATAATTTCCAATTTATACCAGTATTTGCAGGATAAGACGGCAATAATAATTACACATCGGATATTTACGCTTTTAAAGTTTGATAAAATAGTTATACTTGAGGATGGAAGAATAACAGAACAGGGAACACATGAGTCATTACTCTTACAAAATGGCTACTATGCAGAGCTATATAAGATGCAAACTGTGTCTTCCGTTGGGTAATAAGGGTTAGTGATTGCAGTAAGCGATAAATAAAAAAAAATTACAAGGTTTCTTTTAAAAATTTTGGCAATTGAAAAGTAATTCTATATTTGTGTATCATTGTTTTTAATGAACTATTAACAAAAACCAACAACTGTGGCTTACGAAAACAACGAACAGAAAATTGAAAGTGTTTACAGCAAACGAATTCGTGCAGGAAAAAGAAGAACTTATTTTTTCGATGTAAGGGCTACCCGCAGTAATGATTATTTTTTAACCATTACTGAAAGTCGCAAAAGGTTTAACGACAATGGTTATGACCGTCATAAAATCTTTCTGTACAAGGAAGATTTTAATAAATTTTCTAAAGCATTAACTGAAGCGGTAGATTATGTAAAAACAGAATTAATGCCTGACTTTGATTTCGATGCATTTAATCATGACAACTATGAAGAAAATGGCCGATCAGAATCACCAGTGGCAGAAGTAGAAGTGGCTGCTGAGGAAACTTCGGAAGTAACGGAGACTTTAGATGATGAAGAGCTGGTTTCTGCACCCATAATCAACCATAGTACCGACGAGGTAGATAAGTGGTAGATTAAAAAAATCATTAAAAGAAAAAAAGCATCAGGAATTTATTTAATTATTGATGCTTTTTTTATGTTTTTTTATTTCTCTATTACATTTCTTATTATAGCAACCTCTACAATTTTTTTTGAGGTTTCTTCATCAATGCCTGATATTTGGGCAAGGTTTTCAAGAATTTTTTTCTCTTCTTCGGTTACAACACCATCTGCTAAAAACACATCGCAACAATAGCAAAATAACTGGGGACGCAGGTTTTCTTTCACACAATTAATGCTTCCTTCAATTAGTTCATGCGAACTATAATTGCTATACACTCTTTCAGCGATTTGTAAATACTCCGCCCCATCGTGATCTTTAAAAATAGCCATGGTTTGAAATAAAGTATCTATAAAAATAATTTCCTCATCCCCTATATTTCCTTCAGCATTTGCACAGCAATATAAAACCACTGCATAAGCCTCCCGGGTATCTTCCGGAACATATTTTTTTTCTGTCGGTACACTATTAAACATGTTATCAAACAAACCCATTGCTATATTTTTTTTATTATTAAAACTGGTTAAATCTATAAAAATATTTATTACCTGTTACAGTATTCTTTGTGGTAAAATTATAATTTATATGCCTTCAAAACCTCCCAATCAAAATTGTAAACAGGCGTAATTTTATAAGACGATATTTATCAAAACATAGATGCGCTCATTGTCGATTATTTAAGATAATTTAGTCGCAAAATAAGACAGATGAAAAGACGGTTATTTGTAAAAGCATCCCTTGTTACCGGCTCTTTAGCAGCAGGCATAGCACCAATAGTTAGTAAGGCTTCCAAAAAAGACCAGATGGGAAAAAAATCAGGTGGCGAATATTATGAACTTAGAGTATATACCTTAAAAAACAGTGAGCAGCAAAAGCTGGTAGAAGATTATTTTCAAAATGCTGCTATACCTGCTTTAAATAAATTAGGCAGTAAAAATATAGGAGTATTCACCGAACAACAACCTGAGGGGCAAAGTAAAATATATGTGATCATTCCTTATAATTCTGTCGAAGATTTTATAAATGTTTCCGATAAATTGGCTAATGACGCTACTTACCAGTCTGCTGGTGATGCTTATCTAAATGCTCCCGCTACTGCCCCGGCATATGAAAGGATTCAAAGCTCTTTTTTGAAAGCTTTTGCCGGAATGCCGAAACTGCAGGCACCACCTAATAAATCAAGAATATTTGAACTGCGCCGTTATGAAAGTGCAAGTGAAGCCGCAGGAAAAAAGAAAATTAAAATGTTTAATGATATAGGGGAAATAGCCATTTTTAAAAGAGTTGGTCTTACGCCGGTATTTTTTGGAGAAACACTAATAGGCGAAATGCGTCCCAATCTCACCTACATGCTCACTTTTGATGATATGGAAGAACATGACAAAAACTGGAAAGCATTCGGTGGCGATCCTGAATGGAACAGGATAAAAGCAATCCCCGAGTATGCTGACGCAAAGATTGTTTCGAACATTACACGCACGTTTTTGGTTCCGGCGAGTTTTTCTCAAATTTAATAAGTCGCTATTTTTACAGTAATGATTATTAAAAATTGTTACTGAATTTTTCTCTATAGATCTTGTAACGTAGAGTGCAACCGCACAACTCATGCAAGCGTTTAATATGTAATTTATAATGTCACAACTTGTATCTGAAGGATAGAAGTTGTGACATTATTATTTGCTATAGATCATTTTATCTAAACGCATCCGACTGCTTTTCAGGCAAAAATTTCCAATATCTTTTGGGCATATGTTGTATATGAAGCTTCGTGTTTTTCCTTGCAACAATATTTACACTTTTAAAATATTGCTGCCATAGTTGCTGGTACAATAATTCCTTTTCATCCAGCATAATTTGTATATTTTTTCCATTATTTGTTTTTTCGTCAAAAGACAACTGTACAGTTTCCACTTTAAACCGGTCATAGTAAATACCATATTTTCTTTTGCTGTCATAGATCAGCCAGCGTTGGTCTGCATACCTGCTTTTAAAATGCTTTTCTATAAGAGGCAACACGTTGAAGTCAGGCTGACAAACTGCATAAAACAAACCATCTCCGGTTAGTTGAAAACGAATAAACGCTTCCATTCTATGCTTTTCGCGATACACTTTTTTTGCTGTTTGAATAACCGTTAAAACAGCAGCATTAGAATAGTCACTTTCTATCGTTTGTTTTTTGGCAAATGCATATTGAATGTATTTCAATAGTATATCCTCCATTCCTGTTTCTTCTGACAGAAAGGCTTTATACAACTGGCTTAATGCTGCTGCAGATATTTTTGCTGTCAATCCTTTCCATACTCTTGCAGCTTTTTCCTCATTAAATAAACTTTCATGATGATTATTAAAAACATTTTGTTGAAAACGTTCTTTAGTAGTTATATTAACTGAAGAAAATTTATACTCATACACCTCAAAAACAGCAGTAAGAAAACCTTCAAATGTTCCGTCGTAAATAACAGTTACCAATTCTAAAACAATTTTAGCTGGGGTGAAAAATTGGGTGAGTATTTACTTTTTCCTGCCTGTAAAATTTTATCTTTTATCTGCGATGGCAGCCAGTCTCTCCTGTTAAAAACATCACTTTGGCAGGTAACAAAATTTCGTGCGCGATTAACTGCAATTCCAAACTTTTTCAAATGATCCCAGGTAAGTTTACTAAACTTACGAGCGGCAACAATTTTTTTTGCAGAGCTAACACCAATACCGGGAATGCGCATGATAAGAGACAAATCAGCTTTGTTTATATCAAGTGGAAATAATTGAAGATTTCTTAAAGCCCAACTTAATTTAGGGTCAATATCCATCTCAAGCAACGGATTTTCTTCATTTACTATTTCATCTACTTCAAAGCCGTAAAACCGCAGCAACCAATCGGCCTGGTATAACCGGTTTTCCCTGATCATGGGAACAGGCGTGCCAATAGCAGGTAAACGATTATCATTACTAACAGGCACATAACCTGAATAATACACTCGCTTCAATTTCATCTTATCATAAAACTGGTTGGCCATCCAAAGAATTTGCCTGTCGTTTTCAGGAGTAGCGCCAATAACCATTTGAGTACTTTGCCCCGCAGGGGCAAATAATGGAGCTTTTTTAAATATTTTTTTATCTTCCCTGTTTTCTTCAATTGCACCTTTCAGGTATTTCATAGGTGCTATCATGTCTTTTCGGTTCTTATCAGGAGCAAGCAGCCTCAGACTTTGCTCTGTGGGCATTTCTATATTTACGCTAAGCCGGTCAGCAAACAAGCCGGCTTCCTTCAGCAGTTCGTCACTTGCTCCCGGTATAGCTTTCAGATGGATATACCCATGAAAATTATGCTCTTGCCGAAGTTTTTTTGCAATTCTTACCAACCGTTCCATAGTATAATCAGCATTTTTGAAAATACCGGAACTTAGAAATAATCCTTCTATATAATTGCGGCGATAAAAATTTATGGTGAGATCAACGACTTCCTGTACGGTAAAAGCCGCACGTTTTACATCATTGCTTTTGCGGCTAACACAATATGCACAATCAAAAATACAATGATTGGTAAGAAGAATTTTTAACAGCGAAACGCATCGCCCATCTTCTGTATAAGCATGACAAATACCTACTCCTTTAGCATCGCCCAAACCTTTGTTCTCATTTTTTCGACTGCTGCCACTTGATGAACAGGATACATCATATTTTGCAGCGTCAGCTAGTATTGAAAGCTTTTCCATTAACCGTTCACTCATTGCAAATAATATTAGGTAAAAATACTAAAATTTTTAGTTTAAAGAGGCAAATCTTAGATATTGTTTGTAAAAGTACAAGGCACCTTAAAAATCCTTTTTTTGACCACAATTATAAAAAAGGAAGAAAGTAGGAATATTAGGTTAATAGCAGTTGATAGCTTGCCCAGCGAGCGGCATTTAATGCATATTAGTTAAGACCTCTAAAGCGGTTTACCTGCACTAATTACAAATATTTTTACTAACTTCCTTAGTCCAAATCTTGAAATGCAGGATTATTCTTGGTTTATTAACGTGTAATTATTGGTAACACAGGAAAAAACAAGTAACATTTTGAAAAACTCTTAGTAGGAAGATTTTGGAAAAACGTACAGGCATTTAAGATGTGGCGGCAATAGACTTTAAATCACTATAATTGAAGATTTAAAGCTAGAATTGAAAAACTAACGATCAATTACTTCCCAAAACCCGGCATAGCTTAAATGCAATGTTAGCTGCATTTCTTCTTCTCATTGTAGTTATAATTCTTTTAAAACGGATGGAATATCAATTGATTTCATAGGTGATGTTACCTTTTTATTAATAATAACTATTTTTCCCCCTGAGGTATGTTTCATTGTATAACTTACTTCATATTGTCCACCCGTCCACCTAATTATAAAGTTATAGTTTTCTGAATCGTTTTTAGGAGGCACGGCGGCATAAAATAAGCCGGTGGTCTGCTTAGGCCCCAAATCGCCAATTGTTACAGGAGTATAAATTTGGTCAACAAATTTTTGGGGATTTAGCCGTACTTCCACTGCATTAACCACATTTTCCTGTCTTCCGAATGGGTATTGATGTGATACCACAGCGGTTAAACTTCTAATAGGATAAGTGCAATTATTAATAATAGATATGGACAGGAGAATCTGATTGGTAATTATTTTACCTTCATTTGTTCCTACGTTGATCGTTGGGAAACAATTTTTTCCAGTTAATTGATTATTTGTTTCTTCCTGGCGTCGGATAATATCTTTTTGACTTAATTGTAAACGATCCTGAAGAGATATAACTTTTCGACTCATCTCTAACGATGCTATTAATGAGTCGACATTTTTCTGTTGTAATTTTTTCAATTCGTTGTTAACCGAATCAATCCTAAGTCGACTCTCCTTTGCACCCTTTTCAGCTTTCAAGTCTGAAGAATATTGAAATATAGCCTGAAAAATTGAAATTGTGATACCTAAAACAGCGCAAATAGTGATTAATCTAATTCTTGTTCTATCAATCTTCTTCTCACTAAAATACTTACCTAGCGTTGAGACTAATAAAACTATGGCGGCTAATAAGGTAAGTAAAAATTTATAAAACATTGGCAAAGATAACGGCACGGATCAATTATCGAAATGTTCAAGAGTTGCAGCTAACGTTTAGGTATTTATGCAGGTGTGGAATTGGCAGTAGTGATGTTGACTGAAAAAATATCGATGCAGTTGGTATTCATCCGCCAGTTTTTAACGTCCCGAAATACTTGCATAAATACCCATGTTGGCTGTAGTTTTGCCTTTTCTAATAGTTACTTGTCGAACATACCTTCTCGATAGTCGCCTGTTGCAACATAAGCTTCCTTAATAATCTCTAAATACATTTCTTCTGATACTCCAATTTTTTCACAATACATTAAAGCGATTTGCATAGCTCTTGGAGAAATATTACCTTCCACAGAAACCATCATATACGTTTCCACAACAAACCAAGGCTTTGTAATAGTTGGAATAGAATTAAGAGTCCTAAAAAGAAGATCCTCTGCACCGTCATCTTCGTATTTACTCAACAAAGTACTGGAGCGACTAAACTTCAATAACTGGTAATTTATTCTTAGTCTTTCAGCGCATGAAGGCGTTAAATCACCCGAATCAGAAATATCCATACTTACCCATAAGCCGATCCATTTTAGAGCAGTTAATGTCGCTGCTTTTTGTTCATCACTTAATGAGTTTGCTAATTCAGTATTCATTTGTGTTTATTTGATTTAGGAGTATAAGTCAAAGTAGTGCATTACGTATTTTTTAATTACAGCCAACAAAAAGAAAAGTATCCGCGAAGCCCCCAATCAAAGCCCCGCATTGTAGTCCTTTTGCGGGGCTTTGTGGTATACTTTTGGGTTGACCGACGTCGCCGTAAGTTTGCTATTGGGAGGTAAGTATCACTTTTCTTTTTGCCGTTATTTTGGTTTTAGTTTTAGTTTTTTTTTCTACCGCTCTTCTTTTGCAACAGTTTATTTGCGAGCAAAAGAGAGCAGTTTTTAAAATTACCTTTTTCATCCTTTATTTACTCTTTTAGCATATCCTTTTTTTGTAGAGGCACATAAGTAT
>NZ_KB893315.1 GCF_000374045.1 Segetibacter koreensis DSM 18137 | reverse complement strand
CCCAAACAAAACTTCAAACTTTTCCATCGCCAAGTAATGATGATTAAAGGTTGGCTTAGAGGTATACATCATAGTGTTAGAAATTTACAGCCCTACCTGGACGAATTTTGCTACAGGTTTAATCAAAGTAATTCAATAGAAGAGATTTTTCACAACATAACTGGCAGAATGATTAATACTCAACCAATTTTTATTAAACAATTGAAATTGGAGTAGCTAAATGCCTACTTCCAACACTTTAACTGCTAACAATCTACTGAAAAAGATAAGTTTGAACAAATGCTGCTGGAGAAAGAAGTTGGCGCAGGGGATAACTAAAATACCTTAACTTTTTATTGACGATAAAAAGGTACGTAGACTATTTATTTACGGGAATGAATACTATTAAAAGCTATCATACTTACATCAATTTTGATGAAATAGCAACCCGCACCTATCGTTAATATTTGAACTAGAACAGTCCTTAATTATCGCCTTTATATTTGGGAAAGTTGAGTTCGTCATGTAATCGTAAATCTACAGTCAAGTCATAGACATCCCCGTATTTAGTAACTATTTGTTGAACTGGTTGGGAAATTCCGGCGGCAAAACCTATTTGGGGATCATGAATAACATTTTGTGCAACTTCAATTAATTTATTAATGTCAAGTTCACCGTCCTGTTCGTTATCAAATTTCATATACTGGGCGTTTTTAAAATAGCCATTCAAATTTTATCCCCGCTGGCATAAGATTAGAATTAATGTTTTTATGCCTCTTGAAGAATACAAAAAGAAAAGAAGATTTGATAAAACACCTGAGCCGACAGGCGGGGAAATTATTGATAACAAACTTCATTTTGTTGTCCAAAAGCATGCTGCATCCCATCTGCATTACGACTTCAGCCTTGAACTAAAAGGTGTTTTGAAAAGTTGGGCAGTTCCTAAAGGCCCCTCACTAAATCCGGACGAAAAACGCCTTGCAATGATTACGGAAGATCATCCTTATGATTATAAAGATTTTGAAGGGATCATTCCAAAAGGACAATACGGGGGTGGAACTGTTATTATTTGGGACGAGGGAACTTATGAAACACCCCAAGTGGATAAGGATGACAAAAAAGCCCAGGAGCATTCATTAATGGGGCAGTTCTTCAAAGGAGGAATGTTATTTAACCTGCATGGGAAAAAACTAAACGGTCAGTTCGCATTGATAAAGGATGCGGAACGTGATGAAAAATCATGGTACCTATTGAAGGTAAAAGACAAGTCAGCATCAAAGTCAGATGTAACAAAAAAGAATAAGTCAGTTGTATCCGGATTGACTGTAGAAGAAATGGCAGAAAATCCAGAGTCGAAAAAATGGCAAAGTAGCCGTGCAGTTAAAGAAAAAACTGCTGAAACAAAAGGTTTGGATATCGGGATTTTACAACAAGGTACCCAGGCACCAATGCCTGAAAGGGTTGAGGCAATGAATTGCACCCTTATTAAAGAACCTTTTAATAATCCTGATTGGACTTACGAAGTGAAATTGGATGGGTACAGGATAATTGCTATTAAAAACAATGATGCCGTTAATCTTTTTACTCGAGCCCGCTTAAATTATTCAAAATATTATCCCGCGGTTGTAGAAGCACTGAAATCCATCTCCTACGATGCAGTAGTTGATGGTGAATTGGTGGTCCTTGATGACAAAGGAAGACCGAATTTTGACCTCCTACAAAAGTATCGGGAAGGAATGGCAGTAACCTATTATCTCTTCGACGTTTTATGGGTAGATGGTTATGACGTTACAGGACTAAAATTAACCGACCGTAAAACATTACTTAAACAAATAATACCGGAAAATGACGTCATAAAATATAGTGATGATTTTGAAGATGGCGAAGCATTGTTTGAGCAAATAAAAGCGATGCAACTTGAAGGAATAGTCGCTAAAAGAAAAGACAGCAAATACCAACCGGGAAAGCGGGTAAAAGATTGGCTAAAACTTCCGACTGAAATACGGCAGGAATTTGTAATTGGAGGCTGGACAGAAAGCGAGAATGGAAGGCCTTTCCGGTCAATCGTCTTTGGCGCTTATGAAAATGGAGAATTAAAGTTTGTGGGTCATTCCGGAAGCGGTTTCCAGGATAAAGTAATGGATGAAGTGATGGACAGGCTACAACCGTTAGAGATCAAAAAGAAAGCGTTTGTTGACGAGGTGGATCACGACACACCTTCTCATTGGGTTGAGCCGAAATTGGTAGGCATTTTTAAGTTTGCTACGTGGACAGCAAGCGGAAAAATAAGAAAACCGGCTATTTTTCTAGGTTTCAGGGACGATAAAGATCCGAAAGAAGTGGTACGCGAAGTACCATTATCTGCAAATGATGAAGAGAAGATTATAAAAGAAATGCCGGAACCGGATCTGGAAAAAGAAAAACCAACATCGAAAACGCTTGCAAAGCCGAAAATCATTGAAAGCGCTGAAGATAGCAATTGGCCTATTATAGAAAATGAAACAATTACGAGCAAAGAGATATTTAATATCGAAGGGAAGGACGTTACGATCACTAATATTGGAAAACAACTTTGGAGCAATGTCACCAAAAGTGAGCTCATCATTTACTATCACAATATCGCACCTTATATTTTGCCTTATTTAAAAGACAGGCCACAGTCGCTCCATATAAAGAACATTAATGCAGGCGCTCCCGGGCTTTATATAAAAGACATGGAAGGAAGGCAACCTGAATGGGCCGATATATTTAGCACACCAAGGAAGCATAAGAAAAAAGGCAAAAGAAGTGAGATTGATTATCTTGTATGCAATAATGAAGCAACTTTATTGTACATGGTAAACCTGGGTTGCGTTGATATCAACCCATGGACCTCCAGTACCAACAGTTATCAACAACCTGACTTTGTAATCATTGACCTCGACCCATCAGATGAAGACTTTAAAAAGGCGATTGAAACGGCTACTGCAGCAAAACAATTTTTTGATGCAAACAAGTTAAAAGCCTTTCCTAAAACTTCTGGTAAAACAGGTATTCATTTATATGTTCCATGTGAAGGCTTTTCCTTTCCTGAAGCGCGAAAAATAGCTGAACATATTTGCGAAGAAGTTCAGCTACTGATGCCAGGTATAACGACAACAGAGGTAGCAATTGCTAAGCGTGGAAATAAATTGTATATAGATCCAAACCAAAATGACGAAGCGGATACGGTGGCCGCCCCTTATTCAGTTCGTCCATTTCATCATCCTTCGGTTTCTACACCCTTACTCTGGAAAGAGATAAATGACAAACTCGATCCATTGAAATTTGATATAAATACAATTTTTAAAAGACTGGAGCAAAAGGGAGACTTGTTTGAAAAGGTATGCGATAAAAAAGATAGCGACCGCCAACACCAAAATTCTTAGCCAGTTTTTGTAAAGATTAGGTTGTCACGTTGAAAATTTAATGAAATTGTCTTTTTAGTAGCTCGTAAATTATTATTGCCATACCAATAAGAAACGAAATAACTCCGATGACAAGGAATGTATCTGATAAGTCACTGTGCCGTATTTTCAAAATGCTTCCCAGAGTTGTTATTAAGAACGAAGCTAACAGTGTATAAAGTCCATACTTCTTTTTCATTGTAATGTATCTAAGGGTAAAGCCAATAAACTGTCTTTATTTAAATGTAATATAGAGTCTATGCCGGAACCAAGTAAAAAATCGGCAGAATCCACTAAATGTAAAGAAGGATAGGGTTTAGCCTTACAAGTGCATGCAATTGCTATCACAATCACTACAAGCGGCTGAGTGTCGACTGCTATACAAGAGATAAAGGAATCACAAAATTCATCCGCTTCAGCTTTATAACAGTTGGAAAAACTTTCACCCGCCATCCTTTGACAAAAACCGTGTCCTCCGTGATACTGTGCTGTAAAATAATACTTCCATTGCTTACGATCTAAATCGTCAATCACAGCTACACCGTTAGAGACAGTTATGAGGACGGCCTCTCCATTCTTCAGAACTGCCATCCTCCCATTGCGTCCATCTGGCTGCATCATTCCAGAATACAGGACCTCCTGCCCGAAGCTGCTTACTGCATAAATTCGGTTGCCGTTGCTCTTGAACCTAACCATGTAAATTTTAATACCCTCTGCCGCAACAATCATTTTCGTATGAGTTAAATCCAGTGAATCCTTAAACCGTTTGAACATTGGTCCAACGTTACTCAACATTTCCTGGCTTTGCGTTTCAACAGCATTTAAAAATATTTGACGTTTTAACTCTGTCCGCTTACAACCCGTTAATACGATTAATACAATAAGAAACAAGATAAGCCGTTTCATAAAATATATTTTTAGTGCAGACTAAAGGTAAGCAAAAGCAACGTATCTGTTGTCATCAAACTAATATTTATTTCCAACCTTGCGTTGTGACCAAATCAGAATATCTTGCTAAACTAGGCAAGCATATTGCCAATAAGCGAAAAGAAGCAGGGTTAAACCAAACTCAGCTTGCGGAGAAGTGCGATAAAGACAGGCAAAGTATTCAACGACTGGAAAAGGGAGGCATGAATCCGACAGCTTATTATCTCTGGGAAGTTGCAAAAGCACTTAATATTCCTACCAAAGAGTTGCTCAATTTCGACTAAATTGTAAATATCTAATTCCCTCAATTGGGTAATTCTTGCGTGTTACCTATTGCTGCACTCGCATTATCATTACCTGTTCAATAATTGAATATCTTGTTTAAAGCCTGTTCCACTACTTACATTTACAATTGAAATAATCTGAAAAGTGTTAAAGAAAATTGAGGTACTATGAAATTCAGAATTAACTTTTGTAACAAGTATCAAATTAGCAAAAAGTACAAGAAATGTGTATTGGCAGCTAAAAATAATTTCAACAGCATTATTGTGATTCTCCAATCGCACTCTGACAAATTTTCACTTTATATGAACCCAAATATTTTCAAATTCCACTGCTGCAAATTACTTTTCCAATTTCCTCATTTCTTATTTCTTCAGAAATATTAATTACTGGATTTATTAGAATGAACGGACAAAAGCATAAAAGTTTTAGAAGAATGGTTTCAAAAAATAGTTTAATAAGTCTTGGTGTATTAAAGCAAAAAGTCTTTAAAAAATTATTAAAAAAGGTTTGTGATTCGTGGCATTTTAGAGAATTAAGTTGCTGTGTCTGCAACTGGCAAGATGTTCAATTGTCCGACAATTGGGAAATCTTTCCCCTTTTGCCTCGGAACTCGGAGGTGGAAAAGACAAAGACATTCAACGATTTTTTAAAGTTAAACTGAGAGAGAAAATGAAAGCGGAAATAAAATCTAATCCTAACTTAAGGGTAACAATACGTTTTAAACCCGAAGAATATAACCAGGTACAAAAGAAATTTCTCGTAAGTACTTGCCGCAAACTAAGTGAGTACATTCGTAAAACTTCTTTGAGTAAACCCCTCGTTTTTACCTACAGGAACCAATCAGCAGATGAATTTTTGGCAGAGATGGTTAAGCTAAAAAATGAACTTAATGCTATTGGAAACAACTTTAACCAGTCAGTAAAACGTCTGCATACTTTAGATCAGGTTAATGAAATGAAAGCCTGGGTATTGCTTAACGAAGTCAGTAAGCAATCGTTATTCAGGAAAATTGAAGAAATTAAATGCCGAATTATTCAACTGCATGAACAATGGTTGCAAAAATAAAAACACCGACAAGCATTGTTCGTGCGCTTAACTATAACGAACAAAAAGTTCAGAAGGGAGTGGCGGAGTGTATTTACGCAGATAATTTATTGCGTGATGTGAATGACCTGAATTTCTATCAAAAACAGAAAAGGTTCAATACGTTAATTTCTTTAAATGAAGCTAAAACAAACAGTCTACACATTTCTCTCAATTTTGATCTATCTGACAGACTGAGTAAAGATAAGTTAGTTGAGATAGCCTCTCACTATATGGAACGAATAGGTTTTTCCGATCAACCTTACCTTGTCTACCAACACCATGATGCAGCTCATCCTCATTTACATATTGTTACCACCTCAATTAAAAATGATGGTAGTCGGATAGACACTTTTAACATTGGACGAAACCAATCAGAGAAAGCCCGCAAAGAAATTGAATTAGAATTTAATTTGGTTATTGCTTCAGGCAAAAACAAGCTAGCTAGCCAACAAATAAAACCGGTCAATATACAAAAAGTGATTTACGGCAAGTCTGAAACTAAACGGGCTATAACTAACGTATTAGATGCCGTATTAAATACTTATAAATACACTTCTATAGCTGAACTAAACGCGGTCTTAAAACAATACAACGTAGTTGCAGATAGAGGGAAAGAAGTTTCAACAACTTTTAAAAAAGGAGGAATTGTGTACAGGATTTTAGATGAAAAGGGAAGCAAAGTGGGTATTCCAATCAAAGCAAGCTCCATTTACAGCACACCAACACTTACTCATCTCGAAGAGAAATTTAACGCAAATGAGGTAAAGAGAAAACCGGATTTAAAAAGAGTAAAAACATCGATTGATTGGATACTGGTAAAGCCTCCCCGGACATTAAATGACTTTATAAAATTGCTTGAAAGAGAAAAAATAGCAACTGTAGTTAGGCAAAACGAAGATGGACTGGTTTATGGCCTTACATATATTGATCATCAAACAAAAGCTGTTTTTAATGGCAGTGATATTGGAAAAGAATACAGTGCCAAGGGTATTATGAACAGATGCGGGATATTGCAATCATTTCAGTCAGCCATCAAGGAACGTTATTCCGAGAAATCAGATCAGGAAGCTGCAGATAAGCATGTATCTCCTGCCAATCCCTTTGTACAGGGAGCCTCGAAAGTTTTTGGAGCACTTCTCAAGTCTTCTACCCAAAATGATCAAATGCCTTTTGAATTAAACCAAAATCAAAAGCCCAAGAAAAAGAAACAGCGTTCACATTCTTAATGCAATTGTCATGGCATCACCGACAGGAGAAAACGAACAGGGACTCAGAAAGATTATAGATTTAACCAGGATGATAAGTATAATTATTCTGCTTTTACATTTTTATTTTACCTGTTATGCGACTTTTAAAGAATGGAATTTAACAAGTACAATCAGTGACAGGATTTTAAATAATATTGCTCACACCGGTCTGTTTACAACCTTTCATACATCAAAACTTATTGCTCTTGCATTTCTAACAATTTCTTTGATAGGTGTGAGAGGAAGAAAAACAGGAGCCCTTAATTATAGGCTTGCCTTTACACATATCGGCATTGGCTTATTAATTTATTTGGCCAGTGCTTATGTTTTCAGTCTTTCCGTTCCTTATTCAACAATAGCTATCACCTATATAGTTGTAACAACCGTCGGTTTTTTGCTTTATATAACTGGTGCTGGTTTACTAACCCGTATTATTAAATTTAAATTAAATAATGACATTTTTAATAAAGAAAATGAAACGTTTCCACAGGAAGAAAGGTTCATTAAAAACAATTACTCCATTAATCTACCTGCACGATACAAGTTAAAAGGAAAAGTAAGAAAGAGCTGGATAAATATAATTAACCCTTTTAGAGGTTTGCTGGTTATGGGATCACCGGGAAGTGGAAAGTCTTATTTTGTTATTCAGCATATTATTAAGCAGCATATAGAAAAAGGCTTCAGCATGTTTGTTTATGATTTTAAATATGACGACTTGACGAAGATCGCTTATAACCATTATTTAAAACACAAGAAGTCGTATCCTGTTACCCCCAAATTTCATATCATTAATTTTGATGACATCAGCAGGTCTAATCGCTGTAATCCACTTGATCCTTCCTCGCTGTTTGATTTGTCAGATGTAGCGGAGTCAGCAAGAACAATTATGCTTGGGCTTAACAGGGATTGGATAAAAAAACAGGGAGATTTCTTTGTCGAATCATCTATCAATTTTGTAACTGCTATTATCGAGTTTTTACGACTGTACGAGAAAGGGAAATACTGCACATTACCGCATGTAATCGAGCTTATCCAGGTTCCATATGATAAACTTTTTTCGGTCTTACGCACACAACCCCAAATTGACGTCCTGGTTAACCCATTCATCTCCGCATACCTGCATAACGCCATGGAGCAGTTGGAAGGCCAGATTGCAAGTGCTAAAATTAGCCTGGCAAGGTTGTCTTCACCGCATTTGTATTATACGCTTTCGGGAAATGATTTTACTCTGGACATTAATAACTCGACAGATCCCAAGATAGTATGCATGGGAAATAATCCGCAAAAAACACAGGTGTACGGAGCGGTTATATCCTTGTATATTGCAGCATTAACAAGGTTGATAAACAAAAAAGGACATTTTAAATCCAGTCTTGTTTTCGATGAATTTGCAACCATTTATTTTAATGGCATTGATAGCCTGATAGCTACGGCAAGGTCCAATAAAGTAGCGACCACTATAGCGGTGCAGGATGCCAGTCAACTGATTTTTCATTATGGAAAGGAACAGGCAGAAGTAATCATGAATATTACGGGAAATGTTATTTCAGGGCAGGTGACCGGGGCAACAGCCAAAACCCTTTCAGATAGAGTTGGTAAAACCATGCAGGATCGGGAAAGCTTTTCAACAAACAGTAGCGATACTTCCGTCAGCCAATCCAAACAGCTTGAAATGGCAATACCGGTATCAACTATTGCATCTTTATCTTCAGGAGAATTTGTTGGAATGGTCACCGACGACCCTGACGAAAAAATTGAATTGAAAGCTTTTTACTGTGAAATTGTAAATGATCATAAGGAACTTCAAAAAGAAGCCGCTGTTTACAAAAATTTAGAAATAGTGTCAAATGTTGAACAGCGGCAAATAGTTGAGAACTACTTGGCTATTAAAAAAGACGTAGCAGCCATTGTCGAAAATGAACTGGAGAGAATGCTGAATACTCCGGGATTAGAAGCTTTAATGGTTAAAAAGTAGATGAATTTAAGACGCCGATAATAACTCTGAAGGCGACTAGCCAGTTTAATGTTCGGAAGCTTCTAATTTTGATGTTTTGCAGGTACAATGCTTGCAAAAAAGTCTTGTTGGGACAAAATCCAAATTAATGGCAAAAACTATAATTGAGTTTGCTGTTTTCTTTGTTTAAAAAATACTATTAAACTTAAAATCAGAAGTCCAAAGGATATCCCTTTTATAAAACCGTCCGTGCCATCTGATAGCGACATATACCGCTTAATAATAAAACTTGAACTCAGTAATAATGTTCCTAAGAGTAGAAGTGTAACATTGGTTTTGTTAAGTTGCGTCATTTTTATGTAGTTATAGTATTAGAAAATTTTGTTAATCGTTATTTGTTTATGTTCGCCCACTTCGCTTGGCGCTAACAGCCTATAACAAAAGTAGGAACAAAGGAGTGACCAGGTCAGTCCACTTCGCAATTAATAATTTTGCCTACAATTGCCCTACGAATTGAATGAGTTTCTCCAGGTTCTCTTTGTTATTAAAAACTGTTGTGTTTCCCTTTAAATAGCTATTAATAGATTGTTCTTGTTTTGGAAAAAGTTTTATGAAGTTCTTTTTAGTAGCTAAGACAAAATGATTGTAATTATCTGCAATAAAATATTGCACTTTTTTTGCCAAAATAAGGTCCTGCATGACTGTTAAGCGAAAATCTTTTGATCCGTCATTATACGAGTTGTAGCTAACTACATCGTCATTGGAACTCGTCATCCCATACGCCCCTAATTTTTCTTTGTCCATAACCCGCAGTATTTGTTTTATCCCGAGTTTTACATTGGCAGCCCTACTCAGCAATTTGATATATCCCTGGTCGTAGAAAAAGGTGTCTTCAGCAATATTAATAAAGGCAATGTTTTTTTGGTCGATCAGTGTAAGCGTGTCTCCTTTAATTGTAATAAACTGCATCTCATCCAAAAAGCGGTTGTAATTCATCTGTGCCCCGGAACTTTTACCATTCTTGAGAAATACTCTTCCACCTGTGAATTGAGGATACTCGTATACATCAATAGCCGGTACCGATTCTTTAATCGAAGTACCGGCTTTTACAATTATAAAAGTGTTGTTCTGTGCAAATAAATTACAGTATACTAAAGGAAGCAGAAACAACAAAAGGTGTTGTATTTTCATATTGATGGCTTTAATTTGCGCATTTAAATTTATTTGAGTTACAGGAATTTATTTAAGCTAAAAGCTCTAATTATTACAACTTAGAATTTTTTCTTTATTCTTTAACCATATTCCGCTCCCTTAATTGGGCAAATGCCGGGTGTTCATGTAACAATTAATTTATAGTCAGCATTAAAAAACTATTCTCCCACATATTGCTTTACGACATCTTCACTCAATTGCAGATTATTATTCAAACGGTTTCCGACTGGTTATCAAGCACAACGCCGGATCGCTTTTCAAAACTGGCTATCGCTCTTCCGTCATGCCTCACTCGCCCAAAACTGCCTCTTCAGCAGTGCTTAACAGTTTATTTAAAAATCTTTTAGGAAACGCTGCCAAAATAAATTACATGTCTGGAATTTCCGGCTCCACTAATTTCGCCAACTTCTCCAAAGATTCTTGCCAACCTAAATAACACATTTCTACAGGTATCATAGAAGGAATATTCTCCTGCAAAATTTTTATTTCCGTACCCACCGAAACCTTTTGCAGCCAAACTGAAGTAGTCATTTCACCTGGAAGGTTAGGGTCATCAAATTTATCTGTGTACTTTAAAAACTCATTAGGTTTAATCTCAACATATTTACCTCCGAAGGAGTGGCCATTACCAGTGGAAAAATTATGAAATGACATTTTATACGTCCCGTCTACGCGCACATTCATTTCATGAACGGTACAAAGGAAGCCATAAGGAGGTATCCACGAAGCAAGTGCACTCGCTTCAGTAAATGCACGATAGACTTTTTCGGAAGATGCCTTAAGAACTCTATGTAACGAAACGCTGTTGCTAGGCATAAAATTTAGTTTTTTAGGTTTACTCGTTTTATTAATGGGTGACCTGAAGGCTTTGTAAATCTAAATCATTTTCTTCGCAGATTGCCACTTGCTTTTAATTGTTTAAAATGTCAATTGCCAATATTTCTCTGCAGAAAAAGAACGGCAGGCTTTCGTATTCGGGTAGGAAAAATGCCTGGTCAGGGCAGGTGACCGGGGCAACAGCCAAAACCCTTTCTGACAGAGTGGGCAAAACTATGCAAGACAGGGAAAGCTTTTCAATAAACAGCAGCGATACTTCTGTAAGCCAATCCAAACAGCTGGAAATGGCAATACCAGTATCAACCATTGCATCTTTATCTTCAGGCGAGTTTGTTGGAATGGTAACTGATGATCCTGATCAAAAAATTGAATTAAAAGCTTTCTGCTGTGAAATTGTAAATGATCAGGAGGAACTTGAAAAAGAAGTGGCATCATATAAAAATTTAGAAATAGTGTCAAATGTTGAACAACGACAGATAACCCGTAATTATTTGTGCATTAAAAAAGATGTAGCAACCATTGTTGAAAGTGAACTGGAGAGAATGTTGAACACTCCGGGTTTAGAAGCGTTGATGGTTAAAAAATAAATATACAGATTTAAGTCTGCCAATGGACAGCTCTATGTGCGCCTTATTTATACGGAACAATCTGCAAGAAATTGCATCAGTTCTTGCTAACAAGCTTATCAGCTTGCTAAGTTTGAAAAAATGATTACGAAAAATTTCAGCAGCAAAATTTTTCTTACTGGACATTTAATTAATTATACTGTTTTTACCCTATCCAAGCATTATTTCGAAGCCTTTGCATAATAGATGAAATTTAATAACTTGGCCACAAATCAAAATGCAAAAAGATGTTTAAGAAGAAAAAAATGTATCTCGCGGCATTGGTACTAACTGTTGTATCTGCATGTTCAGACAATACCTCCACCGCAATATCTAATACGCCTAAAAGTCAGGAGATCGTTAGCAGTCAGAGTTCCGCCAACAGTATAAGTGAGGATAAGACAAAAGAGGTACTTGACCACCACTGGAAGGCTTTTATGCAGAACAACCTGAATGAGGTAATGGCTGATTATACTGAGGAATCCGTTTTAATTACTCCCGATGAGACTTTTAAAGGACTGGATGCGATCCGGAAAAACTTTCAAGATGCGTACACAAAATTCCGGAAAGATAAAACAGCCTTCCAGTTAAATAAATCAGTGATAGATAGGGATGTGGCATATATTCTCTGGCAGGCAAAAACACCCACCTTCAACCTCACCTACGCAACCGACACTTTTATCATAAGAGACGGGAAAATCATTAGACAGACGTATGCCGGAGTAGCTAATGTTTTCGAAAAATAACGTGGCATTTCATCATTAGAATACTTCAATCTTTTTCTTATTGTAAAGCTCAACTTATGGCGTGCCACTATTAACTTTTTTTGATTTTTCCATCCCTAATTCAGTTTCACAATTTACTTGCAATGGGGAAGCGGTTCATAGTTAAAAAAACGCAAAGAGGTTTATTTGTTTTTGTCATACCAGGTGTCTTTGAAGTCTGCGGTCGCCCTGTTGCGCCTAAGGGACCGACTTACCTTCAGAATATCGGATCACATTGAACTAAAGGCACTGATCAACGATGCTATTGCGCAAATATTTGAATTAGGATGATGTTGCCTGAAAAGTGCGGTTGTGATGGTACTGACTAATTAGTAGTGCGTTAATATTCTCGCCTTTCAAATGTCCCAAGGAATGGAAATCAACAGCAAGTAAAAATTGCTAAGACAATTAATAGCCTGGTCTACGACAGCGAATGTAGGTGGTTTTAATCGGCCGTTTTATTAGAACCTACGCAAGTAATGGTATCATTTCTTGCTGAGCAACTTGTTAGTAATCTATATTTTATCGGATACGGGCTAATATCCGTGAAGGACATTTTGAAGGCAAAATTGTTAACTTGCACGAGCAAAACCTTTTTAATACAATCTGATCCAATGAAATTTGCAGGTGAAAGACATCTGGAAGGCGGAAAGACTCGCTTTTGGGGACACTACAGGGGCAGAAGAGGCCGAAAATTGAATCAGCTGACCTGAATCAGTACTTCCTTTGCCTCACGTTCTTCCCATCGTACACAGTAAGGCTTCGGGCAGTTTGAATGCCGAGGATTGCAAGTAGTTCGTGAACATGTTTGGCAGGTTCTTCACGGCTATAACTATCAAATCTAAGATAAAATATTCCCTATTCCACTTATAGTTGTGTTTATAGATCAGTTCTCCGTAATCTCTGTCGAACGTCTGAATTATTCGTTGTTCTGCTTCCGCAATTTGCATTACGGATCGGTCACTTATGCTGGGACTATCTTCTCCGATTGAGGTCACGTCATATCCTAAACTTCGTAACAGTAAAACACTTGCTTTCGGAAAGTTTTCATTGGCTAACAGCTTCACTAAGCAGATTTTTTAAAGGAACCGACAAACATGCCATCTTGCATGCATTCGTAAATATAAGCAAAAATAGCTTTAAGGCTGTCCTGAGTTAGCCGTGGGGAGTTGTTTAAAACCTGCTGTTCGGTCCAACCCTGGGCGAAAAGAGAGATGACGTGATCAACGGAAAGCCGGTGCCCCTGATAGTTGGTTTCCCCACTAGTCCGTCGTTGTCTGATACGATATAGTCCTGCCAGTTCATAATGAAATTGCCTACAAAAAGTAGTAATTTACTACAAAAAGTAATAATTTGTTACAAAAGCAATTTATAAAGTAGACCTGAAGATGTAAATATTGACGTTGGGTAAAGCACAGATTTGCACGCCAAGAACATTTGCACATGCGAAGGGAAATGGTATTCTAATTTTTTTTAATAATCCGCTTCTTCAAACTCCATCTTACCTTCCGCAGGAGCGATTGCCTACATTTCCAATTTAAAATTCCGCCCTTGAAAAAACCGTAAGGAACCCAGTTGCGGACAAAGCGAAAAAAGTCTTAGGAGCCTCACTGCTCAATTGCATCTTTTATTTTTGCAACGTCAATTTTCTTCATTGTCATCATTGCTTCAAATGCCCGTTTTGCTACTTCGCCACCCCTGGCTATTGCATCAGTCAGAACACGTGGAGTGATTTGCCACGAAAGTCCCCATTTGTCTTTGCACCAGCCACACTCGCTAGGTGTGCCTCCGTTGTCTATAATCGCATTCCAATAAAGGTCGGTCTCGGCCTGATCATCTGTAGCAATTTGTAAGGAAAACGCTTCGCTATGTTTAAATACATCGCCGCCGTTAAGTCCTATACAAGGTACTCCACAAACAGTAAACTCTACTGTAAGCACGTCGCCTGCCTTGCCTCCCGGAAAGTCTGAAGGCGCCTGAAATACCTTTCCAACGGAACTATCTGGAAATGTGTTTGCATAAAAGTGAGCGGCCTCCACGGCGTCGTTATTGTACCATAAATAGATCGTGTTCTTTTGCATGGCTACGTTTTTTTATATTTAATCGTTGTTTGCCTTTTATTAATTGAACATATTAATCCAACAAATCTATAAGCAATATACCCTTTGCTTATAGAATTTGAAAGTACGAGTGGTAGATTTTCAATCTAGCATCGTCACTCCCTTGCAATACAATACGATTTAGCAACTATGTCTAGTAACGGGATTTTTGAATTAAGCAAGAATTTCCATTAGCGCTTATTCCGCAAATAATCATGTGACAAAGAGTGCCACTAATAAGCATTTAAAACTTTGAGCAATCTAGGGTAGATCCTATTTATGCCCGTCCTGTAGAATTCATTGCTTGTCAACCTGCCTTTTTCACATCAATCTTTTTTTGCAAAAAGGCTATCACTTTTTCAAACTTATCTATTGTTTCTACTGACAATTGACATTTTTCATTCTTTACGTACAGTTCTTGAATACTTCTATTGAAAAGCTTTTTGTTATATTTTTTTTCAAGAGGATAACTTTTAGCTTGAATTTGTAATAGTTCATCTTTTGAGAAGAGCTTTTCCGTCTCAATATTGTCCCAAGTACTATCAATATCTTTATAACTACTAAGATTATCCAAGACAGAAAGTCCGTACTCTTCTTCATACCGTTGTTTTTGCTCATTCCCAGCCTTGTCAGCGTCCAACAATACAACAAAAGGGGTTCCCCAGCCAAGATAAAGGCTTATAAGTGTACCTAGGTTAGTTGAACTTGTACCTGGAATAAATTTCAAAACGTCTCTTTTTTCGAGAATGACTTCTTGAATATAATTAAAGGTATAAAAGTCATTTTTACCCTCGCTGATAACAACTTTCCCAACTAATTCAAGATTTGTCGGACGGTAGTCAAGGACTTCCAAAATGGGCTGAAAATAACTCGTTTGATTTGGATGGTTAACAGCAAATTCTCGATATTTAGAAATTCGGATATCTGTATTTTTGGATTTGAAGTTTTCTTCCTTGTCATAATCTATAGCCTCATTTTTTATAACGAATGTATTTTCTAGCCACTTGGGATTTATTAAATAATGACTATGAGTAGTATACAAAACTTTAGGAAGTCTCTCAAAACTTTTTAATAGTTCTTGCTGTGCAGAGGGGTGCAAATTAGATGCTGGTTCATCAAATAAGAAAAAGACATTGTCATATGATTTTCTGTAGCTTCTAAATTGAGTTAATAATATATAAACAAAAAACCATCTAAAACCCAAGGATCTTTCTATAATTCGATAGGTATCAACATCGTCCTTTATGTTAAATTCTAAGAATGTTCCTTTATCATCTGATCCCGTATATAGAATAACTTCAATTTTAGATAATTGCTTTTTAAAAATTTGGTTCCATTTACTAAATATTACTTCAGTTAACTGCCTTTGCATTTTACCCAACAGACTATTTAGATTCCTTTTTTCTTTTTCATCATTTGATTCGATTCTTGCTATTAAATGTTCTGGGATGTTTGTTTCGTTATTTAGAGAATCTAGAACATCCTGAATTATCGTCTGAAAGTAAAGATGTTTTGGGTCGGTAATAGTTGTGCTTAAATAGATTTTTTCCGGAAATTCAAAAAGAAAATTTGGGAAATATAAAATGCTTGGCATTCTTTTGATAATAATTTCATGTGCTGTTAGCGCATTTACATTTTCTAACGGTTTTGCTATTCTGCTTCTACCGGTTTTCCCTTTAAAATCATAAACCCAATTTCTTTTGTCTTTCTCTTTCTGATGCAAAGAATTACTAAAAAAATATTTTTGTGTATATATAATTTTTTTAGAATATTCTGCCAACGAAATACCCTTTTGCAAAAAAGCTTTTCTTATCTCATCAATATCTTTATCATCAAGCTCGATTCCAGCTTCGATCGTTATCGCTCCATTAAAATTATCCCTTTTATTAATTGGAATTAGGTTGTGAATATCTTCAACTTCATAACTTTCTAGTTTTAACGCATTTAGTGTTTCACGCTTATAAGCAAAATAATTTATAGCTTCTAGTATTGTAGTTTTTCCACTTTCATTCAATCCAACCAAAGTAAAGACCTTTGAATCCGGGTTTTTTGATAAGTCTAATGTTTGGCTTTCAACCCCCTTAAAATTTTCAAACTTGAAATAAGTAAATTTCATAAATACCTGTTTTAAAGCAACTATAATTTCTTTTTTATTATACTAGAGCGTATGCGGGCTTCTAATAATGGCTGCATTATTAATCGTTTGAACCCAGAAAATATATTGGTTGTAGAGGCAATAGGTTCTTGTCTTCGTCACTTAACTTATCATAGAATTTCTGCCAAAGCGTTATAAGTTCTTCGCCATTTATTAGTTTTATGTGAACATTTGCTTCCCTTGCAAATCGTTCTGCTTCGTTGCTAAACCTTCCACTTGTTACAAATAAACCTGCCTCGTCAGCGTTATTTATTAGACCTTTTAGACTTCTTATAGCATCTGGTGGAACCGGGTTATCCGGGTAATGTTTTACTTGTACCTTAATTCGGGGCGTTTGAACACCTAGAGGATCTTGATAAGCAATTATATCGATCCCTCCATCTCGCCCTTTTGGAGAAATGAATGGAGTATAGTATCCCATTGCACGTAATAGCGCTGCAACAAAATCCTGAAACTCATAAGGTCCTTTACTTATTAAAAACTGCCTGATTCCTGCGACTGCTTGCTCTTCTAATTGGTCAAGGTTTGCTTTTTGTGTTTGTTCAATATTGTCTTCCAACTCTGATGGTTCATCGGTTGGTGACTTCGTTTTTGTTTTATTTTCTGCTGCCCATTTTCGATATGCCGTACTTGCAGATTCTAATAATCCTATAGCACCTTTTTTAATTGCATCTTCACCTTCTGGAGTTAGATACCATGTGCCTTTTGATTTTCGTAAATATCCAGCCTTCATGCAATCAACAGTATAAAAATGCATAATTGACTCCCATCTTACATACCCTGTTTTTTCATAAACTTCTTTTTCCCAATCAGAAAAAGTTAAGTTTTCCCTTACTTTATCAATTACCGTTTTCCCGGGCAATTCACCGCCTTCAGCTTTCAGTATCTTGAACGCTTCATAAATTGTTTTAGCCGCAACAGCTTTCGATTTTGATAATTCTTTAGGTGCTTTTTCAGACATTATTTTAAATTTTTGCCTTTTTACTTTTTACTTTTTACTTTCTCAAACATCCCATACGTATACTTATCATACAGCTCAAACAAAAACTCTATTCGCTTGGTTTCGTTGATGAAGGGTTGGGGGCGGTAGCAGAGATCTACGGCTTTGTCTAATGCCTGGTGGGCTTTTACTAATACGGGTGGCATTGTGTTGGGGTCGTATAGGTCTGCAAGACTTGCATGGGGAAATTGTGCCCGTGCATCTAATACATTTTGTGCGGCGGCTTCTATGGCTTGTACCTGTTTTTCATTTGGATTTTCTGGCCAGGGGAAATTGTTATAGACAATATCGTTTGAATAACGATAGTCACTTTTTATTCTACCACACACATACTTAATCCAGATGTTATGCATCAAGGAATTCAATACACCGAAATGATATTTGGTTGCATTAGGAATAGAGTTGCAGCTATCAGAAACAATATAATCTTTAGAAAAGAAACCAAAAGGAATGTACTGTCTATTTTCAGAAGAGTGCCTCGGGATTAGTATATAATCAGAATTAGGTTGTCGTATTTCAGTAAACATTGTTGGCATTTGCGCCCACTTTATTGTAGCTGCTTTTGTGCTTTTTAATCTGAATTGTTTTACTGCGTCTACTCTATTTATAAGATTCGGGCATTGTTTTAATTCTGAAGGATTTGCATTTTGAAGCCAAAAGCACCAACGCCTTTGATTATTTAAAAATTCTTTTGCACTGTTTAATGGTTTAATAAATTTTTCTGCCTGTGGTTCTTTGGTTATAAACGCAATCTTTTCTTCATCATTCAGTATAAGATTTCCATCATCCGTCGGCTGACAGCCTTTTATCATTTCAGGAACATTTGCAATCGATTTTTTTCGTGTTGTTATTGCAAAATCTTTTCCTTCGACCAAATAAGGATTGATGTTTTTAGCATTAACGGCATGTGGTTCGCCTTTTATATTTTCGTACTCGTAAAATACTTTGTTAGGTACATCGAAGTTTGAAAATCCAATTATTACAACGTGAACTGCTGCATTGCCTCTCGCTTCATTACTCCAACTAAACGTGCGATGAGCGAAATGAATTTTTACTTTATACTTGTTGAATAATTCGTTCCATAGCAATCCAACCTGTTCCCCTTGCGATATCGAATTGGTTGATACAAATGCTGTTTTTGTTAGCGGCCCATTGTTATCTTGTATAAGAGTGCGACGCGACGGCTGTTCAATCGAAGTATCTTCTGCCTGGTCCATAAAATTGTATTCCTGCATGTACTTCGCTGCTTTGATGTGCCATGCAGTTACATAATCTAAAACACCTGCTCCGTTTACGCCGTTAAAGATGATATCCTGTCTGCTTTTTGTGCAGTGTTCATTAAGCTCTTTCCTATAAAAGGCGGATTACCTAATATATAATCATACTTCGGCTGGCCTTTCTCAAAGGGCAGTGGGTCAATAAGACTTTGCCAATCGGTTCTGAGTGCATTGCCGTGTTTTATAGTGGCGCTTTTGCGTAGGGGCAGGCGCACATAATACTCACCAAAGGTGTTGCTTACAAGTTGGTTCATCTGGTGGTCGATCAGCCACATGGCTACCTGTGCTATCTGTGCCGGAAACTCTTCGTACTCTATGCCATAAAATTTATCTACATCGCATTGTACCAGGTAGCCTACATCCATCTTTGCTTCACGAAGCACTTCTTCCCTGAAGCCTTCGAGCTTTAGCCTTTGTTTGATGATATCTATCTCGAGCAAACGCAGTTCACGATAGGCAAT
Organism: Segetibacter koreensis DSM 18137; assembly: GCF_000374045.1. Classification (GTDB taxonomy): domain Bacteria; phylum Bacteroidota; class Bacteroidia; order Chitinophagales; family Chitinophagaceae; genus Segetibacter; species Segetibacter koreensis. Next base: position 384,643 of record NZ_KB893315.1, on the reverse strand, counting down.
GATTAAGAAGTTGCCGCATCCGCAGGCCGGGTCTAAAAAGCGAAGACGGCTTATTTTGTCGTGGAAGTTTTTGAGCTTTTGCTTGCTGTCTTTTACACTGTTGTATTCGCTGTACAGTTCGTCGAGAAACAGGGGCTTGATGAGCTTGAGGATATTTTTTTCGCTGGTATAGTGTGCGCCTAAATTTCGACGTGCCTTTGCATCCATCACGCTTTGAAACAGGGAGCCAAAGATGGCGGGAGATATCTTGCCCCAATCGAGCAGGCAGCAATCCATGAGTATCTTTCGCATCTGGCTGTCGAAAGCAGCAGTGGGCAAATGTTCTTCGAACAGTTTACCATTTACATAAGGGAAAGCATTGAGGCTTTCGTTGATGTTGCGAAGGCGCTTTTCTTTCGGTGCGTTAAGTACCTCAAAAAGTTGTGCAAGATGGGCGGCAAGGTCGCTTCCATCTTCGTCAGTAGTTAGATCAAGGTAATCGTAAAAAATACCTTTCTCAAAAATGTTGGTATCGTCGGCAAACAATAAGAACACGAGGCGAACGAGGTATAGCTCGAGCGCATGACCTTCGTAACCGATTTCTTTTAGTTTGTCGTGCAGCCGGCCCATTAGTTCTGCAGCTTCTATATTTACCGGGTACTGCTCTTTATAGGTGCGTTTTTGGTAACCTACGATAAAGCCAAAAAGGTGCACATGGTCTACCAGTTGCGCCAGCTTGAAATCGTATTGCTGTCCATCTTCGAGGTCGTATAATTTGAACCGTTCGAAATCGCTTACCAGTATATATCTCGGAAGTTCTTTTTCGGTCAATCCAGGGAAGTAGTCTTTGGCTTGTTTGTAGGCTTTTTCCAGATCTTTTCCCCGGCTCTTGTGTTCTATGAGGATAACGCCTTTCCATAGGAGGTCGATGTAGCCTTGTTTGTCGTCAATCTTCTTTACTTGTTGTTCAAAAGATGCAACTCTTCTCCGGCTTATTCCGAAGACGTTGAAGAAATCATCCCAAAAGGATTTGGCTTCGGCATCTTCGCTTACTTCGTCTTTCCATTCTTGTGTAAATAATAAAGCTCTGCTTTTGATCTCGTTCCAGCTTAAAGGCATCTATCGTTATAAGATTAGTTTCAAAACCGAAATATAAGAATTTCTTTTAAAGCCATGTCAAAGTTTAAACATATATTTTTTTGACAGTAGGAATTGCAATATCCAGAACGTAAAACACTCTTAAACTGAAACGTACTCAACAATTTTCTTGATAGTTTGCTCACGGTATTAGGAGAATAAAAGCACTCATTCATATCAATCCTTCGCAAAGTTCCTAACAGCATTTCTGAAAGCAAGGTCTACGCCTTCGTGCCTACGGCTTGCCACTGGTTTTTCAAAAATAATCTCCACCGCCTGAACGCCCATTTTTTCAATTGCAGGCGGTAGTATTTTTTTTGAAAAAACCTTGCTTTCTGAAATCCTGTTTTTAGGGCCGGGTAGCTACGATTAGAACGAACGAGGTATATGCCGAGTTCCTACTACATACAATTTATTCAATCACCATTTAAAAATTACAGTCATGGAAATCACAGGACGAATCACAAAAGACGCTGTTGTTAATCAACTAAAAGATGAAAGGCAGGTTATCAATTTCACTGTTGCCATTAATGACTATTATAAGCCTAAGAATAGTTTAGAAGGGAAAAGGAAAACCACGTTTATTAATTGCAGTTATTGGCTAACAAGCAAAATAGCACAACGGCTGACAAAGGGAACACTGGTAGAACTTTCCGGACGTATCGGGGTAAATGCTTACGTCGATTTACAAGGTGAAGCAAGAGCTACACTCACGTTTCATGTGAACAGTATCAAAATTCATGGTTTTGGAAAGTCAGCAAGCGAAACATCTGTTCCAACTTATAATGAGGTAAGAAATTCATTAGCAGCAAGCAGGATAACAGAACCTGCAGACGATTTACCTTTTTAAACCAATCAATTAAACAAAACCGCAGAAGTACCGCCTGCGGAATATAAATAAGCTGGGTAACCAATTATGGCACATAACATCAATTTTAACGAACGAACAGGAAAACATAGTTTTTTTTCAGTGAAGGAAAAAGCGTGGCATGGACTGGGACAAATAGTAGAAGGGTATCCTACAAGTGCCGAAGCAATTCAACATGCGGGTTTAGATTATACAGTAGAAAAAAGACCCATATTTACCTATGGAAATGACAACATGATACCTGATGATGACATCTGTATAAGAATACCGGAAATAGAAGTACCAAACTTTTTTGCAACAGTAAGAACAGATACAGAACAGGCTTTAGGTGTGGTAGGTAAAGAGTATGAAGTAGTACAAAATAAAGATGCTTTCACTTTCTTTGATGCTATTATACGTGGAGAAGGGATTATGTATGAAACTGCGGGAGCATTAGGCAAAGGAGAGCGTATTTTTATCACAGCTAAACTTCCCAATTATATTAAGGTTGGCAATGAAGATTTGATAGAGCGATATTTATTTTTAACAACATCACATGATGGATATGGAAGCATAACAGCTGCCTTTACTCCCATCCGCATTGTTTGTAACAATACTTTAAATGCAGCCCTTAGCAATCATTCTAATAGTATTAAAATCAGGCATACAGTAAATGCAAAAGAAAGGCTGGAACAGGCTCATATAGTAATGGGCTTAGCTAATAAACTATCAGAGAATTTAGAAGGCATTTTTAACAAGTGGTCAAAGGTTAGCATCACAGATAAGGAAGTTAGAAAATTAATCCAGCTTGCTATGGTTCCTAATAAAGAGGTACTAAACAACCTTCAAAGTGGAAAGGAAGACGAACTTTCAACTGTTTTTAAAAACATGTGTGACAATGTTTATGATTATGCTATGAGTAGCCCTACTCAGCAAACTACTACCACTGCAGGAACTGTCTTTGGTGCTTATAACGCAGTTGCCGGATTTTTCCAAAATGTACGGACTTATAAAAATGATGAAGCAAAATTGAAATCATTTTTATTTGGAGGTATAGCACAACTGCGCACACAAGCAGCATTTGATTTATGGGAAGCATATTCTCAAAAAGGCTCGCACATATTTCTTCTTAATTAATAATCGGGGGAACATTCCCACCGCTTTTCTCCACTTTTTTAAAAATACTTTTTATGAAACCGCTAAATAAATTAACTCCTTTAGAAAAGGCTGAATTGTTATTTGAATTATTTCCGCAGGAGATGCCAGGCCTTATAGAATTTTCAACGGAACTAACTCAGTCTATTATAGACAATCCAGAAGAGATGAAAAAAAGCATTAACCTGCTACATTCTACCCCGTTTTGGTTCCAATTAGTACACAAGGCCAAAATTAATTTTGATACTTATGGCAACAGCCTTGCCGAAATAAGTAGTTTGTTTTCCAAACAGTTATTCGACAGGTATGACCATATCTATGCATCTTATTGCCTCCATCAGTACCTAATAAAAGAGAAATGGACGAACAGAAAGTTTAGAGATGCGATAATGTTACTTTTTTTCTAAACAATAATGCCCGGGAACTAGCCAACCTTGAAGGGTCGCCTCGTTTGTTCTTTTATTAAAAATAAAATTCTGCTACTGCTAGTACCATTGGCTCTTTACCATATGGAAAAGCTTCTTGCATATATAATCCTAGTTTAATTTATTTTAATTATTTAATAAATTTAGCCATGCCGGAAATTGAGTCTTAATTGGCATCCTGCTCTAATTTTTGCGTTTTATTTTCTGTCTGAAGAATCTACTTTTTGAAAACGATCATTCAATCGTGCCATTGCATCAATTCTGCTTGCATTGAATATGGGTAGATTTGATTCAGTAGGGACATAAAAAACAGCATTAGGATTTTTTTCCATATTATCAATCCAAAGCCATTGAAGGTATTGAGGGTTGTTTTTTAACGACTCTCCGATAATCTTGTTAGATTTTGCTATACCTATCGCTCTTATAGTATCTGCCTGTGCATTGTAAGCTGCAGATTCCATCTTGGCCTTTGCTTCAGCCACTGCAACTTCTTTAGAAGCTTGCGCATGCGCCAATAAAGCCTCCCCTTCCATTCTTTGAGAATAAACACGGTATTTTGGGCAGCCCCACATTGATAATATGATCACGGAGATAATTAATAGAAATGCCAGTACGCCTGCTGTGATTGTTCCATTTGGTGTCATAATAGATTTTATAATTTTTCGAAAACTACGTCAAGTTTTATTAAGATTTTGGTGTCCTTTTAAAAGCTTACTTATTCAATCATTTTTCAAGCCTTGGCAATAAAACGGCTAGCGTTTTTTATTTGTAACAGAAGTTGAAGACGCGATTAAAATAAGTGTTGACGCAATACTTTTAATAATAGCAGCTGTGCCAATAGGATGATTAGTTGGAAAATCCTTTCAACAGTGCCAACTTCCGCGCCTCCATATTTCTTATGTAAAAACAGATCGTTAATCAAACACCTACTTTGGCAATCATTATTTTAAAACTATTCTAGATGGGACGACACCTCATATTTCTGTTGTTGCTAATACTATTATCGTTGGCCTGCTTCAACAACTTCCAAATAAGGTCAATATTGTACAAGTAATGTTTTATAAAGTGTTACCGTGGCAATTGTATTTCAAATAAGTTTGGAAGTGCTATAAACAATTTAATGTTCCATGTGATTAATATCAATTAGTAAGTCAGTCAGCATGCGAACGTCCTAAGGGAGCATATTTATGTAGAACGAGTTTTTGGCTTTTTGGAAAAAAATGATTGCGGAAGGCGCAAATTGTATTGGTTATGACATGGCTTAGCCTGCATCCTGTCTTAGCAATGGTATTGCAACAACTTACGAAAAATAACTGTGCACCATTTGTATTAGATATAGAATTAAATTTTAGAGATAAAATAAATACATTGGGATTTAAGAAGGCGGAAAACTCCGGTTAATGTTTTGAATGGAAAAAAATTGGGAGCCATGTACATAAGCAAACTAGAAAATGATTCCTATACTTACGAAAGGAAACCAGTAGATGGTTCTCCTTGTGTGTTCCAGGACAAGATGTACTTTATACCTATTCTGCAAAGAGAAATTGAAAAAAAAACAACCTTGAACAGAATCCGGGCTGGTAAAAGAATAAGCTTTTTCCTTTAATGCGGTTGTCCGACAATCTATAAAATAATAGTAATTTATGTTAAGAAAGTGTATGTTTCAGAGCTTCTATCTCGCATTATGTTTTTCTTTTTTTCTTTTATCTTCTTGTTACAACAAACATAACAATGTAAAGGAGTTGAAACCCGAACAAAACAGTCACATTGTTTTTATAGGAAATACTTTTGCAGAGCGCTTACAACACTTTAATTATTTTGAAACGTTTTTGTATAAAAGCTTTCCAGAAAGAAACTTAGTAGTAAGGAATATGGGATGGAGCGCTGATGAAATAAATCTTCAGCCTCGTCCACTTAATTTTGGTTCGCTCGATGAACACTTGACTGAACAAAAAGCAGATATCATTGTCGCCTGCTTCGGGCTCAACGAAGCATTTAAAGGATTGGATAGCCTGGAAAGTTTCAAGCGGCAGCTTGGCAAATTTCTTATCCATTTGCAGCAACAAAAATATGATGGACAAAAAACACCTGCGGTCATCCTTGTTTCACCTGTTGCTCACGAAAAGTTGGGAGGTTTTTTGCCTGACCCAAGTCAGCATAATAAGAATTTAGAAATGTATACTAATGGTATGCAGCAGGTGGCGGAAAACTTGAAAATTTCTTTTATTGATCTTTACCATCCGACTAAAGAGAGAGAAGCTGATTCCGATTCATTAACCATAAATGGCATTCATCTGAATGAGAACGGATATAAGGAAGTAAGCGAAATGATGGCAAAAGCTTTGGAGCTCCCAGTTTCTTCCTGGTCGTCTGGTAGTGATTTTACCAATCTTAAGAAAGTAATTGATGACAAAAACAAACAGTTTTTTTACCTATTCAGGGCAGTGAATGGTGAATATATTTATGGAAGGCGTAAGGAACCTTGGGTTCAGCCAGCAGGGGGACCAATCTCATACCCAGGTGAACTTAAAAAATTGAACGCCATGGTAACTCGGCTTGACAGCGTTGTCTGGAAAGAAAGCCAGGCTGATGCGGATATCAATTTGGTAAGGGTTCAACGTATTATTAAGGACACTGTACAATATGAATTATTAGACAGGAAAGCTCCTATCAGCGAGCCTTCCACTGCGCAGTTCCTATTGCCTAAAGGATACCAGATCGAGCTTTTCGCTTCCGAAGTGGATTTCCCGATTGCCAATCCCGTAAAAATTACTTTTGACCCTAAAGGAAGATTGTGGGTAGCTAGTATGCCTTCCTATCCGCAGTATTTACCTGGTGCCCCACCGAATGATAAGATTATCATTTTGGAAGATACGAATGGTGATGGCAAAGCGGATAAACACACAATATTTGCCGACAGCCTGTATCTGCCTTTAGGATTTGAATTAGGTGATGGAGGCGCGTATGTCACCCAGGCACCTGACCTGGTATTTTTAAAAGATACAGACGGTGATGGGAAGGCGGATCTTAAAAAGATCCTGCTTCATGGTTTCGGCACGGAAGACATCCATCATTCTATTAGTGCTCAAACCTGGGGACCAGATGGCGCATTATATTGGCACATGGGAACTTTCTTGCATACGCAGGTTGAAACACCTTATGGACCAAAGCGTGACGAGTATGGAACTACCTGGAGGTTTGAACCTCGTACATTAAAACTAGAGCCTTATATTTCTTACCCATATGCAAATCCCTGGGGAAATGTATTTACCCGTAACGGCACGCATTTGATTGGCGATGTGTCTACCGGTATGAATTACTTTGCACCACCCCTTACTGTAGCTACTGACTATCCAATAAAACATGCGGCGATGAAAGACTTCCTTACATCGAAGGTTAAACCAAAAACATGTGGAATGGAAATCATTTCGAGCAGACAGTTCCCCGACGATGTTCAGGGTGATGTTCTCTTCAATACTTTCATTGGCTTTCAGGGGATAAGAGAGCATAGTATTGCTGAAGACGGAAGTGGAATTATCGGTCATGAAAAAGAGCCTCTGTTACAATCGTCAGATCCAAATTTTCGGCCTGTTGACCTCCAGTTCGGACCAGATGGCGCCTTGTATGTAGTGGATTGGTTCAATCCAATTATCAACCATGGAGAAAGAGCATTGCGTGATCCAAAACGAGATCATTCCCATGGCCGAATCTGGAGAATCACCTATAAAAACAAAAAACTATTACCTCGCATTGATCTAACGAGGCTTAACGTTGATCAACTGCTAGACCAGCTAAAGGCATATGAGGACAGGCAAAGATACAGGACCAGGATGCAACTGTGGGAGTTACCTGAAGGCCAGGTACTGCCTGCAGTTCAAAAATGGATCACCGGGCTTAATCCTAATGACAAGGATTACGAGCAAAACAAACTGGAAGGATTATGGTTGTACCAACAATTTAATCGTCCAAATCAGGAACTTGTTACTCAATTACTTAAAAGCAGGGATTACCACGTCAGAGCGGCTGCCACCAGGGTTTTGTTTTATTGGAATGACCAAATAAAAAATTCTGAACAAATGCTCATTGGGATGAGTCGCGATTCTTCTCAAAGAGTAAGATTAGAGGCCATTATTGCCTTAAGTCATTTTAAAACAGGAGCGTCGGTAAAGGCTTTGCTCGCAACAACAAATCTCTCAATGGACGGTTACATTACGTATGCTTTACAGGAATCCTTCAAACAACTGAAACCCGTGTGGATGGCAATGTTCAAAAAGGACAAAGATTTTCTATCAAATGACCCCGAAAAAGCAAAGTATTTACTTGAGCCACTTTCTTCAGACAAGTTAGCAGATGTCCCTGGTTTTATAAAAGATGATCCTGAATGGCGAAAATATTTCAGAACACCTTTTTCAAATGAAGACTATAAAGTTCTATCCGACGTTCCAGCCGTAACCAAATTCGTTGCTAACCAGAACATGCTTACGTCTAATACTTCAGAAATAAAAGATATTGCAGGAAAAGGTAGAAGAATTATTCACTTGTCTACACTATCGGCCAAAATGCTATTTGACAAAACATCCTTTACTGTGAAGGCAGGAGAAAATCTTTCTCTTATTTTCAATAATCCTGATGATATGGCCCATAACGTAGTCATTTCAAAACCTGGTAGCCGCGAAGTCGTGGGTAAAGCGGCTGATGCGATGGCTGCAACAAAAGTTGGTTACGAAAAAAACTTTGTGCCAGATATACCTGAAGTTTTATTTGCTACTCCATTGGTAAGCGGAGGAAAGAGTTTTCAACTTGATTTTAAAGCTCCCGTAAAGCCTGGGGAATATCCTTTTATTTGTTCCTTTCCCGGCCATTGGCAGATGATGAAAGGCGTGATGAAAGTAAATATGTAATAAAGTTTTTAGTATGACTCATCTTTTAGTATTATTTTTTTAGTGGTAACAAATTGTTGTCTTGCACAGCAGGAGTTTCCTTTGTATCCAGGCAAAATTCCTAATGCAATTGAGTCTTCAAATCTGGAAGTAAAAAAAGCAAACGACGTCGTAGACTCCCTTACTTACAATGTATCTTTTCCTACGCTGTCTGTTTTTCTTGCTTTCAAAGGTAAAATCGAACGGTTCCGCGGTTGTTATTTGCGTGGGCGGTGGGTATCATGTATTACTGACTAAACGTGAAGGTACAGATGTCGCCAGGACTTCAATAAAATGGGAATTAATGCTTTTGTATTGTAATATTGGCGGCCGTTTTGCTTACTTCATCTTTGCTAGTAGAAGGCATGTCGGCAGGTTTAACGACAAGGCATTTAATCCCTTTGTTGTTAAGTTGTCGATGTGTCCAGTAACCAAATTTACGGCTATGGTAAGTACATACTCAAGAAGCGCAAGGATAGTGTGTTGATAGATACTTACAATGCGTCTGTGGAGAAGGTGGTTGATAAATGTTGCGCAAGTAGAGATGGTTTAAAAACAAGGCAGCATTCCAGCTACGTTTGTACATCCAGACCAACAAAAATCGTTTGTTCGTTGACGTTTGCCGTAACTTTATTCGGGGCGTTTAGATTTAGTTGTATTCAACGGTTGTTACTTGTGGTCAAAGCTTAAATTTGATCTACTTCGCTGTCTAAACGCCTCTTTTTCTTATAGCGCAAGGGCTTTAAGGAGAATAAGGATAAGACAGTGTAAGTATCTAAATAACAGGGTAGAAGGGGACCGTACTTGGATGACTCATATTTCTGTCGTTAATAACGTCAATATTGTACAAGTAATGTTTTATAAAGTGTTACCGTCGCAATTGTATTTCAAATAAGTTTGGAAGTGCTACAAACATTCATTGTTCCATCTCTGTGATTTCCGGAACATAGTTGTGCACCATTTGTATTACCTTAAATTCAGATGACATAGAATTCAATATTAGATATAAAATAAATAAAAGAAATCTTATAACTAACCAAAGGAGCAGTTAGCGCTTCACCTTCGCTTAGTTTTTTAATTAGCTCCTATGAATCGATTGTTTGCTTTTGTATTTTCTTTTTTTGCATTTGGATCCGTGACTAACGCACAGGTTTCTTTAGAGCAATTACCGATGGAGTTGCAAAGAAAACCTTGGAATGCAGAATGGATAACAGTACCCAATACTCCCGAAAAAGAGTATGGTGTGTATCAGTTCAGAAAGGTTTTTAGCATCAGTACAAAACCTGCATCTTTTGTAGTGCATATTTCGGGAGACAATCGTTATAAATTATTTGTAAACGGTGAATTAGTTTCATTAGGCCCTGCACGTTCCGATATTTCGCACTGGCATTTTGAAACAGTGGATATTGCACGTTACCTGAAAGGGGGAAAAAATACCTTGGCGGCGGTGGTATGGAATTTTGGAGAAAGCATGCCATTCGCGCAGCAATCTTATCGCACAGGATTTATTCTGCAGGGTAACGGCAATGGGCAGCAAGTGGTTAATACAAATCAATCCTGGAAGTGCATCAAAGACGAAGCATATTCGCCAATTCATACCAATCTGAACGTTTACTTTGTAGTAGGGCCAGGTGATAAAGTAGATTTTAGCAAACATGCCTGGGCACCGTAGGTATAGATGAAGAAAAGATTAAGAGATATGTAAAGTATCAAGAAGGTGAGGAACGGAAAGAGTATGGGAGTGACGGGAGTACACTCTTCTAGGATACTTACCCCTTATGGGATTATTTCCATTTTAAACCCCCACCTTTGGTGGGGGTAGTTAATTTCCTCTTCATTTAAATAAATAGCATCAGACGCTTCATCGACTATTTTAAATTCTCCGAGATCAATAGTTGTGATTATTTTCTTTCTTATCATATTTACCATTCTAATGGTATAATTGTAATTTCTAACTGTTACTGCATTGCTTTATATTGAATAACTGCAATGACCATTTACCGTATTATTCTGCAACGAGTGTATATGCTTTTCCACTTTGCGTTGGTAGGTCATACAGTATTGTTTCTTTTAACTCAGGAGCCACATTCGTTACACTTGGTGATACAATTGGCGCAGGTGTTTCTTCTGTTTGATAAAACGGATTGGCATTTGTGCCCTTTGCTTTTTTTAAGGAACCTACACCGCTTACTTTTAATGCATTTTGAACCCGCAAACGAAGATTGCCTCCTAGTTTTGACCGTACAACTACCTTTACCAGTTTTGAGTTGCGCCATTCCATGCTCACCAGTTCAAAACCGCCCCTTGCCCTCAGTCCGCTAATGTTGCCGGTTTGCCAAACATCGGGCAGCGCAGGCAGCAAATGCAGCGCGCCATCAGCACTTTGCATTAGCATTTCAGTAATTCCCGAAGTGCAACCAAAATTGCCATCAATTTGAAACGGCGGGTGGGCATCGAAAAGATTGTTGTAGGTACCTCCGCCTCCTTCGTAGCGCACCTCTGGAGTAGTTGCGACCGGTGAGAGTTGGCTTTGAATAAGCTTGTAAGCATGGTTGCCATCCAGCATCCTTGCCCACCAGTTTACTTTCCATCCCATGCTCCAACCTGTCGATATATCACCCCGTTGAATGAGCGTATTTTTTGCCGCACTATATAATTGCGGCGTACGGTAGGGTGATATCTGGTTGGATGGAAACAATCCATACAAATGAGAGATGTGGCGGTGATTGTCTTTCGGGTCATCAATATCATCGAGCCATTCCTGCAACTGACCATATTGACCGACATGCATTGGTGCCAAACGGCTCCGCATCTGTTTTAAGCTGTCTACAAAAGTCCCATCTTTCTTCAAAACTTGCGCGGCGCGGATAGCCGTACTGAATACATCAAAAACAATTTGGTTAGACATTGTTACACCGGCATCAAGTGAAGAACTTTGGTGCGCCTGAGGTGCATTCTCAGGCGATTCGTCGGGGCAAATGACAAGCCAGTGATATTTTGGATGTTCAATCAGAAAATCAACATAAAACAATGCTGCCCCTTTTAAAATGGGATACACTGATGCCAGAAACGCTTTGTCACCCCCGTACATGTAATGTTCCCACAGGTGCTCACTAGTCCATCCCCCACCGTTGCTCCATGCACCCCAAAAAGCGCCATCAACAGCACCCGTAACCCGCCAGATGTCGGTGTTATGGTGCGCCATCCAGCCCCTGGCTCCGTACATTACTTTTGCCGTCTCCTTCCCTGCTTCTGACATGTCTTTTACCATTTGAAGAAACGGTTCGTGCAGTTCGGCAAGATTGGTTTTTTCTGCCGGCCAGTAATTCATCTCAGTATTAATGTTAATCGTGTATTTACTGTCCCAGGGCGGATTGATACCCCCGTTCCAGATGCCCTGCAAGTTCGCAGCCTGTCCACCGGGCTGAGAGGAAGAAATCAACAAGTAACGACCAAATTGATAGTACAAGGTGACAAACGAAGGATCGTTAGTTAATTTGAAATTTTTCAACCGTTCATTGGTAGGAAGGTCTGTCGCACCAGCGTTCCCCAAATCGAGTTTTACCCGGTTAAAATATTTTTGATAAGCAGCAACATGAGCAGGTAAAATAGCGGCAAAGGATTTTGAAAAGGCTTTATCCAGATAGCTCGCCGCTCTTTTATTTTCATCACCGCTAATGTCATGATAATTATTGAAGTTGGTGGCTATAGAAATATAAATGGTTGCTGCATTGGCGTTGCTGATTGTAAGAGAGGTATCGTTTGCAGTAAGCGCACCGCCATCCAGCTTTATGCGCACGATACCTTTGTAATTTACCATGCCTTTAACCGTTTCGTGATCCGAAGTAGTTCCAGAAATGGTCAGTTCTTTAGCAGGTGTGGTTTTAATTGTTGCTTTTTTCTGAGGTGTTGTAAAAAAAGCTGTAAAGGAAATATTGCCTGGTTTGCTTGCAGTTAATCGCATAACAATAACACGGTCAGGAAAAGAAGCCAACGCTTCTCGGGTGTAAGTGACATCTCCAACTGTATATGAAGTTTTGGTTACAGCTCTTTCTATATCTAATTCTCTATTGTAGTTGGAGAAATCATCATGTCCATTAAAAGTAAGCTGCAGACTGCCTACCGGTTCAAATTTTTGGCCTTGTGATGTTTTGGAAACAATAACTCTGTTGGCAATTCTTTCTGCATCTTTTTGCTTGCCTTCAAAAATCAATTGCCGGACGATGGCAAGAGAATCAAGCGCTAATGGGTTATCATTACGGTTTGGACTACCGCTCCAAACCGTATTTTCATTTAACTGAATCGTTTCTTTTTCCACATTACCATAGATCATGGCGCCCAACCTGCCGTTACCTATTGGCAAGGCGTTCTCCCAGGTTTCCCCGGACGGGGTTCTATACCAAAGCTTCAGTCTGGATTTAGTCTGCGAAAAACTTACAATCGTTATCAACAAAAAGAAAGCTGAAAATAAATGTTTCATTTCCTGTTTTTTTATCATTATACAAATGCTGCTATTCAAAATTTAAAAGGCCGACTATCCTTTATTTAGCGTTAATCATTAGTGTCCAATTTGCGGGCTACATAAGCAATTATAAAAGAATAAATTAAAAATAAGAGTTTCTTTGTAAGAACAAGTCTAACTATGCGAGGGAAATGTAAGATTTGACAAATTGTCTTGTAAGTAATGGTGAGGGTATAAAAAACAATACCTTTTGATAGTGCAGTTTTTGTAAATTCATACACAGAATTTGTGCAACTGGTAAAATCAAAATATCCGGCTGCTGACATAGCTCGTTAAGTAGCACGATGATCAATGGAAATTTCGGATTACTTTGCAGAAATCTTTGGCTGCAGTAACGGAAAAAATAGATTCTGTATATCCATCAAAAAAAACAATAGTATTATATCTTTTTGAACGAAAGACTTATTCCATTCTTTAAAAAACTATTGGAATAGATTATTGGTAAAGTTTTATATAGTTTGTTATGTCATTATTCATTACATCTTTAAACTCAGGCAGCAACGGAAACTGTTATTATATTGGTAACGATCGTGAAGCAGTACTGGTAGACGCAGGCATATCGTGCAGGGAGATAGAAAAACGAATGAAGCGGCTTGGATTGAGTATGCAAAAAGTAAAGGCAGTTTTTGTATCGCACGAACATACGGACCATATTAAAGGCATACCAACTTTAGCTAAGAAATATCAACTTCCCGTATACATAACTGCAGCTACACTTTTCAATTGCGGATTTATTTTAGATGACCACCTTGCCTCGACCTTTGTTGTTAATGAACCAGTCATAATAGGTAACCTTGCCGTTATAGCTTTTCCAAAAGTACACGATGCTTCAGACCCTTATAGCTTTATCATAACGTGTGATAAAATAAAGGTTGGGGTATTTACAGATATAGGCATACCATGTAAAGAGGTGATCAAGCATTTTAAACAATGTCATGCAGCATTCCTCGAAGCAAATTACGATGAGGAAATGTTGAATGCCGGTAATTATCCTTATTATTTAAAAAAGCGTATCACAGGGGGTAAGGGACACTTAAGTAATAAACAAGCGCTGGGAGTTTTTAAGGAACACAAACCTGCTTATATGACTCACCTGCTGTTATCTCATCTATCAAAAAATAATAATTGTCCTCAGGTTGTAGAGAAGCTATTTAATGAGCATGCTGACGGAGTTGAAATAATTGTGGCTTCAAGGTTTGAAGAAACTGCGGTGTTTCATATTAAGGAGAAAAACAACTCAAATGTAAGACGCAGTAAACAAATTTTTGCTCCACAACTTTCATTTTCGTTTGGGTAGTTTTTTTAATAGTAGGCATTTATCATTATTAACTTTCCTTTTCCTTCCTTTCCTCTATCTTCTTGTTTTTACGAATCACGGCCCAATAATCCTTTCCGTAGCTAACGAATATCTCGGCTCCTGCCGCAATATTTTTTGTTGCCTGTACAAATACCTTCAACCCGTCAATAACAAATTCTGCATTATTGTGCAGTCCATTTATTTTCTGCAATCCTTTTGCATCATTAATGTAACGTCCAAAGGATTTTTTATGACGAGATGCATCAATAATGTGATTTTCTGCAACAAAAAAAATATAGTAATTGAAGTCATCGTGCTGCACCTCTTTCCATGTTCGGATTCTACCTTTGTACTCTACTATTCTTGCGCCTTTGGGGATAAACTTATTTGTAAATAAGCCCTTGCCGGCGCCGGGTATATTTGATTCTTTTACTTCAAGTTGCTTCTCCAGTAACGCCATTTAATACTGCTTATTATTTGAATTTTTTTTTAAAGTTTTCTAAAGGTGAAATCGTACAAAGTAAGTTTAAACCGCAATCATAAATTTCTGTTTGTTTTTGGTGCATTTTTATTTTCTGGCTGCGTACATCAGATGTAAATATCTAAATAATCAATTTTATTTTTGGAGCCAAATGAAATTAAGTTTTTAAAATTGCCACTGTCATCATAATTGTAAAATCTTCGCTTATTGCTATTGAATGTAATAACAAATAAAAGGCATGAAAATACATCAGCAAATACTAAGGCTACCAGAGAGAAAAAGAGGTTTTCACCTTATTACTAACGAAATCATTCAAATAATACCACAAATAAAAGAACTCAAAGCAGGAATTTGCCAGGTTTTTATTCAACATACTTCTGCTTCGCTAACTATTAATGAAAATGCTGACCCAACTGTCAGGAAAGACTTCGAAATGTATTTTAACAAAGCCGTTCCCGAAAACGATCCGGGTTATTTGCATGATGATGAAGGTTCTGACGATATGCCCGCGCATTTGAAAGCTGCATTGCTCGGCAGTTCTGTGTTGATCCCTGTTTGTAATGGTCGGCTTGCACTTGGTACGTGGCAGGGTATTTATTTGTGTGAACACCGCAATTTTGGGGGAGCAAGAACACTGGTCATTACAGTATGGGGTGAATAATCCGCCTGCAAAATAATGAGAAAAAAACCTGACATAAGTAACGAAATTTCCACTCCCCCTTGATGTATTTATTTTGCTGGCGTAAGTACAATATTGCGAAATTCAATAGGTCCATGGTCACCCTGAATAAGTAAAGGACCTGGCTGACTTTCTTTACTATCGATAGCGCCCCCCGTAATGCCCGGAATTTCCTGGTTACAGATAATAGTCTTTCCATTACAAGCTACTGTTACCATTCTTCCCACCAGTGTTATATCAAATGATTGCCACTCCCCCGGAGCCTTCGCCATCATTTCACTTGGAGATATAAATCCATACACTGCACCTAACTGATCTTTTAACGGTTCTAATCCTTTGCTGTCGGCAATCTGTACTTCATACCTGCCCCGTAGATAAACCCCGCTGTTGCTGCCTTTTGGGTAACGAAACTCAATATGCAGCTTAAAGTCCTGGTAAGCTTCATCAGTCACAAGATTGGAACCAGACTTTGGACTTCGCAGAATACCATTTTCTGCTTTCCATTGATTCTCTCCGAGTGCATGCCATCCTTTTAAATCTGTTCCGTTAAATAGCTTGATAGATTTTCCCCAAACAGGTGTTGTCTGGCGGCGAAGAGACGGAGCACGAACCGCGGTCCAGGTATAATTTTCACCATTACTGGCAATCATTGAGCCCGTTAAACTGTTTCCCGCAAACGTTCCCTCAACTGAAAGATCTTTGTTTTCCGGCTCCCATTGTGGAGGAATTGAAAAACTCATCTTTCCATCGTCGAAGTTGACCTTTGAAATTGGCCGCGCACTTCCTCCTCCTCCCACAAATGAACCAACAAGTGTATGGAGACCGGAATGCCGAATCTCCAGCCATGACGGCACTTCTTTTCCTGCCATGTTAACTGTCATGTCCCACCTTCCTTCAATAGAAGAAGAATCAGGATTTTCTACAGCAAGCTTATCAGCCTTAGCATCTGGCAGTGTAAATAGTAGCGGGATCGCTACCATCAACACGTGATGGAAAATTTGCTTCATCATTGATGCTGGTGTTCTTTTCATATTTTTCTTTTTATTGTTCCCGATTTTGATATTAACCTTAAAAACAACTTATTACAAATATCTCTTTCCAATCAAAAACAACATCCCACTCTTGTTCTGTTCTAATTAGCAAAACAATATGTGCTTGTTGGCACTCTCGAAAACAAATATAGGAAATGTGGCTTTGATCTTTTTAGTTAATCAATTTCTGTTGTTGCACGTCTAATTCTAAGCTTGTAAACCAGGTTGATAAATACTATCCCGAGCAGGGTTTTTTAATGCTGGCTGTCATTTTTCTTTTTTTTATTCTGTTCAATAACAGTTTCGGCAAGAAATTCGTCGCAGCTATACTTAATATCGAGGTATTCTTTCTCGGTGCGGTGCATTTTAGCCCGTAATTCGTTCTGGTGCTTTTTTAAATCTTCGGTCACCATCTCATTCTCTACCGGCCTTTCTTCTTTATATAACTTCAATTCCAGGGTTTGAATGTTGTATTTCATGTACAACAAATTCTGTTGCGACAAGAGAAGGGCGTTTAAATAATGTTCTACTTTAGCTGCAAGTTTAAGTATAGTATTAAACTGTAAGATCTCGTTTAGCCACTCTTTCGATTCTTCTATTTCTTTCAGTTGCAAATCAATAGTTTTTTTCCAATCGTCGAGTTCGTTTATATAATATACTGCAATTAAATTGGTCATATTAGTAGGGAGTTTATAGCAAATCTATTTTCAACATTTTAATTTTAATATGAGCATGGTCAGCAACCAGTATGATAATAATTACCATTCATTTCACCCATTTCATAATCAATGTAGCCGTCAAAAAATGGAAGCTGATTTGCAGTTGCCGACATTTGCAAGTTGCTGAAAACCGATATCAGCCTTTTCATTGACGTGAAATGACTAAAATATAGTTGAATTCGGCGTCTTTGGCATGAAGGTGAAAAATGCTTGAGGAAAAGCCATTTGCAGGTAAAATGAATAAATTGAAACTCTTGCCGAAGTTTTCGTTACTAATTAAAATGCAGACAGTGATATCTTTATAAAACTCTTCTTGTAACAGTATAAAAAATCAGATTATAAAAATAATGTTCTCAATTATTACAGGTAGTTTAATTATCAGTTTACTACATGCAGTTATACCTAATCACTGGCTTCCTATACTTGCTATAGGTAAAAAAGAACGATGGACAACTGCGGAAGTGACCAAAGTAACATTGATTTGTGGTTTGGCGCATGGCGTAAGCACAGTTTTAATAGGAGCAATATTAAGCATAGTAGGTGCTAAACTAGAAGGTAGCTTAACTCATTTTACAAGTGTTATTGCACCGATTATTCTTATTTCAATAGGCATTGCATTCATATACCGACACCACAAACACAAACATTTTCATATAGATGAAGAAATAAAGAAGAAAAAACCTAAAGCGGCGATAATAACAGCATTAGTTATAGCAATGTTTTTTTCCCCATGTATGGAAATTGAGGCGTATTTTCTGCTGGCAGGGGCATACCCGTTATGGCTGGCTTGGTTTATCGCTTTACTGTATTTATTTATAACGATGATAGGAATGTTGCTTTTGGTGAGATATGCTTATAAAGGTTTATTAAGACTAAACTGGCATTCGCTGGAACACAATGCCGGCATAATTACAGGAGTAACGTTAGTGGCAACAGGTATACTCACATTCTTCATTCAATAGTTTAAAATTATCTATTTTACAGCTGCATCGTTATTTTAATCGAACTTTACACTTTTTTGATAAACAAATTCTCAAAAAGCTTTAAGTAATTATTTAAACCGTTTCTGTAACTTTAATTTTAGTAATTAATTTAAAATATTTATAATTATTAAGGGGGCCGCCTAATGCCTGTTGGGAAAATGATCCCCAATCCTGACAGACTGCGCCCCCTTTTATTAAAGATAGATATTTTTTTAATATATTTAAACTTTTATTCCTCAAATGGCGGTATTTTTTGTTTAAATAAAAAACAATAAATAGGCTAATCTTTTAAACACACATACTTCTGCGATAAAAGTTTTTTTTAGTAAAAGTGATTGTTACGAACTAATTATTATTTGTTCAAAATATCTTATTCTAAAAGTTAAAAAAGAAAAACAGGAATTTTAAATAGTTATATATTAGCTTAGTTAGTGCGATCTGTGTAATTTTACTTTAAACTAATAAAATGAAGCTTTTTGTTGCCGGACTTCCAAACGATTTTGATGACGTTGATCTAAAAGAAATGTTTGAATTATACGGGGAAGTAAAATATGCAAAGTTGGTTGTAGATAAGGCAACAGGAAAAAGCAAAGGATTTGGTTTTGTAGAGATGCCAAAAAGAAATGAAGCTGAGGAAACGATAGAAGCCTTAGATGGAGCAGGACTTAGCCGCGGAAAGAAAATGACTGTTAAAGAAGCTGAGGAACAACCCGTCAATAATGGTTTTGGACGAACCAATAATAAAAGATTCAATAACAGGTATTAAGCTTTACTGGTTTTTAGATTCTTCATCATTCATAAAAGGGATAGTTAACAATAAACGTTTTATTGTTTATTATCGGCAATTGACCTTAATTAGCCCTGTAAAACTTACGATAATTTCTACGTTATAGACCTTTAATAAAATAAAGTGTCGGGCTTGCCCCCCTGAATACTTTATTTCTCACTAAGCCGGTAAATTTTTAACAATTTTCCGCTGTTAACTTTACTTCTGATAAAATGCCCCTGTTTGTTTTAAGCTATTTTTGAATTTACGGTTGAATTAGTTTTTAAATTAAGCTTGTAAGCAGTCATGCAAAAGGTTAGGAATGGAAAGACACGCAAGATTTGTTGAAACAATGAAAGGAAAAATTATCATAGTACTCGCTTTGATTTTTATTTCTTTAGGAGCTATGTGGGCGGTTAATCGTCTTGCGTTTCAAAAAATAACACTGATAGTAAAGGAACTTGCGATGCCTAATGAAAAATTAAGCATATCAAGAAAGCTATTTATAAATGTTTCAAGGCTTCCGCATTTGCAACAAACGGAAGTTATTAAAGGGAAGGAAAAACCTTCTTTAGCATTTATAAAACAAACAAAGGAAATTAGCGGTAATATTGCCTCGCTC
The DNA here is from genome assembly GCF_000374045.1 of Segetibacter koreensis DSM 18137. Lineage (GTDB taxonomy): Bacteria > Bacteroidota > Bacteroidia > Chitinophagales > Chitinophagaceae > Segetibacter > Segetibacter koreensis. The sequence continues at coordinate 365,081 of NZ_KB893315.1, read as the reverse complement.
CGCCAGTTCCTGCTCGATGAACCGCTGCAATTATCGCGTCTTGACTCTATTACCTCACTATTACGTTCAGACAACAAACTGTTTTGTGATTACCTGAAATTACGTTATCAAATTGAACAAAAGAAAGTTTATGAACGGCAGTTGCACGCATTGTCTGAGCAGATAGACAGTCCAAAAGTACTGGTAGACAGTAATGTGGTTACCAGTGAGAAGAAGACAACCACCACTACAATTATCCCTTCTGATACTGTTGTAACCCAGCAGAAAAAACAATCGTGGATAAACAAAATTTTTGGGAAACCTAAAGACGAAGCGATCGTTATACCAAAACAGCCGCAGGTAATTATTGAGGAAGAGATCAAAAGCAGGGTAGATACCCTTTCAATAGCAAAAAGCGATACTTCTATAGCCAGTATTGGAACATCGCTGAGAAAAATTGAAAGCTGGAGAATACAGAGATTAAATCGATTAATAGAGAGTGAAGGGGATTTGCTAAAGGCAAACAATGTTTTAATACATAAGCTGTTAAACAATCTTAACGAGGTCGAAACCCAGGAGATGGAGCAAGTGAAGGAAAAAACGGCATCGACCGTTATACTTGCACGTGAAACAATTAGCCGTACAAGGCTTATTACTATTTTGTTTATTATTATAGCCCTGGTTTTTGGCATATTGATTTTGATAGACGTTACCCGAAGCCGTAGGTACCGCAAAGAATTGGAAGCTGCTAAATCTGAGGCAGAATATCACAGCATGTCGAAACAACGTTTTTTGACGAACATGAGTCATGAGATCAGAACACCGCTGCAATCGATAATTGGGTATGCCGAACAACAATTACATCAGGAAAAACAATATGATGAAAATGTTCGGGCTATCTATAACTCTTCTCAACATCTTCTGCAGATTGTAAACGAAGTATTGGATTATAGCAGAATTACATCGGGTAAGTTTAGCATTGAAAGTAAAACTTTCTCATTAGGCAAAGTAATTACAGAAGTTGTTTCGGGTTTGCAGTTGCTCGCCGGGCGAAAGTCGTTAAAGTTGGAGTTGTTGGGTACCAACCTCTCATCACTGCCCTATATCAAAGGAGATCCGTTTAGACTAAAACAGGTATTATTTAATTTATTAGGAAACGCGATAAAATTTACAGAAGAAGGAAGTGTAAAACTGTCTGTTGTAGCAACAAACAAAGGCTCACGGCTTACCTGTTCTTTTGTTGTAGAAGATACTGGTATCGGGATGAATGAAGAAGAAATAAAATACATCTTCAACCAGTTTGAGCAGGTAAATAAAAATTCTTTTAAAGGGCAAAATGGAACAGGCCTTGGACTAAGCATTGTAAAAGAATTGGTAGAGGCACAACAAGGCACCATAAAAGTCGAAAGCCAACCCGGAAAAGGATCGAGATTTGAAGTGATAGTACCTTTTGAATATGCAAATGAATTGCCTGTTGATGAAACAAATTCATTGCCTTTTAATCCGTCCTCATTTAAAGGGAAGGTATGGTTAGTGGATGATGATGAACTTATTCTTCGTCTTAGTTCTATAATACTTGACAAGTACAACATTAAACACACCTGTTTTAATACTGCTGAAAAGTTATTGGATGAACCGTGGGATAATGATGTAAAGGTTGTTTTTGCTGATATGAGGCTACCGGGCATTAACGGCGCAGAGCTATGTGTATTGCTTAGGAAAAAAATACCTGCCAGTACACGAATAATTGCACTTACAGCACAGGTACTGCCGCAAGAAAAAGCTTCAATACTAAAGAATGGGTTTAACGATTTGCTTTTAAAGCCTTTTAATGAAGCAGAATTGATTACGGTACTACAGGAAAAGCCGGACACAAAGGTTTTGCCAGGTACGTTAAATTTAGAGAGATTGGCACAGATGGTAGGAGACCGCCAGCAGGTAAATTCGATCTTGAAGCAATGTCATAATGATACTACTTCGGATATCGAGGAACTATCAGTTGCAGTACAAAAGAATAATTTAGAAAAAACAAGTTTAATCATTCATAGGTTAGCGGGCAGAGTAGGGCAGGTAGGAGAGAAAAAGCTGGCAACACAGTTACGCAGAAGTGAAGCAGCGATAAGAAGAAACTGCCAGGTGGAAAGCTTAAAAGACGAAATAGACGATATATTTTCTGAACTAAATAGCTTCTTAAAAGTACTTGAAATTGAATTGGAGACACCTGCATAGGTCACAGCCTAATCAATTCCGTACAGTTCCATTTTGTAGTAAAGGGTTTTTCTATCTATATTTAAAAGTTTTGCAGCTTTCGTTTTATTGTATTTTGTTTGTTGCAACACTTTTGATATAGTCTCTTTTTCGCCTGCTTCCTGTATGGCCTTTAAGTCATGCGTTTGTTTTTTTGGTTGCTCATATACAGAATCAATCATTTCATCAGGCAAAACATCTTTATCTGCTATTGCTGTTTTTGAAAGCAGCACCATTCTTTTAATTACATTTTTTAATTCGCGCAAGTTTCCAGGCCAATCGTAATTTTTAAAAATCTCCATTACTTCTCCGGTAACTTTTTCTACTGATTTCCCAAGTTCCTTATTAGCAAGTTGTATAAAGTGTGTTATAAATAGTTCCAAATCTTCCCCGCGTTCCCTTAATGACGGAACTTGTATTTTAAATTCATTTATTCTATGATAAATATCTTCCCTAAAACCACCTTTTGATATACTGGAGATTAAGTTGTCATTGGTCGCAGATACCAACCTGATATCAATATCTATCAGCTTGTTGCTTCCCACGGGTTGTATTGTTCGCTCTTGCAGCATTCTCAACAACTTTACCTGCACGTCGTACCCCAGGTTACCTATTTCATCTAAAAAAACAGTTCCGCCATTGGCAATTTCAAATGCGCCTTTTTTATCGGTCAAAGCACCTGTAAAGGCTCCCTTCAAATGTCCAAACAATTCACTTGCAGCCAGATCTTTTGATAGTGTACCACAATCTATGGCCACAAATGGTTTATCCTTCCGTTTACTTAATGTATGGATTGACCTTGCGACGTACTCTTTGCCCGTTCCACTTTCGCCTATTATTAAAACTGACATGTCAGTTGGTGCAACCAATTCTATGTGTTCGGTAAGTTTCTGTGCAACTTTGCTTTGCCCTTCAATAAACTCTTTGGTTGTTTCCCGTTCTAAGCCCTTTTGATCTCCTTTATTTAAAGCTTCATTAATGACCATTAATAATTCATCCGGATTCAAAGGTTTAATAATGTATTCAAAAACTCCCGACCTCATAGCTTTAACGGCAGTTCTGACATCATTAAAACCTGTCATCATAATAGTGGGCAGGTTGCTACAATCCTTAGAGCAAGCAGTTAGAAAATCTAAACCGGTTCCATCTGGCAGGCGATAATCAAGCAACAACAAGTCGAATTTGGTTTCATTAATCGCTTGTAAGCCTGATTGTACGTCGTGTTTAATATTAATGTTAAACCCATTTTTGACCAAAAAACTTTCCAATATTTTAGAAAAGGTTTGGTCATCCTCAACTAGCAGAATATTACTCATATCAAACTTGTAAACTGTAAAGCTACATCTAAATTAATCAGCGGGTTTCTTGCCTGGCCTGTAACGCCTCGCCTTGCTTTTTTTACGTGGCAATGTAACAGGCTTTTTTGTGGTGTATCTTAATGAAAATCAATTCCTATTTTTTTAAATCTATTATTTACGCCGGGTTAACAAAAGTTGTGCTAAAAAATAAAAGACCGGGCATGCCCGGTCTTTTATTTAAAAAACTGTGTTTGAAATAGCTTAGTCTACTTTCTTACCGTCTTTATCAAACTTTACGATATTTGCTTCGCTTCCTTCCTTAGTTAGTTTAACTTCATAATATTCTTTTCCGTCTTTCGCTACTAAGAATGCACTGCTCGGAGTCCATCCTTTGTAATCATCACCTGAAAGGGTTTGTTGTACAGTTGCAGGAAGTTCTTCCGGTTTTACTGGAGTTCTTTGTTCTGTAGTGTCTGCTTTTACACTAGTTGTAATTTCAACTGCAGTATTAGTAGTACCGGCCTTAACGTTTGAAATTGCTGCAAAAAATAGGGCTGCTGATGCAATGATTACTTTTTTCATTAATTAATTGTTTGAGTTGATTATTTAAATTGTTTTGTTCCTTATGAAGGAAAAATATGCCAAAAGATTTCTTACTGCTAACTAACTGATAATCAGAAAGTTTTTTTTCTGCATTGATTTCTTTATTGTCCTACTTTACCACAAAACGTGGACTTTTACTACATCGCACGAGGATTCTTCCATTTTTGCCCTGGTTCTGTTACCATAGCGGTAGTGCGAGCAGTAAAAACGTTTATATGCTTACTCAATCAAAATAAAAAAACGCCGGTTTTTAAACTAATTGAAACTTTCAGTTAACTAGGCAAAATGTAACTATAATTTTACGAATAAGACTTTTTGGCGTTTTTGTAAAACAGTTTTGACGTGATGATGGATTGGAATTACAAAAAGTTATATCAATACTTTCTCCTGTTATAAATTTGGCATAATAAATGTTGATATAATTATATCCTTTGAAAGATTTGTTTTCCAATATCTCGATCCCCAAAAAATACCTCTGCTATCGTGGAGGTTTTTTATTTACAGATGTTTCTGTTGTTAATCAAAAAGGGTCAAAAAAAAATTTCTTGTTTGAATAATTTAAGATTGAGTTCGCGTGGTCGATAAGTATTGTTAAGTGTACAAACTTGTGCCGAGGAATGTGGTATAAGAGTGTACAAAGCTGATTGATTGAGACATTACACTTCAGACTCCTACAGCGCTGTGGGAAATTAAGTAAAAAATGAGGATGCCTTTACCTTATTTTAAGCCGGTAAATTCAGCAAAGTATTTCATTTTCATTATTAGCCTTACATCTTACGGTTTATAATTACGCTTATTACTGAATCTTCTGTTATCAGCTTTAAAAGTGCGCGGTTGATAAGCGGGAGTTTCACCTAGCCCGGAAGGAACAGGAGTTTTCATTACAGCATGACCTAACAATTTTTCTATTGCTGCAAACTTGTTTTGCTCTTTTTCGTTAATTAGGGTATAAGCTGTACCCTCATTTTCCGCCCTGGCAGTACGCCCGATTCTATGAACATAATCTTCCCCATCATTGGGAACATCATAGTTAATAACAAGGTCTATATTATCAATATGTATACCTCTCGACAATATGTCTGTTGCAACCAATATTTTTACGCGTCCATTTATAAAAGCTGACAGTACCTGTTCTCTTACGTTCTGCTCCAGGTCTGAATGAATTTCTTCCGCAGAAAATCCTGCTTTCTTTAACTCCCGTGCAAGCTGCTTTACATTATTTTTTTTAGAGCAGAAAATAATAACGCTTTTAAACTCTTTTTGTTGAAGGATATGTTTGATAAGTGCAGGCTTTTGAGAGTCGTAGATTACAAAAGCTTCCTGCTTTATTCTCTCGGGCGGTTTCGATAAAGAAATATTTACTTCTACAGGTTGCCGCAATATTTTACGGGCAAGTTCCCTGATCTTATGCGGCATGGTTGCAGAAAATAACAGAGTTTGCCTATCTGCAGGAAGATACGAAATGATCTTCATGATATCTTCATTAAAACCCATGTCCAGCATCCGATCTGCTTCATCCAGTACTAAATAATCAAGTTGCTTTAGCTTTACATAGCCCATAGCCAGATGTCCAATTAATCTTCCCGGCGTACAGATAACGATATCTGCCCCTGCTGACAGAGCCTGTCGTTCCTGAACAAAGGTTCCGCCACTGCCACCTCCATACACTGCGATTGAGCTAATGGGGGTAAAGTATGACAGTCCCTCCAGGTTCTCTGCAATTTGTATTGCCAGTTCCCGGGTAGGAACAATAATCAGCGCATTTATGTGATCGTGATTGGGGGCAGAAATAATTTTATGAACAATAGGCAAAAGAAATGCGGCAGTTTTACCCGTGCCGGTTTGTGCTGATGCTATAATATCTTTTCCTGCCAGTATGTGCGGAATAACCTGCTCTTGAACCGGAGTTGCAGTTTCATATCCTGTTGCCTCAATTCCCTCAAGCAATCTTTCATCGAATCCAAAATCTTTAAATGTCAAACCTGTAGTATATTAAGTATAGAAATTTTGTTAGTGATATCTTCAAAGATAACGAAATGAGAAGAAGCAGATAGAATAACTGTTTATTGTTTTGGTAACATTCGTCAATTTCACTTCATAGTTACACACTTCAACTTCTTATTAGCTTTCTGCCGACAAAAATCAACATTATTTTCTCACTTAAATGCTGTGTTATTTTTATCTCATTTTAAAATACTGGTGTCCTTTTTTGATTTAAGTTAGAAAGCCGACATGTTTAAGCTGGAACAGTATTGGTACAATAACCGGTTACAAATAAAATAGTTTATGGAATTTATACCATTAGAACGGATAGAGCAACTAGAGGAAATAAAAGCGGCTAAAGGATTTAATGTAATTTTTAAACACAATACCACATGTCCCATTAGTAAAGGGGTAAGGAGGCGATTTGAACAGGAGGCAGATTCTCTGTCAGATGTGCAATCGGTTTATTTTCTGGATCTGCTTGCTTATCGGGACATATCAGATGCTGTTGCAGAACAGTTTAATGTTGAACATCAATCTCCCCAGCTATTATTAATTCAAGATGGTGAATGCACGTACAACGAAGCGCTTTATGATATTTCAGCCGCCTCGACTGCAGATGCCATCCAAAACAATTAAGTAAAATTGTAACCGAGATTATTACTTTACTAACTGCTTTTGCTCAATCAGGTTGTATAATTCTTTCACGTAGGGCACGTACTGTACAAATGTATCAGGTTTTACTACATAGTCTGCGGCTCCCTTCGCTAAGCATTTGTCAATAATGGTCTTTGTAGAGGAAGTGGAGGTAATAATAACCGGGATATGTCTATATGCAGGATTGCCTTTTATAAGCTCAATAACATCGTAGCCATTTTTGCCGGGCATGTTGAGATCAGATAATATCAGATCTGGTAATGTTGATTGATGTTCTTCCAGCCAGTCCAATAAATCATCACCATTTAATACTTGTGCAATAATTTCAAACAAGCCTGTAGAGGCAAACCCTTCTTTCATAAAGAGTTGTTCGTCCTCATCATTCTCAACGATAATAATTTTATACTTCTTCATTATGCATGTTGCCTTTCAGTTGTTTCTTCTTTAAGAGTAAAATAAAAAGTAGTCCCTTTTCCTAACTTCGATTCTGCCCAGATATGGCCACCGTGGCGATCGATAATCTTCTTGCAAATTGCTAAGCCAATTCCCGTTCCCGGATATTTTTTTTTCGTGTTTAGTCTTCGGAAAATTTCAAACACTTTATTTACATCATTCTCTGCAATACCAATACCGTTATCAGATATTGTAAATTTAATATTCCCCTCTTCATTGCGGCATTTAATTTTTATTTCAGGAGTTTTAGTATCAGAAAACTTTACCGCGTTAGTTAATAAATTTTGTATAAGTTGTACCAATTGAATGCGATTGCCCTGTACTGTTGCCACTTCATTTTCGATTGTTATCTGCGCCTTGCTGGCTTCTACAGAAGTCTTTATATTTTGCAAGGCTTCACTAAAAAGTTCATTTACACTTACTGTTTCTTTTACTATTTCAACTTTACTTAACTGAGAATACTGAAGAACATTCTGAATTAGTTCTTTCATTCGGTTGGCTGCAGTAATGGCCTTGTGTATGTAGTTTTTGAGATCTGCGGTCTGCCTTTCATTTAGATTCATATCGAGCAACTGCAAAAAACTTTTAATGGTTCTTACGGGCTCCTGCAGATCATGTGATACTATAGAAGTAAATTGTTCTAATTCTTCATTTGCATCTGACAATTCTGTATTCGATACTTTCAGTTGATTTGCAATTAAACGATAACGATTGTAACTTTCCCTTAATGCTTTTTCTGCTTCTTTTCTTTCTGTAAGGTCCCTTGTTACTTTTGAGAAACCCAGCAAGCTACCATCCTTATTATAAACAGCGGTAATTACTATGTTGGCCCAAAACCTGCTTCCATCCTTTCTAATTCTCCATCCTTCTTCCTCGTACTTACCTTCTGCTCTTGCAATTTTTAATTCATCAGCAGGCTTTCCTTTCAGAATGTCTTCTTCGGGGTAAAAAATAGAGAAGTATTTTCCAATTATCTCATTTGCTGTATAACCTTTAATTTTTTTTGCACCGGCATTCCAACTGATGATCCTTCCCTTTTCATCCATCATAAAAATTCCATAATCAGCTACCTGCTCTACTAATAAACGGTATCGTTCTTCGCTCTGTAGCAGGGCTTCTTCATTTTTTTTACGCTCGGTAGTGTCAAGGGTCACTTTTGAAAGACCGATCAAGGCGTTCTGTTCATTGTATAAAGCAGTAACTGCTATATTGGCCCAAAAAATAGAACCATTTTTCTTAACTCTCCAACCTTCTTCTTCATACCTTCCGGTTTCAATGGCAATTTTTAATTCTTTTTCCGGCTTTTTGCTTTCTGCATCTTCTTTTCTATAGAAAATTGAAAAATGCTTACCAATTATCTCGTCCGGATTATAGCCCGTAATGCGCTTAGCACCTTCATTCCAGCTCATAATATAACCGTGAGGATCCATCATGAAAATTGAATAGTCCTGTATACCTTCTACCATTAAGCGAAAACGTTCTTCGTTTTCCCTGACCTCCAGCTCCTTTCTCTTTTTATCAGAAATGTCGTGAAGAATACAACTATAACCGGTCCATTTGTTTTGGTCATCATATAGGGGAGACAAAATCATTTCTGCCCAAAATTTGCCATCACCTTTTTTTGTTTTCCATCCTTCCGAAATTAAACTTCCTTTTTTGAGCGCTAACCCAAGTTCGTAGTCAAGTTTAGTTGTATCGCCCTTATAATTATAAATAAACGATAAAGGTTTTAGTAATAACTCCTGGGCAGAATAGCCTGTAATAGCTGAGGCGGCCGGATTGCAATATGTAATATTTCCATCAACATCGAGCATAAAAATACCAACGGTGATCGTTTGAAGAAGTGACTGGCAATTTGACAACATAATTAAACTGAAAAGTTTCTAATGCTTCTTATAGTGCAAAGGTAAAGAACAAAGTTTATCTCGTGGATTTATGATAGAACTCAGCAGGTATGATGATAGAAAACATGTAAAATAGGTGAGGAGATAAATAGTTTTACCTTATGAGTAAGCGTTGATTTCAAGTGACTTTACTCAATCGTACATTTAAAAAACAACTTTAATATAAGTAACTGTTAATGCAACAGCCACTAGTCTTTTGAATTACACTTATTATAAAAGAAAATTAATTAATAAAACGAAATAAACATATGGAAAATGATTTAAAAGGTAAAGTAGCCATTGTAACAGGAGGAGCATCAGGTATTGGAAAAGCTACCGCGATATTATATGCCGAGCATGGCGCAAGAGTAGTTGTGTCTGACATACATGAACAAGCTGGAAACGATGTAGTGGCACAAATTAAGCAAAAGGGTGGGGATGCCGTTTTTGTAAAGGCAGATGTAAGCCAGGCGAGAGACTGTGAGCAATTAGTAAATAAAACAATTGAGGCATTTGGAAGCCTTGATATTGCCTTTAATAATGCCGGTATTGCAGGAGAGGAAAATGCTATAAGTGACATGAGTATAGAGGGGTGGGACAGGATCATAGCAGTAAACCTCAGTAGTGTTTTTTACTGTATGAAATACGAATTGCAACAAATGCTGAAACAGGGTAAAGGTACTATTGTCAACAATTCTTCTATTTTGGGTTCGGTTGGTTTTGCCAATTCAGCGGGTTACGTCAGTGCCAAGCATGCAGTTGTTGGATTAACAAAAAATGCTGCGATCGAATATTCAAGAAAAGGTATCCGTGTCAATTCAATCGGACCTGCTTTTATCAATACGCCTTTATTAGCAGAAGCTGGTATTGATGACGCAGCAAAGAAAATGTTAGTGCAACTACATCCCATTGGCAGGTTCGGAGAATCAATTGAAGTAGCGGAGTTAGTAGTATGGCTAAGTTCTGATAAAGCATCTTTTGTCACGGGTAGTTATTATGCTATAGATGGTGGATATTTATCGCAATAAGTACGTCTATATATAATTGCAAAAACTTTTACTTTTTTATTTTAATCTGCAATGGCTATTGCTAGAACCCTGAATGCAAAAAATTTTCCTTTCGCCAATAAATGCATTAATTCCCCTGTTAAAACAAAGTTCTGGTGAAACCAATAAAGTGGTTTTTCATGTTTTATAATTTAAGATGAACAGATAGATAACCCATTGTTTTTTGCCGGAAGTAATGTTGGGAGTAACTGAGGCTAAATTAAAAAGACAATAAAAGTTGGGTTACTATTCTTCATGCAGAAGCATAAATCTGAAATTCTATTGAAGAAATAGAAGGATATTAACGTTTCTCTATGAAAAACATTATGACAGCAGAACATAAGCGGTTAGCAGAAAATGCCATCAAAGAAATTCCGCTGGAACAATGGGGCCCTTACCTGAGCGAGCGGCAATGGGGAACTGTCCGCGAAGACTACAGCATGTACGGGGATGCATGGAATTACTTTCCGTATGATCATGCGCACAGCAGAGCATATTTATGGGGGGAAGATGGACTCGGGGGCATATCGGATTATTTTCAAAATCTATGCTTTGCAGTAGCCCTATGGAACGGTAAGGATCCTATACTAAAAGAAAGACTTTTTGGCTTGGGGAATAACGAGGGTAATCATGGGGAAGATGTGAAGGAGTTGTATTATTATATTGATAATATTCCATCCCACTTCTACATGGAATATTTGTATAAATATCCGCAACAGGAATTTCCTTACGAAGATCTAAAATCAGAAAACCGAAGTCGTTCTAAAGATGAGCCTGAATACGAAATATTGGATACAGGTATTTTTAACGACAATCAATACTTTGATGTTACGGTAACCTATGCAAAGCAAGACTCAGAGGACATTTATATCAAAATAAATATTCATAATCGCTATTCTAAAAGTGCAAACATTACTGTACTTCCAACCTTATGGTTTTATAACCGCTTAAGCAACCGCCAGCTGGCAGAGAAACCTGTTATTACCAGGAATAATAAAACGTCGGTGAAAGCATCCCATGAAAAAATGGGTTCTTATTACTTATATTTTCAGCCTGCAAAGGTTTCTATGTTTACCGAAAATGAAACCAATACAGAAGTCATAAAAGGAATACGAAATGCCACTCCTTTTGTAAAGGATGCCTTTCACAATGCCATTGTTAAAAAGAAGCATGTTGCGGCTCTTCGGAAAAAAAAATCGGGAACCAAGTTCGCACCTGTCTATAACTACGACATTGATGGTGGAGAAACAAAAACCATTTACCTGAGATTATGCAATAAAGAATTAAAGAAACCTTTTGAGAAAGAATTTGAAAATATATTCACAAAACGAAAAGCTGAAGCAGATGACTTTTATAAAGCCATACTTTCTTCTGATATTAGTGAGGAAATGCTAGGCATACAGCGGCAAGCAATGGCGGGACTGTTGTGGAGCAAACAATATTACCATTATGATGTTGAGCGATGGCTTAGCACTGGCGATGGCATCACAGAAGTAAATCCTGGCAAGTTGTCCGGCCGTAATAATGAATGGAAACACCTCAAAAATCAGGATATTATTTTAATGCCTGACAAGTGGGAATATCCATGGTATGCCGCATGGGATCTTGCATTTCATTGCATACCCATGGCGCGTTTAGATCCTGAGTTTGCAAAGCATCAATTGCTGTTGATTATGCGCGAGTGGTATATGAAACCCGATGGGCAGTTGCCTGCTTATGAGTGGCACTTTAGTGATGTTAATCCGCCCGTACATGCATGGGCAGCATTGCAGGTATACCGGGTTGAAAAATCAATGAAAGGTGAGGGAGATGTTTTATTCCTTAAAAAGATTTTTCATAAACTTATTATCAATTTTACGTGGTGGATAAATAGAAAGGATGCCGCTGGAAATAACATATTTCAGGGAGGTTTTCTTGGACTGGATAATATCGGAGTTTTTAACAGGAGTATTGAAATGCCGGGAGAAATGCGTCTCGAGCAGGCTGATGGAACAAGTTGGATGGGTATGTATGCGCTTAACATGATGGAAATGGCGTTAGAAATTTCTATGCACGATAAGTCATTTGAGGATACTGCTACCAAATTTTTTGAACATTTTGTATTAATAGCTGAGGCGCTAAATCAACACGGATTGTGGAATGATGAGGATAAGTTTTTTTACGACTCCCTCACTGTATTTCATTCTCACCCTATTCAACTACGCATACAATCTATTGTTGGACTTACCACCCTTTTTGCTGTTGCAATTATTGAAAACAAAGTGTTTGACCATCTTCCTGATTTTAAAAAGAGAAGTACATGGCTCGAAAAATATCGTATTAAGAACAAACGGTTTTGGCCGAATGAAGAACATACAGGCGGCGAAAAAACCCTGCTGTCGCTTGTACAACAGGAGAAACTAAAAAATATACTGGAGCGCTTACTAAATGAAGATGAATTTCTTTCTCCCGGCGGAATCAGGGCTTTATCAAAATACCATGAAAACGATCCTTATTCCGTTACAATTGATAATGTTGATTACACTATTCAATACGATCCCGGAGATTCTACATCAAACCTTTTTGGAGGCAATTCTAACTGGAGGGGGCCGGTGTGGGTTCCAATCAACTATTTGATCATTCAATCTATACGGAAGTATGGCGAATTTTATGGTGATAGTTTACTTGTAGAGTGCCCTGTGGGTTCTGGAAAGCAAATGAACTTACAACAGGTAGCCGATGAATTAACTCGTCGTGTAGTCAGTTTGTTTGAGAAAGATTCACAGCAAAAACGACGACTGCATGGAAAGTATAACTGGTTTTATGAACAGCCGGGTAATGAGCACCTTGTATTATTTTATGAGTATTTTCATGGTGATGATGGAAATGGTCTTGGGGCAAGCCACCAAACAGGATGGACATCATTGGTTGCACAACTAATCAGTGAATTACATGAAAGAAAAATTCAACTTACATGAGTTATCCTTCCACTGCTTTGCTGTTCCTTTTCATCATTAATCACTCAATTATAACTCCAGGTAAATCCATTTAAATGACATTACCTGAAAAACGTACTATATAAAGCTAAAAATGAGCTGCCTTTTCAGCAGCTCATTTAATTGGTACATTCAGCTTTATGCATTAATAACCCGGGTTCTGAATTATTTTTTTATTTTGGTCAATTACCGTTTGCGGAACGGGGTTTAAATACATTTTTTGAGAAAACACGTGTGGATGGTTCAACCCGACAACCTCGTATATCCATTTACCGCTATTATCAGTTGGTGATGAATTAGTGATCTTCATACCGTGTAAATCTTTGTTCAACACATCTTCGCCAATTTTCCAACGGATGATGTCGTAAAATCTTTTAGCTTCAAAGCAAAGTTCAACTCTCCGTTCCCGGTATATGGCAGCACGCATTTGTGACTGGCTTAAACCAGCGGGAAGGGCAGGTAAATTTGAGCGACTCCTGATTTTGTTAATTGCATCATAAACAGAAGCATCAGGACCGGCTGCTTCATTTTGAGCTTCAGCATAATTTAATAAAACTTCAGCATAGCGATAGTATACATAATTCTCACCGCTTGCAGCGCCTCCTCTTGGTTTTAGCGGATTGATCTTCTTTTTAAAATAATAACCCGTGTTCCCTACATCGTCAGTACCGAAATCAATCTGGTTTTTTGATGGGTGAACTTTATCAATACGGGTATAAATGGTATCTGGCTTCTCCATCCAGTCCTGTTTATAAATTGCGCCATCATAAACAATAAAATCGTAAAATCTTTTTTCGCGCCCTAGATAAGGGTTTTGAGGATCGTAGCCGGATGTTGGATCGGAAATAGGTTTTCCATTGGCCATGGCAAACTGGTCAACCAGTTCCTGTGTAGGATCGTAATTACCCCAAGTATAATATACCCCGTTTATCCATACCGGTCCACCGTATTGTTCGTAATTTGAACCCATAATAATGGGAACTACCTGCCGGTCCCAGATGACTTCAGAATTATATTCATTTTTCTCCCACCATAAGGAATTTAGATCTGGAAACAAGCTGTAAGTGCCACCGTACAAATCCATAAACTTTTTATTTGTAGCTGCTGCTTTTGCCCATCGTGCAGCATCGAAGTTACCAAAGCCGGCAAGTTTATTAGGATCCGTTCCGGAAGCAGGTGTAGGAGCATTAAATGCAGGACTTGCCGCATACAGCTCAAGCCATCCTTTCAATGCAAGTGCAGCTCCTAATGTTGCGCGCCCCGCGTCATTATCTCCGTTTTTATATTTAACGGGTAACGTATTATTATTAACGACAGTATCTAACTCAGACGTTATAAAATTAAATGTTTGCTCAAATGTATTCCTGGCATTATAAATTTTAGTACTGTCCATAGTGCCTCTGTCTAACACATTTGTAATGATTGGCAGCCCACCTAAATGCATAAATAACTCGCTGTAAAAATAAGCTCTTAAAAACCTGGCTTCATCAAGTCTTTTTTGCAGGTAAGCATCTGAAAAATTAGAGGAGTTCTCTTTTAATTTCTGTATGAAAACATTGCATTCTCTTATTTTAAGGTAGCCCGCAGCCCAGTTTGCATAGTTAACAGCATTGTCAGTATTATTTCCCATGGGAGCGCCACCATTAACAGTCGGATCTACAATGCCTTGTCTCCATGCATATGACAGCCAATAAAAACCCGCATCGTTATCATCTGTATAATTATCAAGGTTATTTGGAGAGTTCCATTTATTAGAAAGATCAGCATAAATATCATTTAGAAAAATATCAGCGTTCCCTTCCGATGCCCACTGACTCACATCGGTCAATCTTGTCTTATCGGTATTTTCAAGAAAATCTTTTTTACATGAAAAAAGTGTTGCCAGGAAAAGTCCTAAGAAAAGTTTATAAGTGATCTGTTTTATATTAATTGTATTATTCATAATGTATCTTATTATCGTTTACTATATTAGAAAGTTATATCCAACCCTACTGTATACACCTTTTGGTTAGGGTATGCAGTCTCACGATCAGTATAACCAACTTCAGGATCCATAAATTTAAGTTTGCTTATTGTCAGAAGATTTTGACCTGAGACATAAAATCTCACAGCCTGTATTTTTAATAATTGCATTGCACTTCTTGGAAGCGTATATCCCAGGTTTGCATTCTTTAGTCTTACGTATCCTGTATTTGCCATCCAGAAGTCAGAAGCCTGTGTATTATTTGCGTAAGGAGCCTGTGTAGCTCTTGGATACCTGGCATTTGGCGTAGTAGGTGTCCAATGGTTATTGTAATATTCATAACTGGAGTTACTATTATTATTGTTGAATGGAATGGTCTGAAATTGTCTTATATCAAGACTCGATTGCGCAGAACCCTGGAAAAACAAACTAATATCAAATCCCTTCCACGATGCGTAGGGACTGATGCCATAAGTCGTTAAAGGATAAACAGGATTACCTATTACAGTTTCATCTGATGAATTGATTTTACCGTCAGGTTTACCATCGGGGCTGCCTCCGAGATCGGCATATTTAATATCTCCGGGGTGAAGAACACCAAATTGTGTGATATTGTACCCATCGTCGGCATTAATAACTCCATCCCCGTTTTTATCATCGGCAGTACTAAACAATCCAAGGGCATGATAGCCAAACGGAGTACCTAAAGGTCTGCCTGTTCTGCTACGATTTGGACTATTGCGGGTAGCAGCAGTTTCAAAAACCTGGATCATTTTATTTTTAGCATAGCTAAAGTTTGCATTAATGCCTATTCGAAGACCGTTTGCAAATTTTTTCGAATTACCAACGCTAAACTCAAAGCCACTGCTTTGCATAATGCCCGCATTCTGATCAGCAAGAGGTAAACCATATTCAACAGGAACGCTTACAGCCGGCGGCAATAACATTCCCTCTCTTTTTTCATGAAAATAATCTGCTTCAACGGTCAGCAGACCTTTCCATAAGCTGCTTTCAAAACCTATATCTGTTTTTGTAGCTACTTCCCAGGTAATATTAGGGTTTGCTTCTCTTGGGTTAAAAGAACCCTGAACCATGTTTCCGAGACTAAAAGCGTAAGCATTGCCATAAACATTATAACCAGGTAAGTATTGAAAAGCGGTACCGGTAAGATTACCAGATTTACCCCAGGAGCCGCGAAGTTTGAAATTATCGAAAAAGGGCAGGGCTTTATTGAAGAAGTCTTCTTGTGACAGTACCCATCCTGCTGAAAACGCTGGAAAGTAGCCCCACCTTTTACCCGGAGCGAAATAATAATGCCCGTCATAACGGCCTGATGCTTCAAACAGGTATTTCCCGTCATAACTGTACCCTACTCTGTACACGTAACCAATCTGGCTACCGGTTGATGAGATGCCACTGTTATCGAAATCATTCTTATTCGAACTTCCTAATGTTAATTCATCTATGTTGAGAGCAAAATTATTACGGCGGGCAGAAAAGGTTTCAAAAGTATTATTCCGTGCTTCAGCAACAATTAACCCTGTAAAATCGTGTTTACCAAAGGTGTTATGATAATTTAGAAAGCCCTGGTAAGTAAAAGTCTGATTTTTAGTATAATCCTGGCTCAGCCAGGTATAAGCTGCAGCACCTCCTTCAGAAGTCGAAATTTCCCTGTTATAAGTATATGGAGTTGTTGAAGTATTCTGAGTATAATAATAAAACGGAGTATGCCAGTTTTTACCTGTTCTTTGATTAGGATCGTAGCTGAATGTTCCTTTTAAACTTAATCCTTTGATAAAAGGTAACTTTTGTTCTACGGCAAGAGTTGTAAGTAATGTATTGTTGACATTTCGTGCATAACCGGCCTTCAGTACTCCTACGGGAGAATTACCGGCAAATTCACCCCAAAGGCCATTGCTGTAATATAAGCTTTGAATGGGTATATATTTAAAGCCATTACGGAAAAGATTACCTGCCGAAACTGCAGCGTCAACAGATTGCGTATTTTCTACCGAACCGATCAGGGAAAGTGACACAGTAGTAGTTTTAGTAGCCTGTGCCTCAAGGCTCATGTTATAATTATAGCGGGTGTATTTTACAGGGTCAAACATTCCATCCTGTTTATAATATCCCAACCCTGTAAAATATTTTATTTTTCCCGACCCGCCACTTAGCTGTAAATTATAATTCTGCATTGGGGCATGCATTTTTACTAAATCTTTGGTATTGCTTATAGGGTATTTGTCGGGATCTTTTGCATGTAAAGAAATATAGTTTTCTACCAGGTCTGTTGCAAAAGGCGCATTAACCCCAGTTGGGTTTTCATTTAAATATGCTTCATTCTTCAATCTCATATAATCCTGCGCACCTAACAGCTTGGGATAATAGGTAGGAGTTTGGGTACCATAATAAGAATTTAAGGTTAAAGTAGGTTCACCATTTCTGCCCTTTTTTGTAGTAATCAGAATTACCCCATTAGCTCCTCCTAATCCATAAGGGGCTACAGCTGCGGCATCTTTTAAAACCGTTACTGCGTCAATAGTACTTGGATCAATCTGGTTAATATTGCTTCTTATAACCCCATCAACCACAATTAACGGTTGATTATTGCCCGTAGTTCCGATACCTCTTATGTGAATGTCTGCTGCATCTGAACCGGGTTGCCCACCGTTGGGCCGCATGCTTACGCCTGCAATCCGCCCGGCAATTGAATTAGAAATATTAGAAACCGGTGTTTCGGCAAGTTGATTACCTTTTACAGTAGAAACTGCCCCTGTCACGGCCAGCCGCTTTTGTGTTCCATAGCCCACAACTACCACATCGTTTAAAGATCTTACATTTTGAACCAACCTGATTTTAAAAACTGTCTGGTTATTTACTGCAATTTCCTGCGTTTCGTAACCAACATACGTAAAAACGAGTGTTCCTTTATTTGGGATATTGAGGGTAAATTTTCCCTCCGCATTGGTAGTTGTTCCAATAGTTGAACCCTTAAGATTGATGCTTACACCAGCCAGCGATGCACCCTGGGCGTCGGTAACAGAGCCACTTATTGGTGTAGCAGCAAATGCTACTGTAGAGGCAGTTAAAAAAAGTAGTAAAATTATGGCTGTTTGCATAATCTTTTTTCCACAAGAATTATCGGTAAAAAGCTTAGGAAATAAAAAGTTTTCCTGCAACCGGGAAGGAAGAAGTGAATATTTTTTCATATGTATTAATTTAAGCAATCAAAGCGATTATCGCTATTGAAAAAGAGAGCAAGTCAAAAGCTTGTAATGAGCAAGTCGGAGGTTTTAAAGTTGAATTATTATAGGTGTTTCAATTAAAATGTAGAATATTAAGGATCCATAATTATTTGTTTTTAAAAAAAGGATTTAGGGAAACAAAACATTTTGTTAAAGAAACCATTATTTTTTGGGATTAATGTCAAATCGCTTTCTTGAAATTTCAACTATTTGTCTCAAATGTGAATTATTTTAAATGTAAAAACACTACATTTTTTGCTGCTTTTTTTACTTTTTTCAATATCGTTCTTAATTATTTTAAGAATTTTACAGGCGATTTTTGTATATTGTAGCACTTGTTATTTACACCCGACTGTATTAATTATCTACCTGATAACTTGCCTGATTTGCTGAAGAAAATAATATCACTTGCCTTAATACATTTTCTAATTCTGATAAATGCTCTTTCCGCACAAGAGTATTATTTCAGGCACTACCAGGTTGAGAACGGGCTTTCGAGCAATACTGTCTTTTGTAGTTTACAAGACAAAAAAGGGTTTTTGTGGTTTGGAACAAAAGACGGTTTAAACAGATTTGACGGATATACTTTTAAAGTCTTTCACAATGGTGCTGATGCTATTTCAAGTTTAGCTTTCAATTTTATTTATACCCTTTATGAGGATAATAATAACGCGATATGGGTAGGAACTGACAAAGGATTGTATAAATATGATGAGACGACTGAAAACTTGAGTCTTGTAAATCCAAAATTTACAGGGATAATCAGAAGTATATATAAAGACGTCCAGGGCAATATCTGGTTTATATCGGATTTAAAACTTTTTAAATACAAAGAGAAAACAGGGGCATTTCGAAAATATGATCAAAAAGATATTTTTGATGCAACATCTATTTGTTCTACTCCGGATGGTGCAATCTGGATTTCTTCTTCCAATGGGTGTATATCAAGATATGATTTTCTCAACGATCGTTTTACCAGCTACAACGTGTTTGACAGATCGAGACCTTCAACATCGAAGAGAATTGAAAAAGTTTTCGCTACAGGGAGAGGTTCAATTTTAATTGGAACATCATCTCAGGGAGCAAAAATTTTTGATATCTCAACAGGAAAATACAAAGACATTATAACCCATTATTCTGATAAGACAGAAGTATTAGCGCATGATTTTGTACAACAGTCAGACACCACTTACTGGATCGCTACTGATTTTGGCATTTTTATTTATAATATAAAGACTGAAAGAATAACAAACATCAGGAAACATTATAACGATCCTTACTCAATTTCTGATGATGCTGTACATACCTTATGTAAAGACAGGGAAGGTGGTATTTGGGCCGGCACCTATTTCGGGGGAATTAATTATTATCCAAAACAATATTCCTCTTTCAAAAAGTACTTTCCAAAGACAGGAGAAAATTCAATAAGTGGAAATGTAGTCCGCGAAATAGTAAAAGACCAGCACAACCATTTTTGGATCGGAACTGAGGATGCCGGATTAAATAAATTTGATGCTGAAAAAGATGTTTTTACCCATTACTTTCCAACCGGCAACAAAAATAATCTTTCGTTTTCAACTATTTTTGGCTTATTAGCTGTCGATGACAAACTTTGGATCGGCACTTATCAGCACGGCTTAGATATATTGGACATTGCAAAAGGAACTGTTGTAAAACATTATAATGCCGGCGCCACACCCAACTCCTTAAAAAATAATTTCATTGAAACCTTTTATCGAACACGATCAGGACAAATTTTAATAGGCACTCTTTTGGGCTTGTACACTTACAATGATAAAAATGAACATTTTACTACTGTTCCTGAAATTCCCGAAAATGTTTTTATTTATTCAATACTGGAAGATGCAGAAGGTACTTTATGGGTCGGTACAAAAGGAAATGGTGTGTATTACTACAATGAAAAAACAAAACAACACGGAAACCTCAGGTATGAAGACAAAAATGAGAATAGCTTAGGAAGCAATATTGTAAACGATATTTTTGAAGACAGCAATAAAAACCTGTGGTTTGCCACCGAAGGTGGTGGCCTTTGCCGCTTTAACCGGATTGATAAAACTTTCAGGAGGTACACAACAAAAAATGGTTTGCCCGGTAATTCTATCTTTAAAATTCTTGAAGATGATAAGAAAGCTTTATGGTTTTCTACATCCAAAGGCTTGGTTAATTTTGATCCTGCCACCGAAAAAATCACCGTTTATACAACGTCAAACGGTTTACTTAGCGATCAATTTAGTAATAATTCAGGCTACAAAGACTCTACGGGCAGAATGTATTTTGGCAGCGTAAAAGGACTTATAAGCTTTAATCCGGCTGAATTTATAAAAAATGCGTACAGACCTCCTGTCTATATTACCGGTTTCCAAATTTATGACAAGGAGATCGATATAAATCAAAAAGGTTCTCCATTAAATACGTCACTTTCTTTTATCGATAAGATTAAAATCAGCTATAACCAATCATCGTTTAGCATCGACTTTGCAGCGTTAAGTTTTACATCTCCTGAAAAGACAGAATATGCTTACAAAATGGAAGGTGTAGACAAAGACTGGACTTATCTTAAAACAAAACGAAAAGCATATTTCACAGAGTTGTCGCCGGGTACTTATACATTTAAAGTGAAAGCTTCTACAAGTGGCGATATCTGGAATGCAGTGGAAACTAAACTGGTCGTACAAATTGTACCTCCGGTTTGGCGAACATGGTGGGCTTACCTGTTCTATACAGTAATAGCGACAATAATTATTGCATTTATTATTTATAGTTATAAAAGAAAAATAAAAGAAAAAAACAGAAGAGCGCTAGAACATTTTAAACACGAGCAGGAAAAAGAAATTTACCATGCTAAGTTTGAATTTTTTACTAACATAACGCATGAAATACGAACGCCACTTACATTAATTAAGGGACCTATGGAATTTGTGATAGAAAAAGCGCATAAGGTTCCGGAAATTAAAAAATACCTCTCAATCATGGACCGAAACATCGATCGTTTAGTCGAGCTAACTAACCAGTTACTAGATTTTCGGAAAGTAGAAACAAAAGGGTTTAGTCTTAATTTTGTAGAAGAAGACGTTTCTAAAATATTGGAGGATGTTTACGTAAGATTTAAGCTTATAGCAGAACAAAAAAAACTGAGCTATACTATTGATATTCAGGAAAAACATTTGTATGCTAATATAGATACTGAAGCAATTAATAAAATATTGTGCAATCTTTTTAGTAATGCAATAAAATATGCTGAAAATAAAGTTGAGGTACGCCTGTTGGCTGCTAAAAAAGACGACAAAGATTTTGCTATTGAAATAGCGAATGATGGCCACCTTATTCCGTATGAGATGAAGGACAAAATATTTGAGACCTTTTACAGGCTGAGGGAAAGTGAAAACCAGCAGGGAACAGGAATAGGTCTTGCTCTTTCGCTAACACTTACGGCATTACATAAAGGTACTCTCAAGTTAAAGCGACCAGAAGGCAATCTGAACGTTTTTGTACTGAAATTACCGGTATATCAAGAGGAATCTATAAAAATTACGAGTAGACAGCTTTCAAAAAAATTGTGATAATGAAACCAGTAATTTTAATAGTCGACGACAATGTGGAAATCCTCGAATTTATTGCTGATTTCCTCGACGAAGATTATGCTACTATTAAAGCATTTGATGGCCAGGAAGCATTAAATGTTTTACAAAGAGAACCGGTTCAGCTCGTAATTACCGATATAATGATGCCCGGAATGGACGGTTATGAATTGTGTGAGAAAATAAAAACAAACTTTGAATATAGCCATATTCCTGTTATTTTGCTGACTTCAAAAAATACTTTTCAGTCAAAAATTGTAGGGCTCGAAATAGGGGCTGATGCCTATATCGAAAAGCCTTTTTCTCCCCAACATTTGCAGCTGCAGATTTCAAATCTGCTTCTCAGTCGTAATAAAATTAAAGAGTACTTCGCTAGTTCACCGCTTGTACATATAAAAGGTTTGGCTTACACAAAAGCAGATGAAAATTTTCTCCGGCAATTAAACGATATTATTAATGAAAATATAGAAAATGTTCATTTGGATGTGGTTCAGGTCGCAAAATTAATGAACATGAGCCGGCCTACCTTATATAGAAAAATTAAAGAAATTTCAAATGTGACTCCTAATGAAATTATTAATATAACCCGGTTAAAAAAGGCTGCCGAATTACTGGTGGAAGGTGAACATAGTATTAATCAAATATCTGAAATAGTAGGTTATACTTCTCAAACTGTTTTTGCTAAAACTTTTCAAAAACAGTTTGGAATGACACCTTCCGAATATGTGAGAAATAAATTAAAAGATAGAGTAAAGTTTAATTAAAATAACTAAATAAAATAGAGGCTCCTTCTGCTAACTGGAAGTTTTGTAACCAGCACCATGTGTCTGTGCGTCTGTTGTTGTGTCACTCACTTGTACCGTAGATTCTTTATTGAGCGTTTCTTTATACATCATTATCGAACAGTAGCCAGAACTTTAATTTCAAAGTTTATCAAGCACCGGTTTCCTGGCTATGTAGCAAAAGCAAACCGGTGCGGATTGTATTTCATGTAATTTAATTTCAATTTACGACGATTTACTCTAATTACTGACCTGGGAAATAACGTCTTTCTTTTCAAGTTCATCCAAAGTCCACGGTTTAGTCCTTGATGCATTTTGTTCCCTTAATAGCTTTACTTCGACAGGTGTCACAAATGGAGCGATGGAATCAGTAGGTCTACGGCGGCCACTTACCTTTCCGAATTCAAACCGTACATAATTTACTACTGAAGCAACCCAGTCATCTGAGTTCGCTCCCAATGAAGGCATTATAGAAGGATATGTTTTACCATCTACCGGCCCGGTTAAACCATGTAATATGATCTTTACCAGGGTATTCTTATCTCCTCCCAGCCGCTTTGAAGCGCCGGCAAGAGGTGGAGCGGCAAAATCAGAGGTTCCGGCAACTGCTATTCCTTTACCATTAGGTCCGTGGCATGTTACGCAAAGTGAAGAAAAGGTTGCAGATCCGCGCAATATCATTTTTCTTTCATCTTCAGGCATAAATGCAAGACGCAAACCGTAGGTCTTTACATCAGTATTTTTATCCATCGCTTTTCGCGCTGATGCAAACATATCGTTGTCCGCATTTTTAACCTGTAGCTCTTGTGCAATTGCCTGCGCCTTTTTAGATTTACTGTTATACAATGATAATAGCAATTGTAACCGAACGTCATAGCTCGCGTCGTTTTCCAGTTCTGCAAGCCTTCCTATCATTTCCTCATCATCCTTTTTAATAAACGCTTCACTTATCCAAACAGCAGCTTTTCTTACCTGCATATTTTCATCCTTCATTGCTGTGTACAAAATATCCTTATCTATTGCATCCAGCCCCTCAAGAGTCCATAGAGCGTGTATTCTTGCAAGAGCTGAAGGTTTTTCTAACAAAGTCGCCTGTTTCCCTGCTACTATTTGTTTTAAAGTGGGAACCACAGATTTATCTCCCAAAATAATAATTTGTTTCTGGGCGTTATCTCTCCACCATCCATTTTTATGGTCTAAATAAGTCACCAGTTTGCTGGCAGACTCATTTAACATTTGCGGCTTTGCCTCTTGTTTATATCCGTCATACACCAAACGGTAAATTCGACCGTGACCTGTATTTTTATCAAGGCCCTTAGCCTCAATCGCTTTGCGAAGAAAGGTTCCCGGCTTTGTCCAGTTACCTTGCTGAATAATACCACGGTGCATATCTACAATATAAAGATTTCCATCAGGGCCTGTGTAGGTATTAACGGGCCTGAAATTCATATCTGTAGAAGCAATAAATTCCTGTCGGTAATAAGCATTCTGAATAATTGTCTTTCCTTTTAAATTGATAACTTTTGCACGGCGGATAGCTCTTGCAACAGGTTCACATACAAGATAATCTCCAACGAGATCTTCGGGAAGGGTATTTCCCCTGTAAATGGATTGGCCACAAGAAGCTGTAAAATGATTTAGTGTACTGTCAGGACGTAACCTGGCCAGACCCCCCTGAACATCAGGAGTGGCAATAATAGGCCATACCTGTTGGAATTCGGGACTAAACTGGTCAGGCAAATCAAGAGGACCATAGGCCGGATTTATTTGCGATCTTACCATCGGGCTTTCCCCACCCGCGCTTGAAAGGAATAAACGACCATAGTTGTCATGTGTTACTCCCCATTGTCCACCTGTACCGCTTGGAATCGAATCTGCCCTCAACATTCCATTTGAGTAGCGAAACCTTATCGGATCATACGTTATATAAATAAAGTTATCAAGGTTCCAGTCTAATCCGCTTCTTTGGTGCTCCATGTTGGCATCGCTTACAGTATAACCCTCTTTTTCATACACAATTCTTTTTTCATCAGCTTTTCCATCCCCATTTGTGTCTTTATAGCTTGTGATAGTTATAGTATTGGTTTCATTTACAAGAAGTTCATGATTTATACATAATATCATTCTCGGAAGCAGAAGACTGTCAATGAATACACTGCTCTTATCCATTTTACCATCATTATCAGTATCTTCCAATAACATTATCCTGCTCTTATTTAAGCGTTCGTCGGTTGCATCCGCGTCTTGCATGTACGTAAGCATTTCTGCGACGTACATTCTCGCATTTCCATCCCACGCAATAGCCACAGGTTCTTTTATCATAGGTTCGCTTGCTACAAGTTCCAAATGATAACCTTTGGGCAGGTTAAATGTTTTAAGAGTTTCTTCCGGAGTTAAGTAAGCAACAGATGGTGTCGGATTAAACTCTCGACTGGGATATGGGTTGCCGCTTTTGTTTTGCGAGGTTGTTCTTGTTACCGTACACTTATAAAGAAGCATAGAAAACGCAAAGAGGCCTAAGATTGAAAATATTCTTTTCATGTAATTATATAAAAATGTTTATTATTTTTTTGAAGAGCCAGGTTTTATCTCGGGGTTTGCTCCTAAAACATATTTAATACCGCCCAGTATGTGTTGCAGATACAAAGGGTCTTTATAAGATTTTTCATCATGACCCAGAGCGGTGTAGAAAGAGCGGCCACCGTCAAATTCGTGATACCAGCTCATAGGATGATTCTCTCCATTTTCGCCGCCGGTGTAACTGTTTTCGTCAATAGTAATCAATACATGCAAATCTGTTCCGATCCACTTAAAATTGTATAACTCATCAAAGCGTTTCCATACTTTAGGTAGGTGGGCAGTTGCGATATTGTTAGGGTCAACAATATTAAAAATTGCCTCTTGCTGCTTAGGATGATTTTTGAAATATGCCCCATTTAGCTCACCAAACCAAGGCCAGTCATATTCTGTATCTGCTGCAGAATGTAAGCCTACATATCCACCTCCGGCTTTGATAAATTGCTCAAACGCCTGTTGCTGCTGGTCGTTTAAAACGTCGCCGGTAGTACATAAAAAAATGACAGCAGCATATTGTTTTAAATTGTCAGCAGTAAACACTTCGGCATTTTCGGTTTCATCCACCAGAAAGTTATTTGAATTTCCAAGCTGTTGTATTGCCTTTTTCCCTGCTTCAATAGCTGAACCATGGCGAAAGGCGGCCGTTTTACTAAAAACCAGTACTTTTTTTTGTTTTGCTGAAACATGTCCGCTTATAAATACGGTGATTATCACAAGAAGAATGCGGAATACTTGCAGAAGTTTTTTTTTCATATTTGTATACCAATTTTTTTACTTGTTTTTATCATCCTCTTATTTTTTTATTTATTCTGCCGGCAATTGTGAGTGCCGAAATTTTAAAAGCATTCTTTACTTAGCTTTTAAAGAAAGAATATACTTTACCATTTTCTTTGTATCGGCGGCAGTAACAGAGGGATGAGGAGTCATTGCTACAGGACCCCATACACCACTTCCACCCTTTATAATTTTTTCTGACAACATGTTGATGTTTGCATCTGTTGCCGCATATTTTTCCGCTACCGCGCTATAGGCAGGACCAACTACCTTTACCTGTAATTGATGGCAGGCAAGGCAATCTGATTTGGATATCAGCTCTTTACCTTGTTCTATTTCGGCTTTTGAAGAATTGCTTTTTGACGAAGAAGAGCCAGCCTTAGCAGATACGGTTTTAGCAGCAGTCCTTGCTGCAGGTTTTTTAATTTGCTTTTGTGAAAAAGAATAATAATGACCTGAAAATGCAATTACCAAAGTGCATAAAATAATCAACGCTTTTTTCATATGGCTTTTTATTGATTTTATTCGGGTGATAGAACTTGTCGCTCTATCATAGATCAATCTTCTATAAAAGTCACATTAATTTTTAATAATTTTAAAAATTACTTGTTTCATAATTTAAACTAATTGTCTCAAAGCCTTTAAACCGTTAAAAACTTCTTACCTGCTTTGTGTTAATTACGTTGTTCCCGTTCAGAAAACAATCGTGAGAAGTAAAAGCAAATGAAAGTTTACCTTTCTTTAAATGCTTTGGGCGTAACTCCAAACTTAGATTTAAAAACAGTTGAGAAATAAGCAGGCGATGAAAAGCCGACTTTATAAGCAATTTCACTTATGCTTAATTCTTCATGTTGTAAAAGATATTTTGCTTTTTGAAGCCTTGTGTTTAAAATGTAGTCATTAACATTTAAGTTCAACAAAGCTTTTACCTTTCTATATAATTGAACCCTTGAAACACCCACGCTTCTGCAAATATCTTCAACACTAAATTCTTCATTAGAAAGGTTGCTTTCTACAAGCGATGTAAACTCGCTTACAAACTTTTTGTCGAGTTTGCCAAGAGTTTGTGTTTTAAGATTCGCCGGCAATTCCGATGTAAAATGCTCCTTTAGCATTGCCCTGTTAGATAGCAAACTTTTAATGGTGTGTTCTAAAAATTGAACATTAAATGGCTTGGTAATATATACATCAGCCATCGTTTTCATACCTTCTATCTGGTGTTCAATATTTGTTTGGCCGGTTAATAAGATAATAGGAATGTGAGAAGTTCTAATATCAGTTTTAATAATGTTGACTAAAGTTAAACCATCTTTTCCAGGGATAACAACATCACAAATTATCAAATCCGGAACGGTGTTAAAAGCTTCCTGCAAAGCTGATTGGCCATTTTCTGCTTCTAATATTTCATATTCTGATTGTAATTTATTTTTAAGAAAACTTCTTAGTTCTGCATTGTCTTCTATTATAAGTATTGAATATTCTTTATTTTTTTTAATTCCTTCAATTTCATTTTTTACAACCTGCTCTGCTCCCAGGTCTAATGTATACACTTTTTCATCCTCGTACAATACAGAAGGAACTACTTCAATTTCTGTCATATCCTCTTTTTCTAAATGCCCATTTCCCAGTGACAGGTGTATTTCAAAGGTTGTTCCTTTCCACTTTTCGCTAACTACTGTTATTGATCCTTTGTGCAGTTTTATCAGATCTTTTGATAAAGCAAGTCCCAACCCCGACCCTTTGTAATTATCATACTCACCCTGAAAGAACAGGTCGAAAGCGCTTTTAACAACATTCTCTGACATACCAATACCATTATCCTCTACTTTTATAATTGCCTCCCTGCCGTTTTCGCTTTTGTTGACATACACATGTATATATCCATTATCTTTCGTAAACTTAAACGCATTTGACAAAAGATTAAATATGACCTTGTCTAACATATTTACATCAAACCAAACATCTAATTTTCTTTCGTTTGTAAACATTCTAAGGTCAATATTTCTCTTTTGCGCTATGCTTTTATAAGATTGTAAAATATCTGATACAAAAGCAACTATATCATTTTCAGAAGCCCTTAATCGCATTTTGTCGACTTCAATTTTTCTGAAATCCATTAATTGATTAATCAACCTAAGAAGCCGAATAACATTTTTATGAATCAGATTGAGGTTTTGAATTTGATTGTATTGATTTTTGTTATTTAATAATAATTCTTCTAACGGCCCGAGTATTAAGGTTAATGGAGTTCTGAATTCGTGAGAGATATTTGTGAAGAAGGCTACTTTTGCTTCATTAGCAGCTTGCGCTTTTGCAGACATTTCTTCCAATTGATTTTTCTGGTCAGAAATTTCCAGGTTCTGCAATTGCAGTTTTTTATTGATCTTCCGGTTTTCGCGCAATGAATAAAACGTTATTCCTCCTAAGAAAAGAGCAAGCACAAGTATTGAAACAACGATATATAAAAATGTTCGCTGGTTTCTGTAAATGCGCCCCTGTTCTTCGAGCATTTCTTTTTGCCGTTCAATCGATTGTTGCTGGCTCATCACTTTAGTTGCCTGCAACTGCATAATTCGTACGTTGGTAGAATCAAGAACGGTAGTTTTTAAGATGTTATCTTTTTTAAAATTTTCTTTGTTTAAGATTTGTAAAGCTATTCGTATAGCTTCCTCTCCACCTGTAGGGTACAGCATCGTAGCAGTTATTAATTTATCTGAAACAAACTGCATCCCGCATCCGTTGCATGGCAAACCATCTACTCCAATGATTTGTGGTTTTGGCGATCCTTTACTTTTATACACCTCGTAAGCCGAATACGCCATCATATCATTGTGAGCAAAAACTAAATTGACATCAGGATAACTATCAACTATTTTAGAAAGTTCTTCTTTTGCTTTTTGCTTATACCATTCACCATTTACCTTTTTTACTATCCGTAAGCCAGGGTAGTTTTTAAAGGCATCAACAAATCCACTATCGCGTTCTATTGCAGGAGTTGATTTGGGTAAACCTGTTATTTCAATAATATTTCCTTTTCCTTTTAAAAGACTCGCTGCATATTCTCCTGCCATTTTACCGATCTGGTAATTATCGCCTCCTACATAAGCAGTAAATAGTGTCGAAGAAATCTTTCTGTCTACAACTATAACAGGGGTGCCGGTATTGAAAGCCTCCTCAACAATAGGAGTGAGGGGATCTGCTTCGTTTGGAGAAATTATTAAAATATCTACCCTTTGACTTAAAAGTTCTTTTACCTGGTCTATCTGCTTTTGGCTATTCCCGTCTGCCTGCCGGTAAATTAATTTGGCTTCCGGATGAAACGACAACTCCCTTTTCATTTCTTCCAGCATCGTTTTTCTCCATGCGTCAGACTCCACACATTGGGAAAATCCTATCAGGTATCGTTTGTGTGCGCTTTGGAGATTACATCCGGAAATAAAAAATAATAAGATTATCCAAAATGAAGTGTAGTATTTTTTTGAGAATGACATATTAGCATCAACTTAGCAATCGTTGTGGTTTAAGGCGCGGTGATATGCAAGTTAACAAATTTATGTGCTGTTAAGTCAAAATTAAAAATTTAGGAAGACGGTGGTCTATTACAGCATTACTTTAATTCCCTTTAATGGAACGATTTCTAAAAAGTATGTTACAAATTCAAAAATGTTTTTTTAAATATTATTTTTTTTAAAATTGTAAATAATTATTGTATAGGAATTTATTCTGATTTATAATCTTTTTAGAAAAAAATAACATTTGAAACAAAAACGCAATTTGTATTTCGGGCAATACTATACTTTGCTTTCAAATCGCTTGCTATATGAAAGAAAGAGGAATGTCTCCCCTAAGGACAGAAAGTATTTTTTATAGTCTTTTAGAAGGTTTTAGCACTGTCAATGTTACAGGTTCAATAACTAAGACCCTAAAAACTTTTACTTATTTAGTTTTCGCCGCCTCAATGTCTTTTTTATTCTTCATGCTTATTAATAACGTGAAAGAAAACCTTTTTTTATTCTTTGATCTCTTACTGGCAGTGCTGTTTCTGTGCGCTTCGCAGCTTTTACGTCCAACAAAAAAATACCTTTTAAAACACATTAATCGAAGTTTTGAATTCTTTGGTCGTCCGGAAAGAATGTCAAAGATGTTCGACGGATTTCATTGCGTACCTACGCATTAAGTCACTCTACTCTAAACCTATCGAGTCTCCGGTAGAAATAATAAAACAATAGGGAACAGTCATCCTTATTCTCTAAAAAATAAAAACTATGGAACCTTCACAACATCAGGTTGTGTGCTTTGGTGAAGTGCTTTGGGATATTCTCCCCTCGGGCGCACTACCGGGTGGAGCTCCGATGAACGTGGCGTACCACCTTAAAAAACTTGGAGCCAATCCGGCACTGATAACAAAAATCGGAACAGACGATTACGGAAAAAGGCTTGTAAATATTCTTTCAGAAAATGGAGTTACAACAGAATATTTCCAGGTCGACTACGAGAGGCATACCGGGCTCGTTTATGCAAACGTAAATAATCACCACGAAGTGGTTTATGATATCGTTTACCCTTCTGCCTGGGATTTTATAGAATTGAACGAGGAATTTACAGGTTTGCTTGAAAAGGCCGATTATTTCGTATATGGTAGTCTTACATCGCGTAACAAGGAGTCTCGGGATACCCTTTATCAATTGCTTGATATTGCTAAAACAAAAGTTTTAGACATTAACCTCCGCCCACCTCATTTCAACCGCTCTCTTGTAGAACACTTGCTGGAAAGCGCAAATATTTTAAAGATGAATGAAGCCGAACTAGAGCTTATAACAGGCTGGTTTAGTCGTTTCGAAAGCACTGAAGACAGGATGAAGTTAATGCAGGATCAGTTTGACATAGATACCCTCATAGTTACCATGGGTAGTGAGGGAGCTATTGTAAGTGATAGAGGTAGAATCCATCGTCATCCAGGCTTTACAGTAAATGTTGCAGATACTATTGGAAGTGGCGATTCCTTTCTTGCCGGATTTATTCATCAATTACTGATAGGAGCCTCTGCTGAAACTGCATTGACCTTTGCCTCGGGAATTGGAGCTTTTATAGCCACACAATCGGGTGCATGTCCTTCATATGAAATATCACAGATAACAGAATTAATTCACTCAAGATGAATTCAAATATTACAAACCTTTTTATAAAAAATAAATCTACCATTATGAGAAAACTTGCTTATTTGGTTACTGTTCTTTTGTTTTCGCTGCATGCATTGGCACAGCAAAGAACGATAACCGGAACTATTACAGATGATCGTAACACTCCTCTCTCCGGAGTTTCTATTAACGTGAAAACAACCAATATAGGTGCACAAACAGACTCACTTGGAAATTTCACCATCTCTGTACCTGGCAGTAAGAAAACTTTAGTTGCCTCTTTTGTTGGATTTGAATCCCAGGAAATTTCGGTTGCTGATCAAAACAACATTAAGATTTCTTTAAAGCCACAAGCGTCCAATTTAACGGCGGTGGTGGTTACAGGTTACCAGACTCAACGAAAAGTAGACCTGACAGGTGCAGTTTCAGTAGTGAACCTCACCGAGGTAAAAGATATTCCAACAGGTAATCCAATGCAGTCTTTGCAAGGACGTGTACCCGGGCTGTACGTAGAGGCAAGCGGCCAGCCTAATGGCGGAAATAGCAGGGTGCTGATCAGGGGATTAAATACATTGGGTGATCCTAACCCGCTGTATATTATTGATGGAGTGCCTACAAAAGACCCGCAGGTATTTGCAAGCATAAACCCAAGTTCCATTGCTTCGGTGCAGGTACTAAAAGATGCTTCTGCGGCCTCTATCTATGGTTCCAGGGCTTCTAACGGAGTGATTATCGTAACCACGAAGGAAGGACGAGGAAGAGGCGGTGCAGAAAGAGTTAGTGTGCAATTTAATTCAAGCGTATCCATTCAAACAGAGAAGCCATGGAGAGAAAAAGTATTAACCTCTGAGCAACGCGGAAGAGCTTTATGGCAAGGTGCTGTAAATGACAAGACTGATCCAAAAACCCTTTCCGCTCTTTATACATACGACTGGAATGGAGATTATAATAACCCGGTGCTTAACAAAGTAAATATAGTTCCTTTCGTAGGTGGAGATTCTCTTGAGCCGGCAGCAAACACTAATTGGCAGGACGCATCTTATGAAAGAGCTATAATAAACCAACAGGATCTAACAATAACTGCCGGTACCGGACGTAGCAGTTTACTTATTAACCTGGGTTATTATAAAAACACGGGGATGTTGAAATACACAAATTACGACCGTTACAGCGCCCGGATAAATGCATATACCACATTTTTAGACAATAAAGTAAAAATAGGGGAGAACCTGCAAATGGCCAGATCAACAGAAACGCTTGCTTCTAACGATTTAGGTGGGGCTTCAGTTCCTGAACTTGCTGTTACGCTAGCCCCTACTTTACCTGTCTTTAGAAAAGATGGAACCTACGCAGGACCTCTTGGAGCCGGTTATTCTGACAGGAATAATCCTGTTCACATGCAGTATCTTAACAGGTGGGATAAAAATAACAGGTTAAACTTACTGGGAAATGTGTATGCAGAGGTAACACCAGTTAAAAATTTAGTGTTAAGAACAAGCATCGGAGCAGATTATTCAAATGCACTTTCTAAAAATATTGAACCTGCTTTCCAGGAAGGATTTTTGGGGCGGCAGGTAAATAGCTTATCTCTTCAGCAAGGTAATGACCTCACTCTTACCTGGACAAACACTGCCAATTACCAACTGCAACTTGGAGATCATAAAATAAACGCCCTGGCCGGTACAGAGGCTATTCGTGAAGATTTCCAGGGCTTCGGTGCTTTCAGGGAGGGCTTTGCCATAGAAGATGTAAATTATTATGTGCTAAATGCCGGCACTGGCCGTAGCACAAATAATGGTACCGCTACGGGCTATCGCTTATTCTCATTGTTTGGTAAAATAAACTATGCCTATTCCGATAAATACCTGGCATCAGCCACGTTAAGAAGAGATGGCTCATCCCGTTTCGGCTCCCAAAATCAATTTGGTATTTTTCCGGCTTTTACCCTCGGTTGGAGAATAAACAATGAAGAATTTTTAAAAACGGTTAAAGGCATTTCTAACCTAAAATTAAGGGCTGGAATAGGCCGGGTAGGTAACCAGGAAATTGGAAACGTAGCCCGTTTTGGTTTGTTTCAACCAAATTATGGAACCTTGTACAATAATGGGGTGGGTTTTCCCGGTCAATGGTTAAATGTTGGAACTGCTTATGATCTGAATGGAGCTAACCAAGGTACGCTTCCTTCAGGGTATGTACAAATTCAAGGTGAGAATCAAACTTTGAAATGGGAATCAACTGATGAACTGAACGTAGGACTAGACTTTGGTTTTATGAACGAAAAGCTTTCAGGTTCATTTGATTATTTCAACAGGAAAACAAAAGACATCTTAATACAGCCACCAATTGCAAGTGCTATTGGGGAAGGTCGTGTTAAGTGGTTAAATGGTGCCACCAAAAGTAACCAGGGATGGGAGTTTTTATTAACCTATAACGATCGGGTAGGCCAGTTTAACTATACTATTAGTGGCAATGCAGCCCACTTTAAAGATAAAATTACTGACTTGCCGGCTGAGGTACGTACTGCTTATCCCGGCAATGTAGAAAAAACAATTCTCGGTCATTCTCAACTTTCTGTTTTCGGCTACGAAACAGAGGGCATTTTCCAAAACCAGGCAGAAGTGGATAAGGCTCCTGCGCAAACAGGTAAAGGAATTGGAAGGATCCGTTATAAAGACCTCAATGGCGATGGTAAAATTGACGCATTGGACCAGGATTGGCTAGGCACCTTATTACCAAGCCTTGAATATGGTTTACGTATAGACCTCGATTATAAAAACTTTGACTTATCCATTTTCGGCTCGGGGGTCGCAGGCAAAACCGGTTTTGATCCTGCAAAGCAGTTTAATTCATTTCTAACTGTGAATCAAAATAATGGACCTGGAGTTCTGGATGCGTGGACACCAAAAAATACAGGCTCAAAAATTCCGATGTTATCATTGGTAAACTCAAATGATGAATACCGCACTTCCGATTTTTTTATGGTTAATGGCTCTTATTTCCGGCTCAGGAATGTTCAATTAGGATACGCTTTACCCAAAGCTCTTATTTCAGGAGCAAAAATGGAAGGATTAAGGTTTTACATTATTGCCCAAAACCTGTTTGCATTAAAAAGCAAAGAATATTTAAGTAAAGACCCCGAAAGAATTGGAGGATTTGGTAATTGGCCTCAACCTACCACTTACACCATAGGAGCTAACGTGACTTTTTAACCTGTAAATGAAAAATTAATTATGAAACAGAATTTTTTAAAAATACTTATAGCATCGGCAATGATATTAGCCGCAGGATGCAAAAAATACTTGGATTACCAGCCACAGGGAACTCTTACGGCAGATCAGCTAACTACCCCTGACAAAGTGGATGGACTAGTAACTGCTGCATACGCAGCTATAGGAAATGACTTCTGGGATGGATCAATTACCAGTATGTGGGCGTATGGAAGCGTTCGCTCAGATGATGCTTATAAAGGAGGTGGCAGTGTTTCTGATGTTGGGGAATACAATACTTATGAGCAATATAACCTGGTAACTCCTACAACTATCGGCAACGCCAACAACACCTGGACAAGGGCTTATGGTGCTATCTCTCGCGCAAACTTTGCATTGAAGCAATTGAATAATTTAACCGCTGAACAAATGCCCGCAAAAGCTGTGCGACAAGGTGAAGTGCGCTTTTTAAGAGGACACATGCACTTTATACTAAAATTATTGTTTAAGCACATTCCTTATATCGATGAGACATTGTCGGAGGAAGACATATTGAAGACGTCTAATCGCCAGTACTCAAATGACTCATTATGGAATAAAATAGCAGAAGATTTTCAATTTGCTATAGATAACCTTCCCGAAACTCAGCCAGAAGTAGGCAGAGCCAATAAGTTGGCAGCAAAAGCTTATTTGGCAAAGCTGAGGCTTTACCAGGCTTATGAACAAAATGATAACAACGCTGTCACCGGAATAAATCAGCAAAGACTAAATGAAGTGGTTGCCTTAACCTCTGATGTTATCAACTCAGGCAAGTATAACTTAAATGATGACTTTGCTAAAAATTTCTTGTATGGTTTCGATAACAGCCCGGAATCAATTTTTGCGGTACAATTTTCAATAAATGACGGAACTGCGATAGGCAGGCTAAGTATGGCTACCAGTTTAAACTATAGCCTGGCTCCTCAATATGGCTGCTGTTGGTTTCATATACCATCGCAAAATATGGTGAATGCATTTAAAACAGATGCTAGCGGTCTTCCTCAGTTTAATACCTTCAATAATGTTGCATTGACAGATGCTGATCTTACTGCTACAGGGGCAAAAGTAGATCCTCGAATAGATCATACAGTCGGTATACAGGGACATCCTTTTAAATACGATCCTAATATTTTGTATAATCATAGCTGGGAACGTATACCTGCATTATATGGAGGATTTGGAAACATGAAAGAGCAACAGGAGGCAACTAGTCCGAGTTTTAAAAAAGTCGGTCCTTTTTATGGAAGTGCAAAAGACATTGATATTATCAGGTATGCTGACGTGCTACTTTGGAAGGCTGAGGCACTTATTGAATTAGGCAGGCAAAATGAAGCTCTACCTCTCATTAATCTAATTAGGGCAAGAGCTAAAAACAGTACCCAAAGAACAAGATTTACCAACGGTGCTCCTCCATCGAATTATCAAATCAACGAGTACGTAAATGGCGTTAATATTGATTGGACACAAGCTAATGCACGAAAAGCATTACAATGGGAAAGAAGACTGGAATTTGCTATGGAAAGTCCACGCTTTTTCGACCTTGTGCGATGGGGTATTGCAGCAGAAACATTAAACGCTTACCTGGCTGTAGAAAAAACAAGGAGGGCGTATCTATCGGCAGCCTTATTTACAAAAGGCAGAGATGAGTATTTTCCTATTCCTCAACGAGAAATAGATTTTACAAAAGGACTGTACATTCAAAACCCAGGATATTAGAATTATTTATAGCACAGTAACCAGGCTTACCAATACGTAAGCCCGGTTACTGGTTTTCTACTGAAACTTTTTGCTGTTATATTTAAAAAATTAATAAATGAAGAAAAAAGATCTATTGCATATTTTTTTCTGTATAATGGTTTTTTGTCTTTCTGTGAAGGTTTCTACAGCACAATCGCGTCGAGAGGAAATAGAAATTAAAGCAGGGCAGAAATATTTAAATTTTCCAATATCAGAATCAGATGAGCTTAAAAAAACAAGAATAATCATAAATGGAAAAGTGTTTGATGAGTTTACCTTGAGCCTTTCACAGAACAAGCCAGATTATTGGGTATTTTTTGATGTTTCAAATTTTCAAGGCAAAACCCTTTATGTGGAATCGGAAAACCTTGGTAACCAGCAGGCGGGTTTTGATAAGATTTACGCTGATAAAACATTTCCTGGAAAAGAAGAATTATACAAAGAAAAAATGCGGCCCCAAGTTCATTTTTCATCGCAGAGAGGATGGTTGAACGATCCTAACGGACTCGTGTATTATAAAGGGGAATACCACCTGTTTTATCAACACAACCCCTATGGCTGGAAATGGGGAAATATGCATTGGGGACATGCCGTAAGCAAAGATCTTTTGCACTGGAATCAATTGCCCGAAGGGTTGTATACCCCCTCTCATGATGACATGGCTTTTTCAGGAACCGCAACTTTCGATCCCAACAATACTTCAAAATTTAGAAAAAATGGAATCGATCCGTTAATAGCCACATTTACCAGTACGGGCCGCGGTGAATGCGTTGCCTTAAGTTACGATAATGGCAGGACCTTTAAGGATTATGAAGGTAACCCGGTTGTAAAGCACAAGGGTAGAGATCCAAAAGTTTTCTGGTACCAGCCGGGTAATCATTGGGTAATGGTGGTGTATGACGAGTCGCATTCAAGGGATATTGGTAAGGACTTAAAAGCAATGAATTTGGAATTTTCGATTTATAATTCTCCTGACTTAAAGAATTGGACGTACCAGTCAAGCATACCCGGTTTTTTTGAATGTCCTGATCTTTTTCAAATTGATGTAGCAGGAGAGCCAGGTGTAAAGAAATGGGTCGTATATGCGGCAGACGGAAAATATAAGGTCGGCAATTTTGATGGTAAAAAATTTACTGAAGAGCAAAACCTCAAAACTTATGATAATGGGGGAATGGCAACTTTTTATGCTTCTCAAACATACAATAACATCCCTGATAGAGACGGAAGGCGCATTCAGATAGGATGGGCACGTATAAATATTGACAGTATGCCTTTTAATCAATGCATGGCTTTTCCTACAGAGCTGAAACTAAAAAAGTCTTTTGATGGTTACAGGCTTTGCCCTACTCCCATTAACGAAATAAAAAATTTATATAAAAAGAGCCATACGTATAACAATATTGTTTTAAATGAGGAACACCCTGACTATACTGCTCCGGTTAACGGAGATGTAATACATGTTATAGCCGAGTTCGAAAGAGGCGATAGCCGTGAATTTGGTTTGAATATAAATGGCTATGAGTTGTCGTATAATAACCTTTTTAATGAGTTGAATAAAATTAATTACCCCATTGAGGATAAAAAGATTTTTAAAATTGAAGCTATTGTAGATAAGGCTATTGTAGAAGTATTTATAAACGATGGCGAGTTATATTTTATCAGGCCACTAAATTCTGTAGCGGCAGAAAAGCAGGTTAAAGCATTCGCCCATACGTTTAACAAGGAATCTAAAAGCATTTTAAAAAAACTGGAGGTTGATGAACTAAATTCTATTTGGCCCGAAAATCCCTAGAGAGAAAAATCATAAATACCATGAAATCAAATAATGGTCTATTTAGTTTAATAGCTGCAGATTCTTATTGAAAAAGTGTCGTCGAAAGTGTTCTTCGTCGGTGATTAGTGCGTGGTAGGGCGGCTATATCGTAGGTATTGCAGCGACTGTGTACAGAATTCAAACGATTTGATGCACGGCAAATGACAAGTATATACGAATAATAGAATTTTCTATAAATAATGTTTATTAAAACACGTAAGCTTAATTTAAAAGTGTATATATGTATTTTTTATTGTTGCCGTTAGAATTTCTTCTTATTAACTTGCTTAAACTAAATGTATGTATATAGAAACTGAACAAACGCCTAATGCAGGTTCAGGCATTAAACAAGAAATTAAGGTACCTTTTTATGTTATCCGAATTTCCTTGATCGCAGCACTTGGCGGTTTTCTTTTTGGCTTTGAAACGGCCGTAATATCTGGCGCTGAAAAAACAATCCAGCAGCTTTGGAATCTTTCCTCGGGCTGGCAAGGCTTCACTGTCGCCTCGAGTTTAATAGGCACGGTCATTGGTTCGCTGATTGCGGGTACGCCGGCACAACGGTATGGACGGAAAAGAGTATTAACAGTAATTGCCCTTCTGTACCTGCTATCTGCTGTAGGATGTGCATTAACACCTCTGTGGCTGCTGTTTATCACCTTTCGGTTTATTGGAGGCCTTGCGGTTGGCGCTTCATCGGTGGTAGGCCCAATGTATATTTCTGAAGTTGCTCCCGCTCATGTTCGCGGAAGGCTGGCTGCATCTTTTCAATTAATGATTGTTACAGGCATTTTCATTGCCTATCTGACTAACTTTTTGTTTATTAGCCTCGGTGAAAACTCATGGCGATGGATGCTCGGTATTATGGTTGTTCCTGCTGCTTTGTTTGCCATTCTGTTGCGTACTATTCCCGAAAGCCCCAGGTGGCTTGTCCTAAATCGCCGCGATGAAGAAGCCAAAGCGATCTTTGCAAAAACGGGCGAGCCCGATGCAATGGGAGTAATACAATTAGAACATCAACTGGAACATTACGGCTTAAAAGAAAAACTATTTATGGGAAATACGTACAGGAAACCCATTATGTACGCTGTTTTATTAGCCATGTTTAACCAGTTATCAGGCATTAACGCCATTTTGTATTATGCCCCACGTATTTTTGAAATGGCAGGTTTCAGCAAGGCAGATGCATATTTACAACCTGTATATATTGGTGGCGCTAATCTTTTATTCACATTATTAGCATTGACTGTCATAGACAAGTTTGGAAGGAAAACATTGTTGCTGATAGGTTGTGTTGGTTTAATTGTATTTCTTGGGCTAACGGCAAATGCTTTTAGCGCAGGCGGTTCTTTGGGTAAAAATGTTTTATTTTATTTGCTAGGGTATATTGCCTTTTTTGCTTTTTCACAGGGAGCTGTTATCTGGGTATTTATTTCAGAAATTTTTCCAAATTCTGTTCGTTCCCAAGGCGGCTCATTAGGCAGCTTTACTCACTGGATAATGGCTGCAATTATCTCGTGGACCTTTCCTATCATTGTTGAAGGAAGCCCTAACGGCGGTTTTTACTCCTTTGTGTTTTATACTATTATGATGATAATAGCATTTATTTTTATATGGAGGGTAATGCCTGAAACCAAGGGCAGATCTCTAGAACAAATACAAAGGGATCTCGGTATTAAATAAAAACTGAATAGTTAGATATGGGTAGTTTTGATTATGGAGAAGTTAATGGTAGCTAACTCGACTCTATTCAAGTCGAACTCTTACTGGAGATAATTCTAATAAAGATGCCTGACAGCTAACACAAACGTTTTCGATTTTAGAACAAGTACATTACTATGTATGAATAGTACGATAAAAAAAATTCCGCCTTTCAGCGGAATTTTTTTTATCGTAAATCTCTTTAAGCAATTGCTTTCTGCAAGATTGCTTTTCTTTCCATGACGTAATAAGCGCCAAATAATAAGGTTGAATAGAACACATTTCCCATTATAGAGTTCAATATGAAATTGCCGAATAATTCGTTTTTATAAAAAGGAATCGCAGCTGAGTAGCAGCCCGCTAATCCCGCCAGACTTTTAGGATAAAAATCGCTGCTAAGCCAAACCCCAAAGTTTGAGACGACGAAGAAAATAGCACCGCTCCATACAGCGGCTAAAGCGATATTGCTTACAGACCTTTTTTGCATAAGAGTTGCAAGCGCGGTAATTATAATAAAAGCTGCATATACAAAATATTGAGAAGTGCCATAAAAACCTTTGGTAGAGGTCAAAAGTTGCAGGCAAATATCAGATAACAGCATAGCACCAAGGGGCAGTAAAAACGCCAGTTTTTTGTCTTTGATAACCGAACCACCAAAAACGGCCATTGCTCCAATAGCAGTAAAGTTTGGATAGTGCGGAAACAATCTCGTAAAAGCGGCTGCAATTATTAGTAAGCCTGCTGACAGCACTAGTGTTT
The DNA here is from genome assembly GCF_000374045.1 of Segetibacter koreensis DSM 18137. Taxonomy (GTDB): domain Bacteria; phylum Bacteroidota; class Bacteroidia; order Chitinophagales; family Chitinophagaceae; genus Segetibacter; species Segetibacter koreensis. The sequence goes on along the minus strand of NZ_KB893315.1, from coordinate 324,624 downwards.
TGTTTTGTCTGTTCATTTGTTTATTCTTATTGATTACAAAATTAATTAAAAATTTCAGGTATTGATGATCCTGCCGTTATTACCATCAGAATTAAAGTTGTTACTCTAGTATTATTAAGGAACAAAAGCCTTGAATAAACTGGCATCTTCAATTCCGCGAATGGTATATTCTGTATCTGGTAAAACGACGAATACTTCTCCTCTTTTCAAATTTAAATGGTCACAATGGATCTCGCCTTTCATAATAAGAAAAATTTCGGCAGATGTAGATGTAGAGACGTATTCCCGGCCATATTCTAAATTAACGGCACTGATACCAAAGTCTTCAGCAGGTAAGGGATAGTGTATTTCATGTTCTAATTCATTTCCTGCTAAGATGTTAGGCTTTACACCCTCAAAAACAATATGTTTCAACAATTCCGGAACATCAATATGCTTAGGCGTTAGTCCTCCGCGAAGAACGTTGTCGCTATTTGCCATCAGTTCCACATTTTGCCCTTCAAGGTAAGCATGTGGAACACCTGCTCCCTGGTAAATTCCTTCACCTTTTTTTAGCTCTACAATATTGAAAAAGTAAATGGAGAAAATTCCTCTGTCTACGTTGCCGGCAGGCAAAATGCCGTTATATAGTTTAGAAACCCAGTAACCGGGTTGGTCTTTTGAATGTTCGGCGGCAATTTCTCTTTCGATTAACGGAAGTAGCAATTCGTCTGCCTCGTTCGGGGGCATTTCCATTACCATCTTATATAAACCATAATAACCATCGGCAGCAAAAACTTTAGCCAAAAAATCAAATTCCGGAATAGAATTTAATGTTTGCTGTAACTCATCTTCCTTTTTGAAACCGTGCAACAACCAAAAATCTCCTAAAGCAACCATCACTTCAGGTTTGTGGTTTTTGTCTTTATAGTTACGATGTGACGCTTGTATAGGCACACCCGCAGCTTCTTCTCTTTCAAACCCTTTTCTCGCTTCCTCTTTGGTCGGATGAACCTGGATGGAAAGCATTTCATTTACATCAAGCACCTTAAAAAGATAAGGTAGCTCACCAAAGCGCTGGTATACTTTTTTACCAAGGTGCTTTATAGGCTCGCGTTGAATTAAATCGTACCACGATTGTAAACCTTCTTCCGTTTCGAGCATTCCGGAAGCACTAGGATGTGCACCCATCCAATATTCTGCATACGGTTTATGATCAGTGTTTTCAAATCCTAATAAAGATGGAATAAATTCGTAGCCGCCCCATGCATAGTGTTGCACTTTACCTTGTAGCTTAAAAATTTTATGTTTCACTTGGTTTAAAGTATTTTTAAAAAAACCGAAAATAATAACAATATGGCACAGCACAATGAAACGGGCGAAATGGGTGAAAAATTAGCCGTAGAGTGGCTGACCCAACATGGCTATAAAATAAGGCAGGAGAATTGGCGGTACCGTCATCTTGAGGTCGATATCATTGCCGAAAAGGATGATACGTTGCATTTTATAGAAGTAAAAACTCGCCGGAGTACACAGTTTGGCAACCCTGAAGAAAGCATTAATAAACAAAAGATGAAAAATCTGAAAGATGCGGCTGAGCAATATCAACATGCAAATCCAGGTTGGAAATGGATACAGTTTGATGTACTTGCTATTTTATATAAACCTGATGGAGTAGATTACTGGTTTAACCAGGATGTGTACTTGTAGTGACTGGCGCAATAGAACCTGATTTTTTACGTATTAGGTTTTTTGGGAAAAGCAGGAAAATGTATCCATAAGATTAAAATCTTAAGTTGATTTTTACGATCTGCAACTCAAACGGAATTTGGAAAAAAAACAATCGAAAAAAGTAGTAAGCCGAAGTTCTTAACAGGTGAAAGTGTATGGTTGAATAGCTTACTTACTAATAAAAACACATAATCATAAACTATTAATTTCAATTATTAATGCAGCAGAATGGGCTTTTTTTTGGTCTTATTAGTGAAGAAGCAGTTTGAATTTTAAAAAAGGCTGGTCAATCAATTTTAAACTGCTTTTGAGGATCTTGTAGTCCTCGTCTCACTTATCGATATACTATTTTATATGGAAATTCAAGTATTATCCAATATTGCAACCAAATCTGTTGATTGGTATTCTGAAGAATTTATTTATAACAGCGTAGTAAATTTTTTAAAGGAAAACGGGTATAAGGTTCAGAAGAGTCACTCCCCAAAAGAAACCGAAAAAACCGGAAGAGTAATCATAGCTTCTAAATTTTTTAAAAAAGAGGTGATAGAAGTCAAAGGATTTCCATTTTATTATCATCCTGTCACACGCGAGACTGTTCCTGCTAAAAACACAAACGTAAAAAGCTGGTTTACTGAGGCTCTTTTTAATTCGTTTATAAACTTCAGTCTCAGCGATAATTCAGAGGTAGCTATGGCGGTTCCAAATGTTGGCCGCTACCAGGCAATCATAAAAAAGCTTAACGATTACTTTTCGACTAATGACCTTTACTTTAGAATATATCTCGTAAACGAAGATGGTTCTGTAGAAGTATCAAACCTTAACTATAAATATGCAAGTGCAGGATTGTAAGGCAATAATTTCTCCTTTACTTCTAAAAAGCAGATGCATTTTTACTCTCATCTCCTTCATTCCTAACTTCTTTAAAGATTAGCTTATAGCAGTAAAAGTTTATTAATTCAGCTATTGCAACTCAATAAATCTTGGTTCTATAGTATACGTAGTGGTTTTAACCATTGCCCGTACGGCTTCTGCAATGCCTTGCGCATCATATCCGCATTCTTTGTGCAATTCTTTTGGAGTGCCATGTTCTACAATCCGGTCCGGTATTCCAAGTATTTTCACGTCTGCTTTATACCCGTGCATAGTCATAAATTCCAGTATTGCACTACCAAAGCCGCCCACCACTGTACCGTCTTCTACAGTTACAATTTTATCAAACTTTGAAAATATTTCGTGCAGCAGTTCTTCATCAAGCGGTTTTGCAAACCTCATATCGTAGTGGGCCGGGTTCAATCCCTGGGTTTTTAGTTCCCGGATAGCGGCAGTTGCAAAATTTCCGGGATGTCCCAAACTAACAATAGCTACATCTTCTCCGTCTTTTAACTTTCTGCCTTTACCTATAGTTATTTCTTCAAATGGCGTTTTCCAGTTTATTAATACGCCTTCGCCACGTGGGTATCGAATAACAAATGGGAGTTGATTGCTTTCGAGTTGTGCAGTATACATTAGGTTGCGCAACTCAGATTCGTTCATAGGAGCGCTAATTACCATGTTAGGAATGCAACGCAAATAAGCGATATCATATGCGCCGTGATGTGTTGGCCCGTCTTCACCGACAAGGCCAGCCCTGTCGAGACACATGATAACCGGTAATTTTTGAATAGCGACATCATGTACCACCTGGTCAAATGCCCGTTGCATAAACGACGAATAAATATTGCAGAAAACACGTAACCCCTGTGTGGCTAACCCTGCGCTTAATGTTACAGCATGCTGTTCACATATGCCTACGTCAAAAGAACGGTCCGGCATTTTATTCATCATGAATTTCAAGGAAGACCCGCTGGGCATTGCCGGGGTTACACCCATTATTTTGTCATTTTGTTCTGCGAGTTCAATTATACTAAGACCAAATACGTCCTGGTATTTTGGTGGCTGTGGTGAATCAAATTTCTTTTTTACAATTTCTCCGGTTATTTTATCAAATAATCCCGGCGCATGCCATTTAGTTTGGTCTTTTTCGGCAAGAGAATAACCTTTTCCTTTTTTTGTAATGATGTGTAAAATCTTCGGCCCCGGAATTTCTCTTAAATCCTTCAGCGTATCAACCAGCTTTATAATATTATGGCCGTCTATAGGTCCAAAATACCTTAGTTTCAATGATTCAAATAAGTTAGCACTACTGCTCATCATACCTTTCAGGCTTTCAGCAACCTTGTGAGCCATAGAGCGGGTAAAGCCCTTTCCCACCGGTAATTTCCCCAGTGCTTTCCATACGTCATCTTTAAATTTATTGTAAGTAGGAGATAGGGTTATGTCGGTAAGATATTCTTTCAGAGCACCTACATTTGGGTCTATGCTCATACAGTTATCGTTCAAAATAATCAAAACATCACTGTCCGCTACTCCTGCATGATTCATAGCTTCAAAAGCCATTCCTGCCGTCATAGCTCCATCGCCAATTATAGCAACTGATTTTCGGTCAGTTTCCCCTTTATACTTTGCGGCCATTGCCATACCCAGGGCCGCAGATATAGAAGTGGAGGAATGTCCAACGCCAAAAGTATCGTACTCACTCTCGCCGCGTTTTGGAAACCCACTAAGACCATGATACTTGCGGTTGGTGTAAAAATTGTCGCGCCGGCCAGTTAATATTTTATGTCCGTATGCCTGGTGGCCTACATCCCACACCAATTGATCATAGGGTGTATTATATATATAATGCAAAGCAACTGTAAGCTCAACCACCCCGAGACTGGCGGCAAAATGGCCACCATGAACACTTACGATATCAATAATATACTGCCTTAATTCATCGCATACCTTGTGCAGTTGTTCGCGGCTTAGATTTTTGAGATCAGCCGGACTGTTAATCGCTTTCAACAACTCTCCCGGGGAAATTTCCATCCTGTTCTTTTTTGTAAAATTAAGGGATTAATATAAGTTACTTTTATAACAATCTTAACTATAACAATTTTTGCTGATAGAAAGTTTTAACAAAAAACTTATATTTATAAAACCAATCAAACGCTTTTTTAACCACTAATCAAATGCCGTTGTATATAAACTTATATTTATCTACTTTTATTGTATGAATAAAACTATATCTAAATACTGGCTTTGTCAGATTGGCGGGTGGAGTACTTATATTATTGTTTACACTTTTTTCTACATTACCCTTCGTACCAAAGAACAACCTGATTTTTTTAAAGTTCTTTTTCTTGATGCAATCATTGGCATAATCATCACACATCTCATGCGGGCCTTCATTAATCGTGCAGGCATTTTGAAGAAAAGGTTGGATAACCAGATTACCAGTATGTTTTTGATTACCGTCGGTGCTTCATTTTTGTTTGCTTTTGCCAGCATTTACCTCGAAGATGCCCTCAATTTTACAAGCGATGCTTTTCGCCAATATAGTTTAATTAATAAAACATTACGAGCATCTTTTGGTAGTTTTCTTTTTCTCATTATCTGGAACCTGATTTATTTTACCTATCACTACATCATGAAGAGCCAGCAGGAGCAAATTGATAAGGTGAAATTGCAAAGCCTGGTGAAGGAACTCGAACTAAAAACTATTAAAGCTCATATAAACCCCCATTTTATTTTTAACGCGCTCAACAGTATCCGCGCGCTGGTAGATGAAAATCCTGAAAGAGCCCGCAAGGCTATTACTGAGCTAAGCAATCTTTTAAGAAGCAGCATGCAGGCGGAAAAGGTCGAAACTACTCCATTATCAAAAGAACTTAATATTGTTCGTGATTATCTCGCTTTAGAGCACATTCGTTTTGAAGACAGGCTTAATATTGAATTTAGCATTGCTGAAAACACGCTAAATCAGCCGGTACCCCCAATGATGTTACAGACTCTTGTAGAAAATGCAATAAAACATGGTATAAGTAAGAAAATGGAAGGTGGTGTTATAAAAATTATTTCCGACTTCAAAGACCAACACCACGAGTTGATAGTTAAGAATACCGGCCATATCAACGGAGATTTTAATCCGGAAGGTTTTGGCCTTTATAGCACACAGAGCCGTTTGATGTTGTTGTATGGTGAAAAAGCTCATTTTGAGATTAAAAATACCAGCGAGGATATGGTTCAGGCAACTATAACTATGCCTGCAGCCAGCATTTAAATTTCAAGGAACCTTGTATAGTACAAAACATGTTTTACTAACCTTACGCCAAATAAACATATAAATCCTGATAACATGTCTGTCAGAACTATTATCATAGACGACGAAAGATTAGCCCGAAATGAACTTAAAAAATTATTGCAGGAGTTTAATGAGATAGAAGTGATTGATGAAGCTGCAAATGTGCAGGAAGGGATTGAAAAAATCGAAAAACACAATCCTGACCTTATTTTTCTTGATATTCAGATGCCGGGAAAAACCGGCTTTGATCTGCTTGAAGAGCTTGATCGAGCTCCAAAAGTCATATTTACCACTGCGTATGACGAATTTGCCTTAAAAGCCTTTGAAGTAAACGCACTGGATTATTTACTTAAACCAATAGAACCACGTCGGCTTGCAGATGCTATTCAAAAAGTGCAGCAAGACCAAAGTCACGAACCCTCTTCAGGTAGCCTGAATGGTACCGTTACCCGCAGTAGCCTTTTAAACGATGACGACCAGGTATTTGTAAAAGACGGCGAAAGATGCTGGTTTGTAAAGCTGAATGAAATACGCCTGTTTGAAAGCGTAGGTAACTATGCAAAAGTTTTTTTTGGTCCAAACAAACCCTTAATTCTGAAATCGCTTAACTCGCTGGAAGAAAGATTGGATGATAAAGTATTTTTTAGGGCTAATCGTAAGCATATTATTAATATGAGGTGGATAGAGAAAATAGAGCCTTACTTTAATGGTGGTTTGCTGCTTGAATTAAAAGGTGGAGAAAAAATAGAGGTCAGCCGCAGGCAAACTGTTAAGTTCAAAGAAATGATGAGCTTATAATTATCTTTGCCCGCATGAAGAGATATTTCTTGAGTTTGTTATTTACTGCAGTAACAATTATATCCTTTGCTCAGTTTTCTAAAGCTATTATTGATCAAAAAGAAGTAAAAAGAATAGAAACAACTTTATCTGCCGATAGTATGGAGGGCAGAAAAGCTTTTACACAGGGAAGTGAGAAGGCGGCTAATTTTATAAGTAATGAATTTAAAGAAATAGGCCTTGAAAGTTTAAAAGGTACAAAGAGTTATAAACAAACCTTTAGCATATTAAGTCCAAAAGCCATTAGTATTTCTGCATCTTTCAATGGTAAGTATATTGATCCTAAAAGGCTTATTGCATTAACTTGTATGCCTGATCTTACAATTACTCCAACGTCTGGTTTTAGAAAGGTGTATATAAAACAAGCAGCAGAACTTAGTAAACAATACAGCGATTTTATTAAGCTAAAAGAAAACCTGATCGTTTTTATTGATAGCAGTATGACAAAAACCTTCAGTCGTTTATCAGCCAGAAAACAGTTTTTATTTAAGTCTGACAAAAGTATTGTTTTTGTATTAGGTAATTTTACCGGGGATGACTTTGTAATTAAATCTGAGAATGAAATTACAGAAAAGCGGGCAGCAAATGTTGTTGGCGTTTTACCCGGGAAAAGCAGAAAAAATGAGCTAGTAATTTTTTCTGCACATTACGATCATCTTGGCATTGACAAAGCAACAAATAACGATTCGGTTTATAATGGAGCTAATGATGATGCTTCTGGTGTTGCCGCTGTCATCTCATTAGCAAGGTATTATAAAGCAGCAAAGAATAATGAACGAACTTTGATTTTTGCAGCTTTTACAGCCGAAGAATTAGGTGGATATGGCTCTCAATATTTTTCGCAGCAGGTAGATCCGCTAGAGGTGAAAGCAATGTTTAACATTGAAATGATCGGAACTGAAAGCAAGTGGGGCAGCAACTCAGCATATATCACAGGATTTGAAAAATCTGATATGGGAGAAATCCTTCAAAAAAATTTGCAGGGAAGTAATTTTGCTTTCTATCCCGATCCTTATCCTGAACAAGATCTGTTTTATCGCTCTGATAACGCTACACTTGCACGCCTGGGAGTTCCCGCACATACCATATCAACTTCTAAAATGGATAACGAACTCAATTATCATAAGCTAAGCGATGAGGTACAAACGCTTGATTTAAAAAATATGTCTGAAATTATTAAATCTATAGCTATAAGTGCAGTAAGTATTGTTACAGGTAAGGATACACCAACAAGAGTGAAACCTGATCTTTTAGCAAGATAATAATAAATTGTTTTCGACCCGAGCAATAAAACAAGGAGAGTAACGAGAAATAGAAATGTAGCAGCTGCTATTTATGTTACGCAACAGATCGCAAGAAAAGTTTCACAAAGAAAGAACTGTACAAAAAAAGTTTTACCTATGAACTAACTCTCATCATATCATCATAATGGTGAACGTACATTCCTTTTCCATCAGACTTTGCTGCAGCTACCATTGCCCTTGCGACATCTGCAGAATCAATTCCCCTGTATTTTTTCAATTTTCCGGCAAATAACCCTGAAAGACCTTGCATCACACCTTTTCCGATTGATTCGGCCAGGCGAAATTCCTTTCTTTCTCCAAATAAAATACTTGGACGAAAAACGTGGAAGCTATGAAAGTTTACATCTGCAATTTCTCTTTCAAGCTCTCCTTTAAAGCGCAAATAAAAATTCTTGGAATGAGCATCTGCACCAACTGCAGAAACAAGTAAGTATTTTGTAAAACCGGCATCCTTACCCATTTTTGCCGCGTTTAAAGGAATATCGACATCAATTTTGCGATATGCTTTTTTATCCCCCTTCACCTTTTTTTCTGTCGTACCGATACAACAGAAAATGCAATCGCCCTGCCCGAGTTTTCGACGATATTCAGTAAGATTATCAAAATTTACTATTTCGACTTCCAGCTTCGGATGTGATAATTTTACCTGTCTTCTTACAAGTATTCTTACTTTTGAAAAAGCGGGATCATTCAATAATTGTTGTACCAGCTGTTCGCCAATTAGACCGGTGGCACCGACCACTACAGCAGTAAATGATTGCATACCTTTTATTTTTAAGTTCAAAATTATCGTAATGCAAATTCAGGAAAATATTTCACTTAAACCATATAATACCTTTCATATTAATGCCACAGCCCGGTATTTTACGAAATTCTCTTCATTACAAGAACTCGGTGAAGTCTTTGATTTTGATTCGTTACAAAACGAAGTTCCGGTGCTTGTTCTTGGTGGTGGCAGCAACATACTGCTTACGCATGATTACAGAGGATTGGTAGCAATAAACGAAATGCACGGAATCGAAGTATTGTCCCAGGATTCAAAACATGTTTACGTACGGGCAGCAGCTGGAGAAAACTGGCACAAGTTTGTGCTATTTTGTATCGAAAATTACTTTGCAGGAGTTGAAAACCTTAGTTTAATACCTGGAAGTGTAGGAGCAAGTCCTATGCAAAATATAGGTGCGTACGGAGTAGAAATCAAAGACGTATTTTATGAATTGGAAGCATACAACATAAAAGAAAATAAGTTACGAACGTTCTCGGCAAAAGATTGTCGCTTTGGCTACCGGGAGAGTATATTTAAAAGAAAATATAAAGGAAAGTTTGTAATTACCAGTGTTACATTTAAATTGAAAAAGCATCCTGTGTTCAATACCAGTTACGGTGCTATTCAGCAGGAACTTGATAAAATGGGCGTTAAGGATTTGTCTATTGCTGCCATATCAAAAGCTGTTATAAATATTCGTGAAAGCAAACTTCCAGATCCCAACATTACAGGCAATGCTGGAAGCTTTTTTAAAAATCCTACTATACCAAAAGATCAATTTGAAAGGTTACAAGCAGAGTTTCCGGGTATTATTGGTTTTTCTGCAAAACATGACACGGTAAAAGTGGCGGCAGGATGGCTGATAGAACAGTGTGGTTGGAAGGGCTATAGAAAAGGAGATGTGGGATGTCATGAAAAGCAGGCTTTGGTGCTGGTAAATTATGGCAATGCAAATGGTATTGACATTTATGATTTATCAACTCAAATAATGCATAGTGTGGAGAATAAGTTTGGTATAATGCTCGAACGAGAAGTAAATGTAATTTGAAGAATTGTTCGAAATATTTTAATGAAAGAAATGAAACTTTTTTGAAGGAAAAAAGAAGAGTCGAAGAAGTACTTTCATCGTGATTTAATATGATTCTTCTTCTATCATTTTTTAAACATTTCAGGATGTTGCAAATGGTAATTCGTCAACAATTGAAACTTTTTTGCAAAGGCTGTTATAGCGGCTTCACTAAATAATTTTCCACCTATAAATGTAATGCTTGTGGGAGAGCCATCTGGCGAAAATCCTGAGGGCAAAGTAATACACGGATTGCCGGTAAGGCAGGTTAAAGCCATTGGTTCATCAGCCATACTTGGAACGATAATAATATCATATTGCCTTAAAAGAGGAAAAGCTTGTTGCATGACCAGGTAACGCAAACGGCAAACGTTTAAATATTCTACAGCAGGAATAAACCTTGCACTTCTAAACATATTTGGGTAACGGCTTTTCCACTGTTGTGCCATTTTTGCATCTTCTCCGCTACGGGTGAGCGGGTCAAAAGCAGCCGCAGACTCGGCGGCCCATATGGTAACCAGTAAATCATTTGTATGAAGGTTGGCTGGAAAATCAATCGGAGTAATTTTTACTCCTGCATTTTGCAAGGTAGCGATCACATTTTTTTCTGAGCTGTTAGCGGGTAATGTGTCAATGTAATTTTTTGCGTAAGCAACTTTCATATTAAGAAAGTCAGCCGTGCCGGTGTAATTAAAAGGCATTGTTCTCGAGGCTCTGTCGGTACTGTCTGCTCCATGACTATAAGCAAACACAATTGCAGCGTCTTCTGCGCTTCTGCATATAGGGCCAATTCTGTCCGATGTCCATGCTAATGTCATTGCACCCGTTCTGGCTATGCTTCCAAAAGTAGGTCTGAGGCCTGTAGCACCGCAAATAGCCGATGGAGCAACGATAGAACCATAAGTCTCAGTTCCTATTGCAAACGGAACAAGCCCTGCAACCGTTGCGGAAGCAGAACCTGCCGAAGAACCATTTGAGCCCTGTTTAAGGTTCCACGGATTTTTCGTTTGGCCTCCAAACCAGATATCATCCATTGCCAGCTCTCCTAAAGATAATTTGGCAACCAGTACCGCTCCTGCTTTTTCAAGTTGTGTATATACAAATGCATCTTCATTTATTAATTGGTCTTTATAGGGTGTTGTACCAAAAGTAGTTTTAGTCTCTTTTACTGCAAACAGATCTTTTAAACCATAAGGAATTCCTTGCAAGGGACTTTTATATATGCCTCTTGCCAAATCATCATCTGCCTTTTTAGCCTGTTTTAGTGCAATATCTTCTGTCAGGCTTATTACACAATGCAGCGTATCCCCATATTGCTTTAACCGGGAAATAAAAAATTTTGTCAGTTCTGAAGAAGTAATCTTTTTGTGTTTTATAAGGGATGCTAACTGAAGTATAGAATAAAAAGCAAGCTCATTCGTATCTTTTGGCATCGTAACATTTTCAGGAATATTCCAATAAATCTTGTTTTGTTTAGTATTGAAATTCATTTCGGGTAATACGGGGTCAAACCATTGAGGCAGGGGCACACTGTTAGGCAGGTTAAACGAATGAACATACCTGTAATATTGCAGGTATATTTTCAATTGATCAACCATTGAGTCCCTTTTGGCGGGCGTAAAATGCAGATCATACATTTTCTCTGTATTTGCAATTTGCGCTGTTATAATACTATCCTGCGCGTTAATATGATGGTTAAAAAAAAGCAGAAAAGCAAGCGCAATCTTTATTCTTACAACAAATAAATTTGATTTCATAAAAGTGAAATTAATTAAGGCCAAACTGATAATTATAAAATACAAAGGCGTCTACCGCCCTGCGCCAGGTAAAGCCTCCCGGAGTGCCTTTACATCATTTGAGTCAACTGTAGCTTGCAAATATTCGCCTTCCATTTCAGCAAATGTGGGGTGTATAAATTCCATTTTGCTTTTGGATAAACTTTTAACTGAGGAATGAAATTCTGTTGCACCGGTTTTCTCTGCCAAATCTCTTATATTTTCTTTTCTTACCCCACTTCCAGGCATTATAATAATTCTACCTTTTGCAGCTTCTATTAATTGTTTTATGAGTTCTGTTCCTTCTGGTGCTTTTGTTTTTTGAGCGGAAGTAAGTATGCGATTACAACCAGCACTGATTATATCTTCCATAGCTGAAAAAGGATTGCGACACCTGTCAAAAGCGCGGTGAAAAGTAACCTCCATTGGATAAGCTATTGTAGTAATAATACTTGTACGCTCAATATCAATATTTCCATCAGGTAGCAAAAAGCCGGTAACTATACCGGCACAACCTGCCTGCCTGCAGAAAAGAACATCTTTTTGTATAATGTCAAATTCTTCTTCACTATACAAAAAGTCACCGGCACGCGGGCGTATTATTGGGGAAATGGGAATAGTAAAATCTTCCTGGCATTTTTTTATCACGCCATGAGAAGTAGTAACGCCACCTTCAGATAAAGCACTGCAAAGTTCTATGCGGTCTGCGCCTCCTTTTATTGCAGAAGCTGCAGAGAGATAATCATTAACAGCTATTTCTAATATATAATTCAATATTTTGTTTTTTTTATCAATTACTTTTCTAATTGGTTTTTGGACTAGTGGATTTTTTGAAAGGAAGTTTTGACATTCTGTAAGGTAGATGCAAAACTCAGTTAACACAAAGAATAAAAGTATTTCAACATTTTAATACAGCCAATACTATTACTATATTTGTAAGGACTGGTAAATTTTATTTTGATATCGGCTTCTCTAATATTCGGGGAACAGATTTGTGCGAATATTTCAAGGTTTGGTATTAAATGAAGTTTGCCAGTATGAAAATAATGATTTGAAAATGGATTAATCAATCTGTGAAAATTATTTATGGAGTTTGTTGATTACTATAAAATACTAGGTGTAGATAAAAAGGCAAGTGAAAGCGACATTAAAAGTGCTTACCGCAAATTGGCAAGAAAATATCATCCTGATCTAAATCCAAATGATAAGGAAGCTAATAAAAAATTTCAGCAAATAAACGAAGCCAATGAGGTGCTCAGCGACCCTGAAAAGCGTAAGAAATACGATGAATATGGCAGCGACTGGAAACATGCAGAAGAATTTGAAAAAGCCCGCCAGTCACAAAGGCGGCAAACCAGCGACGCGGACGGATACAGTTTTTCAGGATCTGAGTATGGAGGCGATTTTTCAGATTTTTTTTCTTCGATGTTTGGACAGTCAGGAGGAGGGGGGCGCAGCGGCAGACAAGCGAAATTTAGGGGCGAGGATTATAACGCCGAGTTGCATTTGAACCTGGAAGATGCATACACGACGCATAAGCAAACACTAACAGTTAATGGAAAGAATATAAGAATCACCATTCCGGCAGGGGTTGAAAACGGGCAGGTTATTAAATTAAAAGGCCATGGCGGACCAGGCATTAATGGCGGACCGAATGGCGACCTTTATATTACTTTTGTAATTGCAGATCATCCCAGGTTTAAGCGCGCGGGAACTGATGTATATACTACTGTAGAAATAGATCTTTATACAGCCATCTTAGGCGGAGATGTTATGCTTGATACACTATCGGGTAAAATAAAATTGAAAGTAAATCCGGAAACACAAAACGGAACTAAAATAAGATTGAAAGGAAAAGGTTTTCCGGTGTATAAAAGCGAAGGGCATTTTGGTGATTTGTATATTACTTATTCTGTAAAAATTCCCACTAATCTGACCGAGAGGCAAAAAGAACTTTTCAGGGAATTGGCTGCATCTTAAATGTAAAAGTTTTACTTATGCAAACAAATGATTTAATACTTGCTGAAGAATTTTGTTCCCATTACAACGTGGGTCTGTCATTTATAAACTCTCTCAAACAATTTGGATTGATAGAGGTAACTTCAGTAGAAGAAACCTATTATATTCCACAGGCCGAACTTAAAAAATTAGAACAATTAGCAAGGCTTCATTATGATCTTGATATTAATCTTGAGGGCATTGATGCCATTACCCATTTGTTAGGACGTATTAAAGATTTACAGTCGGAAATAACAAGTTTAAAAAACAGGCTGAGCTTGTATGAAAAGGTCTGAGCTTTATAGTCCCTTCATTAACTTTTGCGATTTATTCAAATTGGCTTTTTGCAATGTTTTTTGCGGTAATTTTTTTGCCTGTTGTCCCATACTTTATTCCTTCAAATGGTGTTGTTAGTAAATAACTAAGAAATACCAGTTTCTATTTTTCGCCTTTTTACATAATAGTCTAATTGTTTTGAAGGGTTTGGGGAAGAGTGTGCAATGGCTGAAGTATCTTTAATATTAAAAGTAGTGTATGAAACTGATGTTGGATGTGGATATTAAATCACCTTCAAAAAAAATTACTTATTCAGATAATATTTTTCTCATTGGTTCCTGCTTTACTGATCATATTGGGCGACGTCTGCATGAGCTGAAGTTTAATGTTTTGCAAAATCCCAATGGTATTTTGTTTGATCCTGTAAGTGTTAGTAAAAGTCTTAATTCTTACATTAATTCAAAACAGTATGAACATTCTGATCTTTTTTATTTGAATGAGCTTTGGCAAAGCTGGAATCATCATTCGGTATTCTCAGGAATGGTTGCAGGTGAAGTCTTAAAACGGATTAATGAATGTCAGATAAAGGCGCATGATCATTTGCAAACTTCTGACTGGCTAATAATAACACTCGGTTCTTCATTTTCATATCGGTTGGTTGAAAACAATCGACCTGTAGCTAATTGTCATAGAGCGCCGGGACAATGGTTTACAAAGCATTTATTAGCTACAGAAGAGACAGTAATTTGCCTGGAAGAAAGCATGCAATATTTAAAAAGTTTTAATCCGGCTCTGAAAATTATTTTTACTATCAGCCCGGTGCGTCATATCAGAGATGGAGTTGTTGAAAATAACAGAAGTAAGGCAAGACTGATAGAAGCTGTTCATTGCCTTGTAGATAAGTACGACCACATTCATTATTTTCCGGCTTATGAATTGGTTATTGATGTTTTAAGAGATTACCGCTTTTATGATATTGATCTTGTTCATCCTAATTATGCCGCTACCGAATTTGTGTTTAATAAATTTGAGCAAAGCTTTATCAGTGAAGAGGCGCGGGTTATTATGGAAGAAATCAAGAGAATAAATAATGGTTATAAACATAAACCTTTTCAACCGGAAACAGAGTCTCATAAACTATTTCTACTAAATACCCTGCATGCCGTAAAGCGTTTACAAGAAAGATTGCCTATGCTTGATTTTTCGAAAGAGATAAACTATTTTTCTACGGGAAGTTATTTATAACGCTTAGTTGCAGTATTTCAGGCTAAACCAGTTCCGCTTAAGTGATGTCAGTTAAATATTGGCCGAGTTTCAATTTATTCTATTCATCCTAATAAACAATGTCCTGGTTTTCTTCAAAAAGACTATCGGGACCTTGTTTTAATTATTTTTATTTATATAGAAAGACATTCCTGCTCTCTAAAAAACATTCCCAAAGCATGGTCTAAAGATGGCAGTTCAAATCCCTTTTCAGTATCAAGAACACTATAAGCAGGTCTTGATGCTGGAAGGTTCATTTCTGCTAAAGTCACGGGTCTAAAGTATTTTGGATTATACCCGCTTCTGTTTGCAATTTCTGATACTAACATAGCCCAGCTAATACTTCCTTTGTTTGAGACATTACAAATACCTGATGCCTCATCTATTAAAAGATCGAGTGAAGCATGTGCAAGATCCGGAACATAAGTAGGTGAAATAAAAACATCCTTAGCCGCGGAGAAAGTTTCTTCGTTTTTTAATGATTTAAGTGCAAAATGAACAAAGTTGTATTCATCCCAGGGGCCAAAAAAAGCGCTTGTACGGATGATGAGTGCGTCAGAATTATGATATAAAACGCTTTCTTCTGCTATCGCTTTGCTTTGCCCATAAGTATTTAGTGGCGATACAATGTCACTCTCAAGATAAGGATTGTTTTTCTTGCCGTCAAATACAAGGTCTGACGAATAGGTTACAAATTGTACACCGTACTTTTTGCATGCAATTGATAGATGTTTGGGAGCAACACTGTTAATATGAAAACAACTTTCAACTTCTTTTTCAGCGTCATCAACTTTTACATATCCTGCTGTATTTATAACCGCCCAGGGTTTGTATTGTTTAATCATTCTTTCAATGTCGTCGATATCTGCAATATTTACATCATCCCTGCCCAGGTCTATGTGATGAATTGCGCGGTAGTTGCAAATCCTGCTAACCGCCTTTCCAAGTGTTCCTGTTTTACCGATAATAATTAAAGGGCGTTTGTCCTTCTTCTTTTCCTTCCTTCCTGCTGGTGGGTTTTTGCCGGCAATATTGTATAACACTGCAATAGGCCTGTGCCACCATCCTTCTTCCTGTAAGATTGGATGGTAATAGTCATTGTTAAGAGCGAGCGAGGTGACAAGTTTAGTGAGTGCTGTAGTCCTTGGTTCAGCGCTTCTTATATCAAATAAACCCGGTTCATATTTTCCAACTGGCTTTGTAAGTAAGCTGCACCAATCAAAGGAACCTAAAAGTGCCCATGCAGTAACTGCTTTAATATCGGCGCCTTTTTTCTGTAAATTTTTAGCTGCATTCCAAACCTGGTAAAACCATCTTAGCTGTTCTTCCCGGGAACAGTGCAAATGAACTTCTGTAATTGCAATTGATATATTATACCGGTCCCACACCTCTTTAAAAAGAGCTTGAGGACCTTGATTTTTACCGACCCTGACTGCTTCAACATCCGCATAAACATGCCTTCCGTTTCCTCCAACGCAGTGTGCAGGAAAGCGTTCAAGTCTTTCATCCAGCCATCTTTCAGACGTTACATAATGATTAATTCCAAGAATATCAGGAGGACAAGGATTGTTTATAAAAAATAACAGGTCTTCTTTTTTTAAACCCACCCATAAAAGATATTCCCACAAAGGGTGACCTTCGTTAATCATTCCGCAAAGCAGGTCGAAAGACAGCCATCGACGGTTGTTCTCAAATTCCCGTTGGTACCTGAGTTTCGGAGAGCTGTGTGTTTTACCCAGGTCTTCCGTTTGTACCAGTTTTGCTTTTGGGTTTATTTCCCGTATAGCTTTCATGGCTAAGACTGTACCCTTACATTCCGCAAGCAAAATTGTTAGAAAGTCCAGATCAGTTGTTTTATGTGGATACCAGTGGCCATACATACCACAAAACCGTGCTGTAGTTAATGGCTCATTTACAGGGGTATAATATTGAATCTCCGGAAAGTTAGTGGCTACTTTTTTTGAATAAGTGGCAAGGCCTTCTTCAAAACTGCCATTAAAAAAGTCAGCGTACATAGGTCCACTGCCATGATGCACCAAGCCGGCGATCGGAGTGATGCCGGCTTGGTGCATTTCTGTTAATCTTTCATTGCTAGAACTCCAGTCTATTATTGTATCTTCTTGCGGAGCATGTTTTTCCCATAAAATTGGATATCGCAATGCTTTTATTCCTAAATCTGCAAAACGTTTTATATCGTCATAACCTCTTTTATAATGGCCAGATAAATCCAACTGATCCATATACCTGTCCTCAACCCTGTTTAGGGAACATTCAATTCCACCCCAAACTTCAATTTTGTTTTTCGTACTTCCTTTCTTCATCTGTATGCAGTTTTGTTGACAAGTCGGACTGCATGATTTTCTTAAAAGTTGAGAGAGCCTGTGCTACTACCTGGTCCATATTATAATACCTGTATGTGGCTAATCGTCCTACAAAGTAAGTATTGGTAAGCTGGTTAGCCATAGCAGCGTACTTTTTATACAACTGGTCGTTTTCAGGTCGCGGCACTGGATAATACGGATCTCCTGTTGCTTCGGGAAACTCATACACAACCGTTGTTTTATCATGCTTTTGTCCTGTTAAGTGCTTAAATTCTGTAATTCTTGTAAATCCGTAGTCGTTAGGATAATTTATAGTTCCTGTCTCTTGAAATTGAGCTGTTTCTAATGTTTCAAATTTGAATCGTAATGACCTGTAAGGCAGCTTGCCATATTTGTAATTGAAGAATTCATCGATTGGTCCTGTAAATATTAGCTTTCTAAATGTTACATCATCCATCACTTCCTCATAATCAGTATTCAACATTATTTTAATGTTCGGATGGGAAAGCATTTTTTCAAACATCTTTGTATATCCATGTAAAGGCATTGCCTGGAAACTGTCTGTAAAGTAGCGGTCATCTTTATTTGTTCTTGTAGGTACTCTCGCAGTTACTGAGGCATCAAGTTCAGAAGGATCTAGATCCCATTGCTTGCGGGTATATGATCTGAAAAATTTCTCGTACAATTCTCTTCCAACTTTGCTTACCACCACATCTTCAGAGGTTTTAACAGGATAAACTTTTTCTGCCCGGGATGCTAAAAACTCCTCCACTTCAAATCCATTTAAATTCAACCCGTAATATTTATTGATAGTGTTAAGGTTTATCGGAATTGGAAGAAGTTGTCCATCTACCTGTGCCAACACTTTGTGTTGATAGTTGCGCCATGCTGTAAACTTGCTTAAGTAATTGAAAACATCGGCTGAATTTGTATGAAAAATATGCGGGCCATATTTATGAATCAGTATGCCTTCGTCATTGTAATAATCATAGGCATTTCCACCAATATGATTTCTTTTATCAATAATGAGTATCTTTTTATTACCTACAGATGCAAGTCTTTCAGCTAATACACTTCCGGCAAAACCAGCCCCTACAATCAGGTAATCATAAGTGTACTTGTTAGATGATTTGTAAACAGGTGTCGCCTTTCTGTTTGTATTAAGAGCAGCGTTGATTTTCTTCATCATCTCCATAAAAGTTGCACTCCAGCTTTTGTCTGCAAGAAAATCATCCACCTCAGGCAACCATTCGGTTTTATCCATTTTCAAATATTCCTCAGCTGCTGCTACAAACTCTTCTGCATTTGCACCAATCTTTACAATACCTTTTTCTCCGTATGGTTTTACAACATCGCGTATTGGTGTAGATACTACAGGTACGCCTGATGCCAAATACTCAGGTGTTTTTGTCGGGCTAATAAACCTGGTAGATTCATTTATTGCAAAAGGTATCAAAGCAATGTCCCAACCAGAAACATAATGAGGAAGCTGATCGTAGCTTTTTCCGCCTAACATATGCACGTTTGGCAGTTGTGGCAAGGAGTTAGGGTTTATCTTAACCACAGGCCCAAGTAATACGAAGTTCCATTCAGGCTTTAGTAAAGCCATGTTTCTTATAAGCTCTATGTCAAATCTTTCATCTATCACCCCATAAAATCCAAGTTTTACTCCTGGTATATTTCTCTGATCTTCCGGTTCTTCCTTTACCGTTCTTGCCTGTTCAAAATGTTTTTTGTCTATACTGCTTGGAAACGAATAAATATTGTGATGGCGATGTTTTTTGTGTTCGTATAAAGATTGACCACCTGTAAAAACAACATCTGCTTTTTCTAGTAAAAGGTCTTCAAACTCTTTTAATCTGCGAGGTGCATTTTTAAAGTTAGACAACTCATCCATGCAATCGTAAATTGTTAAGGCCGGTTTATAGTGGCTTGAGAATGAAAGAGCCATTGGTGTATAATACCAGAAAATGATATCTTCCGAATTTTTATTCTTTAAAAACTTATCTAATAAAATTTTAAGCATTTTGTCACTGTCCTCACCATTCGTTCCGGGTGGTAAATGAGGTCTGACAATCCAAAGATTGTCACTTTTTGCAGTGAAGGTAAGCGTTGGCTCTGCCGGAGCATCATGAAACGGCTCTTCAACAAAAAAGACGGTAAAAATTGTGGCAAACCGCGAAATAAGATGTTGAGGGCGTTGATAAACAAAATCCCACCTTAAGTGGGAGAAACAGATAAGCGTTGACGGGGTTTGGGATTGACCATCGTTATTGAAGCTGCTGTTGTTTTTCAAAATGCTGTTAATTACCTCCATTGGGTGATAGTAAATTTTAAAGTCAAAGTATAAGTTGTGATAGTATATATATTAAATACGTGCCAGTATTTTTATAATATAATTACCGTTAAAAAGGTTTTTCTGGAGAGCTTTGGAAAAGCGTTAAAAAAAGGTAGTGGGGAATATTCTTCTCAGTTGTCTAATGTTATTTCTTAAGTAATTAAACAAGAAAAAGTTGTATTAAGTGAATTATCACTGCAGCAGGATTAATTAAACTAAACAAAAGTTTCATTAATTGCTTCGACTTTACCCTCCTGGCAAAATATGTTCCTTTACATCCATCCTTTAATTCCGTCAAGGTTACAATATATAATTGAAGGAAAAAAATAAGCACGTCGAAAAAACGTGCCTATCTTAAAAAATAGCAAAAAACATTGTTAAATAGCGACCTGTTCTTCTATCTCGTCCATTGTAATAGAACCATGGCTTTCATCATAAATACATTGACCATTTTTGATTATTAAAATCTGCGGACTTTCGTGATAGACATTAAACTGTGAGGAAATTGTGTTGCTGAGGTTACGATAATTAAGCAGATCAAGAAAATAGAAATCTGCATTTGATGGCGCGATACTTCTTTCAAGCCTGCCTTTTGCC
Source organism: Segetibacter koreensis DSM 18137 (assembly GCF_000374045.1). Classification (GTDB taxonomy): domain Bacteria; phylum Bacteroidota; class Bacteroidia; order Chitinophagales; family Chitinophagaceae; genus Segetibacter; species Segetibacter koreensis. Next base: position 304,211 of record NZ_KB893315.1, on the reverse strand, counting down.
ATTGCACTAATGCCACACCTTGAACTATGTTTAAATATTACCTGCGGTTTGTCATGAGACTTTTCAATCAATTCCTTTATCTGATCTTCACTTTTAAACTCAATCCAATTCATACTATTCATTCTTTTATATAATATTATTTATTAAAAATTATGCCCGAAAATAACGAGGATTATGAGATGGGCAGTCTCCCCCGCGGGCCGATGCACATGATTGTAACATGAAGCCTGTAGCTATGATTATAATAATTGCAATTATTGTCTTTTTCATATTACTTACTTAAATAAATATAAGGTTATTTTGCACAAATATTTCAAAGATAAAAATTTTAATGAAAGTTCATTTTATATCAATTGGAGGAAGTGTAATGCATCAGCTTGCGATTGCATTAAAAAGAAAAGGCTACGAAGTAACGGGAACAGATGATGAAATTTTTGAACCGAGCTATTCAAATTTAGAAAAGGAAGGTTTGCTTCCAAAAAGTATGGGATGGAATCCAGATGCAATTGTTCCTGAGCTTGATGCAGTTATATTAGGAATGCATGCAAAAAATGATAACCCGGAAATTGAAAAAGCAAGAAAACTTCAATTGTCCATTTATTCTTTTCCTGAATATATTTATCATGAAAGCATGGCAAAAACAAGGGTAGTAGTAGGAGGTAGCCATGGCAAAACGACTACCACAAGCATGATGATGCATGTGTTAAAGGCAGCACAAAAAAACTTTGATTATCTTGTAGGCGCCAGGCTTTCAGGATTTGAACAATCAGTAAGTATAACAAATGCACCAATAATAGTCTGTGAGGGAGATGAATACCCTGCAAGTGCAATTGAAAAAAGACCCAAATTTCATTTTCTTTTTCCGCATGTAGCTGTTATAACAGGTATTGCATGGGATCATATAAACGTCTTTCCGACTTTAGAAAATTACATTGAGCAATTTCGTATATTTCTTGATAAAATTGAACCGGGAGGACTTTTAATTTATAACGAAACAGACGAAATATTAAAACAATTAATTGCAGATAGCAAAAGAGAAGATATTGTATTTCAACCTTATGGCATTCCTGCTCACACTGTTAACAGCGGCAAGACAACAATAAAAATTGAAGATGCAGAAGGCGAATTGGAAATTTTTGGTAATCATAATCTGTTAAACTTACATGCTGCATGGTATGTCTGCAAACATTTTAAAATAGATGCTGCGACTTTTGTACATGCAATGAGTACTTTTACAGGAGCAAGTAAAAGATTAGAGAAAATTGCAGAAAATGATGGAACAATAGTTTATCGTGATTTTGCTCATGCGCCCAGTAAAGTTAAGGCTACAATGGAAGCTGTAAAGCAACAGTATCCGGGTAGAAAATTAATTGCCGTATTTGAATTGCACACTTTTAGCAGCCTTAACAAAGATTTTATGAATGAATATAAAGGAGCGATGGATGAAGCAGATGAAGCGGCGGTGTTTTATTCTAAACATGCACTGGAATTAAAGAGGATGCCTCAGCTTTCGAAAGAAGTTGTTTTTGATGGTTTTGCAAAAGAAAATCTTAAAGTATTAACAGATAAAAGTGAATTAATAAATTGGCTTAACAATCACCAATACCAAAATACCAGTGTGGTCTTTATGAGTAGTGGCAATTATGACGGTGTTGATGTAACTGGTTTTGCAACAAGAATGACAACTGCTTAATTTATTGTTTTATATTGTTTATATTATAATTATCGTTCACATTTAATAAACCCGTTTCGAATTTTTTTTACATGAAATTACAGTTAAAACGACCTGTTGCTTTTATTGATCTTGAGACTACAGGCACTAACCTGGCTACTGATAGAATTGTTGAGATTGCTATTGTGAAAGTAGGCATTGATGGAAGCCGTCATACCAAAAGAAAGATTATAAATCCGCTAATGCCTATACCAAAAAGTTCGAGCGATGTACACGGTATAACAGACGAAATGGTGAAAGATGCTCCAACATTTAAGCAAGTGGCAAATGAAATAAAACAGTTTATTGAAGGTTGCGATATTGGTGGATATAACAGTAACCGGTTTGATATTCCAATGTTGGTGGAGGAATTTCTAAGGGCGGGTCTTGAATTTTCAGTGGATGGCAAAAAGCTGATAGATGTGCAAAGAGTCTTTCACCTGATGGAGCAGAGAACTTTAAGTGCTGCCTACAAATTTTATTGTCAAAAAAACCTTGAAGGGGCTCATAGTGCAGAAGTAGATGCAGCAGCTACATGGGAAATATTAGAGGCGCAAATTGAACGATATCCTGAAATAGGTGTTACTCTTGAGTCGATATGTAGTTTTTGTGGTGAAGAAGATTTGGTTGACTTTGCCAGAAGATTTGTTAAAGTTGATTGTAAAGAGGTATTTAACTTCGGTAAACATAAAGGACGGTGCGTAGAAGATGTTCTGAAAGCAGAGCCTCAGTATTATGACTGGATGATGAAAGGAGACTTTCCTTTGCATACAAAGCAAAAGCTTACTGAAATAATGAATAGAGGTCTTTTAAAGAAAAGTTTCTAAGACTTATAGCAATAAAATATTTTATTAAAAAATCCAGATTGCTGTTAAGCTAAATCAAAATGTAACAATTATTGGAAAAAATAGTAATTATACCGACTTACAATGAGAAGGAAAATATTGCCAATATTTTAGAAGCTATTTTTTCTTTGCAACTGGGTTATCATGTTTTGATAATTGATGACTCGTCACCTGATGGTACGGCTAATATAGTAAGAGAGCTTCAACAGTCTTACAAAAATCAGTTGTTTTTAGAACAAAGAGCCGGAAAGTTAGGCCTCGGTACAGCCTACATTCACGGTTTTAAATGGAGCATTGAAAGAGGGTATAATTTTATTTTTGAAATGGATGCAGACTTTTCACATCGTCCTGCTGACCTTGAAAGATTATACACTGCCTGCAAATATCAAGGAGGAGACGTAGCCATTGGAAGCCGCTATGTAAAGGGCGGACAAATTGAAAACTGGCCGTGGGATCGCAAATTTTACTCAAAAGGAGGAGCGCTTTATACGAGGTTGGTCACCTGGATGCCGGTAAAAGATCCTACAGCAGGTTTTGTGTGTTACAGGCGCGAAGTATTAGAAACTATAAATCTTGATGAAATAAAGTTCGTAGGTTATGCCTTTCAGATCGAAATGAAGTTTGCCGCATGGAAATTGGGCTTTAAAATAGTAGAAGTTCCGATTGCATTTATAGACCGCAAACTTGGTTCTTCAAAAATGAATAAAGGTATTTTAAAAGAAGGTGTGTTAGGAGTATTGAAAATACAATGGCAAAGCTTGTTTAAAAATTACCGCAGACGGGTTAAAAATGCTTCCCAGTTTGTTTCACCTAAAGCAGAAGTATAGGTTCTTGCAAGGTTTAGAGGTATGTGCCCTAAGGTACAAGTTTGAGAAAATAAATTTTACTTTGCACCTTTTGCCTTCCATCTCCTTCGATTAGTCTTTCCTGTATATTTGCACCTTCATGAAACAGGCTTTACTTAAACTGCATATTGCAGTGTTTCTTTGGGGGTTTACAGGTGTTTTAGGAAGGTTAATATCACTTAATGAAGGATTACTGGTTTGGTACAGAATACTTATTACCATTGTTACTTTATACTTTTTAATGCGCTCCAACAACGAGTTGCAGTCTGTTTTACCTAAACAACGTTGGCAGCTTTTCTCTATAGGAGGTATTGTAGCTTTGCATTGGTGTTTCTTTTATGGAAGTATAAAATATTCCAATGTTTCAATTGCTTTAACATGCCTGTCATCAACAGGATTGTTTACCGCAATTTTAGAACCGGCAATTACAGGTAAAAAAATGGTTGTTGCTGAAATTTTATTGGGATTGGTTGCTATTGCTGGTATTTATCTTATTTTTCATTTTGATCCTCAATATAAAACCGGCATTGTACTCGGTATTGTCTCTTCCGTTTTAAGCTGTGTTTTCTCAATCTTTAACAAAACCCAGGTTTCATACAATGCTCCAAGAACAGTAATGCTGTATGAGTTGACCGGGGGCTTTTTATTACTTACCTTGCTAATGCCATTTTATTTGTACCTGCTGCCAACCCGGAATTTTATACCAAACCGAATGGATATGATTTGGTTTGTACTATTGAGTTGGATCTGCACTATCCTCGCGATGGACTTGTCTTTGCAGGCACTACAAAAAGTCTCTGCGTTTACACAAAATCTTACGCTTAATTTAGAACCTATTTATGGAATTATACTTGCCTTTGTTGTGTATAAAGAAAACAAGTATCTAAGCCAATGGTTTTATCTTGGCTTCACACTTATTTTATTAGCCGTCGTTTTACAAATGATACGCGTTATTAATAGTCGAAAGAAATTTGCTGTTGTATGAATGTGTTTCGCAAAGTTTCTTTCTAAGTCAATGAAACTGAGGTAAGCTTTATTGAAACTGAGTAATTCGACTTGTGCTTGAGCATTTATTTACTGATAAATTTTACAAAACTTCTTTTAGCTATGGGTAATAAAGTTTCTTCAATCGGATAAGCTAAGTTAGTTTCTATATTATATACCGCAGGATTTGGAAGACTTTTCCTGTTTTTTATTAATTCGCCTTTTATATTTTCTGGTGAGTTACTTACTGTTCTTTGCCATTTGTGAATATAATCTGTGCGGATACCCCTGTATTTCTCATCATGCTTTTCAAAAAAAGTTAAGCGGTATTGGTATACAACAGTCGCATCATAATTACCATCTTTTAAAAAGAGATAACCTTCGTTTACATCCAAAGGAACAATTCCAACTGGTTCTATAGTTATCTTCGCTTCAACAAATTCGTAAATCTCTGCACCTGTTTTGATGGTGTTTTTTATTTTGTTTGCAGAGTACTGTATAATGTCTTCCAATTCCTTCATTAATTCATCATCTTCAATCATTCTTTCATAGGCAAACTGAAGTTTTTGAATATTTATATCAGTCAGTTGTTTGGGAAAATGCTCCTGCAGAAATTTTTTATTTTCGCGAAAAGAAACAATGTTATTGTAATGAAAAACAACATCAGCTAACTGAGGATACAGTTTATTCTCATTGAAATATTTATTTACCTCAGTCAGGTAGGCGAGAAGAGTGTACTTTTTTAATTCAAAATCTATATAACCTTCGGTGAACCATGTTTCTGACAATGTTTTCATAGTTACTTTATTTAAGTTTACATATATACAATAGACTTAAAAATAATACCAACGTTAAATTTTTTTTATTATTTTAACAACTAATTAGTTCATAATAAAAAACATTCGATTTTTAATTTCTCCTTTAAATCATATTTTTGGGAAATTATACTTTTATTCTCTTTTAAAGTTTGTATTATAGTTTTATTTTTAAATAATGGATGGCGGTAAAAAGTTGTTATTAAACTGTGTTTTCATTTTGACAGTGATATTACTGTTACTACGTCCTGCCATTATTTTTAGCTCACATACTCTCTCGTCTATTTTATGGTCAACTGAGGCTCGCACGGTTGGAATTGGCAAAATCATTAAGAAAAAACCAGAAGTACTACATGTAAATAATTTAATACATAATGAAGAAGAACATGTTGAAATAGAAAATGAATTATTAATTTTTTGGCTATTTGCAATTAGAAGATTTTTGAAAAAAAATCTGTATGCTCTTTCCTGTCTGCTCTCTCAACTTGCTTTTAAAATAAAAAGAAAAGCTACGCTTTTTGATATAGTTCCTGATAATCATTATTATTTAGCTCTTTCCATTATTCGTATTTGATTCTAAAAAGTTATTGCAATTGTTGCAGGAATCTTTTTAAATCAAATAAAATAATTTATGAGAGTAATTGTATGTCTTTTTATATTATTAGGCACTATAAGAGTGTATGGTCAGCGTAATACAATTAGTATCCCTGATCTGTTACAAAAAATTTCACAAGATTATCCATCTATAAAAGCAAAAGAAGCATCTGTAAAAGCTGCTTCTTACCGTCTTCAGTCTGCAAGGAAGGATTATTTACCAGAGTTAACAGCGGCTGATCAATATCAATATTCAACAAATAATGGGTTAGAAGGTTCGTATTTTTCAAATGAAGGAACCGCTATTTCTACATCGGGAGGTGTTAGAGATCAAAATATTTATAACCCGGTTTTCGGAAGTTTTACAACACTGATGGTTAATTGGCATGCTTTCAATTTTGGAAAAGTCAAGCAGTCAGTTCAATTTGCTAACTCGCAGGTTCAGGTCGCTAAAGCCGATTATAATAACGAAGTCTTTCAACTACAGGTGCGGGCTATTGATGTTTACCTGTTATTGGCGCTAAGCGAAAAACTTGTTTCAGTGCAACAAGCCAACCTTGAAAGAGCAAAGGTTTTTCAAACATATGTTCAAAGCCACACCCAGGCAGGTCTATTACCAGGTCTCGACTCCTCGGCATCAAATGCTGAAGTGGCAAGAGCGGGGTTAGCTTTATTACAAAGCAAACAACTGGTTGAAGAACAAAAAATACAATTATCTCAGCTTAGCAATATTTCTGTGGATAGTCTCAATGTAGATACAACCACTTTTCTTACCAGAGTTCCGCTGGCTATTTCCGGTGATTCTGCTATTAATAATAACCCGGTTATTAATTTATATAAGCAAATGTTGCAAAACCAGGTTGACCGCTCACTGGTTATAAAAAAATCAGCCTTGCCTACCATTAATATCTTAGGTATGGGCTGGGCCAGGGGGTCAGGGATTAATAAAAGCTCGAAGAAGTATAGCAGTGACGCTATGAGCGGAATTCCTTATCAAACCTATAATTACATGGCTGCAGTTGCTGTTAAGTGTAATATTTTGTCTTTGGCCAAAGAAAGGGAGGAATACAAGGCCGCGGAGCAGGACATTGAAAGTTCGCGGTACAGGTTAGATGAGCAAACGTTAAGATTGCAAAAACAGATGAAAAATGCCAATCTTCAATATCAGTATGCCTTACAGCAAACCAGGTTAGCTCCGGTTCAATATAAGGCGGCGTTAGAGGCATATAATTTATCAAATGCCAGGTACCAGGCAGGCTTAGCGCCGTTAACAGAATTAATACAGGCATTTACCGTATTAAACAGGGCATCTGTAGATGTAACGGTTGCAAATAATAATGTATGGCGTTCTTTACTTCAAAAGGCGGCATCTTCAGGAATGATAGCTGATTTTGTAAACCAGGTCCCCAAATAATCATCTTCTTAAATATACTTATATGAATTTAGTTAAGGCAGCTCTTCAAAGGCCTATTACTGTTATCGTGTTGGTTTGCAGTTTTCTTTTATTTGCTGTAATATCCATAAAAAGCGTCCCGATTGATATATTTCCCAAACTTAATCTTCCTACCATTTACGTGATAGAATCTTATGGCGGCATGTCTCCCCAGCAAATGGAAGGTTTTTTTGCTACCCGTATGCAAGACCAGTTTTTATATGTTAATGGCGTTAAAAACATTACAAGTAAAAACATAACCGGCTTAACCTTGTTGAAATTAAGCTTTTACGAGGGTACTGACATGGCAGAGGCTTCGGCCCAGGTAGCTTTGCAGGTAAACAGGGCAATGAAGTTTTTTCCCCCCGGTGCATTGCCTCCGCAGGTAGTCCGTTTCGACGCATCTTCTTTACCGGTAGGCGAATTGGTCTTCTCAAGCAAAACAAAGTCCTTAAAAGAAATTTATGACATGGCAGCTACGCGGATAAGGCCAATGTTTGGTACTGTGCCTGGCTTATCTGCACCGCCGCCTTTTGGGGCAAACTCCCGCTCGGTTGTAGTTAGCATCGATCCGGATAAGCTTCGCAGTTATGATATTTCACCTGATGAAATAGTTGATAAAATAGCTAAGGCAAATGTTATGTCTCCTTCAGGTAATCTAAGGTCAGATAACCTAATGTATGTAACAACAATTAATACATTAGAAAAGACTGTCAATGACTTTTCAGACATTCCCTTAAAAACCAAAGACGGAGCAACTGTATTTGTAAGCGACGTTGCAAAAGTTACAGATGCAGCAGATATAACCGTTGATTACGCGCTAATCAATGGTAAGCGCTCTGTTTACATCCCGGTAATTAAAACTGCAGATGCATCTACATGGGAAGTAGTGCAAAAGTTGAAGGCAACCATACCTGAAATGCAAAGTTTATTGCCCGATGACATAAAATTAGACTATGCTTTTGACCAATCTGTATTTGTAATAAATGCAGTTAAAAGCCTGATAACGGAAGGTGCATTAGGCGCAATTTTAACTGGTCTAATGGTTTTGCTTTTTCTTAAAGACTGGAGAAGCAGCGTCATTGTTATTATTACTATCCCGATTTCAATTTTATCAACTGTTCTTTTGTTGAAGCTGGCAGGGCAAACAATAAATTTAATGACGTTAAGCGGCCTTGCTTTAGCAATAGGAATATTGGTTGACCAGGCAACAGTGACGATCGAAAACATTCACCAGCATCTTGAAATGGGTAAAGGTATGAGAGTTGCAGTTCTGGACGCATGCCAGGAAATTTCTTTTCCATTGCTGCTTATACTCCTATGTATACTGGCAGTGTTTGCTCCGTCTTTTTTAATGACAGGTGTACCAAAAGCCATGTTTTTGCCTTTGTCACTTTCTATTGGTTTTGCAATGGTAATATCTTATTTGCTCGCACAAACTTTGGTTCCCATATTATCAAATTGGCTGTTAAAGGAAGAGAAATATAAATATAAACATGGTCAGTATCATGCGCATGCCGGAGAGGCGCTGGACAATATTGAAATAGAACAAATCGGCCATCATTTTAACGAAGAAATAAAACATCCGGAGAGTAATGATTTTTTTGAAAGGGTAAAGATGAGTTTTGTTAATATATTAAACCGGATGGTTCCTAAAAGAAAGCCTATCGTTCTAATTTATTTGTTGGTGGTAGTTGGGTTAGTGGCGGTATGTATGAATATTATCGGCCGTGATATGATGCCAAGAACGAACAACGGACAATTTCAGATAAGACTGAAAGAGCCAGACGGTACAAGGTTAGAAAACACAGAAGCGGCATTAAAATCTGTTTTAAAAATTATTGATAGTACAGTAAATAATCACGTAGCTGTTACTTCCGCCTATGTTGGTCTAGTGCCCAGCAGTTATGGAACAAGTAATTTATATGTGTTTAACAGTGGAACCAATGAAGCTGTGTTACAGGTTAACCTGGATGAAAATTATAAAGTCAACCTCGATGAATTGAAAGATGCACTAAGGAAAAATATTCATTATAAGCTGCCCGAGGCTACAATCGTTTTTGAGCCTATTGATCTAACCGATAAAATAATGAGCCAGGGTGCTACAACTCCTATTGAAGTAAGAGTTGCGGGCAAAGACCTGGATCAAATACATCGCTATGCAGATACATTGGTTAAGAAATTAAGCAAAGTTCCATATTTGAGAGATGTTCAGATACAGCAACCTTTAGCTTTCCCTACCATTGCCATTAATATCGATAGATTTAAAGCATCTCAATTTGGATTAAGTGTACAGGAAATCGCAAGGTCAGTTACTGCAAGTACTTCTTCAAGCAGGTTTACAGAAAAAAACCAATGGTTAGATGAAAAGGCAGCATACACTTACCAGGTGCAGGTACAGATTCCTGAATATGCTATGAGTACAATGGACCAGTTAAAAGAAATTCCACTAATTAAAGGACGAAACAGACCTGTCTTATCTGACGTAGCAGATTTCAAAATGGTAAAAGCAGCAGGCGAATATGACAGAAGCGGTCCAAGAAGGTTTCTTACAGTAAATGCAAATCTTTCAAATAAAGATTTAGGCACCGCGACAAATGATGTACAAAAAATAATCAAAGAATTGGGAGAACCACAAAAAGGTGTAACCATCTCGTTGAAAGGAATGTCAGACCTTTTAACTGAAACGCTCGGAAGCCTGCAAACAGGACTGATGTTTGCGGTTATTGTAATATTGTTATTACTCGCCGCTACTTATGAATCTGTCAAACTGGGGCTTGTAGTACTGGTAACGGCGCCTGCGGTTATTCTTGGTTCATTGCTTTTGTTACTACTAACTGGTTCTACACTTAATCTTCAATCATATATGGGCATGATCATGTCAATTGGTGTGTCCGTTGCAAACGCTATTTTAATTGTAACCAATGCAGAAAAGCTAAGAATAGAATACCGGGATGCAAAAAAAGCTGCGGTAGTAGCAGCAAGTATAAGGCTTCGCCCGATTTTGATGACAAGCCTCGCCATGATTGCAGGAATGATACCAATGGCGTCAGGAATGGGGGAAGCAGGTGAACAAACTGCTCCGTTAGGCCGTGCAGTCATTGGTGGGTTGGTTGCCTCAACCTTTGCTGCCCTGTATATTTTACCCCTTGCTTTCGCCTGGATACAAAGTAAATCTTCATTTCAAAGCCCTTCTCTTTTACCTAAACTTAAAACAATGAAACCTTCCTCTTCTCTTATACCATTAAATACATTAATACTAGTAATTTCTCTTTTTGCAATTTCCTGCTCTCCTAAACAAAAACCTGTTGATTTAACACAAAAAAATGTATCGGCAACAAAGGCTTCATCAGTAGAAGATAAGGGAGAACTGGCAGCAGTATCTCAAAAGAAAATTTCTTCGTACGTACAATTACCGGGTGAATTATCCGCTTTTGAATCGGTAGATATTTTTCCGAAGGTAAGCGGTTATATAAAAAATGTATTTGTAGACCGCGGTAGTGTTGTAAAAAAAGGGCAACTTTTAATGACACTAGATGCTCCTGAAATCAATCAGCAGGTTCAAACTGCTAAGTCAAATTTTGCCAAGGCCAATGAAATGTATTTGATAAGCAAAGACAGGTATGAAAGATTATTGCAGGCAAGCAAAACTGCCGGCACTGTTTCTCCATTTGATCTTGAAAGTGCCAGGTCAAAAATGGCTTCTGATGCTGCAAATGTTGAAGCAGAAAAATCAACAGTAACTGGTTTAGGACAGATGAAGGACTATTTACAGGTACGAGCGCCCTTTAGCGGTATTATCACTGAACGTAATATACACCCCGGCGCTTTAATTGGTCCAAATACAAAAAATGGAGACAAACCTATGCTGTCACTGCAGCAAGTAAATCATCTTCGCCTGGTAGTTAATATACCGGAAACAATTGTTTCATCCATTAATAAAGAGAATAAAGTAGAGTTTAAATTAAATGCTTATCCAGATAAGACTTTTCAAGCCGCAGTAAGCAGAAGAGCAGGTGTTATAAATGAGAACGTAAGATCCGAAGCAATAGAATTTGACGTTCCCTCATATGGTGGAGAAATAAAGCCGGGAATGTATGCTGAAGTTAAAATACCTGTAAAGTCATCTAATAACAGTTATGTCGTTCCTGCTTCTGCCATTGTTCATTCAACCAAGGGCGTATATGTAGTAGCTCTGGACGCAGAAAAGAAAACAAAGTTTATAAATGTAATGGAAGGCCTGAATGCAAAAGACAGTACAGAAATTTTTGGAGATTTAAAAGGAATTGGTTCATTATTAAAACATCCATCAAATGAAATAGAAGAAGGCGTAGAGATTGAAAATTAAAAATGAACTTCATTTTATACTTTTGCGGCCGATTGTATTAAATGATCTTTGTTTTTAATTATAATTTTTAATGAATCATAATCAGGAAAAGGAACAAAGCGGAAATATTGTATAAACATGCAAGTGTAAATAGCAGTAGGTGATATATAAATTAAACGTTACCCATTATTATTTATTTTTTTGTACAATACATATCGGCATCTTTGTTCCTTTTCTTATGATATTACGTCTATGCTATTACTTTCTATAATAATTATTTTGGCTCTTGTTTTTGATTTTACAAATGGTTTTCATGATGCTGCAAATTCGATTGCTACTATTGTATCAACAAAAGTGCTTACACCTTTTTTAGCTGTATTATGGGCCGCAGCATTTAATTTTATTGCCTTTTTCGTTTTTAAGGAACATAAAGTGGCAGGTGCAATTGCGGGTATTGTCTCATCTGAGCTAATCAGCTACCATTTAATTTTAGCTGCAACTGTAGCTGCCATATTCTGGAATTTACTTACCTGGTACTACGGTATTCCTTCAAGTTCTTCCCATACACTTATTGGCGGCCTTGCAGGTGCGGCTATAGCCGCTGGTGGGTTTGCCGGTGTTAACAGTGCTCCTATAATTAAAGCCGTTGTCTTTATGGTTTTATCTCCTTTTATCGGTTTAATTCTTGGATTTATTGTTACCATATTCGTGGTCACTATCAGCAAAAAAAGCAAACCATATCGAGCCGAAAAGAGGTTTAAAAGATTTCAACTTATTTCCTCGGCTGCGCTTAGTCTCGCCCACGGTGGTGGAGATTCTCAAAAAACTATGGGTTTGATTTTTACCGCTCTTTGGTTTTATTCTAAAACACAGGGAAATAATCAGGGGCTGGACGCTTTTAAAATGCCTGATTGGTTGCCTCTGTCGTGTTATGCGGCAATTGCTTTAGGTACAATGTCGGGAGGTTGGAGAATTGTAAAAACAATGGGAAACAGGATAACCAAGGTAACTCCGTTAGAGGGTGTATGTGCAGAAAGTGCCGGAGCGTTAACCATCTTTTTAACCGTTTTACTAGGCATTCCTGTAAGTACAACACACACCATTACCGGCTCAATTATAGGCGTAGGTGCAACAAAAAGATTAAGCGCCGTAAGGTGGGGAGTAACTATCGGTTTGGTATGGGCCTGGGTGTTAACTATACCCGTAAGCGCTTTAATTGCAATGCTCTTATATTGGATTTTAAACTTTGCCTCTTTTCTTTCTTAATGAAAAGAGTTCATATAATTACAACAAATAATTACGACAAAGTCATTATAAGTAGGTAAGGTTAGGTGTCACCGTATTGTTTTTCCACATCTGCCCAAAAACCTAGCAAATTACTTTACTATCTGATATCCAAATTTTGACTTAAGCTGTATATTTAAAATGAGTTGATATACTGGTCGCTACCATGGTCGGTGAATATCCCAGCTTTCAAATTCTTTCGCTAGTTCTGTCAGAAAACTTGCCCCTACACTACCATCCACTACCCGATGGTCGTAGCTGAGAGACAAATACATCATATGTCTTATGCCTATGGTATCTCCTTCCGATGTTTCTATAACCACAGCCCTTTTTTTTATTGCTCCTACAGCAAGAATGGCAACCTGTGGCTGGTTGATAATAGGAGTTCCCATAAGACTGCCAAATGTGCCTACGTTGGTCATAGTAAAAGTTCCGCCATTTGTGTCATCCGGCTTAAGGCGGTTGTTTCTTGCATTATCAGCAAGTGTATTTACAGATTTGCTTAGCCCGACAAGGTTAAGATAATCAGCATTCTTAATAACAGGCACAATCAAACTACCAGAAGGAAGTGCTGTAGCCATGCCAATATTAATATCTTTTTTTAAAATTATATTATCACCTTCTACAGAGCAATTGATATAGGGAAACCTTTTTATGACTTTTGTTATACAAGCAATAAACATTGGTGTATAAGTGATTTTTGTTCCTTCTACCTTTTCAAACTGGCTTTTTACCCGCTCTCTCCACCTCACCATATTTGTTACGTCAGCTTCAGAAAAACTGGTTACGTGAGGGCTTATTTGCTTGCTGGTAACCATATGCCTTGCAATCATCTTTCGCATTCTGTCCATTTCTATTATCTCCACATTGCCCGAAGGCGCGGCAGAAGGTAATTGCTCAATATTTTCTTTTGAAGCCGGAGCTAAGTTTGTTTCAGAAGGTTGTTCTGCAGCTGTTCTTTCAGTTTTTGGTAAAGCAATTGGTGGTGCTGCCATTTCCCGGTCAGTTGCCTGGATAGACTTTTTATCGGCCACATATTGTAAAATATCTTTCTTAGTTACTCTTCCTTCATTGCCGGTGCCTGTAATCTTCTCCAAATCACTCATAGAGATTCCTTCGCTGTTCGCAATATTTAATACAAGGGGCGAATAAAATTTATTGTTGCCAGAGGTATTATTTATAACAGGTGTAGTAGACCTTGGCACAAAAGGAATTGGTTCATCTAAGGTTTCTTCTTCATGTGTAAAAGGTTCATGTGGCAAATTACTCTCAGCAATAACCTCCAAATCTTCCTCGGTTGTCTCTGCCGCATTTGCGTCAGTTTCTATACGTGCTATTACCGTACCGATAGGCACAACGTCATTTTCTTTATATAAAATTTCCGACAGCACACCTTCCGCTGTAGATGGTACTTCGCTGTCTACTTTATCAGTCGCAATTTCTAGCACCGTTTCATCCTGCTTCACATTTTCTCCAACCTGTTTGGTCCACCTCAAAACAGTAGCTTCCATTATACTCTCACCCAGCTTGGGCATAAGCAAATCAACTATGGCCATATTAATTAATTTTTTTAAAGAAAGAATTATGAACTAAGCTTTATCCTTTCTATTAAGCATCCGTTGCGTCGCACACTTGTACTTTTTTATCCTTCTATCAGCAAAGAAACTTATACTAAATCTGAGATTTGTACAAATGCAAAGATGTTTGATTTGTATCAGATTACAAAAGAAGGCTGGTGAAGGAAAAAATTCTACCAAATGTAACTTTAGAAAATAAAGTTTTTATGTTATTTGCTGACTAACTTTCAGTATACCATTTATAAAAACTTGTAATTTTCTTTTATAACACTGTAATTAATGTCTCTTTTTGCTCCGCAGTTCTTCCGATTGGTGTATTATATAATCCATATTCCTGCAACAAATCCTGTACTTCATCTGCTGCATTTGCATCAACGGCTATTAATAATCCGCCACTGGTTTGTGGATCTGCCAATAACGCTGTAGCATAATTTTTATCAATATTTTCTGCAAACGAAATTTTGCCGCCGTAGCTGTCCCAGTTTCTGTTCGTTCCGCCTGGCACCGATTGCAGATATATATACATTTTCAAATCATTTGTCAATAACGGTATTTTATTTAGATTTAGCTGGGCACTCACGTTGCTTCCTTCACACATTTCTGCAAGATGTCCCAACAATCCAAACCCTGTAACATCAGTCATTGCTGTAACCCCAGGCATATTACCTAATGCTTCTCCAACTTTGTTTAGCTGTTCCATCTGGGTCGCCGCAAGTGATTGATGTTCTGCTCTTAATATTCCTTTTTTTTCTGCAGTCGTTAAAATACCGACACCAATTTTTTTAGTCAGAAATAATACATTGCCCGCTTGTGCAGTATTGTTTTGTTTAATATTTTTTATGTCAACTATTCCATTTACAGCTAAACCAAAAATAGGCTCGGGAGAATCTATACTGTGGCCGCCTGCTAAAGGTATTCCTGCTTCCATACAAATACTCCTGCTGCCTTCAATAACTCTTTTCGCAACTTCGGGAGAAATCTTATTAATCGGCCAGCCCAATATAGCTATGGCTACAATAGGTTTACCACCCATCGCGTATACATCGCTAATAGCATTAGCCGATGCAATTCTACCAAACTGGTAAGCATCATCTACAATAGGCATAAAAAAATCGGTAGTGGAAATAAGTGCTTGCCCGTTCTGCATATCAAATACTGCAGCATCGTCTTTACTGTGATTGCCTACCAGAAGCCTGTTGTTATCAGGCATTGCAAAATTGCTTTGTAAAATCTGATCGAGTACTTTAGGAGCAATTTTACAGCCACATCCTGCGCCATGCGAGTATTGGGTAAGTTTTATGTCGGTAGAGTTCATTACGTTTAACATGTGCTGA
This sequence comes from Segetibacter koreensis DSM 18137, assembly GCF_000374045.1. Taxonomy (GTDB): domain Bacteria; phylum Bacteroidota; class Bacteroidia; order Chitinophagales; family Chitinophagaceae; genus Segetibacter; species Segetibacter koreensis. The sequence goes on along the minus strand of NZ_KB893315.1, from coordinate 288,463 downwards.
TTCTTTTAGGTCAACCAATTGGGCTGTTAAAAATGCAAAAGAACCGAAAATTTGTGAATGAGAATTATAAAGGAGGACTTTTAGAAGTAATGCAAAGATTAATTTGGTTTCTTAACAGATCGACGGAGACTAGATATCCAGAACCCAAAGATTGTTGCTTGATGAAGTCAATGATCATAATAATAGAAACAAGTCAAAAAAATAGGAATAATATGTTGCTGCCATTCATGGCTCAATTTACTAGTGCACCTGATAGTGAATGCTCCTGACTTGCTATTTCCAAGATAATTGTGGCATTTTCACCAGGATGAGTACTTTCTAAAGGAATTTTTTTAATGAACAATACCTTATTTTTTTTTTGCTCGAGGCATTTTAAGTAGTACTTATCATAATACTTTAATAATATCTTAAAACAATCCGAGACATTTCCGGCCTCCAAAAGCTCAAGTGCTGTTTTTGTTTCAAGGCCGCCTAAACGTTTTGTTATCCTTGTAATACTTTCTGCTAATTTAACTTTTTCAAATCTGCCGTACGTATTGACAATATATTTCAATCTTTCTTCAAAGGGGATTTCTAAAAAGTATACGGGCCTCGTTTGGATATAGGAATACAAGTTATTAGGAATGCTAACAGATCCGATCCGCTGACTTTCATCCTCGAGCCAGATAGAACCTGCTGAAGCGTTAGCGGACAATGCTATAGCCAGCTTATTCTCAAACATCTCCTGGCTTGGTGGTGTGTTTTCGCCTAAATGACCAAAGGCTGATCCTTTGTGATGGGCCAGTGCCTCTAGGTCTATAACTGCACTGCCTTGTAGTGCAAGGGCTTTTAATGTTTCAGTTTTGCCACTGCCAGTATAGCCACCAATAATCTTAAAGGGATATTGTATATTGAACTGCCCTGCGCACCATCTTCTAAAGGATTTGTAGCCACCAATGATGGTGTATACTTTAAAGCCATACAGGTCTAATAACCAGGCTGCTCCCGCACTACGCATGCCCCCACGCCAGCAGTGAATAATTACAGCCTTTTCTCTTGATTGTTCTGATGCCTTTTTTGCCTTATGAGATTCAAAAATCCTTTCAGCTTCATCAACCATTTGCACCATTTTCACTCCAAAATATTGTAAGCCTTTTTTTATTGCTTTTTGTTTGCTTTCCTGTTTATATGCAGTACCAACTACCTTTCTTTCTTCATCGCTAAACAATGGCAAACTATAAGCTCCGGGTATATGGGCATGTTCGTATTCTCCCGGGCTTCGGACATCTAAAACAGGGTAGTTACCTGCAAGTTCAAAAAATTGCTGTATTGTGATTTTTTCAATAGCCATAGGTAAGAATACAAATTAACTTTATAAAATTCATATAAAAATGTTGTATTTCTTTCTTGTCTTTTAAACAAGCAAATCATTCCGTTTCTGCATCTTACCTTTGCAGCCGGTTTAAGCGACTGTTAAGTTGTATAAGTAAGATTTGAAGTTTTGCTTATGCTTTTTGTCTTAAACCTTTTACAAAAATGAAGTACGAAAAAGAAATAAACCGACGAAAGACATTTGCTATTATCAGTCACCCTGATGCCGGAAAGACGACATTAACTGAAAAATTCTTACTGTTTGGCGGTGCAATCCAAACAGCAGGAGCGGTAAAAAGCAATAAAATAAAAAAGCATGCTACCAGTGACTTTATGGAAATTGAGCGGCAGCGCGGTATATCAGTAGCAACATCTGTAATGAGCTTTGAATACAAGGGAATGCTGATAAACCTGCTTGACACTCCCGGTCACAAAGATTTTGCTGAAGATACCTACCGCACCCTTACGGCGGTAGACAGTGTAGTGCTGGTGGTGGATAGTGTGAATGGTGTGGAGGAACAAACACGCCGGCTAATGGAGGTGTGCCGGATGAGAGATACGCCGGTAATTGTATTTATAAACAAAATGGACCGCGACGGTAAAAACCGTTTTGATTTGTTGGAAGAAATTGAGAATGAACTGAAAATTTCTCTTCATCCTATGACCTGGCCTATTAACCAGGGTAAGGATTTTAAGGGTGTTTATAATTTGCACGACAAGAGCCTTGTGTTATTTGCTGCAAGTACCAAAGGAGGAGATGAGGATACAGTTGAGATTAAAAATCTAAACGACAAAATACTCGATGAAAAAGTTGGAGAACGCGACGCAGAAACTCTACGTGAAGATGTGGAGTTGATCGATGGCGTGTACGGGGAGCTCAACACAAATGATTACCTGCAGGGAAAAGTGGCTCCCGTATTTTTTGGAAGTGCTGTTAATAATTTTGGCGTTCGGGAATTGCTGGACACGTTTATACGAATCGCACCTACACCGCGGGATAGGGAAACAAATGTAAGAGCTGTAAATGTGGCAGAACCAAAATTTAGTGGCTTTATCTTTAAGATACATGCAAACCTTGACCCTAAACATCGTGATAGAATAGCTTTTTTACGTGTTTGCAGCGGAAAGTTTGAACGCAATAAGTATTTTCATCACGTACGTATAGACAAAGATGTGCGCTTTAGCAACCCATATTCTTTTTTAGCCCGTGACAAAGAAGTAGTAGATGAAGCGTTTCCCGGAGATGTGGTAGGTTTGTTTGATACAGGTAATTTTAAGATAGGGGACACATTAACTGAAGGAGAAGATTTTTACTTTACAGGTATTCCTACATTTTCGCCCGAAATCTTTAAGGAGGTAGTTAACAAAGATCCTTTAAAAACCAAGCAACTCGAGAAAGGGTTGATACAGTTGACAGATGAAGGCGTTGCTCAGTTGTTTACACAATTTGGAGGAAATAAAAAGATAATTGGTTGTGTGGGTGAGCTTCAGTTTGAAGTTATACAGTATCGTCTGTTGCATGAGTATGGTGCGTCAGTTCAGTTTAATAGTCTTCCTTTTTATAAAGCGTGCTGGCTTACAGGTGACCCCAAGAAACTGGAAGAATTTGCCAGGTTCAAACAGGCAAATGTAGGAGCCGATAAGGATGGTAATATGGTATACCTGGCACAGAGTGAATGGTTTTTAAATACTGAAATGCAGAACAATCCTGATATTAAATTTCATTTTTCAAGCGAAATACATAAATAGCCGGAATTTAAATTAACGGGCTTAAGCAGATTTCTTTGCAGATAGAAAAAAAATGATAGTTGTGGTGAGGCCATCCTTTCACATTATCTTTTAATTGTCGAACTTTAATTGTACCTATGGAAAGTGAAACGACTTACGATTTAATAATAATAGGAGGCGGTCCTATTGGCCTCGCCTGCGCTATTGAAGCTAAAAAGGCGGGGTTAAGTTATGTAATACTTGAAAAAGGAGCACTGGTCAATTCCTTATACAATTATCCTTCAAACATGACTTTTTTTTCTACGAGCGAAAGGCTTGAGATTGGAGGTGTTCCTTTTGTTAGCAATAGCCCTAAACCTACAAGAGCCGAAGCCCTGGAATATTATAGGCGAGTAGCTATTTCGGGCGGCCTTCATATAAAACTTTTTGAAGAAGTAATGAAAGTTCAAAAGGAAAACGGAAGTTTTTCGGTTGCTACAACCAAACAAACTTATACTTGTAAAAACATTATTATCGCTACAGGCTTTTATGATATTCCGTACCTTCTAAATGTACCAGGAGAAAACCTGCCTAAAGTAAAACATTATTATAAAGACCCTCACTATTATGCTTTTCAAAAAGTACTGGTTGTGGGTGCGGCAAATTCTGCCATAGATGTCGCATTGGAAACGTGGCGCAAAGGTGCAGAAGTAACCATGGTAATAAGAGGAGATAAGATAAGTGATCGCGTGAAATATTGGGTAAAGCCTGATATTGATAACAGGATTGCGGAAGGTTCAATTAAAGCATATTTTAACTCATCTATTGCTGAAATAAGGGAACATGAAGTAGATATAAATACACCCGAAGGTTTGATAACCATTGAGAATGATTGGGTGCTTGCAATGACAGGTTACCAGCCAAATTTGAAATTTTTAAGAGAAATGGGTATACTGTTATCAGACGATGCCGTGCTGAGACCTGACGTAGATGAAGATACCCAGGAAACGAATGTTCCGGGAGTATACCTGGCAGGCGTTATTTGCGGCGGAATGAACACACATCGCTTATTTATTGAAAATTCAAGAATTCATGCCGAAAAGATTATTAATCATATTAAAATGAGAAGTTCGATTCCTGAAGCTTCCCTGGTTTAAGGGAAGCTTCAGGAATCCTTTAATTTTCCCGGTTAATAGCATTTTCATTTCTCCTTTGTAACATCCCGCCTTATCTGTTTACTTGTTTGCAAACGGGTTGCCCTTGTCTTCTGTTAAACTCAGGTATTTACCTTTTAAAAAAGACATATAAACTATCACATACAATAACGCGGGAACAATTAAAATAATCTTAAGCGTACTTATCCAGGCAGGAACAGGCACTTTTCCTATTTTAAGAAAAAAAGGCAGAAAAAGACCCACAAGCATCATTATGTACAGGGGGAAATAATATTTCATCCCGTTGCTTACCCTTAGGTAAGCATTTTCTCCATCTTTTAAATCAACAGTGTGTATGGGACTGCTCATCCAGTTGAGTTTGCATTGTACCGTATACGTTCCGGGCTCAAGCTCATACTCTTTGCTGTCGTCGTTGTTAATAAGACCCGCTTCTTTATTATTAATAAAAACTTTGAAACGTTGCCTTCGGTTTATAAATTCTCCTTTCCTGGTTAATATTATTTTTAATGGCATTTCTGGTTTTATAAATTAAACAGACCTTTATTCAAGACCTGTAGTGTCTGCTTTTTATATTTTGCAGGTATCAGCAAAGTAATGTTATGTTTACTTCCACCATAACTAACCATGCGAACAGGAATATCACTGATCGAATCAAACAAATGCATCATCACCTGTGGTGTTTGCACAATTTCATTTCCTACAATAGATACTATTGTTTGATTATCGTCAACCTCGACTGTGCCAAAAGCCTCTAGTTCATGTAAAATCGCTTCCAGGTTATCTTTATTATCTATAGTAAGTGAAACAGCAACTTCCGAGGTTGTGATCATATCAATAGGCGTACGGAACTTTTCAAAAACTTCAAATACTTTTCTCAAAAAGCCATAAGCCAGCAGCATACGACTGCTTTTTATTTTAATTGCCACAATACCATCTTTTGCTGCAATGGCTTTTACACCTACGCTGCCTGCTTCTTCCACAATCAAAGTTCCTCTTGCATCCGGCTGCATGGTATTTAATAATTTTACAGGAATATTAAATTGTTGTGCAGGCCATATAGAAGCAGGATGCAAAATTTTTGCTCCGAAATAAGCCAGTTCTGCCGCTTCATCAAAACTCATTTGTTCAATAGCAATAGTTCTATCTACAACCCGCGGGTCATTGTTGTGCATGCCATCTATATCGGTCCAAATCTCGCATACGCTTGCTGAGATAGCCGCAGCTATTAGTGAAGCTGTATAATCGCTGCCCCCACGTTTTAGATTATCAACCTCTCCTTTGCTATTACGACAAATATATCCCTGGGTAATAAAAAGCTTTTTGTCTTTATGGTTTTTTAGTAGTTGCGTTAGCTTTACTTTAATGTTTCCAATCAAAGGTTCTTCAAAAGAATCAATTTGCATAAACTCAAGTGCTGGCAGCAATTCATGTTCAATTCCCTTCTCGCTTAGGTAAGCGGAGAATAGCTTTGTGCTCATTAGCTCGCCTTGTGCAAGAATATCTTTGTTTAAAGCTTCGCTATAAGAAATCTTAAGAATAATGTTTAAAAACTCAAAATGCTCCCCGATTACCTGCAAAGCTTTTTGTTTCGCTTCATCGGTTTTCAATAAATCATTAATAAATTGTTTATAATGAGCTTCAAGAGTATCTATTCGTTGACTTGCAGCTGTGCGGGTATTGCTTGCCAGGCAAGTACTTATTTCCACCAAAGCATTTGTAGTTCCGCTCAATGCACTTAATACCACAATTTTAGCTTCATCATCACTTGTTATAAGTTCAGATATCTGGTGCATTCTTTCTGGCTTGCCTACACTGGTGCCGCCAAATTTCATAACTTTCATTGTCGCACTTTTTTTAAGGATTGTGCAAATATAATTGTAGCAGCACATAAAACAGAAAATCCTTCTTATCCTCTTGCCGTCCTTACATTTTTTTTTTGATACCGGTATTTGTTTTCTATAGTAGCATCGTTGCGACGCATTTCGTTCATCTGAATCTCATTGTGCAACTGTAGCGTTTTTTGCTAACCCTCTTTTACAGATTTTCAGACATCTTTCCGGCTTCATTATTTTTTAATATAGCGTTCAACCGTATAAAATACATTTGCGTAAAATCACACACTTACTAATGAGAGTTATCGTTACAATTACATCATTCCTGTTGATTTCAATTTTTACCAGTGCACAAAAGACAACTTTTTCAAATGCAAATCCTCAAAGACCAAAACTGGTGGTTGGTATTGTAGTAGACCAAATGCGGTGGGATTATTTATACCGCTATGCAGCAATATATTCCACTAATGGTTTTCAGCGTTTGATTAATAATGGTTTTACCTGCGAAAATACTTTTATCCCTTACACGCCTACTTCTACTGCTCCCGGCCATACGTGTATTTATACAGGTTCTGTACCTGCTATTCACGGCATTATTGGCAATACATGGTACAGCAGGCAACTGCAAAGAGAAATATACTGTACAGAAGATAGCTCTGTAACCTCGGTGGGTAGTACCTCAGAAGCGGGCCAAATGTCTCCCGATAATTTATGGCCTACAACTGTGACCGATGAGTTGAGACTGGCGACAAACTTTCATTCAAAAGTTGTAGGTATTGCATTAAAAGACCGTGGAGCTATACTGCCTGCTGGTCATGCTGCCAATGCAGCTTACTGGTTCGATAATGCAAACGGTGCATTTATTACCAGTACCTATTATATGAAGGATTTGCCGGAATGGGTAAAACAATTTAACAATAAAAAACTGCCCGACCAGTATTTGCAGCAAAACTGGAATACGCTTTATCCGATAAACAGTTACACAAACAGCACAAGCGATGAGAAAACCTACGAATCAAATTTTGCATCAGGTGGAACTACCTTCCCGCATATGACCGCAAATATTCAAAAAGATAAATACAATGTTCTTCGCTCTACTCCCTACGGAAATACGATGACAATGGAAATGGCTAAAGCTGCCATTGAAGGTGAAAAACTCGGTCAAAATGCAAATACAGATTTTCTTGCTGTCAGTTTTTCTTCTACCGATTATATTGGTCACGCATTTGGGCCTAACTCAATTGAAGCTGAAGATACTTATCTGAGGCTTGATAAAGACCTGGCTTCTTTTTTAAATTATTTAGATGAAAAAATTGGTAAAGGCCAATACACGGTATTTCTTTCTGCAGACCATGGCGCAGCCCATGTGCCGGCTTTCTCACAAGAAAATAAAATGCATGGTGGAGTAGTAACTGAAGCAAATATTGAATCTTCCTTGAATGAAATGATTGAAAATCGCTTCAAAATAAAAAAAGGGGTTGCGCATATTACCAACTATCAAATTTATTTAAGCCCTGCTATACCCCCTGCAGATGAAGCAGAGGTTAAAAAAGCGGTTATTAAACAATTGCTGACGTTTCCCTCCATAGCGGAAGCGATAGACTTACAAGATGTGAGTGCAACAACAATGACAGGTAATATTAAAACCATGATTACCAATGGATACAATCAGAAGCTTAGTGGTGACATCCAATATATATTCAAGCCGCAATATTTTGAAGGTTCGGGCAAGGGAACTACCCATGGCCTTTGGAACCCTTATGATTCTCATATTCCATTGCTCTGGTATGGCTGGGGAATTAAAAAAGGAAAAACAAACCGTGAAACTTATATGACCGATATTTCTGCCACAGTTGCAGCATTGCTTCATATACAGATGCCAAGCGGATGCATTGGAAAAGTGATTGAAGAAGCAATTCAATAATATGTAAACAAGCTTTGATACTATTAATGTTAGCAGTACGAATATTTTTTTTATAAATGCTTATGCCATAACTTCAATATAGCGTGTAAAAGATTGAAATGAGCGCTTTCGAATTATTGAAAAAATGGGATAGCTATGAATTTTGAGGTTTCGGAATTAACACAGCAGGTGGCACAAACAGCAAAGGATTTCGCTTTACAACACATAAGACCATTTGTAATGAAATGGGATGAGTTGCAGGAGTTTCCTTTAGACGTTTTTAAGAAATTGGGTGAATTGGGATTAATGGGTGTGTTGGTACCCGAAGAGTACGGAGGTGCTGGCTTATCATATTTTGAATACAATGCAGCTATCCAGGAAATTTCAAAAGTTTGCGGTTCAATAGGTTTAAGTGTTGCGGCCCATAATTCTTTATGTACCGGTCATATCTTATTGTTTGCAAGTGAAGAACAAAAGAGAAAATATCTTCCAAAACTTGCGGTAGCTGACTTTTTAGGCGCATGGGGATTAACTGAACCTAATACCGGCAGCGATGCAGCCAACATGAAAACTACAGCCGTGCGGGATGGCGATGAATGGATATTGAATGGAACTAAGAGCTGGATAACACACGGCATTTCGGGTGACATCGCAGTCGTTATTGCCAGAACCGGTGAACCGCGGGCGAGCGGTAATAGCACAGCATTCATCGTAGAGAGAGGAACGCCGGGATTTTCCGGAGGGAAAAAAGAAAATAAACTTGGAATGCGAGCAAGCGAAACGGCGGAAATGATATTTGATAATTGCCGCATCAGTGATTGGCAAAGAATAGGAGAAGTGGGTGACGGTTTCCGGCAGGCTTTAAAAGTACTTGATGGAGGAAGAATATCAATTGCTGCATTGAGCCTGGGAATTGCAAGAGGAGCTTTTGGAGCTGCATTACAGTATTCGAAAGAGCGCCATCAGTTTGATAAACCTATTTCTTCTTTCCAGGGAATTAGTTTTAAACTGGCGGATATGGCTACCGAAATAGAAGCCGCAGAATTACTTACTCAGCAAGCGTGTGATTTGAAGGTCAGAGGCGAAAAAGTAACGCGGGAGGCGGCAATGGCAAAATATTATGCAAGCGAGGTAGCCGTGAAAGTATCTACAGAAGCTGTACAGATTTTTGGCGGTTATGGATATACCAAAGATTTTCCGGTCGAAAAGTTTTATAGGGATTCCAAACTTTGTACTATCGGTGAAGGAACCAGTGAAATTCAAAAAATAGTTATTGCAAGAGAAGTACTGCATTAATTTCGCTTACGTATAAAAGAAATAGGTTGTCAGGCAATTCGCGACAACCTATTTCTTTAAATTCAATTTTAAAGAATTGCTACAGGAAAACTTGGTTTTATTCTCCAAACCCCCCGAAGCCCCCAAACCCTGAACCGCCGGAAGTAAACATTTGATCAACTGCTCCACCCAGCATAGGAAATTTTTCTTTTACGTAGTTTGCAATAGTTTCAAGTGCCTTTTGGGCCTGTTCCGGAGTTAAGTTTGCTTCTTTTGTGAGACGTTCTACTATTTCGTTCATTTTCTTTTAAATTTAGTTTGGCAATATACTTTATTGTTTAAGCACAGAAAAAAGTGTTCCAACAAAGGAAGCTGATAAAAACTCAATGGGTCCACTTGTTTTATAGATTTATCCTAAAAAGATTTGTAAATGACTGTAAAGCGAACCAAAGGAGGATACATTAAAAACGTATTTCCCTTTAAAAATTAAAATGCAAAAGCCCTGGAAATAAATTCCAGGGCTTTTGTAAAAACTATATAAAAGGATTATGCTACTTTAAGCATACTCATCTTGCTCTTTCCAAATTGTCTTTCTGCATACTCAAGGGTTACGTGCAGTGTTTTTTGGCCCGAACTTGGCAATTCGTACATGGCTTCTGTCAATATACTTTCGCAAATACTTCTAAGACCACGCGCACCAAGTTTATATTCCATAGCCTTAGTGACCATAAAATCATAAACGCCATCATCGATAGTAAGGGTTATTCCTTCAATTTCAAACAGGCGGTTGTACTGTTTCATTATGCTATTCTTTGGCTCGGTTAAAATAGCTCTTAGTGTTTCTGCATCCAGCGGATTTAGGTAAGTTACTACCGGTAAACGTCCTAATAATTCCGGTATTAAACCGAAGGATTTTAAATCCTGGGCATTTATAAACTGCAATAAATTCTTTCTCTGATAATCCTGCAATTGCTTGTTTACGTTAAAGCCGATCGCATTTGTGTTTACCCTGCGTGCAATCACTTTGTCTATACCGTCAAAGGCTCCTCCGCAAATAAATAATATGTTTTGCGTATTTACCTTTATCATTTTCTGTTCAGGGTGTTTTCTGCCACCCTGTGGCGGCACAAGCACTTCAGTCCCTTCCAGCATTTTCAATAATCCCTGCTGTACACCTTCACCACTTACATCACGTGTTATCGACGGGTTATCGCCTTTGCGTGCTATTTTATCAATTTCATCTATATACACTATTCCCCTTTCTGCCGCATTTACATCATAATTACAGTTTTGTAGCAAACGGGTAAGCATGCTTTCTACATCTTCACCTACATAACCGGCTTCGGTAAATACAGTTGCATCTACTATGGCGAAAGGTACATTCAAGAGGCGGGCAATTGTTTTAGCCAGTAACGTTTTACCGGTACCTGTTTCTCCCACCATTATAATGTTACTCTTTTCAATCTCAACATCAGATTCTGTCTGCCGGTATTGCAAGCGTTTATAATGATTGTACACTGCTACAGCCAAAACTTTTTTAGCGTCGTCCTGACCGATAATGTATTCATCCATAAACTTCTTTATTTCTGTGGGCTTACGAACTGTAAGCTTGAAAGAAGCTGGTTGAGATTCGGTCTTCAATTGTAATTCCTGCGCGATTATCTCCTGCGCATGTTCTACGCAGTTTTCGCAGATATGTCCATCCTGTCCGGCAATGAGTATTTTCACTTCATCGCGGCTTCTTCCGCAGAAAGAACAATGTAAGTGACTTTGTTTAGGCATAATAAAATATCTTTTTCATAGGTTGGTTTAAAATCAGCAATCAGATTATAACTAAAAGCCGACAACCTAAGAAGGATTTACAAAATTATAAAAAACCGCTACTAAATAAGCCATAATCTACAGCTTATTTAGTAACGGGGTTTATTTTAACAAGTATCTACAGTTTTTCTAATATACTATCCACTATTCCATATTCAACCGCTTCTTTAGCATCCATCCAGTAATCACGGTCAAAATCTTTCATGATCTGGTCAAACGTTTTACCACAGTTATCAGCAAGAATTCTGGCACCTAACTCTTTGGTTTTTTGAGTTTGAATAGCCTGTATTTCAAGATCTGCACTTGTGCCCTGGAAATATCCTCCTAAACTTGGCTGGTGTATCATCACTTCTCCGTGAGGAAATATAGAACGTTTCCCTTTTACTCCTGCACTTAGTAATATCGACCCCATACTTGCAGCCAGACCCATGCAAATAGTGCTCACAGGTGAAGCAAGCATTTTTAGAGTATCATAAATAACCATGCCGCTGGTAACTACACCTCCAGGGCTATTTATATATAGCTTTATTTCTTCACCTGGTTTGTCACTATCTAACAACAACAGCTTGCTTACGACATCACGTGCTGTTTTATCTTCCACTATTCCCCATAAGTAAACGGCTCTTTTCTCAAAAAATTGCTTTTCAAGCTTTTTGGCTAACAATTTATTTTCCGGAGACGGCTCTTCCTTTGGTTTTTCTTCCTCGTCCATCCTTAAAGGATTGACCATATATTTTGATATATTCATCTTTCTAAAGCTGTTTATTTGAAAGTATCGGGTAAATTATTGTCTTTCTTTTGTTTGCGTGGATTGATCAGCAATACCTCATCCACCAGGCCATACAGTTTTGCTTCTTCAGCACTCATCCAGAAATCCCTGTCGCTGTCTTTGGCAACTTCTTCTGAAGATTTTCCTGTATGAAACGCAATAATGTCATACAATTCTTTTTTAATCTTCTTGATTTCGTTTACTGTGATAAGTATATCGGTAGCCTGCCCACCTATACCACCGCTGGGCTGGTGCATCATCACCCGGCTATGTTTTAATGCCGTACGTTTACCTTTAACTCCCGCACACATCAACACTGCACCCATACTTGCTGCAATACCGGTACAAATAGTTGATACATCTGGCCCGATAAACTGCATTGTATCGTAAATGCCTAAGCCAGCGTAAACACTGCCACCGGGGCTATTTATATACATTTGAATATCGCGGCTACGATCGGTGCTTTCCAAAAAAAGCAACTGAGCTGTTACTATATTAGCAACATAATCATTTATACCCTCACCTAAAAATATAATCCTGTCCATCATCAGCCTGCTGAATACGTCCATACTTGCTACGTTCAGTGGCCTTTCTTCTATTATATAAGGGGTAAGATTTGTTACCTGGTGCTGCTGAAAATTGTGCAGGGTAGCACTGCTTATGCCCCGGTCTTTAACAGCGTATTTTTCAAATTCTTTTCCAAAATTCATTTATCGATAATTTATTTAAAGTGACTTTAAGAGGGTTAACTGATTGAATGAGCTATGTTTCAAATACTGTGCAAAACATAATAAACGACAAAATAGCATATAAGTTGCAAAGTATTAAAGAATACACACTTTTTTTTGATTAGCAGATATAGCAAAAAAATAAGGCCAGACCCTCGCCTGACCTTATTTTTTATATTTCTTCTGCATTAATGGCTGTGATGATGCTGCATGCCTGCTAATTCTTCAGGTGTAACCAGGTCTTCAATTACGTTTACCTGTTGTTCTAGAGCATCAAACAACTTGTTGGTTTGTAATTGAAAATAGGTATTTTCAATAAACTTTTGGTCTTTCAACATACTGTCAGCATAACTATCTAACCATGGAGCATCTTCCAGGCTCTGTGCACCCATGTAACCCATTATCTGTTGCTTAGCAAAATCCTTTATTTCTGTAGGTTCTACATTTATATCAAACTGCTTTGATAATTGATTAGTTATTAAGGTCCATTTTAAAGAATTAGCAAAAGAAGGATATTCCTTCTCTGCCTCTTCGGCAGTTTTTGGCTGTTCCTGGCCTTTTTGCATCCACCGTTTTAAAAATTCTTCGGGAAACTCCATTTGCACGTTCTCAACCAATTGATGATAAATCTGGTCGTGGAGTTGATTACGGCTTTGAGCATCCCACTGCTGTTCTAATGTTTCTTTAACTGCCTTACGAAAATCATCTTCATTCAAAATTTCCCTACCTGGAAAAGCCTGTGAAAAAAATTCTTCATTCATTTCCGGTTTTTCAACGAGCCCGACTTTGGATATAGTCATTTTGAAGTGCTTCTCTAATGATGCCGTGTCATCTTTTGCAATTCCCAAATCACTTGCTATCCATTCTCTTTCTTTATCGTCAAAAGCTGTATTTAATTGCAATACTATTGTATCATCCTTTCGCTTTCCCATTAATTGGTCACGAAAACCGGGAGTAAAATATTTAAGCAGCAGTGAATTTCCTTTATTAATACCGCCTTCAATTATATTGCCTTCAGCATCGCTTTCTGCAAAAGTTACATTCAGTACATTGTCTTCAGTAGTCACTTCTTCTGGCTCTGTCATTTTCCCATAACGAACCTTTAAACGCTCAACTTCTTCGTCAATCATTCCTTCTGTTATATCTACCTTATGCCGCGTAACGGTAATATTTTTAAGGTCAATATTAATTTCAGGCTTAAGTCCAATTTCAAAAGCAAAGGCATAGTCAGAAGGATTGTTCATATCCAATTGCCGTGCATCTACATCAAGTGGCAAAGGCTGACCAATCATATCAGGTTTTTCCTCCTGTATGTATTTTGTAAGCTCTTTTTCGACTGTTCTAAGTACTTCGTCGGTAAAAACGCTGCTTCCATGCATTTTCTTGATCATGCCGACGGGAACCATTCCCTTTCTAAAACCAGGAATGTTAGCGGTCTTAGCATATTTTTTAATGGATTGTTCAAATGCCGGAAGGTAATCATCTTTAGAAAGGGTAACAGTCAGTTTATCATTTAGTAACCCGATATTCTCCCTCGAAACAGTAGCCATACTTATTATTTTGTGTGAGTTTTTAAAAAGTTAATATGCGACAAAAAAAGGTCAGCACATTTTTCGGGCTGCAAAGGTAAGTTTTACCACGAACAAAAATACGTTATTATTATTTTTAACCCTTTGAAACAAGAATGGAGTTCGGAAATGCCACTTTCACTTTAGCAGGTTTGTCGAATATTCTGTTTATCCTCTTAGATATCTGATTGCCTCATGCCCTTAAAACGGAAAAACCTGGTCAGTTACAACCAGGTTTATAAGTGCGGATGATAGGGGTCGAACCTACATGCCTTGCGGCGCCAGATCCTAAGTCTGGTGCGTCTGCCAATTTCGCCACATCCGCGGGGTTGCAAAAGTAGGGGGTTTTAATAAAAATAAAAAACAGTATTTATAAAAACTAAAAAAGTATTTTATATCATTAGCGGAAGGATATTTGCAATTCTTTTGTAACACTCATCTTTTTTCCTGCTTTCTCCATTGAAAGCTTTGTAATAACTGATATGAAAACACTTTTTTCTATTATTTATCTTTTTGTCTTTTTATTATTTACCAATGGTTTGACAGCCCAGGTTTCTATTTTTGACAAGCAACAGGCTTTCAATCCGGAGTTTTATCCTAATTATGGTAATGATATAAGAACTGCGGCTGGTACACCAGGACCAAAATATTGGCAAAACAATGCGAATTATAAAATCAACGCAACGTTAGACGATAGCAATCATTCAATAACGGGCAATGTACTTATCACTTATAAAAATAATAGTCCTCAAAGTCTGCCTTTTCTATGGCTGCAAGCCGATCAGAATATTTACAGCTTACAATCAAGAGGGGTTGCTCAGACTACCATAGCGGGAGGCAGATGGGCAAATCAAAATTTTAACGGTGGATATAATATTTCTTCAGTTAGTATTATAAGAAGTAGAAAAGAATCAAAGGCTGATTATTACATAAGTGATACAAGACTCCAGATACAATTGCCACAGCCGCTAAAGGCAAATGGAGATTCAATTCAGATAAAGATTGATTTTTCCTTTTCAATTCCCGAATATGGCACAGACAGGTTAGGAAGAATAGAAACTAAAAACGGCTGGATATATGAAGTGGCTCAATGGTATCCGAGGATGTGTGTTTTTGATAATGTACTGGGATGGAACACCTTGCCTTACCTTGGCCAGGGTGAATTTTATCTTGAGTATGGCAATTTTGAATATAACATTACTGCTCCCGAAAATGAGATTATAGTTGGATCAGGTGAACTACAAAATCCGAACGAAGTACTAACTCCTGTTCAGATAAGCAGGTTGAAGGAAGCAAGGCGAAGTGATCAGACTGTTACCATACGTGATGTAAGTGAAGTAGACAATGCTTCGACGAAACAGGCTACGAAAAACAAAACCTGGAAATTTAGATGCCATAATGCAAGAGATGTTGCCTGGGCAGCAAGCAGAGCCTTTGTATGGGATGCTGCCAGAATAAATCTTCCTAATAACAAAACTGCCTTAGCAATGTCGGTTTATCCGGTAGAAACTGCGGCCGATACTGCTTGGCAAAGGTCTACGGAATACGTAAAAGGTGCTATAGAACATTATTCAAAGCAGTGGTATCCGTACACCTATCCCGTGGCAGTAAACGTTGCGGGACGGGTAGGGGGAATGGAATACCCAGGCATCGTATTTTGTAGTCTAAGGGCTGTAAAAAAGAGTCTTTGGGGTGTTACAAGCCACGAACTTGGACATAATTGGTTTCCCATGATAGTAGGCAGCAATGAACGTAAATATGCTTGGATGGACGAAGGTTTTAATACTTTTATCAATAGTATTGCCAATACGGCATTTAATAACGGGGAATATGGAAACGACACTACGAGCAGGTATATACCCGCCAAGCAGTATTTTTCCGACAGCACTGAAAGTATTTTTAATCTTCCTGATGTAAACACACCGAAAAACTGGGGTATCAATAGTTACTCAAAACCGGGGATGGGCTTAGAAATATTACGTGAAGAAATACTTGGGCCGGAAAGATTTGATAACGCTTTTCGTTATTATATAAATAGCTGGGCATTTAAACATCCTACACCTTGGGACTTTTTTCATGCTATAGAAAACTATAGTGGTGAAACGTTGGATTGGTTTTGGCGCGGATGGTTTATAAATAACTGGAAATTTGATGCTTGTGTTAGCGGAGTGCAGTACGTAAACAGTGACAGCTCAAAAGGAGCTTTAATAACAGTTGAATTGCTACAAATGATGCCAATGCCGTTGACTGTAAAGATAACTACAGTTGGCGGTCAGGCGCAGGTTGTAAAATTACCGGTCGAAGTTTGGCATCATGGAGGTAAGTGGACTTTTAAGGTAAATACAACCGAAAAGATAACATCCGTTGTTATAGATCCCGATAAGCGATTGCCCGATATTAATGAGGCAAATAATACTTGGATTGGAAGATAACAAGCCGGTTATACTTCTTCTTTGTAAGCAGTGCTGGTTTCGATAATTTCCCAAAGATCCCATAATTCCTCGCTCGTACAATTTCCTGGTTCGGTCAAATTGGTTCTATTTTCGTAAATTCGTAGGATAAGTAAGTGGAATGGAAGAGCAAGTAATAGTAGCATCGCAACAGGTGCCAAAATATAATTTGAACGAAGAGCAGGAAAAGAAAGAAATCCTGAGGCATTACCGTGCATTGCTCCGTGCGTTAAGAGAGAAACTAAAGAAAGGTGATAAAGAACTGGTAAGACATGCTTTTGAAATAGCAGCAGAGGCTCATAAAACCATGCGTAGAAAAAGTGGGGAACCTTATATAATTCACCCCATTGCCGTTGCCATGATCTGTGTTGAGGAAATAGGTTTAGGCGTGCGAAGCACTATTTGTGCTTTGCTGCACGACACAGTAGAAGATACAGATGTAACTCTCGAAGATGTGGAGAGGGAATTTGGTCATGAAATAGCAAGGATCGTGGATGGCCTTACCAAGATTTCAAATGTTATTGATACCAATACCAGCCAGCAAGCAGAAAATTTTAAAAAGATTTTACTTACTCTTACCGATGATCCGCGGGTGATTTTAATTAAGCTTGCCGATCGGCTCCACAACATGCGTACCCTTGACAGCATGAAGCGTGAAAAGCAGTTAAAGATTGCAAGTGAAACAGTTTGGGTATACGCTCCTTTAGCTCATAGAATGGGCTTGTACAACATAAAAACAGAACTCGAAGACCTGTCGATGAAGTACATGGAGCCCGACACGTACAAGGACATCGCCAGGAAACTTGCTGAAACAAAACGTGAGCGCACAAGATATATAAATGAGTTTATAAGACCGGTAAAGGATAAATTAATCCAGGGTGGTTTCAATTTCGAAATTCACGGGCGTCCAAAAAGTATTCACTCTATCTGGAATAAGATAAAGAAAAAAGGGGTTGCGTTCGAGGAAGTGTACGACCTTTTTGCCATTCGCATTATTTTAGATTCGCCCCATAGCCGGGAGAAAGAAGACTGTTGGAAGGTATNTTCTATTATAACTGATGAATACACCCCCTCTCCCGAACGTTTGAGGGATTGGCTTAGCAACCCCAAAAGTAACGGGTATGAAGCTTTGCATACAACGGTAATGGGTCCCCAGGGCAAGTGGGTAGAAGTGCAGATAAGGTCTAAGCGGATGAATGAAATTGCTGAGAAAGGCCTGGCAGCTCATTACAAGTACAAGGAAGGTTCGTCAGATGAAGACCGTTTTGATAAATGGTTTGGACAAATAAGGGAAGTTCTGAACAACCAGGAAACAGATGGAGTAGATTTCCTGCAAGACTTCAAAATGAGTTTTTTGGCCGAGGAAATTTATGTTTATACTCCAAAAGGAGACGTAAAAATGTTGCCTGTAGGAAGCACAGCTTTAGATTTTGCTTTCAGCATTCACAGTGCAATTGGTTCAAAATGTATCGGCGCAAAAATCAATCATAAGCTGGTACCTATAAGCCATAAGCTAAGAAGTGGGGACCAGGTGGAAATTATTACTAGCAGCAAACAAAAACCAAACGAAGACTGGTTAAACTTTGTAGTTACAGCAAAGGCTAAAACGAAGATTAAAGATGCTTTAAAAGAAGTAAAGAGAACAGTTGCTGAAGACGGAAAGGTGATACTGCAAAGAAAGCTGGAAGGAATGGGCGCTTCCTATTCCCAGACAAATATTGATACACTTGTCTCCTTTTACAAGTTCAACTCGCAACTCGACTTTTTTTACCAGGTTGCAGTAAAAGCGCTTGACCTTAAAGAACTTAAAGAATTTAATGTGCTTGGCGATAAGCTGGAAGCCCCCAAGCCTCAGAAACCCGTACAGGAGGTAGCAGTTGAGCCTGCACCTCATTATAGTAAAAAAGATGCGGAGCTTATAATATTTGGAGAAAGTAGTGACAAAATAATGTACAATCTTGCCAAATGCTGCAATCCAATTCCGGGCGACGATGTGTTTGGTTTTGTTAGCACCGGCAAAGGGCTAATTATTCATCGTACAAGCTGCCCCAATGCTCCCAGTCTGCTTTCAAACTATGGACATAGAGTTGTTAAAACAAAATGGGCTAAAAACAAAGAGATCAGTTTTCTTACAGGATTAAAAATTGTAGGTATGGATGACGTTGGTGTAATTAATAAAATAACCAATGTTATTTCAGGCGAGTTGAAAGTAAATATTTCTGCACTTGCAATTGAATCTCATGATGGACTGTTTGAAGGTAGTATAAAAGTATTTGTACATGACAAGGAAGAACTTGACCACCTTGTAAATAGTCTAAAACAATTGAAAGGAATACATACTGTTGATCGTTTTGATACTGAATAAAGATTTTCTTTCAGATTCTTTAGTTTTGGTCTTCTTGATTCTAATTCCAGGTCCCATTTTATTACTTCTTCAGCACTTTAAACATCACTTGACTATAAATTTCCTTCAAGAATTATAATATATCTCTCCTGGCTATTTATAATTTATTTAAGATTCATTTTGCAGCAGAAATTTATTTCATACTTGTCTTTTTATTGTCAGCCCTTGCTGACGATAATGGTTAGAGTTTGAGTTAGTAAGGGGTATTTTATGGCACGGTTTTTTGAATTCCGTTCCTAAATCTAATTAATAAGAAAACTAGAATTTATGAAAAGAATCAAACTTTTACTTGCAGGCGCTTTTATCGTCTTTGCTGCAAGTACTTACGCGCAGGAAACACCAGCAAAACGTGGATTGTCTTTGAGTATCGGCCCTGAGTTTGCAGCACCTTTAGGTACTTTTAGAAATGGTTACACAGTCCCGGGAGGTAGTACTTCTGGTTATAAGCTGGGCTTTGGTGGAAGTGCAAAATTAAACATCCCGGTAGCTAACAACATTGATGTTTCTATCTCAGCAGGTTACATGGGTTTTTCACAAAAAGCCTCCATTGGCCAAATCGACTCAATTTCTATTAACAAAGGATCCTACACCTTTATTCCTTTCAAAGGTGGTATACGTTTCCGCACTAACGGAGGATTTTATGTAGAGCCTCAGATTGGCTACACCCAGACCAAGTTAAAGAATGCAGAGGGCGCAGGTGAGTTTACTTATGCTGGTAACATTGGTTACCTAATCGGAAGAGCCGTAGACGTGGCAGTTCGTTATGAAGCTATCTCTACCAAGCCAGAAAGTTCTAAATTTATAGGCTTAAGAGTTGCTTATAATATTCCTTTCGCAAGAGTTAGACAATAAAATTTACTAGTCCAGGACAAAAAATTTGTTGATTAATAAAATGGGCCGTGCTATCAGCGCGGCCTATTTTATTTTATAAAACGCCCGACGAAAATTTAAAGATGAGTCCAGAAAGTTAAGTACATCTTTAAGTATTAAGAATTGTAAATGGCGAAAATAATTAGGGAAGAAGCAATTTCAGGGTGGAAGTTACAATCCTCTATTTCCGGAAATAATTGCCAAAAACGCTAATTGGAAATCAATTCTTCTAAGTCTTATTATTTCAAATGTAATTAAAACAATTTTTGAAAATTTCCTGTTTTTAAAGAACTGATTTCTACAAGTGATAGATAAGGTTAATACAATCAGTGTTTATAATTCTTATAATTATAGTTCAACATTTTCCACAATAATCATTAAAACCTTTTTTAATCAAATTCAAGATTTTCCTCACTCTCTTAAAGGAATGCTAAAATGAAATGAATTAAGATTAATAACTTGCCAGAAGTGTTTCAATAAATCAGAAAAGTTTGCGTGATTATTTTTTCTTGAAGCAAATTCTATATCAATAGAAAAAATTCGGCTTCTTACTTACTCTTAAAATCGCCACGTTTCCAGGCTTGTATAAATTCTGACCAGGCAAAAGGATTTAGGATATTCATTGGCGGGGTTTGACCATTATAGTACATTTTACTTGCGCCTTGCCTTAATTGGTAATTTGTTGCTTCTCTTCCATCAGCAGGCAAGCTTGCCATTAATATTCTTCTTTTAGCCGCATCGTTATTTTGTCGTGCTATTTCGTACTTGTCATCAGGTATGCGGGTATTTACAAAATCACGTTCAAATTGGGCCCGCGTTGGCCTTGGTTTTAATATAGTTGCAGGGAGGTAAGCGGTATCAGTCACCAAAAGTTGTACAACGCTGTATTGGTTACTTTCAAGCTTTGAAGGTATTTTTATAACTTTTGACTTAAATCCAACACTTGTAAACTCAACTTCATCGTTTTTTAGAACTACAATTGAAAATACTCCGTCGTCATTAGTCATCGTGCCACGGTTGGTTCCTTTTATTATCACGCTGACCGACGGCAGAGCTCTGAGACTGTCAGCAGTCATTACTACACCATATAATTGAACAACGCTATCCTGTACACGCTCAAACTGTGCAGATAGTTTGAAAGGAAGAAAAAAGGCTAATATGACAAAATATCGTAAAATTTTATGCATGTATTCTTATCAACTTGTCTGCTTCTTTTTTTTTGACGCATTAATCCGGTCAAAATAAAAAGCTTTTTGGTTAACCGGTTTTTGTATTTTATATGTTCAGAGCATTATCATGAAGCCAGGACGAATTCGTTATATTGTCACTTACTATATCTTCTCGTTCTTTATTTCAGTAACAATGTAAGGAAGACAAAGCACTTCATACACTTTATCATTCATTTCTATTGTCTTCAAGCCTTTGCTAAAAAAGATCAATAAACAACAGATAGCACAAGAGTGCGACGCAACGACTGTTTAATCAAAGATACTAATGCGTGGCACATAAAAAATCTATTCAACGCCTTCTTAACATATAGCTAAATCACTAAAACAAAGTAAGGTACACAATGGTTACCTTTGCAGCCTCAAAATCTTATTTAACAAAAACTTCTGTCATGACAAAGAACGATATATTGAAGGCGCTGAGTAACGTGCAGGAACCTGACCTTGGGAAAGATTTGGTAACGCTGAACATGGTAAAGGATATTGAGATAGACGGTAATTATGTAGCCTTTACAGTAGTGCTTACAACACCTGCTTGTCCGCTTAAAGACATGATAAAAAATGCGTGTATAAATGCTGTAAAAATACTTGTAAATAAAGAAGCAACGGTCAACGTAAAGTTTACATCCAACACAACAAGTAAGCGCAAAGAAGGTGACGTTGTTTTGCCAAAGGTTAGAAATATTATTGCTGTAGTGAGCGGAAAAGGTGGCGTTGGTAAAAGTACCGTTGCAGCAAACCTTGCTTTGGCGCTTAGCCAGGGTGGGGCAAAGGTGGGGCTGATGGATGCCGATATTTACGGACCAAGCGTTCCGATAATGTTTGGTGTGCGTGGTGAGCGGCCAATGATGCAGGAAGTAAATGGCAAAGGAATGATACTGCCTCTCGAAAGATATGGTATCAAACTTTTGAGCATAGGTTTACTGGTAGATGAAAAAAATGCAGTGGTGTGGCGTGGACCTATGGCAAGCAGTGCTATAAAGCAATTTGTTACTGATGTCATGTGGGACGAGCTTGATTACCTTGTTATAGATATGCCACCTGGCACGGGCGATATTCACCTTACTTTAGTTCAAACCGTACCTGTAACAGGGGTGGTCGTAGTAACGACTCCGCAGGAAGTTGCTTTGGCTGACGCAAAAAAAGCTATTGCCATGTTTGGGCAGGCGCAAATTAAAGTGCCTATTATTGGTTTAATTGAAAACATGAGCTATTTCACTCCGGCAGAGTTGCCCAACAACCGTTATTATATCTTTGGTAAAGAAGGCGGAAAAAGATTGGCTGAAGAATATGACATTCCTTTTCTTGGACAGATACCTCTGGTGCAAAGCATAAGGGAAGGTGGCGACCAGGGTGTTCCTGTAATGATGGGCGATGATGAAATCACCAAAAACGCTTTTGAAGAATTTGCAGCTTCAGCAGCCAGAAGTATAAGTATGCGTAATGCAAATATGAGCGCCACCGAAGTGGCAGAGGTTGTGGAAGAGGTGGGAATGGCGAGCAAAGTGGGAGAGTAGTTAATTGCACATTACTATAGATATCGTGGCAATTGACGATACTTTTTTAGTTGTAAATTTAGTTGATGTGTCAATTAGAAACATTATGATTTCTTTTGGCGCTTTTACGAATCATAAATACAATCAGTAGCAACTATAAGTAGAGAAATAAAAAATAATGAAAAATCTCCTGGTTTTATGTTTATTGTTTTTAATGACAGGCTGTATACTCACAAAGAAATCTGCTCAACCTATGTCTTTTGATTTGGAAGGTCATCGTGGTTGCCGTGGTTTAATGCCTGAAAACACTATTCCTGCAATGTTACATGCTGTTGACCTTGGTGTTTCTACGCTGGAGATGGATGCTATTATTACCAAAGACAGTCAGGTTATTTTAAGTCATGATCCCTTTTTCAACCACCAGATAACTACAAAACCTGACGGCAGTTATGTCAAAGAAAGTGAGGAGAAACAATTGAAGTTGTACCAGATGACTTATGAAGAGGTGAGTCATTTTGATGTAGGAATGAGGGGGAATCCAGCGTTTCCCCAACAAAAAAGAATTAAAGCAACTAAACCAAGATTAGCTGATGTAATTGATAGCGTTGAGGCATACGTAGCTGCAAAAAAACTTCCCGCCCGGTTCTATAATATTGAAACAAAATCGCAAGTTGCAACTGATAACATTAATCATCCTGCGCCAGCAAAATTTGTTGAATTGATAATGCAGGTAATAAAAGACAAAAAAATTGAAGCAAGAACGATCATTCAATCTTTTGATGTTCGCACACTTCAATATCTGCATAAAAATTATCCTGCAATAAAAACTGTTTTGTTAGTCGAAGGTGCAGGCAGTTTACAAGAGCATGTAGCGAAATTGGGATTTACACCAACCATTTATAGTCCTGAATATTCTTTGGTAAATCCATCATTAATAAAAGAATGTAAGCAGATGGAAATGAAAGTAATTCCATGGACTGTAAATGAAGTTTCGAAAATGAAAGAACTAAAAGAGATGGGCGTGGATGGAATAATTACTGATTATCCCAACCTGTTATTTTAAAACATACCACATGAACAGACTAGAATTAGTAAGGCAAATAAAAGAAAAAAAGAATTATTTATGTGTAGGGTTGGATACTGATATCACGAAAATTCCGCAGCATTTACGGTCCCATTCAAATGCTGTTTTTGAATTTAATAAAGCAATAATTGATTCTACAAAAGATTATTGTGTAAGCTACAAAATCAATACTGCTTTTTATGAATCAATGGGCATCAGAGGCTGGGAAGCTTTGGAACAAACGGTAAATTATATTCCTGCAACGCATTTTAAAATAGCTGACGCAAAGCGGGGCGACATAGGCAATACCTCTGCTCAATACGCAAAAACTTTTTTCGAAGCATACCGGTTTGATGCTGTAACCGTTGCTCCTTATATGGGTGAAGATAGCCTTCGGCCGTTTCTTGAATATAAAGACAAATGGACGATTGTCCTCGGTCTTACTTCTAATAAAGGTGCTGCTGATTTTGAACAGTTAACGATTTCAACAGCAAATAATCAGAAACAATTTTTGTATGAAAAAGTCATGCAAAAAGTTTCAGAATGGGGTACGCCAGATAACCTGATGTTTGTTGTCGGTGCTACAAAGCCAGAGCAACTTGAAGAAATTCGAAAGACCTATCCTGCGCATTTTTTCCTTGTGCCAGGCGTGGGAGCACAGGGTGGAAGTTTAAAAGAAGTTTCGGCCGCTGGATTAAATGATGACGGAGGTATTTTGGTAAATGCAAGCCGGGCTATTATTTATGCAAGCAGTAATGAAAATTTTGCCGAAGAAGCAAAACTTGTTGCTAAAGAATATGCAGGTGAAATGAAAGAGTATATTTCGTAATTGGGAAAATGTTCTAAATATATTCTGAACTAAATCTTTTCTTCCCTTTTTTTTCGATTTGTCAGCAAAAAAGTTTAATATCAAATTCGCACTACACATTTCTTTAAGCAATAATGACAACTGTACCTGCCATGTTTATTGCTGCAACAATTGTAAAAGTGTTACCGCGTACATATCTTTAATAAACTAAAAGTTTGTATGTTGAACATAGATTTCTTAAATGAAATAAAAAGGCTAAAGTCAATTGCCGATACTGGTCTCATTTTCAGTAAAAACGAATATGATCAGGAACGGTACAAAGAATTACAGGAAATAAGTTTTAGGCTTCTTAATACATTCAGCGGTTTAAGCATACAGAATTTGAAGTTTCTTTTGCCGCCGGAAAAAGATTATCCGACAGCAAAAGTGGATATACGCGGGCTAGCGATGTCTGATGATAATAAAA
Source organism: Segetibacter koreensis DSM 18137 (assembly GCF_000374045.1). Lineage (GTDB taxonomy): Bacteria > Bacteroidota > Bacteroidia > Chitinophagales > Chitinophagaceae > Segetibacter > Segetibacter koreensis. The sequence continues at coordinate 263,552 of NZ_KB893315.1, read as the reverse complement.
TATTACTTGTAAAGGAAAGGGTCGATGGCAAATGGTCATTACCCGGAGGCTGGGGAGACATTGGCTACAGTCCAAAAGAAACAGTTATAAAAGAATTTAAAGAAGAAACAGGACTTGATGTAACGGCTAAAAAACTGTTAGCCATTTTTGATAAAAGAATGCATCCGCATCCTCCACAATCTTTTTATGTATATAAAATGGTTTTTCATTGTAAAATTATTTCTACTGAAGTTACCAGAGGATTTGATGTTTTGGATGTTCAATATTTCGATATAGAAAATCTTCCGGAACTTTCTGAAGACAGAATTTTAAAAAAGCAATTGGAGCTTTTGTTTAATAAGGTTGTCTCCGAAGATATGGAAGTGTACGTGGACTAGGTTAATTTTTTGGGACAAGCTGTTGTGCTGCTTTTAAACATCGTTGCGTCGCATTTCGTTCATCTTTGTGCAATCCTATTCAGCTTTTAGCCTGTATAAATTCGAATTGATTTAATTGAAATCTTTTTCTTTGTTAGTTGATGATATAGGGTAAAAGAGTGCAACGCAACAGGTTTTAATAGTACGAGTTAGCTAAGTACAAGATAAAAACTATAAATTATATTACATGGCTGCTAAAACTGATGCTTTTCAATCACCTGACTATTTTTTGTTAGATGAGTTGCTAACAGAAGAGCAGAAATTGGTGCGTGAAACGGTTCGTAATTATGTGAAAAAGGAGATATCGCCCATAATTGAGGATTATGCACAACGTGCCGAATTTCCCAAACAAATAGTAAAACAATTGGGGGATATGGGTTGTTTTGGGCCTACCATTCCTACCGAGTACGGTGGTGGAGGAATGGACTATATAAGTTATGGATTAATGATGCAGGAGCTGGAGCGGGGCGATAGCGGCGTGAGGTCTACTGCATCTGTGCAGGGCTCACTGGTTATGTACCCGATACATGCTTACGGAAGCGAAGATCAGCGGCAGAAATATTTGCCAAAGCTTGCAAGCGGCGAATGGTTAGGTTGCTTTGGATTAACTGAGCCTGACTTTGGCAGCAATCCTGCAGGCATGCTTACAAACTTTAAAGATGCCGGTGATCACGTCATTTTAAACGGCTCTAAAATGTGGATTAGCAATGCTCCCTTTGCGCAGGTAGCAGTTGTATGGGCTAAAAATGAAAATAACGAAATACAAGGTGTAATTGTTGAGCGCGGAATGGAAGGTTTTACAACTCCGGCGACGCATGGAAAGTGGAGTCTTCGTGCAAGTGCAACAGGCGAACTTGTTTTTGATAATGTGAAAGTTCCTAAAGAAAATATTTTTCCAACCGTTAAAGGATTAAAAGGTCCCTTGGCTTGCTTAAGTAAAGCCCGTTATGGTATTTCGTGGGGCGCCCTAGGTGCTGCAATGGACTGCTATGATACAGCTTTGCAATATAGCAAAGAGCGTGTACAGTTTGACCGACCTATAGGCGGTTTTCAATTGCAACAGAAGAAGTTGGCTGAAATGATAACCGAAATAACCAAAGCCCAGTTATTAGTGTGGAGATTAGGTGTTTTAATGAATGAAGGGCGTGCAACACCGGCACAAATATCAATGGCGAAAAGGAATAGTTGTGAAATAGCAACTAACATAGCGCGAGATGCCCGCCAAATATTGGGTGCAATGGGAATAACCGGTGAATATAGCATTATGCGCCATATGATGAACCTGGAAAGTGTTATTACTTACGAAGGAACGCACGATATTCATTTATTAATTACAGGAATGGATGTAACAGGTTTTAATGCCTTTAAGTAATGTGAAACTGCTTCGATCGGTAACTAAAATGTGCAGATAAGAAAAATCTCAATTTCTTTATCTTGCATCGCCTACATATATGATGTAGACAAGATAATATCGGTATTCTAAAAACTACGCACCTTGAAACTTTTACTTCAGATTAAATTTTTTATTTAAGTAAAGGGGGAAATAGTTCATCTTCAAAACCTTAAAAATGGCTGGTAATACAATTATTAAAAAAGACAGTGAAAATTCGTCTGCAAATTCTCAGATTGATTCATCTCCGCATAAGATATTCTTAATAGGAATGATGGGCTCAGGCAAATCTTACTGGGCAGAAAAGCTTAAAAAGAGATTAAAAATTCCTGCTTATGACCTGGATGTGTTAGTTGAAATGATGGAAGAAAGAACAGTTTCAGAAATATTTGAAGAAGATGGCGAAGAATATTTCAGAAAGGCCGAAGCAAAAATGCTGCGTTTATTTGCAGAAAAAAAACAGTTTATTTTGTCCTGTGGCGGAGGTACTGCGTGTTATCACGATAATATGAAATGGATGAATAAGCATGGAATAACTTTATGGCTTGATGAACCTGTAGACACCCTGGTTGAAAGATTGGTAAAAGAAAAAAAACATCGTCCGTTAATTAAGCATTTAGACGATACAGGTTTGAAAGACTTTCTGAATAATAAATTGCAGGAAAGAGAACCGTTCTATAGCCAGGCAACATACCGGCTCAGTAGCGATAATTTAAATGAAAATTTTTTTAAAAAAATCTTAAAGGAGTATGCATAAATTTTTTTTACAGTTGGCAGCGGTGATGGGGGCTTTGGCAGTAGCATTAGGTGCTTTTGGTGCGCATGCTCTTAAGCGTATTGTACCTGAAGCGGTAGTAAACATTTTCGAAACAGGAGTCCGATACCAGTTTTATCATGTATTTGCTTTGGCTGTTATTGGTATTCTCTATCGCGACTTTTCAAATAAATGGATGCTTTGGGCAGGAAATCTGTTTATTATCGGCATTATACTTTTTAGCGGTTCGTTATATATGCTTACCTGGTTAAAAGCTTCTTCAAAGGAAGGCCTTGACTGGGTAGGAATAATTACTCCTTTTGGCGGGCTGGCTTTTATAGCTGGTTGGGTTTGTATGTTTGTCGGGTTATATAAAACAGCAGTAATATAAAAGCGTTATGTCAATCAATCTTTCCAAAATTTCAACCAAAGCTCCAAAAGAGCTTGATAAAATTAGCGTAAAAGAAAAGTTAGTATCTATAATAGAGGAGCTGAATGTACTTCAAAATCTTTTATTTGCCGAAGGTAAACATTCTGTGTTGGTCGTCATACAGGGAATGGATGCAAGTGGGAAAGACGGAGCTATTAAAAATATCTTCGGTACTTTAAATCCTCAGGGCGTCGCTGTTGCGTCATTTAAAGCGCCTACGCCAGAAGAACTTGCTCATGATTTTTTATGGAGAATTCACCAGCATGCTCCTGTAAAAGGTTCAATACAAGTCTTTAACCGGTCGCATTACGAAGACGTATTGGTAACACGTGTACATAAAATGATTGATGACGAGACTGCTTATAAAAGAATGGAAGCAATTAATCATTTTGAAAAATTACTTTGCGAGCATAATAAAACGGAGGTGCTAAAGTTTTATTTACACGTATCAAAAGAAGAACAGCTTCAACGTTTGCAGGAAAGAATTTCGGATGAGAAAAAACAATGGAAATATAATGCTAACGATTTTTTAGAATCTGAGCTTTGGGACGATTATATGAAAGCTTATGAAGATTGTTTTGAAAAATGCGATCATGTTCCATGGACAATTGTTCCTTCAGACCAAAACTGGTATAAGGAATATGTAATTGCAACTACCTTATTAAATACTTTGAAAAAACTGGATATGAAGTATCCCGGTATGAAAAAATCGTAATGTCATCTTATCATGCTCAATTTTATTTCAGATTTTGCGCCACCTCACATCCAGCTTTACAACTATTAGTTAGTTTGACATTATTATCTGAAAGCATCTGACCTATTGCTTTAAGAGGGAAAAGAATTATTTTTAGAAGATAGTTCAAAGCTTAATTTTTAAAGGGTACAATTTATAAATATGAGCAGTTTCCCCATTCTTGACCTTGTTGTAGGAATGATATTTATTTATTTTCTTCTAAGCATCATCAGCAGCTCGGCAGTGGAGATGATTTTAACGGGCCTTAATATAAGATCGAGAGTGTTGAAAGAGTGGCTTGTTACCATTTTTGATACAAAAATTAAAAAAACGGATGGTTCTGAAACTACTTTAGGACAGGAAATAATGGATCATTGTGCTGTAACAGTACTAACAAAAAAAGGCATTCCCCCTTCATATATAGATGCCAGAAATTTTACTTCCGCTTTATTGGAAAGAATCACTTACGATCCCAAAAATCCTAAAAGCATTGCCACTAACCTCGATGAAATTATTGCAGCATTAAATAATACTGCTGTTTTATCTGTAGAAATGCAGCGTGCACTGCTAGGGTATGCGTATGAAGCCAAAAATACTTACGCAGCTATAAGCAAGAAATCAATAAGTGAGGTAGAATATTTCAGGCATAAGGTAGAGCAATGGTACGATACGTCGATGGACAGGGTCTCAGGGACTTTAAAAATTAAATATGCCCGCCCATTTACATTTATCGTAGCTGTGTTAGCCGCAGGGCTTTTAAATGCTGACAGCATTGCCATTTCTAAATATTTGTATAGTAATCCTGATGCCCGTGCACGATTGGCTGAGCAGGCCTATAGTGCAGCCAAAGATACTACTTATATGAGTCGTCTTACCTCTGTACAAAGAGCAAACAATGACCCGGTTACAACGGCAACAATCGAAAAGGTAAAAGCTGACATAAAGAAAAGCCTGGAAAATATGGAAGAAGCAAAAGCGGCACTTGAGTCAACCATTCCTCTTGGCTGGAATAAAAATGAATTGAAGCACGATGGCAAGTACGCCCCTTCTTTGATTTTTAAAAAGATTACCGGTTTAGCCGCTACCATTTTCGCTATTTTTATGGGTGCGCCCTTCTGGTTTGATTTATTAAATAAAGTTACGAACCTTCGTGGTACCGGACCTAAGCCTTCTTCAAGCACTAATGAAGATGACGATAAGAAAAAGTGAATAAAAAATAATAAACAATCATGTTTGGAAAGTTCACAGATATTAACGCTTTTCTTGAGTCTTATGTAAAGGACCAGGAGCAGAAGAGGATGGAGTATATTAATTCTCTTTCTTTGGAAAATCAACTAGCCGAGTTGCGAAAGCTACAGGTTACAGATATTGCAGAAGTGAAAGCTACTATTAAAGACAGGCAACATGATGATCTGTCAATCCCCAAACATTACCAGATGATTGTCCTTTTATATGAAATAATGGAATTTTCGCCTGCTATAGAAGAAGACATGCTTAGATGCAAACAAACAGGCGCTCCTGTTTTTGTAGCTATCAGGTATGGCGACAGGCAAGGTATAAACCAACCTATAACACATGAAATGAACGATGGCGATAAAATGCATTTTAAAGGCCAATGGATCACTAAGGATAAGGCTTATAGTCATGGTGGCGAAGAAATGTCGGTTTTGCATTTTACGCATCATCCAATAGGTTTTACCTGCACTATTCAAAAATGCTATTCGTAAACTCAAACTGTAATAAATGTTTTACATTATAATTACGCAGCCTGGCTTTAATGCTATTAATTGAATTACATATTCAATCCATATTTAGCTCATCCAAGCTGCAATGATAAAAAAACTGAATATAATGTGGTGGATATTTGCTTTGCTATCAGCGTTCTTTGCAGCACTTACGGCCATTTTTGCTAAAATTGGTATTAAAGGCGTAGATACAGATTTAGCCACTGCTATACGTACCGTTGTTATATTGCTTCTTGCATGGGCTATTGCTATTTTCAGGGGTGGTGCGAGTACTATAAACACGCTATCTAAGCATAATTTAATTTTCCTTTGTTTATCAGGTATTGCGACAGGCCTTTCATGGATATTTTATTTTAAAGCATTGCAGTTAGGTAAGGTTTCGCAAGTTGCACCGGTTGATAAAATGAGTGTAGCGATAGCGATAATATTAGCAGTAATTTTTTTAGGAGAACCTCTTACTATTAAGTCTGCTATTGGCGCTTTACTTATAATTGGCGGAACAATCGTTTTAATTTTATAAGTTATATTAACAGTAAGTTCTTCCTGCGGACTCTTCTGCTATTGCTTTTTTTAACTAAAAGTTTCGGATTATCAACTGTAATTTTAAAGCTTAACTACAGTAATAATTTTCAATAGCAGCATGTTTTTTGCTATAGATTGATCTGTTTTAAAATTTAAATTCTAATATCTCTATAAAAGCAAATACTACTTTTTAACTGCTTTCAGGCTTTCGTACCTGCAAAAAAATATAGATGAAAAAGAATGTTTTTTTCTTTTTGATTTTTCTTGCCTCAGCTTCGGTTGCCCAACCCGTCCGGTTGCACCTGATGGGCGGCTTCTCCAACTACAGTGGTGATATTCAGCAAAAAATGTTTACTTTAAAACAAGCTAACTCAGTCATAAGTGCCGGTGGTACTTTCAATATTACCGATAAGTTTGCTCTTCGCAGCGATTATTCTTTTACGCGACTTGGAGCAGATGATAAACTAAATAAACCACAGTTACGACTAAGAAATTTAAATTTTAAAACGCTTATCCAGGAGTTAACTTTAATGGGTGAATATGATTTTGCAGACTTAAGCCTTCAGCGTTTTACCCCATATGTTTTTGCAGGCATCGGTGTTTTTCATTTTAGCCCATATACTTTAGACTCTGCCGGTAACAAGGTATTTTTAGTTGGGTTAAGTACAGAGGGACAGGGCCTCAGTGAGTATCATGACCGAAAGGTGTATAAAAAAACACAGCTTAATATTCCTTATGGTGCAGGAATAAAATACGCTTTATCTGATGATGTCTATGTTGGGTTTGAATTAGGATTTAGAAAGCTTTTTACAGATTACCTGGATGATGTAAGTTCGACTTACGTAGACCGAAATGTACTTCTAACAAGCAAAGGACCGCAGGCAGTGCAGTATGCCTTTCGGGGTGATGAACTAAAGCCTCCTTTGCCGTACCCTGCCGCTGGTGCTTTGAGGGGTAATAGCAAGAAAAAGGATTATTACTACTACGGACAATTTAGGATAAGTTTTAGAATGCCCTGGTTTGATAAAGAGGGTAGCAGAACAGACAAAAGAAATAAACGTGGACTCGGATGTCCTTCCTGGCATCTATAAATTGATTGTATTTCTTCTACAATTGACCTCAGTACTCAGTCAATAAAGATCTCTCATATCGTCTTTTTTACTCTTCAAACTAATATTGAAAGCGTAAAAAAGGTAGGAATATGTTTATACTTTTTTGAATAGAAGTCTTTCAGCTTCTAATTTTTTATAGTCGCTTATTTCATTCTCTCATATTAGATATTGTCCTTGTATAAACAGATTAATAAAATTTTAATATTTTCTTGCGTGGTTTTTTTTCTACACAATAAGTGGGGAATAAAGTAAGATGCGAAAGTTTGAGAAATTGGAAAAGGAGAGGAATGAAAAAGTTCTTGTTCCTTCTATCATCTTAATTCGAGCTTTGCTTGTTTATCTTTTAGGGTTTCTGCTAATATGAGGTGACATACGAACAATACATAAAGACGGGAAAGTGTATAAAAAAAATTGGAAAAGAAGCGTTATTAGAGATGAAATGTTGAGAAAAAAAATTGCTAAAAAAAGAAGAGGCTCAAAGAATTGAGCCTCCTTTTCAACCCTAAACCCTTAAAAAACATTTATAGTATGAATAAAACCATGCCAGTTTTATTGCAATTTAAAAATACTGTAAAAAATTTCCTTTTTTTACAGTATTTTTCTTCATGAAATATTGGGTGAGAGAAAATGAAGAAAAGAAAAAAAATCGTGAAAAAAGATTTAAAGGTCTTTTTGTTATAAGTTTATCAATTTAAATGCGCATCAATTTCCTGTTCCTCAGTATTGACAAGATTATAATTTTTTATCACGTTATATAACGTGTCTCTTTCTACAGGCTCTCTTTTCACCTGTTTAATTAAATTCACAAGCTCTTTAGTGCTCATCGTGGGCTTTTGTTCTTCACTCCCAGCCATAGAGTAAATTTTTGTAGTATCATCTATGGTGCCGTCAATGTCATTTACCCCGAAAGACAAGGCAAGCTGTGCGTTTTGCCGGCCCAGCATTGGCCAGTACGCTTTTAAATGCGGAAAGTTATCCAGGTACAACCGGGCAATTGCGTACATTCTCATATCTTCAACGACACTGCTTTCGGGTACATTGCTCATGGCATTATCGCCATTTCTGAACTTAAGCGGAATAAAAGTATTAAAGCCGCCTGTTTCATCCTGCAGTTGTCTTAATCTCTCCATATGGTCTATTCTGTGCCAAAACTTTTCTATGTGTCCATACAACATTGTAGCATTGGTTTGCATACCGATAGCATGTGCTGTCTTGTGAATATGAAGCCAACCTTCTGCATCTACCTTGTCATCACATATTTGCTGTCTTACCTGAGGATGAAAAATTTCTGCTCCACCCCCGGGCAATGATTGCAGTCCTGCAGCCTGCATTCTTTTTAAGCCTTCTTCTGTAGAAACTTTAGCTTTTCTAAACATGTAATCAAGCTCAACGGGCGTAAAGCCTTTTACATGTAAACCAGGACGATGACTTTTTATTTCTTTAATAACATTGATAAAAAAGTTTAAATCCATTTTAGGGTGAACTCCGCCTACAATATGAACTTCGGTCACCGGTTGTCCATCGTATTTTTTTACAATGTCTACCATTTCTTTCGAGCTCAGCTCCCATCCTTCTTCACGGTGTGCGTACAATCTTGAATAAGAACAAAAGTTGCACGAGAAAACGCAGATATTAGTAGGTTCGATATGAAAATTTCTATTAAAGTAGGTTTTGTCGCCATGCAACTGTTCACGCACCCAATTGGCAAGAGCACCTGCATAAGAAAGAGAAGCTTCTTCAAATAAGAAAACACCTTCATCAAAAGATAACCTTTGCCTGTTTAATACTTTTTCACCTATTCTTTTTAGATCTGTATTCTGACACGTTGAAACCAACTTTTCAACTGTTGAAGCTTTTTCTGTCATCTAAACATTATTTACTGCAAAATTACGGGTAAATAGTTTGCAGCAAGATTTTACGATCATGTGCAAGCTGCAAGACAGATTCCATTTTAACATACTACTTCAAAAATGGGATTGAGATTATAACAAGCAACCGGGTGTTTAATAAAGCAATTAATTTTAAATCGTTGGTTAACAGGTACCAGTTTGCAGCTTTCTCTCTACCCAATTAAAATACCTGCAATTGTCGCGGATAAATAGGATGCAAGTGTACCACATAGTAAAGCTTTCATTCCAAGCCGGGCAAGATCCGCGCGACGTTCTGGCGCAAGTGCTCCGATGCCTCCGATCTGCATGCCTACGCTGCTAAAGTTTGCAAAGCCACAAATTGCAAAGCTTACTATCAATAATCCTTTGGGAGAAAGTGTTTGTTTAATGCCATGGGTAAGATCGAAAAATGCTACAAATTCATTTATCGTTAATTTTTTACCCATCAGCATTGCAACTTTACTGATATCTGCCGTCGGTACTCCCATTGACCAGGCTATAGGATAAAATATCTTGCTGAATATCCAATCAAGCGTTAACGGAAAACCGAGGTGTATCCATCCGCCTATTTTACCTAAAAGAAAGTTTACCAGAGCTATGATAGCAAGAAAGCCAATCAGCATTGCTATTACATTTATCGCTATTTTCATTCCGTCTGCTGCACCGTGAGAAATCGCATCAATAATATTGCGGTAATCACTTTTTACTTCCAGTTTTACCTTGCCCATTGTCTGGCTCTCTTCTGTTTCAGGCCAAACGATTTTTGAAATCACCAGGGCTCCCGGCGCTGCCATTAAACTAGCTGTTAAAAGGTATTCTGCAGGAGCGCCCATATTTACATAAACGATCAAAATACCACCGGCAATACATGCAAGGCTTCCGCTCATGCTTGCCAATAATTCACTCATCGTCATTCCTGATAAATAAGGTCTTATCATTACCTGCGCTTCTACCTGCCCTACAAATGCACTGGCAACATTACTCAAAGCTTCTGCTCCGCTCACCTTCATCACAAAATTCATTGCTTTTGCAATAACAGCCACTATTCTTTGCATTATGCCCAAATAATAGAAAATGGCCACTAAAGCGCAAACTATAATAATCGTAGCGGTCACGCTAAAAGCAAAAACAAATCCACCGGGTGCCTGGTAGCCGGCCATTCCGGAAGGGGCAGCCGGATTTTCTACCACTACACCTGAATATACAAAGGCTGCTCCTGCTTTGGCAAACTCTTCTATATGTCCGATCTGTCTTCCTATCCAGTGAAAGAAATTAGTGACAAAGTGGACTTTTAAGACCAATATTCCTATAATTACCTGCAGTGCCATACCGCTAAATACCAAACGAACATTGATTCTTTTTCTATTATTAGAGGCCAGGAAGGCGATACCTAAAATAAGAACAATACCAATTAATCCCTGAAAACGTTCCATAAATACCAGATAGATTGCGGTTAAGGGTTCAAGATATGTATTTTTTATACCCAGAAGTATTTTTAAAAGATGCGATAACTGATTTAAAAAAACAATAAAGGTTGTTTTTATTATGATCTGTTTCTTATATTGCTTTTTTTCCTGCTCTTAAAACAATTAAAATTTTTTACATGGGTCGCATTTTCGCCAACATTCTTACTTTTTTATCGCTTGTTTTGCCCTTTTGTGTTCAGTCTCAAAACACATCGATTACAGGTTTTACAGCAGTTACTGCCGCAACCCAAAAGCAGATAGAAAGCAGCTTTGACAAGCAATTGAGTGCAGAAAATATTGGCGCTTCCATTAAAACATTTTCCGCAAAGCCTCACAATATTGGTTCTGAAGGTGGTAAAGAATATGCAGAGCTTATAGAAAGCAAACTTAAAAGCTATGGTTTTGATACAAAAATTGAAACGTATAAAGTTTTGTTTCCCACACCTGTAACAAGAGTGCTGGAAATGAGTGGCCCTGGTTCTTATAAGGCATTGTTGAAAGAACCTGTGCTGAAAGAAGATGCAACCTCGGGTCAAAAAGGTCAATTGCCAATTTATAATGCATGGAGTGCAGATGGGGATGTGACAGGTGAACTTGTATTTGTAAACTATGGCTTACCACAAGATTATGAAGACCTGGCAAAAATGGGGATTGATGTAAAGGGGAAAATTGTAATTGCAAAATATGGCCGTAGCTGGCGGGGAATAAAACCGAAAGTGGCACAGGAGCATGGGGCCGTCGGATGTATTATTTATTCAGATCCTAAAGAGGACGGGTACTACCAGGGAGATGTTTATCCGAAAGGAGCTTTTAAAAATGAATTTGGTGCACAGCGGGGAAGTGTAATGGATATGGTAATCTATCCGGGCGATCCCTTAACCCCAGGTATTGGAGCTACAGAAAACGCGTCGAGAATTGCAAGCCACAACGAAGCACCTAATCTATTGAAAATACCAGTTTTGCCGATCAGCGCTCATGACGCGCAACCTCTGCTTACCGACCTTGATGGCCCTGTTGCTCCTGCTGAATGGCGCGGCGCACTACCTATTACTTATCATGTTGGTCCTGGTAAAACGAAAGTTCATTTGAAATTACAGTTTGATTGGAAAATGGTACCATGTTACGACGTGGTAGGTATGATAAAAGGTTCACAATTTCCTGACGAATGGGTTATTCGCGGTAATCATCACGATGCGTGGGTGAATGGTGCAGGTGATCCGGTTAGTGGACTGGCTGCTTTATTAGAAGAAGCAAAGAGCATTGGTGAATTGGTAAAGACAGGATGGAAGCCTTTGCGTACTGTTGTTTATTGTGCCTGGGATGGAGAAGAGCCGGGACTATTGGGATCAACAGAGTGGGCAGAAGATCATGCGAAAGAATTGCAGCAAAAGTGTGTCGTGTATATAAATTCAGATGGCAATGGAAGGGGTTTTCTCGATGCGGGAGGATCTCATGCTCTCACAAAAATGATGGATGAAGTGTCTAAGAACATAACAGATCCGCAAACTAAAGTAAGTGTATTTGACAGGATGAAGGCTGAGGAAATTATAAATGCTCCATCTACTAAAGCCAAAAAAGAAGAATTGGCAAAAACATCTATAGAGCTTGGGGCGCTGGGAAGTGGTTCAGACTTTTCTTCGTTTTTGCAACATCTTGGTATTCCTTCGCTTAACCTTGGTTATGGAGGTGAAGATGCTGGTGGAGAATATCACTCTATTTATGACTCTTACGATTTGTACAGGCGCTTCAAAGATCCTGGATTTAGGTATGGAGTAACTCTAGCGCAAACAGCAGGGCATGCAGCACTGCGTATGGCAAATGCAACTGTACTGCCATTTGATTTTACAGACTTATATAAAGTTATAAATGGATACGCAACGGAATTAATAACCCTGACAGATAACATACGTGAAAGCACAGCTATAGAAAACAAGCTTCTTACACAGAATAAATATGTTATTGCAGCAGACCCAACTAAAACCTTTATTGCTCCAAAGCCTAAAGAAGAAGTGCCTTATCTGGATTTTTCACCGTTGCAAAATGCATTGGTAGCGTTACAACAGAGCACAGACAGCGTGGCTGCCATAGTAAAAAGATCAGACAGCATAAATGGTAATCATGATGAGTTGAATAAGAAACTGTACCAGGCCGAGCAACAGCTTTTATTACAGAATGGTTTACCGCGCAGAAATTGGTATAAACATTCTATATATGCTCCCGGGTTTTATACGGGGTACGGAGTGAAAACATTGCCAGGAATTCGTGAAGCAATAGAGCAACGCAACTGGAAAGAAGCGCAGGAACAAATAGCTATTGACGCGCAAGCGCTAAATAAGCTCGCAGACTATTTACATCAATTATCAAAGTGAAAACAGTTTTACTGAACTAATAAAACAATAAATTGTTTTCTATAGAAATATTCGATGTAAATATTGTTGTTACAAATTTCACCACAGCCTTGGCAGGATTATTTTACCTTGTATAAAACAGAAGTTTTAAAAAAACATTGTATGCGTAAAGCCGGTGCTATTATTATAACAATTATTGTTGTTGTCCTTATAGGTTTTATTTACTGGCGGTACTTTTTTGTTTTCGCTGAAGGCACTAAAGCGGGTGTTTTAAATACTTTTCAGAAAAAAGGTTATGTGTTCAAAACTTATGAGGGCCAGTTAATACAAAGCGGCTTTAGAGGAAGTCCAACAACTGCCATACAAAGTAACCAATTTTCTTTTAGCGTCACTGACGAAAAAATAGCACAAAAGCTAATGGAAAATAGTGGAAAAGATATGGAACTGCACTATAAGAGATACCAGGCAGCATTGCCGTGGCGTGGAATGCAATTGTTTGTTATAGATAGTATTTATCGAATATCAAATGAAAGCAACTCAAATGGTTTTAATTCTCAATAAAGAATATTATCAAATCATCTTTCGCTCCAAAGCAGAAATATAGCAAGCCTTTTATGTATATCCGGTAATTGTTTTTTCCATTCAGTTATGCTTTTTGTTACAATAGTTTCAGATGGCGCTGTAATATCTGCTGCAATGCAAAGTTGTGTTTGCGGCTTGCAGGTTTCCACTATTTGTTTAATCAATTGATTATTTCGATAAGGAGTTTCAATAAAAATTTGTGTGCAGTTTTTTTTCCCCGATTCATTTTCAAGTTCTTTCAATACAGTTTTTCTGGCGCCGGTTTCTATTGGCAAATAACCTACAAACTGAAAGTGCTGCCCATTCATTCCGCTGCCCATTAAGGCTAATAAAACACTGCTTGGGCCCACCAAAGGCTTTACGATTGCTCCGGCTTTATGGGCTGCATTAACTAATATTTGTCCCGGGTCTGCAACGCCAGGGCAACCTGCCTCACTAATAATTCCAATGTGTTTTCCTTCTTTTAGCAACTTCGTAAATACTTGTTGAACTTCTGTTTCGGCTTTATGTATTGTAAACCAGGTGTAATCATCAATCACCATTTCGCGCCAAAGCTGTTTAAGGTATCTTCTTGCAGTTCGTTCATTTTCTACAAAAAAAACTTCGCATTTTTTTACTGCGTCAGTTACGTAAGAGGGAATTGTTTCAACCGCCTGTTCGTATAAAAATGTCGGAATAAGATAAACACTGCCGGGCATAAAAATTTTAAAATTAAGAAATTTGAAAATTTGAAAATTAAGGCAAATAGTTTGTAATCTTCACAGATTGTCTTTTCATATAAGATGAATATGATCTAATCAATCCGGTTTCTGCTCTTTCACTACACTCAATGTAGCTGCTATTACTGCATAAGCAGGAGCGAAAATCCATCCGACAATTGGTATAAGATGCATTAAGTAGAAGAGGATTCCATTTGCAATTGCCAATCCTTTTCTATTATCTATAAAATGAATGCTTTCAGAGATACTAAGCTGATGTCGTTCAAGACTGTAGTCTATCATTGAAAATCCGTAGTAATAGCACTCAAGTATAACTGCAAAAACCGGAACGGCCCATCCTACAATAGGTATAAATGAAAGTATAAAAAAAGAAATAAGATAAACGGTTTGCCATAAAGTGTTTCGAAGCGCAATGCCGGTGCCACGAATAATGTCTTTTAAAAATTGAGAAATATCAAATTCATATTCTTTTCCTTCTATAATCGCTTCTGTTTTCTCGCTTAAATATGCAGATATCGGCGAGCCAATAATGAGCCATAAATATTTAAACAAAGAAAAATATAAAAGCATTAGCACAACCCAAAGCATCATTCCTGCAAGCGTAAATATAAAACCTACTATGCTGCTCTGCATGCTTTCTACCCATTGATGTATTCCTGTTTCTACAGTTAAAAATTCAATTATGTGACTGGCGCTTTTTCCAAAAAAATAAATACTGATGCAAAACATAACCATGTACATTATCCCGGGAACTATAATCCATTTCCAAAGGTTATGTCGGCGTATAAAAGTATGGGCAAGACCATAGGCCCGAATAGCGATTATGATATCTTTAAGCAAATAGTCTTTTATTTTGTAGCATAAATTTAATTGTTATTGGCTGCGAATTATAATTAATATAAATTAACCGGGATTTTAAAACAAGGAATATTTAGAATTGACACAAAAGGAAGAATTAAAGAAAGTTACCAGCGCGTGGAAGATACTTCCACAGTCATTTTACGAAAGAGCTGACGTAGTAGCTGTAACAAGGGATTTGCTAGGGAAAATTGTTGTTACCAATTTTGGGAATACTCTTACGGCGGGAAGAATTGTTGAGGCGGAAGCTTATAACGGACCTTTTGATAAAGCAGCCCATTCTTATAACAACCGCCGTACAAAACGTACCGAGGTTATGTTTAGCAATGGCGGTGTTGCCTACATATATTTATGTTATGGTATTCACCAAATGTTTAATATTGTCACCAATAAGGCAGGTATTCCCAATGCTATTTTGATAAGAGCCTTAGAACCTATTGCAGGAATTGATACCATGCTTGCGCGTTCAAATAAAAACAGTCATGGTTTTGACCTTACACGCGGTCCGGGTAACGTAGCAAAAGCATTAGGTGTGCATACGAAACATACGGGAATGGGTCTGCAAGATGACGAAATATATATAGCAGATGACGGGTTGCGCTATAATGACAATGAAATAGTGGTAACTACAAGAGTGGGTGTGGATTATGCAGCCGAAGACGCGCTATTGCCTTACAGGTTTATTGTAAGAGGTAATAAATATGTAAGTGGAAAGAAAATTGGATAATTTTTTATAAATGTAATAATGCCAGAGATGCAGGTTAGGCTAATCGACAAAGAAGATTCTGAGGAATTATTCGCTCTTATAGAAAGAAACAGGGAAAGGTTAACGATGTACTTTCCAAAAACTTCTGAACGAATAAAAGACGTGGATGCTGCAAAAAAGTTTGCTAAACAGAAGGTAAGGCAGGCATTGGAAAGAGAACAATACAACTTTGTTATATCATTAAAAAGTGAACGCGATCTTATAGGAATGGTAATGGTAAAAAATATCGATTGGACTATTCCAAAGGCCGAACTTGCTTATTTTGTAGACCAGAATTATGAAGGAATTGGAATTACTTCAAATGCAGTAAAATGGGTTGTTGAATATTGTTTCGAGGAGTTAGAAATGGAGAAGCTGTTTATTAAATTTAATCCCGAAAATCTGGGAAGTAAAAGAGTAGCTATAAAAAATGGTTTTGAAAAAGAAGGTTTTTTTAAACGTGAGTTCAGAACCGGGTTTGGAGAGTTGACAGATGTTGAGCGTTACGGATTGTTAAGAAGATAAATGAACAGTTTTTTGATTTTTAAACCCTAGTTCCATTAATTTTCATTTTGCCGATATTTCGTTTTTTGTAAAGCGGTAAGCAATGTTATTAGTATTTTTAAAAAAAAGCAATGTTAGAACCCTGGCGGAAAGGAGTGGTTATAAAAATAACGGAAGAAACAACAGCGACCCGTCGTTATTGGATACAAATACCTGAAGTTGAATCTTTTGATTTTATTCCCGGTCAATTTGTTACGCTCGACCTTCCTATACATGAAAAAAAGAATAAAAGGTGGCGAAGTTATTCAATCGCTTCTGCGCCTGATAAAACAAATATTATAGAACTGGTAATCGTTTTGCTTGAGGGAGGTGCAGGTACAACCTATTTATTTAATGAAGTTAAAGAAGGCTCCGAATTGTTACTCCGCGGACCGCAAGGAGTATTTGTTTTGCCGCAAATTATCGACCGGGATGTTTTTTTTATTTGCACAGGTACGGGTGTTGCTCCGTTCAGAAGCATGCTACATCATATTAATCGTTACAAAATTTCACATAAAAACATCTACCTGCTATTTGGAACACGCGTTATAAAAGATTGTTTATACTACAATGAATTAAAGGAACTGGAAAAGGAAATAGAACACTATTTTTATTTACCAACTTTTTCCCGTGAACCAGAAGAAAACATAAATGTTAGAAAAGGTTATGTACATGCTATTTATGAAGAAATTCTTGCCAAAGAGAGGGCGCCCGCTTATTTTTATTTATGTGGATGGAAGAATATGATAGATGAAGCAAAAAAAAGAATACTTGATTTAGGCTACGATAAAAAAGACATTCACTTAGAATTGTATGGTTAAAACTTATAAGAAATGTAGTAGAAATAATAAATAAAAAAAAGATGCTGACTTACATAAAGACAGCATCTTTTTTTACTAGCGCAATAATTTATAAAATATTATTCAATACAATCTCTCTCACCTTGCTTGCCGGAATTCTTTCTTGTAACATGCTGTCACGGTAACGAATCGTAACAGTATCATCTTCTTTTGTTTGGTGATCGATGGTGACACAGAAAGGAGTGCCTATAGCATCTTGTCTGCGGTAGCGTTTCCCTATAGCATCTTTTTCTTCATAAAAACAGCGAAAATGTTGTTTACACTCATCCATTACTTTACGGGCTATTTCCGGTAAGCCATCCTTCTTTACCAATGGTAAAATAGCCAGCTTTACGGGAGCAATCTTAGCGGGAATATGTAAAATAGCCCTTGTATCTGTACTTCCGTCTTCCTTGGTCAAAATTTCTTCTTCATAACTCTCGCTTAAAATAAGTAAGAACATTCTGTCTAGGCCAATAGAAGTTTCCACGACATAAGGTATGTAGTTTCCAAACGGTTTGCCGGTAGCAGGATTAACATCATTATCAAAATACTGCATCTTTTTTTTGCTGTACAGCTGGTGTTGAGTCAAATCAAAATCACTGCGTGAGTGAATGCCTTCTACTTCTTTGAAACCCATTGGAAATTCAAATTCTATATCGCAAGCTTCTTTTGCATAATGTGCAAGTTTTACATGGTCATGATATCGGTATTTTTTGGGTGATATCCCCAGGCTCAGGTGCCATTGCAGCCTTGCTTCCTTCCAGTACCTGTACCACTCACCTTCAGTGCCGGGGCGAACAAAAAACTGCATTTCCATTTGTTCAAATTCACGCATTCTGAAAATGAATTGGCGCGCCACAATCTCATTTCTGAAGGCCTTACCAATTTGTGCAATACCGAAAGGAATTCTCATCCTCGAAGTTTTTTGCACATTTAAAAAGTTTACAAAAATACCCTGGGCAGTTTCCGGGCGCAAGTAAATAGTGTCCGCTTCTTCTGTTACACTACCTAATTGGGTGGAAAACATGAGGTTGAACTGCCGGATGTCAGTCCAGTTTGCTGTGCCGCTAACTGAGCAAACAATATTGTTAGAAATGATTAAATCCTTTAAACCCGTGTAATCTTCGGCACCCAGCAATTGCTCCATTTCTGCAATTAAGTTTTCAGCTTCCTCTGTTTTGCCTTCATCGTTCAGTTTATCGGCAAGACCTTCTATTAAGTGGTCTACTCTATACCGTTTGTTGCTGTCCCTGTTGTCAATCATCGGGTCGCTGAAATTATCAACATGTCCGCTTGCCTTCCATGTTGTAGGATGCATAAATATCGCTGCATCTATACCTACTATATTTTCATGCATTTGCGTCATAGACTTCCACCAGTAGTCGCGCAAATTCTTTTTTAATTCGCTGCCGTAAGGGCCATAATCATACACGGCGCTTAATCCATCGTAAATTTCGCTGCTTTGAAAAACAAATCCATATTCTTTTGCGTGAGATATTATCTGTTGAAACTTATTTTCGTTTGTCGTCATAATTCGGCAAACCTACATAAAATAACAGTAAAATGAATTGCAGAAACAGTTTAAGAGAAGGGATAGAAAATATTAATTCATACTAAAGCCGTGTTTTAAAAACTGGCTCTCAAAGTCTTTGAGACGCTTTTCGAGCTTCTCGTTTAAGTCTTCCAGTTGCCTAATTCTTTCCTGGTTTTCTAAAATGTCATTTTCGTAATTCTTAATCTTATTTTTCATTACAGATCTAAAATATACTTTGCAAATAAGTCCGGCAACAATTCCTGATATAATTTCGAAAGGAAGCTTCATAATATTTAGTAAGGAAAAAAACTTTAAAAACTTTTTTATACAGATAATTCTTGTTGGCTTTTAATGACTGGTATACTTCAAACTTCGTTGCATTTTCCTGCTCATTTAACAGTTCTTCCTTTTCGAACATTTGAAGCTCGTGCGGGCACGGTATAGTTATAAACGATATGCAGAAATGTAGGTTCTGTTTTGAATAAGGCTATTAATTTTAAAAAATGTTTTTAATATTCAGATTACAGAGATGAGATTTTTCTATTTTAATTTCTCATTGTTTTTATGTCTTTCGCTGTCTCGTGCGTTTTTCTTTTCGAGGTTTTTTTCGAATGCTTTAGTTAAATCAACTCCGGTCTGATTGGCAATGCATATAAGAACCCAAAAGACATCGGCAAGTTCATCAGGCAATTCATGTCCTTTGTCAGACTCCTTAAATGACTGTTCGCCGTATTTTCTTACCATAAGCCGGCTTAATTCGCCAACTTCCTCCATTAAAATACCAAGATTGGTAAGTTCATTAAAATATCTTACACCCACTGTTTTTATCCATTCATCAACAGATTGCTGTGCTTCACTAATTGTCATTGTAATAATTTTAAACAAATTTTAAAAAAGATGCTAAAACCCTTTAAAATGATAAGAATAAATCTTTCAAATCTTTTGTACTAACATGGGGTTAAAAGTATAAGGTAGCTACTTTAAAAATAGCCATGACTTTAAAGTCATGGCTATTTTTAAAACAAGAAATATTAGTTTCAGTTAGAAAAGGACTTTGTAGCTTAAAATCTGTTGAGTAATAATAAAGCCGTACAAGAGTGACGCAACAACTGATCAGGGAAAACAAATGGATCTGCTCCCCTAAAATCTACAAATTTTATTGTTTCTTTTTATCATCATTTCCCGGCATTACCGCTTTCGCCGGTTCATTGTTAATGTCTTCCTTTTTCTTTTTTCTAAATAATCCGCGTAAAAAACCACCTTTTTTCTCTTCTTTCACTTCAGGCTTCGGTTGTTCCTTTGCAGGCTCAACTACTGCCGGAGCCGTTGGCAGACCCGGCTTTGCCTTTTCCTGGGGAACATCACTTTCTGCACCGATTTCCTCCGGAGGTGCTTCCGGAATAATATAGTCTTCCGAAGTTCCATTTCCTACATCTTCTCCTTCTGCAGGTGCAGTACGTGCATTGATGGTATTCATATAATCGAATATTACATCGTTGCTCATTACTTCGGGTTTTGAAAATTTAGCCTGTTTGTCTAACCCCAGCGTTTTATCTGCAAGTGCCTTTTTGAAAAAGTAAGCCCAGATAGGTAAAGCAGCGGCATTACCTTCCCCGATTTTACTGCTGAAGCGAATAAAGCGATCATCGCAACCAACCCATGTGCCTGCAAGCAATTGTGGCGTGTAGCCCATAAACCATGCGTCGCTGTTATCATTTGTTGTTCCGGTTTTTCCCGCTATGTCATTTGTCAATCCAAACTGGTTGCCCATACGCTGACCTGTTCCGTTTTTTACCACTCCTTCCATCATTAAGGCAACAGAGTATGCTGTTACTTCATTGATTACTTCATTGCGTTGAGCGGGTAAAAAGTTTTCAAGCACATTTCCGTTTTTGTCTTCAATCCTTGCTATCAACAAAGGTTTCGCATTAAAACCATGTCCGGGAAACATGCTGTAACCCTGCATCATTTCATACAAACTAAGCTCCACTGCACCCAATGCAATAGAAGGGTAGGGGTCTATTTTTGTGGTAAAATTGCATTTTTTTAAAAATTCAGCAAATCGTGTAGCAGCGTCATTTCCATTGTTACCAAGCTGTTTTAAAATGTATGCGGACGCACAGTTTCTTGACCATGCCAAGGCATTTGCCATAGGCACCGACCGACCGGTACATGTTGCAGCTGTGTTAGGTACGAGGCCCAAATCACCAAAATCCTGCTGTACATCTTGCACAATAGTATTAGGGGTAAAGCCTGCTTCTTCTATTGCAAGGCTGTATAACAAGGGTTTTATAGTACTGCCTACCTGCCGTTTCGTATTAATATTAACGTGGTCATATTTAAATGTTTTAAAATCAATTCCTCCTACCCACGCCTTAATTTCTCCGCTTATCGGGTCCATAGCCATAAACCCTGCCTGTAGCATTTGCCTGTGATATTTAATTGAATCATAAGGAGTCATGGTAGTGTCTGTTTCCCTTTTAGTGTTCCATGCAAACACTTTCATTGGTGTTTTCTTATAAAACGTCTTTTTTATTTCACTATCCTCAAGACCATCTTTTTTAAGGTTTTTCCAGCGATCGCTGTTTTTCATAGCAGCTTGCAATATGTCTTCGCGGCCATTCCAAACAGTTCCATTCTTTATATTGTTTTGAGAATTTAATATCTTTTGCATGTAACTAATATGCTTTCCCACAGCTTCTTCTGCATATAATTGCATCCTGGGATTAATAGTGGTGTAGATCTTTAATCCGTCCCGGTATAAGTCGTAATTATTGCCATTTTGCTTTGTATGCTTACTGCACCATCTTTTCATTTCCTGGCCTAATACCATGCGGAAGTAAGGAGCAAGACCGGCGGTCTCATCCATTTTTTTATAATTAAGTGCAATAGGCTTCAACTTCAACTTGTCAGCTTCCGCTTGGGTAAGAAAAGAATTACGAACCATTTGATCTAAAACCGTATTACGACGGTCAAGTGCCATTTTAGGGTTTACGCGCGGATTATATAACGTAGAACCTTTTAGCATACCTATCAAAACTGCCGCTTCTTCTACATTGATCACATCGGGATCTTTTTGAAAAAAAGTTCTGGATGCATTTCTTATACCATAAACATTATCGCCGAAAGGAACAGTATTTAAGTATAAAGCAAGTATTTCATCTTTAGTGAAATTTCTTTCGAGCTTAATAGCAATTATCCATTCTTTCACTTTTTGCATGGCCCTGCTAAAAGGGTTTCTTGCCCTGTTGCCATTAAAAAGGTTAAAGGCAAGTTGTTGTGATATAGTGCTACCACCACCTTCTTTACCAAGATTGATCACTGCTCTTGCCAGCGCCCTTCCGTCTACGCCGCTGTGGCTGTAGAAGCGTTCATCTTCAGTTGCCACTAGAGCATTGGTAATATTTTTACTGATATCTTTAAAATCAACGGTAGTTCTGTCTTCAAGATAATATTTCCCCATTACTGTTCCATCGTCTGCAATAACCTCACTTGCAAGTGAAGCACTGGGGTTCTCCAGGTCCTGAATGGAAGGCATTTTGCCAAAAAAACCCCAATTTGCTAATAAAAGTAAAAGAACAAAAGCGCCAAAGACAAGAAATACGAGCCGCCAGAATATTTTGACAGCGGTGCTCGTACGATTTTTTAAAGCCATGATGTTGAGATCTATTTAATCTGAAATTTGTACAAAAAGGGTGCTAAGCTATAAAACAATTAAGACTTTAATTAAAATTTACCCGGAAACGCTTTTTGTATAAGCTGTTTATAAGTATCCATATCTTTTCCTGATTTTAAAACCTGGAGGTTCGCATTGCTAATAACAAGGAAGCTATACTTGTCTGGTGCAAGCCATGGTACAATCCTGCTTTTTGTAACAGGTCTTACTTCATCGACATATTCCATAGCTGCATCTGCATCTGCAAAAGGTCCCTGCAAAACAAGGTTAAATCGGTCATCGAGCTGCAAATTGCTAATATCTATTTTTTGATTGTAATATTTTTCTTTGTTATAACGGTTAAACGCATTATTTGCTTCGGTCGCATATACCTTATCAACCTTGTCGAGCAGTATTACAACATACTGAGAATCCGATGCAACAAAACGATAATCTTTAAGAACAAGAGGTGGTGACGGTTGTGAAGTTGCAGTATCTGCTTCGACCGCACCCTCATCTGTTGTGGTAGCAGTTGTATCTGTTGTTGCGTCAGTTTCGTCTGTTGTTGCAGTGGTCGTATCTGTTGGCGCGGCCGCGTTATCTGTTTGTGCCATAGCAGAATCGCGTGAAATAACAGGCGCTGCTGCAGTATCAACAGGAGCCGCATGTTTTTTAGGAGTTGTATTTACAGGCTGACTGGCAGGGGCGGATGTTTGGCCTTCGTTTCTTGTTACGTTTAGTTTAGTAAGGTAATCCACAATTTCCCGACGACGTTTTAAAACATCTATCATCGTTTTTGCCTTTTCTGCTAATAGCGTATCTCCATTAAAATTAGTAAGATCTGTAAGCACCCTTATAGCGGTACTGTCCTCTTGCTGTTTGACGTAATAAATTGCCTCAATATATAAGAGTTGTGGCGTCCAGAACGAATTGCCATAAAGGCTGTCAGCTACTTGCTTCTCATTTTTTGCCTCATCAAATTTTCCTTCTATAAATAAATTATATATCTCTTCATATTTCTTTGTAGCAGGGCTTTCCTGTAAATTCTTTTTAGCCTGTTGAGGATTTTTTACCAGTTGTGCCCACTTACTTTGAGTAGAGTCTTTTAATAACAGTTTTTTATATTCATCAGATTTTGCCTTATCCCCGGTTTTTTGATATGCATATACCAGATTAAACCAGGCTTCTTCTTTATTGGGTGTATTCGGAAAACGACGAAGTAATTCTTCATAAGCTTTTATTGCAGAAGGATATTCTTCCAGGGGGCTTATGAAAGTTTGTGCAAGGTTAAATAAAGCCTCCATGATGCTTTTATTACTAGCATCTAATTTTTCCGCTGTAAGCGGAATATTACCCATCAGTCCTTCATAAGAATTATCAGTAGGTTTTTGTTGTGTGACAGCCGGTGTTGCTGCAGCGGCTGTATCGTTTACGTCAGGAATGTTTTGGTTTTGACGTTCTATTGCTGATTTTCTTCTCCAGTTATCAACGTTAGGACGTTCTCCCCACCGGGCTTTAAACTCGCTAAATCCACGAGCTTTTACAGAAGCATTATAAAAATAAAAATCACTGCTTTTGTTATTGTTTGAAAATAAATCGGAAACCTTTTGTACCGCAGCATTGGCGCTTCCCGGTTCTTCTTCTTTGAGGCCCTGTGCTTTTCGTAACAGTTTAACCTGTTTTTTTATTATCGCGTCTCGCTGCTGTGCGGGAAGCTTTGCAAGTGCCTGCAAACTATCTTCCCTTATTACTATTAATGTATTTTCAGCAATCTTTTGTAAAGGGGGCTTTCTAAAATTAATTCTGGCTTTATCTGTATCGCTGCTAAGCGTGTTTACATCTACACTATCGTAAAAGTTATACGCAGCAGGAAAAGATTGCCGGTTGTAGTTAAGATCTCCTAATAAAAGAAAGGACTGGCTGCGTTGCGGAGGGTTGTTGGTTGCAAACTCCACACTTTTCAGTAGATCGTTTTGAGCATTATTAGAGTTATTTCTTTCTAATTCTATTTTAGCAGTAGCATAATAAATAATATCCCGATAATTTTGATATTTATCCCTTTTTGCCATTTTCAAAAGGTCATTGATATTCTGCTGAATGTAATCACCTTTATTGCTCCGCTTTATTCTGATTGAATTAAGCCTTGCATAGACATCCATTACAGGGTCTGTAGTATGACTGACACAACGATTATAAAAATCAACCGCATCTTCATACTTTTTAGACAATTGGTACATTTGCGCGATCAGGTATTCCCAACGAGCCTTTTCCTGTTTGTTGGTGGCTTCATTCAGGGCGTTACGCAGGTGGAATGCGGCACTGTCATATGCCTGCTGTTTATAAAACCAATACGCTGTTACTTCATGTAAGTCTGTCTGCAGTCTTTTGGGAAAATTGGGGTCGTGTCGTAGAATTTCTATAATTCCCGACGCTTCCGGTAGTTCATCTTTTTCAATATGTGTTCGTATTTGCCATATAAAACTTTCATTACGACTGGGTGGACGGCTGGTAAGTTTCGTCCAGATGCTGTTCTTTTCTTTGGTAGCAATACTAAATTCTCCTTTATCATTGCTGGAATTACTTCCGATAGGAACGTCGTAGCCACCCTCTTCTTTAGGGGCGTAAGAAAAGTTGAGGTATTGCAAAGTTAGTTCTGCTGAATCCAGGTCTTTTCTAAACAGGTATGCTTTTGCCAGAAGCAGGTACATGTTATCGATCCAACTATTTCTTAGATCATGCAATAGTATACCTGCAGTACATTTATAAACCACAGAATCTAAATCACTTTTATTTTCTGCAGTAGCATCGAGTGAATAATTGTAAAAAGGGAGAAGCTGGGAATAATCGTCTTTCGACGCCAGTTTTGCTGCGGCTACAATCTCATTGAGACGATTGTTAGCATTAAAATAGTAATTATAATGTGTAACAGTATTTTGATATAATTTTCTCGGTATTGTAAATTTTTTTTCACCAGTTTTTTCCGAGCCTAATTTCCGGTTTTCATATTTTTTTGGTTTTTGAACTTCAATTTCAGCCCCTGGCTGTGCGTGCGCAATGGAAAAAAACATTACAGCAATAATTACTGTTATTACAGAACGTATATTATTCATGAATAAATTCCTGGCAATTAATAAAAAAATCGACATTAATATAACGAATTTAGGCGTATGGTGCATGCTGCAGTTTCTGATAATATTGGTTTTTTTATATCATTGTTTAAGCTGGCAGTCCATTATAAGATTGTCAGTATTACGTAAATGGCTATTCCAACACCTTTTTAATTGGTTAAAAGTACAGTTATTTTCTTTTTCCGGCGCACTCTTATATCCCAAATGTTACCTTTAACCTTTACAAAACACTATGGCTAAAATTGAAGCCACTACAACTCTGAGACGCCTTCGAAATCGTTACCGCCTGGTAATAATGAACGATGACACTTACGAAGAGGTCATCACATTTAAATTGTCAAGATTAACTGTTTATGTCGTTTTCAGCAGCATTTTTGTTATTTTGGTTTGCCTGACCGTTGCGCTTATTGTTTTTACACCATTAAAGCAGTACCTGCCTGGTTATGGCAGAAAAAGTGCTCACAAAGAATTGCAGATGATAAAATTAAAAGCGGATTCTCTTGAAGAAGAAATTCGCTACAAAGACCAATACCTTCTAAACTTGAAAAAGGTACTTACCGGTGATGTTAGTGTACAATATGATACCTCTGTCTTAAAAGCTGCCAGGAAGAGCAAATGAAGTATTAGTGTTGTTTTTTCGTAGCTGTATTAATTATTTCAAAGTAATTTTAGTGATCTCTAAACATTTACATGTTATTATATACTGTCTTATTTTAATTAAAAATTCAGAAAAGTAAAAGTTTTAGTAACTTTTTCATCAATTCTTTCTTCATTTTTTTAAATTCATTACCGATCCTATTTTCTAGCAAACGCTTGCTGATAATCTTTGTTTTACAAAAATTAAAAAAAATGAAAAAACTATTATTATTGGTAAGTTTTGCAACTATTCTGGCTGTGGGATGTAAAAAAACAAATGAAGAACCGGGTATACCGAATGGTCCACGAACAGAAGTTCCAGCGGAATTAAGGGGAAATTGGATGTATGGAAATTTTTCAATGACAGAATACTGGAGCCAGGATCCCGCAAGTTATCTCGGCAATGCTCTTGAATTTGCCTTTGCATTTACTTTCAATTCAGACGGCACCTATACTCAATATTTTACAGGTAGCAGTGTTACAAGTGGAGTAACAACATACCAACAGTCAGTTACAAAAGGTACTGTAGAAATTGATCCAGCCAACAAAAAAATTGTAACACATGCATACTCTTCCCATTATAAGAGACTTCGTAATGGAATTGTTGAAGAAGAAAGAGATCTTAGAAAAGATGAAATAACTTCTGCAACAAGTTATACCTACACAACAGGTGTTGAGCAAAGCGGAACAAAAGCCTTATATCTGAGACTAGAGAATACCGCATCTCCATTAACTTTTTTGAATAAACCGTAATTAAAAGTTGATATAAGTCAAGAAGTAAATCGATAGGAATTGAGATTTGAAAAATAAACTTTAACTGTAAGAAAAGCTAAAAGGGGTCTAGTATATCTTTATACTGGATCCCCTTTTACATAGACAGTATCAGGACCAGTTTTAATTTAAAGAAAATTAGGTTGTTTGTGCCAACTTTTTAATCGTTTCAATAATGTTAGTAGTTGAAAAACCTTCAACTATTGGATTAATAACTACTCTTCCACCATTTTCAATTACTTCTTTTGCACCAATCATTTGTTCCATCGTATAGTCGCCGCCTTTTACAATTACATCCGGCATTGTAGCTGTAATGAGCTCAAGTGGGGTATCTTCTTCAAATATTGTAACAGCATCAACAATTTCAAGACTGGCAAGTAGTAAAGCTCTGCTGCTTTCGTTGTTGACCGGCCTTTCATTTCCTTTTAATCTTTTAGTGCTTGCGTCGCTGTTAACACCTACAATTAAAATGTCTCCTTCCTTTGCAGCTTCGCTTAAAGAGGCTATATGACCTGCATGCAAAATATCGAAACAACCATTTGTAAAGGAAATGCTTTTTCCTAAAAATCGCCACCTGTATATTGCCTGAACCAATTCTTCACGTGAATAAATCTTAGACGGTATTATTTCCGGTTTCTTCATGTTTTTTTAATTTTTTATTATACCATGGCAAAAGGCCAAGCGATATAAAGCCAACAAAAATAACGATAAGAAATTGGGCGAACCACTGTAAAGTTCCATTAGCGAACCCAATGTAAAAAGGGATGCCGTTTTTTTCTAAAACTTTTGCTATAAAAATGGCATAAGTGCCAATTCCGCCCGGGGTGATTATCATACCAAGGCTTCCAAAAGCGAGCGAGGAAATGGCAATTTTCAAAGAAAGCCCTTCGGTTCCGACGGTACCATTGAAGCCAAGCCATGTACCAAGAATGTACATCGCCCAGATACCAATACTTGCAAATATAAATTCCCATTTTTGCTTTAGCCCTTTAACACTAACAATGCCCTGCCATACTCCTTTTACGACATTTCGTACAGCCTTTATTAATCTGAAATCAGAAAATCTTCTAAATAATATTTTTATGATTACAACAACGGAAATTATTATAGCAAGGAGTATAGCAAATTTTTTTATATCGAAATTGCCTGTTTTGCCTATAAATAATCTTTTCAATAATTGAATTCCATAGTGGCCTATCTCCTCAAACTGAATTGCAAACGCGGTTAAAAAAACAAGTATAAGGCATAGTATATCAAAAGCCCGTTCGGCTACAATAGTACCAACCAGTTTCTCTGCCGGCACCTTTTCATACTTTGACAAAATTGTGCACTTTAATACTTCACCAAGCCTTGGTATAGCCAGATTAGCCAGGTAGCCAATCATAACCGCAAAAAAAGTATTTATCAAAGAGGGATTATACCCCATTGGCAGTATAAGCATTTTCCAACGCAAAGCCCGGAGGAAATGACTGAGCGATATAATAAAAAAGACAGGAACAAGTAACCAATACCTGGCTGTAGAAAAAGCAGTTCTAAAATCTTTCCATTTTTCTGCAGGTATTTGGTGCAGGCTCCACCAGACTAGAAAAACACCCAGCCCAAGAAATGAGATGTATTTGAGTATGTTGAGTATTTTCCTTTTCATGTTATCGTTAACGCCGATGCAATATAGGCTAAAGCGCGAAAATGCATGTTAAGAGCAAATAACGAAAACATTAATCAGTTAAAACCATATTGTCTATAAGTCTAACCTCTCCTATAAACGCGGCAGCAAGCGCTACCAGCCTGGCCGCTTCTGATAAATCATTAACAGGATGTAAAGTATCTGCATCTGCAATGGCAACATAATCTACTTTTTGAAAACCATTAGTTAGTAAATAATCAGTGGCATAGATGTTTATCTGGGGTATCGGTATAGTGGTAAAATTATTTTTTATATACATCAACATTTTAAAAATACCGGCAGCACTTTTTTTCTGTTCTTCAGTAAGTCGCAGGTTTCGGCTGCTCATGGCCAAACCTGAATTTTCCCTTACAGTTTTTACTATAATGACTTCCGCGCGGCATTTAATAATCTGTACAAGACGCATTATGACCTGGCATTGTTGGTAATCTTTCTGACCCATAAAAAGATAATGAGGATCTACAATATCTAGTAACCTATGCACTACCTGGCATACTCCCTGGAAATGCCCCGGTCTGTATTTCCCTTCAAAAATGTATTCCAGTTCACCTATGTCATAATGGTTCTGGCGATCTGTACCGGCAGGATATATTTCTGTGACAGAAGGAAGAAACAAAATATCGCATCCGCTATTTTCCAACATCAAAATATCGTTAGAAATGTTGTCAGGATATTTTTCAAAATCTGTAGGATCATTAAATTGAGTTGGGTTTACAAAAATGCTACAAACAGTGATGTCGCATTTTTTAATAGAAGCTGAAATTAATGAAATGTGACCAGAGTGTAGGGCGCCCATAGTAGGAACTAATCCAATTGTTTTACCATATTGTCTCGTTTCTGCTATTTTATTTTTTAAAACTGCTACTTCTCTATATATTATCATTTATTTAGGTTTGTGTTATAAAAGCTTATGGAAATCGCCATTAAAGCCCTTGTCTCTGCTATTTCTAATAAAATTCCTTAACTTTGCCAACTCTTTTTTTAAAGGGTTAACGAGTAAAACAAATCGGAATAATGTCAACAAAGAAAAGAATTTTATTTATTGCTAACGAAATGTCACCTTATTTAGAGTTGACCGAATTTGCGGAGATAGTGAATAAACTGGCAATAAAAAGCAATGACGCAGGTTTTGAGGTAAGATGCATTATGCCACGTTTTGGAACAGTAAATGAGAGAAGACACCGCCTGCATGAAGTGGTTCGTCTATCGGGAATAAATGTGAGTGTTGACAATGATGATTATCCTTTACAAATTAAAGTAGCTTCTTTACCCAATGCAAGATTACAGGTTTACTTTCTTGATAACGAAGATTTTTTTAAAAGAAAGTATGTTTTCAACGATGAAGAAGAACAATGGTATGATGATAACGACTTGAGAACAGTTTTCTTTTGCAAAGGTGCTTTGGAAACAGTAAAAAAGTTTGGATGGCCTCCAGAGATTATTCACTGCAGTGGATGGATGACCGGGTTAATACCTTTATATTTAAAAACAGTGTATAAAAAAGAGCCTGTTTTTGCTCAAAGTAAAGTTATTTATACAATTGGAAGTTCAACTTTTGAAGAAAAGCTTGGAGAAGACTTTGCAAAAAAAGCCATAATACACAATAGTTTAAAGGAAAAAGATCTTGAAGTATTTAAGGGTGCAACAAATTATGCACTGCAAAGAGGAGGAGCCATGTACGCTGATGCTATAACCTTCGGGGCTGAAGATATTGATCAAAGACTTGTTGATGAATTTTCAAAAGTTAAGGGAAAGAAGGTAATTCCTTTTAAAGGATGGGATACTGATTTAACAGAGTATTTAGAATTGTATAGCGACCTTGCGGCGAAGTAAAAATTACCCCTTAACCTAATGTTTAACAAATAGATGCGTAAGCTTAGTTGGATAGCTATTGCTGTTCTTTTCTGTATTTTTTCCTGTACTAAAATTGATACTACTAACATCGGAAGCGGGTTAATTCCTCCTATTGATGGGGTCACTACTTTAGATACTACACTCGATGTTATTTCCACTGATTTTATCAATCCAACAAATGATTCTTTAAAAGTATATAAATCAGACGATCATGTTATAGGTGTTATTAATAATGATCCTTTGTTTGGTAAAACTTTAGCTCAAACTTTTTTTGAACTTAAACCTACCTCTTACAAATTTTCCTTTCCTGGCGGGGCTTCAGTTATTCCTGATTCTGCTGTGCTTATTTTAAGCTATAAAGGTTCGTTTGGCGATACTACTGTTCCTCAAACCTGGGAAGTAAGAGAACTTACAGAATCATTAAAAAAAGATTCAGCTTACCCTGTTAGCAGGCAATTTGCAACCGGCAATATTTTAGGCTCTAAAACTGTAGATATCACTACATTTAACGATTCTGTTAAGTACGGGTTGGAAAATGCAAGCAACCAGATTAGGATTAAGCTTAGCGGTGAGTTAGCGAACAGACTTATTAAACAGTATGACTCGACTGCAGGCAATGCCTACGAAAATGATTCTTTATTTCGCTTAAATTTTAAAGGATTTGCAGTTGGCCCTGCTGCTGGAAGTGCCGGCAATGCTTTGATCCGGGTAAATCTTTTAGATAGCAATACAAAGCTTGCTTTATTTTACAATTATAAAATTCCTGACTCTGCCAATAGAAGCACTGCCGTGAGCTACTTCAGATTTAGCACTGGCAATATATCAACCATTCCTGTTTCAGCAAGTTCAAATTATATTAGGCGTAATTACAACGGCTCGCAGTTGGCAGCTAATCTGTCAGATAACGATAATAATGATAGCGTTTTATTCATTCAAACCTCTCCCGGATCCTTTGCAACTATAAAAATTCCCGGGTTAAGCAGTCTTCAAAATTCTATTATTCACCGGGCAGAACTGGCGGTATACCAGGCACCTGATGTATCTGCTTCAGACATGTTCGCTCCACCCCGGTATTTGTTGCTTAGTGGTTATGATAGCATTAGCAAGCAAAAAATAAATATTCCTAACGATTTTGTTGTTAATTCCACTTCAGGTGCTAATATTTCACAGTTTGGCGGCTACGTTATCCAAAAAAATATTCCTGATTTTGGTACGGTAAATGGGTATGTTTTTGACGTCAGTCGCTATGTTCAGGGGATAGTAACTCGTAAAGAGCCTAATTTGACCTTACGGTTGTCCGCTCCATCGAACGACTCATTAAAGTACACAGCTCCTTATCCTGCAACAACTGCGTCTTCCTATTACCTGATGCCTTCAATTGCTAATAATGTTGCTATTGGAAGAATCTTGCTTGCGGGTGGAGGAATGAAAGCGAGCCCTTTGAGAATGCGTTTACGGATAATATTTTCCAAGATATAATATTACTCGCTCAACCCTTATCTTTGCTGCCATTTTAAAAATATTTTACAGTTTTTTATTTTATAATCTATGCCTTATTTATTTACTTCTGAGAGCGTGTCTGAAGGACACCCGGATAAAGTAGCGGACCAGGTCAGCGATGCACTCATCGACAACTTTCTTGCCTTTGATCCTAATAGCAAAGTAGCATGCGAAACCCTCGTGACAACGGGGCAGGTTGTACTTGCAGGCGAAGTTAAAAGTAAAGCCTATCTTGACGTACAGGAAATAGCACGGGGAGTAATTCGTAAGATCGGTTATACCAAGAGCGAGTATATGTTTGAAGCAAATAGTTGCGGTGTATTATCTGCAATACACGAACAATCTGCTGATATAAACCAGGGTGTAGATAAAGTGAATAAAGAGGAACAGGGAGCAGGAGACCAGGGAATGATGTTTGGCTATGCAACAAACGAAACGGACTCTTACATGCCGCTGGCTCTCGATTTGGCTCATAAACTACTGATGGAACTAGCAGTTTTAAGAAGAGAAAATTATATCATCAGTTATTTGCGACCTGATGCAAAAAGCCAGGTTACCCTTGAATACGATGATAACAACCGGCCGGTAAGAATTGACGCTATTGTTATATCTACACAACACGACGACTTTGGTGCTGAAGAAGTGATGCTTGAAAAAATCAAGAGCGATGTAATTAATATATTAATTCCCAGAGTAAAGGCTAAATACGAAAAATACGCCCATCTTTTTTCTGGTGATATTAAGTATCATATTAACCCAACCGGTAAGTTTGTTATAGGTGGACCTCACGGAGATACAGGGTTGACAGGTCGAAAAATAATTGTGGATACTTACGGTGGTAAAGGTGCCCATGGAGGCGGAGCATTTAGTGGGAAAGATCCTTCTAAAGTTGACCGCAGTGCTGCCTACGCAACAAGGCATATTGCAAAAAACCTTGTAGCTGCAGGGTTATGTGAGGAAGTACTGGTGCAGGTATCTTATGCTATAGGAGTCGCTAAACCAACAAGTATTTATGTAAATACTTATGGAACAGCGAAAGTTAAATTGACGGATGGAGAAATAGCAAAAAAGGTTGAACACAT
This sequence comes from Segetibacter koreensis DSM 18137, assembly GCF_000374045.1. GTDB lineage: Bacteria > Bacteroidota > Bacteroidia > Chitinophagales > Chitinophagaceae > Segetibacter > Segetibacter koreensis. The sequence goes on along the minus strand of NZ_KB893315.1, from coordinate 230,614 downwards.
TTTTGATATGCGTCCATATTTTATTGAACAACGCCTAAAATTAAGAGCACCTATTTATAGCGAAACAGCGGCTTACGGACATATGGGCCGTGAACCGGAAGTTAAAATAAAGCAATTTACTACCCCCACAGGCGAAATTAAATCTATAGAGGTTGAGCTTTTTACTTGGGAAAAGCTGGATTATGTAGATGCAATAAGGACGGAGTTTGGAATAAATTAAGTATAATTTTAAGCAATCTCAATATATTACAACCTCCTGCTTTATGCGGAGGTTATTTTATTTTTAAGACATGGATGAAAAACATAATCTGTGGAAAGTCCTGGCAGAAAGAAAAATCTACGACAATCCCTGGATAAACGTCACAGAGTTTGATGTTATTAATCCTTCCGGCGGAAAGGGTATTTATGGAAAAGTTCATTTTAAAAACCTCGCCATAGGTATTATTCCCCTTGATGAAGATTTGAACACCTACCTGGTCGGCCAATTTAGATTTACTTTAGACCAATACAGTTGGGAAATACCAGAAGGAGGAGGACCTCATGGTGTTGATATTTTAGAATCTGCTAAACGTGAGTTGAAAGAAGAAACCGGTTTGGTGGCAGAAGAATGGACAAAAATATCAGACTTTCATCTTTCGAATTCCGTGTGTGATGAGCATGGTGCCATTTTCCTGGCAAGAAAATTAAAACAGGAAGAAGCTATGCCGGAAGATACAGAGCAACTTGTTGTAAAAAAAGTGCCTTTCGAAGAAGCTTATCAAATGGTTGAAAAGGGAATTATTACAGATTCACTTGCAGTAGCTGCTATTTTAAAAGTAAAGATCTTATTACTTGAGGGAAAATTAAGTAAAGCGGGCTAAACATAAAATTAAGTATCACTGTCGATTTTGGTTGTCATGTCTTTGACTTTAGTCAATCTGAATTTTTTAACCTATTGAATTATAAAAATAATTGCTCCTAATATAATCTCTCACTTTTAATTTGTTACTATGAATTTTCGAAACCAGCAACATAAGCCTCGCCCCAAAAAGAACACTTTAATAGTCGGTCGTAATAAAGTGATTGAAGCAATACAACAAGGCAAGCAGTTAGAAAGAATTTTCCTCGTTAGTACCATACATGGAGAAGTGATTGAGGAAATAAAAAAACTGGCTGAGGAAAATAAAATACCCATAAATAAAGTACCTGTTGAAAAATTAAATGGCTTCAACGTAAGTAATCATGAAGGTTGTGTAGCTGTAATATCGAAAATTCAATACCACGATCTGCAAGAGATAATATCTTTCGTTGTAGATAAAGGAGAAACTCCACTATTCTTAATTTTGGATGGTATAACAGACGTACGGAACATTGGGGCACTGGCAAGAACTGCCCTTTGCACTGGTGTTCAAGCTATCATTATTCCTGATAGGGGGGTAGGGGCTTTAAACGAAGATGCCATCGCAACATCTGCAGGTGCTTTGGAAAAAGTGGCAGTTTGCCGGGTGAATAGCCTGATGAAAGCTGTTGACGAATTGCATTTGAACGGTATAAAGGTATTTGCCAGCGAAATGAAAGCAGAAAAAAACATTTTTGACCTAAGTTTTGCAGAACCGTGTGCAATTGTAATGGGCAGTGAAGACAAAGGGATTTTTCCTGCATTAATAAGAATCTGCGATGAGCAATTTAAAATACCGATGAAGGGAGATTTCGAATCTCTGAACGTATCGGTAGCGGCAGGAATGATTTTATATGAAGCAATGAAGCAAAGAATGATTTAAGATGTATAACTAAAAAAAAGCAGTAGCTATACTGTCTGCTCTTTGGTAATCAACCTGGATATTTTGAAGAATAGTGTTAGCATACGCTTTCACATTCATTTGCTGGCCATTTTTCACTTCATCGGTAAAAAGGTTCATGAAAGCCTTTTGCTCCAGCAGTTGAGTATGAATATAGGTTGAGTCAAGACTTCTTCCTGTTAATGTATCTAGTTGCCCAATAATTGTTTGATGAGCAGCGTCAATTGAATCTCTAACACTAAACCCAACTACTGTACCCATAATCTTAAGATCACTTTGTGCATTTGTATGAGTAGTAAGTAATTGCTGGGCAAATGATAACACTACAGAGTCCCTAGTTTTTGAAACTGCAATCTTTGCCGACTGTATCTCGAACGAATTACTATTACTGGCCACCACAATAAAATTCTTATCAGCATCATTTAATTGATTGTTGAGGTTAATATTATTTTCTTTTTTGCACGACAAAATAGTTATAGCAGTTATAAGAGATGCTCCTAACAGTTTTGCAATATTCATGGGGCTTCGTTTAATGGAAAGATAATGATTTTCAAAAATCGGGTAATGAATATTAATTGAAGAATTTTTTCTGATTCCAATTTTACAGAGAAGCTCATACTTTAGTTTGTCTTTTTATAATTGTTGTAATTCATTCAAAAAAATCCTCCACCAATTCTGTTTTTACTTTTATTATGTCAAATCCAGAAAGCCTCAATAAATATGTAATAACGGTATATAGTAAGTATATCTTTTTCGAGCTTATTCCTTTCTGATCACCACTTGTTAGCGGTTAAAAACATTAGAGGCGAGATGTTTTTTTTTAATGAATTTTTCTTTAAAATTCTTTTTATGTATTCGTTTTATCCCTAAATACTTTCGCTGACTACATAAAGACAAATCCATACCCGCAAAGGTCATCATTGGTTTTTTAGGATAATAAAATTTTTATTGGAACGCTTATATCACTGTAATCCAGTATTCAAGCTTCATTAATATATCCAATACAAATTTTATGAAAAACCTTTTTACACTATTATTATTTGTCTTCTTCTTACATTCTGCGAGGGCAACTAATTATTATTTTTCAACAGTTTCCGGTGATGATTCCAGAACTGCAGCCCAGGCACAAAATCCTTCCACTCCATGGAAGACAATAGGTAAACTAAACAGTTATTTCAGCAGCCTTCAAGCCAGTGACTCTGTTTTATTTAATCGTAGTGAAACCTTTTACGGGTCAATTACTGTAAATAAATCAGGAACTGCAAGCTCACCAATTGTTATTGGTGCTTATGGTACAGGTGACAAACCGGTTATAACTGGTTTAACTACCCTAACTAATTGGGTTTCTGTTGGTAATGGTATTTACGAAAGCTACAATGCCTCTTTAGGTTCAAATCTTAATCTTTTACTTTTAAATGACGAGCAGCAGCCGATGGGCCGTTATCCTAATACAGATTATTTAACCCTTGAATCTCATTCCGGCAAAACATCTATAACTGATAATGAATTATCATCTGACCCGAATTGGACAGGCGCTGAATTAGTAACACGTCCTGCACATTGGTTATTAAACAGGTCTGTAATTACATCTCATTCAGGAAACACTCTATATTATTCAGGTATTTCAGAACCTAACAATAACTTCGGTTATTTTATTCAAAACAGCATTAAAACCCTCGACCAGTTTGGCGAGTGGTATTATGACAAAGCCGCTAAAAAAGTAAGCGTTTACTTTGGAGAAAAATCTCCCTCATCTTGCAAAGTTACCGCCAGTGCCATTGACTACGTTATATATTCATCTAATAGAAGTTATGTTGTAGTTAACAATTTAACTTTAAAGGGTGGAAATAAAAATACCGTGGACATTAATAGTGGTAACAATTTTCAGTTTAGCAATTGTAATGTTTTATTTTCAGGAATAGATGGGGTAAATGTTTCAAATCATTCATATTTCAAGATTGAAAACTGTGCTGTTTCAAATTCTTATAACAATGGCATATCAGTGGGTACTTCAAACCCTTATGCTATTGTAAGAAATAATATCATAAGAAATTCATATGCTGTACCGGGTATGGGTCAAAGCGGCGAGGGACAGGGTGCAGGCATCAGGGTTAATAAAAGCTCAATCGCAGAATATAACCAGGTTATTAATTCCGGTTTCATTGGCATACAAATGGGCGGCGATTCTTGCATAGTTAAGAATAATTATATCGATAGCTTTTGTTTTGTAAAAGATGATGGAGGCGGAATTTATACCTATAATAACTCTGATGTTACAAATTACGGAAGAAAAGTAACAGGCAATATAGTATTAAATGGTATAGGAGCGGGGGCAGGTGCAAATACAACTAATTCTTCTGCTGAAGGCATTTATATGGATGGATTGGTAAATGGGGTAGAAATTGCCGGTAATACTATTGCTAATTCTAACAAGGGACTTTTTCTAAATAATGCGAGGGATGTTATTGTAAAAAACAACACTTTATTTAATAATGGCCACGGGCAGCTTCATATGCAGCATAATATACCCAGCGGCTTCAGAAACAATACAATTACTAACAATATATTCTTTTCTAAAACATCAAACCAGCCGGTTTCTGCTATTGTAAGTAAATTTGATAACAGTGATATAAATAGTTTAGGGAGACTCGATAGTAATTATTATGCTAGACCAATTGATGATAAAACCGTTATTTCGAATACTATTTATGCTAATTCGTCAGGTGAGACTTTAGTTAACCTTGATCTGGAGGGATGGAAAACACAATCTAGCCTTGATCCGGCTTCAAAACGAAGTGCTAAGCAGATTTCTCCATATACATTTAACTCTCTTATAGGTTCAAATAAGTTTCCTTATGGAAGTTTTAGTGCCAGTACTGATATTAAAAAAGCATTTCCAAACAGTTGCACTTTAACATGGGGAAATTCTGGATTATTAGATGGAGGCTATTTAGAGGTTGCACCATCAGCGAAAAGTTCTTCTATTGTAATGGGGGTAGGAACTCTTTCTGCTAATAAAAATTATATTTTAAAATATAGCTTAAAAGGTTCGTCCAGTATGAGTATAGGTGCCTATTTAAGAGCATCATCTACTGGTTCTTATAAGCCTCTGACGACAAACCAGATCAGGACGGTAAGCATAGCGCGAAGCGAAAATGAAATGGTATTTACTCCTTCACAAGATGAGGCAAACGGCTCTGTAGTGTTATTTGTCGATGCTCAAAGTTCTTACTACCTTGATAATATACAGTTATTTGAGGTAGAAGCTACTGTAACAAATCCTGATGACTCGATAAGGTTTGTATTTAACCCAAACCCGGTAAACAAAATTGTTCCTTTAGATGGAAAGTACGTAGATGTGAAAAATAATAAATATTTAAGCAGTATCAAACTGCAGCCTTACGAGTCGGCAATATTGATTAAAGATGGCAAAGCTCCGGTTGTAAGTCTAGCCATCCCCGCAGCTTATACAAACTTCGCTTCGACTTCATCAGTTACTTTCAGTGCCGCTGCCGTTGACAGTGATGGTACAGTAAGTAAGGTAGATTTTTATAATGGCGATACATTGTTAGGAACTGCTACTGCAAGTCCTTATACCTTCACCTGGAGTAAGGCTCCAGCCGGAACCTACTTTATCATAGCAAAAGCAACTGATAATGACTCACTTGTTGCAACTTCTGATGCTGTTGCCGTATCTGTATACGTTCCAAATGTTGCACCTTCTGTAAGTCTTACAAGTCCTGTTGCTAATGCAAGTATTGGTGCACCTGCATCAATTACTCTTAGCGCTGATGCCGCTGATACAGATGGTACAGTAAAGAAAGTTCAATTTTATAATAATGATACTCTGCTTGGAACCGCAACTGTAAAGCCTTATACTTTTACCTGGAACAATGTACCTAAAGGAAGATATTCTATCACAGCAAAAGCTACTGACGACAGTTCAGCTGTTACTACTTCTACAGCTATTGCCTTTTCTGTGTACAATCCAAATGTTGCGCCTTCTGTAAGCCTTACAAGTCCTGTTGCTAATGCAAGTATCGGTGCCCCTGCATCAGTTACTATTAGCGCTGACGCTGCTGACACAGANGGTACAGTAAAAAAAGTAGAATTTTATAATAATGGAATTTTGCTTGGCACNGCTACAACACGACCTTATACTTTTACCTGGANNAGNGTACCNAAGGGNACNTATTNTATCACAGCAAAAGCTACTGACGACAGTTCAGCTGTTACNACTTCTACAGCTATTGCCTTTTCTGTGTACAATCCAAATGTTGCGCCTTCTGTAAGCCTTACAAGTCCTGTTGCTAATGCAAGTATCGGTGCCCCTGCATCAGTTACTATTAGCGCTGACGCTGCTGACACAGANGGTACAGTAAAAAAAGTAGAATTTTATAATAATGGAATTTTGCTTGGCACGGCTACAACACGACCTTATACTTTTACCTGGAACAGTGTACCCAAGGGGACCTATTTTATCACAGCAAAAGCTACTGACGACAGTTCAGCTGTTACCACTTCTACAGCTATTGCCTTTTCTGTGTATAATCCAAATGTTGCGCCTTCTGTAAGCCTTACAAGTCCTGTTGCTAATGCAAGTATCGGTGCACCTGCATCAGTTACTATTAGCGCTGACGCTGCTGACTCAGATGGTACCATTAAAAAAGTAGAATTTTATAATAATGGAGTTTTACTTGGAACTGCTACAACAAGACCTTATACTTTTACCTGGAACAGTGTACCCAAGGGGACCTATTTCATAACAGCAAAAGCTACCGACGACAGTTTAGCTGTTAACACTTCTACAGCTATTGCATTTTCTGTATACAATCCCAATGTTGCGCCTTCTGTAAGTCTTACAAGTCCTGTTGCTAATGCAAGTATCGGTGCACCTGCATCAGTTGTTATCAGCGCTGACGCTGCTGACTCAGATGGTACAGTAAAAAAAGTAGAATTTTATAATAATGATACGCTTATTGGCACCGCTTCTGCAAAGCCTTACACTTTCAACTGGAGCAATGTTAAAGCAGGAAACTATTCTATCACAGCAAAAGCTATTGACGATAGTTTGGCCGTTACTGCTTCTGCCCCTGTTGCCTTCTCTGTTACAGTTCCTAATATCGATCCTACTGTATATCAATCTTATGACACGCTTTCGCCTATTGCTGATGCTTTTGTAAGAAACGGAAATTATTCTTCTATCAATTATGGCAGCGATTCAAATTTAGTTGCAAAAAATTCTGCTTCCAGTGGTTATACCCGCGCATCTTATCTTAAATTTTCTCTTAATAACCTGACTGCCGTAAGCTCAGCAAAAATTCGCATCTATGGTCGTAATTCAGAAAATACATCCAATATTACTATTTCAGCATACAGTGTAGATAACGATTCATGGAATGAAAATACTATTACCCTAAATAATGCGCCTGACACTAGCTCATCTGCTTTAAGCTCTACAGCTATTAATAACGTAGCTGCATATTATGAGTTTGATGTTACCAACTACGTTAAGGCTCAATTTGCAGGAGATAAAGTTGTTAGCTTTTTAGTAAAAGATGCTTCAAACCAAAATAAAAGTATAGTATTTAACAGTAAAGAAAATTTAAATAACATTCCTCAATTAGTCGTTACGGCTCCAATTCCTGATTTAACTGTGCTACCTATAGCAGATGCATATATTCGTGATGGTGGTTATGCTGCAACCAATTATGGCAACGATACTTCTTTAGGTGTAAAAAGCACTACTGCTGCCGGGTATGGTCGTTCAACATATATTAAATTTCCTCTTAACAATGCAGTTAGAGTGGGTTCAGCAAAACTGAGGATATTTGGTCGGAATACAGAAAATACAGCAACTATAAATGTTTCTGTATATAATGTAGATAACGACTCATGGACGGAAAATACAATTACCTATAATAATGCTCCTACAACTTCAGGGTCTGCATTAAGCACCACCGGAGTTAATAACCAGGCCAGGTATTACGATCTAGATGTTACCGATTATGTTAAGACTCAATTTGCCGGGGATAAAATCGTTACTTTCTTAGTAAAGGATTCTGCTAATCAAAATAGAAGTCTTGTTTTCAACAGTAAAGAAAACACTCAAAATCCGCCACAATTAATCATTGGAGCATCTGATATCGTAAAAGTAGCAAGCAAGAATACAGCGGCTTATAATGCTACCTATAAGACTCCAACTGTTAGCCAGTCTATAGCTAATAAGGATACAGCTTCTGTTATAAATAACCTTCATGCTCTAAATGTAAATACTGCTAACACAAGTGTTGGAAGTGCTGCTGCTTCTACTGTTAAGGTTTACCCTAACCCAGCGGTAAATAAGATACAAATAAGCGTGGATGGCATACAAACAAACAGTCAGAAAGCAAACATGTCTATAACAAACTTATCGGGAATGATTATTAAAAACATCCCTGTCGTTTTAACCGGCAAAACTCTTGAAGCTGACGTCACTTCACTTACCAGTGGTATGTATATTGTTACCATTGCTGGTGATGATTTTAAAATCAGTAAGAAGTTTTTAAAGAATTAAATTGCTTAATTGGCTACTAATTGTTTAAATGAGAAAAATAACAAGCGCTTTTTAAAGTATTATTTAGAATATGAGGAACAGTTAGAACTCATAAAATTGTAAGTACTTTAGTTGTAAACAAAGAGGCTGTCTCAAAACTGATTTTGAGGCGGCCTCTTTCATTTATCAGCAGTGATTTAAGTGAGTCGAAATCTTTATTCGAGAAATTGCTTGTAACACTAACAAGCCTCCTAATGCTTTAAATATTTTCAACAAGCTAAAATGGAGCATCGAATTCACTACCACATCCTGTTATCTAAACCCTCGCGGTAGCAGAATAAGTTTACCATTGTTTAAAGCAGTGCATGCACCAGTATTTGAGATTTTAAAAATCTTTTCAAAAAAATCTAAAATTAGTTGAAGATATAAAAAATCAATCGTAATATTGCGATATAATTATGGGCGCAACAAAATCATTGGAATTTAGTGCAAAGGAAAACAGGCTAGCAAAATATGCTAAGGCATTGGCTCATCCTGCCCGTGTGGCAATCCTGCAATTACTGGCAAAAAAACAGGCGTGTGTATGTGGAGATATTGTAGATGAGCTTCCATTGTCGCAGAGCACAGTCTCTCAGCATTTAAAAGAATTAAAAGATGCAGGGCTGATAAAGGGCGATATAGAAGGAGCAAAAGTTTGCTATTGCATAGACGAAAAAGAATGGAAAGCAGCACAATCATCGCTCAACCAGTTATTTGATTCTTTCAAAAGCGGCAGCAATTGTTGCTGATTTTTTTTTAAGTATGTCCATCGTTATTTTACGATAATTATTTAAAATTAAACAAAATGGAAACTCAGGAAAATGTAAAAGAAATGGTAAGGCAGAAGTATTCTGAAATCGCCTTACAAGATAAAGAAAGCAACCAGGTCTCCTGTTGTGGCTCGGGCTGTTGCAGTACAGAAGTATATAACATTATGTCGGAAAGTTATGACGAGTTGGAAGGTTATACCCCTGATGCTGATCTGGGCTTAGGATGCGGCTTGCCGACCCAATTTGCCAGAATTAAAAAAGGTGACGTGGTAATTGATTTAGGCAGTGGTGCAGGTAACGATGCTTTTATAGCGAGGCACGAAACAGGTGAAACAGGAAAAGTTATTGGTATCGATTTTACACCTGCTATGATTGAAAGGGCGCGGCTGAACGCTGAAGTGAGAGGTTTTAACAATGTGGAATTCAGGCAAGGCGATATTGAAAAAATGCCGGTTACCGCAAATACTGCAAACGTAATAGTCAGCAATTGTGTTCTTAATCTTGTACCAAACAAAGATGGGGTTTTTAAGGAAATTTATAGAGTATTAAAGGCTGGTGGTCATTTCAGTATTTCAGATATTGTATTGCAAGGCGAATTGCCAAACCCGATTAAAGAAGCAGCCGAAATGTATGCAGGTTGTGTTGCAGGTGCAATTCAAAAAGAAGTGTATTTGGAATTGATAAAAAGCAATGGGTTTACTAATATCACTATTCAAAAGGACAAACCAATTATCATTCCCGATGACATTCTTAACAACTATTTGTCAGCAGACCAGATTGATGCTTTTAAACAATCGGGCACAGGCATTTTTAGTATAACAGTCTATGCAGAAAAGCCATTGGCAGAAAAAGAGGATTGTTGCGAAGCCGGTTGTTGCAATTAAATAAGTTTTCTACTATGATTTCTTTAGAATTTAGAGAGAAAATATTTAATGGAAAGACAAAGTAAAATAACCGGTAAGTAAATAATATAAAGAATGTCTGCAAACAATTGTGCTCCTGCCAACGAAAGAAAGAAACTTAGCTTTTTAGACCGATTTTTAACGTTTTGGATATTTTTAGCCATGGCAATTGGTGTTGCCGTAGGCTACTTATTTCCTTCATCATCAACTTTTATAAATTCTTTTTCAACAGGCACTACCAATATTCCTTTAGCAGTAGGTTTGATATTGATGATGTATCCACCTTTTGCTAAAGTCAGGTACGAGAAACTAAAGGAGGTATTTAAAAATTTAAAAGTATTATCGGTTTCATTATTACTTAACTGGGTAATTGGTCCAATACTAATGTTTATACTTGCCATTGTCTTCTTACATAATTATCCGGAATATATGGTAGGTTTAATTCTGATAGGACTTGCACGCTGTATCGCCATGGTAATTGTATGGAATGAATTAGCAGAAGGCAGCAGGGAATATGCAGCAGGACTTGTTGCATTGAACAGCATTTTTCAGGTGTTGTTGTACAGTGTTTATGCTTATATTTTTATAACAGTGCTACCCCCATTATTTGGCATTAAAGGATCTGTAGTAAATATAACAATTGGCCAGATTGCAAAAAGTGTCGCTGTCTACCTCGGCATTCCTTTTTTTGCCGGGGTGATTAGCAGGTATGCATTGATTTCGCTGAAAGGTGAAGAATGGTATCAAAAAACATTTATTCCTGTAATCTCTCCCATAACATTAATAGCGCTTCTTTTTACTATTATTGTAATGTTTAGCTTAAAAGGTAAACTGATTGTGCAAATACCAATGGATGTAATAAGAATTGCTATCCCACTGGTTATCTATTTTATTATAATGTTTTTAGTCAGTTTCTTTATCGGTAAAAAAATGGGTGCAGATTATTCAACCAATGCCTCTATTGCCTTTACTGCCGAAGGAAACAACTTTGAATTAGCAATTGCAGTTGCCATTGGTGTATTTGGTATTAACAGTGGACAAGCGTTTGCAGGTGTTATAGGTCCATTGGTTGAAGTGCCGGCATTAATTGCACTCGTTAATGTCGCTTTTTGGCTTAGAAGCAAGTATTACACTAAACAACGTTTACAGACATTTTAAACCAATTTATGAAAATCGCATTATTCTCCGATATACATGCAAATCTTCCTGCCTTGCAGGCATTCTTTAAAAATGTGGAGCAAAAAAAAACTGATGCTATTTATTGCCTTGGAGATTTAGTAGGTTATAACATTTGGCCCAATGAAGTAATCAATGAAATAAGAAAAAGAGGCATCCCGACCATCGCCGGCAATTATGACCAGGGAATTGGTTTAATGAGTGATGAATGTGGCTGTTCTTATAAAACAGATACCGAAAAGGATATGGGAAAGATTTCAATCTCTTATACTAATTCGCTTGTAAACCCAGAAGAACGTAACTATCTGAGAACATTACCCGCCCATATTAAAAGTAGAGTTTCAGTTAAACAATGATAAGCTACATCTCTTATTGGTACATGGCAGCCCAAGAAAGATTAACGAGTATTTGTTTGAAGACCGGGATGAAAAGAGCTTATTAAGAATAATGGAACAGGCCGATGCAGATATTATGTGCTTTGGTCATACACACAAACCTTACTATAGGGTATTACCAACAGAATCTGAGAATAACATTCATTATCGGCACGCAGTAAATATTGGTTCAGTAGGCAAACCAAAAGATAGTAATCCTAAAGGATGTTACGTAATACTGACAATAAACCGCGATAGCTCAATAACAAATAGGGAGGCAGTACAGGTTGAGTTTGTACGCTTTGATTACGATGTAGAAAAGGCTGCAAAAGCAGTTGAAGACAGCCCTTTGCCAAATGAATACGCCCAGATGTTAAGGCGAGGGTTTTAGAAAGTCTACAGTACGTTGTTCCTCACCATAATAATAAATTATTGATTAGTAGATAACTTAGCTAAATACTGATCAAACTGATCTCTGTATAAAATCTCTGTATTCCATCCTTCCTCTTTTGCGACTTGGGTAAGTTTCTTCCTGTCAATGTATAACCAGGTAAACCAGTCTGTTTTTTGCTTTTTATATTCATATTGGTACATTATCTCACCATAATAATTTTTCATCTTCGGCGGCTTTCCTTCATATAAATATGCAACGTCTGATGAATCGAATAGTAATTGTCCGCCCGGATTCAGTAATTTTTTTGCATGTTGAAAAAACTCTTTTAACCTGCTGATGTTCCCCGTTAAGCCAATACCGTTCATTAGCAATAGCAAGGTATCAAAACCGCCTGTTTCAAATTCAAAAATATCTTTTTCAACAATTGATTTTACGCCGCGTTGTTTCATTACTGCTGCTGCTGCAGGTGATATTTCAAGGGCAGTCACATCTACACCTTTTTCCTGTAGCAATATTGCATGACTGCCCGCACCTGCACCTATGTCTAACACTTTGCCTGTGCAGTTTTGTAAAGCAATTAATTCATGATCAGGAAGAGTTGATTCTTCCCGGAAATAAATGTGAACAGGCATTTCTTCTTTAGGGCCGTATTTGTTATGTATCCATAATTTACCTGGTGGCGCTTTTGTGTAATAATCATATAAAGCCTGGCCTAACACATCATTCATACAAGTTATTTTGCTTTTAGTTGTTTCAAAATATCCTCCAGATAATCAGCTTGTATTTGTTGAATTTCCATAAGCCTCTTATTCTGGTGAATAAGCAGGTGATCAACTTTTTCGTTCAATATTTTTATTTCAAGTTCTGCTTTAAGGTTTATTTTATAATCATGTTCGCTCCTTATCCTGTCTTTGTGTTCCTGCCGGTTTTGGCTCATCATAATTATAGGAGCCTGTATTGCAGCAAGACAGCTTAAAATAAGATTGAGTAAAATAAAAGGATAAGGATCGAACGGTTTGGTAGTGAGCAGCCAAATATTTACAGCCATCCAGATAAGTAAAAAACTAAAAAAGATAATAATGAATATCCAGCTTCCGCCAAAAGATGCTATATGATCTGCAACTCTTTGACCGAAAGTTAGTTTTTCTTCTATATCGTCCTCAATATTTTCAGATAGTATTTTGCTTGATGAAATTGCTTCAACAACTTCTTTTTCCAGCGAGTTAAGCTCCCCGTTTTCTTCGTTTATTAACTGGGCAAGTTGCTTATTTCTGTATGTGTTCAACGCATCATTACTTATGTAACTGTCATTGGAGAAGTCTTTATGATCTTGTTTTATAAGGTTAAACAGAGATGATCTAAGCTGGTCAGCTTTCTGAGCATCGTTTTCGTTTATTTCCTTTTTTGTAATGTGGCAGGTAACTTTTTCCATTACTTTTTTTTAAATTTATAACAAACCTGAAAGTGAAATAATACTTCCTCAGGTAAAAGCAGGAATTATTTTTAATGTGCCAGATTTTGCAAAACAATAATGATTATTGCAGGCTTACAGAAAAGCATAACGCTTTTATACAGCCAGAACCTAAAAATTAAAATAGAATAAAAAAGAGCTTCAAATAATGAAACTCTTTTTATAGGTAATTTACTTATCTATAAAATCAGCATAGCATCACCATAGCTGAAAAAACGATATTTGTCTTTTATAGCTTTTTTATATGCTTCCATGGTAAGGTCGTAGCCTGCAAAAGCGCAGGTCATTATAAGAAGGCTTGTCTTAGGCAAGTGAAAGTTTGTAACCAAAGAATCTGCAACATTAAAATCATAAGGTGGATGAATAAAAGTATTGGTCCATCCTTCACTTGGTTTTAATAGTTTTTGTGCTGTAAAACTTGTTTCCAGCGCTCGCATGGTTGTTGTACCTATAGAGCATACGTGGTGACCTGTTTCTTTGGCCTTGTTAACAATTTTACTGGCGGTTTCATCAACCTGATAATATTCTGCATCCATTTTGTGCTTGCTGAGATCTTCGACTTCTATGGGTCTAAAGGTGCCTAAGCCTGTATGAAGCGTAATTTCGGCAAAACGAATACCTTTTATTTCGCAACGTTTTATAAGTTCTTTACTAAAATGTAAACCGGCCGTTGGTGCCGCAACTGCTCCTTCATGCTTGGCGTAAACGGTTTGATACCTTTCCCGGTCCTCTTCGTCAGGTTTACGTTTTATATACCTGGGAAGAGGTGTTTCACCAAGCGCTTCTAATTGCGCTTTGAAAGAATCATCATCCCCATCCCATAAAAAACGGATGGTACGACCGCGGCTGGTAGTATTGTCTATTACTTCAGCCACCAGCTCGTCTGCATCGCCAAAATACAATTTGTTGCCCACCCGTATTTTTCTTGCCGGGTCCACAATTACATCCCAAAGGCGGTTTGGCTTATTTAATTCCCTCAGCAGAAAAACTTCTATTTTGGCACCTGTTTTTTCTTTGCGGCCGTACATGCGTGCAGGAAAAACCTTTGTATTATTAATTACAAATACGTCTTTGTCATTAAAATATTCAAGAATATCGCGAAAATGCTTGTCCTCTATCTGTCCTGTTTTACGGTGAACAACCATCATGCGGCTGTCTTCTCTTTTTTTCGCTGGATTTTGTGCAATTAGATTTAGTGGAAGATCAAATTTGAATTGTGTTAATTTCATGTGCTATTGATTCTTTTTTTTCTCCAAGGGAGTACTGTCTACAATGGTCACATACAGGTTGCCGGGTTTCACCTTAACTATGAGCTTGTTATGGCACGATTTTAAGGTGGGTGAAGGTAAGAACAAATTATTCATTTATTTTAAATTGAGAACAAAATATGGTTGTTTTTTTAAAGGCTATAATAAATCCTTTACTCTTTTAAGAAAAAATATTTACTTGTAAATTATCCATTTTTTTATAGCTAATAGTTATTGATCTTTAGAAATATCATTTTCCAATAAATTCATATCTTACATTTTAAATTGTGACTTTTCCTCATTTAAAGATAACTTTTTTAGGTACGGGCACCAGCACTGGTGTTCCCATGGTTGCCTGTACGTGCGAGGTTTGCACTTCGACAGATTCTAATGATAACCGGCTTCGCAGCAGCATAATGATACAGTCTGCTTCTACCACTATTATAGTAGATGCTACACCTGATTTCAGATACCAGATGCTAAGAGAAAATATAAAGCATATTGATGCAATACTGATCACTCATTCTCACAAAGACCATGTTGCGGGAGTAGACGATACCCGGCCATTCCAATTCTTTTCTCATTTGCCCACAGAAATTTATGGCAATAACATGTCACTTGAAGGTGTGAGAAATGAAATTCCCTATGCATTCGATACTACAAAATATCCTGGTATTCCCAAAGTAAATCTTCATGAGGTTTCTTTAGATCCTTTTGTAATTGGCGATATTCCTGTTATTCCCATTTTAGTCTGGCATTATAAAATGCCTGTTTATGGTTTCAGGTTTGGCAAGTTTACCTATATAACGGATGCAAACCGGATCGATGCTAAGGAAAAGGAAAAAATTGTAGGAAGTGAAATTCTTGTATTAAATGCTTTAAGAAAAGAGCCACATATTTCGCATTTTACACTGCAGCAGGCAATAGAACTGGTAAAGGAATTAAAGATTCCACGAGCCTATTTTACACACATAAGTCACCAGCTAGGATTGCACAAGGCCGTAAACGATCTCTTGCCAGGGGGAATACAACTGGCATATGACGGTCTGAAAATTGAGATCTGATTCGGTAAAATTCATTTTAAAATTATTGCAGATGAAATATTGGTGGCGAAATGTTGTAAACGACTATTTTACTTTTTCTGCAAAAGAGAGAAATGGGTTGATAATAATGGGCTTGATCGGGGCATTAATTTTTATTTTCTCAAGATACTTTACCGTAAAAGAAGCTTCAGTAAGCAAAGATGCTTTCCAGCAGGAGCTTGCACAGCTAAAAATTATAGTGGATAGTTCGAATAATAAAGCAGGATATCAGCGGGATGAAAATTACGTTGATTATTACCGGCCAATGCAAAATGAGAATGTAAGATATTCTAAAGGGGTATTATTTGAGTTTGACCCCAATACCCTGGATGCTGATGGATGGAAAAAATTAGGCGTACGTGAGAAAACAATAAATACTATTCAAAAGTTTTTAGCGAGCGGCTATAAATTCAGAAAGCCAGATGATATAAGGAAAATATACGGACTGCAAACTGAGGATGCAGGAAGGCTTATTCCTTATATTCGTATTGCTAAAAAAGAAGAATCTTCTGCAAATAATTCTTACGCCGATAAAGCAAAAATAGCTTCTACATCTAATGCTGTATCAGAAATAAAAAGAACAAAGATTATAGACATCAATACAGCAGACACATCAGAATTTATTTCTTTGCCCGGCATTGGCAGTAAGCTTGCCACACGAATTGTAAATTTCAGGCAAAAGCTTGGCGGATTTAGTTCAGTTGCGCAATTAGGTGAAACTTATGGTATAGCAGACAGTACTTTTGAAAAAATTAAATCTCGTTTGCAGTGTATAAATCCAATCTTAAAAACTATTAATATCAACACTGCTGGTATAGATGAGTTGCGGGCTCATCCTTATCTTAGATGGAATATTGCCAACGCAATTCTTAATTACCGCCAACAACATGGTAACTATATATCTGTAGAAGATATTAAAAAGATTGATATAATAACTGAAGAATTGTATAATAAGATAGCTCCTTACCTGGTTGTACGAGGATAATTAAAAACATCGATTAAATCTTTTTATCAGCTAAAATGCCTCCGGTAATTTTTTTAACGAAAGATAATGAGCGGTTTAACAATAAAAGTAAAGTGTCTAAATCTTTCCATAAACGAATTGACTTTACGGTTTTAAAGCCTTCACAATGACCTTGAAATTATGCTGGCCCAACCTTTGCCATTACTTAAGAAAAATATTTTATGAGATACTTTTCAATAATGCTAATCGTTTTGTTCTCTGCCACTTTGCAGGTAGATGCGCAAACAACAAGTGGCACAACAGGTGGACAGAATAAAACAGCGATAAATAAGCAGGAAAAAAAACGATTGCAACGAGGTGCCAGCCAATATTACGGAAAAAAGATACTACGCCAGGCAGCCCAATGGGTACAGGTGGTGCAGGTGGAGATATGAGCGGCTCGCCGGCAGCATCAGCGATTGAGACAAACGACCAGACAAGTAAAGCAGATGTTAATAAGGATAGTAATAATGCAGTAGGGGATACCAGTAGTATAAATGATACTACACAACAAAAGCCTGGAATTAAGAAAGCAGGAAGTGTGCGCCATAAGAGCAGGAATTTGTGATGAACGTGTGGCGTAGGTACAACAAACCGTCACCATTTCTCAGATTTTGATTTTTTATCAATTTTTAAATTTTTATGATGAATAATGAAACTCCTTCTCCTGCTGACAGAAGTAACTCGGCCGAGGATCAAAAAAATAAAGAACAGCAACCGTTGCCTTTTCATAATCCTTTAAAGGCAGATAACAACGATAAACAGGTGACGCAAGAGGATATAGAAAACGAACAAAAGTATAAAGAAGCTCTATCAGAGAGGGATTAATACAGAGAAGTCAATTATTTTAAAATTTACTAAAGATGATGTTGAATCATCTTTTTTTTGCGACATTCTTAATTTACATAGTAACCGACCAAAAACTTCTTTTACTAAAGCTCTTTTATTCTAATATTTTTATAAGACGCTTCGGCTTTTCCACCTCCATGTATTTGGAGCGCGATAAGTCCCTTTTGCTCTATTTTTTCATCTTTTTCAATATAGTCAACCGTATTAACTCCGTTAAGCCAAATTCTTATTCTTTTTCCTTTACAACGAATCCGGTAATCATTCCAGTCGTTATTTTTTAAAACTTTGCTTACGACAATTGAATCGGGCTTTACGAGAGTAGTATTTCTTCTTGATTCGTCATACAGGCTTGCCCAATATCCTTCGCCGAGATCCGCCTGGTACCCACTCATTTCGTAATCCGGATTTTGTAATCGTTTACTTCTAAACTGTACACCCGCATTTACAAACCCTGTTCCGGTCAATTTAAATTTAAGTTGCAGATCAAAATCTGCGTATGCCTTTGTAGTTGCAAGAAACATGTTGTGAGGTACTTTTTCTGTCAGAGAACCTCCGACTAAGGCTACATCTTTTATTTTCCAGGTTTGTACAGTATCTCCTTCCCATCCTTTAAATGTCTTTCCATCAAAAAGAGTTTTGATTTGTGTTGCAGGTTGAGCAGACGAGCTTATAAAAAAGATTATTGTAATAAAACTGGTAATAAAAATTTTCATAGCGGTAAGATAGAAACTTATTGCGCTTCAACAAACTTCTGTGATGATGTTTATAAAAAAGAGGAGTAACACTAAGCAAGTAACGTCATATTCTTTATGCTCTCTTTTTATAATTAATTACTGCCCACGTGTTTAAAACAAAAGCAAATATGAGAATGATACTGATGTGTGGAAGAATATCACTAAGGGTGCTTCCTTTTAAAATTACCAGCCGCATCACTTCTATAAAATATGTTACCGGGTTAAATTTTGTAAACCATTGCGCCCATACGGGCATACTGTCGATGGGTGTATATAAACCGCCGAGAAGAATAAATATCATAAACAGAAAAAAAGTCACCAGCATTGCCTGTTGCTGAGAATTAGAAAAAGTAGAAATTAATAAGCCAAACCCTAAAACGGCTAAAAGATAAACGGCCGCAAAAACATAAATTGTAAATAAACTCCCAACAGGAACAATACCATACAGCAACCAAGCTATGAACAAACCGATGGTTAAAATAAATAGACCCAATATCCAAAACGGAATAAGTTTCCCTAATATGAAATGATATTTCTTTACCGGCGTAACATTTATTTGCTCAATGGTGCCTATCTCTTTTTCTTTTACAATGTTTAGTGAAGTAAGAAACGACCCGACTATGGTTACGAGCATTACCAAAATACCGGGAACCATAAAAAACTTATAATTCATTAGAGGATTGAACCAATTGCTGGAACGTACATCAATGTTTATTTCGGGACTAAAGCGTGGAATTTGTATCCATTCAGTTCGTACTTGATTATTAAAATCGCGGATAATGCTTTGCAAATAAGACGATGCCAAACCCGCCTTTACTCCATTAATAGCATTAATGGCAAGGAATAAAGTAGCTTCATTTTCCCGTACCAGGTTTTTTTCAAAGTTTATCGGTATTTCTACTACTACATCTGCTTTATCTACTTCAATTTCTTTTAATGCTTTATTATATGAATCGGTGTATTGGTCTAATTGAAAATACCCTGAGGCTGTTACCTTTGAAATTAATCTCCGGGCATAGTCGCTATGGTCATGATCTACAATGGTTAGTTTTATGTTTCGCACTTCATAATCGGCAGCCCACGGCAGCAATAACAATTGCAATACAGGTACAACAAAAATGACCCGCAATATTGCCGGATCGCGAAAGATCTGCCGGAACTCCTTTTGCAATAAAAATTGTAGTGTTCTCATGCCAGCCTTGTTTTAAAGTTTTTTAAGCTTGCCATCAATAAAAAAACAGTCATGCCGGTTAAAATAAATGTTTCTTTCCAGACAGTGATCAAAGGCAAACCTTTAATCATCACTGCCCTCACAATCTGGTAATACCATCTTGCAGGAACAATGTTTGACACTACTTGTAATACCATTGGCATATTTTCAATAGGAAATAAAAATCCGCTTAGCATAAGTGTAGGTAAAAACAATCCTGTCAATGAAATGAACATCGCCATTTGCTGGGAGTCAGTTAAAGTAGAAATGAGTAACCCGAATGATAAACAAGTGATAGTAAATAAAATGCTTTCACTTAATAATAAAATCAAACTGCCTCTTATGGGAACGTCCAATACAAAAACGCTTAATAACAAGATGCTGATAATATTTACTATTGAAATAAGCAAATAAGGAACAGCCTTTGCCAATATGACTTTTATTGGCTGTACCGGTGAAACCAACAACACTTCCATAGTTCCGGTTTCTTTTTCCCGTACAACCGTAATAGCTGTCATCATGGTGCAAACCAGCATTAAAATCATAGAGATAACACCAGGGACGAAACTATACGTACCCTTCATTTGCGGATTGTACAACATGCGTACCTGTGTGTTAATCGTATGGGGCAACTTCCTGTCGTGGGTTACCCGCTTTTGATAATCCATTATGATAGTAGTGGCATAGCCGGTAAGCGTAGTGGCAACATTAGGGTCAGAGGCATCAGCAATAATTTGTACCGGCGCTGTATTAAAATGCTGCAAATCACTTTTAAATGATGGAGGAAAGACGATGATCATTTTTGCTTTGCCTTTATGAAATATTGCTTCAATATCCTGGTATGTATGTAATGCCGCCACCAGGTCAAAATAGCGACTTGCATTCAGTTCATTAATAATTTCTTCGGTAGCAGCATCTTTTGAAAAATCAAGCACGGCAAATTTTGAATTCTTCACTTCGGTAGTCAGAGCAAAGCCAAAAATCATAATTAAAGCTATAGGCATGCCCAACAGTATGAGAAGTGTTTTTGTATCTCTTAAAATATGTAAAAACTCTTTTTTTACAAATGATATAAATTGTTTCATAATTCAAATTGTTAGAAACCGGTAGTCACATTAAGATAGAGGAAGACTGCTATTTCCTGAAAGGGAAGCGATACAAAGACTCTAAATTGTAAGAACTTCTGGGTTTCACAATAATCTTGTAAATCTCATTTTATCCAAGTTCAGACCTCTGCGCTTTCCTTGCCAATTGCAAAAACACATCGTCCATTGTTGTTGCAGTATAAGTTGATTTTAAAACTTCAGGTGTATCTAATGCTTCGATCCTTCCGTCTACCATAATTGCCACCCGGCTACAGTATTCGGCTTCATCCATATAATGTGTTGTCACAAAAATTGTAATGCCTCTTTCAGAGGCCTCGTATATCATGTTCCAAAACTCTCTTCGTGTCACCGGGTCGACCCCGCCTGTTGGCTCATCTAAAAAAACAAGCTGAGGCTCATGGAATATAGCTACAGAAAAAGCCAGCTTTTGTTTCCATCCCAGTGGCAAATCGCCTACCAGTTTATCTGCCTCTTTTTCCAGCTTCAACTGGTGCAACAGTAAAGCGGCTTTCTCTTTAATGAAGATGTTGCTCTTTCCATAAATTCCACCATAAAAACGAATGTTTTCTTTTACGGTTAGATCTTCATACAAAGAAAATTTCTGGCTCATGTAGCCGATATTCTTTTTGATTTTTTCTGTTTGCCGGTATATATCAAAGCCGGCGATGGTGGCTTTGCCTGCAGTTGGCTTAGAAAGACCGCATAACATTCTCATAGCCGTGGTTTTACCGGCGCCATTCGCACCCAGAAAACCAAATATTTCTCCTTTATTTACAAAAAAAGAGATGGCGTCTACGGCTACAAAATCAGCAAAACGTTTTGTAAGCTTCTCTGTTATTATAATCTTTTCTGTATCCATTAGCTCTGCATTAATTGCATAAAACAATCTTCAATGTTTGGTTGTGTTGGCTTGATTTCTACATCAGGATGTCCTTTTTCTACCAGGTAATTTTGTAATTGCTCTTCGCTAAATTCTTTTTTCATAACCGCATGATGATATTCTCCAAACGAATAGCTGTCTTCAGTTCCTTGCCACGCCTTTAAATCACGTAATAGCTGGAACATTTTTTCTGACTTTACTGCCAGTATGGTGTTGTTGAATGCATTGATAATGCTTGCAGGTGTACCTGCTGATAGTATTTTACCTTTTTGCATAAGAGCAACCCGGTCACACAATGCTGCTTCATCCATGTAGGGAGTAGAAACCAGAATGGTAATTCCCTGTTGTTTGAGCCTTTTCAACATTTCCCAAAATTCTTTGCGCGAAACTGCATCAACACCGGTTGTTGGTTCATCTAAAAACAGAACAACAGGCCTGTGAATAAGGGCACAGCTGAGAGCAAGCTTCTGTTTCATACCGCCAGACAGTTTCCCTGCACGTCTTTTCTTAAAAGGCTCTATCTGTACATAAATGTCTTTTATTATATCATAGTTTGCCCCGACAGTAGTATTGAAGATGGTAGCAAAAAAGTTTAAGTTCTCTTCAACAGTTAAATCCTGGTAAAGTGAAAACCGGCCCGGCATGTAACCCACTTTCTGCCTTATGGCTTCATAGTCTTTTACAATGTCAGAACCATCAACGGTTGCAGACCCACCGTCTGGTAATAACAAAGTGGTAAGCATACGAAACAGCGATGTTTTGCCTGCTCCATCAGGGCCGATGATACCAAACAACTCACCTCGTGCCACATCAAAAGAAACATGCTGAACCGCATCGATAGTTTCTTTTTTTGTTGCATACACCTTAGAAAGATTATTTACTGCTACTGCTGTCACTTTTATCTAATTTACTTTTTACCCCATAAATCTTGAAAGAAATAAGTCGGAACTATTCACTTTTATTTTTAAACTGTACTTCACCAAACATTCCGATTTTTAAATAGCCATCGTTTTTTACTTTTATTTTTATTGCATAAACAAGGTTGGCTCGTTCTTCTTTTGTCTGAATAGTTTTAGGCGTAAATTCAGCTTTGTCTGATATCCATGTAATAGTTCCATTGTAAGTTTTGTAGTCTTTTGCACCATTATCAATTAATACATGTACCGCTTGATTTAATTTTATTTGGGGAAGCTGAATTCCCGTTACGTACGCACGCAATGTCATCACAGATAAATCTGCAATTTTATACAAAGCTTTTCCAGGTGAAGTCACTTCACCTTGTTCAGCATATTTGGTAATAACGATTCCATTTACCGGATTTATAATTTTTGATTTTGATAACTGCTCTTCTAATTGTGCGGCCTTTTTTTGAAGAGGTTTTCGCTCACTCATAATACTTCGGTTCGATGTAGATGTTGTAGTTCTTTGAACATTTATTTGCTGTTCGGTTGCATTCATTTGCTTGCGGATAACATCAATTTGAGCATTTATGTCATCCAGCTGTTTTCCGGTTGCGGCATCAGCTTTTACAAGTCGTTCTGTTCTTTCTTTTTCATGTATCAAGTTGTCTAATTGCGATTGTTGCACAGCCAACTGGTCCTGTAATAACTTTATCTGTGGGGTTACATTGTATGTTTTTTCTGAGAGCGCCTGTATACTTGCTTCTACCTGGGCTTTTTGTAAATCAAGGTTATCAGAATTAATAGCTCCTACCACTTGCCCTTTTGTTAAAGAATCACCTTCATGCACACTGAAGCTCAGTATCTGGCCCCCCAGTTCAGATGATACAATAACCTCATCTACTTCAAAACTGCCTGATGCATCAAATGTGCCATTTTTTGAATGACAGCCGGTAAAAACAATGATTACAAATAATGATAAGAATCTACTTCTCATAAAAAGTCGTTTATAATTTACCTGTTGTAAGTTGATAATTTACCTGTGCCTGTAACAATTGCAATTGGTGCGTTGCCATTGCCTGCCGCGCTGCATCTTCCGCATTTATTTCACGTAAATAATCATTGGCAGTAATCACGGCATTTTCCAATTGTGCTTTAGAAGCTTCTGTTATCTTGCTTCTTAGTTCTATAATTTCCTGGTCAGATGCTACAAGCTGAGTAAATTTTGCAATCTCTGCCCGTTGCTGTTTTAGTTGTGATTGCGTATTTAACAGGAATGTTTCCTTTTGTATTTCGACCGTGCGCCTGTTAATATTTAGCAGGCTTTTTTCTCTTTTCGATGTGTAAAAGTTTCCTAATGACCAGTTTAACCGAAGACCTGTGATATAGAAAAAATCAAACTTGTCAGACAATAGATTTAAACCCGGCCTCCCATATCCACCTTGTACAAAAGCATTTGCTTTTGGCAAGTTTCGCGAATCGATTAAATTTCTTTGTTCTTTGAGTAACTCTGATTGATCATCGTATAACCTCATCTCAGGTCGCGCAATAGATGTGTCCAAACTTATTTCTACTACCGGCGTTTGCAACTGTCCTGTTTCATCAACTGGTTGATTAATAAATAAAGAAAGCGCATCAATTAATCCTTTTTTTGTATTTCGGATTTCTATGGCCCTTTGTTGGGTTTGCAACATCTGAACCTGCAAAACCTGTAGGTTCGACCGTAAAACGGTACCATTATTTACCTGTTGTTGTACTTTAGTTATACCTATTTGAATATTATTTAATAAAAGCTCATTTTGCTTTAGCAACTTATCCTGGTAAAGAATATTAAAGTATATCTGGTTAATTCTGTTTTTTAAATTATATAATTCCACTTCCACTTTTCTTTGCTCAACAGCAGAATTTAGTTGCTGAATATTTTTTTGTTCTTTTATCAGTCCACCATCATAAATAAGCTGGTTTGCTTCCGCAACTACTCGGTACTGGTCCTTACTTTGAGAAGGAACTTTAATATTTGGAATTGGAATATCTACCCTTGTAACATCTGACTGATAAGAGGCCTGCCCATTGACAGCCAATTGAGGAAGAAAACCTGTGTTTAGGTTTTTGAGCGAAAGGTTTTCTGTCTCCTGTATCAAACCTTTTTGCTTTATAACAGGATAATTCTGTTCGGCCAACTGGTAGACTTCCTGCAACGATAAATACTTTTTATCCTGCGCATGTACATAAAAACATGACAATAATATAAAGAAAGTCATACATAATTTAACCGTACTATTTAACCGTTTAGTTAACCACTGCATAAAAAATTTATTTCTTTATTGAGTCAATAATCAGCTTTGGAACTTCTTTTTTTCGTTGTTCGATCATTGTATTAAACTGGGTTCTGTCCATCCCGGCAATCAATTGTATCACAGGGCGTGCAACAAAAGGAAAAACACAAAGCGATAACATGTTTAGCAACAATTGTAATGGGTCGACTTTTTTAATAATTCCCTGTTTTTGTTCTTTTTCCAGTTGTTTTATAATCTTGCCAACTGGGGGCATTTTATTGCCAAAAACCTTTTTCAAAAATTCTTCAGGATGTCGGTTGATTTCGTTTAAAATAAAGATGGGCACATAGGGCGTTTCATTAATCTGGTTTATATATTCAATGCAAAAAGTTTCAATCTTTTTAAACACCGTTTCCTCCGATTCAAATATGGCCAAAACTTTTGGCAGGAAGTGCCCTGCCACTTCTGCGAAAATCTGTTCAAACAATTTATCCTTACTTCTAAAATAGTAGTGTAACATGGCTTTGTTAATGCCGGCTTCGTCGGCTATATCCTGCATGCGTGCCCCATCTAATCCTTTCGTTAAAAAAATCTTCCTGGCTGCTTCCAGTATTTTTTGCTCCGTCGTTAAATCTTTCTCTTTACCCATTTAGTTTAACCATTTGGTTAACAAAAGTACGTTTAAAATCAATATTTCAAAAAAAATTCAGTAGAAAAATGACGAGTGGTAAAAAAAATATTTAAAAGGATTTGGTTAAGAAAATGACTTTTTCCAATAAATATCAATACTTGTTTGTTAGGTAACGGTTACATCGAACAAGAATTTTTGGCATGCAATTTTATAAGAACGCAACTTGTTTTTTCCTCTCTGCACTTCATTAAGTAAAAAAAGCAATTCATACGTATATGGCTTGAAAAGGTTTATTGCAGCTTCTACTTTAGCAGTAAAATGTAAACTAGTTATAAATAAAAAAGTATGAAATATATTTCATCGATACAACCGGGAACAAAAATATTATTTGCCAATTTCCCTGCCGATGGTCACTTCAATCCGCTGACAGGATTGGCTGTTCATTTAAAAAATATTGGGTGCGATGTGCGTTGGTACACTTCAAAGACATATGCCGAAAAAATTGCCAGGTTAGATATACCTTTTTATGGTTTGCAAAGAGCCGTAGATGTAAGTGCCCATGCGGAAATCAACGACGTTTTTCCCGAAAGGAAAAAATACAAAGGCCAGGTAAGCAAGTTGAAATTTGATATGATAAACGCCTTCATTCTGCGCTCTACGGAATATTATGAAGACATATTGGAAATATACGAGGAATTTCCTTTTCAGTTAATGATTGCTGACATCACTTTCGGCGCTATTCCTTTTGTAGAAGAAAAAATGAATATTCCGGTTATTTCCATCAGCGTTGTTCCGCTTCCCGAAACCTCAAAAGATCTGGCTCCCTCCGGCCTTGGTATCACCCCTTCTTATTCGTTTTTTGGCAAAATAAAACAGAGCTTTTTACGCTTTATTGCCGACGAATTACTTTTTGCGCAACCCACTAAAGTAATGTGGGGCCTTTTGGCCCAACATGGAATTGATGCGGGGAAAGCCAACATATTTGACATACTTATACAAAAATCAACACTGGTACTACAAAGCGGCACTCCGGGTTTTGAATACAAGAGAAGTGACTTAAGCAGTCATGTGCATTTTATTGGTCCGCTGCTGCCTTACACAAAAAAGAAAGAAAGAGAAAGCTGGTACAATGAAAAGTTAAGCCACTACGATAAAGTTATTCTTGTAACACAAGGCACAATTGAAAAAGATATTGAGAAGCTTATTGTGCCAACTCTTGAAGCATTTAAAAACTCCGATTGCCTCGTTATTGCTACTACTGGCGGTGCCTATACTGAAGAGTTGAGAAAACGTTACCCCGAGGAAAATATAATTATAGAAGATTTTATCCCTTTTGATGATGTAATGCCTTATGCAGACGTATATGTTTCAAACGGGGGATATGGCGGAGTTCTTTTATCTATACAACATCAACTGCCTATGGTAGTGGC
The DNA here is from genome assembly GCF_000374045.1 of Segetibacter koreensis DSM 18137. GTDB lineage: Bacteria > Bacteroidota > Bacteroidia > Chitinophagales > Chitinophagaceae > Segetibacter > Segetibacter koreensis. The sequence continues at coordinate 203,828 of NZ_KB893315.1, read as the reverse complement.
TGGTGTACATGAAGGAAAAAATGAGATTAATGCAAGAGTGGGATATTTTGATTTGGGCATTAATCTTAAGACCGAAAGACCTACCGTACTTCAATTAAGAAAAAGTGTTGACGCAGTCTTACAAAGTGATTCATACGCGAAGAATGTAAAACGGCTTGGTAAAGAATTCAAACAATATGATCCGAATGAAATATGTGAAAAATATGTAGCGCAACTGCTGGAAAATCAAATTTCTTATAAAGAAAAAGCAAATAGCTACCAGGCCGAAGTTTTGGTTTAAGCATTTATAGTAAAGCTTGTAGTGTTATATTTGGTATTCAACTATGTAATGTAATAATTCTTTGCACCGGCTCTTATGGTATCTCAACTATTCCTTTTTACAGGGAAAAGTTTATTGGGAGAAGAATTGCCGTTTGTACCTTTCCTAAGTGCTTATGTGTTTATTTACATCAAAAGGAAAGGTAGTAAGACTGTTTTTAATGAGAGCGTTTGTATTAATAGCCTTTTTGGCACAGCCCGGCCTGTATTGGTAGGGTTAAGATGTCATTTGATATAGTGGTTTATTTGTTTGTTTTAAAATGGCCGGGGTTTTCCCCGGCCATTTTTACAAAGGGTAGAAATATCGCAAGGCGATCTCACACTTTACCACAGAAAAATCTCGTCTGGTGACCCTACTTTAAGGTTAAATATTGCAACTTTCCAAATGCAATTGTCATCATAACTCAAGAACATTTTCTAATACATCTTTTTATAGAAATCATTCAATTATTAAAATTTTAATTCCTTCGATGAAAAGAAATTTACGTCTGCGATATGTTCTATTAATGCCAATTATTTTGAGTTTAATAGTAGTAAGTGGATGGGGGCAATTGCAAATTCCGTACGTAAGTGCCAAGCCTTCTGTTATTCCAGACTTTGGCAATGTATATGTCAACAGCACTTCAGATTATAAATATTTTACCTTATTTGGAATTAATGTAAGCTCTGACGTTACAGTAGGTCCGCTTAGTGGTTATGTTTTTTCTCTAACTCCTGATGGCACATATTCTCCTTCAGTTACAGTTAGCCCAAACAGTGGCAGGATCACGCAACTTATCTATATTAAATTCTCTCCTGATTCAGCTAAAGTCTATAATAGTAAGATTCCTGTAACCGGTAGCGCTATGTCTTTTAATGTAGAGGCAACAGGCACCGGAATAAACAAGTTAAACCCGGCTCTAACTAAATTATCTGTTCAGTTGTTGACAGATGAGGGGGACCGACAAATTTCACTAGACGGGCTGACGGCAGTGTTTGGAAATAACTATTCAGCAGCTATTGGTGATGAAGATGCTTTTAAAATTTCCAATGGCGCTGAGGGGGTTGCCATTAACCGAAATGGAACAATGCTAAGTATTGAAGGCAGACCCATGGTAACTGCAAACGATACCTTGCCTTTACAAGTGTTACGGTTAAAGCAAAAACAATACTACTTAAAATTGGTAGGTTCTAATTTCTCACCTTTGGTATCAGCAACATTGAGAGATTTATATTTAAATACTGAAACTCCGGTTGATCTGTCATCCATCACGCTCATACCTTTTACAAACAACATACAACCTGTTCCTTCCGACCGTTTTTCTATTGTCTTAAAACCAGCCGGTTTATTGCCTGTGACGCTTACTAATGTAAAAGCTTCCCAGAAGGACAAAGGCATACAGGTAGATTGGAATTCGGAAACGGAGACAAACATAGATAGATATGATGTAGAAAAATCTATTGATGGGCAGCAATTCAATAAAGCGGCGAACGTACGGCCAAAAGGTAATAACGCTGTTACACAAAGCTATACCTGGTTCGATGGTAATGTACACTCGGATAACAACTTTTATCGTATAAAGGTAACAGAGAAGTCAGGAGCTGTAACGTACAGCCAGGTAGTCAAAGTAATAAACAATAAAGGCAACAGCCGTATAACCATATTTCCAAACCCGGTAAAAGGAAATGTTATTGGTTTGCAGTTAAGCAACTTCGATAAAGGAAGCTATGCGATAAGTCTTTACAATAACGGGGGGCAAAAGTTATATGCGGGTTTCATAAATCACGACGGCAGCTCCGCAACATACAGTATCTTAACAGGCAAACAATTCAGCAGGGGAATTTACAGGCTACAGGTACATGAAGGAGGAACGGTGATAAATAAACTGGTATTGGTCGAATAGAAATTTATTAGAAATTTAATTATTTGTAATTGAAAAAACTATTCTAATTATTAAAACCCAAAAAGGTCTCACACCCGTAAAGTTTTTTACGGGTTTTTATGTTTATTTCATATTTAAAAGAGTTCCTTTTAAAAGATTAAAACCATCCGCATTTTAAATTGCTAAAAGATCTTTGCCTAAAATTTTTATTATAAAAACTATTAGAATTCTTCAGGTTAAAGTCAAAGCCTTTCCTTTCTTCGCAGAAGGAAATAATCTTGTGCTTTTTTTTGCTTCTGTTATTTTCAATTAAAAATAATTATTTAATACAATTTTTATTTTTGTTCGCATAAACACAGGCAAGTGCTAACATATACTAACATATAAAAGATATGATAAAATAAATGGTAGTTATTTAAAATTCTGTAATTTTCCCATTTGCTTCCATTTGAAAAAAATAAATCAATGTCAAATCGTAGAAAATTTTTACAAAGTTCTGCCACTATGGTTGGTGGTGGCTTATTAGCTTCAGCAGTGAACAACCAGGCTTTTGCCATATTTAAAAATCGTATCGCGCCAAGCGATCAATTAAATATTGGCGCCATTGGTGTAAACGGAATGGGCTGGTCAGACGTAACTGCAGCCTTAAAAGTACCCGGTGTAAACCTTGTGGCTATATGCGATATAGATAAAAATGTAATCGATAAGCGATTAGCTGATTTAGGTAAGATGAATGTTGATGCCTCAAAAGTGAAAACTTACGGAGATTATCGTCAATTGCTGAATCAGAAAGATGTGGATGCCGTTATTATCGGTACGCCCGATCATTGGCATGCACTGATCATGATGGATGCCTGTGCAGCCGGAAAAGATGTATATGTAGAAAAGCCTGTAGGTAATTCAATTGGTGAGTGCCGGGCCATGGTAGCTGCACAGCAACATTATAACAAAGTGGTGCAGGCAGGCCAGTGGCAACGCAGTCAACAGCATTTTAAAGATGCGGTTGATTTTGTACAAAGCGGCCAGTTGGGCAATATTCGTACTGTTAAGGTATGGTGTTACCAGGGATGGATGAAGCCTGGCCCAGTTGTTCCTGATACAGCGCCACCTGCCGGAGTGGATTATGCTACATGGCTAGGTCCCGCGCCTAAACGTCCCTTCAATTCCAGCCGTTTTCATTTTAATTTTCGTTGGTTCTGGGATTATGCGGGAGGTCTTATGACTGACTGGGGCGTACATCTTTTAGACTATGGTTTATTAGGTATGAAGTCGCCTGTGCCTAAATCAGTTTCCGCACTTGGGGGACGTTTTGCTTACCCCGATTTGTACGAAGAAACACCTGATACACTCACTACACTGTATGAATTTGACGGCTTTAATATGGTTTGGGATTCGGCGATGGGTATCGACAACGGCTCCTATAACCGCGATCACGGTATTGCCTACATTGGCAATAATGGAACATTGATATTAAATCGTGGAGGGTGGGAAGTAATAGAGGAAAAGCAAAGTAAGAGCAAGGTAAGTAAGCCATTCGAGAAATCTTCTGATAATGGGCTTGATAAACACTGGGAAAATTTTGTAAGTGTTGTTAAGTCACGTAAAATGGAAGACCTTCACTGTCCTATACAGGCAGGTGCGCACGTAGCAACAGTAGCGCAAATGGGAAATATTGCTTTCAGGAGCGGAAAAAAATTACAGTGGGACGATGCAAATCATGCTTTTACAGATAAAGATGTTAACAAGCAATATATGATAAAAGAATATCACAACGGGTATAAATTGCCTAAGATAGTTTAATTTAATTTTGATTCATATCCCTCTCTAAGCATTTGGCGACAATACAAGGTGTTAGAGGGAAACGCCTTGTATTGCTTACTCAGATACTAACTGCGAATGACATTTTTAATAATCTTCTTCTGTATCGCGTGCCTTGTACTTTTAATTTCATGGGCACAACTTAGTCCATTGCTTGCCTTTTTAATGATTTCAATCATTGCAGGGCTTTTGCTCGGAATACCTTTTAATAACATTATGGGTTCTGTGCAAAAAGGAATTGGTGATACACTAGGTTCATTGGTTATTATTATAGCATTAGGCGCTATGCTGGGTAAATTAGTCGCTGACAGTGGTGCCGCACAAAAAATTGCCGCATTTATGATGAATGCATTTGGCAGAAAATATGTTCGATGGGCATTGGTAGTTACAGGATTTATTATAGGAATACCTCTGTTTTACGGAGTGGGCTTTGTACTGATGGTTCCTTTGATTTTTTCTGTCGTTTACCAGTATAAGCTTCCAGCAGTTTATATTGGTTTGCCTATGTTGGCTGCATTATCTGTTACGTTTGGGTTTCTTCCTCCTCATCCATCACCTACAGCTTTGGTGGTACAGTTTCATGCTGATATAGGTCTTACCTTAATTTATGGACTCATCCTGGCTGTTCCGGCTATAATTATTGCCGGCCCTTTATACTCCAGAACATTAAAAAATATAAAGGCGTTGCCTCTGCAAACCTTTCAGCCGCCGTCTTTATCGGCTGACCAATTACCTGGTGCCGTAACAAGTCTTTTGTCAGCACTGTTACCGGTTATACTTCTTATGGTCACTACTTTGTTACCATTTATGTTTTCATTGTCTGCAGGTATAAAACAGGTTGTTTCTTTTTTTGCTGACCCGGCTATTGTTATGCTTATTTCTCTTGCCGTAGCAACATATACTTTAGGCATAAAAAGGGGAAAATCAATGAAAGAAGTGATGTCAATTTACGCTGAAGCGGTAAAAGAAATCGCCATGATTTTGCTGATAATTGGCAGCGCAGGTGCTTTAAAACAGGTATTAACTGACAGTGGCATAAGTGATCAAATCGCAGGGCAATTAAATGGCTTTCATATACAACCACTTATTCTCGCATGGTTAATCGCAGCAGTCATTCGGATATGTGTAGGATCAGCTACTGTTGCAGGTTTAACAACAGCAGGCATTGTAGCACCACTGATAGTGCAGACGCATTCAAATCCTAATTTAATGGTATTGTCTATCGGTGCCGGTAGTTTAGCTTTTTCACATGTAAACGATTCTGGTTTTTGGCTTTTTAAAGAATATTTTAATTTAAGTATAAAAGATACCGTTAGGTCGTGGACTGCTATGGAAACAATTGTAGCGGTGGTAGGATTAATTGGAGTGTTGATTTTAAATGTTATTATATGATCATAGTTTTAGATTTTTAATTTATTTTAAAAAATTTTCATGGAAAATATAAATGCAGAACAGCGATTTGCGGAAACAGTGTTAGTTCTTCCTCCTGCGCCTTCACCTGTAGGCGTGTATAAATCTTACCTTATTGATGGGAAATATCTGTATGTTTCTGGTCATGGCCCTGTGCAGGCAGACGGGAAATTAATAATTGGTCGAATAGGCGCTGATTTGGATATGGAACAGGGTAAATTAGCTGCACGCCAGGTCGGCTTAACAATACTTTCAACCATTAAAACCAATCTTGGAAGCCTTGATAAAGTTAAGCGTGTTATAAAGGTATTAGGCATGGTCAATTGTGTGCCTGATTTTGGAAAACATCCTTATGTAATTAATGGCTGCAGCGAACTTTTTAAAACTGTTTGGGGTGAAGAAAATGGAGTAGGGGTGAGAAGTGCAGTAGGTATGGGATCATTGCCTGATAATATTCCTGTGGAAATCGAAGCATTGTTTGAGTTGTTTTAATGTACATAGATGAACAGTAAAAACGAATCTGAAAAAGAGTGGTATTTCATTAATAATATTGATACAGTTGATTCTCCTGCGTTGGTAATATATTGGGAAAGAGTAGTCGAAAATATTCGTCTGCTTACAACAATGATTGATGATGTAAAAAGATTGAGGCCTCATGTAAAAACGCATAAATCAAAAGAAGCTGCATTGCTAATGATGGAAGCCGGAATTAGCAAATTTAAATGTGCTACTATAGCAGAAGCCGAAATGCTTGCAATGGTAAATGCTCCTGATGTATTATTAGCTTATCAGCCTGTTGGCCCAAAACTGAAGCGTTTTATTGCATTGATCAAAAATTATCCGGCTACTACATTTTCATGCTTAGTTGATGATTATGAGGCTGCAAAAAGTGTTGCTAAAGATGCGGTTGAAAATAACCTTGAAATTGCCGTTTATATCGATTTGAATGTCGGCATGAATCGTACCGGTATTGCTGCCGGTAATGATGCAGTAGAACTGTACAAAGGATGTGTAAATTTAAAAGGCATAAAACCTGTGGGATTACATGCTTATGACGGACACATTCGTATAAAGGATTTTGAGCAAAGAAGTGAAAAGTGTAATGAGGTTTTCAAATTAGTTGAATCTACTCGAAATGAACTAATAAATCATGGTTTTCCAAAACCTGTTATTATTGCCGGAGGCTCACCAACTTTTCCGGTGCATGCAAAGCGAAGAGATGTAGAATGTAGCCCCGGAACTTTTATTTATTGGGATGCCGGTTATCAACGCATTTGTCCTGAGCAGCCTTTTTTAACTGCTGCACTGGTTATTTCACGTATTATCTCTTTTCCAGGAAAAAATATTATATGCCTCGATCTTGGTCATAAATCAATAGCCGCTGAAAATGAGTTGGCAAATCGTGTAACTTTTTTAAATGCTGCGAATTTAAAATTTGTAGGTCAGAGTGAAGAGCATTTGGTAGCAGAAGTGCCCGAAGGCCATTCTTACAAAACAGGGGACGTATTATATGGATTACCGGTACATATTTGCCCTACCGTTGCGTTGTACGAGCGGGCATTAATTGTTAAAAATCGTGAGGTGGCAGAGGAATGGAAGACAATTGCAAGAGATAGAAAGATTAATGTGTAGTTGTAGATATTTGTATTTGTTCTTTCTGAACTTTGACCCTTCGTGTCTTATAACAACTAAGACATTTATATAACAGAATTTATAAAATCTTCTCAATAAAAATTTACAGCGATTGCCTATATGTTTATAATAGATGCACATCTTGATCTTAGTATGAATGCCCTTGAGTGGAACCGTGATTTAAGAAAGCCGGTTAGTGATATCAATGAAAGGGAGAAAGGAATGAGGGATAAGCCTGACCGTGGAAACGCAACTGTTTCATTGCCCGAATTACGAAAAGGCAATATAGGTTTGGTAGTAGCTACACAAATTGCGCGCTATGTATCACCTGACAATTCTTTACCTGGTTGGCATTCTCCAGAACAGGCATGGGCACAAACACAAGGCCAACTGGCCTGGTACAAGGCAATGGAGGAAGCAGGTGAAATGGTACAGGTACACAATCTTACTTCGCTCAATAGCCACATAGAGTTATGGAATAACAACCAACCTAATGATGCAAAACCCGTCGGTTACATTTTAAGTCTTGAAGGTGCCGACTCTTTAATAAGTGTCAGAAATCTGGAAAAGGCCTGGAACTATGGTTTGCGTGCTCTTGGTCCTGCTCATTATGGCCCGGGAAGGTATGCAAATGGAACAGATGCAACAGGCCTTATGGGAGCAAACGGAATAGAGCTGCTGAAAGAAATGGAACGTTTAAATATTATTTTAGATGCAACCCATTTGTGCGATGACAGCTTTTGGCAGGCACTTGATCATTTTAATGGCCATATTTGGGCAAGCCATAATAATGTTCGCTCAATTGTAAACCATAACCGGCAATTTAGTGATGATCAGATTAAAGCATTGATACAGAGAGGATCTGTTATTGGCGGAGCACTGGATGCCTGGATGATGGTGCCTGGCTGGAAAAGAGGAGTTTCGTTGCCTAAAGAAATGAAATGCAATCTTGAAGTAATTATAGATCACATAGATTACATTTGTCAGCTCGCAGGTAATACGTTGCATGTTGGTATTGGTTCTGATCTAGATGGAGCATATGGAAGAGAGCAAGCTCCTTATGATCTTGAAACAATTGCCGATCTGCAAACACTTCCTGCAATGTTTCTTAGACGTGGGTATTCACAGGAAGATGTAGAAAATATCATGCATAATAATTGGCTGCGGTTTATAAAAAACGCATGGAAGTGACAGGTTTCGGAATTCTTTAATAATAATTAGTATATCTTAAAAAAGCGTTTGTTTTGAAAAAATGTTTTACTCTTTGTTCCTTTATAAAGATTGTTTTTGTTCTGTTTTTTGTTTTTTTAAATTATTTCTCTTTAAAAGCTCAGAAAAAGAATGAGCAATTCCAGATACATGTCACCAGGGCTTCTTCTCCTGTTAAAGTAGATGGCATAATGGATGAAGAAACATGGAGAAATGCAGAGGTTGCCAAGAACTTTTATATGGTGTTGCCGATGGATACCGGGTCAGCTAAAGCGCATACCGAAGTACGTATGGCCTATGATGATCATAATCTTTACCTCATCGCCGAGTGCTTCCAGTCAGTTCCCGGTCCTAATTACGTGGAGTCATTGAGGAACGACTGGGTCTTTGGTAAAAATGACAATTTCCTTATGTTTATGGATCCTTTTGATGACCAGACAAACGGTTTCGCATTTGGCACTAATTCAGCAGGTGCCCAATGGGATGGAATGATGTACGGAGGCGGATCAGTAGATTTAAATTGGGATAATAAATGGGTGTCAGCAGTAAAAAATTATAATGATAAATGGATACTTGAATTGGCAATACCTTTTAAAAGTATACGCTATAAAAAAGGCATTACCAGGTGGGGAATTAACTTTAGCCGCTTAGATTTAAAGACATCAGAGAAAAGCTCATGGGCACCTGTGCCAAGGCAATTTCCAACTGCTTCTCTTGCTTATTCAGGCATACTTATATGGGACCAGCCGCCGCCGACTGCCGGTTCAAACGTATCACTAATACCTTACGCATTGGGAGGATTTACAAGGAACCATGAAGAGAACAAACCGGCGAATTATAGAAAAGATATTGGTGTCGATGCAAAGATAGCGCTGACCTCGTCGCTTAATTTAGACCTTACAGTTAACCCCGATTTTTCACAGGTGGAGGTGGATAAGCAGGTAACAAACCTCGACAGGTATGAATTATTTTTCCCGGAAAAGCGCCAGTTTTTTCTTGAAAACGGAGACCTCTTTGCCAACTTTGGGTATGCTTCCATCCGCCCTTTTTTCTCAAGGCGTATTGGTCTCGGAGTTCCGATACAGTTTGGTGCGAGATTAAGCGGAAAGCCTGATAAAAACTGGCGATTGGGCGTCATGGATATGCAGACAGGAAGTGTTGATAATACGGGGTTGCCAGCTCAAAATTTTACTGTCGCTGCGGTTCAACGGCGGGTTTTTTCACGGTCTAACATTGGCTTAATCTTTATAAATAAGCAATCTTTAAATTACTCACCCGGCAAAGACACAACAAAACCTGTCTACAGCGATTACAATCGCACCATAGGGCTCGAATACAACCTTGCCTCTCCCAATAATAAATATACAGGCAAAGCAATGTTTTTGAAGTCTTTTTCTCCCGGAAGATCTGGCGATGATATTGTACATGCAGCTCATATTCAGTACCTCGGGCGAAAGTTGCTCTTGTTTTGGCAACATGAGTATGTAGGCAAAAATTATAATGCCGAAGTGGGCTATGTGCCAAGGCAGGGTTATATAAAATTAAACCCGCAGGTGGGCTATACATTTTTCCCTTCGGGTGGTATGGTGTTGAGCCACGGACCAAGTGTTATGTACTATTCGTATTTCAATACTTCCTTTAAGAAAACTGATGATGAAGGAGTATTTAATTATTTAACTACTTTTAGAAAAGGTAGTACTTTTTCTGCCTGGGTTAGCCACGATTATGTGAAGTTACTGCAGCCTTTTGACCCCACTAATTTTACCAAAGATACCCTTGCCCGGGGTACCAAACATAGCTGGAATGCATGGGGAACACAATTTGTTTCTATGCCACAAAGTGTTTTTACTTATGGTTTTTCTACCCGATATGGTGGTTATTATGAAAATGGAACACGCCTTAACCTGACTGCAGATTTAGGCTATAGGTTTCAGCCGTATGTAAGCATTGCGATGAGCACGAGTTATAACAATATAAAGTTACCGCAACCCTGGGGTAACCGTTCGTTTTGGCTGATTGGGCCAAGAGTTGATGTAACGATGACGAATAAATTATTTTTTACAACTTTTGTTCAGTATAACGATCAGCAAAAAAATATCAATCTCAATACTCGATTGCAATGGAGGTATAAACCCGCTTCCGATTTGTTTTTTGTTTATACTGACAACTATTATCCGGCGCCTTTTTCCGTCAGAAACAGGGCAATGGTACTAAAATGGACTTACTGGTGGAATTTATAAAAATCAATTTTTAAGTAACCCAATTAAAATTTCTGAATGGATTTTCATAATTTCCGCTTTTGGTGATTATGGTAAAAATGTACAAGAGTGCGACGCAACAGGCGCTAAATAGGAGCAATAAAGCTGGTTTCACAAAAAAATGAATCAATTGAACCGGGTAAACATGAGCTTACAATAGAATATCATTAATAATAAAATTTTTTATAAATAGATTGTTATCACACTTCTATTTAATTTTAGCGAGCTAATAAAATAAATATGTCAAAAACTTCTAACGAAAATTCACGGCGCTCTTTCATTACAAACCTTACAAAAGGAGTAGTAGGAGCATCTATGATTCCTGCCATTGTAACTGCAAAAGACCGGCAACGAAACCTTGAAGGACTCATTCGGGAAGGTCAAAAGTTTTCAGCTAATGACCAGTTGCAAATTGCTTTAATCGGAGCCGGCGGTATGGGCACTGCGGATACTAATACAGCTATTACAGTTCCTGGAATAAAACTGGTAGCTGTTTGTGATTTGTATGATGGACGTCTTGCCGATGCAAAAAAGAAATGGGGCAACGATATCTCAACAACGCGTGATTACAAGCAAATACTTGAAAGAAAAGATATAGATGCTGTTATAATCGCAACGCCCGATCATTGGCATAAAGACATTTCGGTTGCCGCAATGAACAGTGGCAAGTCGGTGTATTGTGAAAAACCAATGGTTCATGATATTACAGAAGGGCCGGCTGTAATAGCAGCGAGAGATAAAAATAAAGTTGTAATGCAGGTGGGCAGCCAGGGATTGAGTTCTTTAGGGAATGAAAAGGCAAAACAGCTTTTAAAAGATGGCGCTATTGGTAAATTGAACTATGCTGAAGGGTTCTGGGCTCGCATGTCACCGACAGGTGCATGGCAATACCCCATACCTGCAGATGCTTCGCCACAAACTGTCGGTTGGGATACTTTTGTAGCCAATACCAATAAAAGACCATTCGATGCCACAAGATTTTTCCGGTGGAGAAACTACCGAGATTATGGTACAGGAGTATCAGGCGATTTATTTGTTCATTTGTTCTCGAGCCTGCATTTCGTAACCGGGTCATTGGGGCCGAATAAAATAATGGCTACAGGTGGCTTACGCTATTGGAAAGATGGCAGAGAGGTGCCTGATGTTATGCTGGGTATGTTCGATTATCCTGAAACACAGGTTCATCCTGCTTTTAATCTATCATTAAGAGTAAATTTTGTTGACGGCACAGGCGGTACAAACTACTTGCGCATGGTAGGCAGCGAAGGTTCAATGACTGTTGAGTGGGATAAAGTAACACTTTACAGAAACAGTGAACACATTGATGAAAATGACCCTTTGGCAAAAAGTAACGCGGCTGCTAATGGTGGTAAGGAGTATGTGTACGATCGTAAATCAATGTCGTTGGTACCCCCTGAAAAAACAGAATATGCCGCAGCCGCAGGTTATAAAGGTGCTCACTTCGACCACTTTTACAATTGGTCCAACGCTATCCGCAATAAAGGTACTGTAGTGGAAGATCCCGTATTTGGCTATCATGCTGCAGCTCCTGCCTTGTTGTGCAACGATAGTTATTTCAATAATAAAATAATGCAATGGGATCCTGTTAATCTTAAAGTAATAAACAATAAAGCATAATTATGAGAACAAAAGTTTTTCTTGTTGGGGTTTTAGTAGCTGCGATAGCATTTTCCTCTTATACCTATAAAATGACAGCTGACAATACGTTGTCTAAAGCCGAAAGGCAGCAGGGGTGGAAATTGTTATTTGATGGAAAATCAAAAAATGGCTGGCGCTATTATCAAAATAAACCTTCTAAATCCTGGGAAGTAAGCAACGGCACGCTTCACAGTAAAGGAAGTGCTGCGAACTATGGGTCAATAAATGCTGATTTAATGACCAAAGAGCAATACGATAATTTTGAGTTATCAATTGACTGGAAAATTTCTCCCAAAGGAAACAGCGGCATTTTATACCTGGTAACAGAAGATAATGAAAGCTCATATTTGAGTGGTCCTGAATACCAGATCATTGATGATATTAACTTTCCTGAGAAAATTGAAGACTGGCAAAAAACGGGAGCTAATTACGCACTGAATCCTGCCCCTACTGCTGAGCCAAATCCAGTTGGCCAGTGGAATCATACTAAAATTGTAGTAAATAAAGGTCATGTAGAGCATTGGTTAAATGGAAAAAAAATAGTGGAGTATGAAATTGGAAGTGAAGAATGGAAAAAGAACAAAATGAATGGGAAATTTAAAGATGCAGCAGGATACGGTATGGCTAAAAAAGGTTATATCGCACTGCAGGATCACGGCAGTGAAGCGTGGTTTAAGAACATTAAGATAAAGCAATTGTAGATTTTTTTTAAACAGTCCCGATATAAAATCGGGACTGTTTAATTATATTATTTTATAGCCGAACCTTATTACAGGCTCATAATTTTTTTGTACAGAGCCCTCTCCCTTGGAGAAAGTAATTAACGTAATTATTCAGTGGAAAACATCAGATAGATTAAGTCACTATTAGCAGTTATCAACTTTCCTAAACTCTTTTCTTTTATGAAATTTATATTTCTGTTTCTTTTTACGATCTTGGTTTTTAGTTGTGAAAACAATTCGTTTGAGAGGGATAAAAGACAATTGATTGCTAAGAACATGATAAGGGAAAAATTAAAGAATATACAAGCTTTCGATATTACAGCTTTCAAAGAAGATACTTTACATGAGGCGCCCGATGCAGAATTTAAAAATCCTATCAGGTATACATTAGATATTACTTACAAAGATTCTACAGGCGCCTTACAAAACAAAGAAGCATTTGTAGTATTTACACCCGATGGAAAATCTGTTATTAGCTCTCAAATAAACAATTAACTACAATCAATTTCTTTTATGAGTACCCAACGCGAGCGGTTTCTTTCATTGGATGTATTTCGCGGTATGACTATTTGCTTTATGATTATAGTCAATACGCCCGGGAGTGGCGCCATACCATTTAGTCCGTTAGAACATGCTGCATGGCATGGTTTTACCCCAACTGATCTTGTTTTTCCATCGTTTTTATTTGCCGTTGGCAATGCAATGAGTTTTTCGCTTGACAAATACAGGCAAATAAGCAACTCGGCTTTTCTTGCAAAAGTATTTAAGCGTGCGGCCCTCATTTTTCTAATTGGTTATTTAATGTATTGGTTTCCTTTTTTTCGTTTAGACAATGCAGGTCATATCACAAGTGCTCCGATTGCTAATACAAGAATCTTAGGAGTTTTGCAAAGAATCGCTCTTTGTTACCTTTTTGCTTCTTTGATGATCCATTATCTATCAACTAAGGCTGCAATTATAACCAGTATACTATTGCTAATCGGCTATTGGGTCTTGTTGCTCATTTTCGGTAATCATGCACAGCCTTTCAGTATGTTGGGTAATGCCGGGATTTATATTGATAAATTTTTGTTGGGAAACAATCATATCTATCACGGTGAAGGAGTTCCTTTTGAGCCGGAAGGGTTGTTAGGAACTTTGCCCTCAATCGTAAATGTTTTTATTGGCTATATGGCAGGAAGATTCATTCAGCAAAAAGGTAAGGGATTTGAAACTATTTCAAGATTAATGCTTACCGGTGCCTTGTTGATTTTTCTTGCGTTATGGTGGAATATGATTTTTCCTATTAATAAGAAACTTTGGACAAGTTCTTTTGTGCTGGTTACTACAGGCATTGACCTGCTCCTGATTTCGGCATTAATTTATATCGTTGAAATACAAAAAATAAACACGCTCAACTGGACTAACTTTTTTGTTGTGTTTGGTAAGAATCCTTTGTTTATTTATATCTTATCTGAGATTTTAGTTACTATATTATATATGATCCGTATTACTCCTCAGCAGAGCTTTTTCAATTGGATTAACGATATCCTTTTCCAGGTTGTTGCTCCTGGTGCAATCGGTTCATTTCTCTTTGCCATTTGTTATATGCTCCTTTGCTGGAGCGTTGGATGGTGGTTAAATAAAAGGAAAATCTATATTAGGGTTTAGCAAAACCTGCTTGATGAAGAGTATAATCAGCATGATGATTAAGATGAACGTTTCATCATCAATATATAAAACATAGAAAAAACGTTTATTACAAATAAAGCTTTTAAATTAATATTCCTTCAATAATTTCACGGTTTACTACAACGATTATTATTTTTTTAAATTAGTTTGTTTCATGAAAAAAAGATCCGGATTCTTATTTTGCTTATTTATTTCTGTTATAGCATTTGGCCAGGACAATAAAAGCGGCCTTGCTATCATCCCCGAACCTGTTAATATAGTAAAAAATACAGGTGTATTCTTCTTGCCAAAAAACATTACCATTGAGGCAGGTTCTCAACCCGAATTAAAACAGGCGGTAGGTAATTTGAAAAATCATTTATCAGTACCTACCGGTATGCATGTTACAGTCACTAGTTCTGCACCTGCAGCTACGGTCAGGCTGGTGTTGAATAAAACTGAAAATGCTGAAATTGGCAAAGAAGGTTATCAGTTGTCGGTTTCACCAAAGCAAATTGTGATAAAGGCAAATCAGCCTGCAGGCATATTTTATGGAGTTCAAACCCTTGTGCAATTGTTTCCTAAAGAAATTGAAAGTGATACTATTGCAAAAAATGTAAAATGGGAAGCGCCTTGTGTTCAGATCACTGACTATCCAAGATTTGGATGGAGAGGTTTAATGTTTGATGTATCACGTCACTTTTTCACCAAGAATGACGTGAAGAAGTATATCGATGATATGGTAAGATACAAGTTTAACCTGCTTCACATGCATCTTACTGATGACGAGGGATGGCGTATCGAAATTAAAGGATTGCCCAAGTTAACTGAAGTAGGCGCATGGAATGTAAAAAAGGTAGGCTATTTCGGAACCTTCTCACCCCCAGCTCCGGATGAGCCTAAAAATTATGGTGGCTTTTATACGCAGGACGATATAAAAGAACTGGTACAATATGCTAAAGAGCGATTTGTAAATATTTTGCCTGAAATTGATGTTCCTGGCCACAGCCTGGCAGCAGTTGTGTCATATCCGGAATTGTCCTGTACACAAGGCGCAGATAAATATCATGTTCGTTCCGGTGAAGAAATTATGGACTGGTCGCATGGTGCGCCGCCAATAGCCTTGGTAGATAATACACTTTGTCCTGCAAATGAAAAAGTGTATGATTTTTTAGATAAAGTAGTGACACAACTGGCACAACTTTTCCCTTTTGAATACATGCATCTTGGCGGCGACGAATGTCCTAAAAACTTTTGGGAAAAAAGTGATGCGATTAAAGCTTTAATGCAAAAGGAAGGATTGAAAAATATGGAAGAAGTGCAAAGTTATTTTGAAAAAAGACTTGAAAAAATCGTGACTTCAAAAGGCAAAAAATTTATTGGGTGGGATGAAATACTGGAAGGTGGCCTGGCACCAAGTGCTGCGGTTATGAGCTGGAGAGGAATGAAAGGCGGAGCAGAAGCAGCTAAAATGAAACATAATGTTGTAATGAGCCCAACCACTTTTGCTTACCTCGATTATATGAACGGGGATCCTGCCATTGAGCCGCGTATTTATGCAACACTTCGTCTGAGTAAAGCTTACCAGTTTGAACCTGTTCCTGATAGTGTAGATGCGAAATACATAATAGGTGGGCAAGCAAACCTGTGGACAGAACAAGTGTACAATATGCGTCATGCGGAATATATGACCTACCCAAGAGCTCTTGCAATATCAGAGTCTGTCTGGTCTCCCAAAGCAAAGAAAAACTGGGACAATTTCTCTCAGAAAGTAGAAAAGCATTTTGGCAGGCTGGATGAAGCTGAAATAAAATATGCTCCCAGCATGTACGACCCTATTGTTAATGTAAGCAGCGCTGCAGATAAGCAAATTAAAATTGAATTAAGTACAGAGGTAAAAGGACTTGATATCTATTATACTTTCGATAATTCTTTTCCTGACAGGTTTTATCCTAAATACACCGAAGCCTTGACTCCGCCGAAAGATGCAGTTATGCTGAGAGTAATAACCTACAAAGGCGATAAGCCGGTTGGTCGCATGATGACACTACAAATTAAGGACCTGCAACAGAGAGCAGATAAAAAGAGCGAGTAGTAAAAAGCGGCTGTTGCAACTTTTCAATTAAATATACACTCTATGTAATTGGTTTTTCATAGAATATTGGATTAAAAACAGGGCTGGATTTCTATCCTGGCCCTTTTTTGTTTTTTAGGTGTGCCACTATTCAAATTAGTTTACTTTCCTTACCTTTGCTAATATTTTTAGTATTCATGTTAACAGATGCAGCAAGAAGGATGGCAGATGAGGCAAAGCAAAAGGCATGTGGTTATACGACCAGCGTATAAGAAGTGGTATTCACCGGAGGACTTTACTTACTCCGTGCCAAAGTACAGGTAAAGGCTACTTTAGTAACCTCTGCTATTGTCCATTGTTCTTTTCAACCAATAGCAATTACAGGCAGCCAATGATTAGGTATTACTGCATGAAGTAAACCGATAATTAAACTGCCTGTAATGATTGAGTACATTCTATTAGTTGTTTACAATCTAATTTTTATACCACCGTTTACTACAAACCCGTCAACAGGTGCATATATGTCTCTGAATGTTGGGTTCGTAATTGTGCCGGTGTAGATGGTATCAAACTTTGTCTGCCTTGTATCTGTAATGTTTTCTAAGTTGACGAACAAGGCGAAGTGTTTCCAGGTCTTTTCACCCATTAAACCAAAAGTCCAGTAAGATTTACCAATAGCACCATCATTTAGTTTTTGAGGACTGAAGAAATAGCCTTCTGCACCTATCTTTAATTTGCCTTCTTTCTCGTACATCAACACATTATTAAGCCTGTGCTTTGCTGTTAACGGAAACCAGCTTTTGGTGTTATTGAAATGGCTGTTTACATCTGCATAAGTATAACCGATAAACAGTTTCAAATCATCGTAAGTAAACCGAAGGTTTGTTTCCATTCCCTTGGTGTCTATATGACCATTCGTGTTTATAAACTCATACTGATTGGTAGGTGTAGTGGTTAATACTAAGGGTCTGTTTAATCTTGTATAGAAAAAAAGTTGATTAGCTGCTAAACCTACTTCACCAATTTTTGTACGATAATTTATATCAAAGTTTCCACCTGCCGAACGTTCGTTGCTTGCTGTATTTTGATTGATTGGCAGAATGTTTTGAAACTGTATTTTTTCTGCATCTTCATTAAATACTGTCGGTGTTTTGTAACCTAAAC
Source organism: Segetibacter koreensis DSM 18137 (assembly GCF_000374045.1). Taxonomy (GTDB): domain Bacteria; phylum Bacteroidota; class Bacteroidia; order Chitinophagales; family Chitinophagaceae; genus Segetibacter; species Segetibacter koreensis. The sequence goes on along the minus strand of NZ_KB893315.1, from coordinate 186,052 downwards.
CACCTCCTAACCTTGCTGTAAGTTTTGGGGTTACTTTAAGCATAGCTGAAACTCTGGGCAGCAGTTCAAAACTATATTGCTTTACATAATCTCCTCTTAATCCTGTCTCTAAAGTAAATTGCTTTGTTGGTAACCAGGTGTTTTGTACGAATGCTCCTATTGTATTGTAGTGATAGTTTCTTAAAGCATTGTTGCTTTGTTTGTCTTCTGCAAAATCATCTGTCAACAAGTTTGCTCCGATAACCCATTGTGCTTTTTCTCCTTCGTTGCTATAGGTAGCTTCTGAATATGTGGATTGCTGTAAACCTTTAAAAGCATAAGATGGAATTTGAATAAAGCGATTGAACCTGCTATAGCTGTTCTTAAAATTCATTTGTGCCTTATCATTTATCTTATGTGTTAATTGAGCCTGGGTAGTAAAGCGTTCTGTATTGTTCTTTTCAAAATAACCAGTTGAACCTTTCTTAATGTAATCCGTGCTGCCACCTAAACGGTCTTCTGAGATGTAACTAAAACCAATGTTTGCGGTTGTCTTATCTCCGTAAATAAACAGTCTTGGATTAATTGTATAACGGTCAAATTTTGGGATAGCTGTTAACCCAATTTTAGCCGGGTCGTACGGTCTTCCTGTGTTTCTTGAACCAAAAACAGTTATGCCAATCTTCTCAAACTTCTGGCTGTAAAAACCACTAAGGTCAAGCCCCCCTGCTGAAGTACCATTGCCTAAGAACGTTAATTCTTTTTTGGCAGTTGGTGTCTTTGAAACAAGGTTTACTAAACCTGCGATTGCTCCACCACCGTATAAAGTAGATGATGAGCCTTTTATAACTTCAATCTGCTTTAAATCAAGTGGTGTTACCTGCATTAAACTTAAACCTCCTGAAAAGCCTGAATAAAGTGGAAAACCGTCTCTTAGTATTTGTGTGTACCTGCCATCTAAACCTTGTATTCTTATACTGGAATTATAAGATGTTGCGGAAGTTTGCTGTGTTTGAATGCCCGTACTTTCATTAAGTAACATTCTTATATCTCCGGGCTTCATGTTTCCTTTTTCTGCTAATTCTTCTCCTGAAATCGTTTCTACTCTTGTAGGAATGTCGCTAATGGTCCGGCTTGTTCTTGTTGCAGTTACCACAACTTCATGTTCATGTTCTTCGCCTTCCTGTAATAATACTTCTAATGGTGCTTCTGTTGGTGTTGGAACTGTTACGGAAATCTCTTTTTCTGCTAACCCTACATAAGATATTGTAACCTTAAATGTACCTGCTGCAAGATTTGCAAACGTTGCAATCCCTGCGCTGTCTGCAAGTGCTGTTTTATTGATTGATTTTATTATTGCTGTAGCTCCTGCAAGTGGCTGCTTTTCTTCCCTGCTTTTTATTGATAGTCTGATTGTATGTTTTGCATAAATGCCGGTACTGGCAATTAGCAGCATACATAATGATAGTATATGCTTCATAATTCTATTGAGAAATGAAAAAAATAAATGAATAGTTGACCATAATATGAAATATTAAGCAACTCGTGGGGGCTGTAACTGGGAAGGTGTGTAAGTAGAAAGCGTTAATGAAATTACCCTGGAACGATGTACTGGCTTTGCTAAAGTGATTAATGGAATTTCAATCACTTTAGCTGCCTCGATAAAGCCGAAGCAAGTGCCACAGGTAACGAAAGGTGAACAGTTGCCTTCTGATTTATGATTGTTGTGATTAGCTGTATTGGCGGCGAATTGGTCGTTGCAGCCATCGTCCTTGCTACAGCAAGGATAGAACGTTGCAGCCATGGTGACTAATAGCAAAAGAAATGTTAACCTCTTTTTCATTCGGGCGCAAAGGTAGCTGAAAAGAAATTACTTCATTTAATTGGAAAAACAATGTCAAAAAAAAGCCCTAAGGCTTAGAAAGTTAACTCTGGTACGCTGGAGCAACCAATACATATACCAAACAACGACTTGAACTCCAGCTCCCCCGGGTAGGAAAAAGTTTTGGAAAGGGAACGTCATATCGTTATCAATTAATGTCCATGGATATTATGTTTCCATTTTATTGGAATCACTGACTTGCTGAGTTAATTGGTTTTGCAATTTGAGAAATGTATTATCTTTAAAGAAGTAAAGCGAGATGGTTGCACATCCCGCTCTTTTCGGGCTTTTTTTATACTGGCCATTGTTCATGAATCGCCTGTTTTGTCAACCTTGTCCATATACTAACCGTGCTAAAGTCCTTCTCGTCCTGTATAGGCGGTATTTTCGATAGGAAAGCTGATCCCTACACGTACAAGGTCTTCTCCTGCTACCAGAGCCAGGTTGCTACTGATATGAAAACCAGGGCAGGACTGTAGGGATGAAGCAGTTGCATAAAGATTTCCCCGCACGCTATTCTATTGGTCTCTCACCCATAAATATTTCAGCTTTGGTAACGGCTATTATTTAACGAATAGCTGGGGCGATCCGGTTGCATCATATTGGAAGCCTAAATTCAAAAGATGGTTCAAAGAAAATATTAATCCGGAATACTTGCCTGAGTACAATCAGTCACGGATTTATTTAGAAAGTATTAAGGGAGAGCACGAGTTCCCATCCTCCCACATCTATGATGCTTATTTAAGACGGTATTATGCAGGTGTTGCTCCACGGGCTTTAGCTGACAAAGAAGCGCTCAAAGAGGCTCTTGTGCGAGACGTGATGGAAGTGGCGAATAAACTGGTAGCTGAGCTAAGATTTAAAGAAACAACAGGCCATCTATAAATCCTGCTCTCGATAGGAAACAAGGTGATAGGCAATGGATAGTACGCTGGAGCCATGGGGGAAAAATCGGATGCTATCATTAGAAGCATCAAGTCGGTCATCACTCAGATTAACATATAGATCAGCCGGTCTTGGCACTTAGGCGCGCTGAAATGAGTCCTCGGCAGGACAAAGGAATATTATGTATTAGAATGCTTTGAAAGTAGAAATATTAAAAGTATATTTCATCACGCTTTGCGCAGCTACAATTTGAAGAAGCCAAAAGAAGGAGATTGATTATCATGAGCTTCTTAGGTTGGGGTTGCGGCAATAGGAGCGTTAGCCCCAACAAACGACACATCTAAATTAGCAATAAAACAATGAGAACTATTTATCTTTTACTTTTCGCTATGCTACTATACACATTCTTTGGGACGATAGTTGATACATTTATTGCTTCAAATACTTCTTCAAGATTGTTAAATATAAAGGCAAAGATTTTCTTTTATACATTTGTTGCTCCAATCATATTTTGTATAGCTTTCTTTGTTGTACTATTCACACACAACACGACACTTAATATATTGTATTGCATTTTACTTACCCTCCCAGGTATTATAAGAATATTTTTTGCTAGAAGAAGGTATCTAACAGAGTTTCGAATTGACAATAAAAAATTAACCATTACTTATCTGACGCATTTTCTCAAACCTTATTCCATACAGTTTGATCTTATTGACATTACAGATTTTGACATAACAAAAGCCAACTGGTTGGCTGAATATCCAGCTACTGTAAACGTCAGGCATAAAGGAGAGTGGACAACTTTTGAAATCATCAACAAAAAATTGAAAGCTGAAGTTAAGAGTGACATTGTAGCGGCTAACATCTGCATTAGCAAAAGCGGGGCAGAGGGATGAAATATCAGCTATGGATCAACATCAACATTTGTTTCAGCAGGACATGGTTAATGTAGCTTTTAGTTGTTAACTTCAACAACAAATTTTCAATAAGCAGTGGCTCCTGTCGGGACCTCATCAATTGCCCCGCCTTCGCTAATGCAACCACGTTGTGTGTCATTCCCTCTTTTTTTCGTGAAAATAAATTCCTAAGTTAACTGGAGATACGAAAAATTTAAAAACAATAAGACATTGAAAATCAATAAAAAGTTTTTACGTTAGTCAGAAGTACTCTGCTTGTGCATCGTCTTCTTGCATTAGCCTATGTGCCAAATCCCGACGGGAAGCCTTATGTTAATCATATTAACGAAATAAAGACCGATATAAGACCCGAGAATTTGGAATGGAGCACTCATCAGGAAAATGTGCTTCATGCCTATAGAACTGGTTTAATAAGCAAAAAGAGCCAGATGAAAATCGTAGTAGACAGGTGCACAGGGGAAACATTTCAAAGCGTAAAAGAGGCGGCACAAGCCCGCTCAATTCCCTATAGCACTTGTAAAAACTATTTGAATGGACGCAGGCCCAATATTACCAGTTTACGATATGCCGCCTAAGTATATTAAGATAATGTATTATCCAGATTCTTTAGTCTTTCGTTCTGGCGTTCCTGCTCTCCCACAGCGTAAAATTTTCTGGTAACGTTTACAGACGTATGTGAAGCCATAGCCGAAGCATCAGCTAAGGAAAGGAGTGCTGCAGTTTCGTCAAGGTTTGAATGCTTTAGCGAGTAAAAATCCCCTTTTATCTTCAGTTTCTTTTTAATATGCCTCGACCACCTCTTGGTTACCTGATCTGTTCTTATAGGCTCATCTCCGGGGATTAATCCTTCAGAAAAAATATACTGGCCAGGAGCAGCGTTTTTAATCGCTTCAATCCAAAAGGGAAGAGCAACGTTTTTAATGGGCTTTAAAACCTCTTTTTTTGACCTGCCTTTGATAACAATAACCTTAAAAGTCTGCTTAGCTATATTTACATCATCAAGGCGGACTTTCATAAGCTCAGTGAGCCTTGCCCCTGATTGAAAGAAAATATGTGTGAACACCCAAAAGGCCTTGTCATGTTCCCGCAGATAATTGTCAATTACAGCCCTTTCCTCTAAGGTTAAAACGTTTCGTAACAATTTAACTCCATTCTTCTTTGATACTTCCCTGACTGGATTATAGTCAATTGCTTCCAGCTCCACCAGTTCCTTAAAATAAGATCATTAAGTAGCTGCGGATTTTATTATACCTGTGATAACTTTCTCCACTCGGAGTCTTCTCAATCTGTGCCAGCAATAATTTTAGGTGCTTTCGGCTAATTACACCTATATTAAGATTGTCAAATTGCGGCTGTGCAGCTGCTGAACTCACAAAACCTAAAATACTTTTAAGTTCTCTTTTTGTAGATGGAGATGCGGATATGGTGGAACTAAAAAATTCTAGGGCCTGCAGAAAGGGAGTAGTGGGGTCAACAGTATTAATATTAACAGGTGCTGCAATATCCCCAACGATAGGGTTGAATCCCTGCTGTAATTTTTTAACCTCATCCTCAAGAAGCTGCAAGGTTGCTCTTCTTCTGTCCAGTAAAGTTTTGAAATGGTTCATACCCTGCACTCTGACTAATTTTCCTTTCGGATACAGTTCTCGATGTCGTGCATCCTGACCGTAGAATCTATAGTATATAAGCCAGTCATTAGCTATCTTCTTTAATGTTCTCCAGTTTTTTGGATTGACTTTTAATTCAGAGCAATAACAGTTGTTCGGTAGGGAAATCATGGTGGTAGTAATTTAGGTGTTCCGGAAAGTGTTCCGGGTTGTGGATTTACTACCAGCAATGACTATAAACAAAAAAGCCCAAGTAATTGAAATCAATCTTGAGCTTTTGTAGCGAGGAGCAGACTTGAACTGCCGACCTTCGGGTTATGAATCCGATGCTCTAACCAGCTCAAGCCTTGCTAGATAGGAGTTTTAGAAATTGTGTAAGAAAGTGCGCCATTATATGCGTCACTAATCTTCACTTATGTACACAGATCCAGAAATTGTCTTTACAGGTAATCCCGCTACGAGGGCATATGTAAAAGTATTTATCTCAGGTGCACGACACCGATTTTACAATGGTAACCTTCTCAACATACACTGTTTTCCCAACAGAGCAGGAAATACTGTAGAGAAGCTTCGGCTTTTAAAACAGCTGCAGTACGAACTTAAAAAGAAGCTGGAAAAGGGTTGGAATCCAGAACATGAAACGAATAAATACAAGTTACAATCACTCACCCTCAAAGAAAGTATTAATCTTATCAGGAAAGAAATTGTAAATGAAGATATTAGCGATAGATACCGTAGTGACTTACAACGAATATGTAAAGAGTTTGATCAGTTTAGTAGAGACAAGAAGCTTACTAACGTTTCTATCCAAGCCGTTGACCATATACTCATTAATGACTTTCTTAAATCTTATATGTCATCTGCAGCATATTATATGACTAAGCGTAGCACTCTGTCAGGCATATTTACGCGAATAGTTCAAAAGGGAATGATAACTGACAATCCCGTCAGAAAAACAAGCAGGAAAAAGGTTGTACCTCTGCTTAATAGCGTTTATACTAAAGAACAGCTTAAGGCACTTATAAACTTTTTGAAAATACACCATCCAAATTTACATCTATGTACTCTACTAATGTACGGATGTTTTCTACGTCCTCATCGAGAAGTGCGACTATTGAAACGTAAACATTTGGATGACAATTGCAGTATCATCACTTTAGGCGGGGATGAAAACAAAGGTAAGCGCATACGTATTATAAGAGTACCTTCCTACGTACAGGAGGAACTTTTAAAGCGAGACGTTTCGTCTTTTGGCCTTAATACCTACATTTTTACCGGAACAGAAGATAAGTTTAACAAGGACTACTTTAAAACAGCTTGGGGGAGAATAAGACGTCTGTTGATGGGTGAAGGTTTGTTAAAAGAAAACCAGACCATTTATAGTTTTCGTCATACGGCTGCAGTAGAGGTATATTTGAAAACAAAAGATCCATTCCGGGTACAAAAAGCAATGGGTCATTCCACTTTATCAGTAACCCTTACCTATCTTAGGAGTTTGGGTTTAGGTGATAATTCGTATAATGATGATGCTCCAGAATTATAAATGGTGTAAAAGTTATATCTATCTCCTTAATCAAACTATAATATTTATCAATGGGACTTTCTCCATTACGTTGTGTGGATAAGTAATATCAAAAGTTTTCTTCTGAATCAACGAGAAACGCTGTCCAGACAGAATAACTATAGTAAATGGTCGGACGGACAGTTTGAAAAAATACTGTGTTTCATTCCAAAAAGGGAGATATGGCAGCTAATCCACAATGGTCTGAAGGAGTAACACAATTACTTGCGGGGGAACCGTTTGTCTTACCGGATGAAACATGTTTTTAGTAACTTATATAAGTTTTAGAATGGCAAAGATGTGCCGGATTACCGCCAGTAACGTCAGAAACAACCTTTACCAAAAAATAAAGAAGGTAGAAACTAAAGGTATTTATTTCCAATTACTCCTTATATTGTCATCCCGAAAAAAACAGGTTGAAAATCTTGCATTACTTAATTCCATAATACATTATTTCAAATGAATAATTTTTTACAAAACCAGTATTCCCGCGAGTTCAATGATCAAATAGTACAATATTTCATTTTTGATACTATTGGCGAAGGTCATGGCGATGTTGATTTCATTCAGTATGGATATACTAAGGAGAGGTATAACCTTCCCAAAGAAGGGGACTTATTTATATACAGGCGCCCACAAAAATACTCTCACAATAATCAGTTTTTCTTTTTTGGCTGCGGTCAAATATCAAACATAGAGTATGATGAGAAAGTTGAAGGCAATACAAGAGTAAGAGCAAAAATTACTAAACCTATTCTTTTTGACAACAATGTGTATCAAAGTGATATTTTAGATTATAACTGGATCTGGAAGGAGAAAAGGAATCATTCATATGAGCAGTTTTTTAGTAACTATGGAATGAATAAAATTCCAAAAGAAGATTTTATAAACTTATGTAGTCTAGGCATTGATGATAGCTTCGAGAAAGCTGAAACTAACAAGTTAGAGGTCGAATTGAATGAGCAGTATGATAAAGGGAACTTTATGATTGATGACAAAACTGGAATAACTAAAATAAGAGGTGCGGCTCAGAAAGTATTTAGTAATAAATTAAAAGAGATATATAATAATGAATGTTGTATTTCAGGTATTACGACTGTATCAATGCTGAGAGGCTCACATATTATTCCTTGGAGTAAGAATAAAGAAACTAGATTAAATCCTACAAATGGGCTATTATTATCTGTTTTTTGGGATCAACTTTTTGACAAGGGATTTATAACAGTCGATAGCGACTTTAAAATACTCATTAATGAGGCTGCAAAAAATGATGAAGTGCTATATAGCCTAATAACAGATTATGAGGGTAAGAAAATTAAGCTTCCGTCTAGTAAACATTTTCGTCCTAACCAAGAGTTTTTAAAGTATCACAAATCTGAAACATTTGATAAATTAAACCGCTCCTAAGAGCAAATTTTTGTAAAGAACGTCAGCAACTACAAAAGTTAGAAGATTTGTGAAACGAGGTTAATAGCAAATAAACGGTTGCATAGATATGCGGGAACAGCGGCAACCCGATGAGAAAAATAAAAACAATAGGCAGTAAGACTCTTGGCTGGTATTATGCACTTTAGTAAATTAAGATCAATTAGTGTTGATAAAATTTTAGGTTTATCCTCAATTTTAATGACTTTAATTTTTGGTTTATGGGGAATTTTTTTAACCACTTCAAGTAATGAGTTGAATGAAAAAATGTATCAGCTTTCAAGGTCCCAGCTTAAATTATCTGAAAAACAAGATTCTACTTCTATAAATATTGACCAATTTAGTCTACTATTAGGTAAAACTGATACTGTAATAAGAGAGCTCACTAACCAATTATCTCTACTAGAAAAACAACAAAAAACAGCTAACGAAAATGCACAGCTAGAACATCTTAGCAACGAAGGAAATTTTTACTTTTCCGCTCAACGTCTGGATATGACTTTAATAGAAGTCGTGAATCATACTAGCAATCTATTAAATTTAAATTTAGAAGAAAGAGCCGTTTTTTTAGAGAAGGTCGACGCCATATTATCAACGCAGCTAAATAATCGATTTTTAGCATCCCAAAAATATATGTTTAGAGATTGGATTGCTGTTCATGATACAATTCAACAGTACAAGTTAGAAGTGGAGAAATCCGTATATTATCCTAAAGAAACAGTAGAAATACAAAATAAGGTATGGCTTAACGCTTTTTTTTCAGTAGTAGCTTTATCAAAAAACACCAATGTGTATATGAAATACTACAGGTCTACTAAGCCCAAGGTGCACCGCGCGGATGATTACCTGAAGATAGTAAAACTAAACAGCAAAAACGATTAAAGTATCGCCAACTGGCCGGCAGAAGTTAAAAATTTTATACTAATCTTATTATCCAATTACTTAGGTTATTGTACATTGTAATGTACTCGACCAAATGACGCCTACTCCGTTAAACTCATGCTTCACTCTGAAAAATTACTCAAGCTGTATATACCGCTATTGATACTTCCTGTTAACTTCTTAAAACCACATTTAAATATACTGAAAGCAATACTTTCTCAAAAAACTACTTCTGTAAATATAGTTGCTAATATGGGTAGCCCAGAACTAATTGCTACTGCATTTACAAACTAAAAGTCTTGCCCTTAGATAATTAATTTTTAGACTGTTTTTTCTTAAATTAAAAAATGTCCGAAGAATAATATTTCAATTTTTTTTATCTTGGTTAACACAATTCTTTCTATAAAACGACTTGCACGTCCCAATTAATTCTTGAAACAAGTGTCTTTAAATCGTATTTAAAATTGCCTTGGTTACACTTAAACAGGACATTAACCTTATTGAGTAAAGAAGATTTGAATCTATCAGCAATGACTACTCGGATCCAGTTGTTAAGGTTACATAAATCGTAAGTAAGATTGCTCATTGTCCGTCCAAATAATACTGGAGGAATAATTGGACGGACACCAGTAAATTTTACATCGATAAGTGATCTCTTTCTTCCTGCCGTTCAAACATAACTTCTTGATCATTTATATCTACCTGTATTTTGTGGCTACATATAAATACTAGCAGTTTAGGCTGAAAATTTAATTCTTCGCCTTTATATATAATCAGCTTTAAAACAGCTAATCGATGTTCTAACTAATCTTTATCCTTCGCTTTAGATTGCTCCCACGCTTGCCAGTTATATGCCGGCATAGAATCCTCTTCGCCCCTATAAAAAAGAAAGTCGTAAATGTTATCGAAAAGGAAGATATGCTGTTTCATTCTGTCGTAAAAGTGTTGCTCCTCATCCAAATAACTTAAGAAGTTTTTTAGGGTAATTGAGATACTAATACTACCGATGAATAGCGCTATGACGCAAAACCCCAAAAAAGAACCGATGTCACCATTGAGATCATGTGAAGGAATTAGGGCCATCAACATAATTATTATAAAAGGTAAAAAAATAAATGTTAGCAGTTTTACTACATACTCTTTCTGATTTGGTGTTGCTCCTTTTGACGTTAAATAATTATCGGCCAAGGCTGGAAGATATCTATTCTTTTCAGAAAAGGTCTTGCCGGCAAATATGAGAAATTTGAGATTAACGTCGGGATTAGCTGAAAGAATTTGGTGGTACACCTTGTATGTCTCTGGATCTTTTAGCCTTATTGGTTTGAACTTAAATTTGTAGTATGTGATTGTTGCTCTTGCTAACATAGCGAATCTAAATTAATTTTTTCTGTTATGATTAAACACGCTCATTTTAAAAATTCCCTATTAGATTATTTCCCTCTTCGCCTACCGAGACTGGTCGGCTAAGACGTTTCCTTGAGCAGTTAACGTTTTGATATGAACAGGTAATAAAAGTTGTTAAAATTGCTTTTATTTTAAACGATAAAGTAACGTTTTTTATTATGATGTCCCCAACTCAGTAGTGTATGACACAAGTATGTTGAAAGCATGAGGAGAAGGAGGTTTTTGAGTCAGAGTCAAACATCGGTTGGCTCCCTTTACTATTATCCTATCACACAGCCTGGCCGGATGCCTCGCACTGGTATTATTAAACCTTCCTTAATGAATTCTGCAAGAACATTTCTCAATTGAATTGATCTTTTGCTTTCCCAGCCAATATCAAAGAATATTTCCTTTTCTGTAAAATCATCCCAGGAGATTTGCTTGTGTTCCTGAAAACCCGTTAGTACTGATTATTTGGTAATTTCTTGCATTAAGCCGATAAAAGTATGAAATTGAAGTAAGGAAAGAAAGCAAAGGCGTAAAAAGGTTAAATTGCTTCAAATTAAAAGAAGTTAGTGGAAAAGTGTCCGATTTGTAAAACTAATGATGCCGATAAAAAGAATGTTCATCTTATACCTTGGTTTTTAATAAAAAATTATATTACAGAAGGAGGCACTGGTGAAAGAGATAGGGAATTATCTTTTTCAATAAGTTTAGACGGGTTTACAAAAATATATGCAGGTAGAAGTATTTTGCCAGAGAAAATTGAAGAGTTTGGCGAATTAAATGATCTGCAAAAAGAAAAAGAAAACCCGTACAGTAGAAATAATATAATTTGTTCTGAATGTGAAAGTAAGTTTTCAAGGATTGAAGCCATTTTTGCTTCCCGATTTAGCAATAAAAGGTTGACATCAGAATACGACAGTAAAAATACAATCACTATAAATGGAAATTCAATTTTTATTGATAATAATTACGCTTCTTCCCTGTTCGAATTATCAATCCAATCTATTTTCTATAGGTGTTCAATTGGCCGCTTTAAAGGTTTTAAACTTCCCTCAGATGTAGAAAAAAAAATTGAAGAGAACATAAGGCTCGCTTTTTCATCTCTCGGTTTTAAGACGATAAGGTCTACCGAACAAATTAGTGTTCCTAATAAATTTCCAATTATCTCATCGGCTTTTTTCGCGCCTGAAGGCGAAGACAATAGTAATAATTTTATAGTGTTACACCATTCAAGAATTCCATATTACCTGTTGACGGGAAAATGGGTGTTTCAACTTTATGAAGCTGAAAAATGTATAAAAAGTTCCAAAGAATGGATTTACGGCCTAAGGGATAAACTAAAGCCGTTGGATCTGTATCCGTATATTAAAGAAAGGTCGCACGTAGTTATGTTGGCACCTCAAACTAGTAAGATGATTTCTCAAAACATCATAAATTTATTTGTTCATAAAAAGGTAATTGGAATTAAAAAAAATATTCGTGCCTTCTATTTTTACTTGTATAAAGACAAACCGAGTAGAACTTCCTTTGAATACATTTGCAGCAGATATTTTTTTCATCATGGAAAAGGTAAGACAGAGGTGGACTCAATGATGCATGCTTTCAACGATTTTAAACCCTCTATCCTTCCGTTAAATTGAGCTACTTGTTTTAACTTTTCACCAACTTGTGTCTTGTTACTGCAAAAACAAAAAATGTAAAAACTATTGGTTGTCCAGTTGTTATGATAATAGTATTGTTCCAGTCTTGGCCACAAATGTTTGTTGCAATATGGCAGCAATATTATAAATTTTAATTGTAATATATTAGTTGAAAAAAGGCTAAGATGTACTTAAAGGAAGATATCATAAAAGCCCATAGTAGAAGTATCTCCGGACGGCCAATAATATAGCAAAGTTATGGACGGACAGAAGGGCACTCTTTCTCCACTAAGTTTATATACTTATTATAAAATGGCTAGGAAAACCGATTTTTAGGGTGGAGACATTTTTTTATTTATTACGACTAATTTTTATTATGTGGATTACTACGTTGTCTAAAACTGCAAATACTGTTGAAAAAATTTGACTTCGCATAGCTACAAAGACTATAAGATCTTGTATGAAGCATCTGCCTAATTGTCCGTCCGGGTTCCTTTATAAGAAACATTTGTACGGACGCTAATAATTCGCGGGTTTACTTACTTAGTGTATGCTCTTGTTTTTCAACTACAACCTTAAATGAAACTTTTTACGCTAAGAAAAGTTCTGCCCCAGATTTAAACATTCAAAATCAACAAAACAATTTTATTCAAGTAAAACTTAACCATAACTAAGAGCGAAAAAAATCACTCAACTTTGGTGGTGTGTGATTATCACCTGACAATAATTTCCTTGATGTTTTAGTAGTGATCCTATTGTCAATTTCCAAGGGTCAATCATTTTTCTTTGTTTTAACAAAATAAGGTTAATCACAAAATGAGAAAGCCTGTTACGGACAACAACAGGCTAACAACGATGAAAAGTAACCCGAAATTAGTGGAACCCCTTATAAAACCATCTTGGAAAGAGAATTATTGCATTCCGGTTGCAAATAAGGAGATTTATATGCCTGCTATTGTGACTTACCACAAACATTATTACTTTTAGCTCCTATTCTAAATAGTATTGAGTGCACATGTATTTCTAACTAAATCACTACACATGATAGCCGATTTACGCTTAGTGGCACACATGAAACCACTACTTTCTCAATCAATTCTTCTGCTTACTAACAAACGGTTCGCGTATACATTTTACATTCGTTTAATCTTAACTTTATCGGTATGATTGGCATCTTTTTTAGAAAGCTAATAAGTAGTTTGAAAGGTATTAGGATTTTAGCAATAACTACCTTATTGTCTCTTGCAAGTTGCAGAATTGCGAAGAACCCAAGTTTTGTTATAGTTAGCCCTGGTTTTTCAATAGACCAGCCAACCTTGCGCGGTTGTATTCTGTCGTATACATCTCAAGGTATCAGTTTAAAAGATGCCATCAATTCATGCGGTTTTTACAACAAGCTGAATTTAGGTGATTATCGTGATCCATATGGTCCATTTGGAGCATTTGGAGAGAATAGTACTGGGGTAGAATCTATGGATTGTAAAACAACGAGTACTGATCCGAGATTAGGGTCTTTAAATGGACCGAGTTATTATAAACAAGAAAGTCATGATAAACAGATAGAATATAATCGACAATGGAAGGAGTATCAACAATTATTGGAAAAATATGAACAAGAATGGAAAAGTTGTGAGGATGCATTGAAAAAATATTTCGAGGCATTAGGTGATTCGGATCCAAAGAATGATGCGGCGGCAAAAGCTGAGCTTGATAAGATTATGAAAGAAGTTGAAAAAACAGAGCAAGAAATAAAAAGTTTTAGGCCAAGTGTAGCCAGCGGCGATGATAATGATCCAAATAAGAATGGGACGGGACTTGCTAAAATAGACCCTGACGCCCAAAACGCTTGCAATACCGTTAATGAATTTGTTGCTCAGTGCAATCAAAATGGTTGGCGAGATCCTGTATGCCGATTGTATCTGAAGCGTATGGAAAAATGTGGAGATCCTCTTGTCACTGATCCAATACCTGACGGGGAGGTAAATTGCAAAATGCCGGCCATGGATGAGAAGACTATAAAAAGGGTTGTTTTTGTTATGTGTCAAAAATATAAAAAACCGGTTCCTGGAGAAGAGCCATGTCGTGACTTTGCGGTTCAAGGAACATTATATAAATATTACTTAAGACCTCCGAAGGCGGGAGAAAATGCCACCCCATGTAACGACCCGTTAGCATTAACAACAGAGGCCCAATGTACTCCAAATATTACTGTAGCCGTTTTTGGAAAAAAAGATATAAAGAAAATAATAGAAGAAGGTCGTAGAAAACTTGGAGGACCAATTTTCGTAATGCCTCTGGTAGGTCCAAGTCCAGGTGGACCCAAGTAAATCACGAGAAAGCCAATTCTAAAGTACAACAGGCGTAAATATGAGAAGAAAAGACATTATTCTGGCTCCAAAATAAAATTAATTTATAAATAGTTAAATTAACAACTATACTATATTGCCAGATTAATAACGATGGCAACTTTTTGCGAGAATATTAAACTAGTGAGGTCTAAATCTCTTTTTTAAAAGAAATGATAATGCGGTTGTCGCTTAAATTTAGGAATATTGTTATGTTTATTCTATTGTTCAAACAGAAAGTGCAGCTTTACTGCTTATATTAATGGGTTTTTTGCGTGCTGTTTGCTGATTGTTTAATTCCCAATTTTGAAATCATCTCCTGATTTGTCGCTCTTGAGACTTTCGGAGGTATGTACATCGTGCTTATGCCTGTTAACTTGGCTTTTGAAAGCTCATTAATCTTAATTAATTGAATCTTAGGTTCAAAAATCGGATATTGAGCAGCTTCATAAATAATTACTTCGTAATCATCTCCATAAAACGAGGATAAGTAATCAGCAAGAATAGGAACATTTCTTCCATCAAATCCTTTTGAACTGTAACCCAAATCTCCAACTAATCCTATTTGAAAAATGATGACGGACGCAGAAACATCTAGGTTCCGAGATCTAATAAGAAGATCCGTAGCTTCAACTATTTGGCAACTGTAGCGCGAGGGATCGAAACCTATATCAGCAAATAGGCAATCCAACGAGGATATTGCGGGTAGCATGGAAGCTTTATACCCCATTCCTCTTGCTTTTTCTATAGCCTGATATGAAGGCCAAACAAAAATTCCTGGATGCCCATAAAACACAACACAAACTAGCTTTTCTGTTTTTATTACCTCCAAAATCCTATCCACCATTTGTTCATAAGTTTCTCTTCTTGGTTTATTGTCGCCATAATATATATACAGATCTTCTGAATTCTGATTTAATAACAAAATTTTCCTTTCAACCGCTAAGTCAGCGACACAATACAATACTTTAGACGCATTTGCAATATAAGCGTCCGCTTCTGCCGATATATGATTAGCGCCTTTTATTCCAGTACCTATAAAAATCACCTCGTTAGTGTGTAACCTCTGCCAATTTTTAAATAAATAATTGTAATAATTCTTTTGTAAAACATGGCTTTCCGCTTCTGCTCCATGATCGACGTCGTGGTCAACATCATGATTAGGTGCTAAGTCAACATCAACATCAGCAGTTAAATGTGTGAATTCATCATTTTTAGAATATTTATTAAAAGATTCAATGAATTCATTTAGAAGTCTAGCATGAATTGAATCGTTTGCCATTTCTCTTGCAAGAAAACCCCTAACTCTGTAAAATTCTTTGGCTTTAACAGACAATTTCTGCTCCTCACTTAGGCCTACGTCTGTCATATACTGTTCATCATTGTTAAGATAATTCTTAAAATTTGCACTGTCTGCGAGAGAAATAATGAAGTCAGTAAAAGGATAATTAAAGTCACTATTTGTTGTTTTCTTATTTGGCGTGTTACTCGAAACAACATTTTCCATATTGAAGAGATTTAAAATAAAAGTAGGTTTTTTTTGCAACTAAAGCAAGTTGAAAAGTAAGCTGGAAAAACACGGGTAAAGGTTGGTGCCAAACATCTGTGGGTACTTATTGGCAAATGCAAGCAACGTAAAAAAATGCTAGAATTCGCGTTTGGGGCTTTAATCTGCAACTTCAATTCTCCCCAGCACTGACCTTGACAATACGCTTTTAGTCATTATCTTTATCACGGGTTTTCAATTAGGCTTCGGCTCTGGCAGCTATCGTAAAAAACCCTACCATCCCAAGCTGGACACCGGCTCGACATTTAACGTAATTTATTTGAATTCAAGAGCATACCTAGACCACAACTTACCTTTGTTTCATGGTTCGTTCTTTATAGTACGAATGGAAACGAATAAATCTGTATGAGCCTTAACCTTGAAAGAGCAATGGACTTTGAATCCGCTAGACAGTAAAGTAAAATACGTCTTTTTCCTTCTTTGAAATTACTTGCTTCCCATTAGCAGTACCTTTTCTTTAGCTTCTTTGAAACTTCAATCTGGTAGTAGAATATAGTTGGTATGCCTTACCGAAGTCCAGTCTTCCCAGTATATGTTCCCTTCATTTACGGGCCATGGATCATAAACATAAACCCATTCTGTAAGATTATTTTCCGCCTTAATCGTTTTCCATCCAGCAATGGCTCTTGCGTGTCTGGGGATACCACTTTTTAAGGGACGAAGAATATTAATGTTCATAACTGCTTCATTGAAAGAGGGGGATAAATCTAATAAACATGTTAGGGTATTATTAGAAAGTTCCCTCAATGCTCTTATTTGATCATCATTAAGTGCCCCGGTTTCTTGGACCCGCATCACTTCCGCAATCCTGTCCTGTTCATAGGAAAACTGAAAAAACTTTAATATCATTTCACCTACCGCAACAGCGCAGTAATTACTTTTTTGCTGCGGGATTAAAGTAAAGCCTGAAATTTTTTTTTCAAGAGTAAGATCGGAGTCATTACGAACGTTGCTAGCTACATCTATAAATAGATCTGGATAGTTAGGTAATTTTGAAGAATTGTAAAGTTCTTTAGATAAATCTTTTTCAACTGCGTCGATCAAATTGATCATAGAATAAATACCAATATATTCAGTCGATCCTATTGGCCGTGTTTCGAGAGGAATAATAGTTTTATCTCCTATATCCATAACAAATTCGTTTCCTGATTTATCTTTTACTTTAATCCCTAATTTTGGATAAGCATAAGCATAAATTCTTGTCTCTTTTTCATCTCCCGTCAAATACTGTTCACCAGCCTTTTTTAAGGCTTCGTCAACTTTACTTTGTATTTGTAAGGGGGAATTAACTCCGTAAGAAATAACTTTAGGGAAAGATAAATCTGCTATGTTTACCCTACACCTAACCTCTTTATTATTCTGCATAAGTGCGACGAAATCGACAAATAAAAGGTTTTCATTGATGTCATAAATTTCTTGAACGTTTTTTTCAGTAAAAACAAACTCACCCTCTCCGGCTTCGGGCAAATTAAATATACTCCAGTCGTCAATTCCTTGTTCGCCACCTTCTGCTTCTTCCTTTAAAAAGGGTATTATCCATCGATTCGCATGAAAAACAACGTCTTTGTCAGGCATATTTAAATTTTTCTATCTTTTTTCTCTTTTCTAATTTTTGTACAAAAGGTAATTCAAGGAATTTAGTTGTGAAACTTTTGAAAGTTTCAGTATCTTTCTCATGGCTTTTGTTAAGTATCATTCTATAGATTTGATAATACCAAAACATCCTACATGCTCCAAAGGCTTTATCACATTGCAGCACTTCATAGACGAAGCTGAAATAGTATGGTGATCCAGGTATTGATTCTGTCTCAAAAAACTTCTCAACTATCTGCAATTCATCAAACAGCATTGGCGAAACCTGCTTCTTAATGGTAGTATATATGTCAGCACTGTCTAATATAATCAAATCAACTAATTCAAGCAAAACTTGAGCTAATAATGCTAGTTTCAATTCCCTTGGATAGTCAAGCATCACAAATTTTTCTTTTTGGGATAAAAAGTATAGATCGGTAGTTCTTGACTGAAGAAATTGTATAGTAGAAATACAAAGTTGCATACCAGCGTTTTTATTGTCAGTAGAGCTTTGTAATCGAATTAAATTGTGTATTAATTGTATGGAATGAAAAATGAATACTCCTATTTTATCATCTTTAATCAATAATTCATCTATTTTAAGAGCTTTTTGAACATCATTAAAAGCCTGTTGGAAATCATTCTTTTTATATTCCAAATACGCTTTTGCCGATAAGTAAAACGTACTACCAATAATTTTCAGTTTCTCATTTTTAGTATTACTAAAAAAATCCAATGCGGCATTATTTATGATTGTAGTCGCTGTCAGAACTCGGTTTTCCCGAGCTGCTGTAATACTGCTGAATAGAAAGCTCCTAAATCTTGTAAATTGAACCAATTCATCTTCCGCGAACCTATTACCGAGTTCCTTGAGCAGGATTGTTTCAAATAAGTCTCCTTTCGCTTCCGGCTCAATCAGTTGCACACCTACTCTTTCTTCAAAAAAGAAACGAAAAATATTATCCCTGACATCCTCCTGATTTTTCATTTTGAATGTGTAATACTTCTTTATTTAAGAAATAAGATAATAATAGCCGGTTTTTGATGTTGAATTTTGCAGGAGGGCAAGGTATTTCCCCTTCCAGCCATGATTTTGGACACGAGCCTCCACAAGTCGGAAGCATTTCACAATTATTACAATTATAATTCCCATCAAAAATTTTAGAATAAAAATCCTTAATCATGATCTCATTTTCCATTTTCATACCCTTATTAATATGTCCTATAGAGTACTTATTGACTTTCTGCCCGTCAATAACCTCTTCGTACTGGGGAATGTAACTGACTTCTGAACAGTTATAAATATCCCCATATGAGTCAAATAATTCCGCTCCCTTTCTTACAGCCATACATAAAATTTTTTTTCTCTTAGGCAATAGGGTAAATTTCATACCTCTCCTTTTTAATTCTGCAAACCATTCTATTTCCCAGTTTCCAAAACTTTCCATATCAGCAACGATAGAAGATACATCATTTCCCCAAGATCGAATAGGAGCGACATAAAAGTTATCAACTTTCTTATCCAATCCTTTTAATGCTAATAAGTCCAATAAAGGGATAACGGCATCTTTATTTCTTTTATCGACATTACATCTGATACTTATTTTTAAGCAGCAAAAAGGATCATTTACGACTGCTTCAATATTATTTAGAATAATATCAAAGGTGCCTTCGCCTTTTTTATACATCCGTCTTTTGTTATGATACTCGGCTATTCCATCTAAGGTAATTTCTGCGTATTCAATTCTTAATTCCGAAAATAATTCCTTTGCTATTTTATTTGTAAGATTAATCCCATTAGTTACTATTCTTGAATTATAACTTATACTATTTTCATCAATAAAATCAAAAATTTTGTTGCTGATTCTCCTAATCGAACTCAAAGCCGTTAAGGGTTCTGCACCAAACCAGGCCAATTCCAAACTTTTGTACCCGCCTTTAATCAACTTATTGATAATTCTATCAACTATCTTTTCTTCAAGTTCCTGGTCTAGCTTTTTAGCTGTATGCTTTTGTGCACAATAGTCACACCCCAATTGACAACTAGCCGTGGGTTGGATCGATATAAAAAGGGTTTGGTCATGTTTAATTGCCTCCAGGTTTTCCCTTATAACAATTTCTAATTCATTTTCATCCTCCGGTACCAAGACTTTACTTTCAGCTAACTTATCAGTTAAACAAGAACTTATTGCATGCAACGTATTACCCTTAACAAATCGGAACTCGTCCCGAGTAAGTACACTCATTTCGTTTGTTCTCGTGCTATAAACTATAACCTTTTCTGAATTGTCAGTAGGATCAGTAAATAAGTCAGAAAAGACAACATATTTGGAAAGTTTGTTCATAAAGTATTTGATAAAAAAATAGGGGCAAATAACCCCTATTTATAGGTTACAAAACGCATCACTTTAACATGAGCAGTTACCGCCTCCACATCCACAACCATCCCATTTCATATTCCCCATCCCCAGATCTTCAACCGCCAATTTTACGTCGGGATTAACTTTGATGTCTCCGCCTGGCCCAGATTCTGGGGGTTGAACAAATTCAATTTTTACATCTACTCCTTCTGGTAAACGAAGAGTGAAAATTTTGTTTTCTGCCATAGATTTTGATTTAAAAATGAAAAATATACTAACAAGTTGTCTGCAAATTTTAATATTTCCTCCTCTAACCTCAATAAACCTATTGACTATTTCCACATCCACAAGCATGCCGTTACATATTAATCCATCCGTAAATCGTCAACAGCTATCCTTACATCCGGAAAGACCTTTAATCCATTTAGCCCAGATTCTGGGGGTTGAACAAATTCAATTTTTACATCTACTCCTTCTGGTAAACGAAGAGTGAAAATTTTGTTTTCTGCCATAGATTTTGATTTAAAAATAAAAAAGGTTTGTTAATATTTAAAACAATTTGGGCCTTTTCCTAAATTTTTTTTTTACGGCCTCCCTAACGTATCTAATAAAAGCGTCTATTTACCCGCTCTTGCAGTTCTGCTGGTGGGGAAACAGGGGTAGCGAACGCAAATGCCGTGAGACTACGAAAGTCAGTTGTGCAGGGAAGCCGAAGATCGCTATTATCTAATGTGCGCGTTGGTTTAGCTAAGGTAGATTAAGCAAAAAAATTTGAGAGTATTTAGGGCATATTAGGTTTAGTGTATATATTGTTTTAAAATAAAACTATGACTTTGAAACCGTTACTTACAGCGATTCTATTACTAACGCTTGGCGTTCATGCTTTCTCACAGTTTAATGACATAAGTTTAAAAAATAAAGGCGCGATTTTTCAACTGTCAGTTTGGAAAAGCGCTATTGAAAATGTTGCGAGTCAAAAGATTAATGATGCAACAATATCAAAAAGCGACAAAATAAATATATCGAAGAATTACCAAGTGCTTAAAGCACAAGTAGAAGGGGCGGTCTTACAGCTTAGATATGAGATTAATAACAAAAATAAGTTAGCTAAGAAATTCAATCAAATAAACTGTGCATTCTTAAATGACCAGTTTGAAACAACTACTTATAAATATATTCAATTGAACGCTTTT
The DNA here is from genome assembly GCF_000374045.1 of Segetibacter koreensis DSM 18137. Taxonomy (GTDB): domain Bacteria; phylum Bacteroidota; class Bacteroidia; order Chitinophagales; family Chitinophagaceae; genus Segetibacter; species Segetibacter koreensis. Next base: position 164,845 of record NZ_KB893315.1, on the reverse strand, counting down.
GTTTCTGAGATTAAAGACTATTTCAGAAACGCCAAATTATTTTTACTTGATCCAATTACCCTTAGTAATAATAAGAAAATAGGTCATCCTCGCATGCCTGCAGCACCAATATCTATCGATTTAAGTTCAATTAGCCCGATAGATTTCATAGGATCGGGGTGGACTATTTACAAAGACATAAAAGATTTACAAGGAAATCGTGCCGAGGGCTTAGCTGCATTACTTAGTGAAGTGACACTGGCTAATTTGAATGACCTGAAAAAATAACGGTATTTAATGAGTGCTGTTCCACTTTCATTTTAATTGATGTAAACTAAGTAAAATATTCCTATTTTTTGCGGGACTTGCAAAAATAATAAGTAACTAAAACGTTGAGTTAGTTTACTATTTCAGAATAGATTTGTCCACTTCTTAATTAGTCAATGCGAATTCGATAACATATACTCGCAAAGAGCTTCTCCGAATTGATTGTTTCTTTATCGAGTTAAGCGCCATCATCTTTCACGAAGAATATGTTGCTTCGACTAACTCAAGAAACAAAAATTAGGCATAGACCCTTTTCCTCTCATTGGTTTTTAAGTTCAGGAGCTAAACCATATCGAAAGAAACCTACTGTCCGTCCGTCCAATTCCCTATAATTACAACTGGTTGACAGCAGTAAAGAAAATACACCATAACTCCTGGTATTGTGTCAATTCATTCTGTACTACGAAGGAATGCTGCTCAAGGCACAATGCATATACAGATGTAAAAAGGGCTATCTACTTTACCGATACAGGGAAGGGGTTAAGGAGTAAGACTTGAAAGTATATATAATAGTTTTTGCGTAATCATTTTTTATACTCCTTACAATATTTGTAAAAAATAGTAGTTTATAATTAACCAAATTCTAAAAGTAATCCGATGAAGAACCATGTCCTATATAATAGAATCTCGATACTAGTTTTTAGTTTACTTCTAACAGGGTTTTGTGGAGCTTTGATGTTATCACATAATCTTAGAGAAGTTGGCAAAAGAAAAATTATTGTTCCATTAGTTATAATAACACTTATTATAGATGGAATTATGTTTCAAGTTATAAAAAATGTAACATCAGATAGTTTAGTCAGGTTACTAGTACCTAATGCTATTGCAGGAATTATCTTAAGTTTTCCTATATGGGATATGTACTTAGCAGAAGTGGATGGTTTTGAAAGCAAGTCTTTGTGGCTGCCATTCTTCATAATAGTAGTATTATATGGAGGACTTATTGCAGCGAATATTTCTATAGGTAACTAATATTTATACAGCGAATAAAAGGTTATTTTAATAACGACTTATTCTTTTTAGGAGATAGTTTTATGAAGTTATAGATACCTCCAATAGTAAAAAATAAACCAAGCATTATGTCAAGGAGACCAGTTATGTAAAACTTTTCTGTATTAGTTAGATAGTTTTTAATAGCATCACAAATTAAAAAACAGCCATATCCAACTATCAATACTTGAAGTATTCTTTGAGTTAAGTTTGATGGTATAAAATGCCTTGCTTTCATTAATTCAATTGTTTTAGATACTGTTACTTTATTTTCAACTCATTGTATAGTTATGAAACATCAAAAAATCCAGTGTATGATTTTGGTTGAGTATAGATTCTGATGCCAAGTAATTCCAATCAAGCACACCATCTGCATAGTATTGGAAATGGCTAGGTTGAGAAGTCTTATTAACTATAATTGTTGGTTTCCATGTATGTCCACCCACTAACCCTATAATTGATGTAGATGCAGCATATGGTAGTATATCATTTGAGCCTTTAAAATAACCATATGAAATTAAAAGCTTAAAACCGCGTAACCCCATCTTGTCAACTATAATATATTTATAACTATTTATTTTAGTGTGATCGACGTCCTCTTCAGAAAGATTTAAAAGCTTATTTGAGTGGTTTATGTTGCTTTCAACAGGTCTCGCCATTACAGAAAAAAGACCTATTATAAAAAATACAGATACTAATAGTCCATGTTTTTCTTTAATCAATTTTGCAGCCCTAAAACACCGAACTATAAAATAAATAATAAGAGCAAAGTTTAATAAAGTGCAGAGGAAATACAACACAGAGTATAACATATAGTATCGGTTTTAACATACAAACAGGGCTTGATTTATAAAGATTTACATTAAGAAACAAGATTCACAAGAAATACTTTAGATATACTAAAATCATAGATTTTTTTATCAGAAGGTTTAGGGCTAGTGTTTTTAAGAGTATTTTTTGTTTTTAAAATCCCTAAGTATATTTCACTTCCCATTTTAACCATTAAAATAAATATTTAAATGAACCTAGAAATTACTGCTTCAAACTTTTACAATTTATGGTACGAAACTACGGAGGCTCAAAAAGAGCTTTTACTTAATAGTTTTAGAAATAATACCGGCTTTACAAACTTAATTTTTCATTCTGAAGAAGCAGTTCTAAAAAAGATAGCTGACAAACTTGAAATGAACTGTTACACTAAAAATTATTATTCTTTAGATGCTATTTTTTATACTGATGACGATTTAGTCCCTTGTAGACCACCTAATTCATATTGGTTCAGAAATATACAAATTGCTTTTGAGCATGAAAATTTTTTCGGTAGTGGCTTGTATCAGGAAGTAAGCCATCTTTTAATTACAAATTGCAAGATGAGAGTTTTAGTTACTTATCGCAATGGAGATGAAAAAATGGAATTAGATAAACTTCATGCAGTAATTAAAGGAGTTCCACAATCTCAAAACATAGCTGACAGAGAAAGCTTCTTAATAATTTTTGGCTATGAAAATAATTTTCAGTGGAAAGGATATATTTATAAAAATGAGGGTTGGCAGTTGTTAGCTAATCCTACATCGGAGGAATTATTGTTGTCCGGTGTCCACTACCTATAGTAAGATAGTGGACAGGACACTTTTTTATTTTCCAATACTTTTACTCATATTATATAACAAGAATAATAGTATTATAATAACTATTGCAAGTAAGTAGATGTGAGTTAAAACAAATTTGACAATAGTAGCTAATAAAGCCATTATAAAGCAAAGGATTAGTATTTTGAAGAGAAATTGATATACTGAAAGCATAGGTATTGTTGTTTAGATTATTAACTTAAAAACCAGTTGCTTTGCCTGTGTTCCAATCCCCTTCTTATCTCATTGACGAAGGTGAATGCATTAACACTCCGGTCTAAGAATGTATCTATATAGCTGGTCTTGTTTGCACCTGTAAAAAGGTTATATAGCCTCCAGAGGTTAATATTACCATCTGCATCCCTGCAAAAACTGTTATCCTTGTAATAGTCTTTACATACCATGCCAAGCTGAGTATCACCAAAAAGCAGAGGAGAAATATGGCTTTGCAAGTTCTTAGGTAGGTGTGGATACATTCTACATCTTCCAATCAAATGAGCAAATTGCTGTTCAGTTAAACTGTAATTTGAAAACTGTTGCAACTGATGCAGGTGAAGATTTCCATTATAACTTTCAAATAAACTTTTGATGCTTGCTGTAAGTTGGCCTAAGCTATTAACTTTTAAGTCTCCCATATAACCATCTGTCCAGACACATAAATTTGTACAAACTCTGTTTTGAAAACCAATAAATACTTTAAAGCTCTCCAATGCTCCTTTTTTAGCATAAAGATTATCCAGGTTATAAGACTTAACACCACCAGCTACTAAATGAAGAGTGTTACCATCAATTTCCTGACTTATAGAAGGTATTTCAATAACAAAAGCCATCCTTTCGTAGTATATGGTCTTCTCATGCTCATTAAGCTCATTGGCTGGCTTATTCCTTGCTTCTGGCACTCTTCCCTTAATAGGATGTGATACTCTTATATTGGGCTTACAAAAGGTTTGTCCAGCATATACATTTAAAAGAGTTCTGTGAGTTGCCTCAATGAATTCTGCATGACTAATGACAGGTTCATTATCTTTAACATATACTGGTATTATGTGTTGCTCCTGTATATCCTTTAATGAGGTTTCAATAGTGTTTGCTTCTATAAAAGGTTTTGCTGTTGAGACAGCTATTTCATAATCAGGTAAGAAAGGAACTTCTTCAATAAATTTTGTTTTGAATGTCCTGTTATCTGCAAGTACTAGTTCCATGTTGTTGAAGTTTTAGTGTGTGAAGAATTACCATTTTGTGAAGGGTTAGGTGTAATCTCCTGCCTTCTTTTAATAAACTGAGGCATAAGAGTTTGTTGGTACATGGGATTAAGATTATAAACCTCCATTAACTCACCAATTGTTTTACAAGCACCTATTCTTGTAGTAATAGCTAACTGTTCCTGCTCATTTGGTACTGCACCTTCATTGCACCAATTAAGAATTTTTATACCTGTTTCAGAAGTAATTTTAAACTCAGGTTGATCCATAAATAAAGAAGTCCTGTCTTTACTAGCAGTAGCATAATGCTTCATATCCAGCTCAAGTACTATAGTAAATTCATAATCTAACCCATCCCTTTGAACTCCCTTCATGCCTACCTTTTCAGGTACTTGCTTACCATTCTTTTCCACAAGTACATAATCCTGCTTGCTTCGGATATTACCAATTACATGAACAGGGCTTTGAAGAAGTGTTTGAATAAATGCATTGTGCCTGGGAGTAAGTTTACTCCAGTTGGTGTAGCTGTTCCCTGTCATTGAAGAATGAATGTCAAGAATACCTCCTAAGCCTTCCCACTCATGAGAAATGCTGTCAATGATAATAACCTCCATACCTTTCTTTAAGCACAAATTAATAGCCTCTATGTATCTCTCAGGTGTGAATGGTGCTGTGAGTGCTACCACCTGAAAATTACCTACATGTGCAAACAATTCTGCACTATGATTTTCTGTATCAATTACTGCAACCTTTTGCCAGTTATTACACAATCCATAAGCAAGTAGTAATGCACTAAATGTTTTACCTGACCCACTTGGGCCTTGAAGAGCCATCTTTATTTTAGCTCTTTTTCGTTCTGCTGTTCTTAACTCCATAATAGTTGATTTAAATGAAATAATAGTTATATCACACTTAAGAAGGGGTTGAGTATTAACTGAGGAAGAAGAATGAGAAGAGTAAAGAGGGATAAGAGATCAGTACTAATGAGATAAATAAGACATACCAGAACACACTCGCAACTACTAATACATCTATACTTACAACACCCACAAATTGTATCATTATGTTTGTAACTTTTTATAGAATTTAGAAGCAGTAAGGGTTTTATGAGTTGGAGGTAAAAATTTATTATGGTATAGCTAATAGGTAACTCATTGCCTTAAAAAATAAGGGGGGTAGTGGTGATAGTTGCAAGTATGGGGGTTGATTTAGGGGATATAAACGTTTCTTTAAAACTTATTCAACTTTTTAGGGAAAAAAAATTAAAAACTATAAAAACTTCTTTTGAGAAATTTCTTAGCTTCATATTAAAATAATACCTGTAATATGTATTATGAAATATCAACTAGGAAAACTGGCGTTATTATCATAACAAGTTTTATAGCTTTGATTTGCTTTACAATAGTTGGTTCTTTTCTTAAAATAATTCATAACAATACAGCAGATGTATTTCTTGTAATTGCGGCTTTATGTTCCGTAACCTTTTTTGATTAAAGCCCTTTATGATATTTTCACTTCTAAAACTATTAGTATTTAAGAATAGCTAATTCGGGCTGTAGGCTTTTCAATAATAAATACTTTTGCAGGATTTTATTACATAAAGAGGAAGGATTGTAGGAAAAACCTACCGTTTATCTCACTTTAAAAAAGCAAAAAGCCTTCAATGAGAAATCTAAAATTGAATGTACCGATTAGTCCCATAGATTTTAAAAATAAGAGATATACCTTAAGTATTAATTGGGAAAATGTTCATTTTTATAATGACAAAATATCATTTAAGATATGCGATAAATATTTTTCAAATAAGTTTTTTTTTAAAGGATGCAAAGAGTCTTACAATTACTTGAAAAAATATTTTTTCAGGAAGCAACTTTATTCGCTCATTGTTGACTTCGAGTATGAGAATCCAATAAGGGTACAAAATGTTGACCAATTAAACAATATGCTTGAAATTTTAGCAATAGAAAGCTATATCTATTTTGAGTGTAACAGTGCCTCACTTGGCCAAGCAATAAGACTTTCTAAGCTGAATTTAAAAAAGCAAGTGGTTTGCAACATTTATAAGTTGTATAAAAAATCAGTATACTTTGATTTACTTATTGACGTCCATGATGATAAATTTAAAGTCGTTCCTGTGCCTGAAGTCATATTAAATGAAAAAGGTAATATTGTCCAGATGGAAAGTTCTTTTCTTTTTGCCATTAATAAGGGCGATTTCATAAATATTATTTGGGAAAGTGTGGTCGAAAAAAAGGCTACCTACATCTTTACCTGTGCAAAACGAGATTATGACACGCAATTGCAAAAGATTTTCGATTATATTACTTCTCCTAAAATTAGAAACAAAAGGCAACTCATAATGTCTTCAACTAAAGAACACTACTCAAAAGAGCTGATGGAAATTTTGCAATTAAATCAACGTTTGGAGCATCAGATCCCTAAACAATGGATAAAGATTATCATAGGTTTATGATATGCTTCCCTGTACTGTCAAGTCGTTCGTATCTAAGTTAAGTAACTCGCTTAACTTCCTCCTTGCTTGGTTTAATTGTAAATTTAATTCTACTTTTCTGTTGAACTGTTTTTCATTCTTAATAGCACTTTGCATCGCAGAAATCCGTGTTTTTAGTTCCTTTATCTTTTTATCATACTCAATAAGATCAGAGAGGTCTTTCTGTTCCCTTGCATAGTTTGATAGCTGTGAGCAGAAATCAGCATATACAAAGTCAATGCTGATCTTTAAATTGAATTGATAATTGTTATCGGATGAATTAAACCAGGTGGTAGAAAATGACCAATCAACAACTGCTTTATCCTCGTTTAAAGGATGATGATGTTTTTTTGAGGTACTTATTAATGCTACCTCCTTATATGATAAAACAAATACTATCTGGTACGGAATGGCTTTATCAATAATATCAAGTAAGTCTTTAGGATAAACTGCTTCTTTTAACCTTACTTCAAAAATCTGAACTTCACTTGTTTCATTACCAGTAAGATTGATTGTTTCCTTTGATAACTTATTTAACCAGGTGATTTTATCTATTACGTCCGCAAACTTCTTCTTTTGCTTACTATTTATAAATTCATCAAAAGCATTTTTTGGTACAAAGCGATTAACAATAGTTGATGCAGGCAGATTAAAATAATTCATTTTATTATAATGAATGAAATAAGTTTAAAATCTTCAAACCCTTTTACTTTCCCGGTTAGTGCTGTTGTGCCGCCCGATCTGAACAAACTTTTGACATCTTTATCTTCATCCGTTTTTACTATGGAACTAATCGCTTTTTTTAATAATCCGGAATAAAAATCCATCTTTTTAAAATCATCCGTTTCTGCATTAAACTCTTCACATAACTCTGTAAGAGGTTCAGTAATGCCTTTAGTTAATAAGCGAAGCGTATCTAATATTTTTTTAGATTCAAAATAAGTTTGAAGAATTGTACCGTCACTTTTAATATGGACTAAATAAAAAGGATGCAACCTGTTTTGCTTATCACTATTGACTTCATTATTGATGTTCTTGAGAGCGAAAATGACGCCTTTTTGTAAGCCGGTATTTGCTTTAGCTACTGCGTACAAACCTTCGGGAATGTTCTTCAATGTTCCATACTTCTTGAAAAAGTTCGATAAATCCACTCTGAAATCATTTAAACCTAAATCGGTTATACTTACCCCTTCTCTCAAATCTTCCAGGTCAACAACCTCTTCCTGCAACTTCTTTAGTTGAATCTTCCTATACTCCAAATCTTTATCATCTGTATTAAGAATGTTGTCATCTCCGGTGCTCGCCATATTGCTGATAAGCATACGATCTTCCACTCTTTGCTTTAAGTTGATATAAGTGTCCAATGTAACATCCGGCCAAAAGTTGACCATTGTAATGCTTGAATTGATTGAGCCTATTCTATCAATTCTACCAAACCTCTGAATAATACGGACGGGGTTCCAATGTATATCGTAATTTATAAGAAAATCGCAGTCCTGTAAATTCTGGCCTTCAGAGATACAATCTGTTGCTATCAAAATATCAATGCTTTCATGCAGGTTAGGAAATAACTCTTGCTTACTTTTAGAACGAGGTGAGAAGCAGGTAAGTAATGTGTTTAAGTCTGTTGGTATATTTTTATTTGAGGATAGTCGTCTTGAACCGGTAATTAATGCCGTGTTAAGACCAAAGTCTTTTGACAATTCATCTTTTAGACTGTTATAGAGATAATTTACAGTATCGGCAAAAGCAGAGAAAATTAGAATTTTTTTGTTGCCTGGATTTAATGGGTTGTTTATTTTTTCCGCGATTACCTCTTTCAGCTTTTGCAGTTTGATATCTTTTGTGACGTTTACATCGAATACCGCGGTGTATAATGTTTCTAACTCTAACAAGTCTGCTGACAGGTCTTCCGTCCACCTTACTTTATCTAAATCTTCTACCCGAACTTTTACTTTAGTACCTATTACGTTTTCTTCATCACCCCAATCTGCTTCCCAGTCAATTTCTTCTGAATTAACATCAAAATGAACCCCTGAAACAGCCTCTTCGTCATTGTTAAGTGAACCTATTGTATGTTTTATTTGGTTTATAATGTCTACTAAAGTCAACCTGAATGAATCCACTGAACTTTCAATTCTCTTTAGCAGGTTAATCTTCATTAAAATTTGCAAACTTCTTTCCCTATCAGTTTGCGTGAAAGTGCCTGTACCTGACTTTACTTTTTTATCATATTTCAGTTTATATAATTCTACTCTACTTGGTAGAATATATTTCAAGGGAGAATACACCGATAAATTCAGCAACGCCAATCGTTCCGCTATGTCCTTAAAATTTATTTTAGTGGCGGATAATCGACAGTGAATTGAAATAGGTTTGTTTCTTGTAGGAAACTTACCAATGTCTTTGGTGTCGTAATAAGTAGTTATATGCTTTCTTGAACGGGCAATGGTAAGGCTGTCTAAGATTTCAAAGAAATCAAAGTCAAGCATACCCAACAGCTTTTCCGTGGTCCTTTCATCGTTGGACAATTTTGTCCAGATATTGAAGGCCTGCTGTGCTTTTTTAAAAATTAAATCAATTCCTTGTTGTGTATTTAATTTACTGTCAATCTGCTGGGGAGAACCTTCGTAAGCAAGTGCTAACTGATTTTTCAAATCGTTGAACCTGTTATTAACAGGAGTAGCTGAAAGCATTAAAACTTTCGTTTCAATTCCCTCCTGTACAATCTTTCTTAGAAGGCTTTGATACCTGTTTTCCCTGCCAGCATTTGCATTGTTGTTTCTGAAGTTATGCGATTCATCTATTACAATCAATCCATAATTACCCCAATTTACCAATTCCAGATTACGGCCATTACTCATACCCCTGTCCCGTGAAAGGTCTGTATGAAACAGGACATCATAATTGAATTTATCCTTTGCTAAAATGTTGTTTTTATCATTCTGGCGATATGTATTCCAGTTGGCTTCTAACTTCTTCGGACAAAGTACTAAAACGTCTTTATTACGCTTTTCATAATACTTGATAACACCTAAAGCAGAAAAGGTTTTACCTAAGCCTACACTATCAGCAATTATGCAACCATTGTATTTTTCTAACTTGTTGATAGCGCCTATTACAGCATCTTTCTGAAAATTAAATAATTGGTTCCAGATTACTGTTTCTTTAAACCCTATTTCGTCGTTAGGTATGGTATCAGAAGCAATATCATCTAAGAAGTCGTTGAATATGTTGTAGAGCGTGATAAAATAAATAAACTCCGGGCTATTTTCTTTATAGGCATTTTCAAAATATTCCTGCACAAATGTTGTTACATCTTGCAGGTTTTCATCATTTTTCCATATTTGATTAAACCAATCGATGTATGCCTTACTCTGCGGAAATTCAACCTTCTGAATTAAAGTTGGAAAACCCGGCTTATGTGTTAATCCTAAATCAGAAGATGTAAAACCGGTAATATTTGCATAAGCTGCCCCGGATGCCTCATTATCGACGTTTATAACACCATTTAAAGGAATGTTTGAATGTTTATTTGATTTGAATGTTGCCTTATCTTTTATCCATTTGCTACATTCTTTTGCAATTGCCCTCTGGTTCAATTCATTCTTCAGCCTTAGCTCAAATTCACCACCGCATAATTGACTTTCATTTACAATATGAGGAATATAAAATTCTCTTGATTGCTTTTGAAATGTTTCTTCTATAAAAGTAGGTGACGTGAAAATGAAACGCAATTCTTCGGTGTGCCTAAGTTCTTTTTTTAAAGCCTCATAAGCGTAAATCGAAAACGAAGATGCAGCTATAGATAACTTTGAGCCTTTTTTTATTTCAAGTTTTAAGTCGTCATTTAGCCTGGTATTTATGTTGTCTATTAACTTCATCACTATTTTAATTGTACTACTTCTAATAACTTTTCGTAGCTATTTACTTTCTTAAATACTACCTCTGTATTACTGATTGCTTTAAAATGTTCATCCGCGCAATGCAGTTTCAACTTTTCTATCTCTCTTAACTCTAAGTCCGAATCTGAGCCTTTCGTTTCTGCAACAAAATAGATGTGTCTTACCTTTTCTTTATCAAATACAATTACCCAATCAGGACTGTAGTTTGCAACAGGTGTTGTTATGTAGAAGTTCTTAGGCAATTTTGCGTAAACCGATACTTCCGTACTATTGTCTAAAGATTTGGCAAATGCTGTTTCTATTTTACTATCAGTTATAATGTAATCGTAAATATGCTTTTTAAGCATCTCAGCGTTACGCAGCGCCTCTTTGGTATTGGTAAAAACAGTTTTTGCATCAAATGTATCTTCTACCTTGTGGTATACGATGTTGTTGTAAATCAGACTTGCCTTTACTTCATTGATTAGCTTACTACTTTTTGCAATAAATTCCTCCGGGTTCTTTCTAATTAATAAGAATTTTACAGGGCTAATTTTTTTTAATATGTCTGCTATTGTTTGTCTTTTCAAATTAGTAATAGCTACTATTTCCCCAATTATATCGTATAAAGTATTAGTATAAATATCAGTGCTTAGTTTTTTGTTGGTCCTGTCTATTACTGTAATGGCTTCGTTGTTTTCAATCTTTTCTTTTGTCGTCTGTTCTAATACACCTTCCTTCACTTCGTAGCTTCTATCAGCTATATTTAAATCCGCATTAATTCTGTTTCTGCTATCCTCAATCAATTTCGCTGTATCAAACCGGACTTCGTATATAGATTTAATGTTAATTTTCTCCCAAAGTGCCTGAAACTCTTTCTTGTAAAAATTCGAGTTAATTGCTATTGTTTTGATATTTCTGTCATTATCAATTCCAAAGGGCTCGCCGGTGTATATTGAGGTTAGCAACTTATTAATATCACTCCTAAACGGCTCTAAGTTAGCTGGTAGCGGCACTTTGTTTTGTTCTATTAGCGTTTTGCCCGTATCTGTTATTTTACCATTAATATCAGCTATTCTTTCATATAAGAGTGTATTGTTTAAAAGGTTTGCCTGTGCATCATTTAGACGTAATTGTTCGCCTTTTTCATTCGTCAATACTTTGCCTAAGAAGAGTTTTACTTCTATTTTTTGAGGTCGGTTTTGCAGTGCGGCTGCTATTTCATCTTGCAAGCCCTTTGCAAATGCCTCGTAACTTTCGGATGCAATAACTGTAAGTTTATTTATTTCGTGTACCTGTTCGCCAATGGTATCATAGTCTAATCTAATACCATCTTCATTAACACATAAACGCATACCTCGCCCTACTTCCTGCCGCCTTCTAATTGTAGCATCGGAATGTTTTAATGCACAAATCTGGAAGACATTTGGATTATCCCACCCTTCCTTTAATGCAGAGTGTGAGAAGATGAAACGAGTAGGTTCAGAAAAACTAAGTAAGCGTTCTTTGTCTTTCATTATAAGGTCGTATGCTGATATATCATCTGTATCATCACTGCCACGTTTTACTGTAGGGTCGATTAATTTTTTTCTCTTATCGATTGAGAAATACCCGTTGTGAATTTTGTCTGCTTCATCCCGTACTAAATACTTTGCATAATTGGTCGGTAAGTAACCTTTGTGGACTTTTCCGAGGTCGGTTTCTTGCAAGAAGTCGTTGTATTCCTGATGAAACATATCCATGAAATCGTTACGCACTTTGTTATATTCTTCTTCAAATATTTTAGCATATTCACCAACTCCTTCATTACCATCTTTATCGTACACCCGGTATTTGTCAACAGAATCAATAAAGAATAATGATAAAACCTTTATGCCTTTATCAAACAACTGCTTCTCCTTTGTAAGATGAGATAGAATTGTTTCCCTGATTTGTATCCTCCGGAAGTCTTTTTCATAATAGTCTCCAACCACCTCACCCGCGAAAATATCCTGACCATTGATGACAATTTTATTATGGTATCCATCTATCTCCTGAATAGTGTATTGCTGGTACTGCTGCATATTGCCACTAAGCTGAAATATGTTTGCACCCTTCTCTAACCTCTCTCTCACTCTTTTAGGTTCGTTATTGACACTTCGTTTTTCATACTCAATTAATGCTACCGGTGGTTTTGTTTTACTTAATATTATCTGTTCCAGGTATAGGTAACCATTTGTGCCGGTTGTACCTTTTAAACTGATACCTTTTACCTGAATTTTCTTAACTAACTTTTTATTGTAAGCATCCAAAGCATCTAACCTAAAGATTTTATTATACTCGACTTTATGGGTGGCAGAGTAACGAAGTGTGAGCAATGGGTTGAAATCTTGCATACTCTTTAGAGTTGCTTCACCATCTACGCTTTGCGGTTCATCAATAATGATGATAGGGTTTGTTTGTGCAATTATTTCAATTGGTCTTCTGCTTCCAAACTGGTCCAATTCAAAATAAATACGTCTTGCATCAGCACCTCTTGAAGCAAAAGCCTGGGTATTAATAATCATAACACTGATACGGCTATCCGACGCAAAGTTTTCTATATCCTGTGGACGGCTAGAATTATAAATAAAGGGAACTATCTTATGGTTGTAAATTTCCTGGAAATGAGTTTGAGTAATTTCAAACGATTTATATACACCCTCACGGATGGCAATGCTTGGTACAATAATAATAAACTTGCTCCAGCCGTACTTTTTATGTAACTCGTACATAGTTCGGATGTAGGTATATGTTTTACCTGTACCTGTTTCCATTTCTATAGTAAGGTTATACCCTTTATTAACGCCTTTTGTACGTTCTAATTGTTTACTCTCCGAGATTTCATTATCTTTTTGAACCTGATCATTTATAAGCAATTGTTCATCAGATATTTTTATTTCAGCATTTCTATAACCAATCGCTGTTTGTATTTCAGTATCAAATTCCAAGGTTTTAACGCCCAATGCAGCTTCCTTTGTTTTACGCATTAAAGCAGTACTTAATTCTAACGTATAGTGGTTTTCTTTAGGCAACTGTCCCACAAAACAGTTTACTACTGCATTAACGGCATCTAATTGAAACTGTTGTTCTTTAAATTGTAATTGCATCCTTTATATTACTTTCATTTCTGTTAAAGGTGACAATTGCTTTAGCAATTGTTTTACATTTTCTTTAGCCGTATCGTCTTTAAAACTGGCATCATTAAACACAATACGCAATGGATGGTAGGTAGCAATTTCTTTGGCGAATGCTTCATCAATGCCATCATTAAAGCAGGCAAAAAGGCTGTTTTCTGCTATTTTAAATACCTTTTTATCCTGGATGCTTAAAGTTTCTATACAGTAATGTAAAGGCAAACCCCAAATTAACATGATTTGAGCTAATAAGTCCTGCGGTGTTCTATCAGGTTTTATATTATTAGCAAAAAGGTCAAGGTTTTGTTGGTTGTAATCCTGTGGTTTGTAATAAACATCCTGCATATTACTACTGTCTTCCCGGAATACCCGGAAACCAGTATCTAAATGAGAAAGAGTATTATTTTTGAAATCAATGCTTGTACTAATAATTTCAATCCTTGTATTTAATTCATCAATTTTTTCAATGCTTGGCAGAATTTCAGATCGTTCCTCATCAATTTCAGCAATTAATTTTTCTTTTTCTTGTCCTAAACGTTGTACTTCCTCTTTCAATTCATTCGAAATTGAGATGCCTGCACGACGAATACGTTCTTTACCAATCTCACAAATGTTCTTAAAACCTGCTTTATAAGTGTTACTTGACATGTCAACACTTTCTGGTAGTTGAACCATAATAAATCTTCTGTCACCATTATCCTCAGCGTTTAACTTAAGAGTTGCGTGTGCAGTAGTAGCAGAACCAGAAAAGAAGTCCAAAATTATTTCACTATTTATATTTGGTACAGCGTATTCAATTAAATCCGATAGCATTGAAACTGATTTTGGGCTGCTAAATTCTGCTTCACTTAATAAACTCCTATATTCTTTTGTTGCTCGATCCGTCGAATAGCTTGTACCGGAAAAAACTGATTTTGGTTTTATCTTCCTTAACTCGCCATCTGTTTCGAGATAATCTTTCTCGAAAACATCCCATTTTGATCCACCACTTACTGCTCTACCAATTAGTGTTTTAATTTTTAGTCTGGCCGTCTCTTTTCCCCATCGCCAACACCCATCAGAATTATCAGATTTTCTTGGAAGAACTTCTTTTGAAAAGCTATCCGATTTTTCAACACTAACCTCGCCAGTTTTTGGATTTACAAAAAGTGGAAAAAACATGTTCGGACGAGCTTGCCTTGTATCTGCACCCCCTCTTTTCCTTAAACCGAGCTCTCGGTATTTACCAATATTATCTTCGTTATTAAATTCATTTATTCTGGTATCAGGCAACCTAAGACCCACTTCTTCATAAAAATCCGTTTTCACATACATTAGCAAACGTTCATTCGCTGTTGCAATATATCTCTTATCATTTCTTCCTTTCAAGTTATTTACCACACATATATCTGCCACAAAATTTATTTCCCCATAGATTTCATCACATACCTTTTTAAGATTATGAACTTCATTATCATCAATGCTTATAAAAAGAACCCCATCATCCTTCAATAAATTCCTTGCTAACTTGAGCCGAGGATATATCATCGTAAGCCAATCGCTATGGTATCTGCCATTCGATTCCGAATTAGGAACAAGCCTCTGGTTGTATTCGTCTTTTAATCCACTATCAAATTCAAATTGTGCTTTGTCTTGCACGAAATTATCCTTGTATATAAAGTCATTTCCGGTGTTGTAGGGCGGGTCTATATAAATCATTTTTATTTTGCCCAAATAGCTCTCCTGCAACAGTTTTAATACTTCTAAATTGTCTCCTTCAATGTATAGGTTCTGAGTGTTGTCAAAGTCAACACTTTCTTCTTTAATCGGCCGTAAGGTTTTAGTAGTAGGTAAGTTTGCTGTTACAATAGCTTCCCGCTTGCCCGGCCATTCCAAACGGTAACGTTCTTTAGTGCTTTCAACAATATCTGGATTCAACTCTTGGCGTAGTTGGTCAAAGTCAATTGCTTTTCCATTGGCTGTTTCTGTAACACAGTTAGGGAAAAGGGTGGCAATCTTTTGTATATTCTCAGAAACAAGGTCTGGAGATTGTAAGGTTAGCTTATCCAACATAGTAAATTCTGCACTTTTTATGGCAATATGGGTAAAAATAATTGGAAAAAGTAAACAAAAGCAACGGAGTGCAATAAAAAATAAGTAGGGGAATTTAAGATTATTAGATTACGACTGTATGTAAAATAAAAACGTCCGTCCATTTTATCCTTATAGAATATTCTGGACGGACGTTAGCTCAAGAAGAAGTCTATCTTAAAACCGTTATAACTTAATTATATTTAAAATCATTGTGCATGATAACAGCAAGCTTTTCCATTTGCTTAACTTCATCTGGACATAAGTATTGAGCTAACTTAACTAAATTGTTAATTCGGTATTTGGCTTTCATTTTTTTTATTTCTTTATTCATGTACTCTATAGCTCCAATAACCACATAAGTAACTTCTATTCCTTCCGCAAATCGAGATATGTCTTTTTCTGTTACATTTTTATACATGTATAATTCCTCCATATTAAACTTTGAATGTGCCACAATCCCTGCCTCTCTCATTGATTCCCTTTTGTGCTTCAGTTGCTCCTGTGCTGTATTCCACAAATCTTGCTTTAAAGATTTGAAATAACATTTTAAAATTTTATCTTCCTGCTCCTCCCAATTCCATTTATTTAAAAATGTTTCTGCTGCACCACCAATCATTATATATAATAATTTTGGAGTAATCTTAAGTTCTTTTGCTTTTGCTAATACTTTATCAGTTAGCGGTATATTTATATCTGTCATAACATATTGTTTTAAAATTTACAATTCGTGTCTCATTAAACAAATGGCTATACTCCTCTATAAATATGTTTACTGAGTTTACTTTTGCAAAAAATAGAGGAATACAACCACCCGTTTGATCTTTAGAAGCACTTAATCAACTTATTTCAGGCATCTCGTCGTAAGTCCTACCATTAAGTAACCTACCAGCTGCCTTTTTATCTTTGCCACCCCATTGTTTGAAGAAAAAGGGAATGCTTGATGCTCGGCATTTCCGGAAAATATCCAAAACCCATTCTTTCTGCATAGGTCTCGGTGTAAGTCCACTCTCTCCACCTACAATTACCCAATCAATATTTTCCAAGTTTAGATTTGGCAATGGCCCTATTAGTGGTTCACAGGATAGGAATTTTACTGCTGCATTTGTTTTTCTTAATGAATCAATTCTGGAAATTACTCTTTCATCCTCCACAGAAACTCCCATCCATATATTCTGAGTCCAGTTTAATTCTGCACATACTTGTAGCAGTCTTTCATCTCTTTTCGTCAGTATTTGGTAGGTGTGTTGTGGTGTTTCATTCATTACGTTAAAAACTCGTTCGATAAAATCAGTAGGAATATCCGGATGAAATAAATCGCTCATAGAATTTACAAAAACAAGCTGAGGTGTTTTCCACTTATAAGGAGTTGCTAATTCATATTCATGTAGTGTAACCTTAAAACCATTACGATATTTATTTACTTTATCTGTTTGCAGTCGTAAGGAAAGTCCTTCTGCATAACAGTATTTACAACCTGCAGAAACTTTGGTACATCCGGTTGTTGGATTCCAAGTCATCTGTGTCCACTCTATATTTGATAATGCCATTATATAAAAATTTAATCTTATGATCGATGCGGTATAACCATGAAGCTAGGTTTATAACAACGCTTTCAATTTTTCACCCATCGAAATTTTATCAGGAAGAAGAACGAGGAAGATATACTTAAGTATATAGGACAAACTAGTATAACCTACACTATTGCAAAAAATAGCTATTAGTATATAATCAGTGAGGTATGAGATAATTGTTTTAAAAATGTCCGTCCAGCTATCCCTAGGAGTATTGTGGACGGACACCTTCGCTATTGTCATGGCCGTTAAGGGAAATAAGAAATAAATGAACCAATTGTTGCCTTTATTTATATTTAACAGTTGGTTGCATGATAATCTAGTTTTCTTTATAATCTTTCCCAAAAGCTCCTCCTACTCTATAGCTTCCATCCAAGAATGAAATAAAACCGTGTCGACAGAATTCCTTATACAGCAAATCATGTTTTTTAATTTCGATAGCAAGTGCTCGCACCATATTCTCAGTAAAAACCGGTACTTCTCCTGTTAAATAAATATTATCTTCACCCAGAAGTTCTTTCGTTTCAAATGTACTTGCCATATCACCCTCTTTAAAAATAATAGGTTCTAGCGAGGGGTCAATGTGAAATAAGATGCCTAAAAAATCCCAGAAAAAGGGAGCGCATACTGGTTCAATCTCATATTCATTTACTAGTAAATCCATTACATTATAAAAAGTTAAGACTGTGGTTGGATTAAAATCTTTGTTTGTTTCGTCAATTTCATCTGAATTTTCATTTAAATTCATATAATAAGTATTTTATAAAAGTTTAAAAAATGAGGGGGAACATGATAACCTTTCCCCCTCCTGTTGTCCGTCCGTCCATTTCACTTAGTATATGCACGCGGACAGTATGTTCTTGGTAAGAAACCAATGGAAGTTTTAATAACTCCTAAATTTAATCTACTCCTGGTTTAGCAGGTTCTTCCGAGGCTACACCTTTAACCCATTCTCCCACTGTACTTTTACCTACCGGAACATTAAATTCTTTCTCTAGCATTTTTGCTATATCTCTCACGCTTTCACCCTTCTTTTTTAGTTCAGCCGCTTTTGCTTTAAGTTCTCCTGTTTCATTACAATTTCTGCTCCCGGCTAACTCTTCAATTACTACAGTTTTACCTGTATTAGTAAATACCATTTGTTCGTTAAATTGCAAAACAGTCGAAGCTTGCTTGTCTTTAGCAGGCAGGTAGTTACCTTTTAATGCTATAAGATGCCTTAGGTTATTATCAAACCGGTCTTTTCTTAACTCCAGCAGTATTCGTGCCTTGCTTTCAATAGCCATCGAACCCAATACTGCGTTTTTACTTGGCACAGAATATTCTTTGGCTTTTGCAAGATGGTGGTTGAAAACAACCAAACACTGATGTTTTAATGCTAACTTTTGGTACTGTTGTAAAAAACTACGCACTACTAATGCATTATTAAAATCATTCGAACCAAATACATCAGTGAGGGTATCAACTATTACAATATCCGCTGGCATTCTCGATAACTCTAAATTTAACCTTTTTAAAAGGTTATCAGTCTCGAATATAAAACGCAAGCCCTTAAATTTCTCCGGTGTTAGCTGTTCACCATTTTGTTTCTTTAGTAAATATGCAATCGAATTTTCATCATCTTCGGTGGATACATAAATTGCTGAATGATGTGTAGCAGTAAGTTTAAAACTTATAAATTCTGCCTGATTTAAAACTATCGCAGTTGCTAGTTGTCTCAACCACGCTGATTTGCCTGTATCACTTGAGCCCGCCATAACTGCAATTCCTACCTGAGGCAGAAATGGCTTTAATAATGTCGGCATTTCACTTACCTGTTTTGCTATTAGCTCTGACGCACAAAAAACATAACTTGGCTTTTCCTTAATAATTGCTTCACTATCTACCTTTCCAGTTTTTGCATCCGTTGCAACTTCGTCGTCAATTTCAAAGAACTTCTTTTTTTCTACATCTGATTGTGATCCATCTTTTTCACAATCAATTCCAACCTCCAATAAATTATTTGTACTTTCCTTATTGATCTTTTACCTCCTTTCTTACCGCTAATAACCTATACTTTTTAAGAAAGTCGCAAAATTCTTGTGTCAAAGGAACATTTGGAAGCATTTGTAACAATCTGCCAACGAACACAATTCCTCTTTTAGTTAAAAATAACTCTCTATAACCTGCAACCACTCTTAGCGACTCCTTGGCTACGTAAATAGCTTGATGTTGAAATAACATCAAACTCCTATAACCCCCTAAAACATTATTATCTTCATCAATAACGTCGGTTAGGCGTAGCAGCCTTAAGATTTGTCTACGGCCGAACTTAATTTCATATTTATTTCTCAAAATCCGCATGCATTCTTTAATTCGCCAACCATTGGCCGGGCGTGTTTGTTTTGTTATCACCACCATACTAACTGTTTTTAAGCACCCTGCGGTAAATTCCATACAAGCTGCCCGTTAATTAATTCTATTTCAGTAGTTGATGTACACTGCTAAGCCCATAAATCTCACCTTATGACTTTGCTTACAATAAATATGACTGTTTTTTTTACATGACTTTATTTGGTTTTTAAATATGACTAGTTTATTATTTGTTTCTCTTAAACGCTTTACTTATTCCTCGAAGTATAACATGTACTTTTCACGATCCTGCCGTGCTACTTCACTCAGAATTATGCAGCAGATTTTGTAAAAGTTTTCAGGCGTTACCACTACCTCGTCAATACTAAGTGGAGCGTCATTTACGCTCTCATCGTCCCCTGGAGTAACAACGCCGTTTCTTATACAATGAAACATATGCTTGGCATCTTCACAAATTAAATATTCGTGCTTTTTCGAATAGTCGTCCTTTTCAAAAAGGCCGGCTTCCTGCCCTGCAAAGAACCATGCTCTTTGACTGTTCGACGCCTTGTTCAGAAACTGCTCAATTTTCCTATAACTGTAGAAGGTGTTATCTGAAGTAATAGTTGAAAATATTTGTTCGCTGTATAACATTTTATAACTTTTTAGTTAAATAATCAGTGTACTATTTGCAATTAAATTACTATCTACACACAAATCCATTGATTGTAAACAGCCATAATACTGTAATGTCGATACGTTAACGCATGATCATTAAAAAAAGCAAAAGATTACTATAGATTACTTCTGCTAATCTTACAATTAAATTTATACAATAGAGGTAATCTAGTTGCTTCAGAAAGTTGAATTCCTACTTGCACTACGTGATGCATGTAATAGCTAAGTAATGAACGCTATCAACAGTTCTAAAACGAAATATATTTGGGGTCCTAAGAGTGCTTTAGAAAGCTCTCTGATATGAATAAATAACAAGAATTTGCTCTTATTAATACAACACAAAAGTAAAAGAAACTTTGCAAAAATTAAAAAAAAGGACAAAAAAAAATTCAAACACTACAAATATTAATATCTCAAAAAGTAAAAAAAAGAATTGTGGTGAGGGAAACACTAGGAGTTAATTTGACCCCTTAAAATATTGGTTTAGTTTATCGATATGCTTGTATGAAACCGGATCTTCGAATGCATTTAAATAGTGCTCTGTCACAGCAGGACTACCATGACCTAAAGCTTCCTGAATAAAATCTAGACTTACACCCTCCTGTTTTAAAGCATTTCACTTGCCTCATCATTTGTGATGTTAAATAGTAAATAAGAAAAAAGATTTAAGTTTTACACTTACTAGCGTAGGCTTTACAAAAAAGTGCGCCACTATATGCGTCACTTAACGAGACTTTTTATGTATATTAGGAGAAAATAATTTTTAACGGACGATAATTTCAGTGGTATTTTTCATTACACATACTTTGTTAAAACCCTTATCCATATTGCACTTCAATAAAAAAACCCCGGTATAAAAACCAGGGCCTCAACAAGTAGCGAGGAGCAGACTTGAACTGCCGACCTTCGGGTTATGAATCCGATGCTCTAACCAGCTGAGCTACCTCGCCATTTCGGGGTGCAAATATAGGTCTCTTTTTCTTTAAAAAAAGTGTTTTTTGCAGTATTGCTATTTATAATGCTTTACAGATAGCTTTTGGAGGTTACAAACCTTTCTCCGCCAAACTTGTAAGTATCTTTACTTCTTTACGAAGCGGTAAAATAAATATATGAGGACATATTCTTCTGATGCGTTGTACAGTCAATACAGGGATGAGTTGCAGAAAATTGCAGATGTAAAATATTCGGCAGCAGTATTGCAGTGGGACCAGGAAACGTATTTGCCCCCAAAAGGAGCAGGTTTTCGGGGAAGGCAAATAGCTACTTTAAGTGAAATGGCACACCAAATGTTTACTGGTGAAAATATTGGCAATCTTTTAAAGGAGTTGCTCTCCCGGGAATTGACGGAAAGACAAAGACGAAATGCAGAGCTTACACTAGAAGATTATAACCGACTGAAAAAGCTATCACCTGCATTTGTAAGAAAAATGAGTGAGGCAGTATCCGCAGCGTTTCACGCATGGATAGAGGCACGAAAACAAAACAATTTTTCAATATTTGAGCCTTCGCTTACTATATTAGTCGATTTAAAAAGACAGGAAGCCGAATTGCTGGGGTATGAAGGTCATCCGTACAATGCGCTAATGAACGAGTATGAAAAAGGAGCTACGGTGCAAATGTTAGACAAGGTTTTCTCAGATATAAAAAATCCGTTACTTGACCTTTTATATGAGGTAACCGAAAAATTGGTCGCAGAAGATTACTTTCTTCGCCAGCATTTTCCCACGCAGCAACAATGGGAGTGGGGTACATACCTCGCGAAGCAACTTGGTTTTGACTTTGCCGCAGGCCGGCAAGATATATCGGAACATCCTTTTACCACCAACTTTAGTAGCCACGATGTAAGAATTACTACACGAATAGATGAAAATGATTTCGCTAACATGACCTGGAGCACCATACACGAAGTAGGTCATGCGTTGTATGAGCAAGGGTTACCCGCAGAGGAATACGGCTTGCCATTAGGTGAATATGCTTCTTTAGGCATACATGAATCTCAGTCTCGATTGTGGGAAAACTGTGTAGGAAGGGGAGGGGCTTTTTGGCAATATTATTATCCCAAGCTGCAGCAATATTTTCCTGATCAGTTTAATAATATTTCAAAAGAGCAATTTCTAAGGGCAGTTAATAAGGTGCAACCCTCGTTGATAAGAACTGAAGCAGATGAACTTACCTATCATTTTCATGTTATGGTACGTTACGAGCTTGAAAAGCATTTGATAGAAGGTTCTTTGCAGGTGAAAGAAATTCCCTTATACTGGAATGACCAGTATAAATCTTTATTAGGAGTAGAGGTTACCGATGACAAACAAGGTTGCCTGCAGGATGTACACTGGAGCCATGGAAGTTTTGGATACTTTGCCACCTACAGCCTCGGAAGTTTTTATGCGGCGCAATTCTGGGAGCAGGCAAAAGCTGATATTCCAGGTTTGGAGAGTCATATTGTTAATGAAGGCAATACAGCTTTGTTACTTAATTGGCTTAGAAAGAATGTGCATGCGCACGGCAGATACTACACTAGTGACGAATTGTGCAGTAAGGTAACTGGTAAAAAATTGGATAGTACCGTGTTTGTGAATTATTTGAAGCAAAAGATGAATGATTTGAAATAATAGGCAAAGCTTTTTACAAATTATCAAAAGTTTCAAAAAACCGATAAGCAGCGATTTAAACAAGAAAATTGTCTGTAAGAACAATTAAATGCATTTTTTCATATTTTAATTTTTGCTGTAAATAAATTTAGTACTATTTTCCACCTCGATTTGTGAAAAAGCTATCTGCCATATTACTAACTGTATTATTCCTGTTTAACCTTTTTGGATACAGAATACTGTTTAATTATGAGCAGCAGCAATCAGATATAAGACTTGAAGCCTCGCTTGACAAACAGGATTATAATGATGCCGATTTGGTTACAATCAAAGTTCCGCTCTCTCTGCCGTATGTTAATAATCAACAAAGTTTTGAACGTGTAGACGGTGAAATAACCGTTAACGGAAAAATATTAAAATACGTTAAACGTAAAATCTCTAATGGTAATCTAATTTTGTTGTGTTTGCCAGACCATGATAAAATGAGAATTGAGTCTGCAAAAGACGAATTTTTTAAATATGCGAATGATTTGGTTCAAAACAACCAATCAAAGAAATCAGGCAACACAAAGGCCGGTGTATTTAAAAATCTTCAAACAGAGTATAACATAAATACTTATGAATATGTATATGCCACCCGGCGTATTCAACATACTTACACGGTTCCTTCACAATCTAACTTTCTACCTTCTTCTCATTCCCGGTTACCAGAACAACCACCTGAGATAATTTAATCTCTCATTGGGGGATTTTTTATGGCAATTGCGCTTTAAAGTAATCTTTTGTACCGGGCTTTAGTGCCGCTATTAATCTTGTCTTGCGTCGCACTCTTGTACTGTAGAATCCATTTCTGCAACAACAAAGTAAATGTTGGTTTAAACAACTTTTTCAACAACTGCTTCAATGCATTATTAGCGCTTATCAAGAGATTTGAATTAAAAAGCTTGACAAAAATTATAGTTGGAGCCATCGCTGTTGCTGTGAAAATTTCCACATGATTACAAAAAATGATTTCATTAAAATGAGAACTTTTTTCATTAATGTACTATGAATAAATTGATTGTTGCTTTTGTAATAACAGTGCTGTTGTATGGGTGTAAAAAAGGTGATTATGTAAAAGTAACACATGACCCGTTGTTGTATAGTAAAACGGTAAAGAAGCTGAATGACATAGTGTTGGAAAATAATTTTCCACCTATGATTGCTGCCCGTAACTATGCTTATGCAAACATTGCCGCTTACGAAGTGATTGCTGCGGGAGATAAGAATTATACATCGCTCGCAGGGCAAATTCATGAGTTGAATCCGATACCAAAGCCTGATAAGAAAGATAAAATAGACTTTCCTTTTGCTGCATTAATTGCCTTTTGTAAGGTTGGCAATGCAGTTACCTTTCCTGAGGGCAGTATGGATACTTATGTTGATGCATTAAAAGACCAGGTAAAAGATGCAGGTATGCCTACTGACGTATTTGATGGCAGTGTGAAATATGCAAACCTGGTAGCTGACAGTATAATGAGCTGGAGCAAAAATGATAATTATGCAAAAATACGAAGCGCCAGCAAGTTTTCTGTAACCAATGAGGAAGGCAGATGGGTTCCCACCCCGCCTATGTATGCCCAGGCAGTAGAGCCGCACTGGATGGAAATAAGAACGCTGGTGATGGATTCCTGTTCGCAGTTCAAGCCAGTTCGTCCACCAAAGTATGAACCTACAAATAAGTCAAGTGCATTTTATAGTGCAATGATGCTGGTCAAAAATTGCGTGGACAGTTTAACTCCAGAGCAAAAACATATCGCTGATTTCTGGGATGACAATTCATTTAAGCTGAATGTGAACGGACACGTAATGTACGCTACTAAAAAGTTTTCACCCGCAGGCCACTGGATGAATATTGTAGGCATTATTGCGGCTAATAAGAAAGCTGATTTCAATACTACCGTTTCTGCCTATACTCAAACATCTATCGCACTCTTTGAAGCGTTTATCAGTTGTTGGGATGAAAAATTCAGGAGCAATTATATAAGACCCGAAACAGTAATAAACAAATATGTAAATCCAGAATGGCAACCTTACATTCAAACACCACCGTTTCCAGAGTATTCGAGCGGTCATGCCGTTATATCAGCAGCGGCAGCAGAAGTAATGACCCATTACTTTGGTGATAATGTGCACTATACAGATTCTTCAGAACTGGAATTTGGCGTTCCTAACCGTTCCTTTACATCTGTCAGGGAAGCTGCTAAAGAGGCGGCTATTTCCAGGGTATATGGCGGTATTCATTTCAAACATTCCTGCGATGTAGGCCGCGATGAAGGTATTAAAGTAGGCACTTTTGTTTTACAACGTTTACATATGAAGAACTAAAAAATAAACTAAAACCAAACCGAGCTCATAGGGTTATTGCAACCTATTAAGTTCATCCTTTCCCCAAAACCATCGGTAAAAAATAAAAAAACAACTTATTATGAAGAATATTTTATCAATTGTTATTGCTACACTAATTATAATTATTGCTACAAATAATACCATTAATGCGCAGGGCTGTGTCGCAATAAAAGGAAGCGGTGCAACCTGCATGTTAGCCCACCCCCAAAGTACAAATAAAGCGGGATGGCAATTTAGTACAAGCGAAAGGTATTACAAGTCCTTCAGGCATTTTTCAGGAACTGAAGAAAATAAGGACAGGCTAATACAAGGTACAGAGGTTATAAATCATACATTTATTACTGACCTTGCCCTCACACGTATTTTTAATGATCGGTGGTCTATGACAGTAGATGCTCCTGTAATATCAAATGCGCGTTCCTCTTTATATGAGCATGGCCTGGTAAATGGCGCGTACATAAAAAAGGAAAGACACTCTACCCATTCTTTTGGTTTGGGAGACGTGAGGGTAGCAGTTTACCGTTGGTTGCTTGACCCGGCCAAATACGTGAAAGGAAACATTCAATTAGGGCTGGGCATTAAATTGCCAACAGGTGATTATAATTATCAGGATTACTGGTACAATGTAGGCCCGAACGGAACAAAAGAATTGCGTACGGTAGATCAGTCCATACAATTAGGTGATGGTGGTACAGGGCTTACCGTAGAAGCAAACACTTTCTACAATTTCACTCACAATTTTAGTGTTTATGGTAACTTTTACTACCTCGCGAATCCAAGAGAGCAAAATGGGGTAAGAACTTACAGGGAAACATTAAGTCCGGCTCTTGCAAATGAAGCTATTATGAGTGTGCCCGACCAATACATGGCACGCGGCGGATTTAATTACATGTTCAACCACATAAAAGGTTTATCAGTAGCAGCAGGTGCCCGTATTGAGGGTATTCCTGTTCATGATCTTATTGGCGGAAGTGGAGATTTTCGCCGTCCCGGTTATATTTGGTCAATTGAGCCATCTGTTAACTATGGATTTAAAAATGTCAATTTCTTTGCGTCAGTACCTGTGGCAATAGTTCGTAATCGTTTGCAAAGTGTAACTGATAAAGAGAATAGTGCTAAGAGCGGTAAATTTGTTAGAGGTGATGCAGCGTTTGCTGATTATTCAATAAATGTAGGAGCAGCTTTTAAATTTTAATACCTGGCTTTTATTCATTAAAACTCAACCTTTTAATTTTATAAAGGTTGAGTTTTTTATTGCACTCTATTTCTTCAAATGTTTCCATATAACATTGTAAACATCAGTAGGCTCAATAGTATTGTTATCATTTGCCCTCTCGTCTGTTACCAGTATAGGATGAAACTGGGAAGGCACATGTATGCTGCCGTGAGAACCTTTTATAAGAGTTGCATCTAAAGGGATCACATCCATAACATAACGAAAGCCTGCTTTTTTTCGCAATAACTTATATCCAGCACGTGCTTTTGATGTCATAAACATTTCGACAGGATCATACCCTGGTTTTTTATGAATGTCAACAACTCTCGCATAGTCCGGAGCTTTGGAATCATCTAACCAGAAATAATAAGTGAACCAGCTTTTTTGATCAGCCATTACTACAAATTCACCTGATCTCTCATTATTTATATGATAAGCCGCTTGAGCCTCTTTGTCAAGAATTAATTCGATTCCCGGGACTTTTTCAAGCAGTGTTCTGACTTTCTCAGTTACAGAAGGATCATTTATATAAATGTGCGCAACCTGGTGATCTACAACTGCAAAAGCTTTTGATGCTCCGGCATCCAACAGCTCTAATCCTCTTTCGATGCGTATTTGTAGTAATCCATTTTCGCGCAATACCCTGTTTAGATGAATCGGATTGTTTACGGGAGCTATTCCATATTCTGAAAGTAAAATGATTTTTGCCTGTTTTTTTTCGTAAAATCGAACAAGCTTTTCTACCTCCTTATCGATCTCGAGTAATTCTTTAGATATTTTTGAAAAATCAGGACCAAATTTTTGCAGACAATAATCAAGATGTGGAAGATAAATAAGCGTAAGCGTGGGATTGTATTTGTCATCTGTAAACATAGATGCTTCAGCAATCCAATCAGTCGACTTAATGTTGGCACCCGGTCCCCAGAACTGGAACAAAGGAAACTGTCCCAACTTATTTTGTAGTTCATCTCTCAATTCCGCAGGTTCAGAATAGCAGTCAGGCATTTTACGTCCATCAGCCAGGTAATTCGGACGTGGAGTAACGGAATAATCCGCAGTCGAATACATGTTGTACCACCAAAACATGGTAGAGCAGGTAAAATTCGGGTCTTCTTTTTTAGCTTTGTCCCATATTTTTTCTGCCTTCACCAATTTGTTAGACTGTTTCCAGAACTTAATTTCACAATCTTCCCTGTCGTACCATCCGTTGCCCACAATGCCATGATCAGAAGGCCATTTTCCCGTTACGTATGTTGATTGAACTGCAGTAGTGACTGCAGGCAAAACCGGTTGAATAGTAGCAAGGTTGCGACGCGAAATGTATTGTTTAAGAAATGGAGTATGTTCTCCTATAAGAGAAGTAGAAAGACCAACAATATCAATAACAACTGTTTTATTCATTTTTTTACAAAAATTATTATTAAGATAACTGGTTCGCTACCCATTGCAATTCGCGACTGATAGATTTTTGCATTGGCAATTTTAGTGCTTCGGGAAGCACTTCCCAGGTGTAAGTTTCCACTTCCAGATGGCTCGTTATCATTTGCTTTTTCTGAATTTTAAGCACTTCACAAATGTCGCCTTGTGTTGATTGTAATAATCCAAAATCTTTTTCAAAAACCGGTACATGAAAATGCGCTCTCCATTCTTTTACAGAGGGGTTCTCCACGTCCTCCAAAGCTTCAGGAAGATCGCGGTATCGCAAATATGATGAGTCTTTTTTACATGCCACCACCTGGTGAAGGTAGGTCGGTTCATTAAATTTTATAAAAGCAGATTTAACTTTCAGGCGATAAGAGGTGTCATCTGTTAAAACCGCTTTTAACGCAGCGCTTATTTGAATTTTACCTACTTTGATTCCGAGTTGATCCAATTGTTTTATTATTTCCGCATGTGGTTCGTAGCCT
Organism: Segetibacter koreensis DSM 18137; assembly: GCF_000374045.1. Classification (GTDB taxonomy): domain Bacteria; phylum Bacteroidota; class Bacteroidia; order Chitinophagales; family Chitinophagaceae; genus Segetibacter; species Segetibacter koreensis. The sequence goes on along the minus strand of NZ_KB893315.1, from coordinate 136,434 downwards.
ATTGCAAAATGGCAGATATCATAACATAAACAAACATGCGTTTTTATCATCTTTTCTGCTTCATCCTCTGACACAGAAAATGTTGTGGCAATCCGCTTAGTTCCTGCAACCAGTAAATCTTTTTGAAACCAATCAATAAATTCAACACCTGTTTCCATTATTCCATCTGGTTCTGGTTCAATATCAAGATGGAGTATTTTACCCGTTGCTTTATAGATGTTAATTAAGTGCTCGGTTATTTCAAGAATATTTTGTGTTGCGGTATGCCTTGCCGCAGCAAGTTCTGCAGCGTTATCAAACCAATACCTATAACTAAGAGGTGATGTGGAAACACCACCATCCATATTGTCGGGAAGTAATTCTGCAAGAATATTAAATAAGCGGAGGGTGTAGTCTACCCGCTCGCGTGTTGTCCAATCGGGCACGTGTACCTGGTCTTTAACACGTGTATGATGAAATCCGCCGTAAGGAAATCCATTTATGGTAAAAACATAAGCATTATTTACTTTCAGCCATTGCTTAAAAACTTTCAATTCTTCTTTTTTCACTAATTCAAGTGAAGCAATATTTGACAATCGCAGTCCAATGCCCATAGGTGCATTTGGTAACACCTCTTGTTTAATGGCAGGAAAATTTTGTTGTATGGCTGCAAAATGTTGCGGCCAGTTTTCACCTGCATGAATGTTGGTGCAATAGGTCAAATGACTTTTAGAGGTTTCCATATTTTTCTGCTTATGAAATAAGTTGTTTAAATTTTAGGGGAATCTTACTGAAAGATGAAATTGGTTTTGCTATCATGATGAAAATAATGCAACACCAATAACTTCATTATCAGTTCAATGGTACTCATAGAGCGAATGCCCTGAAGCTAAGAAATAAATGTAGGCAGTATTATTTTATTTATCTATAGAACAGGCTGAAAATGTTTTAATCTATCTGCCGCTACTTTCACAAGTTTCCAGTCTATCTCGTGTACCTCCTTGCCTTTACCGATAGAAGTAAGCAGGGTAATGGTTAAACGGCCGCCGAGGTGCTCACGGAATTCCTGCAATCCAAGTAAGATAGGGCTGTGTTCTTCATTCACTTCCATCAACGGATGCGTAATCTCAAAACCAATATTTTGCAGTAAAGAAATTATTCGATTTACTTCATTATCAGTCAGATTTCCTTTTAACCCGGAATACACACTATCTAACGCTATACCCATAGCTACTGCTTCTCCATGCAAAACTTTAAAGTTGGTAAGCTGTTCGAGTTTGTGCGCACTCCAATGTCCAAAATCGAGCGGACGCGAAGAGCCTGTTTCGAAAGGATCGCCACTTCGAATATGTTCAAGATGAAGATCTGCGCAGCGGTGAATAAGATATTTCATTGTATCTAAATCACGGTTGCTTAGCTGGAGTGCATGCTCTTCTAGCCACACAAAAAAATCAGCATCCTTAATTAAAGCTACCTTAATAGCTTCAGATATGCCTGACCGCCAGTCACGATCAGTAAGGGTAGTTAAAAACCGGTCGTCATTGAAAACAGCAACAGGAGGTGAAAATGAGCCAAGGAAATTCTTTTTCCCCTTATAATTTATTCCATTCTTTACGCCTACGCCAGAGTCGTTTTGTGATAAAACCGTAGTGGGAATTCGAATATGTTTTATGCCTCTGTGAGAAATGGATGCAGCAAATCCGGCAAGGTCAAGCAAAGAACCGCCACCGATGGCAGCAAGATAAGAATGACGATCTATTCCATACTGGTTCACAGCATCGACAATGCGTAAGAGAAAATTTACATCGTTTTTAGCAGCTTCCCCTCCGGGGATTACGATCACTTCGCTTGCAGGATGAATAGCTTTGAAGGCGCCGAAATAATCTTTTATCTGGTTTAAAAGATCAGGATGAGCATGAAGGACGCCTTCATCGACTACAAAAAGAATTTTTTGTTCGATACCCTTTATTTTGTGATCAATAAAGAAATTCTTTAAAAGTGTATTTGAAGTATCAAAAAGCCCGCTGGTGAAGTGAACTTTGTATTCAAATTTTATATCAAAAGATTGTTGTAAATAACCCATAATTGAACGATAGCAAGCTTGACTGTTTGTCTTTAAATTTTAGATGGCTTCACAAAGTTACATGGAGCCGGTTATATTATTCGATTTTTAAAATCAGTTGAAAACATTAGGTAACTGCGAAAAGTTTAGCCAGTTTTAACGATAAGGGTAATAAAAGTATAATTACCAGGGCCAGGTATAACGCGCCGAAAGCTGCCGCCCACGCTGCATTCATAAGTATAAGCGCCAAAACACCCGCTTTTACAGCTTTGCCAATGTTTTTTCCAACCGGTTCCTTAATCGCTTTAAGTAAGGGTCTAAAAATCATCCACGTAAAAGGCAGCAGAAAAATAAGAGCAAGCCATATTCCTCCTTTTGCAAATGCAAAATAGAGAATAAGGCTTATAACAATTGCATATAAAAAAGATGCTGTATATAAAGTAGTGCGACTGCCGCCATGTACCTCGCCTCTGCTAATCATTGTTATTGATGCAATATAAATTACAGGGACTAAAGCAAGATACCACCAATCAATAACTGCTGATGGGATAATGCTAATGCCTAGTAAAAGATTGAAACCACGACACAAACCCATGTTTACAGGACCTGCGAAAGAATAATGTTTGCCCCACTTGTCATACACAATAGCTGATACAGCAACTAAAAAAGCAAGTATTGCTGAAGTAATAGAAGTAAAGCCCGCTGCTATTATTCCTGCCACTAACATGAGCACCCCCAGGGTAGCTGCTTCCCTGATTGTAATTAACCCTACGGGAATTGGACGCTCTGGTCGTTCTATTCTATCAAGAGCGGCATCAAAAACATCATTAAAAACAACGCCCCCACCGTAGAGACCTATGGTTGAAAAACACAGTAGCAATATTGGCAGCAGATTTTGTATTTGAAAAGATTGATTGCCTAAATAACCGGAAATTGCAATACCAGCTAAAACATCAGCCACTGAGGTGACAATATTTGCAGGCCTCATTAAACGTAGGTAACCTGTTGTTTTTTTCAAGATTTGCTTAACTAACTGATGATGATGGATGATTTATCGATTCTTGGTTGCTGTCCTCCGCGCAATACTGTGTTACCTTCAAATTTCTCAGATTGGTCTATATTTTTCGCTGCAACAAAATCTGTTTCATTTATCTGGCCACTCTTGCCAAATGCAGTAATGGCATTTCTGTAAGTTACCATTTCGATATCTTTTACACTAATGCCACGGGCCTTCATTAAAACTGCAGTTTTAGGTACAGCCAAAGGATCGCTTATTCCCCAATCGGCTGCAGAATTTACCATAATACGTTCCGTTCCATATTCTTTTACAATTTCCACCATGCGCTCATTTCCCATTTTTGTAAACGGATATATGGTAAATGCAGCCCAAAAACCTCTATCCAGCACTTCTTTTACGGTTTCCTCATTATTGTGATCTACAATGACAGTATCAGGGCTAAGACCATGCTCTATTGCAATGTCCATACTTCTTCGTGTGCCCCTTTTCTTATCTCGGTGTGGAGTATGAATTTGTACGGGTAACGCAGTCTCTTTCGCTAATTCAAGTTGCAGTCGATAATATTTTTCTTCTGCAGGAGTTTGGTCATCAAAACCAATTTCACCAATTCCTACAACACCTTCTTTCATAATAAATAAAGGCAGAATCTCCATAACCTGTTCGGCAAGCTTTTCATTATTTGCTTCACGGGAATTGAGTCCGATAGTGCAATAATGCTTAATGCCAAATTGAGATGAGCGAAATCTTTCCCACCCTATAAGACTGCTGTAATAATCACGGAAACTATCGATACCGGTTCTCGGCTGCCCAAGCCAGAAGGCAGGCTCTATGAGTGCAACAATACCTGCATCGTACATGGCCTGGTAGTCATCGGTGGTCCGTGACGTCATATGCACATGCGGATCAAAGAATTTCATTCCTTTAATACTTTCTAAATCTAAAGGAGCAGAGCTTGCTTTTTCCTTTACCTTTTCTTCATCCAGATTATTGCAACACATAAATTAACGATAGATAAATAAGTTAACGATTGCTGGAATTTTTAAAACATATTCCAGTTCAATTTATTTTCAACGATTTTCAATTTCAAATCAGGCTCCCCGTTTAGCAATGCTTTTGCCGGTGTATAATTGCTTTGAAAACAAGCTAAAGCAGCTCCTTCTTTTTCTCTCTCATCGGGCCCATTAAATGCTCCTTCTATATTTTTAAAATTGCCTTCATCAATAAATTTTGCAACCAAACGCCACAACTGCGGGTTGATCTGCCGATGTGCTGCCCTGCGTTCGTTAGCATAATCGATCAATATCCATGCTAATTCTTTATTCGCTCTTTCGTCTAATCCTATAATACGATTTACATTTTTTTCTGTAAAAAAAGCCTTCATCACCAGCTGGTTCCATGCAAGGTCTTTCAGATACTTAAAGGGGTAGGGGTTATTGTACATGATTGCTTCCAGCACAAAGCCAATATTGCTTCGGATACCTTCTGCACATCTTCCTTGCCACTCTTGAGGATGATTGAAAAAATATAAAGCAGAATATAAAGCAGCCAGTTCATTCATTTCTGCTGCTGTAAAAAGATTATCTATTTTAGCGCAATAGGCTTCCTTATCGTCTGAGACTACTTGCATTAAAAGCCATACTCTGCATAGCTTGTCAATGGTCCAATCATCAATTGAAAATCCCTTATGAACTTTTTCGATAATTTTTCTTTGTTCCGCAGAAAGCTTAATTAATTGCCTCCCCGTTTTTCTCGGAACCGCAGCAAAAGCAAGATTTAATTGAGTGCTTCCTTTTTCTTCCTTTATAACAATGGCTTTTTCGCTGAGCCACTTAAACACTTCTGGCGCTACATTTTGCTGAATGATAGTAATAATCACAGAATCAAATTCTTCCCTTTCTGCAAGATCCATCGTAAATGGTATAAATTTATTTTGCTATAAAATAGTTTATTGCTAAAGCGGCACTTATAATGAGCAATCCAAAAAACTCTCTTGTTTTTTCTATGTAGGGCTTGGTGGCCTGCATGCTTTCTACAATGCTCGGTCTATTATATTTTAATACCCAGTCACGCACACCGTCTTTGGAAAAAAATATTTGTATAGCGTAAATAAGATAAAAGGCAATCGCAATAAGGTATATGACCGGGTAAAATTTACCGAATGCTGCAAGACCGCAGCAAATAGCGGCGACCATATAAATGGGTACCCAAAGCCATGAGTCCTTATCATTGAGATTTACATAGGCAAACAAAACAAATGCAATGCAGAAAAAACCGTTTAGAATACTTAAGAACATAATAGTCTTTTTATGAGAATTGCTTTTAAAACGAAATTAATTTATTATGAATTGTAAAAATAACAATAATTATTTTCAAAGTTTCAACTTGCAAAAGTGATTTTCGTCATGTTTCTATAACAAAAGACCACGCTGCTGGTTGTACTTTTATTTTTGAATTACTATTCAAAAAAGTAAATGCTGCATCATTCCGGAAATGGTGAGAATAGCAATTGATGAGGTAGTAAATATATCTTTTACTTCTCTTGCTAACCGAGAGGTCTCAGAAAAGTTTTATTTACAACAGGTACCAGGTAAAACGGTGGCTGTCGTTTTTAAGAAAAAAATACGGGGAAGAATAAGAACAGATTGAGAAGTTTAAAGCAGAAGTCGATTTACTAAGATATACTTTGATTTGAATTCTGCTTTAAACAATTTTCTCAATCTTTTCAACTATTAAAATAAATGGTGCGAAGCTTTTATTATCACTTGTTACTACCGATAATAACTCAGCCGCGGCTGTAATTGGGTGCTTCCTTTGTAATAACTACATCGTGTACATGGCTTTCACGCATTGCTGCATTAGAAATTTTTACAAAGCGTGCCTTTTGCAAATCTTGTATCGTTGTTGCTCCACAATACCCCATACCCGCACGAAGCCCTCCTGTGAACTGGTATACAACTTCATTTACACGTCCTTTATATGAGATACGACCTTCAATACCTTCGGGAACATATTTTTTTATGTCTTCTTCCACATCCTGGAAGTAACGGTCTCCACTGCCATCTACCATGGCGCCTAAAGATCCCATTCCCCGATATTCTTTAAATTGTCGTCCTTCATAAAAGATGGTTTCCCCGGGGCTTTCTTCTGTTCCGGCAAAAATGCTTCCCATCATTACTGAATTTGCTCCGGCGGCAAGGGCTTTTACCATATCTCCTGTATAACGGATACCTCCATCAGCTATCAATGAAACACCTGTACCTTTTAGTGCGTTTGCGGTTTCCATAATTGCAGTTAATTGCGGAACTCCGATGCCTGCTACAATACGCGTGGTGCAAATCGAGCCTGGTCCTATGCCCACTTTCACTGCATCGGCCCCGGCTTCTGCCAGCGCTTTTGCTCCTTCGGCCGTTCCCACGTTACCTGCAATTACCTGCAAATCTTTAAAATTGCTCTTTAAAGATTTTAAGGCATCAATTACCCCTTTACTATGTCCGTGGGCACTGTCAAGTGTTACTACATCTACGGCAAGATGCTGCAATGCCGCTGCACGATCAAGCATATCTCTTGTAATACCTAGGGCCGCACCTACCAAAAGTCGTCCGAAAACATCTTTACCAGCATTTGGAAAATTCCGCAAATGCAAAATATCTCTGAAAGTTATTAATCCCACCAATTTTCCACTTTTATCTACCACCGGTAATTTTTCCACTTTATGCTGGCGCAGAATAACTTCAGCTTGTTTAAGGTCGGTTCCCTCTGGGGCGGTCACGAGATTTTCTTTTGTCATTAATTCGCTAACCTTACGCTGCCTGTTATTTTCAAAGCGCAGGTCGCGGTTTGTAAGAATACCTACAAGTTTGTTTGAATTGTCAACAATGGGTATTCCTCCTATTCTGTTTTCTCTCATTTGCCGCATTGCATCGCCAATTGTGGAGTCGACAGTTAAAGTGATTGGGTCGATAATCATTGCGCTTTCGCTTCTTTTGACCTTCCGCACCTGTTCGGCCTGTTGGTCAATACTCATGTTTTTATGAAGAATACCTATACCACCTTCGCGGGCAAGGGCAATAGCCAGTTTAGCTTCTGTGACAGTGTCCATAGCCGCAGAAAGCATAGGGATCTTTAAAGATAAACTTTTTGTAAGCTGGCTGCTAATATCTACATCACGTGGTAATACCTGGCTATATCCAGGTAGTAATAACACATCATCGAAGGTTAAACCTTCGCCGAAAAATCTTGAGGAATCTATATTGTTGTTAAAGGTGGAATTTGTTGCCATGTGCAAAGATAGAGGCAGGAAATAATACGAGGCAAATAATTCTGAAAGGGTTTAAAGCTTTGGGGCCAAAGTTTAAGGTATAAAAAATTGATGCGATTTTCAATTTAACTATACCTTATCTTATACCTAACCCTTACTATTCTATAACCTCGCCTTTCTATTCCTTTTTTAACGAACTTGCCGCCCTTATTTTAAAAATGTTTATTTGAAAAAATATTCTTCTCTCATATTAAGTTTTTTATCTGGTTTACTGCTTGTATTAGCATGGCCTGTTTTGCCTTTTACGTTTCTTATTTTTATTGCATGGGTTCCGTTATTATCAATTGCTGACCACGAAAAAAACAGGATTCGATTTTTCGTATTTGCAATACTAAGCATGTTTATATGGAATTTAGGCACTACATGGTGGATAGGGAATGCTACTACTGCAGGAGCCGTAGGAGCTATTGTAGCAAATAGTTTTTTGATGACTATTCCACTTTGGGGATTTCATATTTTTAAAACGAAATACAGCAATAAAGCAGGTTACATTAGTCTGATAGTCTTCTGGATGAGTTTTGAATATATTCATCTTAACTGGCAATTGAGCTGGCCATGGCTAACATTAGGAAATGTATTTGCCACACAAACGGACTGGGTTCAATGGTACGAATATACGGGAGTGTCGGGTGGAAGCTTTTGGGTATTGAGTGCAAACATAATGGTTTATAGCGCATTTAAAAACAGGCACAGCATAAATAGAAGTAAAATTATTACCGCAACAATTGCCATCTTGTTTTTGCCTTTTGTCTTATCGTATTTGATACACCCTGCAAAGGCCGATGTAAAAAAAGCAATAAATAATGTAGTTATCGTTCAACCTAATATTGATCCTTACAGTGAAAAATTTGATGTAGCCTCAACAGAGGAACAAATCCAAAAACTAATACATCTGTCTGAAGAAAAAATAGATTTTAATACGCGCCTCGTTCTTTGGCCAGAAACTGCTTTGCCGGTTGCCGTATTTCAGAACCAGGTTCAGGAAAACATGTATTATAAACCTGTTTTTGATTTTGTTAACAGGCATCCCAACATTACGCTTCAAACAGGTGTAGAGTCTTTAAAAAATTATGGAAGAGAGAAGCCTACGAACACTGCACGGCTGAATGAGTCAGATGGAAATTATTACGACGCATTTAATTCTGCAGTTATAATAAAAGCAAACCAACCGCTGCAATTTTACAATAAAAGTAAATTAGTGCCCGGAGTAGAAACGCTGCCCGATTTCCTGATATGGTTAGGTGCTATTTTTGAAAAATTTGGCGGGACTACAGGCGGCTACGGGCACGACAAATCAGCGCTGGCATTTGAAGATGCGGGAAATCCATATATAACTGCTCCTATAATTTGCTATGAAAGTATTTATGGAGAATATATTACAAGCTATATTAAAAAAGGAGCAAACCTGCTAACCATTATGACGAATGATGGCTGGTGGGCCAACACACCCGGCCATAAACAACACTTGAATTATGCCAGACTTAGGGCTATTGAAACCCGCAAGTGGATTGCGCGAAGCGCAAATACAGGTATTTCCGCCGTAATAAACAGCAATGGAGATATTTTAGAAAGCAGAAAATGGGATGAAGCGTCTTCTATAAAATATGCCATTCCCACGCTTGCAGGTGAGACTTTTTATGTACGCAATGGTGATATTCTTTTTAAACTCGCTATATTTTTAATGGTTGTACTGCTTGGCTACCACCTTGTAATGGTTTTGAAAAAAAGGTTTAGACGAGAACTTAGCACATAAGGATCATTAGCATTTTTCGTGTTGAAGTTTTGGTTGCATATGCCTTCGAAAACTTATTAAACATTGTTAGATCACTTTACGTGTACTTTCCTTTTTTTATTCATTAATCAAGAAATTTTATTTTTATTCTTTAAAGCTGAACTATGGAAAAAAAGTTTCAATACCTCAATACAGAAATGTACTATAACGTGTCAGGCGAAGGCAAAGCTGTTGTTTTGTTGCATGGCTTTGCGGAAGACGGTAATATCTGGAGTGAACAGGTCAGCTTTTTACAGAAATATTGTAAACTTATAATTCCTGACTTGCCTGGCAGCGGCAAATCGGGCATGTTGCAAAAAGACAACGTAGCTATTGAAGGTTATGCAACCTTTATAAATGCTTTGCTTGAAAATGAAAATATTGAAAAATGCATTTTGTTAGGTCATAGCATGGGCGGCTATATTACCCTCGCCTTTGCTGAGATGTTTGCTCAGAAGCTTACGGCCTTTGGTTTTGTTCATTCAACTGCATTTGCAGACAATGAAGAAAAGAAAACATCACGGCAAAAAGGAATAAAAATGATGGAAGAATATGGTGTTTTTCCTTTTTTAAAAAATACCACGCCAAATTTATTTTCTGAGAACTATAAAAAACAGCATCCGGAAAGAGTTTCGGAATTGATTGAACAAGGCAAAAATTTTAGTAAGGAGGCATTAATACAATATTATGCAGCAATGATGAACCGCCCCGACAGAACCGAGGTATTAAAAAAAAGCAAAGTTCCGGTACTATTCATTATAGGTTCTGAAGATAAAGCAGCACCTGTAGATGATGTGCTAAAACAGGTTCCCTTACCAAAAACTTCGTATGTACATATTATTCGCGGAGTAGGACACATGAGCATGTGGGAAGAGCCGGAGAAGCTTAATAAGTATCTTCTGGAATTCATTATAAATGCCTGATAAATTTTTATAGTAAAAGAAATCGCATTAATTGCAATATTTGTTTTAACCGGATTCATAAAGCCTCATTTTTTACACTTAAACAGAAAATTATTGACATAGTAGGTTCGTTTTTTTCTAAACCAAAGTGTTTTTCTACAGTGTTATCAGTGATAGCTAAATCTTTTGTAAATAGTAGATTGTCAAAAGTTCACAACGACCTGAATATTTAAACGTTTTCGTACATTCACCTTTATATAGGTATGGGTTCAGTAACTTGTATCTCATCTCTTCATGAAAAAATTCATAGTACTTATAATTACGCTATTATATTTTTTACCGGTTTATGCCAGTCATATATCAGGAGGAGAATTGTTTTATGAATATGTCGGCCCTGGCACTTCTGCAAACAGTAGCAAATATAAAATTACCATGCGCTTGTTTCGAGACTGTCATCCCGCAGATCCCCTGGCTCAGGCATTAGAAAGTGAAGTTGTAGTTGTAGGCATTTATCACAATAGTGATCTGACATTTCAATCTTCTGTACAGTTACAATTAATACGACCAATTCCAGAAATTAAATTAAATACTGCGGTAATACCCTGCCTTACCAGTGCCCCTGAAGTATGTTTCCAGGTAGGAGTTTTTTCAGCTGAGGTCGAACTGCCAGCTTCTGCGGACGGTTATCTTTTGTCATGGATAAGGTGCTGCAGGCGTAATAATATTGCGAACTTGGCTGTGTCATCAGGCGTTGGGGCTACCTTTACCACCACAATACCGGGTACATCGGTTTTACCCGTTGGCCACAACAGCAGCCCTCAATTTGCTATAAAAGATACGGCACTTGTTTGTCAAAATAAAAGTTTTGTTCTCGACTTTGGTTCATCTGACGCTGATAAGGACTCTATAAGTTATTCGTTTTGCGAAGCATATTCAGGAGGAACAGTATTAAATCCCGACCCTGGAAGCGAAGGTGGGGGAGGGTTACCCCAACAGTTAACTTTAACCTCTCTACCTTATAAAAGTCCATTTAGTGGCAGTAGTCCATTAGGTGCGGGAGTAACTATAAACCCGGTTACAGGGAAGATAACAGGGATCGCTCCAGCCTCAGGGAGTTATGTAATAAATGTATGTGCAACAGAATGGAGAAACGGAAAAGTGATTAATATACATCACAAAGATTTTATTCTTGAAGTTGGCAATTGTGACTATGCCACAGCTGAACCGCTCCCAATTTCAGGAGCCTGGTGTAAAGATTCTTCTGTTCATTTCAGTAATAATAATAATTCTTCTTCTATAAAAAGTTACCACTGGGATTTTGGAGTTCCTGGTGCAACATCAACTGAAGCAGCTCCCTCTTATACCTATCCTGACACTGGTGTTTATACAATAAAACTTATAGTTAATGGTACTGGAGGATGCATAGATGAAGACTCAACAACAATAGGTGTTTACCCTGGCTTTAAACCCGATTTTCAAGTGACCGGCAGTTGTTTTCAAACGCCTTTTGATTTTAGAGATAAAAGTACCACAGGAAATAACGGTACAATAAATAGTTGGGCCTGGAATTTCGGTGATTCTTCCTCTGCTTCTGACGTGTCTTCTATACAAAATCCTACTCATACATATGCTGATTCAGGAACAAGAAATGTAAAACTTGTCGTTACCAGCACTAAAGGTTGCGTGGATTCAATCATAAAGCCAGTTGAAGTAAAAAATGTTGCCGCATTGTCTCTTCCCTTCAGAGATACTCTGATTTGCAATAAAGATACTTTAGCCTTACAGGCTATCGGGAACGGTACTTTTGCATGGACTCCTGCTTATAACATTATAAATTTAAACTCTTCTGATCCTTATGTTTTTCCTAAACAGACAACCACTTATTCTGTAACTGTTACAGGCGAGGGAGGATGTATAAATAAAGATTCTGTCACAATTAATGTACTTGACTCTTTAACTGTCAATGCAGGAGCGGACACGAGTATTTGTCTCACTGATACCATTGCCTTGCTTGCTGAAAGTGAGGGATTAAAGTATAGCTGGGCTCCAACAAGTGGAATAATCAACAGAGCTGATATTAAAAATCCTATAGCCCGTCCCGATACAACAACAACATACACTGTAACCGCTAGCGTTGGTAAATGCGAGGCCAAAGATGCTGTAAGAGTAAAGGTGGTTCCCTACCCGCGTGTAACGGCAGGCCCCGATGTTATTGTTTGTTATGGAAACAGCGCACCGCTTGCAGCTACAATTACAGGCTCTTCCTTTGCATGGAGTCCTCAAAATTCTCTGACAAATGCAAATACTTTAACACCTGTTGCTAATCCTTTGTCAACCACTTCCTATATTCTTACTGCATATGATACAATTGGATGTCCAAAGCCCAAAACTGATACAATAGTAGTAACTGTTGTGCCACCTGTAAAAGCTTTTGCAGGAAATGATACAAGTGTAGTTGCAAATGAGCCGCTTCAGTTAAATGCGTCAGGAGGTAGTGTTTATACATGGAATCCAACTATTGGAATGGATAATTCTTCCATTGCTAACCCGGTAGTTACCTTAAGCGCTTCATACGATTCTGTCATTTATAAAGTAAGGGTGGGTACTGAAGGGGGATGTTTTGCAGAAGATGAGATGAAAGTTAAGGTATTTAAGACGGGTCCTGATTTATTTATTCCAACTGCATTTTCGCCTAATGCGGATGGGAAAAATGATGTCTTGAAACCTTTGCCGGTAGGTATAAAAAGTTTCAATTATTTTAGAATATATAATCGCTGGGGGCAAATGGTGTACAGCACTACAACTATTAACAACGGATGGGACGGCACTTTCGAAGGAAAAGAGCAACCCACAGGAACGTATGTCTTTATGGCCCAGGCAACAAATTACCTCGGAAAATCAATTTCTAAAAAAGGAACTGTTGTGTTAATAAGGTAAAGGCAAGATTTTGTAACACATTTTTCATTTAACGCCGCTTATCATAACTCTTCTGATGCAGCGTTAATCGTTTTTACTGGTATTTACATTTCCTTAGGTGATTCTTTATTTTCGATTTTTCATTTGCCCCCTGCTTCCTACCTTCGCAGCTATGCATAAGATAGTATTAATAACAGGCGCAACATCAGGGTTTGGAAAAGCTATAGCAGAAAAATTTGCTTCAGGTCATTGGAACTGTATTATTACCGGCCGTCGGGCTGATCGGCTTCATGCATTTGCAGATGAACTAAGAGAGAAGTATGGCGTACGCATACTAAGCCTTGTATTTGATGTGCAGCACAAAGAGCAAGTTTTTCAAAATCTGGGAAATCTGCCTGATGAGTGGAAAGAGATTGATGTACTGGTTAATAATGCAGGCCTCGCACTCGGCCGTGATACTTTTGATAAAGGAAATATTAATGACTGGGACACAATGATCGACACAAACGTTAAAGGTCTATTGTATGTTACCAAGGCTGTGCTTCCATATATGACATCTAGAAATCATGGTCATATTATAAACCTTGGTTCTATTGCCGGAAAAGAAGTGTACGAAAAAGGAAATGTGTATTGCGCAACAAAATTTGCGGTAGATGCTTTAAGCCAATCGTTCCGCATTGATCTCTTGCAATATAAAATAAAGGTCACTGCCATACATCCCGGTTCTGCTGAAACTGAATTTTCAAATGTTCGATTTAAAGGTGATGAGGATAAAGCGAAGCAGGTGTATGAAGGATATACCCCATTGTATGCTCCTGATCTTGCAGATATAACCTGGTATTGTGCCACACTACCGCAGCATGTATGTATTAACGAACTTGTTGTTACAAGTACGGCCCAGGCAAATGCAGTTAATTTTTATAAGGAACAGGCTCAGTAGGTAAAAAAGCTTTCTACCAATTTTTAAGTTTTTTCTTGTTATTCTTCAATAGCATGGTGTGAGCCTGCGTGATGATGAACAGAAGATTTCTTTTTCATAAAAAGACAATTGAGGCAGTAAAAGAAAAAAGAAGGAATAGGGTTAAATATTGCCGTTGAAATTTAGAAAAAAAAAGCAAGGCGTATTTATGCAGGCACAGCTTCTTTATTGTATTTATTGCGGTATTCAATAGGAGATAAACCGGTGATCTTTCTAAATATAGTTCTGAAAGCTTTTGTGTCTGCATAACCGACTTCGTACATTACCTCATTTACATTTTTCCGGCTTGTTTCAAGGCTTTTTTTAGCCGCCTCTATCTTTACCCTTTGCAAATATTCCGCGGGCGTATTGCTGGTGGCTTTTTTAAAACGCCTCTCAAAGTTTCTCCTTCCAACCGCGCATTTTGACGCTAAATCTTCTACAGATATTTTATCGCCCACATTATGCTCAATGAATTCCTGCGCCTGCTTTATTGCCTCATCCTTGTGCTCTTTTTGAGGGTTAAATATCATAAACGAAGATTGGCTATTTCGCTCTATTTCTATTTGAAACACTTTCGAGCAAAGTATAGCCATCTCCCTGCCGGCAAATTTTTCAACAAGATATAAAATAAGATTAAGCGAAGAATACGCGCCTCCGCTTGAATAAATGCCTTGTTCGTCTGTAATTATTCTGTCAGTAACAAGATGTACGTCAGGAAACATACTTCTGAAATCATTCGCAGCTACCCAATGCGTGGCACACTTTCTTCCCTTTAGTAAACCTGTCGATGCAAGCAAAAAAGATCCTATGCAAAGGCTCGCTATTTCAGCGCCTGATTTATATTGTTTAATCAGCCATGGAATAAAATCCTGGTTAGCCTCCAAAGCTTTTTTCATGTCGCTCTCCTGAATGGCAGGTATAATGATAAGGTCCGTTTTAATATTATCGTCAATCAGCACATCAGGATGTACACTGAATAAACCTTTTTTCATCCGGGTCTCTTTATTAAGTCCAACCAGTTGAATGGTAAATAAAGGTTGTCTGCCTGCCCGCAAAAGGAAAGAATTTACCTGAGAAAAAATTTGGTGGGTTCCTTCAATATTGGTAATGCTGACATCCCCTTCCGGAACAAGTATAGATATGTGTTTCATAAGCCAAATCTAAGCGAATAGTTTGTCACAATCAACCCCTTAATTTGCCGTTTTTACACCCTCTCATATTCAAATAATGAAGGTAGGTTTGTAGTAGCAGTATAAAGTGAGCTGATAGCAAGATAGGCTTGTAAAAATAAAACAGGTATTGCGAGATGCTTTTTTTAAAAAAAAATTTTGGAATAAAGCGGTTTAAAAGATGAAAGCTGTTTGATTGTATAATTAAATTTTAAAGATTAATCATTAAAACATTTTCTATGTTTAAGCATACAAAAGCCTTTAGCAGTTTTTCTGTTGATGACCTGCAAAAAGCAAAAGCATTTTACAGTGAAGTGCTTGGGTTAAATGTGACTAACAATCCAATGGGATTGATAGAATTACACATCGATGGAGGAGATAAAGTACTTGTATATCCTAAGTCAAACCATACACCTGCAACTTTTACCATTCTTAATTTTTCTGTAAATAATGTGGAAGACGCGGTAGCTGAGCTAAACTCAAAGGGAGTACGTTTTGAAATCTACAACGAAGCTAATTTAAAGACGGATGAAAAGGGAATCGCACGTGGTGGTGGGCCTACAATAGCATGGTTTAAAGATCCGGCGGGTAATATTTTATCTGTGGTTGAAGAAAAGTAATATAAAGGGAAGATGATGTGTCTCCCTTGCAAGAATTCATTATCAATCTTACAAACATATTTTAAAGAATTAAGCAAGAATTCCAGCAACTTCAGAATTGAACGCAGGAGTAATTATTACCAATATAAATAAGGAAAGATGTATTAATTAAAGGACTCTAGAATTTTAAAAAATGGTAGAAGTTTTTAAAACAAATATTCAGCAACAAAAACAAGCAGAGATTCTTGTAGGCGTTCTGTCAAACTACTTCCCGCTTACAAGAATAAATTTTGATTTAGAGGATTGTGATAAAGTTTTAAGAGTGGAAGGAAAAATTGTTTTGCCAGAGAGAATAATGGAAATATTGAATTCTGAAGGATTTTACTGCACAATCCTGGAATAAGAAAAATGAAGTGTTAGCGGGATGGATGAAGGTTGGAGTGATTTGTTTCGATTTGCGTGAAATCGCTTGCTTTTAAAGATTTGATTTCAGATATTTATCTTATAAAAGATAAATACACATTTTTTAAAATTTATAATAAAACTATGGAAAACGATAAGCATCCAACTCTTGCAAATGGTAAAGTTTGCTACATAGAAATACCAGCCGTTGACGTTGATCGCTCAGTCTCTTTTTACAGAGAAGTTTTTGGTTGGAAAACCAGGAAGCGCAGCGACGGGCACATTGCTTTTGACGATGGGGCAGGTGAGGTAAGTGGAACCTGGGTAGTTGGACGCCGTCCGTCAGGTAATCCTGGCCTTTTAATATATATTATGGTTGACAGCGTTGCTGCCGCTATTGAGTTGGTTATTGCAAACGGTGGCAAAATTGTTCAGGCAATTGGTGCAGATGCGCCAGAGATAACAGCCAGGTTTAGTGATCCGGCGGGTAACGTAATAGGCCTATACCAGGAACCGACTTAAGATGACGGACATAATGTGAGCTTCCTTATTGAATAATTTCCAATAAGATTTATACGAATATTAAAAGATGTTAAACGGGAAATAAACATCAATTATATTTTAAACTAAAACAAAATAAAATGGCTACAATTAATGCTTATTTAAATTTTAACGGCAATTGCAGAGAAGCTATGACATTTTATAAGGAATGTCTCGGGGGAGACCTGAACCTGCAGACGGTGGAAGGTTCGCCTATTGAAGCTCAATGTCCTACTGCCATGAAGCACCAGATTTTACATGCTGCATTAACCAGAAATGGATTACTACTGATGGGGTCCGATATGGTAGGGCCAGAAGGCTATATAAAAGGAAATACAATGGCGCTTTCTGTAAATTGTGACAGTAGTGAAGAAATTAATTCATTTTTTTCAAATCTTTCTGCCAGTGGGCATATTATTGACCCCTTAAAAAAGCAATTTTGGGGAGCCCTGTTTGGGGTTCTTACCGACAAGTTTGGAGTAAGGTGGATGTTTAATTACGACGAAAAACAGCAACATCAAACAGTTTGATAAAAACAGCTTCTAAAAGCATTATATCCAATTATACCCTTTGCAACGTTAAATTGAAAACGGCAGATGAACGGAATGCGTCGCAACGATGTACAGACGGAGCAATAAAGTCTGTACCCAAAATTTTAATTGTTTTTATTGCGAAAGATTGTTACGCCTCCTGGCCTATCCATACTGCTCCTCCTATGCTGCTTCGTTGTGCACCTGTTACACTTTGCAAAACATTGTATTCTTCCCTCCATCTTAGAACGCCGATCAGGCCCATTATCAATGCTTCTTTGTAATTGATAATGGTGGCCTCGGGTACTATAACCTCTATCAAAAAAGGACGAAGAGACTCTGTAAGGCGCTGTATAAGGAACGTATTGAAGGCTCCTCCGCCTGTTACCAAAAGCTTTGTATTTTTTATTTCTTCATTTGCAGACAGCTTTTGAATAGAATAAACAAGTTGCATAACAATATGCTCTGTATATGTTCTTAATTTATCTGCAATTGATATGTCAAAGGCTTGTATCAATGGGAATACGACATCCGTTCCGAAGTTGTTAGCCAACGATTTGGGATGCGGTAATGAATAATAATAGAGCGCATTTAAACGTGTTAATAAAGGCGTATACACTTTTCCGGTGGAAGCACTGTAGCCACCTTCGTCGTAGTCTTTTCCCCCGGTATTGGCAATCATGTTCATTACTCGGTTGGCTGCACAAACATCAAAAGCGACATAATCGTTTTGACTTTTATAAGAAAGATTTGCAATGCCGCCAAGGTTGAGATAAAGAGAATAATCATTAAATAAAAGTTTTTCTCCTATTGGTACAATTGGTGCACCCTGACCACCAAAAGCAACGTCCATAGCCCGAAGGTCACTTACCACATTTATTTCTGTAGCCGCGGCAATAGCCGCTCCATCACCCAGTTGGGCTGTCATTCCCAATGCAGGGGAATGAAAAGTTGTATGGCCATGTGAGGCGATTAATTGCACTTTATGATGCAGATCAAACTCCTCAATGAATTCATTTACCTGCTCACCGATGAATTTCCCGTAAGCAGTATGCAACAAAAGATAATCATATGCAGAAAGATTGGTAGCGTTTTGCAACTTCTCAACCCATTCCTGTTTATACGGCTTGCAGCTTGCCGCTTTTATTTCAAAACTCCACTTGCTTCTACTTTCTTCAAATTCCGCGAAAGCGATATCTAAACCATCGAGCGATGAACCACTCATAATTCCTATAACTCTATACAACATAAATATTTGAGATTAAGTGTTCAAATGGCAGATTTGCCGTAATTTTCAGGCGGCAATGTACAATCTCAAATCTGCAATATTACTATGGTCATTAATTTAAGCAAGCAACATAGTCTCGTCAGCAGTTGGGTAGGGGAACTTCGGGACGTTGAAATACAAACCGACAGGATGCGTTTCAGGCGCAATCTTGAAAGAATTGCAGAAGTAACAGCTTACGAGATCAGCCGGGAGCTGGAGTGGGAAGAAGTTGAAATACAAACGCCGTTAGGAATTGCAACCTCTAAAAGATTAAAAGAACAACCGGTACTAGCTACAATTTTACGGGCAGGCTTACCTATGCACTACGGCATGCTTAACTTTTTTGACAAAGCAGACAACGCTTTTATATCTGCCTACCGTAAACACAGGCATGATGGTACTTTTGAAATTAGCCTTGAATATATGAGTTGTCCGTCTCTGGCTGGAAAAACCATTATTATCAGCGACCCTATGCTTGCCACTGGTGCCTCTCTGGTAAAATCGATACAGTATATGAAGAATGAAGGCTTGCCGGAAAAAATTCATGTCGTAACTGCCATTGCCTGTACATCAGGAATTGAATATTTGAAACTTGAACATCCTGAAGTAAAAATATGGTGTGGCGAAATAGACGATGAACTGACGGGAAAAGGTTATATAGTACCCGGACTGGGAGATGCGGGCGACCTTGCGTTTGGTTGCAAAATATAAAGCTAAGCTGGAAAAATTGTAAAGACAGAGGCAACAATTTGCTTTAAAAGAATGTCTTTTAGTGAAAAAATTATTTGTGAAAAGGCCGCGAAAGCAGGGAGAAAATCTGGAAAAAAAATGGTAAATGCCGCTGGTACCTTTAGTGTGTAAGGCTCCCGCCAGCAATAAGGCCAGTGACAATACATTAGTTAAACTTTTCAGAAGAAAATTTATTTTTACTTGTTATCTTCATTAAAACAGAGCAAAATTAAAAGCAGAAACAAAACTTAATAATTGATATACTATCATGTTTTTCTGCGATAATTTCAACCGTAACTAATGCGTATCTTCTTTTTTATATTTTTTATTTTTTTTCTGTTAGTTAACGCTAATGCACAGGATCCTCATTTTTCTCAATTTTTTGCATCTCCACTGACGCTTAATCCTGCATTAACAGGTAAGTTTGATGGAAATCTACGTGTAGCAGGAAATTATCGCAATCAGTGGCCCACTATAAACCGTGCATTTACGACCAGTACAGTTTCGGTCGATTTTCCCATCATGCGCAATTACATATCACCTACTGATACATGGGGCGTCGGTGTAATGGGTTATTCTGACCAAAGTGCAAATAGTGCCTTGAAATTTAATTATCTCAGCATTTCAACAGCTTTTCACAAAGGCTTAGATGAAGATGGTTACCAACAAATAGGTGCAGGATTCCAGGGAACTTATACCAATATGATGTTAGATGTTTCTAACCTTAAATTTGAGGACCAGCTTACGCCTTTTGGTTTTACCGGCAGCACTGGCGAAATATTTAATAATTCTACTTTGAAGAATAATTATTTTGATCTTAATGCGGGTATCCTGTACACTGGTAGCACAACGGATAAAAATAATTTTTATGCGGGCGTTTCTATGTATCATATTACACGTCCAAAGCAACATTTTACAGGTACGTTTTTTCTGCTTAATCCAAGAACTACGTTTCATGCCGGCGCATATTTCCCAGTTGGGGGCACAAGTACTCTTCACCTGAGTGGTTTATATAGCCTACAGGCGCAGGCATCAGAAGCAGTTCTCGGAGGAGCTCTTCAGCTTCCTGTAACAGAAGGTGAAAAAGCTACGAGTGTGTATTTTGGCAGCTGGATTCGTTTGAACGATGCTGTAATTCCCTATTTAGGTCTTGAATTCAGCGATTTTCGTTTAGGTGCTACTTACGATGTTAATACATCTTCATTAAAAACGGCTTCACAATCGAGAGGTGGAATAGAAATTTCGCTTATTTATATTAAAAAATCTCCTGCCAGCAGAGGCTTGCCGTGTCCTAAGTATTAATTTTATTATCCTTCTATCAAGAATTTGTAAGAAAGGCAATAACGCGTTAACCATGATATTAAACCGCTTAATTTGTCTTCCAGTGCTTTTGCTCTTTTTCGTATAAAGAAAGCCTTATTGCCGTTACAGGCAACCTAAAGTTTTATCTAATGCTCCGTCAATTTTTTTTAAACGGTTCTCTTTTCCTATGCCTACTTCTCACTGTACGCAAACGTTCTTAACAATAATTCATTCTCATTTTCTTAATTCTAAAGTTTATCTTTGCAAACTTTAATTCACGTCAGCAACGTGTATTTGGATTTTCAAAGAGCGAATGAACCTGCAGCATTTAACCGATAAATTTCAAAATAACCCCCGCCTTTTTCAGTTGGCGGACAGGCTAACTTTTTCCGAACCTCAGCATATCCATTTAAAAAACCTTCATGGGAGCAGTATTGAATTTACTGTTTCTGCTATTTTCAATCATAAAGCAACGGAAGGATTAAATCATCTTATTATTTTAAATGACGCTGAGGAAGCCGCTTATTTTCATAACACATTAGAAAGCCTTACTAGCGCACTCGACCTTTTTTATTTTCCTTCTTCTTTTAAAAACAGGAAGAATTTTAAGCTGCTTAACAGCAGCCATGTTATGCTTCGTGCAGAAATGTTAACGAGGTTATCAAATGGAGGAAATAAAAAGCTGATCGTAACCCATCCTGAAGCATTGTTTGAAAAAGTTGTTCTTCCAAAGACCCTTTCGGGCAATATTATCCAGATTAAAACAAATGATACCATAAACTTAGATGGGTTGATGGAGTTGTTTGTGATGTATGGCTTTGAACGAACAGACTTTGTTTACGAACCGGGTCAGTTTGCTTTGCGTGGAGGTATTTTGGATATTTATTCTTTCGGCAATGAAAAGCCTTATCGCGTTGAACTTTTTGGTAACGATGTTGACAGTATTAGAATTTTTGATCCTGAAACGCAGCTGAGCGAAAGAAAGCTGATGCAGGTAAGCATTATTCCTAATGTTGATACTCAATTTGATAGCGGTGAGAAAGTATCACTGTTAGAATTTTTGCCTGAAAATACAGTTGTCTGGACTCAGGATTGGCAATTTGCAAAGGAAAGAATTTTAATACAGGAAGAAGATCTTGATTTTTTTGTTGAATTGCAAAAAGAAAGTGCAGGTAAAACTCAGCAGGTTGAAGAAGATGATGATACTAAAGTTCTTAAAAATGTAAGTCTTGAAGATTTTGTAAAAGCTAGCGTAATAGAGCAGCAGCTTGCAACCAGGCACATTGTGGAATTTGAAAGACCCAGTTTCAATAATAGTTTTGAAATCGAGTTCAACACAAAAGAACAACCATCGTTTAACCGTCAATTCGATCTTTTAATCAAAGATCTGAAGCAATGGGAAAAGAAAGGATTCGAGCTGTTTATTTTTGCAGAAAATCCTAAACAGCTTGAAAGGCTTCACAGCATTTTTGAAGATCTGAAAGCTGAAATAACATTTACACCACTTGCAAATGATATCCATCGTGGTTTTATTGATGAAGATCTAAAAGTAGTTTGCTATACTGATCACCAGGTTTTTCAACGATACCACAAATACAAGGTTAAGCAGGCCTATAATAAAAATAAAGCTCTTACGCTACGTACTCTTCGCGAGTTACAACCAGGAGATTATGTTACCCACATTGACCACGGCGTAGGCACTTACAGCGGATTGCAAAAAATTGAAGTAAATGGTCGTTTACAGGAAGCAGTAAGAATCATATATAAAGACAATGATATTCTGTATGTAAACATTAACTCCCTTCATAAAATAAGTAAATACACAGGTAAAGAAGGAAGCGTGCCTAAGGTTAACAAGATCGGCAGCGATGCGTGGCAAAAACTGAAGGAAAAGACCAAAACAAAAGTTAAGGAAATTGCGTTTGACCTTATACAACTATACGCTGAAAGAAAAGCACAACAGGGTTTTGCATTTAGCCCTGATAACTATATGCAAACCGAACTGGAGGCTTCGTTTATATATGAAGACACTCCTGACCAGAGCAAGGCAACAGCCGATGTAAAAAAAGACATGGAAAGTCCTTCGCCAATGGACAGGTTAGTCTGTGGAGATGTTGGCTTTGGTAAAACGGAGGTTGCCGTTCGTGCCGCATTCAAGGCAGTGATAGATGGAAAACAGGCAGCAGTCCTCGTTCCGACAACTATTCTTGCTTTTCAACACTATAAGACTTTTAAAGACCGTTTAAAAGATTTTCCTGTCACAGTAGATTTTGTAAATCGTTTTAAATCCTCAAAAGAGAAAAAAGAAACCCTTCAAAAATTACAGGAAGGTAAAGTTGATATCATTATCGGTACCCACTCCCTGCTTGGTAAGGAAGTTCATTTTAAAGATTTGGGAATAATGGTGATTGACGAGGAACAAAAGTTTGGAGTGGGAGCTAAAGAAAAACTTAAGACCTTAAAAACCAATGTTGACTGCTTAACGTTAACGGCAACACCGATTCCCCGTACGTTGCAGTTTAGCTTGATGGGAGCGAGAGACTTAAGCATCATTAATACACCTCCCCCTAATCGCCAGCCGATACAAACGGAGCTGCACGTTTTTAATGAAGACTTCATTCGTGATGCTATATACTATGAGACCGAAAGAGGAGGACAGGTATTCTTCATTCATAACAGGGTACAAGGTCTGCAAGAAATGGCAGGTTTAATACAGGGGTTATGCCCGGATTTAAGTATTGGATATGCACACGGCCAGTTGGAAGGACATGAACTGGAAGAGAGAATTCTGGATTTTATCGACAAAAAATATGACGTGTTGGTTTGCACCAATATTGTCGAAAGTGGAGTTGACATTCCAAACGTAAATACAATAATCGTAAATAATGCCCACCATTTTGGATTGAGCGATTTGCACCAGTTGCGGGGAAGAGTCGGGCGCAGCAACAAAAAAGCTTTTTGTTATTTGCTCGCTCCTTCGTTAAGTACTCTACCTACTGACAGCCGCAAACGGTTGCAAACATTGGAGCAACACAGCGAGTTGGGCAGCGGCTTCCAGATTGCAATGCGCGACCTCGATATTCGTGGTGCAGGAAATATGCTAGGTGGTGAACAGACAGGTTTTATGGCAGAGATTGGCTTTGAGATGTATCAGAAGATTTTGAACGAGGCAATCAGGGAGTTAAAACGAAGCAAATTCAAAGACTTATTTAAAGAAGAGATTCTAAAACAGGATGAATATGTATCAGATTGCACGATTGATACCGATCTTGAAATTTTAATTCCTGATGCTTATGTTGATAGCATAACTGAACGTTTGTCTCTTTATACACGATTAGATAATTGCGATACTGACAAAGAGCTCGATGAATTCAAAACTGAGTTGCTGGACAGGTTTGGTCAAATACCTCAACCTGTTGAAGATTTATTTACAACGGTTCGTTGCCGTAAAATAGGCGTAGAGCTGGGCTTTGAAAAAATGACTTTAAAAGACAACACACTACGCTGCTACTTTATTAATCGTCCGGATTCTCCCTATTTCGAATCAGATATTTTTAAAAATATTCTTGGTTATTTACAAACCGGGACAAACAAAGCAAAACTTAAACAAGCAGGCAAATTGTTCTTATTGGTTGTTGAGGATATTAAAAATATGGCGGAGATGTATCGATTTCTAAAAATGATGCATAAGGAAGTGATTAAATCTGAGGAAGTTGTAGAAATGTAAGTTCCTTTTATTACTCTGACTTTTTGTAAACCAGCTATAGAAACATCTATTAAACTTCTGTTGCGACGCTCCGTTGGACTGTTCCAGCTACTGTGAAAGTTTTCCAGGCAAAAAGACGTAAGGATAATGAGGACCTGCGATATTCTGAAGGCCCTCATTATTTTTATTTTCAGGAAGGCTTTTTAGATTCCCAAACAAGCGCCGAAGCACCTAAAATAGCGGCGTCGGCTTCTTTTAATTCGCTAAAAATCAATTTCACCTTATTTTGATAGATAGGGAGCACATTTGCTTCCATATGTTCAAGCGTAGGATTTGTAAGTAAGTCGCCTGCTTTGCACAATCCTCCAAACAATATAATTGCTTCAGGGGAGGAAAACATGATAAAATTCGCCAAAGCTTTACCAAGTATTTCACCCGTAAACTTGTAGACTTCGTTGGCTATTTTATCTCCAAGTATTGCACATTCATACACAACGCGGCTGTCTATTTCGTCTTCTTTATAGTTACGTAGAAGGCTAGGTTCGTTAGGATGACTTTCCAGCATTTCAAGTGCTGTCATTTTTACTCCGGTAGCCGAGGCGTAAGTTTCGAGAGAGCCGCGCATACCTGTTCCCTTGTGTAGCCGGCCATTGGGTATAATAATAGTATGACCCAATTCTCCCGCAAATCCATCGTGGCCATAAATGACCTGCCCGTTTGCAACTATGCCACTTCCAACACCTGTACCTAAGGTTATCATTATAAAATCCTTCATGCCTCTTGCAGCACCATACATCATTTCACCTACCGCCGCAGCATTGGCATCGTTGGTAAGGGCAGCAGGCAAACCAAATTTGGCAGTTACCAGGTCAGCAAAAGGAATGATTCCTTTCCATTTTAAGTTGGGAGCATATTCAATAGTACCGTTATAATAGTTGCCATTCGGCGCTCCTATTCCAATTCCTCTTATTAGCTCATCTCCGTTTATAAGGTCAAGAGCAGGTCTTACTGCTTCATACAATGCATCTACATAATCGGTTACATTATCATATTTATTAGTTGATAATGCACCGCGGTATTTGATTTCTCCCCGCGAATCTACAATACCAAAAATGGTATTTGTTCCACCAATGTCTATTCCTAAAGCAAACTGGTGTGTGGTTGGTACTACCATAAAAGAAACTTGTTTCTATTGAAATTTGATTAATTGAATTGATTTAAACGCAAAAGAAATTAAAAAAAAGTATCTAGGCAACTTCTGCTGAAACTGGGATAGAATTAGCTTCATCGGTGACAGTTTCATAATCTATTCCCTGTTTTCTTAATATGCCTTTTACTACAAACGCGAACACTGCAAGATACGCAAAACAAACCACCGGTATCCAGTAAGATTGATGAATTCCGATACCCGGTACATCGCTTTTAGATTGAAGGTAATCAGCAAGTTTTCCCTGCAGGGGTGGTATGATTCCTCCGCCTAAAATCATCATAATTAAAAAAGCCGAACCCTGGCTTGTGTATTTTCCCAACCCGGTAACGGACAGGCTGAATATACACGGCCACATTATAGAGCAAAACAACCCCCCGCTTAAAAAAGCATAGGTAGCAATTGTTCCGGTTGATAATACACCAATCATCGTAGCGGCAGCGCCCAGCACACTAAAAATTAAAAGAGTTCTTGCTGGTTTGTCTTTACTTAAATAAAATGCTGCAATTTGTACCAACACACAAATAATATACAAATACAAAGGGCGCATATCATTTTGAGCAATTGTATTTACTCCTATTACGATTCCAAAAGCAAGGACTGGAACAACACCAAGCAATATTTTGTTTGTTGATTTTGAAAGATTAAAAACCGTAATAGATCCAGCCCATCTTCCAATCATAAGGCTACCCCAATACATTGAAATAAAGGGCGCAACCTGGGATGATTGAAAATTTCCAAAATCAGGTTGTCTTAAAAGTTCGCTGAGGTTACTAACTATTGTTACTTCTGAACCTACATATAAAAACAGAGCAAGCATGCCTAAAACAAGTTGCGGATACTGCATTGCTCCCCATCCTTCCGGTGATTTTCTCGCGCTCATATTAGCAAACAGTAAGCTTATGACCACCACGGCGAATGCACCTGACAGCCATTTCATTCTATAAGTTTCCATATTGTGTTTTACCTCAGCAGTTGCGTTGGTAAGGTCTGTTTTATAGCTGTTGAAAACTGGTGCAAACATTATAATCAATAAGCCGGTTAGTATTAGAAGTGTGAACAATGCTTTGTTAGCTTTTTCTGTTTTTTCTATTAAAATGCCTGAAGGAACTTTTTTAGAAAAATAAAACAAAGCTGCAGCAAATATGAATAATACACCTACACAGGCATACAGGATAATTACTTTATCAAGCGTTAATGCAGCGATCTGCTCTTCTGTGAGTGCCGCTGTGGTACCAAACAACGCAAGGGCAACAATGATGGGGCCTATCATTGTTCCAAAAGAGTTTATACCTCCCCCAAGATTTACGCGGCTTGTACCGGTTGAGGGATCACCTAACGTAATCGCAAAAGGCTGTGCTGCAGTTTGCTGCAGTGAAAATCCTAGGGCTACTATAAACAGACCAACAAGCATACCCGTAAAAGTGTTCGCATTTACCGCAACGATCATAGCAACAGCGCCTAAGGCCGAAAATAACAACCCATATACTATACTTCGTTTATAACCCCACTTTCCTACAAGGTCTTTACCGCCAAAGGAACCATAGGCAAAAAAAGCCAATGCGCCAAGGTAATAGGCACCATAAAAAGCAAAATCAATTAACTGACTTTGAAATTGATCAAGGTTAAAATAATGTTTGCAGAAGGGAATAAAAACGCTGTTGCCAGCAGCTATGAATCCCCAGAAAAAAAAGACGGTAACAAGCGTACCGAGAGCTCCGTAATTTGTTGGAATTCCTTGTGATTGAATATTTTGTGAAGAGGGCATATTCACAGTTGCGCCGGCCATATCATTTGTTTTTGAATTATGAAAGTAGCAGATTTTTTTTATCTGCAAAATTTTCATTTAATTATTTGTTAATCCCAAAATGTTGCTTACTTTGAACGCATATTAATTGTCAATGGAAATCTTACATATTAGTGCAGAATGTTATCCGGTAGCTAAAGCAGGCGGCTTAGGTGATGTAGTTGGGGCGTTACCCAAATATCAAAACAAACTCGGACACACGGCTAGGGTAGTTATGCCTATGTATCGTACTAAATTTTTAAACGAAAATGAATGGGATGTAGACTTTAAAGGTCATCATCATTTGGGTCACCGTCATTTTGATTATACTATTATTAAAGAACGTACCAACAAACTCGGGTTCGATCTTTATCTTGTAGATATTTATGGTTTATTAGACAGGGAGAGAATTTACGGTTACGATGATGATAATGAAAGATTCATTGCATTTCAGATTGCGGTAGTTGACTGGTTAAATCACTGGGCATACAAACCTGATATTGTACATTGCCACGATCACCAGGCCGGACTTGTACCTTTTATGATGAAATATTGTTATGATTTCCTTTATTCTTTAGGTTCAGTTAAAACGATATTAACCATTCATAATGCTGAATACCAGGGGTGGCTGGGAATGGACAAGAAATATTATATACCTTCATTTGACAGTTGGAAACATGGAATGCTCGAGTGGAAGAATAACATTAATGCTCTGGCCAGTGGTATAAAGTGTTCTGATAAGGTAACTACGGTAAGTCCGAGCTATTTAGAAGAGTTGCGGCATTCGGCCAGGGGATTGGAAAATCTGTTTGAGTATGAAAGAGGTAAATGCCTTGGTATTCTCAACGGTATTGATACAGATGTGTGGAATCCTGCAACTGATACTTACATTACTCAAAACTTTTCTTTAGAAGACGTTGCAAGAGGAAAAGAAGAAAATAAGCAAATACTTTGCGATCAGTTCAATCTTGATGTAACCAAACCCTTAATTGTTTTTATTGGCCGGCTTGTAGGAGAAAAGGCGGCAGATGTATTGCCAGATAGCATTCTCGCTTCTATTTACAGTACCCAAAAAAATGTTTGTTTTCTTATTCTTGGAAGTGGAGAGGGTGATGTAGAGTGGAGATTAAATAACCTTGTAGCAGAATTTCCGGGTAATTATAACGTTATGATAGGCTACAATGAGAAGTTAAGTCATCAAATGTATGCTGGCGCAGATTTTTTATTAATGCCAAGTAGAGTGGAACCTTGTGGTTTAAATCAAATGTATGCTATGCGGTACGGGACGGTGCCGATGGTAAGAAGTACAGGAGGTCTTCGTGATACTGTAATCGACATGGGAGATGAAGGAGGTTACGGTATTCGGTTTATTCATGCCTCAGTCGGCGATATAATCCACTCTGTTAACCGTGCAGTGGATGTATTTAAAGAGCGCGACAAACTTGACCTAATGCGTTCGCGAATGATGCAGGTAGACAATAGCTGGGACAGCAGTGCCAAACATTATTTAGAGGTTTACCAAAGCTTATAATAACCCATTTTTAACTTAACAATTAATAACTTAAAACTAACGATCCCAAATATGCTTAACCATTCAAAATCAGTAGTAGCAGTTATACTTGGCGGCGGAGCCGGAACAAGATTGCATCCCCTTACAGCAAGTCGCAGTAAGCCAGCCGTACCTATCGCAGGTAAGTACCGTTTGGTAGACATACCCATTAGTAATTGTATAAACAGTAGCATTAGCCGCATGTTTGTACTTACACAATATAACTCTGCTTCCTTAAACAGGCACATAAAAAATACATATCATTTCAGTGCGTTTAGCAGTGGTTTTGTTGATATCCTTGCTGCAGAGCAAACACCTGATAACCCCAGTTGGTACCAGGGAACAGCCGATGCAGTTCGGCAATCTCTTCGTCACCTGCAAACTTTCGATTTTGAATATGTTCTTATTTTGAGCGGCGACCAGTTGTACCAGATGGATTTTTGTGAAATGCTGGATAATCATAAAGATACTGGCGCCGATATTTCAATTGCAACAATACCGGTAGCAAAGCGTGAAGCTAGTGAGTTTGGTATTCTAAAGGCCGACAAGAATAACATGATTACTTCCTTCATTGAAAAGCCAAAGCAGGAACTTCTTCCTGACTGGGTCAGTGATACGGGGGAGGAGATGAAAGCGCAGGGACGTATCTACCTTGGTTCAATGGGTATTTATGTTTTTAACCGGAAATTACTGTTTGAATTATTGGAAGATACCATGAAAGATTCAACGGATTTCGGGAAACAAATACTCCCCGAATCTATTGGAAAATATAAAGTGGCCAGCTACCAGTATGAAGGTTATTGGACAGATATTGGAAATATTTATTCTTTTTACGAAGCTAATCTCGCCCTTACCGACGATCTTCCGCCTTTTAACCTGTTTGACAATACAAACACTATTTTCACGCGTGCCCGCATGCTTCCGCCGGCAAAATTTACCGATACCCATGTCGAGAAATCTATCGTTGCCGAAGGTTCAATTATTCATGCAGGACGAATAAAGGGTAGTGTGATTGGTATCAGGTCCCGCATAGGAGCAGAGACAGAAATAATAGACAGCTACCTTATGGGTAATGACTATTTTGAAACGTTGGATCAATTGTTAACTAATGAAGAAAAAGGTATTCCTGCTGTTGGCATTGGTCAAAGATGTCATATAGAACATGCCATAATAGATAAGAATTGCCGCATTGGAAATGATGTAAGAATTGTAGGTGGAAACAAAATTGCAAATGTTGAACACGAATTATACACAGTGAAAGATGAAATTGTAGTAGTAAAAAAGAATGCGGTACTTCCTGACGGCTATACAATCGGAGAATAAAATTTTTAAAAATATAATGTAAAACATCCTTTTAAGGATGTTTTTTTGTTACTTTTATCAGGCATGTAATTATTACATATTAACAGCTAACAATTGCTATGGCCCTCGTAACTATAGATCCCGTTGCTCCTGCCCGTAAAAACAAGCCCAATCTCACGCTTTTCCAAATTTTCAATATGAGCTTTGGCTTTTTGGGAATACAGTTTGGTTTTGCTTTACAAAATGCAAATGTTAGCCGGATTTTTCAGACGTTAGGAGCAAAGGTGGATGAAATTCCGATTCTATGGATTGCGGCACCGCTTACAGGATTGCTGGTGCAGCCAATAATTGGATATCTGAGCGACCGCACGTGGCATCCCTATTGGGGAAGACGAAGACCTTTCTTTTTTATAGGATCTATACTTGCTTCACTCGCTTTGTTTACAATGCCCAATTCAACAGCCCTCTGGATGGCTGCTTTGCTGCTTTGGGTACTTGATGCTTCCATCAACATTTCTATGGAGCCATTCCGTGCTTTTGTTGGTGATAAGTTAAACAGCCGCCAGCGAACCACAGGTTTTGCTATGCAAACCTTTTTTATTGGCGTTGGTGCGGTCATTGCTTCTTTGCTCCCTTATTTTTTCACCAATGTTTTAAATATTAGTAATACTGCTCCGGAAGGAGTAATACCAGACTCGGTCAGGTATTCGTTTTATATTGGTGGTCTTGTGTTTTTTAGTGCTGTTTCCTGGACTGTTTT
The DNA here is from genome assembly GCF_000374045.1 of Segetibacter koreensis DSM 18137. GTDB lineage: Bacteria > Bacteroidota > Bacteroidia > Chitinophagales > Chitinophagaceae > Segetibacter > Segetibacter koreensis. The sequence goes on along the minus strand of NZ_KB893315.1, from coordinate 105,659 downwards.
TTCTACTAAAGAAATGCCTCCGGATGATATACAGTCATGGAGTGAAGAAAAAATGCGAAGCAAAGGAATGGTGAATGCTATTACAGAAATTACCAACGGCTTCACAACCATGCCTCCGACTATGCTGCAACTGGCAATTGTTCAGTTCTTTACATGGCTCGCATTTTTTTCTATGTGGATATACACTACTTCAGCAGTTGCTCAAAATGCATTTCATTCTACTGACACTACTTCCAAAGCTTATCAGGACGCAGGTGATTGGGTGGGTGTAATGTTTATGGTCTATAATGCTATTTCGGCAATTACGGCTTTTCTTCTTCCTCTTCTGGCATTGAAAATCCGGCGAAAGTATACACATATGATTTGCCTTATCATTGGCGGTCTCGGTCTTGTTTCTATGCTTTTTATACAAGATAAAACGATGCTTTTGCTTCCAATGGTCGGTATCGGCCTCGCCTGGTCTTCAACCCTGACCATGCCCTATGCGATTCTTGCAGGTGCTCTTCCCGCCCATAAAATGGGATTTTATATGGGCGTATTTAATTTCTTTATTGTCATTCCTCAGATTTTAGCTGCTGCTATTCTCGGTTTTTTTGTAAGAATATTATTTAATGATCAAAGCATTTACGCCCTTGTTATTGGTGGTGTATCGATGATAATAGCAGGTTGGCTTAATGTGTTTGTAAAAGACGCCGACGAATAAGAATTTATGAAAAAAGTTTTTTTATTGCTAGTTGCAATTGGCAGCTATGTGTGGATATTTGGCCAAAGTGCAGAAGTTTACCCTACCCACTGGTGGGCTGGAATGAAAAATCCGAGCGTTCAGCTAATGATACATTCTCCAGATATAGGAGAAGGAAGTGGAGATGTTACTATAAATTATCCGGGAGTTACCCTCAGAAAAGTACATAAAGTAGAAAGTAAAAATTATCTTTTTGCCGATCTTAATATAAGTCAGCAGGCGAAACCAGGAAGTTTTAAAATAACTATAAAAACTTCGGGAAAGCCGCTAGTGGTCAATTACGAGCTTAAAAAAAGAAGAGAAGGCAACGGTATAAAATTTGCCCAGGGCGTTACTTCTTCTGATTTTATCTATTTATTAATGCCTGACCGCTTTAGTAATGGAGATGAAAGCAATGATCGCATTCCGCTAATGAGGGACCAATCGTTGAACAGGGATTCTATTTATCTAAGACACGGAGGCGACATGAAAGGGGTTATTAATCACTTGGATTATTTGCAAAACCTGGGTGTTACAACACTTTGGATGACACCTGTACTTGAAAACGATATGCCTAACCGCACTGAACATGGTTACGCTTTTACCAATCATTATAAAATTGATCCCAGGTTGGGCGGGGAGGAAGCCTATAAAGCATTGAGTGATTCATTGCATAAACGTGGCATGAAGTTGATACAGGATGCGGTATACAATCACGTAGGTATAAAGCATTTTACCGTTATAGATCCTCCTTTGAGAGACTGGCTGCATCAATGGCCCACATTTACTAAGCCTAACTATAAAGACCAGACGCTTTTTGATCCTTATTTTGCAAAAAGAGACCGCAAACAACAAGTGGATGGATGGTTTACCGATGAGATGCCTGATCTAAATCAATCGAATCCTTATGTTGCAAATTTTCTCATTCAGCACGCTATTTATTGTGTAGAAGAATTTGGGGTAGATGGCTGGAGAATAGATACGTACATTTATTGCGATCTTGATTTTATGAACAGATGTAACCAGGCTCTGGCTGATGAGTATCCGAAAATTACAGAATTTGGTGAGGTTTGGGTAGATGGAACGGTAAATGAAGCGTATTTTACAAAAAACAATATTAATACCTCTTTTAAAAGTAACCTTATCGGCGTTACTGATTTTCAAACCCTGTTTCATGGTATACAACCTGCTTTAAAAGAGAAAAACGGGGTAAGTAATTTGTACCAGACACTTAGCAACGACATCCTGTATAAAAACCCGATGAACAATGTTATTTTTCTTGACAATCATGATATGACCAGGTTTTTTTCTCAGGTAGGGGAAAGTGCTGATAAACAAAAAATAGGGATACAATGGTTATTAACCTCCAGGGGAATTCCGCAGATGTATTACGGAACTGAAATATTGATGAGAGGATTTTCTTATCCATACGATGGTAATGTTCGTTTAGATTTTCCCGGAGGTTGGAAAAATGATAAAATAAGTGTTTTTACAGGAGAAGGATTGCAGACGGATCAACAGGAAGTATTAAGTATTACAAAGTCTCTCGCAAATTTCCGTAAGACCTCTTCAGCCATTAAAACCGGTAAAATGACACAGTATGTTCCTGATGATGGCTTGTATGTCTATTTCCGTTATGACAATAACCAGACGATAATGTGCATTATGAATACTAATAACGAAGAAAAGCAAATTGATTTCTCAAGATATGATGAGCGCACTAAAGGTTTTAACATGGCAAGATCAGTAACCGGAAAAAGAACTTACCAAATGAATGCTAATACTTCAATACCAGGAAACTCAATGTGGGTATTGGAACTTAATAAGTAAATTTGGTTATCAAATACTTTATTTGCTAATCACACCCAATTTGTTAGCTGATAGCCTCATGCTTTTAAACGATTTTAGAAGCACTCTGTGCATGTATAATAAATACAAATTTGAACTGACTTTGATTAAACTTACATTTGAAACACCTTAACTGCTTTTATATATGCACCTGCTTCAATTGAGCAATCTTAAAAAATATTACGCTACTCAAAAAGCCGTTGATGACGTTAGTTTTTCTATAGAACAAGGAAGCATCTTTGGGCTGTTAGGCCCTAATGGAGCTGGCAAAACCACTCTCTTGAGAATGATAACCGGCATTTTTTATCCTGATGCCGGGGAAATTATTTTTAATGATAAAAAGTTCGATCCCCTTAACGACAATCTTTATATCGGATACATGCCGGAGGAAAGAGGATTGTATAAAAAGATGAAAATTGGCGAACAAGCGCTGTACCTGGCCCGTCTCAAAGGGTTGAGCAAAAGCGATGCAATGGATAAAATAAAGTTTTGGTTTACAAGACTTGGAATGGAAAGCTGGTGGAATAAAAAAGTAGAAGATCTTAGCAAAGGAATGAGTCAAAAACTTCAGTTTGTGACTACAGTTTTACACGAACCCAAACTTATTATCCTTGATGAGCCATTTAGCGGCCTCGACCCGGTAAATGCCAACCTTATAAAAGACGAAATTTTTGAATTGGCAAAAAAAGGCAGCACGATTATATTTAGTACACATAGAATGGAACAGGTAGAGGAAATTTGCGATCATATTGTTCTGATCAACCAGGGAAAGAAAATACTGGATGGAAGTGTACAAACCATTAAACAACAGTTTAAAGAAAACTTATTTCGTATACAACTTGCCAGCCTGCCTATGTCGATAAACCATCCTTCGTTTGACGTTGTCAAACGAAATGATAACCATTTGACCCTGAAAATAAATGAAAACGGCACAAGCAACGAAGTGTTGCAATATTTTATAAACGAAAATTGTCAGGTAGAAGCTTTTAATGAAATTTTGCCTTCATTGAATGAGGTCTTTATCAGGTTGGTAGAAGGAACAAAAACTTCGAGGCAGTTTCAAACTGTATCAGCATAACTTGTAAAGTTTCCAACAAAATTTTGACACAAATTGTATGAAGAAAATATTACTAATAATACAAAGGGAATATTGGACAAGGGTTCGTAATAAAACATTTATTCTTTCAACTATTCTTACACCTTTATTATTTGCAGGCTTAATAACAACCGTTACCGTTATTTCTATAAAAAATATTGATCACGAAAAAGTAGCAGTAATAGATCATGAAAATTTACTAAATGGCCAGATAGAAAATACAAAAGCTTTGACGTTTGCCTTTCCTAAGGATGTTGACAGCAATAATTATATCGCAAAAGGTTATTCAGCTATTCTTTATACACCCGGCCCTTCTAACAATGGTTACAAACTAATTTCAAAGAAACAATTTGGAATGGTAGCTGAAGGAGATCTTGAAGAAAAAATTAATAAATCTGTTGAAAATAATTTTCTGGCTTCTAAATACCACATAGATGCAAAAGATTTGGAGGCGGACCGAAAGCAAGCAGGCTCAGCACATATTAACCAAACATACCAGGAGGGAACTGAAGTAAAGAAAGGAAACAGCGAGCTTGCATATGGAATTGGGTACGGAAGTGGCTTCCTGATTTACATTACACTTCTTATTTATGGAACGATGGTGATGCGTGGAGTTTCAGAAGAAAAAACAAATCGTATAGCAGAGGTGGTTATTTCTTCGGTAAAACCATTTCAATTGATGATTGGAAAGATTGTGGGTATAGGGGCGGTAGGCCTGACACAGTTTCTAATTTGGATAATATTAATTATAGGACTTACTTCTGCTGCCACAACATTTTTGTCTAAAGAAACCTTGCAGCAGGCGCAGGAGTCGAGCCAGCAAATGCCGGGATCGGGTATGCATGCAGCCTCAGGTGCTGCAACGGGTTTTAATGACATTAAAGAAACTCTCTCAGAGGCGAACTGGTTTTTAATAATTGGATGCTTTTTGTTTTATTTTCTATTTGGCTATCTTTTTTATGCATCATTATTTGCCGCAGTAGGCAGTACCGTAAACGAAGATGCACAGGATGCGCAAAGTCTTCAGCTTCCTATAACTATGCCCATTATTGTTTCTATAGTTATAATGATGAATGCTATTACTAACCCTTCAGGAAGTCTTGCCACCTGGGCAAGTCTTATTCCTTTCTTTTCTCCTATTGTTATGATGGGAAGGATACCCTTCGGCGTGCCTGGAACAGTTCCTTACTGGCAGTTACTATTGAGCATGCTGTTGCTGGTAGCTGGTTTTTTACTGACAACGTGGGTAAGCGCAAAGATCTACCGTACGGGCATACTCATGTATGGGAAAAAAGCCACATGGAGAGAAATAGGCAAATGGGCTTTCAGGAAGAACTAATTTTTTCAATTTAAATTTTCAGGCTTCTTACAAAATACTGCTGTCTTGTAAAACCAGCAAATGTGTTACTGCTCGGCCAGCCACTTCATATATCTTACAGTTTTAAAACGGTTGCTATTCAAAGCCATATCAGTAACCATATCTTGTCTTGATACGTGTTTCCAATCAACAGGAGCGGCAAATTTGTCTTCTGTTTTTTGTAAATGATCGAGGGCAGTTAAGGTAAATGCATGCAGGATCGACATTCGCCTGATTGTATTTTTTTTGTTTCTTTCCGGTGCGTTACATTCCCTGACTAATGAATGAAGTTTTTTACATTCCTCAAGAAAAAAACCTCTTACGTTTTTTATAGATGTGGCTTTATTGAAATAAGTGTAAATTCCGGATTTAGTATCTTTATAAATATCAAAAGCATCATTTGTAAGTTGCCCGACAATCGCGGACTGATAAATGAATTGCAGTTCCTTTTCTGTCCACTCTTCATCAAGTAAAGTGGCAAACATCAGAGATGTGTTTCCATTTTTTTCCCGGCATATGGTTACAATTTCATCCAGCGTTATAGCAGGGTCAAGTTGTTTCGCTGACTCAGACTGCCACTTAAGCGCCACTGTAAGTTGATCTATGTATTTATTGGAAACCTTCCATATTTTATGAAATTCATTGTTTAGAGCTATCAGCAATTTTACATTTCCCGGTAAGCCTTTTTCTGTAGGATTATTAAAAATTATATCAAACACTTCATCCTCTGTCCAGTTATGATCGTCCACTAAATCATCACAAAGTGTTGCCCACGCAGCTACGAGCGTCAGTCTTTTTCGCTCCTCCGCGGTCAGACCTCTTCCTTTTAGTGCTGTGTACATTTCTGCACAACCTAAAATCGTGTACATGGGATAGTAGAAAAGAACTTTCTTTTTTTCTGACGCTGACAATTCGTACCCTAATTTTTTCGAATGAAATGCAACAAGGGGTTTTAAAAAATTGTTTATAAATGCAAGCTGACGGTAACCATCTGTTGTTAATCCTAATCCATATTTCAGTACCTGAAAAGTATTCATCGTTCCCTTTGCCGCGAATATAGATAATATGTACAGGCGAAAAACCCCGAACGGGAATATTCTAAAATCAACAATTAAAAGTAAAAGATGGTTAAAAATAAAATAGCTCGGAGCTTGCTGCGATAAGATGCTATTTTTCTTTCAATAATGTATCTATGGTCTTATAAAATTCCTGCTTATAAGCTTCATAATGCTGGCCTGTTCCCGGGCCAAAAAAACCTGTATCTAATTTTCTGACTTTACCTTTTTTATCAATAATTATTGAAGAAGGAAAGACTTTTATCCTGGTTACTTGCGGTAACGTTTTTTCTGTGCGGAAAGTATCAGAAACAGTTACGCCGGTAATTAAAACAGGGTACTGCACATTGAACCTTTGCTGAAATTTCTTCAGGCTTTTCTGCGATCGTTCAAAGTTTGTCGAGTATTCATATGCCAGTGCTACAATTTCTACACCCTGTTGTTTATTTCTATTGTAATAATCGCTTAGAAAAGCTGTTTCGTCCATACAGTTGGGGCACCAGGAACCCATTAGCTGCACAATTACGACCTTGTTTTTAAATCGCTGGTCATTAATGGAAACAGGGTGTCCATTTAAATCCGGAAAGCGAAAGTCTAGTTTTTCCTCACCGGGCCTCAGGTACATGGCCGCTTCATCAGTCTTGACCTTTGCGCCGGCATCTTTAGTCGCCCACCATTCTTCGCTGTATTTCAACCCCGAAAAATACTTTCCGTGTTGAATCGTGTTTTTATCAGTTATATCAGCGGTAAATAAATAAGCATGAGCGCCATCAAAGCCTGATAATTTCAGTTTGTTGCCCGTTACCACTCCTTCTAGGAAACGATAATCGCCAGTCGGCGTTAAGAAAGTTCCTTCAAGTTTGTCTCCTTTTTGCCGGAATTCTGCAATAGAACTTGTCTCGCCGGTGCTATCACTAGCAAACCTCACCGCCCATCTTCCGTTTATATCTATTTTCGCCGGTCCTTCACTTAAAGTAAAACGCACATTGTTTTTTTCGGCGGTAAAAGGCATCACTTGTTCTGCACCCGCTGTTCCTTTTATCCACATGCCGCTCCATTTCCCCTGGGCTATCGTTGCTTTAAAGGAAGACTCAAAGACAGGCATTTTTATAAAAACAGAGTCTCCCTGGAAACGAACGCTGTCAACACGAAGCCTTTCACCTGCATTAAGAACATATAAAACAGTTCTGTTATCTTTTTGCTCCTTCTCGAAGTTGAACACAATATCATTATGATCCTGTCGGTGGATAACAGCACGCCACTTTGTGGGCATCGAAGAGTTATTCTGAGAATAGGAAAACAGACATAGCCGGTAAAATGCGATAATTAAAAGAAGTGATTTCATAAGATTAGTCAGGCAAATATGAAACTAATGGCGCGAATGATAAGGTTAAAACTTCAGGCATTATGTTTCTTCTCTTTCTCTTTAGGGGCTGCTACCCATACTTTTGCCAGTTCGGCATCAGAAACGGGAAATCCTTTAACCTCAGCAGGAGAAAGAAAGCTTAAAATGTGAGAAATTCTTTCTATTACTTTCTGGTCCGTCACAATTGCAACTTTGTGCCATTGCGCAAAATGCTTTAAACTTACTTTTGCATCCCGCATCCATGCACCGTAACTAAAATTTGTTATTTCTGTTTCAAGCAGCATGAGTAAATTTATTTCACCAAATTCGTTAGCTACTTTCTCTATTGCTGGCATGAACGTTTGCTCATAATCCTCTTTACCGACATGCCCGACGGCACGAACACCTACAACATGTTGCGGAAGATCTTTTATCAGTTGTAACATGCTTTGAAGTTTTGATTCTACATATAATGTTAAACAACTATGCCAGAAATGTTGTTTATTCGAAAGACGATGTGGGTGGAAATTTGAAGCAGGGAAAAGGTAAAATTATACGCCAAATTGCCTTAAATGATGGTCGAGGTGTTTATACATCCCAATTCCCCATTGTTTAGGAGTAAGCTTGCCAAAAAAAGAATGAGGGTGTTTAGTACAATTTGCTTCACCACCGGTAGAGAATCGTGTGACCAGATCAACGAGGCGGGCTTTTTCCTTTTCAAAATTTCGCCGGTCTATAACTAAAAAGCTTTTGTCTGTTGGCGTATTCTTTTTTAAAGGTTTTTCATTTGTAAAAACTGATTTTAAAAACGGCCCCAGAATTCTGCCAATAAACATACGGGGAGGCGTTTTTTGTCCTGTAGCGACTTCTAACGCTGCGCTGCAATGTGCCATCATTTGGGCAACTTCCATCTTTCCCCATAGTCGGGGCGTAGATGGATTGAGTGTGTTAATCCTTCGTATAATGTCTTCCAACGTTGCTGGTTCAAAAATGCTTTTCATTTTCTGTTGAGATTAATAACGCCAATCCTGACACTAATGTAAAAAATTCATGCTCACAATTACTATATTTTAATTTAAATTTCGTTTTCCTTGTCTTTTTTATATGCATCAATTGTAATAATGAACGCAAAAACAATAGATATTGGTATAATGAACAGGAACATAAATAGCATTTTACACTAGCAGGCTAAAGAACTGCCAGGAAATTAGTAGATGATTTCGCAAAGTATTAAGTTGCTTAGCCAGTTGAAAGCATGTAAATAAATTTAATTATGACAGGCGTAGTATTGTGCGGAGGAAAAAGCATGAGAATGGGTACTGACAAGGGTTTACTCGAGCATCAGTCTTTAGCATGGGTAGAACTAGCTGCGAATAAACTTAGCAGTTCAAAGTTGCCTGTTGTTTTATCTGTTAATGGATTGCAATTCTCATCCTATTCAGCAAAATTTTATCAATTTTCTATTATAAAAGATAATACTGCTGTAGAAGTGTATGGCCCTTTAAAAGGCATTTTATCCGTGCACCTCCAATTCCCTGAGCAAGACCTATTCGTGCTTGCATGTGATATGGCAGCGATGCGCACGGAAGTGATAGCTTTTTTGATATCAACAAGTCAGGGTAAAAAAGAAGAAGCTTTTGTTTTTTTGAATGAAACCCTTGCCGAGCCACTTTGTGCAATTTATACTTCTAGGGGTTTGAAAAAAATATATGACCGCTATAAACACGAACAGCTAAAGAAAAACAGCCTTCAGTATGTACTTGAGAATTTAGATACAAATTATTCGACAATTCCCAATAATTGGAAAACCTATTTTAATAATTATAATTCTCCTGATGATTTGGTTAATTTTAAATTGTAACATACTTCACCGAAAAGAAGCATTTATTTTTCATAAAGCATCAATCAGTTTTCGATTAATTTTTGTACTGCATGACAACTGGATTCTTTTTCTCCAGGAATAATCACCTTCAAAAAATTAATAATCGCTTAATCTTTATCCTTTTCTTCATCATTTAATTTTACAAAAGCTGCCCTTCGTGGTCCGGGAAAAGGAACATTATCTCCTTTAATTGCATGCCACAATACCAGGTTAAATTCAAGGTCTGGTGCAGCATCTTCTTTTGCCAGGTTAAAACCTTCAGACCGCCTTTGCCATTCATTCAGGACTGTGTTTTTATCATCCATATTTACATTTGCGGCCTTAGCAACAAATTGAGTGGTATCTGCCACACTCGAAAAAGAACGCCATAGAGGAGTAGCTGCAGCATCATACTGCGTCATAGGAGGAATACCAAGAATTAGTTCCATCGTCCGCAACATAGATGTGGTAGAATACATGGTATGATCTGTATATCCTCTTTTTACAAATCCCCCTGCTAAATAACCTGTTGTACGGTGTGCATCAATATGGTCTGCGCCATTTTGTGCATCATCTTCAATTATAAAAACCGCCGACTGTTTCCATATTGGACTTTTGCTTAAATATTCTACAAACATTCCCACTGCAAGGTCGTTATCAGCTACGTGAGCAATAGGCGTAAGTTTTCCTTTGCGTAACCCTTCTGTATGGTCATTGCTAAATCTAATAGAGTTGAATTGAGGTACCTGGCCAATGGATAATAAAGAGTCGAAATCTCTTTTCCATTGAAAAAACCTTGTTGTATCTCTTACATCCATATTAAAGCCTTCCGAATAAGGGCAAAAGTGACCTTCAAGAGAAGTAATATTTGCTTTACCATCATCGGCAAATTCGCCATAAGTACGGTAAGTAACACCTGCACGTTTGCATTGATCCCATATAAAGCCTCCTTTGTTATTTGCAATGGCCCTTTTGCCTTCGCCGTCATAACTTCCCCCGCGTCCTCCATAGCTGGTTACCCACGTCTTTTCCAGGTAGTCATCGGCGTACGCTCCCATAGACCAATTGTGGCCATCGGCACTCACTTCTCCATCTGCATATAAATTATCCAGCAAAACAAATTGCTTTGCTAACGCATGTTGATTAGGAGTGATTTTTTCGCCAAATAACACAAGTGAGGGATCGCCATTTCCTTCTTTTATATCACCTAAAACCTGGTCGTAAGTACGGTTCTCTTTAATTACATAAAAAACATGCTTAATTGGTGAAGTATCACCTACTTTCATAGGCACAGGATTTCCTGGTTCGCCCTTTGCGATCAATTCTTTGTTTTTGCTATAAGGCGTATTTTGATATACCTTTTGAGAATATAGTGATAATTGTTTTTTAGAAGGAGCGTCGATAATTTTAAGAGTACCTTTAAATAATCCTCCTATATATTGAACTTCTACCTGTCTTGTAGTGTCACCTTTCTGGTAATTTACCTGTTGTTTTGATTGTAAAGGATTTGGACCATATGGATTGGCTTTTGAAGAAAATCCTTTTCCGTTAGCAACAAATATTTTGTTGCCAATAACTTTTACATTGGTTGGGTACCATCCTACCGGAATAAAACCCTTTGATTTGCTGAAGCCGGGTCTGCTGACATCAAATACCGCAAGGCAATTATTGTCTGCATTTGCTATGTATAAAGTTTTTTCGTCACTGCTCAATGCTACGCTATTACTTGTAGAGCCAGAAGGTGCATTTGGATACAGGGCTGTATTTAGCGTTTCTATGACCCTCTGTTTCTTTATATTAATAACACTTACAGAATTATCGTTTGCATTGGCAACAAAAAGAAATTTTCCATTTTTAGAAAGACAGATATCGTTAGGATTATCGCCTACGGAAATTTCATTTGTGACAGATCTTTTTTCAGTATCAAAAACTAATAATTTATCACATCCCCAACATGAAATGTACAATTGCTTTTTATCATTTGATAGCAGGCAACTGTATGCTTCGCCTTGAAAAGGCGTCTTCGATATGACTTTTTTTGTTTGAAGGTCAAGTATATACAATGCATTGTCCTCTTTTGTAACCACATACATCAGTTGAGCAGCATCATCGATCTCAATACCTGCAGGCGATATTTTGTTTGGCCACTTCTCACCTAAAACGAGGCTATCCCTCAGTATTAGTTTATCATGTACAATACTGTATTTCAATATTTGGTTGTCGTTTCCTGCACTTGCATATAAAAATTTTTCATCGCCGCTGAATTTTAAACCAAACCATAATTTTGATACTATTACATTATCTAATATTCTCTCTGTTTTTGGGTTTATCAATTGCAGGCTTTGCACACTTTGACCATTATTAGTAACTGCAATATATTTTTTTGATGAACTAACAGCAATATTTAGCGGTAGGTCGCCCAAAGGAAGGCTGCGACCTACGGGTGAAAGACTCCATCCATTAGGTAAATGGACTGTTTTAAGTTTAATTCTATTTGATTTCTGTGCATAAGTAAGAGAGGCGAGGGCAAGGCAAAAAACAACTGGTAATATTCGCATGTTGTGGCATTTAAAAAAACTAAGATAAACAATGTGTATTACGAGGATATTAATTTTTTAGAACTTCGCACTGTTATTCTTAAAAGTTTCATAAGTTATTTCACAGACCAATTCCTCAGCTTTGATAGATACAATTTGATGTTTTTTTGCGCTATCCATGTCGTTTTGATATATTATTAAGTGACGTTGTACTTTTGCTGCAATGAATCAGAATGAAACGGGGAAAGCTTCTAATAAAAATTTACAACGACGATTGGTAGTCATCGGTGGAGGCGCTGCAGGATTTTTTGGTGCGGTGAATGCGGCAAGAATGAATCCATCTCTAAAGGTTATTATTGTAGAAAAAACGTCTAAACTTCTTTCAAAAGTCAGAGTAAGTGGGGGTGGTCGATGCAATGTGACTCATGCCTGTTTTGAAATTTCCGGACTTGTAAAAAAATATCCACGAGGAACAAATTTTCTTAAAAAAGCTTTTTACCAATTCAACACCAATGATTGTGTACAATGGTTTGAGGAAAGAGGGGTGAAACTAAAAACAGAAGCTGATGGAAGGATGTTTTCAATCACCGATACTTCGCAAACCATTATAGATTGTCTGATGAGGGAAGCAAATAAATTTGGAGTAGAAATATTATTAAATTCTGAAGTAAAAAGTATAAAGCGTGACGAGGCGGGAAGATTTGTAATTGATCTTTCTGGCTCCCGAAATCTGATTTCCGACTTTATTTGTGTTGCCTGCGGAGGTTATCCTAAAAGTTCTATGTTTGAATGGGTAAAAGCTTTAGGACATTCTATTGAAGAGCCTGTGCCATCTCTGTTTACATTTAATATACCCGGCAATCCAATAACTCAACTTATGGGTGTTTCTGTTGAAAAGGCTTCTGTAAAGATTGTTGGAAGTAAATTAGCAGATGAGGGACCGCTACTTATAACGCATTGGGGAATGAGCGGTCCGGCTATTTTGAAGCTATCAGCATGGGGCGCCAGAGAACTTGCAAATAGAAATTATCATTTCAGCATTTTGGTTAACTGGATACCCGAATATAATGAGCATACATTGCGGGAGAGCTGGCACGAAGTAAGGAATGAGCATTCAGCGCAAAAGATCGGCAATAGAAATCCCTTCAGTTTACCTAACAGGCTCTGGTTGTATTTATTACATGAAAGCGGGATAAAGGAAGAGATAAGATGGGCAGATCTGCCGGGAAAAGAGCAAAATAAGCTGATAAAAAATTTAACCGCGCAAGAGTTTGAAGTACACGGAAAAACAACTTTTAAAGAGGAATTTGTAACCTGCGGAGGAATAAAGCTTACTGAGGTAGACCCAAATACAATGCAGAGCAAAGTGGTTACTCAATTATATTTTGCCGGTGAAATACTTGATGTTGACGGAATAACAGGCGGATTTAATTTCCAGCACGCGTGGACAAGCGGCTGGATTGCTGCAAAGGCAATCGCGGGCAATATTGAAAATACTTGATTTTTTTACCGGAGCTGACAGAAAGAATTGGTAGTCAGACGTGAGAAATCAAAAGGGTTTGTTAATGGTAGCAGGTATTTCGTTTTTGAGACATTTTAGCTGATCTTTTATTACTTTTGCAGGCCGGAGCAAAAATCCCGGATTATATTTATGTCAGAAGAAAACGAAATTGTTAACCCAAACGCTGATGCACAGGAGACTGCACCCGTAACCGCTACAGCGGATATTGATGCTACTACAGCGACAACAAATGAACCTGCGCAGGAGCCTGTTGTGGCAGAACAAAGTGCTGCCCCGGCCCGCGAAGCAGAACAACCTAAGGTTGAAACTGCTCACGATGATTTTGACTGGAGTATTGACAAACGCAATGTAAGTACTTACAAAAAAGAAGAAAGAGAAAAGTACGACAGTGTATATGACAACACTTTTGTCCAAATTAATGACGGCGAAATCATTAATGGAAATGTAGTTGCTTTAACTAAGACTGATGTTGTTGTAAACATTGGCTTTAAAAGCGATGGATTGGTTTCCCTTAATGAATTCAGAGATTTGCCTAACCTGAAAGTCGGAGACGATGTTGAGGTTATGGTTGTTGAAAAAGAAGACAGGCAAGGTCACCTTCATCTTAGCCGTAAGTCTGCAAGAATTTTCCGTGCATGGGAGAGAATTGTAGAGGTACACAAAACAGGAGAAGTTATTACCGGCCTGGTTACCAGCAAAACAAAAGGCGGTCTTATCGTTGACGTATTTGGTATGGAAACATTCTTACCAGGTTCTCAAATCGACGTTAAGCCAGTTACCGATTACGACCAGTTTGTTGGTAAAACAATGGAATTTAAAGTTGTTAAGGTTAACGAAGCAATTAAAAATGCCGTTGTATCACACAAAGCTCTTATTGAAAGCGACATCGAAGCTCAAAGAGCTGAAATTATGTCTAAGCTGGAAAAAGGACAGGTATTGGAAGGTACCATCAAAAACATCACAGACTTTGGTGCATTTATGGACCTTGGCGGCTTAGATGGTTTGTTGTACATCACCGACATCAGTTGGGGACGTATCAACCACCCAAGCGAAGTATTGAAACTAGATCAGAGACTGAACGTGGTTGTACTAGATTTCGACGACGACAAAAAGCGTATCAGCCTTGGTTTAAAACAACTTACTCCACACCCTTGGGATGTATTGCCAGAGACAATTAAAGAAGGTGAAGTTGTAAAAGGTAAAGTGGTAAATATTGAAGATTACGGTGCTTTCTTAGAAATCATGCCGGGTGTTGAAGGTCTTGTACACGTAAGTGAAATTACATGGGCAAATACACCAATCAATGCTAAAGAATTCTTTAAGCTTGGTGATGAGTACGAAGCTAAGATTGTGACTCTCGATAAAGATAGCCGGAAAATGAGCCTGTCAATCAAACAGATGAGCGACGACCCATGGAGCACTATCGAAAATAAATTCCCAGAAGGCAGTAAGCACAGTGGTTTGGTTAAAAACATTACCCCTTACGGTGTATTTGTAGAACTTGAGCCAGGTATTGGTGGTATGATACACATCAGCGATCTAAGCTGGTTAAAGCGTTACAATCATCCAGGTGAGTACACGAAGGTTGGTGAGCATATTGATGTGATTATCATGGGAATTGATAAAGAAAACCGCAAGCTTCAGCTAGGTCACAAACAATTGGAAGAAGATCCTTGGAATACTCTGGAAGATACTTTTGGAATTGGATCAATTCACGAAGGTACAGTTACCAGGAAGGATGACAAAGGAGCCACCGTACAATTACCATACGGTCTTGAAGGATTTGCACCTGCCCGTCATTTAATGAAAGAAGATGGAAAGAGCATTGGAATTGATGAACACGCACAATTTATGGTTATTGAATTCGACCGCAATGAAAAACGCATTGTAGTTAGTCATACCCGTATTTGGGAGCAGGCTCAGCAGCAGGAGAAAGATGCAGCAAGAAAAGAGGCTCGTGTAGAAGCGGAAAAAACGAATAAAGCAGTTAAAAACATCCAGACTAAAGTTGAAAAAGCGACTTTGGGTGATTTAGGTGCCTTAGCTTCTATAAGAGACAGGTTACAACAGGAAGAAGGTGATAAATAAAAAATGACATTCTTTGTTATTTAATGTAAAATGCCCCCTGATTCAAAACCGGGGGCATTTTATTTATACTTTCAAAATCAGGTGTTACTTGTTTTTATTAGAGGCGTAAGAAAAATAAAAACAGGCAGACGGATTCCTGATTATGCATCTTCAAGACACCGGCGGCCTGTTAACGATAGGAGTATTTTTTGTTGAAACTATTCCTTTCACTTCTTTGACTAAAAATTTTTTCGTTGAAGTACTGGTTTGTTTCACGCCCTCCTGGCATTAATTACTGGGTACCCTCTTTTGAAAACTTTTTTCATATTTTGTAGTACAACATAAAGTTATATAAATACTTTAATTATATCAAACGTTATTTGTAGTATTATTTTTATAAATTTATAGCATCTGGTTTTAGTTAAATACTCTATCATATTAACTTCAATTTATCTAATTATCAAAAGTGGTGGTAAATAATAATCCAAAACATTTTTTTCTGGTGAAAAAACTATTAAGGTTTTGTCAACATGATAATTAGTCACTCTTGGTCGCTAACGATTGCCTATACTGGTTTAAAACTAAATCAAACTGAATACTCAAAAAACAAGGTTCGGGAAGAACTTTTGTCGAAGAGTCGCGTTTAATCGTTGTTTGGCATCCTTTTTTTATACGTTCATCATGCTGTTTATATTTTGCTTCTATGCATTCACAGAATACTAAAGTATCTTTCGCAGGTCTTATAATAGCGCTCGGAATAATTTATGGTGATATTGGTACGTCTCCCCTGTATGTACTAAATGCCATTACCAATGGAAAAGTAATAAGCGATCTGCTTATAATAGGCAGTCTTTCCTGTATTATCTGGACACTGACCCTTCAGACAACCGTTAAATATGTAATACTAACATTAAACGCGGATAACAGGGGTGAAGGAGGCATTTTTTCCCTCTATGCTTTAGTCAGGCGAAGAAGAAAGTGGCTTGTATTTGCGGCCATAATCGGTGGAGCAGCGCTGCTTGCAGATGGTATGATTACACCTCCTATTTCTGTTACCTCAGCTATTGAGGGGTTAAGGAACATAAGTTTCCTCGGTCATATTTCCAACAGAATTATTGTATACATTGTGCTGGTTATTATATCGGGCCTGTTTTTTTTACAGCAGTTTGGAACTGCATCTATCGGTAAGTTTTTCGGCCCTCTAATGGCCTGTTGGTTTGTAATGCTTGCAGTATTAGGTTGTTTTCATCTTGTGGACGACCTTCACATATTCAAAGCTCTTAACCCATACTATGCATTAAAACTCTTAACAACTTATCCTAAAGGATTTTGGATACTCGGCGCTGTATTTCTTTGTACTACCGGTGCAGAGGCCCTTTATTCTGATCTGGGTCACTGTGGAAAAGAAAATATACGTGTGTCGTGGGTATTTGTAAAAACATGTCTAATTCTTAATTACCTTGGTCAGGGCGCGTGGTTATTAGCTCATTACAAAGGCAAATTGATAACACAGGATATGATCACGGCTGGTTTCAATCCTTTTTATGGCATTATGCCTTCCTGGTTTGTAGTTCCCGGTATTGCTATAGCAACTACAGCGGCAGTTATTGCCAGCCAGGCGCTTATCAGTGGATCTTTTACCCTGATAAGTGAAGCCATTCGTTTAAACCTCTGGCCTAAAATGAAAATAATATATCCTACAGAGGCAAGAGGACAGTTGTATGTTCCTGGAATAAACACGCTTCTATTTTTGGGCTGTGTAGGTATTGTCCTTCATTTTCAAAAATCTACAAATATGGAGGCGGCCTACGGCCTTGCTATTACCATGTGTATGATTGCTACCACTATTCTTTTCTCTAATTTCCTTGTCATACATCGTGCTGCTCCATTACTGGTATATTTATATCTAGCTGTTTATTTAACGATTGAATGTTCTTTTTTAGCTGCCAATCTTGATAAATTTCCCCACGGCGGATATGTTACACTTATTATGGGCGGCTTTCTATTTTCCGTAATGTATGTCTGGTATCGTGCGCGAAAAATAAAAAACAGGTATGTGGAGTTCGTTTCATTAGATGACTACATCGGCAGGCTGGAGGAGCTTAGTAATGATAAATCAATCATTAAGCAAGCAACTCACCTGGTTTATATGACTAGCGCCGATAATTTCAGGGAAATAGAACATAAGATCATATATTCTATTTTATATAAGAAACCAAAAAGGGCAGATATCTACTGGTTTGTGCATGTACATACCGTAGATGACCCTTACACAAGTGAATACAGTGTAAATCACATTATTCCAAACGATATAATAAGGGTAGAGTTCAGATTAGGTTTTAGGGTTCAGCCGAGAATAAATCTGATGTTTCGCCAGGTAGTTAAAGAGCTTGTAGAAAACAAGGAGGTAAACATCACCAGTCGTTATGAAAGCCTTGAACGTAACAATATAGTTGGCGATTTTCAGTTTGTAGTTATGGAGAAATACTTAAGTAACGATAATGATCTTCCTTTCTTAGAAAGAATTATTATGAAATTTCATTTTTGGCTCAAAGATCATAGCCTGTCAGAAGCAAGAAGTTTTGGACTGGATACAAGTTATGTCACGGTGGAGAAATTTGCGCTTGTAGTTGCCCCGATCTCTAATCTTAAACTAAAAAGGACTTTTAAAGAAGAAGAATTTAATTTATAAAGGTTTAACGAAACTTGATCTTTTTAGAACAAATTATTCCACACCTGTTTTTGCAAATGAAGTTTTTTCTAATGTATCACGAGTCTAACATGCAGTTAATCACGCTAAAAAAATAATGGAACGATTTTTTTACGGGTTTAGTTGTTTAATTACTTCTGTGAAAAATAAAAACTGAATACAATGTTTAAAAAGGAATATCTTTCAACTTATATCACCTGGGGATTAATAGCAGCAATAGCTTTTTGCATACCAATGCTAGTTTATTTGAACTTAGACAATTATCAAAATACCTGGTTGCTGTTTTTAGGAAACGGTCTCTTTCTTGTTGTTATTGCAACGTACATGCTCAATTTTAATAAAATGAAGGGAGGAGACGCAAGTACACAGACACAGGTTGCTGCTGGCCATATAGCCACGGCAATAGGAATAATAATCTCCTGCATCGTTGCTGCTATCGCTATTTCTGTTTTTATACCCGATGTATTCAGCTCGGGAATGTCATATAAGGCACTTGAAAATGCACCTTCACAGACAGGTACGGGAAAAACGCATGGATTGATCTTTTTTGTATTTATGTCTGCTATAATTGGTAACGTATGTGGCGGATCATTTGCTTCAATCATGCTGCCTTATACTGCTAAAAGAAATCAAACAAAAGATAGGAAATCAGAGGTTTTAAATAATTAATTGAATAACAGTTAATATAATAGTAGTCAACCTTTTAATGCAACAAAGGGATCTTTTTGATTTAATATAGTTATGGATTCAATAAGAATCCTTTTTTACATCTTTTCTCACGCACTTTCGCAGAAATCTTTGTGTCAGATATCGACGATTTAAGTTAAATGTTTTACGTTCCGATTTTTCTAGTTCCATTGGCAGTTCGAAAGCTTTTCTATAAAAAAGGTCGTTTTGTTAATTTGATTGTAGCATCACTTTCAGTGCGGAAAACTCGAATTTAATTTTTACATGTCAAGCTTTCTGTCCCAATTCTCTCGCGGACTGTATTAAGTAATAAGACGCTTAAAATAATACGAGAAGAAGCAATTCCTACAAATAAGCTATATCATTATCGTGTATATTGTCAATGCATTATTTCACCTTGCCTAAATAGCAAAAAATATGACAAAATCAATTTTTATAGCAACTGTAGAACCGTACAGTGGCAAGTCCGTCGTAGCTCTGGGACTTGTAAATATGCTATTGGCAAAGACTAAAAAAATAGGTTATTTCAAACCCATTATCAATGTTGATCCACGTGAAGGAATGGATGGACATATCGAGACAATTATAGAATATTTTAACCTGGGAGTAAAGTATGAAGACACGTATGCTTTTACAAGGCCGAATGTTATGCGCGAAATGGAAAATGACAGCCTTGGCGCAATATTAAATACCATTATTCGTAAGTTTAAAAAGCTGGAGGAAGATTACGATTTTACAGTTATTGAAGGCAGTGATTTTTTAGGTGAAGGAACCGCATTTGAGTTTGAGCTAAACTTGTCAATAGCTAAAAATCTCAGCGCCCCGGTAATAATTGTTGTCACAGGAGAAAACAAAACGACTGCGGAAATAGTCAGCGCTGTATTAAATGCTTTTCGAAATTTTCAAAGCAGGGAAGTACAGGTTATCGCAATTGTAGTTAACAAGGTGAAACCTGAACAGGCAGACGATGTGCAGCAGCTATTGAAGTTACAGTTAGGCGAAGGAACCATTCTTGCCGTTATTCCTTTAGACAAGGCTTTGTTAGGTCCCTCTATGAAAGAAATCCTTGAGAATTTGAATGGAAAGCTTTTATTTGGGCAGGAAAATCTTTCCAAGCAAGTAGATAATGTGGTTATAGGTGCTATGAACGTTCCTCACTTTCTTAGCCATATAAAAGAAAATGTCTTAATTATTACCCCGGGTGACCGCGGAGATATGATAATTGCAGCATTACAGGCAAACCTCTCTATAAGTTATCCAAAAATCTCCGGTATTGTGCTAACAGCAGGATTTGAACCTGAAGAACCGATACTGAGGTTGCTGGAAGGTCTGCAATCACTTATTCCCATCATACTTGTAACAACCGGAACTTTTGAAACCTCTACAAAAGTTGGTGCGATAAAATCTAAGTTTACTCCTGATAATATTAAAAAAATTCAGCTTGCTATAAGTATTTTCGAACGTACAGTAGATGTGCAGGCGCTAGACCGAAAGATGGTAACTTATAAGTCTGAAGGTATAACGCCCCATATGTTTCAATACCAGCTAGCTAAATGGGCCAAAAAGAAGATTAAGCATATTGTTTTGCCTGAGGGAAATGACGAACGCATACTTAAAGCAACAGCGCGGCTTGTTAATGAAGGAATTGTAACGCTTACTTTATTAGGCGACCCTGTAGAAATTGCAGCATCAGTTAAGCGGTTAGGGCTCGATTTTGATATAAACCGTATTCGAATTATTGATCCGGCTCATTCAGATTTTTACCAGGATTTTGTTAATACCTTATATGAACTAAGAAAGAATAAAAATGTCAATCTCGAAATGGCGCGAGACATGATGACTGATGTGTCGTACTTCGGTACTATGATGGTTTATAAAGGCTTGGCTGACGGTATGGTATCAGGTGCTGTTCATACCACGCAACACACCATACGACCCGCTTTGCAATTCGTAAAAACCAAACCCGGCATTTCAGTTGTTTCTTCTGTGTTTTTTATGTGCCTGCCCGACCGAGTGGCTGTTTTTGGCGACTGTGCTGTTAATCCAAATCCCACAGCAGCCCAATTGGCAGAGATTGCCATATCATCAGCGGAAAGCAGCAAGCGTTTTGGTATTGAGCCCCGCATTGCAATGTTGTCCTATTCTTCAGGTACATCGGGCGAGGGCGAAGATGTAGATAAAGTGCGTGAGGCCACAGAAATTGTAAAACAAAAAAGACCTGACTTGAAAGTGGAAGGGCCAATTCAATATGATGCTGCCGTTGACCCTGTTGTTGGTAAACAGAAACTGCCGAGTTCAGAAGTGGCAGGGCAGGCAAGTGTGCTTATTTTTCCCGATCTGAATACCGGCAATAATACCTATAAAGCTGTACAACGGGAAACAGGTGCGCTTGCAATTGGCCCAATGCTTCAAGGGCTTAATAAACCGGTAAACGACCTGAGCAGGGGGTGCACTGTTGACGATATTTTTAATACGGTCATTATTACTGCTATCCAGGCACAAGACGAATAATACAAATTTTACAATAGTGTAATTTTTCAGGCAACATTAATAGCTTTCATTTTTATTTTAAAATTTTGAAATCTTCAAATTCGCAATCAAATTTTGCTTATGAATATTTTTGTGGTCAATGCCGGAAGCAGTTCAATTAAATACCAGCTATTTAAAATGCCGCATGAAAAACCAGTTTGTAGTGGTCTGCTTGAACGCATAGGACTGGAAGGTTCGGCTATAACACATAAAGTATTTAAAGGCAATGCTGAAAAAGTTATAAAAAAATCAATCGAACTTCCTGATCATGAGGCTGGGTTGCAGGAGGTTGCACGTTTGTTAACTGATAAGCAAACGGGTGTTATTCAAAACCCTGAAGAGATTGAGGTAGTAGGACACAGAGTCGTTCATGGTGGCGAAAGTTTTGCAGCAACAGTAGTTATTAACGCCGAGGTCAAAGAAGAAATCAGAAAGCTTTTTCCGCTTGCGCCTCTTCACAACCCTGCCAATTACATGGGTATAGAAGTTGCAGAAAAGATTTTTACAAAGGCAAAGCAGGTTGCGGTTTTTGACACGGCTTTTCACCAGACTATGCCCGAAAAGGCTTTTCGTTTTGCCATTCCTCAATCTTTTTATACAGATTTTCGTATCCGGGTGTATGGTTTTCATGGTACCAGCCATAAGTACGTGAGTGAACAGGCCGCAAAATATCTCTATAATCCTAAAGCAAAGATCATTAGTATTCATCTTGGTAATGGCTGTAGTATGGCGGCAGTTGATGCAGGTAAATCTATAGACACAAGCATGGGCTTTGGTCCGCTAAGTGGCCTCATTATGGGTACCCGTTCAGGAGATATTGATGCCTCTGTTATTTTTCATTTGGTTGACGAATTAGGTTACGACATAGAGCAGGTAAAAGTTTTGCTTAACAAGCGAAGCGGCATGCATGGACTTACTGCCTTCAGCGATATGCGCGATATATCAAAAGCAATTGCAGAAGGAGACAAGCAATCTGATCTTGCTTACGATATGTATGCCTACCGTATAAAAAAGTACATAGGTTCTTACGCAGCCATATTAAATGGCCTCGATGCTATTGTCTTTACTGCCGGGGTAGGTGAGAACGATGCAAATATCAGAATGCGCATCTGCTCAAATATGGACTTCCTGGGGATTGAGCTTCATGAGGGAAAGAACAACTTGCGTTCAGGAGTTATTCGGGAAATCAATGGTAGGACTTCAAGGGTAAAAATTTTAGTGATACCAACCAACGAAGAACTTGAAATTGCACAACAGTGTTTTGAGTTGTTATGTAATTTGAAACATCAGGTTTAATAGCGGGTAGATACCTTCACATGCCCCAAGAACCGAGTTAAATTTTGGAGTGTCGCTCGCTTTTTTATTTCTGATTCTTAAAAAGAATCAGAAAACGGTAAACAAACGCCTTAATAGTTTTTAGGCAAAGAATATGAAATAAAAGAGAGAGATGACAATTGGCCATCTCTCTCTTAAAAATGTTTTCGGCTGTGATTATACGTTAAACCTGAAGTGCATAATATCACCATCTTCCACTAAATAATCTTTACCCTGTATAGCAAGTTTGCCATTATCACGACAAGCTGCTTCTGACCCATATTTTACAAAATCATCGTACTTGATAACTTCTGCTCTTATGAACCCTTTCTCAAAATCTGTATGAATTACTCCTGCCGCCTGCGGCGCCAGCATACCTTTTGTAATTGTCCACGCTCTTACTTCCTGCACTCCTGCAGTAAAATAAGTGGCAAGGTTTAGCAACCGGTAAGTAGATGTAATAAGCCTCGCAACACCACTTTCGTGCAATCCCATATCTTCTAAAAACAATTGCCTGTCTTCAAAATTTTCCATTACAGCAATTTCACTTTCTATCGATGCACTGATTAAAAGCGTTTCTGCCTTTTCATTTTTTACAGCTGTCTGCAAAGCTTCTGAAAATTTATTTCCGGTAACAACACTTTTCTCATCTACATTACATACATAAATAACAGGTTTCATAGTGAGAAGAAATAAATCAGCTAAATGCTTTTCTTTATCTTCCGCATTTACTTCAAAACTACGCGCATTTTTTCCCTGTTCTAAAAAAGCTTTAAGTTCTCTCAACAGTTCAAGTCCGCGAAGCAGTTCTTTATCACCTTGTTTTGCCATTTTTTCATTTTTGGCAATTTTCTTTTCTATGGTTTCCAGGTCTTTTAGTTGCAATTCTGTATCAATGATTTCTTTATCTCTTACAGGGTTCACACTTCCGTCTACATGAATGATGTTATCGTCCTCGAAACAGCGTAGCACATGTATAATTGCATCAGTGCTTCTGATGTTTCCTAAAAACTGGTTTCCCAAGCCTTCGCCTTTGCTTGCACCTTTTACCAGCCCCGCAATATCAACAATTTCAACTGTAGCAGGTACAACCCTTTGCGGATTTACCAGTTTTTCCAATGCAATCAATCGTTCATCCGGAACGGTGATAACACCAATATTCGGTTCTATTGTACAAAAAGGAAAGTTTGCAGCAACAGCCTTAGCATTGCTTAACGCATTAAATAAAGTTGATTTTCCCACATTTGGCAATCCCACTATACCCGCTTGTAAACCCATAAGTATTTCTAATTTTTAAATTTCTGATTTCTGATTGACACCACCTGGCAACAACAAAAATCGGCGGCAAAAGTAGGTATTGAATGTGGATTTAGGATACTTATAATCGATTTATCATTTTTTTATTGATATTCACGCAATAATTATTTGCATGGCTTTAAACATTGTTTGGATAGCTTTTATAGTAATAGCTTTTATTATAGCAATTATTAAAAGTGTTTTTTTGGGTGATACGACTATTTTCAAAACGTTGGTAGATGGTATTTTCGACTCTGCAAAATCTTCCGTGCTCGATGTTGCGTTTCCACTGGTTGGTACTATGGTTTTTTTTCTCGGTATTATGAACATTGCAGAAAAGGCCGGAGCTATTGGCTGGATTGCACGAAAACTCAATCCTTTTATGAAGCGATTATTTCCTGAAGTGCCGGGTGGACATCCGGCAATGGGGGAGATGGTAATGAACTTTAGTGCCAATATGCTCGGACTTGACAATGCTGCTACACCTTTTGGATTAAAGGCTATGCAAAGCTTACAAACATTAAATCCTGATAAAGAAAAAGCAAGTAATTCCCAGATAATGTTTTTAGTGCTGCATACAAGCGGCCTTACCATTATTCCTTTGTCTATTATAACTTACCGCATAGCGGCAGGTTCAAAAGAGGCTACCAGCATTTTTATACCGTGTGTGTTGGCTACCGTTTGCACCACACTCGCCTCTATTGTCATCGTCAGTTTTATGCAGAAGGTAAAGTGGGATGGCGTTCTACTGGCCTTTATTGGGCTACTGCTGTTATTTGTTAGCGGCACATTATTTTTTGTATCACAAATGTCTGATGCAGAACGTAACATCTTCAGCAACATTGCCGGCAATGCGATACTGCTAACAATTATTGTGGCTATTGTGATATCAGGCGCCATTAAAAAAGTTTCTGTTTTCGATACGTTTATTGAAGGGGCTAAAGAAGGTTTTGGCGTAGTATTAAAAATTATTCCTTACCTCGTAGGTATGCTGGTTGCTATAAGATTATTCAGAGATAGCGGCGCTTTAGGATACATCACTAATGCTATTGCGTATGCGTTACATCTTACCGGAATGAATACTGACTTTGTTCCTTCGTTGCCTGTTGCTATTATGAAACCTTTTAGTGGCAGCGGGGCAAGAGGATTAATGCTGGATGTATTTGCAAACTCGGCATACGGCCCAGATTCATTTGTTGGTAAACTTTCGAGTATTTTCCAGGGCAGCGCTGATACTACTTTTTATATTATTGCACTTTATTTTGGAAGTGTAGGTATCAAAAAAGCAAGGCATGCTGTATGGGCAGGTCTTATGGCTGACTTCATAGGAGTCATTGCGGCTATAATTATTGGTTATTTCTTCTTCAGGTAAACTCTTCTCTAACTCCTCATGCAACTTTCTATTAAATCTTTTGTTCGTGTCTCCAAGTAAAAAGGTGAGCATTAAAATGATAATATATGAACTGATGAACTAATGTTTACAACTACTGTCATATCTCTTACCTTCAATTTGAAAAGTTTTGAAGACAATTTTACGCTAAAGAATTAAAATAAATATTAAGGTACATTTAAATATGAAAAAGTTATTACTCGCCTTGTCCCTGTTAATGAATATCGCCTTCGCACAAACAAGAAATAACGATTGGGAAAATCCACAACTTTTTGAACAAAACAAGGAAAAGCCTCATGCAACCTGTATGTTATTCGATAAAAAGGAAGATGTTATTTCGGATGATTATAACCGCTCACCCTATTATCAATTACTTAACGGCAAGTGGAAGTTTGTCTATGTAGATAAATATGCTAAAAGGCCGACAGATTTTTTTCGCCCTGATTTAGACGATTCAAAAAGTTCAGTTTCATAAAAACCAATAGTAAAAAATGAACATTGATGTAATAAGACAGGATACGCCTGGCTGTTATGATAAAATATTTATCAACAGCGCAGGGTCTTCTTTAATGCCTAATGTGGTGGTAGAGAAAATGACTGAATACCTACACGAGGAAGAACAACTGGGAGGGTATGAGGTGGCGCGGTTAAGAGAAAAAGAAATCAATAAATTTTATAGTGAAATAGCAAAACTCATTAACTGCAATCCTGAAAATATTGCCTTCGCCTATAATGCTACCGATGCTTATGCAAAGGCTTTGTCTTCTATTCCGTTTAAAAAAGGAGATTGTATTCTAACTACCAATGATGATTATATATCTAACCAAATTGCCTTTCTGTCACTGAAGAAAAGGTTTGATATAGCTATAATCAGGGCAAACAATTTAGCTAACGGAGATATAGATATTGAAGATTTTGAAAGAATAATAAAAAAACATAATCCCGTATTAGTTGCTATAACACACATTCCTACAAATTCCGGGCTTGTACAACAGGCAGAAGAGATTGGAAAAATTTGTGCGAGATACGATACCTGGTATTTATTAGACGCATGTCAGTCAGTTGGGCAATTAATTGTTGACGTAGAAAAAATA
Organism: Segetibacter koreensis DSM 18137; assembly: GCF_000374045.1. Taxonomy (GTDB): domain Bacteria; phylum Bacteroidota; class Bacteroidia; order Chitinophagales; family Chitinophagaceae; genus Segetibacter; species Segetibacter koreensis. The sequence continues at coordinate 79,230 of NZ_KB893315.1, read as the reverse complement.
GGTTGTGATTTTTTAAGCGCAACAGGTAGAAAGTTTCTCCGCGGCCCAAGAGGAACCGGGTTTCTGTACGTGTCAGACAAGGTTTTAAGCAAAGGATTAGAGCCTTTATTTATAGACATGAGAGGCGCAGATTTTATAAATTTTGACGAATACAAAATTCAAAAAAATGCAAAGCGATTCGAGTTGTGGGAAATGTCATATGCTTCACTTGTAGGTTTGACAGAAGCGGTACGTTATGCAAACAATATCGGGCTAGGCAAAATTTTTGAATATAATAAAAAGCTGGTAAAAAGATTAAGAGAAAAGCTTTCACAAATACCTGGATTACGTTTATTAGACCGTGGCTCGGAGTTAAGCAATATACTTACTCTTAAAATAGACAGACGCGAATTGATTGAAATTGAAAACGCTCTAAAAGATGCCAAAATCTTTTATTCTGTAAGTACTAAATATAATTCGATTACTGATTTTTCAAGCGACAAGATTGAGCGTGTTGTCAGACTTTCTCCTCATTATTTCAACACAGATAGTGAAATAGATGTTGTTACCCGGGTAATAGGTTCTATATAAATAACAATCATAGTTGCAGGAACAGGCTAGTGCTTAGCTTTCGTTGTAACGGAAATAAGCTTTCCGGGATAAGTTTTTAAATCAAAAATTTATTTAAATTTAGTTTATCTAAAATCTATGGTTGAATTTACAGCTACTATAAAAAAGTTTGGCGCACAGGGTGAGAAAACCGGCTGGACCTACATAGAGGTGTCTTCGTCCGTTGCCACACAATTAATGCCGGGAAACAAAAAGTCTTTTAGAGTTAAGGGTAGTTTTGATCAGTATGTTTTTGAAGGAATTAGTTTAATACCAATGGGCGGTGGTGACTTTATTATTCCTTTAAACGCGACTATAAGAAAGTGTATACGAAAAAGTAAAGGCGCTCTTCTTACCGTAAAATTAGACGTTGATCAAAGCCCTGTAGTGCTATCAGAAGCATTAATGGAATGTTTACACGATGAACCCGCTGCGCTTTCATTTTTCAATAAGCTTCCGCACTCTCATCAGAAGTATTATAGCAACTGGATTGAAAGCGCTAAAACAGAAGCTACCAAAGCAAAGCGAATTGCGCAGGCTGTTACAGCCTGTGCGCGGGGTCAGCACTATGGTGAAATGATGAGATTTCTAAAAAGTGAAAGAAATGATTTATTGGGAATATGAAAAGTCATTGAAATTCGTTTTTTTTATATTGAAAGGTCTATCTATGTTCCTTATAAAAATTTTTTTCAATCGATTTTTGTAATTGTTCAGTTTCAGTCGCAGTTAATCCTGGAGCCGACATCACTTCACTGGCTTCTTTCAATTGCTCCAGAGTTCTAATGCCAACTACCGCTGAAGTTATTGCAGGATGTCGCAATACGAACTGGATAGCCGTTTGGGCGGAACTACGAAGTGGCCCCGAAATTGTTTTAATTGCTGTGGCTGCTTTTTTGACCTGCTCCTCGTTATAATTTAAATACTGTATCGGCTGTTTATTTACCAGCAATCCACTGGCTACGCTGCCTCTTGCCAGTACTCCAATGTTACTATCCTGTAACAAAGGTAAGCAAGCCTCTTCTGGTCTTCGGTCAAGTAAACTGTATTGCATCATCACACTGACTATGTTTGATCTTTGAACATAGTCTCTTATTACATTAGGCCTGATAGAAGAAATCCCATAATGCCGGATTTTACCTTGCTTCTGCAACATTTCAAACGCTTCAATAGTTTCATCAATAGGATCATCAATAGTGCCACCATGCAATTGATATAGATCAATATAGTCTGTTTGCAATCGTTTAAGGCTTTCTTCTACCTCCCTTAGTATATAATCTTTGTTCGGATTCCAGTCCCAGCCACTACCATCTTTCCGCCATTGGTTACCTACCTTTGTTGCAATTACTACCTCTGCACGTTTTCCCTGTAAAGCTTTTCCTACCAATGTTTCATTCATGCCTTTGTCATACAGATCTGCAGTATCAAAGTAGTTAATGCCATATTCCAAAGCCTGGTGAATGATCTTCTCATTTTCTTCGTTGGTCCCTTTTAACGACATACAGCCAAAACCAATGCAACTGATATTCAAATCTGATTTTCCTAATTTTTTATATTCCATAGTTATAGTATAAAGGTTTGTAAATTAAGTTACCTTTTTTTATAGTCAAAATTCCAATTGCTTAAAAGCTTAATACTTTCTTCGATATCCTATATGTTGAAAACATTATGAGGAAAAAAATAAAAATAAATTAATTAGTAAAACATAGAACAGTAAAGCGTTTCAGCGGCACTGTTAAAAGAATAAAGGAAAAAAGTAAAAGTTTTTTTTGTAGTAATAACTCAAAACGTATTTTTGCGCCGGAGAGATGTCAGAGCGGTTTAATGAGGCGGTCTTGAAAACCGTTGAGGGTTACACCTCCGGGGGTTCGAATCCCTCTCTCTCCGCAGGAAATCAAAAAAAGAGTAGTAAAAGCCGGTAAAATGAATGTTTTACCGGCTTTTTTTGTGTTTTCTCCTTCAAATCATATCAAATAATGTGAAACTGTAGGTGTACAATTCGGGTGACAAATTTTTTTTAGAAATTTGGACACCAGAATCCGAGGTATTAGTTACCAGTAAAGGATTACAGCGATTCGAAATTGCATCTGCAGTGGTGATAAAATTTTGTTCTAATTATAAAAAGGAGGTTTGATATGGAACACAACATAAGTATTCTTTTTTACGCAAGAACTGTAAGAAAAACCAGGGATAATCTGGTGCCGATCTACCTGAGGATCACGATAAATGGAGAGCGACTGGAGCACACGACAAAGCGATATGTTGAAGCTTCTAAATGGTCTAACAAAGCCGGAAAAATGAAAGGAACTCAGGCAGAAGCAAGGGCTTTTAATAGTTTTCTGGATGCTATACGAAACAAAGTGCATGCAACTGAAAGGGAACTAATGCAGGATAGAAAGGTTATAACATACCAGGTTTTTAAAGAGAAATGGTTTGGAGTTGATGTAAAGCACTATATGATCTTGACGGTTTTTCAGCAACACAATGAGCAGGTGGCTCATTTGGTGGGAAAAGACTTTTCCGCTGCCACACTTCAACGTTATAGGACGTCACTCGATCATACCCGTAACTATATACAGTGGAAATATAAATTGCCTGATTTAGATATCAATAAACTCAATTATGAATTTATTAATGATTATGCATTTTGGTTAAAAAGTAAGCGAAACTGCAATCATAACAGCACGATGAAATACCTCGCTAATTTTAAAAAGATTGTATTGTTATGTATCAAAAATGGATGGTTACAAAAAGACCCATTTATAGGATTTAAGCTTACAAAAAAAGAAGTTGAGCGACCCTTTCTTACTGCCGCTGAATTGCAGGAAATAGCTGCAAAACAATTTAAAACACTTCGTTTAGGTCTGGTAAGAGATATTTTTCTTTTCAGCTGCTATACTGGTCTCGCATATGCAGACGTAAAAAAGCTCAAAAGAACTGAAATCGCGGCAGGTGTTGATGGTGAACAATGGATATTTACAAAACGGCAAAAAACGAAGACATCTTCCCGGATACCTCTGTTACCTACTTCCTTGCAACTGTTGATTAGGTATAAGGATCATCCGGAATGCGTGAATGGAAGATTGATGCCGATTTTAAGCAATCAAAAGATGAACGCTTACCTAAAAGAAATTGCAGACACTTGCGGCATTGATAAAAACTTGACTTTTCATATTGCACGACACACTTTTGCAACCACCGTTACCTTAAGCAATGGAGTTCCTATTGAAACTGTTTCAAAAATGCTTGGCCATACCAATCTTCGTACTACCCAGCATTATGCTAAAATATTAGATATAAAGGTAAGTGAGGACATGAAAGCTTTAAGAGAAAGGCTGGGTTACAAATCATAACAGTGCTTAAATCATTGATGGAACAAAAGGTTTTGCTTATCCGTGGGACAGTAAAGACAAAAATGGGGAGCAAGATCAGTGTATTATGTACTACTGATTGTCCTTTTTGATTTTCAGACATTAGGATTTTATGCCACGATTACAAGCGTTTTTTTAATTGCTTACAGCTCTCTTCAGGATTATTTCGATTCCTCTCACGGACGATCATAAGTAAGATTTGGCTTCGATGTTAATGTTAATATCTTTTCTTCATTTCAGTTCACCTATGGTACGATTATGAGTAGAGGATATAGTTAATAGGAAACATTGTCAATTCCTCTATTGTTCGTGTGGCTCTTTTTTTCGGAAAAGATCTTGTCACAGCTTGCGATTGTTAGAGTCCTTAACTGTAAATCGAAGTTTTGGCAGATTCTGATAAAATCTCTTAGAAAAACGTAGGATATAAATGTTTTGTATTTAGATTATTTAAAATAGTTTTTTATTAACCCTTTAAAGGCTTAATTTTTAGCTTTGAAAGTAGGAAGTTGAGTTTATAAAAAAATGACCGTTTTTCTATAAATGTAATACAGTTTGTATCGTACTGAAATGAGTTTAAGTCTAGGCAGTGTAAGTATTTAAATAATAGGGTAGAAGGGGATGATCGATTTATAAAGTGGAGAATTCAGAATATGCTTAATTTTAAGAGTTTTGAATCAGCATTAAGGACCTTGGTAGGAATAGAAATAGTAAGGATGATTAAAAAGGAACAAGTAATTTTTCCTAGGTGTACTTATTTCAAAACATTTTGTTCTATGACAGCATAATTATCAGGGAAAAAGATAATACATACTTTTATTTCGATAGACGCGACAAAGCATTGTTTGTCCTACCCTTCTTAACAAAAGATCGTTTGTTCTTTCCATGGTTCTAAGATTTCTACCCGGTGAAGACCTTTGGTTACTTCTCTAACGTTTGAGATTGGTAGAGCAAAATTGCCATGAGAAATTTCCGTTGTCGAAGGATGAAACTTTTAGAGATATACACCTATTTCGAGGTTTCAGAAATCTGCGAATCAACTTTCTTTGTGGCTCCAGATCATTACCACTTTACCTCTTGTACGCATGGCTTCAATATAACTGATCGCCTGCGGTGTTTCTTTATACGAATATGACCTTTCAATTTTAGGTTTAACTTTTCCCTCCTCAATAAGCGTTGCCAATGTGTTCAAGTCCTTAGTATTCGCTTCAGCGGTAAACTGTACTAATGGTAGCTTACTAATGGCTTTTCGTAGCAGAAGGGTTATCATATGAATTATTGTAGTGAAGCCTATCGTTACTCCTCTCTTTGCCATTCGTCTGTAATCATCGTGGAAAAGATTGCCATTTGCATCAATAACCAAATCATACTTCTCATTATGTTGATGAATGTTTTCCTTATCGTACGCTATTACTTTGTCAGCACCTAAAGACTTGACAAAATCAACATTTCTACTTGAACAAACGCCAGTTACAGTTGCTCCGTAAGCTTTTGCAATCTGCACAGCAAAATGACCGACACCACCTGAAGCACCGTTGATAAGAACACTTTCTTCTTTTACTAGTTTTCCATGTGTTATAAGAGCCTGAAAAGCTGTCAGACCAGCTAGAGGTACACTTGCCATCTCAGCAAAATCACCGCCTGGGGGCATCTTAGCACATTCAGTTTCAGGCACACTAACATATTCCGCAAAGGCACCGCCTTTTAGTGTTTCGCCAAATACCAGATCACCTGCTTTAAACAGCTTTACATCTTTACCCGCTTCCACTATAATACCGGCAAAATCAGCGCCTAAAATTTTATCTTTTGGTTTTAAGAGACCAAATGTAAATCGTGCAAAAAAAGGTTTTCCTCTTAGTATATGCCAATCTGCCGGATTAGCTGAATTGGCAGATACTTTGACCAGAATGTGATCCTTTTTAACCGTAGGCTTTTCTACTTCTTCCAGCCGTAACACTTCAGGACCACCATAAATATCTCTTGTAAATGCTTTCATATTGGCTGTAATTTGAATTGGTTAAAAGTTTTCCTCTATAAGTTCTTTGTTCACCATTAAACCAGTTGTTGTACCCATTGATACCGCATTAGCAACTGTTCGCATTCGTGTAGTACTATCTCCACAAGCATATATGCCTGTGATGGTGGTTCTTTGTGATTCGTCAATTTTGATATAACCTTCAGTAGTAATTTCACATCCCAACACTTCCGGAATAGATGAGTGTTGTATAAATGGAAGTCGGGCATACAAAGCTTTTACGGGTGCTTTCCTTCCATCTTTGAAAATAATGTTTTCGATATAACCGTTTTGCTGTTCAAGCTGCTCAATAACCGTTTCTACTATGTTGATATTGTGCTTTTGAAGCTTCTCTACCTGTTGCATCGTGAGCGTGGATTTACCATTGGTGTAAAGGGTTAAATCATTTGTCCAATTAGAAATAAGAGGTGATAATTCAAAAGCGGTCTCTCCATTGGCAAGAATACCTGTCTTTTGATGTCGTACTTCATAACCGTGACAGTATGGGCAATGAAGCACACTTATCCCCCAACATTCTGCAAAACCCGGTATCTCCGGCATAATATCCTTAATGCCTGTTGCGAAAACCAGTTTTTTTGTTGAGAATGTTTCGCCTGTCTCTATCTGGACTTCAAATCCACTTTCGGTTTTAATGCCACCCACTAGCAATGCATCGAGTAACTCAATTGTCTCATACATTTGCACCTGATCCTTAGCAAGAGTGACGATTTCTTTTGGAGACTTTCCATCATTGGTAAGGAAGTTATGTGAATGGGGAGTTTGTTTATTACAGGGATTTACGCTATCAATAATCAAAACGTTTCTTAACGCCCTGCCCAATGCCATACCGGCCGCGAGACCTGAATAACTACCTCCAACTATTACTACATCATATTGTTTGTTATGAAGCATTTTGTGATTTTAAGTTGCCTAGTATCAGCAGCAATCCTTCTATCGCTAATACTAGCCTGTTTGTTTTTATAAAGTTTCTCTTAGTAATATCTGGGTTTTTCGCAGTAAGCGACAGCCGTTAACTTTATTTGAAGATACTTTCTTTTGAAAACCTACCAGTGAGAAAGTCAAAAATGTACTCCTATGAACATCATCCGCGTTACCGTGAAATTGTGCATACCTGGCCTTCCTGTATTGCAGGAACTAAAAAGGATGCTTTGTTTACGAAGGTCATGAACTAAATCTTTACCATTTAGCACTTCCTCAACGCCGTCTTCAACTTTTTCTGTATATACGTAAAACAGTAACAGTACGCTACTAATGTAATTCATATTCTTAAACCCCAGCCTAAAACAAATACTGGCTTTTCCACAATTCCTTGATTTTTAGTTTAAAAAACGGTTTTCCTAGTGAGGGCGCAAGGCTGGATGGATTTCAATTGTTAAGTTGAAAACGAAATGATGTCTATGAGGCCATCTTTCTGCATTCTTCAGCGCAAGCCTTGCAGGCCTTACATTTTATTATTCTTCATCTTCATTCTCATCACGCCAAGATATAGGCGTAAATACACTTCCTCCGCCATTGGATTTTTTCCATAGAGACTATTCAATCTTTCAGCAGTATGATAGAGCGTCCATTGTCCGCCGCCCGCCAGTCTTGAACCGCCGGGCCTTAGTAAATCGTAATTAAACCCAACGAAAGGCATTAACCGGAAATACCGCATCGTGACCGTAAAAGTCTTCGTTCAACCAGATTTCTTTAATCCCTTTTTGTACCCATTCGTAATGGCTATGAAGCGCAAATCTGTTCTTTCAGCATTCACCCTCTACCAATACTGCATTTTCTCCTTTGTGCTCTATAATTTTATTCATGCCTCACACTGCTGTTGAATTAAATCTGTTGTTTGATGACAATGCTTGGCTGTAAATAGCGGATGCTGTTGTTATATTTACATTTTGGCCAGGATGCAAAAGTTCAGGACTTTTGAAACCATGTGCTACTTGCAGTGCCCAACTTTCGGAAGGATTGTAAAACAATCTTGCGCTCCAGTAATCTTGACGTTTTTACGATTTCTACAATTTCCTAATCCTTTGTTATTGTGCTTTTGTAGGGGAGGTCAGCAAGATTAATGGTGGTGATGCATGTGGGTAGCTGGCTTTTCTTCGTATGGTTTACTTCCATCAATTACATCAAAGTTTGCCATCATGCCTGCCGCATGGTGCTCCAAAATATGGCAATGGTACATCCACGTTCCTGGCCTGTTATCGGGCATCCACGCAATCTTAATATTTGTTCTTGGTTTGAGGTTATAAGTGTCTTTCCATGAAAGATAGTCTGGAGCTTTGCCATTTTCTTCGATAACCTGGAAAAAGAAGCCATGCAAGTGAAACGGGTGATCCATCATACTTGAATTTGACACTTCCCAGACCTGTGTTTCACCTACTACAACAGGCTTGTCATTTACATGCATTTTGCCGTTAACAAGAAAGTTCATTCCGTCCTTTAAACTAGGGCCTACCGATAGAACAACCTTTCTTGAGACAGGAGTATCGTGCGGCGCTAACTGCTCAATTGTCCTTAATTTATCTGGCACGAATGCGACTGAAGGTTTTGGCTCTTTTACTTTTACTGTCGCAAATGTTTGACGTTTTGCTTTAAGAAATGTCATCCGGTTATATCCTAAACTTTCCAGTGCAAAAGTTTCGCCTTCTTCGAAAGGACCTACAACAATGTCTAATCTTTCTCCCGGTGTAATTAATGCTTCGCTTGCTAATATTGGAGCTTCAAGTAACCCGCCGTCTGTTCCAATTATCTTAAATTGTCTACCCTCAAAATGTAAAAGGAAATAGCGTGCACTTGAGGAATTAATAAACCGCCATCTCTCCATTTGACCTCCATGAATTTCTAAAGTAGGATTTTCTTTACCATTGATAAGTAATGTGTCCCCTTCACGTCCATCATGCCTTTCAACTATGCGAGGTATAAACCAGGAAGGTTTAGTAAACTCGTTGCTGGCAGAAAGTTTCATATCATCTATCATAATAACTTTCTCGTCATCTAATACCGGGTCTGTTTCATCTTCCACTACTATAGCGCCATACATTCCTTTTTCTACCTGTACTGTTTCATTGTAATGTGAATGATACCAGAATGTTCCTGCGTCTGGTACAACAAATCTATATTCAAACTCTTCTCCCGGTTCAATAGGCCTTTGTACGCTGTCTGTTCCATCCATTGCTGCCGGTAGCCTTATGCCATGCCAGTGAATGATGGTGGGCTCTTGTAAGTTGTTTTTCACTTTAATTGATACTGTTTCACCTTTTCGTGCCTTGATCGTAGGTCCGGGTAATTGCTGGTTAAATCCCCAGGCCTTTACTGTTTTGCCTGGTGCAATTTCCCAATCGAATTCATTTGTTTCGAGTAGATAATCTACTACTTTAGATTGACTTTGCATATCGTTTGTTTTAGTTTGTTTTAGTAAATGTTTTTACGTGGATAAGGCAAAACTAATATGGGCAATGGGCGTTAGTGTTATACAGTTATGGTTATGATTTGCAAAATTTGTAGAACTTAAAACTTGCTGAACGACTAGCTCAAAACTTAACTTTCACGTGTGCTCGTAACCCAAAATCGAATGTTGTAGATTAGCTTCCAATTAAATATGCCGATACGTAGGTAGTGCTTTGGTAGGCAGCAACAATTAAAAGGCGCCGAAGAAATTATACTCAAATATAATAAAAAACTATTAGATGTTCAATAGCGGATTGGAGAAGCGTGTACTTATTACTTTTTCAAGATCCTATGCAATTGCCTGGCTGTTTTAAATCCGCATTTTGAAGCAATATATTCAATGGTATATTCAGGATTATTAAGCATTGTATTTGCCAACTCCCTGCGTAGCTGCGTATGATATTCCAATATGGTAGAACCAGTCATTTCTTTAAAAACCCTGCTTAGGTTTCTTGGGCTCATACCAACTAAAGAAGCAAGGTCTTCTATAGTATTTTCTTTAGAAAGGTTGTCAATGAGATAATCCTGTACTTGGTGTATTTGGGGATTGATATGATTTCGATAATCTAAATAAATGCTTTGCTGCTTATGCGTTCCACTTCGCCTATGATAAACCACCAGTTCCCTTGCCACCTTATGAGTGAAAAGGGGTCCCTTAAGATTTTCAAGGATACCTAACGCTAAATCAATTCCAGCACTAATGCCTGCACTTGTATAAACGTTATTGCTTTTTATAAACAAAATATCTGCTACCACTTTCGCATCAGAGAACCGTTGTTGTAATGCTTTAACTCGCTTCCAATGTGTTGTACATTCTGTGTTCTTAAGTAAACCTGCTTCACCTAAAGCGAATGCTCCATTACAAATTGAACAAACAGTCATTTTATTTTCCGAACAATCCTTCAACCATTTGAAAAACTCTCGTTCGGCCCGGAAAGAAATGCTATCTACATATTGCCAGCTCATGCCAGGCACAAAAACAAAGTCGTCTTCCTTCAATTGCGCCTCTTTATAATTCAAAACTTTATTAAAGCCAAGTCCTGAAGTAGAAGCTGGTTGATTTTCGTAAGTAAAAAACTTTATTTCTGCCTCAAGGCCATAGGTTTTGGCTTCTGTAAAAACCTGTACTGGGCCTGCAAGATCCAGCAGTTCAACATTCGGAGGTATTATAAATGCTAATGTTCTCATTAAATAAAAATGTCTAAGTAACCATGGGTGTTGTTGAAGTTGCCAACCACTATTTCAACTGGCTAGTTAAAAAATCAGTAAGTATCTGATTGAAAACATCTGGCTGATCCATCATTGGTAAATGCCCGGCATCTTGTATTATAGACAATTTTGCATTTGGAATTATTTTAGCGGCTGCTTCGCCATAAGCCACAGAAAATAATTTATCCTCTTTTCCCCAAATGATAAGTGTTTCATTTTTTATCTGCCGCAAAGATTCATCTGACATTTTGGATACAGCGGATCCTCGTCCTTGTTGAAACGCTTTTTTCCCTCCATTTTCTTTCAGAACAGCTACGGAGTAACAACTATGATTTGGGTCTCTGTTTACAGGATTATGGAGGATATAACGAGAATTAAAACGATTTGCCAAAGAAGATGGAAAAGTATTCATCCATATCGTTCCAACAAGAGGCCAAAAAGAGACTTTTGCACCTAAGCCAGCAGAGTCAACTAAAACAAGTTTATCAACCATTCCTGGGTTGTCTATCGTAAACTGTAAGGCAATAGCACCTCCCTGTGACAATCCAACAATATGTGCGTTAGGTATTTTCAATTCGTTTAGAAACTCTTTGAGCCACTTTGAGAAATAGGGTCGGTCATAAGGAGCATCGGGTTTATCTGATTCGCCATATCCAACGATGTCTGGTACAATTACGTGAAAACGTTTTGCAATATTACCAATCGATGGATACCATGTCACAGCACCAGCACCAGCGCCATGTAGACAAATTACGGGTTTGCCGTTTCCAGCCAAGAAATAAACAGTTTTAACTGAATTAATAGTAACGTCTCGTTGCTCAAGCGGAACCTCCATTATATCAATAAGAGCTTTCCTATAATCGTCTTTTTTTCTTTTCAAGAATTATTCAGTTGTATTTGATATTTAATTACACTTGTATAACGTCGTGAGGTATTATGAATGCTAATATGATTATTAAGTAAAGTAGTACTCTAAATAATCCAGGTTGTAAAAGAAAAACGACGTTATTATTTAAGAGCTTTAACCTCCGATTTTAAAAATAACTTTCTAAACGCGAAATGATATATTTCCGTTTGATTATCTCTAACAGGGTATGCGTTAATAAAAAGCCATCCCTCCTTGCCCATAAAGTTCAATGCGTCAATAATCGTATTGAATTTCTTTAATCTGCCATCGTAGGTTTTAAGCCTGGTGTCACTCCAAAAACTTTTTTCTTCGCCAAAGTCAATATCGATAGTGACCTTGTTGCTTAAAAGCCTGGGAGTGGCAATAATCTGGCAATATTGTTCAACTTTTGAAGTGTCAGCCTGACTGAATGAGGAATAGGACAAGAGTAAAAACAGCCCTATATAAATTGATTTTTTCATTTTAATAATTTCAAAGATTAATAATAGTGTAAAAGTAAAGTGCAGAAGAAGGCTTCGAAGGATAGTTAGATGTCAAAAACGGACATTCCGGGCTTATTAATTACCACCTTGGTTTTTTTTGGCCTTCTAAAAACCAGGAAAAAGTAAACACCCAAAAGCACATCAACTATGAAACAAAATAGCGGATAGTAGGCCGGAACATCAGTTGTTACAAAAGCTGCTTTGTGATGCAGAATATCCCAAATCCCATGAAGGGAGATTCCATAAGCGATTAGCAAATTATTCTTTGAATATCCTATAACTGCAATCAAATAAAAAACTATTGCAACCAGTATCTCCAAGAGGATTGAGCTGACAGGGTTGCCTTTTAATGAAAAGCCAACATAGATAAAGGCAATGGAACATAGACTGGTTGCCGCTACTAACCTCGCAGTAACTTGCTTTGATAGTAAACGAGTGAATACTATTACGAATAATGTTATTGCAATAGCTGAAAGCAGTTGTATCATCTTTTATAATTTTAAAGCTGTTTATAAACTTCATTACATTACCCGTTCGAACATTTCTGTTCTTCCCAAAAGCGTTATGCCTATATACCCTCTTACTTTTAATCTTTTCCCGTCAAAACTCATTTTACAATCATACGTTTTCCCGCTTTCAGGGTCGTAAATCTTGCCATCTTCGTAGCTTCCACCTTTATAGATGAAGTTTGTGAAGAGCTCTGTACCTAAAAGATCTCTTTCCCTTAAAGACGGATTTGGATTTTTCAAGTCTTTCCTTGTGGTTTCAATCCAGATAGATTTCCCGAAATATCTGTCGCCCTTTTTAAAAATTTCAATCTTTGCGTCTTTTTTTGGAGACCAGTAAACTCCAATTATTTTGTCTGCAGCACCTGAACCTGATTTCGCAAATGATAGGGTGAACAGCATGGTTAAAGCAAAACAGAAGATAATGATTTTTATCATTGTTTGTATGTTTTTAGCATTCTAATATTAGTATGGTCAGATACAGGAGAGACACGAGAATAAATTAATTGTAGTCGAGCGTCAACTTTACGCAGTTCTTAAAATTAGTTCCATATAAAGCGGCAATACGTTCAAGACAAGTTTCTATTGGATATAGCTTTTGCTCTGCACCGTATTTTATTATGCTTGCGTTTATAAAAAGATTTTGTTTTGATGTATTAAATGATTTTGGATCTAGTACATGAACTTCATTTATCTGGTCTTTGTCTAAATTTCCTGTTGGGTAAAGGGTTAACCCGTACTTTGAGGTTATGTTTTTTCCACCTACTGAATAGGAGTTTATAGATTTGGGAAGGTTCGCATATAGGTATCGAGGACACTCGCTAATTCAAACTCGTTCAAACTATCAGTCAGCAATACGCCAAGTCTATAGTTTTTTCTAAATAGCATCTTTGATACTATTTTTACAACTGCACCTTTGTTGACAACCAGGCTTTGATGCTCAACCTTAATATCCGGGTGAGGATATGCAACTTCATGAGCAACAGCGTGCATTGTCTCTTCCCCGAACACTCTTTTTATTACGGTCAGGCTTCCTTCAGTAGCGTTCGAAACTCCCGCAGTACTATATAAATATCCGCTTTGGGTAACACTGATATCTTTTACCCAACCTACTTTAGGAAACTGTTTTTGCAAGGTTCTATAGTCAGTAGCATGAGTAGTTATAGGCTTACCATCGTACAATCCTGTCGCAGCCGCTGTTGCTGATCCATCGCAAATAGACAGGATAATATTACTGCCCGTGTAATGCTTCTTTATCCAATTTACGGTAGATGATTTTGGAGGCGTCATTAGATGCACAGTCACATTTGGAATAACAATGACGTCGGGAGTGATGCGCAGTGAATCTATTTCTGAAAAAGAGTAATGAGGAAGAATCAAAAGGCTGTTTATCAGGAGGATGCGGGCTTTTTTCTCCGACACTACATACACGTTGGCTTTTTTAGTAGCACTAAACAAATAAAAGGGAGCCATGAGGTCAAACATTTCTGTACCATCGTTATCGGCAATGATGACAACTGTCTTTTTTGCGCTGTCAAAGGCAGGCTTTGACCGTGATAAATCACTGCCTTTATAGACTTTTAATTTTTGCGAAAAGACTTGCGGAAGAGCAAAATAGAGAACTACACTAATAACCAGCAATACTGTAAAGAGGGTTAATAGTACTTTTTTAATCTTTTTCATAATCTTAATTGTTTGTTTTGCTCATGTAAAGTTGTTACTGATTAAAATGTTTTTTAGGACGATAGTGTGTCAGAAACGGACAAATACGTTTGGTGGGATTTTTAGAATTGATTAAGGCTGCTTTAACACGTTAAAAAGAATAAGGCGCATTGTTAGTGCACCTTATTTTAGAACATCTTAGGTTCATTTGCGTTATCCTTTCAATAGTCTCGGCAATACTGCACGTGTTATCATTAACCTTTACCACACGAGCAGCTTTCACAGGTACATACTTCACATGTACAGTTCGGATTACCACAGGTCTTACTTGTCTGGATTTGGCTTGTTAAGCCTATAAACTTTTTCATAATTTTTTATTGTGATTTAATAAGTCAAAAGTAGATTCTTAGTAGAGCGTTTCTGTTACACAATTATTGATAAGATTTGCAAGATTTTGTGTTCGCATGTTTCATTAACCTCTTGTACTTATTTTGATTTATTTCTTTTCTTCAAAATGCCTCCGCGTTATGAGTCAAGACATCTCTATTTTCATGATAAACTTACGTTTTACTCCGCCTATGGACATTTTGAACGCCGAATTTTCGACTTTCTTTGTTTCTCGCAAAAGCGCATCAGATAGGATAAGCGGCTAGCGTATGGATTGAGACGACAGGAATGGAAGTGGCTACCTGAAATGCAACAGCACTCATGTTGAATATCGGAATTGTTCTATAAAGTGAGTCGTTCTGAGTAGTTACCGATATCACTCGTAGCTCTTAGAGTAATACTTTTGATAAACTTATCATTTATATTATGTTAGAACCAGCGAAAGGAATCGGTTTTCCTGGTCTTGTAAACATTTGTTTTGGTAATCAGCAAGCTTAAGGATGACAAAAAACCTTGTATTGAACCTTGCATTTGAAAAAAAGCCAACAAATAAAATTACGAAAATGTTAGAGGCTACAATGCTAATTGCACGGCAAAAGATGGTAACATAAATTATTTAACCGCAACTGTTTTACTTTGTAAGGTTTGTGCACTAAAATATCCTAACGCTCCACCTTTTATATTAGTCGATGGATTACCCGGTGTTGCGCTTTGGTTTTCGCCTGTCGAACTTTGTGCAAGGCTGAACCAATATTTATAAACAGGATAATCAATACTTAACAAATCAATTCTTACATTATCACCTGCTTTCAATTTCTTTTCGTCGTTGTCGTCGTTACTGAAAAAGTAGAGCGTATTTTCCATTTGTCGTCCATCACTATAGCTGTCATCTCTTACAAAAATTGTTTTTTCCTTTACTCCGTTTACGTATTGAACACAGCGGTAAGCATTACCAATGCCGGGAGGGTCTTTCAAAGATACAGTGGCATATTTGTTTGTTTCGCCAAAGAAAGTTCTTTCAGATATGTATAAACTATCGAAAGGAACCAGCGCCGGCATGGTAGAGGTGGATGTAAAAGTCTGACCTGCGACCTTAACGGTTAAGGTATAGGTATGTCCGGAAACACCTGTAAGTTTATTTTCATAAACGCCGGGACTGGTTTCAGTCAGGGTTACAGGAGCAGCATTGTTGTCTGCAATAGTTACCTGTGCCCCAACGACCCCGTTGAACGTATTATTTTCGCTAAAATTTTTTGTTTGCGTAAGTAACACTTTGCACGAGTTTGGCTGATCGGTCAACACTGCTTCGACGACGTATTTTTTCTCAGCTTCGTTGAGGCCAATGTTTATAACCTTTTGGCAGGATGTGAGGTACACAGCAAACGATATGAAGCTGAATGACAGTACTCTCCGGCTCAATAAAAACCTGTTGCTGTTTTTTGTCGAATAGAATTGGTGCGGTACAAGTGAGTGGCACAACCAAAGCTGAGCAGAGCGCTTTAGTTGGGTAAATAAAGAAGAAATGTATTTTTTATATATCGTTTGCATATGGATTAAAATTTGAAATTGAATGAAACAGAAGGAATGTATTTAAACAGTGCTGTGCGAACCGCTTCTGTTTTTTGCGGGTCATCTTTGCTTTCACGAAACGAAATGGTATAAGCATTTTCTCGACCATAAGCATTGTATAAACTAAAGGCAAGTTCTGACGAATATTTCTTCTTCTTTTTCAGTTGAAGAGTTGCTCCTAAATCAAGACGATGATAATCAGGCATACGATAACCATTGCGTTCAGTGTAATAAAAGATCACCTGGTTATCTACCCTGTATTTGCCGGCAGGAAAGGTAACAGCATCGCCAGTATAGAAGACCCAATTTGCTGAAAGCGTCCACTTCTTACTTAATTGATACATACCAACGATAGCTATATCGTGTGTACGATCTTGCCTTGCGTTGTACCACTGGTCGTTGTTAATGCCATCAATCTTGCGTTCTGTTTTAGAAAGGGTGTAACTGAGCCATCCTGTTAACCTTCCTGTTTGTTTGCGCAGCAACCATTCTATGCCATAAGCTCTTCCTTTACCAAATAATAACTGCGATTCAATTGCATCGCTATTAATATAAATATTGGCTCCGGTACGGTAGTCTATCTGGTTTTGCATGGTTTTGTAATACGCTTCGACCGTAAGTTCGTACTTATTGCCTGCTAAGTTTTTGTACCATCCAAGCGAAACCTGGTCTGAGATTTCCGGCTTTATTACATTCGTGCTGGCCAACCATTTATCGGTAGGGGACCCGGTGGTGGAATTGGATACCAGGTGAAGGTTTTGAACGTTGCGAACATAAGATGCCTTTATAGAAGCCGTTGGATTGAATGAATAACTCAGGGCAACACGTGGCTCGAGGTTTACATACGTTTTTACAATCTCCCCGCTTTTATAACTGAAAGTATTAGTTACGTTTCCTGCTGTATCAAATGCATAATAGTCGCCCTTTCCTACTACGCTAAAGGCTGTAAGACGTGCGCCATACGTTATATTCACATTGTCAGAAGCTTTGGAAGTGTTGGAAGCATACAAGGCGTTCTCCCATGAATACCTTCTCTGGCGGTCAGAGGCATTGATATTGGATGTAATCGACGAAGTGATTTCGCCCGGGCGTATGGTATGGTGAATAGAGTTGAAACCAAAACGCAGGGTGTTGCGTGAACCTGCATACCATTGAAACTCGTGCTTTAAATTAACGTCCCGAATTTGAGAGAAAATATCAAAATCGTTGCTGCCACTACGGATAGAGATTTTATAGTCGTAATTGCTGTATATGAACGAAGTATTGGAGAATAATTTATTGCTGAAAATGTGGTTCCACCTAAGTGTGCCCGTTCCGTTACCCCATAGTAAAGCAAATGTTTCACCTACGCCAAGTTTATCTCTTCCGAAGTAGCCTGATAGATACAACCTGTCTTTTTTACCCAACTGATAATTGAGTTTCATATTAAGGTCGTAGAAGTATAATTGATTTTTGTTGATAGCAGAATCTTTTGAAAGTTTCAGGAACATGTCGACATAAGTTCTTCTACCCGAGACTAAAAAAGACGATTTACCTTTTTGTATCGGCCCTTCGACGTTGAGCTTTGTTGAGATTAAACCAACGCCACCGCTTACATCATAGTCCTGGTTGTTGCCTTCGTTCATTTTTATATCGAGTACGGATGACAACCTGCCACCGTATTGTGCTGGCATACCACCTTTGTAAACGCTAATATCTTTGATAGCATCAGAGTTGAAAGTGGAGAAAAAGCCAAGGAGGTGTGAGGCATTATATACAGTAGCTTCATCTAACAAAATGAGGTTTTGGTCGGCAGCGCCGCCACGTACATAAAAGCTACTGCTGCCTTCGCCTGCTGACTTTATGCCTGGTAAAAGTTGTATCGTTTTCAATACATCTCTTTCTCCTAAAAGCATTGGAATATTTTTAGTTTCGGCTATTGTCAGCTTGTCCATACCCATTTGAGGATTGGAAATGCTACGTCGTCCTGTGCTTCTTACAACTACCGCTTCCAGCTCTCTGGTTTCTTCACTAAGAGACACATTGAGTACTATGTTTTTGTTTAACTCTAATGATTGCTCTTTTGCTTGCTGTCCAACCGCACTTATTTCTAAGGTGTAATTTCCTTTTGTTAGAGTAAGAGAGTAAAATCCATATTCGTTGCTGGTCGTTCCGGTCGTTGTATTCTTTACTCGTACCGAAGCTCCTATAAGTGTTTCACCTGTCTTGGATGAAGTAATGGTGCCACTAATTGTAAATTTTTCCTGCGCATGCAGAGTCGCCGGAAGAGTGAAGACCAGGAATGTAAGTATTGAAAATAATTTTGTACGCACTTTATTGTTTTTTAAGTTTCGAATAGTAGGGGAAGTAAAAGAAGCTGTGTAAATGTTCTTTTTCTGACAGGCGAGCGGCTGCAAAAGTAGATTTAAACGTATACAAGTAGACAACCTCCTCTTTTAATTTTTATAAACGGTTCAGTTACAACATATTTGGCTGCAGTATTTAGGATGAAGGGCAATGATAATCTACAACATCTCTTTTGTAAGATTGTTCGTAGCCATTGAAAACACAAACACTCGTATCCCTATGCAACTTTGATTGCTTCAGATTCATTCGTAGGTTAAAACAGGCTATCGCTTAGGGGCTAATTTTAAATAAACGCCGGTAAGTTGTAATTTTTGCATTCCTCGCCCTCGTTACCGCAACAGCACTCCAATATTCTTTTCTTAAGATATGGGCTGCTGCAATTCCAGCACGAGGAAGCTTCATCTGAAGATCGGTAAAATCCCATTGCTTTTAGCGGATTCAAATCAAATTGATATTGCTCATCAATCTTCAGTTCCGGTTGCATAGATTTTCCTATAAATAGACTGCCAACATGGATAAACCCTGCTTTCGCTATACCTTTTAAGGATGCCTTGTTTTCCGGTGCATGAATTATCCAGTAATGAGAAGTTTCTGCCGGGTTATATCTTATTATGTGCTGCAGCAAAGCGGCATAAATGCCTAAACCTCTGAACGCAACCAATGTTCTAAAGTTCCAAAGGTATCCGTGGTTGTGCGGCAATGCAAATTCGTGATTTAGCTCTCCAATCTTCGCTTTTCCCATTGCCATCCATCCAAACGATGCAGGTTCATCATTAATATATGCGACAAAAGCAAGATTATTATTAGCCAGGCGATTGTTCGCTTCTTCAATAGTAATATCACAAAGCTCAGACAGGAACACAGGATTACTGCTTTCTTCAACCGTCAACCCTGTAGGCATTTTCACTTTAGGAAGTTTGGTTGATGTTGCTATAGTGTAAAGAGACATAAGAATAAGTTAGTTTGGTTTGGTATTAATGTAAACAGGAGACGCTTTTTGCTTCTCCTGTTTATGTTTTGCTTTTACGCACAGCCACAGGTACAACTGATGGAGTTGCAGTCGGTACCACAAATACAATTGCTACTAGTACAGTTTGAGCAATCACAGTTCTCATTTTTGAAGTTAGTTTTCATTTTCGTTTTGGTTTAAATATTAAAAATTATGATGATGTAAAATTACCTGTGCTACGGCTAAGAAATGTTATACAATCATGGAAAAGATTTATATAATTTTTTGAAAAGTAATACATGTTGTTTCTAATTATCTGACGTTTGCCCGCTTGAACCTTTCTAGACACACAGTCTAAACTATCTTGCACTTGAGAATTAGCTTTTTCATTTTTCTACTTTTTTGGTTATGAAATTTTCTACCACAAAGTTGAAAACGAAGTATAACTATTATTGGACGAGAAGATGTCATAAACGGACAACTTATAGGTTATTGAAAATTCGTGTTCTGGCGCATCTGCAATATTATTTCGCCTCGAACGGCTAGATTTGTTCGATGTTTAAAGGGCATTGCTCTCCCCAAGGGGTAATTCTACAAGCTGTATATTTTAAATTAAGATTCAGTTTAAGCTATCGTGATGTGGAAGATTATTGTCAATCTGGGGAGTATTGGTCGACATGCAACAATACAAAGATGGGTATATAAGTTTACTCCATTTGATTGAAGTTGTATTAAAAAAAAGAATAAAATTACTTGGTAATAGCTGGAGGACGGATGAAACTTATATTAAGGTGAAAGGAGATTGGATGTGCTTGTATAGAGCTGTTGATAAGGAAGGAAAGACAGTTGATTTTCTATTAACTAGGAGGAGAAGTAAACTGGCAGCACATAAATTTCTATTGAAAGCAATTAGTAATAATGGGTGTCCCAAAGTGGTTAATATTGATAAGAGTGGAGATAATAAGGAGGCTATCAGAACTTATAATAACAGGTCCTTAAAGAATATAAGGATAAGACAGTGTAATTATTTAAATAATAGGGTAGAAGGGGATCATCGATTTATAAAGTGGAGAATTCAGAATATGTTGTTTTAAGAGTTTTAAATCAGCATCATGGACCTTGATAGGATTAGAAATAGTAAGGATGATTAAAAAGGAACAAGTTACTTTTCCTAGGTGTACTTATTTCAAAACATTTTGTTCTATGACAGCATAATTATCAGGGAAAATGATAATACATACTTTTATTTCAATAGACGCGACAAAGCCATAATTAGTTAGGGTAATCTGATAACCATGAGAGCCGGTAATCTTTCCTATTCTTCAGCTTTTCAATCAACCGCCTCAATTGAAGAAAATTATAGCTATTCTTAAATATACGATCATGAGCAAGTAAAACTAGGTTACCTGCCTTTCTTGTTTTATTGTGTTCAAATAAACTATCCAATTTTTTTATAAGAGTGTCGGCGGTTATAGCAACATTCAAGCTTTTAGGATTTAAACTCCATTCGAAATCCCAACCAATTAAAATAAAACCCGCTTTTCGTAAGGAATCGGCTGCCGCCACACTATTTTGAATATCGGTTTTTTTAACAGTACCAGTACGCCAGATATTCCGCCCGGGCATCCTTGCAATGTTATTAGTAAAATCAAGGCTATCTTCGGTCAATTTAAAATCTGTGACAACAGAATCGGGGCACAGGTAAAACTTATTGAAGTTATTGTGCCATGCATGAGTATATCCATGGTTGCATAGTTCTATATATGGGTCTGCCTTTAGTGCTGCCCATGTTTGTCTTTGCTTTCTGCTATTAAATACATGGTTCCCAATTATAAAAAATGTAACCAAAATTTTTTCGTATTCAACAGTTTGGCTTACATTATTTGTCCCTGTACCTGGCCCGTCATCAAATGTCAGGAATAGCGTTTTCTTAACTTCGTTCGGAGAAACTTTAGAAGCTTTAATTGTCCTGTCTTTATTATTTTTTTTAGCAGTAGCAGAGGGGCGATTACAAGACATTAAAATAGCACCTGAAAATAATATAAGCAGGGGAAATATTAGAACCACTTGCAAGAGCACGATTACCGCCTTCATAAATCTTTGTAGGGATATGTACAGATTTAATTGTTATTACAGCTGCAAACTTTACAAAACGAATCACCCTATAAATCATTTTTCTCTGTTTTCTATACAGCATTAATCAGGCATAGGAGATAACTTACAAAATACAGAATAGAAATTTAAATTGCAACTCGCGAAGAAATTGTATTAGATGCAATTATTTTTGGTTGTGTCCCACTGTGATACTATTTGTTTTGAAGGAGTAAATTTGCTGAATGTGTAAAATTGATTGCTTCCCTAAAAGGGCAATTCTATAAGCGTATATATTAAATTGAGATTTTAGTTTAAGCTGTGGTCGTATGGAAGAGTTATAGTCAATCAGGGAGTATTCGCTAGATCACGCGATAATACAAAGATGGGTATATAAGTTCACTCTATTGCTTACAAACATTTACTGAAAGAGTATGACTTGATAATGATTAATAGAGTGAAATGATCCTAACTAAAAAAGTATATAAATAGAAGGATGTTGCATTGATGGACGGATAAGTTACAAGTTTGTCGTACTGGTTAAGAAATTCGAAAAATAATATTCACTCGATAAATATGGTCAGTTAAAAAATTGGTAGTAAAAATTAGATAAAGATTCATGATAAAATTTAAAAGAAGTTCAATTGTTTCAGGTTCAATATTCCTGTTTTTGCTTGCAGGATGTGCAATAAAAAGTACTGTAAACACCAACAAGGCAAACAGAGCGACGGTAACTGACCAAAACCTGGCATTAACCCCACCTATGGGTTGGAATAGTTGGAATGCATTCGGGGAGAATGTAAATGAGCAGGTTATACGTGAAACAGCAGATGCGATGGTTAAGTCGGGTTTAAAGAATGCAGGCTTTTCTTACGTGGTTATTGATGACATATGGCAGGGAGGAAGAGACTCGTCAACAGGAATGTTATATGCCAATCCGAAAAAGTTTCCATCAGGTATTAAAGCCCTGGCAGATTACGTTCATAGCAAAGGACTTAAGTTCGGCATTTATTCAGATGCAGGTACTAAGACTTGTGGTGAAATGCCCGGCAGCTACGGTTATGAAAAAAAAGATGCAAGACTTTTTGCAGAATGGGGAATTGATTTTTTGAAATATGACTATTGTTTTTGTCCTGATTTCGTTTCCGCTAACAACGATTACAAAATGGCCATTAGCAGGTATAAAGCGATGGGAGATGCGCTTAAGGCGACAGGACGCCCCATTTTATTTAGTATTTGCGAATGGGGTCCACGCTCGCCCTGGCTGTGGGGTAAAGAAGTGGGGGGCCAGATGTGGCGTACATCATACGATATTCATGACATTTGGGATATACCCCGCAATGAAACAAGTCCTATTGGAATTCTTACTTCGATAGATGTAATGGCTGATCTTGGTCGCTTTTCCGGTCCCGGTGGATGGAATGATCCTGACATGCTGGTAGTAGGGCTAAGCAATACAGGATTTATTAAAGGAGGCGGTTGCAATGATATTGAGTATCGCACCCAGATGAGCATGTGGTGCATGTTTTCTGCTCCGTTGATGGTAGGTTGTGATATCCGTAATATGAACGAAGCCACAAAAACTATTATCCTTAATAAAGATATTATAGATATTGACCAGGATTCGTTAGGAAAACAAGGGTATCGTGTAATGAGGAAAGACGGTCTTGAGGCATGGAAGAAACCCCTTTCCGGTAACAGGATCGCCATTGCATTGTTTAACAGAAATTCATCAGATAAGACCATTACTGCTTCCTGGAAGGATTTGGAAATGGAAGCAGGGACACGCTACCATGTATTTGATGTGTGGAAACATTCTACTGAAGGCCGAGCAGACGGAAACCTTTCTGCAAACTTGCAACCTCACGAATGCAAGGTATTTGTTCTTTCAGTTTCTAAAACTTAATAGTAAATTTTACTGCTGTAAAATCGGATAAAATCGGCGATTGACGTTGATATTTGTTTATGGAGTTGTCGGAAGGTTTCCTTTGGGAATTAAGGGTTGTTTATGCCTGTTGTTTGGTGTGCTATCGTACTTGCGGTGGTAGGGCTGGCACATAGTAAAGGGTGTTAGTCAGGGATTAGCGCACAGGTGCCCCTACCCACTAATTTACTGAACAGGCGCTTTTTGTTTTTCCAATAAATATTGTTTTGGCAGCCCGCGCTTACCAAACACTTCAATGGTAAGGAGTGTGCCGGTTTTACAGTAGGGGCATTTGCCTAGCAGTGTGTTTAGGGGTTGAGTTTTTCTCTTTACGTGCAACGCTGTCTGTAAAGCCTGCAACTTGCCGCGTTTCCAGGTGCTGCTTACTATGTCATAGTGCCTGATGCGCACAAAGCGTAAGGGCATTATGTGCTGAGCGAACCTTCGTACAAACTCCTGATTGCTGAGCGTCATCTGCTTCTGAGTGCTGCCATCACGATAGTCTTTGTAGCTAAATCTTACGGTTGCTGCATCTACCTCGTAATGCGATGATTACTGAGAGCTACTTTGTGTGTATACCTAATATTAATGCGGATTTCTTCCACCTAATAATTTCCTTGTAACAACAATTAGGTTTATATTACGTGATGATAAAAACCTTCTGCTTTCTCATTTTACCATTTGCCTTGCCCGCACAAAACGATTATTCTAAATTATTAGATAATTACATGCAGGCAGCCGTTAATGTTAACCAATTCAGTGGTTCTGTTTTAATAGCAAAACATAACAATATCATTTATCAAAAAACATTCGGAACAATTGATTACGCAAATACAAAGCCGTTAGATAGTAACTCAATGTTTGAGTTAGGAAATATTACGGAAGAATTTACTGCTGCAGCTATTTTGTTATTAAAAGAAAAAGGCAAACTGAAACTCACAGATACTATTACCAAATACTTGCCTGAACTTACTTACAACACAGTAACGATAAAAGATTTATTAACCCACACTTCCGGCTTGCCTGATTTTTATGATGAAGGAATGAAAGATAAATGGGGAACTAAAAAGGTTGCTACTAATGATGATGTAGTAAAAAGCCTTGCTGAAACAAAAGCTCCTTTAGCGTGGAAACCCGGAACAAAATATGATGAATACCATTACTACACGGAGTATCCTTTGCTTGCATCTATCATAGAAAAAATATCAGGGCTTTCATACAAAGATTTTATGCAGCAAAATATATTTACTCCATTGCAATTGGAGAATACTAAAGTGTTTGCAGAATTAGAAGCAAATAAAAAGTTGCATGCAAATCATACTGAAAGCGTTTTTTTTGATGAATCAAAACAACAATTTTTTCCGCCGGACAGTTTTACAGCTTTTGGTCCTGAATTGGGTTATGCAACAAATGCTGTAGTTGGAACTATTGGAATTAGCAGTACTGCACATGATTTATTTTTATTCAACAGGGCTTTAGAAAATAATCGTTTGCTTTCGTCTTCAACACAAAAAGAAATGTTTACACCTTATTTTTTAGAAGATTCAATAACCAATATGTATTTTGGTTACGGTGTACTAACGGGAAAAAATGAATTTGGTAATTACGTTCAGCAACGGGATGATGGCAACAATATAACATTGGGTTATATAACTAAAGTCATTAATTATCCTTCGGAAGATTATACAATCATTGTACTCGCTAACAAGGCTAAAGCTTCCTCCAGTATTGCAGGTGTGCTATCTTATATTTTATATAATAAGCAAGTCGTGCCGCCGTATACACACAAACAAGTTTCTATTGATACATCTGTACTTGATAAATATATTGGAGAATATAAAGTGTCTCGTATAGCCAGGGTATATAAAAAAGATGGAACATTATGGACCACAATACCAGGTGAACCTGATTTGAAATTGTTGCCGGAATCTTCTACTAAATTTTTTTCTTCGAATAAAGAATATGACTGGCAAATAGACTTTAAAACAGACGCTTCGGGAAATGTTTTAAAAACATATTTTATATTCAGCGGATTAAAAATAGAAGCAAAAAAGTTGTGACAGTTTAAAGAAGAAA
The DNA here is from genome assembly GCF_000374045.1 of Segetibacter koreensis DSM 18137. Classification (GTDB taxonomy): domain Bacteria; phylum Bacteroidota; class Bacteroidia; order Chitinophagales; family Chitinophagaceae; genus Segetibacter; species Segetibacter koreensis. Next base: position 53,693 of record NZ_KB893315.1, on the reverse strand, counting down.
GCACGAACGCACAACAAATGCATTTGTAAAAGCATGGTTCGACAACCCGCAATTGTGCAGCAGTAATTCTTGTCTTCTTATGTTCCAGCCGACATTACGCTGTTCAACATTAGTTCTTATCATCAACTTATGTATTTCAATTAGGCATTTGTACCAGGCTGACTAAGCCATGCCTTCACAAATGCTTCAACCTTGTATGCAAGCTTAATCATCAATTACTGTTAGACTTTTGAATTTTGGACCATTAACATTAAAAAATATAGCAATGACACAAACTATTAGTACCATGGCTTCACCATATCGTTCTGCAGGACGAGCTGCGATTGCCAGCGGCATAGTTGGCATCATAGGCTATGCATTCCTGATCACCGCTGTTACCACACGTACAGAAGTTGCATTATCGTTGAACAATCCTACTTATGTGATGTTTAAAACTCATGATGTGCTTGTTATTTTTCATTTTATTTTTATTATTCCGACAACCTTTGCACTTTATAGATTATCACAACTCCAACCTCGAGCTATCAGCAAGTTAACGCTTCGGTTAGGCGCTGGAGCGGCTTTTTTTACTGCTTTATTTTTGATATTGGGCATCTTCTTAATAATATCAGATGGACTATATTCGGTTCCACAAGGGGTTTTTGGAGTGTGGATGATAATAGTTTGCAAGAATAGGCAGAATATACTTTCAAAAGGATTAAGGTGGTTTGGAATGATAGTAGGTCTTGGACTTATTATTACGGGACTCTTCTTCCCGCTCTATGCAATTTTTGTTAGTTCTACCGTTCTTAAAATTCCAGCAGTAGACCCTTCAGACCCAGCCAATTTTCCAGACCATGTTACTTGGATAAACGAGCATCTTCACTATCTGTTGGATGTAGGCTCCGTCATTGGAATGCTTACGTTTCCTTTTTGGACCCTTTTTATTGGTCGCAAGTTGCTTAGAGAAAAACTTAATAAAGTGTGATAAGTTAAGCTTAATCGTAGCAAAAAGCCATACAACAAGGAGTTTTGCACAAGCGGGGCTGACCTGCTAACAACCAGCATTGGTGCACTTTTGGCAGGAAGATAACCAAAGGAAGAGCATGAGCATAACAGGTTCAACGCAATAATAGCAGCCAAAGTGTTTGAATACCTCAACGGGTTAATACAAAGATGGTTCAGTGAAAAGTACAGGTTAAGAGGAAAGATGGCTACATTAGACAAATACAAAACCTATGTGCACGAAAACCGGAAGCTGTTTATCCAGTGGCAGAAAGGACTTACATATTGAATGAATAACAAGAGGCCGTATGAAGGGAGACTTTCACGTACGGATCTGTGAGCGGCTAAAGCTGAAATGCTTTGGCCTACTCGACCGTTAAGCGTTCGGCTTAAAATCGCTATTTTGCTTTTGCGGTTAATTGGAACTGACGTTTTTCAAATGCCACAACTTCATAAACGTTTAACGTTGGCAGCTATAAGATGTGATTACAAAAAAGGGTTGCTGATTAGTATATAAAGCAAAAGATGAGACTATCAAAACAACTTGTCATATTTTTCCTGTTGACATTTGTAATAGCCTGGATAACCTGGTTTCCTTCTTTTTTGCGTCCGGAATCTTTTCGTTTGTTGCCCTTCGTCGGACTTTTTGCGCCGGCTCTTTCTGCTCTCATTGTTGCTTTCTATTTCGATCGGGCGAACGGGGTTAGAGAGCTGCTTGGCCGGTACAAGCGATTGCGTTTTGGTGTATTGTGGTATATCGTTGCGATCTTGTTGATACCGTTTCTCTTTGTTCTTTCTGGTTGGCTTGATGGGCTTTTTTCTAAAACATCTATTAAAAGCATTCTCCTTCCTACATCTCCATATTTTACTCTGGCTGCTTTGATTTGGTTGATGTTCATAAATTCCGGTGAAGAAATTGGATGGAGAGGGTTCGCATTGCCAAGGCTGCAAAGCCTGTTTAAAAATCCTCTTCTTGCCACGCTTTTACTCGGTATTTTATGGAGCGCCTGGCATCTACCAATTTACCTTACCCCGGGGCAGTCTTCGTTCCCATTGGCTTTATTCTTCTTTTTCACTGTTGGACTTTCTTTTATTTATACAGTTGTTTTCAACAAAACCGGGGAAAGTTTATTTTCTGCTGTACTGCTTCACGCAAGCACTGACATCGTGCCCCGTGTGCTTAATATAACACTATTTAAACCAACTACATGGCTCATTCTTGGAATACTTACTTGGGCAAGTGCGGTCATCCTCAATATTATCAAGATAAAACATAGGCATTAAACTTTAAACCAATCTCTGGTGTTCTTGTGCATCGTGATACCAGACAAAAATAACAGCTGCCAACAAATACATTTGTAAAAGCATGGTTAGCACCCAACAATAAAAAGACAGGAGGCAAAATCATCAGCAACAAAGTGCCTAAAGGTAGTAACTGTATAAAACTAGCATTAAGGCATGCAGCTAATGCAATAGGATACTTAAAAGACACACATCTTTAAAATTTCTTTGAAAAGATACTTTATAGAAAAGGCAGAACAGCAGCAATAAGTTCAACTGCAAGAAAGCTGGCTGTTATTATTTACAACATGATTGTAAAAAAGCCGCCATATAATCCACCTACTCAATACCTGTTTCTTGACCAGAAAAGAAAAATGGGATTGATAAATAAAATGAAAAAGCAAGAAGTATCGCTACTGTTTATAGAAAGCTTTCCCTGTCTTGCATCGTTTTTCCAATTCTATCTGAAAGGGTTTTAGCTGTGGGCCCGGTCACCTGCCCTGAAATAACATTTCCTGTAATATTCATGATTACCTCTGCCTATTCCTTTCCATAATGAAAGATTAATTGGCTTGCATCCTGCACAGCAATAGTGGTGGCCACTTTATTGGATCTTGCAGTAGCTATGCGCTTATTTCCCGGCATTAAAATGAATGGTTGGAAGTTCTGCACCGTTGGCAGCCGTGTTTTTTCTCACGGTCCGTTTTACTTTTACTCGTAAGTCAAAGCTTATTCAACCATTTTCCACTCGATCTACGCAACTCGCAAAATCTTTTCCATCTTACGTCCTTTCGCTAATTCATCCACCAACTTGTCCATATACCTTACCTGTCGGGTTAATGGATTTTCGATTTCTTCCACACGATAGCCACAGATTACACCAGTAATAAGGTGAACATTAAGGTTTATTGTAGCATTTTGAAAGAATTTTTGAAAGGATACTTTTTCTTCAATGAGTTTTTGCAGTTTTTTTTCATCATAACCAGTAAGCCACTCAATTACTTGATGCAATTCTTCTTTAGTTCTGCCTTTCCTCTCGACTTTTGCAACATAATGTGGATATACCGATGCGAATGTCATTTTTGCAAAACGCTCATCGTGATTGTTTGCGTTGTTCATACCTTTATACGTTAATCACACAATTTATCTCAACGTTTCTAAATTACCCCTTTCTTTTTACTAAACTTTTAATCCCACTGAATTTCGCAGCAACCCTCCGGCTCTCAGTAGATTATCCACCACTCCTTTGCCGATGCCTGCGACTACTAAGGCAAATGAAAAGCAATACGGTATTAGGTATTTAAAAAACAAATGTTCATATTTATGGGGATCGTAAAGCTTTATAGTCATATACAGGTACAATTGAGCGACACGAGGGGAGCTTAATTGTACCTGTACAATAGCGAAGTACATCAAACCTTTAGCCACCTATAAGTTTAGCGCGACCGACAGTACCTAATAACAGGGTCACAATGCAAAAGCAAAATAGCTCTTTGAAGAATACAAGAAATACAAAGCTTTTTTCAAGGGGGCTGTCTCAAAGTTGTCTTTAGGATGGCCTCTTGTCGTTACAATATTTTATGCTTCAAATTGTTCCTATTTTACAATGGCGAAGAATAAACATTTGAACAGAACAAAGAATGCTCATTTGTCGCGTTGAACTGTGATGTAGGCGCGTTTACCGGTGCAGTAAAAGACAAAAAGGGATTATTTAAGAATTAAACCGCGGCACTTTATTCAATGCCTAAAGTACCTCCGGTTACAACTGCTGTTTTACCTTTTAGATTATCATTTCTTTTGTTTTACTGATACTGCAATAATGTAAAACCGATGCAATACGACACATAGATATAGCTTTCCTCAAAAGATCGCGTACCTGTCTGTCCCGAATCGAAATCCTGTCTTAATACTCTCCAGAAAATCTTCGGACTTAACAATATCGCAAGGGAACCCATCAGGCTCATTACTTTTAAAAAGGCCTCGCAAACTACTTCATCGGTAACGGTAGCTTTATGTACAAATGAGCGTTCGTGTACGGTGCAGTCCTCTCCAATCAATGCAATAAATCAATGCTCCCCATAGAGTACCTTCCTTATTCAACCTAATACTGTTACCGATAAATACAGGATTATTAGCATGATAAGCGATGCCTGTCGGAATAGTTTCAGGTGGTAATAATTCTTTTATGGTACGCTTTCGGGCTTGTACCTCTTGCAGAAATTTAATTTTTTTTAGTCATACTTCTAGCTTTTACAATTCTATCGAGGTGCCGCTTGCAATTCCTTTTTTCCTGTCATCTTCTGTAAATCTTTGCCCTGTTTCCTGGCAGATATAACCGCCTTCTTGATAATCCATAACAATTTCAATTTTATCTTGCTTCAGGTCCTTAATAGAATACTTTTTTGATAGGTATCCTAAATGCGCACCCAAAGATAGCCTGGTCGATATCTGAAATATTTGACGTTTACAGCAAACAAGCAAGATGGCGGCAATGGAAGGCTGCTAAAAGGGAAATCACATTTTCAGGAACTTGATGGCAGTCACAGTATCCCCTGTCTGCAAACGAAGGAAATACTCTCCTTGCTTCAACTGATTAACCGGTATTTCTAATTTGTTGCTTCCCAAAGCGTCATATTTAGAAACAGATAGGACTGCACCGCTTACATTTATTATAGAAATTACTGCCCTCATTAGTGGGCGGTTTATTGAGAGAGTCATAGTTTCATGAACCGGATTGGGATATAAAGTGGCTTTCAATGCTTCCTGTAAATTCACATCTTTTTCATCTGTAGCAGTCGTGTGCGCTGTTATTGCAGCACTAGTGGACCTGACAGTTATATTAACTTTAGCGGGAGCAGAGGTTTGACATCCCCATGAAACAGTGAAATAAAATGAATCTTTACCTGCATAATCGGCTTTTGGAGTATAAGTTTTCGCGGGACCTGTTCCTTTTAGTGTGCCATTTTTAGGTGCAGTAGTTATAGTATAAACCAAAGGAATTTCACTCTGTCCTGTTAAAGTAATTGTTTCTGCTGTATTTGCATTAGTGGTCAAGCTTTGAGCATTAGCGACGGGATTTGCTTTCCGTATTATGAGATTTCCCAAAGCAGTACCGCCATCAGTAGCCTTGTCTAAATCTCGTAGTAGAGTATACGTGCCTCCTGAAGTTATTTTAAATATTGTACCTCCATCTTTCTTACCTCCTACACTATTGAGGCCATAAAAGCTGCCGTCAGAGCCTTTAACAAGGCTGCCATTGGGGCTGCCTCCATCGTTACCGGAATACAGATGACGAAGCACCGTATACGTGCCGGATGGAGTGCATTTAAAAATGGTTCCATTTTGGTTTGTACCGCCTTTCGTGGTAAGTCCATAAAAGTTGCCATCGTTGCCTTGAACGAGGCTTCCATAGGGGAAAGCTCCATCAGCTCTGAATTCAAAAGAATGCAATTTGGTAAAGGTGCCTGAAGGGGTTATTTTAAAAATAGTACCTTGGTTATAAACTCCGCCTAACGCAGTCAGGCCGTAGAAATTTCCGTCTGAGCCTCTTACAAGGCTGCCACGCGGAGCTGCACCATCAGCGTTATAGTCGAAGCTATGCAAGACAGTTATAGCGCCGGCAGAAGTTGCTTTAAAGATAACGCCTGAAATATTTGCTCCTCCAGACTCCGTCATTCCGTAAAAATTGCCATCTGTTCCCTGCACGAGGCTGCCATACGGCGAGCCGCCTTTATCATTTCCATCAAAAGAATACAATACAGTAAAAGAACCGACTGAACTGACTTTAAAAAATGTACCATAGCCGTTAACGCCACCATGTGAAGTCAGTCCATAAAAACTTCCATCTTTACCTTGTATAAGGTTACCGTGAGGTTGACCGCCATCAAACTTTTCTGTCGCGTATGAATCGTTGAAAGATCGTAAAACAGAATAAGAACCATCAGTGCATAATTTGAATATTGTTCCTGTTCGGTAGAGGCCTCCATCAGTTGTCATACTGTAGTATAATCCGTCCTGTCCTTGCACCAGACTTCCATGAGCCGAACCGCCTTTATCGGTTCCAGGCAAGGAGACAAGTACAGAAAATGAACCTGTTGAACTCATTTTAAAAATAGTACCATTGCTTTGAATGCCGCCCGTGTTTGCTAATCCATAAAAGAAGCCATCATTGCCTTGCACAAGGCTGTTTGGATTTACGCCATCTTTATCCTGACTAAGATGACGTAAAACTGTCAGGTTTCCGGAAGTGGTCACTTTGAAAATAGTACCGGAAAAGTAATTTCCTCCTGACCCGGTTGTACCGTAAAAGTTACCATCACTTCCATGAACGAGGCTGCCTCTGCAAGTGCCACCATCTTTAGAGTAATCTAAATTTCGGAGAAGTGTAAATGTGCCTGTGGATGTAATTTTAAAAATAGTACCGGCACCATTGGTTCCACCCGCGGAAGTAATGCCATAAAAAGTTCCGTCGGTGTTTTTTACAAGACTGCCGTAAGGCGTTGCACCATTGGTATTATTAAAACTTTTTAAAACCGTAAAGGTACCCGTAGGTGTTATTTTAAAAATAGTACCGTAAAATGAACTACTGCCTCCGTTGGTAGTCATGCCATAAAAGTTTCCATCATCACCACGTGCCAAACTGCCTGTCGGATAACTACCATCAGTTGAACCGTTGAATGAATGTAATACTGTTAGTGAGCCAGAAGAAGTAATTTTGAATACTGTTCCTAAATTTCTAACACCTCCATAATAAGTCATTCCATATAAGTTGCCATCAGGAGCCTGTATTAAATTACCGAAAGGGCGATACGCATCAGATGATAGATATTTTATAACAGTAAAAACACCCGCAGAAGTTAGTTTAAAAATTGTTCCCTTATTGTTAGACTCAGAAGGAGTCATACCATAAAAATTGCCGTCACTGGCTTGTAAAAGACTTCCCTCAGGAGCATTGCCGTCAAAGGAGTTAAAATGATGAACAATGGTAACGGCACCAGCAGATGTCATTTTAAAAATAGTCCCTGCTGCATAAGCTCCTCCGTCTGAAGTCATACCATAAAAGTTGCCATCAGTCGCTTTAATTAAATTTCCTTTTGGCGAAATCCCTAATCTTAAAAATGATTTTTTTACTGAAAAACTACTTCCGTTGCTGTTGATTGTAAAAGCTGTACCGCCACCTTGCGGGCCGCCTACCGATGTTAATCCAACTAAAACATCCTGTGCCCTTATCGATAAAATTGTAAAAAAGACTAATGCTATTAAGAATAAAAGACTATAGTATTTTTTAAAACTATAGCCTGCTTTTCTATTAAAGATTGATGTAAATCTAATTGGCGATGATAGATGTTGACCTGGATTTCTGTTAGAAGATGGAGTTACTTTCATAGCGCGGCAATTTTATGTTTTGGTTTAAGTTCTTGTTCATAACACGAAGATGAAACCTTACTTGATGGTAATAAACTCCATCACGTATCAATTGTAATTTCTGTTGAATGAAATAGCAAGGATTGAATTCTCTTACTTCATTTTCATTTGTTAAGGGTAAATCGGAATCAGATGTCGTTCAGCAACTTTTAAAAATTCTATTACCTTGAACTGTGTAGCCTTACCTTTTGGGTTTAAACATCCAGGTAAACTGGTTCTGTCGCAGTTGTAATTTGTATATCCGGTTGTAATTAGATTTGTTGGATGTTTAAAGGTAACAGTTTCCCTAAGGAGATTATTTTACAAGCGGTATATGTTAAATTAAGACTTAGCCTTAGTTAACGTGATGTGGAAGAGTTATTGTCAATGAGGGGAATATTGGTCGATCATGCAACAATACAAAGATGGGTATATAAGTTTACTCCATTGATTGAAGTTGGATTAAAGAAAAGAAGAAAAAAGGTTGGTATAAGTTGGAGGATGGATGAAACGTATATACAGGTAAAAGGAGAGTGGATGTATTTATACAGAGCTGTTGATAAGGAAGGAAAGACAGTAGATTTTTTATTAACAAAAAGAAATAAACTGGCAGCTCATAAGTTTTTTGCTTAAAGCAATTACTAGTAATGGCTGTCCCCAAGCGATTAATATTGATAAGAGCGGAGCGAACAAGGAAGCAATCAGAACCTACAATAAAAGGTGTTTGAAGAAGATAAGAATTAGCCAGTGTAAGTGCGTGAATAATAGGGTAGAGCAAGACCATAGATTCATAAAGTGGTGGATAGGGAATATGGTTGGTTGTAAAAGTTTTGAATCAGCATCACGAACACTAAGCGGGATAGAAATAATAAGGATGATTAAGAAGGACCAAGTATCTTTTCCTATGACAACTTGTTGCAAAACATTCTGTTCTTTGGCTGCATAATAAATGGCTTCAAACGACATTTCTGGACTTATTTCATCAGCTGCGACAAAGTCTCTTAAATTATAGCACTGGACACACCATAGCAGTATAAGGTATTCACTTAAATCTAAACTCAAGGAAAAAGGAATTTGCTTAGATGTGCCGGCGGTTACCATTCGACGATATCTGAATTTCACAAGTATGAAGGTTAATGCTAAATGAAAGCGTTAACAAGAAAATTTTCAAATGGCGAAGCTTTATCCATTACTGTTTGTACTTCTATATCGTAACTAAATATTAAACAACCTTGCATTTCTGAAATGCATTTTATACCTTACTTAATATTTCAAAATCTTTAATATAAAAGAGCAAATATTAATTTAAGACTCTGGTTAAGCCGTTATTAAAGATCACTGATTTATCAATTCAATACTCATATCCATGACAAAAAGAATTACCATTCTAATTGCTACCTTAGCCGTTGCATTTATATCACAAACTACCACCGCCCAGGATCTTCAGAAAGTTGAAAAAGCAATGTCGCTAGTGAAAAGTAATGCGGCGGCGCTTGGGTTGTCTGATGAAAATGTTCTTAACTCCCGTGTTTCAGACACTTATGTAGACGCACTAACAGGCAATACATTGGTGTACCTGCAGCAAACCTACAAAGGTATTGATGTTGATAAAGTAGTGCAGGTTTTAGCTTTTAAAAATGGAAAAGTTGTTTCTGGCACTGGTAAACGGATTGATCTTAGCTTACGAAATGACCGCGATGCCAGTCAGCGAATTAAATCTGTTACACCAGCGATAACTATAGACGATGCTATACATGCAGCAGCTCAGCATCTTCATCTTCCCACACCTTCCGTTAGCCGAAGGGTTGCCCCTGCGAACGGCGATTTCTCTAAGAAAACAGATTTTGGAGACATGGGGATTGCAAAATCTCGGATAACTGCACGAATGCTATGGTTGCCGCAAAATACCTTTGAAAGAGTGAAACTAACGTGGGAGGTTAATATCTCACCAAAAAAGTCCTCAGACAGTTGGCGAATATTGGTAGATGCCCAAACAGGAAATGTCATAAAAAAAGAAAACTATACTATTCCGGATAACTGGAATAGTATAAAAGCAAAGGAAGAAGTTTTAGAAAAGGGGAAGAGTGCTTATAATACTACTTCATCTTCAATAAAGGATAATGATCATGATAATGACTACAGTGTTTATAATAGTAAAAATTATCGCGTAACTCAAGATCCGAAAAATAGTTTGCCATGGAAAAATTTAGGTATTTACCGGGTAATACCTTTTCCTCAAGAAGCGCCAAGTTTTACCAGCAAAGGTTCTGGGTTGGATATTAACCCATGGCAATTATCACCTCAGGGCAGCGGTGCTACTCCTTTTAATTGGAATGAGGACGGATTAGAACGGTATACAAATACCAGGGGCAATAATGTTCTGGCACAGGAAGATTTAGATGGTAATGACGGTGTTGGCAGAAGAGCAGAAGGTTTCCCCATTGGAGATAATATTATTTTTAATTATAAGCCTGATTACAGCAAATTACCTACACAATTCAATAACCAGGGGTTTGCAATTACTAATTTATTTTATTGGAATAATATAATGCACGATCTTTCTTACCAGTACGGATTTAACGAGGTGTCCGGAAATTTTCAACAAAATAACTTACAGAGAGGCGGATTGGGTAATGATTTTGTTTATGCTGATGCTCAAGATGGAGGCAGTTTGGGCAATGCAAATTTCTCCACCCCACCAGATGGGGAGAACCCAAGGATGCAAATGTATTTATTTCCGGGCGATCCGGCTAAGGGCATGACAATTAACTCTCCTTTATCCATAGCCGGAAAAGTTAACGCAGTGGAAGGGGGTATCAGCCCCAAAAACTTACTGCTAAATACCGGACCTGTTACAGGTAATGTAGTTCTCTATAATAGTGCATCCGATACTGCTCATATTGCATGTGATGCGGCGTCTAACATAAATACTTTAAAAGGTAATATAGCCCTTGTAGTGAGAGGATCGTGCGCATTTACCGACAAGGTTTTAAATGCGCAAAAGGCAGGTGCGAAAGCTGTAATAATAATGGATAATATTCCCGGTGAGCCGCTTTTTCCCTGGGGCTCAGTTGATACCACCATTGTTATTCCTGCGATGCTTATAAGCTACGAAGACGGAATTAAGATAAGAACTGTATTAAGTACAGGCACGGCTGTGAATGTTACCTTATTACCTGTATACAAGGATGGCGACCTGGATAATGGCATTATTGCTCACGAGTACACCCATGGCATTTCAATGCGCCTTACAGGCGGGCCTTCCACAACATCGTGCCTGTTTAATGCCGAACAAATGGGTGAGGGATGGAGCGATTATATTTCACTGATGACAATAACTGATTGGCGCAGGGCTCAAGCTAATGATGGGGCCCTTGCAAAAGGTATAGGAAGTTATGTTCTTAATCAGCCTGTAGATGGTCCTGGTATCCGCACTTACCCATACTCAACCGATATGAGAATAAATCCCCACACCTATTCGGATTTATCAAAAAGTGGCGAACCACATTATGTTGGTGAAATTTGGGCGAGTGTACTGTGGGACATGACCTGGAATATCATACAAATGGATGGGATTAACAGGGATATTTTTAATTCAAAAGGCGAAGGCGGTAACTCTATTGTTTATAAACTGGTTATGGAAGGCATGAAGCTGCAACCCTGCAGCCCGGGATTTATTGATGGCCGGAACGCAATTTTAAAAGCTGATACCCTATTATATAATGGAAAATACAGTTGCGTAATATGGCAGACATTTGCGCGCAGGGGAATGGGTCTTGGCGCTTCACAGGGAAATACTAATATTACTGGAGACGAGATTCCTGACTATAATTTAGGAGCAATATCGATAACAAAACATGTGAATAAAGATAGTGTAGAATCAGGGGACAGTTTAACTTATCTTATTGGGCTAAAGGCAAAAACTATTTGTAATGGCGATGTTCCACAAAATTATTTAGTAGCCGATTCTCTACCCGGAAATCTTACTTATGTAGGCAGTGACGGAGTGTATAACGCTGCAAGCAGAACCGTACGGTTTGATAACATTAATATGAAAAACGGGGATAGTATTACATTCAGGATCAAAGTAAAAGTGAATGACAAAAGCTTTTTTCCCGATACGGTTTATTTAAACGATTCTATAAATGACCCTGTAATATCTGATAAATGGATTCCACAAAACGGTAATAACCTCGCATGGACAATACTTGACGCCTCCCCTTATTTCTATTATTATACAAATGACAACTCTACAAAAGATGAAGAAAAGCTGGTTACCAGGCAAGCATATCTCGTTCCCGGTACGAAAACTACTTTTAGCTTTTTCCACAATTTTGCAGCGGATGATTTTAACAACGGAGGGGTAGTAGAAATTACCAGTGACAGTGGGCAAACATGGCTAGATCTTGGACCGTACATGGACGCTACCGGAGTTGTTTACACTGAAACAATAACCGGCAATTCAACATTATCCGGCAGACGAGCCTTTTCAGGTTATGGCATTGGCACTACCACTATAGATCTTAGCGCATTTGCAGGCAAGAAAGTTAAAATCAGGTTTCGCTATGCAACAAGTGACAACAGTTTTGCAGTACCGAATGGAGGCACTGGATGGATTATAGACGATATTGTACTTTCAGCATCTGCTTATGCTATAAATGCAGCCAAATTAATTGATTCTGCAAATAAAACGAAAGGAAGCTCGACTGTAACAACAAAAATAATAATAGGGGAAAATGTACCTCCTGTAGTAAGAATTATAAGTCCTGTTGATGATACAACTTATGCAAGCCCTGCAACAATTCGTTTAATTGCTAAGGCAAAAGACCCTAATGATAGAATAAGTAAAGTAGAGTTTTATAATGGAACGTCATTGTTAAGAACAGAATATATCTATCCGTATACCTACATTTGGAAAAACGTTCAACCTGGCACCTACACCATTACAGCTAAAGCTTATGATGTCAAAGGTCTTTCAGCAACGTCTACCCCTGTTAAAGTAACAGTGTCTGGATCAATAGTGAGCAGCAGACCAATTTATCAAAAAGACAAAACTGATAAAATAGGGGTCACATTAAATCCTAACCCGGCAAGTACCATTTTAAATATTTATACTAATGGATTAGAAATCGGCAAGACATCAAATATATTAGTGATGTCTGCGACTGGCGTTGTATTAAGAAAAATTCAGTCAAATAGATTGGATGGAGTAGTACAGATTGATGTGTCCTCTTTGGTAAAAGGGGTATACACTGTAGAAATTATAAGTGGAGAAAAAGTTTTATACAAACAGTTTGTGAAGCTGTAAGAAGTTGAAATTTCACTTTGCGCAAATAGGTCATTACTATCAAATATACTAGTTATGAGAAATTGTGCTATTGCCTTGATTCTAATAATCCACTCTTTTGCTGTAATGGAAGCCAGAGGACAGTTTTACAACTCTTTTTCCAGCCCGCGTTTATTGGAGCAGGAATCATCAGCGATTGAACTTAAGGATGGTTTTGTTTATGGATTTACTGAAAGCAATAGTGAGAAGAAGTTTCATAAAAACATTTTACTTATAAAAGCTAATGCTTCTGGCAAAATTCTTTGGAGTAAACGTTATGATGCAGGTGCAAGAGTGTCTATAAAATTAGTGGAGATGATAAGTACATTCAATGATGATGTATTAATTTCAGGGGAGATAGGAGGTAACAATGATCCAGACATTAAAAGATGCGTTTTAAAAATCAGCAAAACAGGTAAACTGATATGGGCAAAACAATATAAACTGGGCAACCCACTTTCATTTTATAGTACAGCTTTAGTTCAGCTCCAGGATTCTTCCTTTGTTTTAACCAATGAAACAAAGGAATTTAATCCTAGTTTGATGAATATTAGTAAGAACGGAGACGTCCTTAATGCAATAAAAATAGCAAATAGAAAAATTGAGGATGTTACATCTATAACTGCGAAAGGAAATACAGTAGATTTTGTAACAGGAAATTCAAATGTCGCAAATTTTAATTTTAAGACTGGAAAGGTATCTTGGCAAAGGCAGTATAAAACGTCAAATCAGTTTACTGGGCTCTTAAGCTCACGTTGTAGAAATGGAGATATTGTTTATTTGGCAGGCCGTACTTATGGTGGTGTACTAAAAGGCACTTCAAGGATTTTTCGCACTGACGCTGATGGTAAATTAATATGGGCAAAAAATTTAAAAGCTACTTATGATAACACTGGATCTCTATTTTCCATTTTTGATATAGTAACACAAATTTCCATTCATGAAGATATAAATGGTAATATAGTTGCTTTTGTTATGGCAGAGTCCACATCAGGTTTAATGGTAGTATTTAATGCAGCAGGTAAATACCTTTATCATCGTTTTTTTAACACCCCTCGTAACTTCATTACCGAAACAAGTAGTGGCCGTTATTTACATACAAATACGCCCTTTTGGGGGTTTCCGCAAAATCCTCTTATATCCTATCGCTCATTATCTACTCTCTCAAAATGCGATTCTACAATTGTTGTTACAATAACTAATGGGACAGACTCCGCCACTGCTTTAAATCCGCTCACTTTTGAAACTATCCACATAAGTCCATCTGAAATTCCTATTTCCGTATTTAATGCCAATATTAAGACAAATGTGTATTGTAGTTTAGAACCTGAAGGAAAAAACAAACCTCCAACTGTAAGCCTCTCTATTCCTTATAATATCTTAAAGTACACTGCACCTGCCAGAATTAAACTTAATGCTACTGCAAGTGACGATCGTATAATAACTAAAGTTCAGTTTTATAATGGTTCTACCTTATTACATACAGAAGATGATTATCCTTATGGGTTTTTATGGACAGATGTGCCTATAGGAAGTTACACTCTCTTAGCGAAAGCATTTGATGACAGTGGCAATGTAACAACATCTAACAGTATTAAGATATTGGTAGTAAAAGAAAATTTAGAACCTTTTGTAAGTATTGTAAGTCCTGTTGATAGTACAACTTATTTCGCTCCTGCCTCTCCTCGTTTAATTGCAGCGGCGAGGGATGTAAACGATAAAATAAGTAAGGTTGAGTTCTATGAGGGAACAACACTACTAAGAACAGAATACATTTATCCATATACTTATACATGGAGTGATGTTCAACCTGGGACTTACAGGATAACTGCCAAAGCTTATAATGTTAACGGTTTAACAGCTACATCCAAAGTTGTTACAATTAAAGTGATAAATGAAACAATCGTAAGCAATAAATTAATTGTAAATAGTAAGTGGGGTCCAAACAGTTCTTTAAGTCTGAAACTAGGTCCAAATCCTGCAAATAATATATTAAGAGTCTCTATCAAGGGATTGCAGCAAGGTAGTAAGGCAAGTATCTCCATTATGTCTGCCTTAGGAGTTGTGGTGAAAACGATTGATGTAAATGCATCAAATCAGGTAGTACAACTTGATGTATCTTCCCTTGTCAGGGGAATATATATTGTAAAAGTTACGAGCGGAGACAGGGTTATGTACAAGCAATTTATAAAACTGTAAGGAAGCAGCCTTAGCAATATCTATTTCTTCTTACAATTGGTTTTTCATAGAATATTGGATTAGAACGGGGCAGGATTGGTTGTGTTGCATCTGTGATACTATTTGTATTTGTAGGGTAAATTTGTTGGATGTTTAAAAGGGCATTGCTTTCCCAAGGGGTAGTTCTACAAGCCGTATATTTTAAATTAAGATTTAGTTTAAGCTATCGTGATGTGGAAGAGTTATTGTCAATCAGGGGAGTATCGGTCGATCATGCAACAATACAAAGATGGGCATATAGGTTTACTCCATTGATTGAAGTTGGATTAAAGAAGAAAAAAGGTTGGTGTAAGTTGGAGGATGGATGAAACTTATATAAAGGTAAACGGAGAGTGGATGTATTTATATAGATCCGTTGACAAGGAAGGAAAGACAGTTGACTTTCTATTAACAAATAGAAGGAATAAGCTGGTGGCACATAAATTTCTAGTAAAAGATAGAGGTAATAGTGTCAGCCCCAAAGTAATTAATATAGATAAAAGCGGAGCCAATAAGGAAGCTATCAAAACTTACAATAAGATGTGTTTAAAGAAAATAAAATCAGACAGAACAAGGATTTAAATAATAGGGTAGAGGGAGATCATCGATTTATAAAATAGCGAACGTTTTTAGTATTAGGGTTCAAAGATTTCGAATCAGTAAAGGACATTGGCAGGTATAGAAATGATAAGGATGATTAAGAAGGAACAAGTAACTTTTCCTATGGCAACTTGTTACACAACATTTTGTTCTTTGGCCCCCTAACCGTTGGACTTAGAAGTCATTGCAGCAGATGCGACAGAACCTAGAGGTCTTACAAACAACGGATGTTTCATTAATGCATATTTCATTTCGTAATAATCATTTGCTTTGTATCAATCTTATCGCCAATTACATAAAAAGTGTAATTATAGGTACCTGTAGGAAGGCAGCAGGCGGAATTTGAAAGATATATCCAGGCTGGCGGTGGCTTTCTTGGCATTCACGCTGCAGCGGATTGTGAATACGAATGGCCGTGGTACGGGCGGCTTGTAGGTGCATGGTTTCTTGACCATCCAATGCCTAATAATGTTCAAAAGGGAAAATTGTATGTAACAGATAAAAACAGCTTTGCAACTAAAGGAATGCCGGATGAATTTGAACGAACTGATGAATTTTACAGCTTCAAACAAATAGATCCAACGATAAACGTTCTGGTAAAAATTGATGAAAAATCTTACCAGGGAGGAAAGAACGGAAGCGATCATCCGATGAGTTGGTACCACAGCTTCGATGGAGGCCGTTCTTTTTATACTAATATGGGGCATACAGATGAAACTTTTTCGGAGCCTCTTTTCTTAGATCATGTATGGGCCGGCTTGCAGTATGCAACGGGTGGTGATGAACCTGTCGCCTTGGATTATTCAAAAGCGAAGCCGGAAGAAAATCGCTTTTCAAAGGTGGTATTGGCCGAAAAGCTGAATGAGCCGATGGAGTTGAGCGTGCTCAACGACGATCATATCTTGCTTATTGAACGACATGGTGCGGTAAAGCTTTACAATATAAAAACAAAGCAACTGAAAACTATTGCAAACATTGAGGTAAGCACAAAATATACGGACAAAGAAGGCAAGGTAACAGAGGCAGAAGATGGATTGCTTGGATTGAACAAAGATCCTAATTTCGCCACCAATCATTGGATATACCTCTATTATTCTGACCCTGTAAAATCAGCTAATGTTTTAACGAGATATACACTGAACGGCGAGGTACTTGACCTGGCATCGAAAAAGCTTTTATTGGAAGTAGCTACGCAAAGAGAGCAATGCTGCCACACAGGTGGGTCTATTGCCTGGGATAACAGCAACAACCTTTATTTATCAACCGGTGATAATACAAGCCCAAGAGCAACGCCTTATGCACCTATTGATGAAAGTGGAGGAAGGTCTCCATGGGATGCTCAGAAGTCATCAGCAAATACTAATGATCTTCGCGGTAAAATTTTGCGAATTACACCACGATCAAACGGAACGTATACCATTCCAGAAGGAAATCTTTTTAAAAAAGGTGAGGCACAGACAAGACCCGAGATTTATGTGATGGGTAATAGGAATCCCTTCCGGATTTCGGTCGATAAGAAAACAAACTTCCTTTACTGGGGTGAAGTAGGACCTGACGCTAACGATCCCGATTCTCTGCGCGGACCTGCAGGTCACGATGAAATAGGGCAAGCGAGAAAAGCGGGCAATTTTGG
Organism: Segetibacter koreensis DSM 18137; assembly: GCF_000374045.1. Lineage (GTDB taxonomy): Bacteria > Bacteroidota > Bacteroidia > Chitinophagales > Chitinophagaceae > Segetibacter > Segetibacter koreensis. Next base: position 36,249 of record NZ_KB893315.1, on the reverse strand, counting down.
CTGGCCCTATTTTGTTGGAGATAATAAGGCTTATAACTACTACGATTTTGCCAGCAGTAGATCAGGCTTGAAATACGATCCCCAAAAGCCTGTTAACAATTCTCCTAATAATACCGGCCTCAAAGAACTACCTCCGGCTCAAAAAGCCTTTATTTGGTATCCTTATGCAGCATCGAAAGAATTTCCTCTAGTAGGAACCGGCGGCCGAAATGCTATGGCTGGTCCCGTGTTTTATAGTGATGACTTCAAAAATGCTATGCATGCATTACCTAAATATTATAATGGAAAATTGTTGACTTATGATTGGATGCGGGGCTGGATCATGGCAGTAACAATGGATAAAGATGGCAACTATGTATCAATGGAACGATTCATGCCAAGCTATAAATTCAGCAATCCTATGGATATGGGGTTCGCATCTAATGGCGACCTCTATATGCTTGAGTATGGCTCAGGGTGGTTTACTGCGAATGATGACGCCCGTCTAATCAGAATCGAATACAATGGCGGCGACAGAAAGCCGACTATTCAATTAACTGCAGACAAAATGGGTGGCTCTATCCCATTAACTGCAAACCTTTCTTCGAAAGGAACAAAGGACGCAGATGGCGATACGGTACAATATTCGTGGAAGATTACTTCTAAAAACGGTTATTTAAAAACCATTAATGGACCCGATGCTAAACTTACTTTTTCTAAGGCTGGTATATACAAAGCAACCTTAACCGCTTCTGATAATAAAGGTGGGGTTTCATCTCAATCCATGGAGTTAACAGCAGGTAATGAGCCGCCGTTAGTTGCGTTTAACATTGGTAAAAACAATAAAACGTTTTATGTCCCCGATAAAACCTACAACTACAAGGTAGAAGTAAAAGATAAAGAAGATGGCTCACTAGACAATGGTAAAATAAAACCTTCCGAAGTGGTAGTGAACATTGATTACCTGGCAGAAGGCTTTGATAAAGCAGAGATTGTGCAAGGGCACCGAACAGCAGAAGAGGCGATAAGTTCTTCGAAAGGTTTGAAATTAATACAAGGAAGTGATTGTAAAGCTTGCCACTCAGATTATAAAAAATCAATTGGGCCTGCCTTCTTTGCTGTTGCTACCCAGTATAATGGCAAGTCGGGAATGATGGAAAGCCTGACTAAAAAAGTGATCTCCGGAGGGAAGGGTGCCTGGGGCGATATACCTATGGCGGCACATCCTCAGCTTTCCGCAGAAGATGCATCAGAAATGATTAAATACGTCCTGAGCCTGTCGCAGGCTAAAACGAAAACAAAAACATTACCTGCGCAAGGTACTTATACGACAAAACAGCAGGCAAACGATAAAGGTCAGGGAGTTTACATTTTCCGGGCGGCTTATACCGATAGGGGCGCTAATGGCTTACCTGGCATTCCTGCTGAAGGTACCTTTACGCTTCGCAATCCTTCTATCAATCCAAGCAAATACGACGTGTTTAGCGATGTTACTAAAATGAGTTATGGTGGAAATAATTTTGTTATTCCTTCCAAATCCGGCAGTTACGTTGGTCTTAAGCAAATCGATCTTACAGCCATTACACGAGTTGAGGTAACAGCGATGGCGCCTAAGGCACAATTAAATGCGCAGGGAGGAGTCATCGAAATGCATATGGATGCACCAAATGGAAAGTTGCTGGGTAAAACAAATTTTATAGGTGATATTAGTGGCGGGAATGGCGGCGCTCTAGGTTTTGGCGGCAAGCCCGTATCGCTCGAATTAACACCTACTAAAGGAACACACGACATTTACCTCGTATTTCAGAATCGTACAACTAAAGGTGGTTCCTTGATGGTTGTTATGAATACTGTCTTTAAAACGGCTGATGCAGGCATTTCTCAAAATGTTCAGAAAGATGTTTCAAAAACAGATCTTAACGACTATATTGGAAAATATAAAATGAGTGGCCTGCCTTTCCCTTACATCGAAGTAGCTGTAAAAGATAGCAAACTGATGATGAAGGCGGGCGAAAACGATGGTGCTATCACTCCGATGGATGCAGCAGGTACATTTGATGCAGGCGGAAAAGCAACGCTCTCTTTCATTCGTTATGAAAAGAAAAAAGTCATCAAGCTGCAAATGGAAGCAAGCGGTTTTAAGTTCGAAGGAGATAAAGAATAACCATCAAAAAGGATAATAAAACAAGCATCCTGCCTTCGCTAAGTTGGAAGAGTGCTTGTTATTTCATTATTGCTACGACGCGCTATTACAAAATGTTTTTGAGAGAAGAATTAAATGAATTCGCTACGGCGAAATGATAACCAGTTTGAATTTAAGTAACTGAAATACCTAAAGCCATATGAAAAGAATCTTATTTGCATATCTTTTGCTTATTTCTGTAAGTGCAATTGCCCAATCAGCACTTCAGTCAGTTCATCCCGCAACATTTCATTTGACAACAACTGGCTTTTTATTAAAGACAGTAGTATTAATGTGGATGGAATAAACTTCAATGATTCTAAATGGCGTCAACTTAATTTGCCACACGAAACAAAGCTATTATATTTATCAAAAGATCCTTCAAGAGCAACTACATTGACAGTAAAGAATGCAATACCTATTTATTTCAACAAGTAGAATAATTACAATGAAAAGACTTATTCCGGCTGCAGCGGCATTATTAGCATCAACGGTGATGGTTGCTCAACCAAAGCAACGTGCAACAGACGATAATTTATATGCAGGATTTGTGGCCCCGCCCAACTCAGCGAAGCCTCGTGTGTGGTGGCACTGGATGCAGGGAAATATTACCAAAGATGGCATCCGCAAAGATCTGATGTGGATGGACAGAGCAGGGATCGGCGGCTTTCAAAACTTCGATGCAAACCTGGCAACACCGCAAGTGGTTGAGAAGCGATTGGTTTATATGACACCGGAATGGAAAGATGCGTACCGGTTTATGACGAAGCTCACCGACTCCCTGCATATGGAAATGGGCATTGCAGGCTCACCAGGATGGAGCGAAAGCGGCGGATCATGGGTAAAGCCGGAAGACGGTATGAAGAAAATTGTATGGACGGAAACACGTGTAAAAGGTGGTGCATCAAATATCAATGTACCAAAGCCGTCCGGCATAACCGGACCTTTTCAAAACATTCCCAAACAACCTGAGTTTGGAATGAGTAGTTCAACAGAAGCAGTACCAGCTTATTATAAGGATGTTGCGGTGATAGCTTACAAAATGCCTGAAGCGGATAAGTCATTAAGCGAGTTAAATGCAGTAGTTACGTCAAGCGGTGGCAATTTCAATTTGCAACAATTAACGGATGGCAATCTTGAAAAAACAAGCCTTCTGCCACCAGATACAACGAAGGGTTTTGCATGGATACAGTTTGCTTTTCCACAGCCGCAAACCATTAGGGCAATTAGCATGGTAGGAGGCGGAAATGCAGGCAATTTCGGTTTTGGAGGCGATGCAAAAGACGCCCGCACATTGGAAGTAAGTGATGACGGTATTAACTTCAAAGTGTTTTGTACTATACCTATCGGCGCTGTGTTACAACAAACGATTACAATACCTGAAACAACTGCAAAATATTTCCGCATTACCTTGAAAAATCCGCCACCCATTATGGACCTCGCTGCTGCATTCATGGGTGGCAAACCGGCACCTCCTAAGCCTTCTCCCGGAACGCAGATAGCAGAGATTGTTTTACATCCTGTTATCCGGGTCAACATGTTCGAAGAAAAGGATGCTTTTTCACCCGCGGCAGAATTATATCAAAAAGCAACACCATCTACCAATGATGTGGTAAACACAACTGATGTAATCGATCTTACTAATAAGCTGAATGCAGATGGTGCACTGAACTGGACTGCTCCTGCCGGCAACTGGAATGTTGTTCGGTTTGGTTATTCATTAACCGGTATTACCAATCATCCAGCAACACCTGAAGCGACAGGTCTGGAGGTAGATAAATTAGATCCGGTGGCTGTAAAAAAATATTTCACTACTTATCTCGATCAATACAAAGACGCAACCGGTGGCTTGATGGGAAACAAAGGAGGATTGCAATTTGTTGTAACTGATAGCTGGGAAGCCGGTGCACAAAACTGGACGCCTAATTTAATGCAGGAGTTTCAAAAACGCCGGGGTTATAGCATGTTGCCGTGGATGCCTGTACTTACAGGACATATAGTGAAAAGCTCCGAAGCAAGCGAACAATTTTTATTTGATTACAGAAAAACATTGAGTGATTTAGTTGCTGAATATCACTACGACGGGTTAACCAACATCTTGACACAATATGGGATGAAGCGTTATACAGAATCGCATGAAAGCGGTCGTGCATTAATTGCAGATGGTATGGAAGTTAAACGTAAAGCGGCCGTACCGATGTCTGCTATGTGGACACCAAATGTATTTATGAATGGCGGCGATCAAACCGGTTACCAGGCCGATGATAGAGAGTCTGCTTCTGTAGCTCATTTGTATGGTCAAAACTTAGCAGCAGCAGAATCAATGACTGCTTTCGGACTTGGCGGTGCCGCTTATTCTTATGCGCCGGAAAATTTAAAACCTACGGCCGATTTGGAGTTTGCGAGTGGAATTAACCGTTTTATGATCCACTCCAGCGTGCATCAACCGATAGATGACAAAATACCTGGCCTTAGCCTCGGACCATTCGGCCAATGGTTTAATCGCCACGAAACATGGGCTAATAAAGCTAAAGTCTGGACGACTTATCTTGCACGCACTGCTTACATGTTGCAGCAGGGAAAGTTTGTTGCTGATATCGTATATTATTATGGTGAGGATAATAATATCACTGCATTGTTCGGTAAGAAATTGCCTGATATTCCCGAAGGTTATAATTACGACTTTATCAATGCTGATGCATTGATCAACCTGTTATCTGTAAAAGATGGCAAGTTGGTTACGCCGAGCGGCATGAGCTACCGCGTGCTGGTATTAGACAGCAATGCAAGCAAAATGTCGTTACCTGTTTTAAGAAAAATAAGAGACCTGGTACAAGCAGGAGCAACAGTTACCGGAGTCAAACCGGAAAGCACGCCGAGTTTGAGTGATGATCAAAAAGAATTTCAGAGCATAGTGAATGAAGTATGGAACAGCAATAATGCAAAAGTATTTACGGGTAAAACGCTTGGCGATTTAATGCCTGCGTTAAGCATTATCCCAGACTTTCAGTATAACAAACCAACGGCAAATACGAAACTGTTGTATGTACATCGCAGGTTATCTGATGGTGATGGGTATTGGGTAAATAACCGCGGCAACAATACTGAAAATGTAGAAGCGACCTTTCGTGTAACGGGGAAAGCGCCGGAGATATGGCATCCGGAAACAGGGAAAACAGAAAGCGCTTCTTATACGATTGCTGATGGTATCACCAAAGTGACTTTGCGATTGGATCCCAATGATGCGGTATTTGTAGTATTCCGAAAAAACACAACTAAAACATCCGTTACTCTAACATCAACAACTGAAAAAGAAATAGCAATTACTGGAGGTCCATGGAATGTAGCTTTTCAGCCTAATCGCGGCGCCCCGGCAAATGTAACTTTTAATCAATTGAGTTCCTACACCGACAATACTGATGTAGGCATCAAATATTTCTCGGGTACTGCTACTTATACAAAGACCATCAATGTATCCTCAAATCAGTTGCTTAAAGGCTCACAGGTGTGGTTAGACCTGGGTGAAGTAAAGAATTTAGCAGAAGTGATGGTAAACGGAAGGCCATTAGGTGTGGTTTGGAAAAAGCCATTTCGTGTGGATGTAACCAATGCGTTGAAAGCAGGTGCAAACAAAGTAGGAATAAAGGTTACGAACCTATGGGTAAACAGATTGATTGGAGATGCACAGCCAGGTGTAACCAGCAAGATTACCTATACATCTATGCCCTTTTACCAGGCTAATTCACCCTTGCTGCCATCGGGTTTATTAGGGCCAGTAAGAATAATTGCAATAAACTAAATTCAAACAGTGGATTGACGACCAACTTTATTTACTTTCTGATCGTCAATACGCGCAATCGTTGCTTCAGTGATTATACCGATAAAATGAACCATAACCGGCATTGTTAGGACCAGCTACTACAGAATTTTTAGAAACTATGTTTACGATGTCACCACAGCAACTATAAATTTTTTTACCACCTGGTTAAAATTGCTTCCTATTGCATGTCGCTCTTTTTTAAGTTCTAATATGTCTTTAGAAAATTGTTAGCTGATTGGTTACGATATTTAATTATTACCGGTTTTTGCAAAGTCACTATTCGTAAATAATTGCTAAGGAACTTTCGGTACTTTATTTCTGGAGTTTTTCCAAACGTTCCAAGCTAGAATAATCATTCTCATAACCATCATTTTCTTTTTCACCTCATTCTCCGGCTTCTTCATAATGCAAACTGTGATGTTAACGGTCATTTTTTCTTCCCTGTTGTGACCCCGTACGAGTTCCGAGTGAAGGGGCAAGATTGTCAAACGTATAACGTTTGTACATCTTGCCATGTGCGGTACAAGGCACATTAATGCGTTGCCGAGAATTCGAAATCTTTTTATATAAGTAAGGAAATGAATTGAAGAAAGCGTATGTTTGAACAGCTATTAAAAAAGAGTTCGGTTGATGTGAGAAGTTTCTTTTTAATAAATCCATTTTTTTGACAGAATCACTGTTTGTGTTTTTGCTTTTTATACACCCCATTTCCATCTTTGTACAGCAAAAAAATCTCGCTCTAATAAAGGTAGAATCGATAAGATTTATGAACAATGGGCGGCAAAATTTTAGCCATGTCAAATGCTTTTTGAAATGATGACAAACCTTTAAGGAAAGCATTTTAAATCACCCCTTCCGTCCCCTCAAGGGGAAACGGTTTTTTTAGGATATTAGTTCCTTCTAAATGGTTTCAAAAAGAAGGAGACCTGCAGCTGTAAATTCTAGTACAACGCATGGGATGTGCCCTGAAATTTATGGATGTCAAAACAGAAAAATGGCGTAACATTTTCGTATTCCGTTGTAAGCTCTCTGGTAACATTTCTTTCGTCTATCCCTGGTTTAATCACTGTTATTTCAATGAACTCCTCATCCGTAAATTTCACCTTTTTTATATCGTAAGTTTTATCATTGTCGTAGCTAGCCAAAAATAAGGCGTTGCTTTACTTGTGAATTGTATTAAACAACTTCCAATTTCATTCATTTTTTGTGTACGTTGTTGCCTTTTGTAATGCGTTCGGCTAACTTTAGATACATGCAATAAGAACAGTTGATATAAGTCGTGTTGTTTTTGCTTTCACCATTTTTAGGCTTGAAATAGTCGTTAACTGCTAACGTGAAATTGATTACCTGTCTATCATCTTTAAATTAATTAATAACTGCATCTTTTGTAATTCGTCTTACGAGTACCATAGCTTTAAATTTTAGTTGTAAGTGAATAGAAACTCGCCATAAAGCCTCGTTCAAACTATCGTAGCAACCCGGCCCCTAAAACAGTCTGAATGGAAGCAAGGTTTTTATGAAAAAAATACCGCCCCCTTCAATTGAAAAATAATGAAGCAGGTGGTGCAGATTTTTTTCATAAAACCAGTGACAAGCCGAAGTTCACGAAGGCGTAGACCTTGCTTGCAGGAAGACTGTTAGGATCTTTGCGAAGGATTGATGAATGAGTCTGTAACCCAACTATTTAAGTTTATGAGATGACTGTCATACTTATTATAATAACAATTAAAAGAAGCCTATTACAACGGCACGTTTTCTGATGAAATGGAACGTTTTCTGCAAACGCTAAGACAAAGGAGTTTGCAAAATTAAATGAAGATGAAGTCGCGTCCACGAAAAAAGTATGATTAGAAGTTTCTTCAATAACGCAATAGATTGTTTTTGAAAATTTTTTACAGAACGTTCGATAAAAGCAAACAAGCCTTTCATATCGATCATCTTCGGCCAACTTCCTAACACCATTTAGTAAAGCATCATCTCCAGCACCTTAACTGCTGTTTCTAACAAACTTTGTAAAAATTTTTTTGTGCAAAAACCTTGCTTTCCGAAATGGTGTTGTTAGCCCCGGTTGTTGATTGAAATGAAAAAGTTGTATGCATTAGTAAAACATCCAACAATTCTACCATTGCCGCGTCATCTTCAGCACTCTTACGTTTTACTAAGGGGTTTAAGATGTGCAGCTACAATACTTTAAAATTCTCCAGTTAACCTTTTAGCAGCAGGATACTGTTTAAGTTAGAATTATAGTGGTTTTACATATTTTCTTAATTTTTATTTGAATTGAATTGCAATGTTTTAAAAGGGGTACTATGACCCTTGGGACTGTTCTCAATATTTATTCTTCACATATTTGTAAAAGATTAAGGGTATGATACAAGTCAAAGAGGAATGTGATTTTTATAAATAAAATGTGTGTTATGGATAAAGCTTTTAGAAAATCAGGAGAGGATCAATATCCTCAAAAAATTTATGCCCATCAGTTAATAACGATCGATGACTTACTGCAGTTTAAAAAACAACTATTAGAAGAACTGCTGGCAGCATTTAAATCTCAAACGGCAGTCCAAAAAAAGTGGATGAAGTCTCATGAAGTCAGGAGACTTCTTAAGATTTCTCCCGGTACTTTGCAAACACTTAAATCTTCAGGCGTTATTCCTTACACAAAAATTGGAGGTGTTCATTTCTACGATTACGGCGATATACAACGGGTACTCGAGTCCGGTAAAATCAACAATAATTTAGGGTAGTTATTCAAGAAATACAATGACCAGAAGCTTCTGACAATGTTGAATTTTTTAAAAGTGTTGCAAGGAATTGTGGATTGAAAAAGGTGTGGTGCTTAAGTATTATCTATGCAACTCTTACTTAGATTCAAGTTGTCTTTTTTCACGGTACCACAATCACAAGATTATTACCTTCTCCATCATATGCTCCTCGTGCATTTTTGAAGAATGATGTGATTTGGATAAGCCTTGATGATTGCCGTCCTTCCCAAACAACTTCATATCCCCTCTATTTCGGATTATGATTCACATCCGTTGCCGCTTTAACTATACAATTTTTTCGGGACGGCACGCAAAGAGGTTTTTTCAGAAGGAGCGGAAAAAGTTGAATGCCCAATCAATTTAGAATTGTCCTTGGTTTGCAACTGTGGAATATAACACGGAACTCTTAAAGTCTATTTTGAATTTTCTGTTTTTTTGTCCTAGCATTCCATGACAGATTGCTGCAGTAAAAGGTTATAAGAAGAAACTCGTAATACATCATCTTTGACCAGAACTTCCGTAATTTTAGATAAAATTTGTTGTTATTTGACTTGATCTAAAAGGGTGAAAATTCGGGTGACATTCACTAATAGCCGTTCTTCTGATTTGATTTTCAGTGTATTAGGAACAGAGTTCTGTTCCCTCTCTCTCCGCTGAAACGCTTATCAAAAACAGTTAAAAGCCTACAAATCAATGATTTTTAGGCTTTATTTTTTTATTTAACTTGTGAAACCCGGGCAAAAACGAACAAATTTCTAGTGAGTAAATCGTGAGTTCAATAATTTTCTGAAAAAATACTCACTGGAATTGCATAACTCGATGATTACCAACTAGTTCAATTATTGAACATCTTGTCTTCAGATGGCTATTAGTTTAATTTTATTACATTCTAAATTTAAAGCCATGTTAGAAGAAAGTTTTGGATTATTATTTTATTTAAAAAAGCCAAAAAACTACTCAAAAGGACTATTACCTATTTATTTAAGAATAACCGTGGACGGCATCGTAAAAGAATTATCGCTAAATAGAAGATGGGAAAAGCATAGATGGAATTCAAATGCTTCAAAACCGATAGGAACAAAGGAAGATGCCCGGGAACTTACCATGTTTCTTGAAGCACTGCAGGTGAAAGTTTACCAAGTGAAAAGGCAAATAATGGAAGCTGGGGAACAAATTACAGCTAGCCTAGTAATGGATTTTGTCTCAGGAAAACAGCAAAGGGGTAAAATGTTGCTTAAAATTTTTAGGGATCATAATGACAGAATGAAAGCTCTTATTGGCAAGGATTATGCAAAGGAACGTATACAAGGTTTGAAACTGCTTTAAAACATACGAAATCTTTTATCAAATGGAAGTATAATCAGGAAGATATAAATATTTATGCATTGAATAGTGAGTTTGTAAATGAAATGTCTTTTTGGTATAAGACCGTTCGTCATTGCAGTCACAATACAACAATGAAATATATCAGCAATCTGAAAAAAGTTGTTATTCTTTGTATAAACAATGGTTGGCTTGTAAAAGATCCTTTTGCTTCCTTCAGTTTAAAACTGGAGGATAAGGAGCCTGTATATCTTGCAAAAGAAGAAATTCAACGTTTAATAGAAAAGGACATTAACAACATTAGGCTGCAACGGGTAAGGGATATATTTATATTTTGTTGTTTTACAGGATTAGCATTTATTGATGTAAAGCAATTAAAACGTTCGGAGGTTTGTATTGGAATTGATGGACAGTTTTGGATACTAAAAAACAGGCAAAAGTCTGCTGTTCCTTCAAGAATTCCTTTGCTTCCTATCGCTATTCAAATCCTTGAAAAATATCAGGAAGATCCGGGGTGTATTGCAAAAGACGTTTTGCTGCCTGTTCTAAGCAATCAGAAGTATAATTCTTATTTGAAAGAGCTTTCTGATATAAGCAATATTCATAAGCCTTTAACTAGTCATTCTGCAAGACATACTTTTGGCACAACAGTAACTTTGGCAAACAGGGTACCGATAGAATCGGTGAAGGAAATGATGGGGCATAAACATATAAAGCAAACTCTTCATTATGCCCGTGTGCTTCCTATTAAATTAAGCGAAGACATGCAATTACTGAAAGAAAGACTTGAGAACTCGAACTTTATTAATACAAACACAAATTTGTTAAAAACCGTATTTCAAAATTAAATAATGCAAGTAAATCATCCTTTGTGCTTACTAAGCAAGATGTTTCTGTATCAAAATAATTTGCACGTAATACGTCTATAAATAGGAAGGCTGGATAGAAATCCAGCCTCCATGACTTCGCCCTCTTGATGTTTAGATTACTCTAGAATAGCCAAAAAATGCTCACCCATTGCTCCAAAATTCAGTCCAATTGCTCGAAGGCACTTTGTGCGTTCGGCATTATAATTTGCTAAATGTTAATGTCTTATTTGCTGTCTTAATATTGAGTATGCCTCCAACTTCAAAAGTATATTGCTGAGAAGAGCGAATATGATCAACAAATAAAGTTCCCCAAGATGTTTCACCAACTTTTGTCATTGCTAAAACGGGAATTGATATTGTTTGATTTGCACCAATTGAATACTCATTTCTCCCTATCTCATTGGTCGGTGTGTTTCCAATGAAAGTTCCAGTAGTTGAGTTTGTGGGAGTAAAAGTTATGACAACATCATTTTGAATTGAGGATGGTTTAGTTGTTGTCAAACCAGATGTATTATCCTTAACAACTATCATTCTCCATTTGCCGTTTAAAGCAGAAGGGACTGGGCTTGACGAATTTGACTTTTTACAAGCAACTTGTGTCAAACCGATGATTACAGCAAAAAATAATACTCTTCTCATTTAACGCCGTTTTCATAATTGACAATTGTTAGTTTCGAAACGTTGCTTATACTGACGTACCACGATTTGAATGGGTGACGAATAGGAATTCGTTGCTCCCTGCGCAGCCATTATCAAATCCATTCCCCATTGAGTACCATCGGCTATTAATCAATAATCAGTTCTTGTTCTAGCGTGACGTAATTCTATCGAGCTTGAAGTTGCATTTAGGAAAAGAAAAAAATCAACTGGCAAGTTGGAGGATGGATGAAACTTATATAAAGGTAAAAGGACAGTGGATGTATTTATATAGAGCTGTTGATAAGGAAGGAAATACCGTGGATTTTCTATTAACTAGGAGGAGAAGTAACTAGAAGCGGATAAAGGATGATTAAAAAGCAACAAGTTACCTTTACTAGGTGTACTTATTTAAAAACATTTTATTGTGTGGCGGTATAATTATCCTGAAAAATGATAATACATACTTTTATGTCGACAAACGCGACAAAGCCTTGACGCGATATAATCAACAAGACTTGCGAGGTCCAGATTAATCGCCGCTCAGTGTTGAGTATTTTGCCACCTCTTGTACATCTTAAGCATGCCCACGATCTCTCATCGCTTTCTTTTTAAGCGCTTTTTTTATTGTGACTACCCAAGATTGAAGTCAGGTGAATAGATTTAAAAATAATATGAAAAAAAATGTAAAATATTTGCTTGCGATAATGTATTTGTATAATAAGTTTGTTGACCTTTATTGATAGTTGTTTCTAACCTGTTTATAAACATGAGCTTCCAATGAAAAATCCAATTTCTGGGCTATATAAATATCAGCATTTGCCGTTGTTGGCAAAGTTTATTTTGGATAGCCATATTTATGACTTTGCAGTCGAGCAATTACATTATGCAAGGCAATATAACGCACCACTATTAAAGTTTTTAAACCATCTCCCAGATGAACACTTATTGGAACTTTCAAGTACTTCACTTAAAGAATTATTCACCTGTCTCATTAACAATAAGGGAGGTGACTACATTGCTAGCGCAACTAAAAAATGGTTGACCAATCAGTTAGAAATGGTAGGTAAACATGATATTTCCGCCGAAGACATAACATTGGTATTTCATATAAGGGGTAAGTCCCTAATAAATTATGCTTTTAAGTTTTACGATCATGAGATACAAATACAAGAGTTGCTTGCGGAGATTAATGATTTCTTGTTAGCCTCTACTACAAAGTCACTCGACACCTATATAGACATTCTTAAAGAGCAAATACACGAAGAAGAAGAGTTTAGGTCGAAACTATCTGATGCCCTTCCGGGCTTCATTTATTGTTATGACGTCAAATATAAAGTGCAAACTTTTACCAACGATAAGTTAAAGGATATCTTGGGCTTCACAAGTGTTGAAATGAAAAGTAGGAGTGATAACTTTTATCAACCTATCACTCATCCAGAAGACTGGGAAAAAACTTTTGATTGCCGCCAGAAATATTCGGAAGGGGATGGCGAAATATGTGCTTTTGAATGCAGGGTAAAAGACACCTATGGTATTTATAAATGGTTGCGTTATTACGAGACAATTTTAAGAATGGACCCAAACGATGGCGTACGAGAAATAATAGGCGTTGCGTTTGATATATCTGTCGAAAAAGAAATTGCAGAGGCACTCGCAATGAGAAAAGAAGAACTTCTTGAGGCACAAAGCATAGCCCACATAGGTAGTTTCGAATGGCATATTTCCGGTCAAAATTCTACTACCAATACTCCAGAAATTTACAAGATCTTCGAAATGGAAAAGATGGAGAAGTTTGAAGAGTTTGTGAATCACGTTCATCATGATGATATTGAAAAAGTGCAAGATGCAATAAACTTATCTTTTAAAACAGGACATTACGACTGTGTTTATAGGTATTGGAGAAATGGAAAGAAAAAAATAATATGGTCAAAAGGTGTAGTTACTATTGATGAAGGCAAGCCGGTAAAAATGGTAGGTACGGTGCAGGATGTTACAACGATAAAAAGGATTGAGGAAGAATTAAAACAAAAAACGATTGAACTTGAAAAATCAAACGAAAGCCTTCAACAATTTGCAGCCGTTGCAAGTCATGATTTAAAAGAACCTTTGAGGAAAATATCTGTTTACGGCTCTAAGGTATTAGCAGCCGAAAAAGATAAACTAACGGAACTGTCGCAAACGGCGTTAAGTAAAATTTTTGACAGCACAGGTAGAATGCAACGTATGATTGATGACATTCTACAGTTTTCTTTTTTAGATGGGAATCAACTGAAACAACAAACAAACTTAGAGGAATTGTTGTCAGAAGTCAAGGAGTTATTATCAGAAACAATACTAAATAAGAAAGCAGAAATTGTAACAGATGGATTACCGGATGCACTTGTAATAGCTCCTCAAATACGTCAGCTGTTTCAAAACTTAATTGCTAACGCATTAAAGTTCTCCAAAGTAGACGATGTGCCAAGAATTACAATCACCCATACTTATTATATTGATAGCCCCGCTGCATCAGTGGTTACCACGAGATTAGAAATCTGTATAGCCGATAACGGAATTGGATTTGATGACAGGGATAGTGAGAAAATATTCGGCTTGTTTTATAGATTACATAATAAAGCTCAATTTGAAGGTACAGGCTTAGGGTTATCTATCTGTAAAAAAATAGTTGATCAGCATTCAGGAACAATTGAAGCGAAATCTAAAATCGGTGAAGGTTCAAAGTTTATCATACAATTGCCTCAGTAAAAAACTTAATATATTAAAGAGGCTGTATCACTTTTGCCTGCTCTTTTTATTAATGGAAACCCGCTGGAGATTATGATAGTGTTCGAAAGAAGCTAAAATATCCTTTGTCAGCACTTTCGAATAAAACGTATTAAAAGTATATTGCATTACGCTCTGGCAATTTAAAAAGCCAGAACAAGTGTATTGGAGAAATTGAGGCAATAAGGGCATTGGGCGTAAATTTTATGAAGCCTATCATTATCATAGTAATTCTTTTTACATTTTTTTCTTGCTCTAAGCAAGACTTAAATAAACGACCCTATTTTAGTTTTGATAACACGGCTAAGCAGTGGTTCTCAGGATTAAAAGTAAATGACACTTTGAGGTTTTTAAGTAATTTTGGAAATACGCGTATTTATCATGTTTCTAATATTGAAACCACAAAGCAGCATGCACAAGATTGTGATTGGACAACAGGAAATTGCACTATATACTTTGACTATGATAAAAGAGTAATTTACTTTGAACGGGTGGACAGTTTTTCTAGCCCGACAAAGATCACTATGTATGTGTATCCTTCTGACAGCGTTGATTATAAAAACTTAACCCCAAACATTACTGCTAAAGTCAGAATATACGGGGACTTTGACGATTACAATGGACAGCCACTATCAAACGGAGATAGAAGATTACTTACATTTCCAAATGTTTATCAGCCTGTACCATTTCAAACTTTTGTGGGTGCAACAAAAACTTATAACGAAGTTCTTAAGTTCAACTCAAACAATCCAAATACCTATCACGACATTGGTTGGGACAGGTATTATAACGTGGACAAAGTATGGTATGACAGAAAGTTTGGTTTTGTCTATTTCAAAGACATTTTAGGGCAGGCTTGGGTGCGACAGAACTAAAGCTATTGCCAATATCCGGTTTTGCGTGATGACGGCTTAACGAGCAATACTTATTCAGTGTTTTTCAATTAAGATTTGTGCTATATTTAGCAGACAAACAGAAATGCCTCCATACAAAGCAAACCATTATGGAAATTGAAGCAAGACCAAAAGTTAAACTTAATCTCTCCCCAGTTGACAAATCGTTAGAGATGACGAGTAAAATATTCTTAGTTGTTATTTGGGGTTTGACACTTTATACTTTTTTAAAATTGCCAACAATAATTCCAACCCATTTTAATGCTTCCGGACAGGTGGATAGTTACGGTAACAAAAAGACGTTGATAATTTTACCGTTACTTGCGACAATTATTTATTTTGTCTTGACGCAAATCAATAAGCATCCCAGAGGCTTCACTTATTTGATAAAGATTACGGAGGACAATGCTGAAAAACAATATGCTATTGCGACAAGAATGTATAGATTTTTGAAATTGGCAACTTTGGTGATTTTTTCTTTGATTATACTTTTCACATATTTGACAACAATTGGAGTGACAAATGGATTAGGATTTTGGTTTTTACCACTTACTGAAGTACTTTTATTAATTCCGACGGCAATAGGAATAATGAAATCACTTGAGAAAAAGAACAAGGTGGCCTGACATTCACAATAAAAAGATACCCTTTAGCTGCCACTAATTAATGGTTATGGCAATCATATTAAGTTGTCAGGAAGTGGATTACCTGGTTTTATGATAGATCAGGGATCGCATCAATAGGATTTTGTTGTATAGATACGATGCCCAGTACGAATAGACCGGGCTGCAAGCATTAGCAAGACCCGCCTGTTTTTAAGGGCAATTTCAATTAGCTTCGTACACCTATCTTTTTTTTCTTGAGCTTGTTTTGGAACTAAAAAGGTTTTATCATCAGCAAAAGGCCTATAAATAGATGGAACAGAGATGTCATTTAAGCGCGCGTAAACAGTTAATTGTTCACCATCATGAAGCCAGTAATTAAGGGTGACCGCTAAATTAGAGTTTATTTCCCACCTTTTATTCGATTTGCTTCTGTCTCCAGTCCCGTTTTCCGCTGCCTCGCACTGCTGATTTGGTTACTTCCGAAGCGATAAGTAAAGTTGACACGGAAGGTTTGACTTTCCCATCTGCCTGAAAGTCTCGCATATAAACCTGCCATATCGGTGGTGCCTGACCAACGTGAAGTATGAAATATATCTGTTGTACTTATTTTAATACTTGCCTTTTTTTGCATAAACATCTTTTGAAATCCAATATCGGCAGCTCCCATAGCTTTTGACTTAATAGTACCATCAAGTCCGGGACCATTGAACCATCCGTTGATTTCAGCAGTATAATCGTGCCCTAAAGTGAAGGCGCTTTGAAGATATCCACCATACCCAAATATACTTAGGTCAATGTTTTGGTTGGTAAACTGTCCTTTGAACTTTTGATAGTTGGCATAGAAATTAGCGTAACCTGACCACCATTTGGCAAGTGGAAGTGCAGAGCCGACACTGAAAGAATAAATTTGTTGTGTGGCAAGATTACGTTGTTGCACAAAAGTTGCATTTTTATTAGTTGTATCTATGAATTGGGCGCGGTAATCCTTTATATGGCTATACCCTACAGTAGTGGTGATAGTCCCCATAAATGTATGAGAAAGCTCTACATTATCTGTGTATTGTGGTTTTAAAAAAGCATTGCCTTTTTCATATGTTAATTCATCGAGCTTATTCTCAAACGGATTGAGATCTTGGTAAGAAGGACGGTCTATACGTCGGCTGTAAGTAAGGTTGAGCGTATTTTTCTGGTTAAGATTATAGGTAAATGCTGCGCTTGGGAAAAGGTCAAGATAGTGTCGTTTTATATTGTTATCAGCTTGTTGTATTCCGTCATCACGAGTTAGGTCTCCCTCACTATTTGTTTGCTCAACCCGGAAACCCGTTTGCATAGTCACTTTTTTGCCAAGGGGACGGTTATAATTCACATAAGCCGCATTTACATCTTCTATGTATTTAAATCGATTACTTCGTTGCATGTTTTTTACAGGTACTCCATTTTCATCGGTAAAGAATTCGAAGGCATTTTGGGTTTTTACATATGAGGTTTTGGCACCAAATCCTAATTTCCCTTTCCATTGATTTTTTTCTACGTCTACTTTGGCAGCATAAATGTCAATGTCGATAGGCGTATTGTTTCGGTTAATTATACTGTAAAGAGGGTTGTCGTTTGCATCAGAATAATAATTGGGCTGGTAGCTGCGGCCCTTGCTTCGAAACACCCCGTAATCGCCGTCGAAGTTAATTTCAGTATTACTGGTATCCGCATACCGGTAGTTAATATTACCATTGAAATTCGTGCGTTTGCCAGGGACAGAATTGGTAGCATTAAGCGTTTTTACATGGTTGCCGGAGGGTTTGTATGATATCATCGTACGACTATCGTTAGTCCAGTCCCCATCGGCAAAGTTGCCGTTTAACATGAAGCCTATGGTATTCTTGGGATTGATAAAATAATCAGTACCAACTTTTACATTATAGCTTTTATTTCGGTTAATCATTTGACTTCTTTGGTCAAATATGGTATCGTTTTGAATACGATATATATCGATTGTGTTATGATAATTACCCAAATCCATTCCTGCATTACCAAATACATTAATAAGTTTATCCCGATAGTTTAGATTTAAGCTTCCATTACCTTTTGGTGTTTCACCTTGTACGAAGCCTGCATTTACAGATCCATTGGTCCCGTATTTTTTATTCTTCTTTAAACGAATGTTTACAATACCCGCATTACCGCTGGCATCGTATTTTGCGCTTGGATTACTTATCATTTCGATTGCTTCAATATCATTACTGTTTATGCTCCTTAAATAAGCAGCAAGGCTCTTGGTATCCAATTGAGTCATTTTGCCATCTATGTATACTTTAACACCAGTTTTTCCTTTCATACTTATGTTGTCATTATTATCAACCCGCATACCAGGGCTTTTTTGCAGCAGCTCAAGTGCGTTGCTTCCCTGGGCGTTTATGCTGCCTTCAACGTTGAAAACCGTTTTGTCTGCCTTGATTTCGATTAAAGGTCTATGCGCTGTAACGCTTACATCTTCTAGTTTTTTTGAGGAAGGCTTCAAAGTTGTCACTTCATTGAAATTTTTATTAAGGCTGAAAAGATGGCTGTATTTGTTTGAATAGCCCACGATAGTATACAAAAGCACATAGGTCTGTTGAGCTGGAATCTGCATCTCAAACTTTCCTGCCGTATTACTGATTTCTGATTTTACAAGAGTGCTATCCTTTGCCTTTAGCACTGAAATAGTAACATGAGCCAAAGCATTGCCATTATTATCTTTAACAGTTCCGGAAACAGTGTAAGAGCCTTGAGCAAATGCTGTCAATGAAATAAAGCTTAAAAAAAGAGAAAGAAATATGTAGAGGGCTTTCATGCAAAATTATTTGTTATGTAACGCAAAGTAGAAGGTTCTGTTACAAAAAGTCTTTTAATAAAGGACGAGACGTCTTTTTTGATGATGAAAGGCATAAGTTGACCATCATAGTATAAGGAGGATATGATGTATGGAGCCCTCGCAGAAAGGAATTACATAATGACTGAATTACAAATTATGTGGAGGGATATATAATTTTGTAATTCGTGCTCTGATGTCCAGATCGTAATATATAAATGATACTTGAATAACATAATTGTAAGTAATTAGTATGAAGGAAGTCCGCATACAACTCGTTCGTTCTAATAATAGCGACCAGGCTCTAAAAACAGGATTTCAGAAAGCAAGGTTTTTTCAAAAAAAAATACTACCGCATGCTATTAAAAACATAGAAGTGCAGGAAGTGGAGATTTTTTTTGAAAAACCGGTGGCAAGCCGTAGGAGCGAAGGCGCAGACCTTGCTTTCGGAAATGCTGGTAGGAACTTTGCGAAGGATTGATATGGATGAGTTTATAATTCTCTTAATACCGTTTCGAAAATATTAAGGAAATCAAAGAGAAGGTTTCAGTTTAAGAGTTGTTTATCTATCAGGTGATTGCAATTCCTTCTGTGTAAAAAAATATATGTTTAAACTTTGACATGGCTTTTAAAAGAAGTCTTATATTTCCGGTTCGAAACTAACCATATAACGATAGATGCTGTTAAGCTGGAATGAGATCAAAAGCGGAGCCTTAGAATTTACACAAGAATGGAAAGACTAAGTAAGCGAAGATGCAGAAGGTAAATCCTTCTGGGATGATTTTTTCAACGTCTTCGGCACGAACGGTAGAAAAGTAGCACAGTTTGAACAACCTGCACAACGCAAAAAGTTCCTCCATAATTACATTCCACCATTCCATTCTGCACTTTCTGTTCATTATAATTATGAACCTTAATGAGACTTGAAGGTTTTTTATTTTTGCAACCATTGTTCATACAGTTGGATAGTTCTTGATTTGATTTCTTCAATTTTCCTGAAAAGGGATTGTTTGCTGACTTCATTCAGGACTATCCACGCTTTCATATCGTCAAACTGATGTAAAGTGTGCAAACGTGTTACGGCCTGGTTAAAGTTGTTTCCGATCGCATTCAGTTCATTTTTCAGCTTAACCATCTCTGCCAAAAAATCATCTGCCGATTGATTTCTATAGGTAAAAACCATGGGTTTTCCGAGAGTTACTTTGCGAATGTACTCACTCAATTTTCGGCAGGTGCTTGTTCTAAACTTCTTTTGCAATTGAGCATATTCCTCTGGTTTAAATCGAATTGTTACAATTCTGCTGTCAGAAGCTGTTTGCTGATTTTTCATTTTCTCGCTCTCTTTATCTTTTGAAAATAGTTAGCTGTCTTTGTCTTTTCCCCGCCCGAGTTCCGAGGCAAAAGGGGCAAATCTTCCAATTGTATGACAATTGAACATCTTGCCAGTTGCAGACATCGCAACTTGATTCCCTAAAATACAGGGATTAACTGCCTGTTTAAATTCGGTGTTTAAATTTTTATCGGTCTTTGCACTGATTAAAGTCGTCAGATTTTTGAAAAGAGTTTTAAGGCAAGTTTTAAATCTCTTTCCGTCACTAGCAATCATATTTGGTATCAAGTTCAATGGAAGAATTATATGATAGGGAATTTTTTAAATGAGTTTAAAACACAATTTCACTCTCACGAGTTTTCGTTATATGACATCTTGTCTGGTTTTAAAAAAACCATTGTGGTTTCTCGTAGAGTTATATTAGATCGAAGTAAACCTTACTTGCGGAAACTGCTTATCGTATGTTTAATACAATGATCAACTCTGACTTTCATACTACTCAATTTACTTTTTCCATTTGAATTTATTAAATTGGTAAAGATAGCGGGTCGCTGAGGTTAAGACAAGATGTTTAATTATTGAACAAGTGATAAAATTCTCCTTTTTGAGAGTGATAATATTCTAACACTTATTAACCTTAAAGTTAATTCCCATTGACAATATCGGCGGGGTTTATAGTACTCTACTTAAAATGAATTTTTGACGGCTTCCTTAATACTTACGTATCTGTTTAATCAACTTGTTTCACCGTCGTTAATGTTCTAGTGATTATTCTTGCAAACTGTGCGCAGATAAAGATTCATTATAGTTTAAAATATTTATAATTAAAAGCTCCAGACGCTTACACGTCCATTTGACGCCGTCTGAAAAGCTGGTGCAATACCATAGCCATACCAATTACAAAATACCATAATTTTGCGGATAAGAAAGCTGTCGGTTAACCTACTTAATAATACTTTTATATTCGGCAAAGCAAATGATGTCAACAGTATAAAATATCTTATTCTTCCCATGGTATTGTCTCTGAATGTAATTGTAGTGGACAGTCTTTATTAAATGTAGTAATGTTTTTCTATCTGCCTGTACAGTACACCAACATTTATGCATGGTAAATACTCGAGTTGGCTACTTTGCGGCTACAATTTTTACCAATAGACCTTGGATTAAACCAAGAGTTTTGTCTTCTAACGCTATAAAATACTCTTTTTTCTAATTAAAAAAAGGTATCATTTGATCGTTTTTTTTTAAATGTTATATACTAATTTTAGTGTGATAATGAGGATGCGAGAATAATTCAAAAACCACCGAGTTATGGGAGCAATACTAAGGCTGGTTAACTTGATTCATCCGGTTCTAATAATGTTATATCCCCGGACAAATCTTATTAAAGCAAAACAGATGTGTCGAAGTATGAATTGCTTTTAAAAGCAGGCCAGATATTAGGTAATTATCCTTTATTAAAAAAGGGCTATTGAGGGCTTTCTATTTTAAAAAAGAAATGGACGTGACAGTGTGGTTTATGAAAGAGGGCGTTATCTGTTTCCAGTTTTTTACCCGGAGCGTCGAACAATCCAGGTTTATCTTAACCAGCCTCAGTAAAGAAATGAATTCGTCTTTTTCTAAAATAGCCTTAAAATAATTTTTGGACTTTATATAGATGTAATGCCAAGGATAAGAACGATAAAGCCTTCCTTTTGGAAAGATCAGAAACTTGGCAGAATGAAACGTGATGTAAGATTAATGTTCATTGGTCTGTGGAATTTGGCAGACGATGAAGGTGTTGTCTGTGCCGATTCCTGTATAATAAAATCTGAACTGTTTCCTTTCGATGAAGACCTACGGGTTAAAACTATTAATGAATGGATTGCCCAGCTAACGGAAGCCCTTATGATAATACCTTTCACTTTCAATGGTGAAAGCTATTACGTCATTCGCACTTTCAAAGCCCATCAGTCCATCAATAGGCCTCTGGAGTCTAAAATTCCATCGGAAATCATTCAGAACGTACTCACTGAACATTCACTGAATACTCACGGAGTAATCACTGCTGGAAAGGAAAGGAATGGAAAGGAGAGTAATAGGAAGGGAAAGGAAGGCGATGAGCTTTTTTTTAAAAATCCTTTTTCAGAAAATTTTTAAAAGAATGGGATTTATGGAAAAAATTTAAAAAAGACGAATTGAATTTTTCTTACAAAACCGTTTTAAGCGAACAGGCTGCCATTAACGAACTGGTCAATTTAAGTAAAGGAGATGAGGCCGCGGCGAAAAAAATTATTCATCAATCAATTGCCAATGGATGGAAGGGATTTTTTGAATTAAAAATTGAAAGCCATGGAAATTCAAAAGGCTACCGAAACCCAGTTGGGGAAGACGAATCCGTACAGGCAGCATTCGCAAAAATTGATAGAATGTGTGATTAAGATGGACGTGCCGGAAGTTAAAGCAGAGGCAAAAATGGATTTTGTGAGCCTCGTTAGTGACTTAATGCCCGGGGGTAATCCAACTTATCTTGAAGTGATTAAATATCCTATGATTAAAAGTTTGCTGGCTGAACTTGGTAAAAAAACAATGCTTAAGGTGCTTTTTCTTTTGGTGAAAGATTTCTGTAGCAGCGTTAATGTTGTAAGGAATATGAACCAGGATCAGGCTAACGGAATTCTTATCAGCTTTTGTACTTAACTTCATCTTTAATTTAATAATCATGGGTAGTTGGCCGCCGGGATGTTCAGTGATATCCTGCCATCGACAATACCTAACATTAGGCGCAAGTTATAAAGCACTTAAACAATAGTGATAAACCCTCGATTAGCTACATGTATGACAAATATTAAAGAAATTATCACGATAGGACAACTAGAAATAAAGTTTCTTCTCGAAGCTTCAGATACCAATGGAACATTGACAATGTTTGAGTTTTTAGTACCTGTTGGTGCTAAAGTCCCTATGGCCCACTATCACGAATGTTTTGATGAAACTGTTTATGGACTTGAAGGTATTATGACCTTTACTGTTGATGGAAAAACGGTTGAATTAGAAAAAGGACAATCTTTATTTATTCCAAAAGGTGTCGTACACGGATTTAATAACTTAGGCCAGCAAAATTCTAAAGCTTTAGCAGTATCAACGCCTGGGTTAATAGGGTCAGAGTATTTTAAGGAACTCGCTGATATTGTAAATGTAGGCGGACTCCCGATATTGAAATGATAAAAATTGTCTTTAAGAAGCACGGACTTGTACCGGTTATGAAACTGTAGTAAGAAAGTAAAGACCAACCTGCCACTAACAATGCATCCTATGTACCTTTATAGGAGTTGAACGAGCTAATATAGTAGTAGGTATTTCTCCTTTATTGATTTATTACGCTTAGTCCTTGTGTAAGGAGTGGCGTAAAACAGGTGCTACAGTCTTTGCAGAAGAAAACACTTCGCTTTTTGATTATTGTACGATAACAAATTTTGTTTAGTAGACAGAACTTATAATAACAGGTCCTTAAAGAAGACAAGGATAAGACAGTGTAAGTATTTAAATAATAGGGTAGAAGGGGATCATAGATTTATAAAGTGGAGAATTCAGAATATGCTTGGTTTTAAGAGTTTTGAATCAACATCAAGGACGTTGGTAGGAATAGAAATAGTAAGGATGATTAAAAAGGAACAAGTTACTTTTCCTAGGTGTACTTATTTCAAAACATTTTGTTCTATGGCGGCATAAATTATCAGGGAATATGATAATACATACTTTTATTTTGACAGACGCGACAAAACCGGAAATCTCCCGTTTAGTAAAATGAGTTGAATTTATCGATGCTGTTTAGTTTTTTCTACAAGCAATTAGAGGAATAATTGTGTTAAGAGCAGCGTGGCATCGATGCAGCTACTACCTTTATTCTTAAACACAGATCAATAAAAGAATTTAAGGCTTAGTCGCAGCATAAAAAGTTGACAAATATCAAAAGATGTAATTCTTGCCTAAAATTTATATTTACTTTCTCTTTGCTGATGTAATAGAAACTATACCTTTAAAGAAAGGACAAGTGATGAAAGATTTGATAAGAAAAGGTATTTACTTTATAACAGCATGTGCTACCTCTCAGAGTGGTCAGCTTGCCCCGACACATCTGGTCAATTTCCAGGAAAATCCCTAGTCAGCTTGCACGGAATGTGGGGTAACTTCAGCGGGATCTCCAGTTGGGTTTCTGATTCACTTTTTTGATAGGGATGTCATTCGAAATAAATGCTCAGGTTGTAACTGGGCTTTATGAGTATCCATACCGATACAAGATGCTTTGGCCTTGGGAAATTTGTTTTAATTTTATTCATACTGTTCAGGTTTCTATAGTGAAATTAAAAGTTAGTGTAGCTGCTCTAAAACTCGCTACTTTTTTAACCGCCTCAACAGTTCTTAAAGATTATATGAATTCTTTGCAATATGTCGGCGAACGGAACGCAGCTTAAGATTCCTTGTCAATGAAGCTGTATATCTTAATCAAGGTGAAGGTAACTCTATTGCTTGCGGATCGTAAACACTTTTGGGTTAGGCACTATGCAAAAGGAATCTTGCTACATATGTTGGCTCAAAATTAATAAAAAGCTCTATGCTATGAAAAATCTTTACAAACTATTATTAATTAATTTCATGACAATATATTCATTTACTGCTTGTACTAAAGAAGGCGAGAAAATTAGTCAAACTTGTTATTTGACGAAAGTTGTGACTCATCTGGAAAATAGAGATGCAAGGCCATATGCTATTGGTGATAATTCCACTGAATACTTATATGATAACAATGGTAAATTAATTCAGATTAACAGTTACAGTGATACTATAGGAACTTTGTCATTTTTTACAAAATTTATATACAATAATGATTATGTAATTAAAATTACGCCCTGGGAAGGCGCTGATACTGCAATTGTTATATACAATTCCGATAATTTAGTAACTAGATTAAACAATTATCACAAATATTATCACAATTCCGGTGTTGACTATTATCTGGATAACTATATTGTATATACTTATGATATAAATAAAAAGTACTTAATTGCTGATACTACCTATGCACGAGATTTGGATTATAGGGGTATATCATATCGAAGATATGAATATGATAATAATGGCAACTGTTTCAAACGAACTTATTTTGATAGAAATTATGATTTCAATACATTATCAGATTTTAAATGTTATTCTATATCAGAATCTGAGTTCAGCAGTGTTTTATCCCCTTATTTGAATGTGTCAAAGAATGTTCCGACTCCTCAAATGAAATTTTGTCCAAGTAAAGAAGTATTGAAAAATGGTCTAGGTGAGATTGTAAATAATGAAGATGTAATAAACTACACATATGTGCCAAATGAATTTAATTATCCAACTAAATCCATTGAGACATTTGGAAACAAAACAATAACGTCAAAATATTTTTACATGTGTCAGTAATCGGCGTATTGAAATTATCGAAAGTTGATGAATGAGATGAGAAAAGGCCTGTTTGAAATGTGAGCTATGTAAACAATCTATCCCAAATCCCCTTTGTCTCCTAAGATCTTTTGAAGTATGTGGAGAGGTATTATCCATAAGAGGAGTAGCAGTGGAGTGCGCCATGAACTTTCTGCTGCATGAATAACAGCAGAGAGGTGCTCCTTAGAACCGGCTTGCAGGAGTAGGTTTCAAACCAGTGCGTGCGGCTTTAGTTAAGAGCATTGGTCGTGAGCGACGCCTGAAAAGTTAGTTCAAACTCGCAGGTGACTATGCAAAAGGTGACCGCAAGGGAACCATCGATGAGGTATCGAGATACTCCTGACGATGTCAAAAACGAATTACTCGACTAAAATATAATTTATTTAATTACAGCGACTATTTCTAAATATCACTTTTTGATTGTGGCAAAATTCTGATGTTCCAATTATATTTTTCTACGGATTGTTGTTTTATGTGGACTATTACCACTACTGTAGGTATAGCGATATAAAGAACACTGTACACAATGTCTAGTCCTAAAATAGCTTTAGAGCAACCTAAATTAGGATGACAGAAAAACGAAAGCCGAAAAAGGGGTCCTGTCCCCTTAGCATGCACCCCTATATTCGTAGGAGCAAGGAAGAAATGGAACTAATTGTTGAAGAGATCCTCTGGCTCACTAAAGATCTTGTCAGCCTGCAAAAAATATGGGCTAAACAGGAATACCCTAAAGTTTTGGATCACTCGCCTTAGTGTTGGAGATTTGACTGATAAAATGAATAAGTCGATGTCATCGAGCATTTTGGGCGATAAAAAAGAGCGGAGTATAAACAGCAAATCAGTCAGTTAGAAAAATCTTTGGAATATGCGAGACTAAAAATCCTTGGATTAGAAACAATGATTAAGGTGACTGAGGAAGACCTGCAAAAAAAAATCATAAAAAAGCCTGGTAGCCAAACGGTCAAAAGAATAAAGCAAGCTTATCCTATGCTAAAGGCGCACGTAATTAAAATGGGCGGTGACCAGCTTTTCGACCTTCTCAGTTTTCACGGTCTACTAATTACGCGCAGATAGCGTGGCATAGTCACCACTGACTCATTTCAATGGTTAAAGAAATATCCAAATTTTAATTGAGCATTGATCTGTACGCTTTGGAACTGGTTTCGGTAGCTGACATTACTTATGTTAAGACGGGAGAAGGTTACAGCTATTTGTCATTGATAACAGACGTTTACTCCCGGAAGATCCTCGTATACTCCTTATATCCAAGCCTAGAAAGCGCCGGTTGTATACCATGACCTGCTGCGGTGTTTGATAATAATAGGAGATTTCGCAAATATTGACCACCCAATTTCGCTAAGAACATTATCTTCCTAATAAAGAATTGACTAAGCAAAATAATTAGTTAGGGTAATCTGATAACCATGAGAGCCGGTATTCTTTTCTATTCTTCAGCTTTTCAATCAACCGCCTTAATTGAAGAGCATTATAGCTATTTTTAAATATACGATCATGAGCAAGTAAAACTAAGTTACCTGCCTTTCGGGTTTTATTGTTTTCAAATAAGCTATCTAATTTTTTAACAAGAGTGTCGGCGGTTGTAGAAACATACGAGCTTTTAGGATTTAAAGTCCATTCGAAATCCCACCCAATTAAAATAAAACCGGCTTTTTGAAGTGAATCGGCTGCCACCATACTATTTTGAATATCGGTTTTTCTAACAGTACCAGTACGCCAGATATTCCGGCCAGGCGTCCTTGCAATATTATTAGTGAAACCAAGGCTATCTTTCGTCCTTTTAAAATCTGTGATAACAGAATCGGGGCATAGGTAAAACTTATTGAAGTTATTGTGCCATGCATGAGTATATCCATGGTTGCACAGTTCTATATATGGGTCCGCCTTTAGTGCTGCCCATGTTTGTCTTTGCTTTCTGCTACTAAATACATGTTTTCCAATTATAAAAAATGTAACCAAAGTCTTTTCGTATTCAACAGTTTGGCGTACATTATTTGTTCCTATACCCGGCCCGTCATCAAATGTAAGGAATAGCGTTTTCTTAACTTCGTTCGGAGAAAATTTAGAATCTTTAATTGTGCTGTCTTTATTATTCTTTTTATCAGTACCAGAGGGGCTATTACAAGACATTAAAATAGCACCTGAAAATAATATAAGCAGGGGAAATGTTAGAACCACTTGCCAGATCGTGATTACCGCCTTCATAAATTTCCGTAGGGATAGAGAACGGATTTCATTGTTATCACAGCTGCAAAGTTTACAAAACGTATTAACCGATAAATCATTTTTCTCTATTTTCTATCCAGAATTAATCAGCCATAGGAGATGACTCCCAAAATACGGAATAGAAATTTAAATTGCAACCCAGCGAAGAAATTGTAGTACATGCCAATATTTTTTGGTTGTGTCCACCTCTTTCTAAAGCATAGGCTACAAAATAATGACCGTTTGTGATCGTCTTTCCATCATTTGCCTGTTTAAACATATATTTAAGTGTATGAATGTAAGCGGCACCAGCCAGCCTTGCTTTTTCCTGTTCCTGCTCCATTTCCTCGCTTAAAGGTTTATTTTTTGAGATGTCTCCTATGATCGAAATCGGAATGATGGCTGAAGTAAGGGCTGTAAAGCGATCGCCATTGTAAGGATCATGCCGATGGAATGTGCGCGCGACAATACTTATGTTTATTGTGTAATTTCCACTTCCTGACAACTTAATATTATTACCATAACCATTTATTAGTGGCAGCCATGCGAAGGGTATTGTTTTATTGTCAGTAACGCATCCGTTTATATTAACTATAGAAGCTTGTATATTAAGAGAAGGAATCACTCTGCCATCAGCTCCATCTAAAACAAAAAGTGAAAGGTGAGCATCACCGGTTGAGTTTTGCCACGAAACGGAATGATTGCTGTAGTCTTACCATCCTTCAGGCGCTGTTACAGCATATACAATTTTATATTCTCCTGCACGCATTTGTCCACTTACCCCAGTTTGTTGCAATATCCAATCCATGCATTTATTTAAAGCATCTCCTTCAGCACGTGCATCAGCAAGTTGTGGTTTTGTCGCCGTCTCGGCTTTTTTGCAGTTATAGGTAGTTGAGGTTTGGTTGTTTCATAGATATGTATTTGTGAAAGCAATGGGTTGAAGATGAAGCAAAAGAGAATAAAAAATAACAACTTAGTATCACTGGTATTGATAAATGGAAATTGGCGATTTTGCATAGCGGATAATTACGAGCAGTATGTCAAAACTGAAATAAAATTTTGCCATTGAAACAATATTCGGCGGGTTGCTTGTATCTATTTAATAATACATACTACTATCCACTATTACAATTAAACAAGCAGGAAATGTAATCTGTATAAGCTTTTAGAGTGTAGTTAAGCATTGTTATCCGAATGGTTTCCTTTCGAATGTTACTTACTTGTATTTTTTGTGATTACATACGTAAATAAATGCACGTTAGATTCTGAAAGCATTAATGCGTAAATTTCGAATATAAAGAAAAACCTTTTCACTGACCCTTTTGTTATTAAAGATGTGCATAGCTGGTGTGAAAGATACAGTATGATGACAAACAAAAATACTGTTACTTCAAACTTACTTCTTATTTTAAAATGTTTTTTTATCAGAAACAATGTCTAATTATTAATTAAAAACCATCAAAAATTATGAAAGAAAAAGCAGTTGCAGCCGGACCAGACGCAAACAAAAAAGACGAAGACCTTCAAAAAAATACCGAGATATCTGAGGGGCAATTTTTAACCAGTAATCAAGGCGTTCGTATCAACGATGACCAAAACTCATTAAAGGCCGGCCCACGAGGGGCTACTTTGCTCGAAGATTTTTTGTTTCGTGAAAAAATGACTCATTTTGATCATGAACGTATTCCTGAAAGAATTGTTCATGCCCGTGGGTCTGCGGCCCATGGCGTTTTTAGAGTTTATGAGTCAATGAGCAAATATACAAAAGCAGGTTTCTTAAATGACCCCTCTGTTGAAACTCCAGTGTTTGTGCGCTTTTCAACGGTCGCCGGTTCCAGGGGGTCTACTGACTTGGCTCGAGATGTAAGAGGATTTGCGGTTAAGTTTTATACAGAGGAAGGCAACTTTGACCTTGTTGGGAATAACATTCCCGTATTTTTCATACAGGATGCTATTAAGTTTCCTGACTTTGTTCATGCAGTTAAACCAGAACCTCATAATGAAGTCCCGCAAGCTGCTTCGGCACACGATACTTTCTGGGATTTTGTTTCACTTAATACCGAAGCTACACATATGGTAATGTGGGCAATGAGCGACCGTGCACTTCCAAGAAGTTTACGGATGATGGAAGGTTTTGGCGTACATACCTTCCGTTTTGTTAATGCCGAAGGTACTGCCTCTTTTGTAAAGTTTCATTGGAAGCCACTACTCGGCGTTCACGCTGTTGGGTGGGATGAGGCGCAGAATATTTCAGGCAAAGACTCTGACTTCCACCGTAAGGATTTGTATGAAGCAATCGAAAACGGCGATTACCCTGAATGGGAGTTTGGTGTTCAAATTGTTCCGGAAGAAGATGAGCACAAATTTGAATTCGACTTGCTTGATCCTACCAAAATAATCCCGGAAGAATTGGTGCCTGTAATGCGAATTGGCAAGATGACACTCAATCGCAATCCTGATAATTTCTTTGCGGAAACAGAACAAGTGGCTTTTCATATAGGGCATGTTGTTCCTGGAATTGATTTTACGAATGATCCCCTTCTTCAAGGCCGATTGTTCTCTTATACCGACACACAGTTGTCTCGACTTGGAGGACCTAATTTTCATGAGATACCTATCAATCGCTCAATTGCTCCTGTTCATAACAACCAACGGGATGGTATTCATCGAATGACCATTAACAAAGGCAAAAGCAGTTATCATCCGAATTCAGTAGGTGGCGGCTGTCCTTTCCAGGCAGGAAAAATGGACGGTGGCTTTAGTTCTTATGCTGAAAAAATAGATTCACGAAAAGTAAGGGAACGCAGTGCCAGTTTTTTCGACCATTTCAGCCAGGCTACTCTTTTCTTTAATAGTCAATCAGAGGCTGAGCAAATGCACATTGTAGATGCATTACGATTTGAACTGGGCAAAGTAGAAACAGTGGAGATCCGGTTGAGAATGTTGATGGTGCTTAAACAGGTTGATGTAGGACTTGCTTCAAAAGTGGCTTATGGACTAGGATTAACTGTTCCGGAAACACCTGAAATTATTAATCATGCTATTCCTGCAGACGCAGAACCTAAGGCATACCAGCCGGTAAAGGTAGAAAGTTCACTGAAAAAGTCTGCAGCGCTTAGCATGAGCAATGCTCCAAAAGATTCTATCCGTACCCGCAAGATTGCTTTCCTTGTTGCCGATGGCGTAGATGAGGCGTCTTTAACCACCGTTAAACAAGCTCTTTTAGCCGAAGGTGCAATGGTGGAAGTTATAGCCCCAAGAGGAGTATTGGTTAGTGCAAATAAAAAAGATATCAAGGTAGACAAAACTCTGCTTACCACTGCATCCGTTTTATATGATGCAGTGTTTGTACCCGGTGGTGCTACGAGTGTTGCTGCTCTCTTAGAAGAAGGAGATGCAGTTCATTTTTTAAATGAAGCGTATAAACATTGTAAAGCAATTTCAGCATTTAATGACGCAAGGAAATTGCTGGAAGAAACATACTTCGCAAAGAAATTACCAGAGCACAACGAGGACAAAGTTGCAATGAAGGAAGGTGTTGTTATAGGATCTAATGCAGATGAACTTGCTAAACATTTTATTAAAGCTGTTGCTCAACATCGTTTTTGGGAACGCGAGAAAAAAGGTAAGGTGCCGGCTTAAGTTAATTTTATTGGTTGAACGTAAAATAGCCCCCAAGCGGGGCTATTCTTATATTTATGACTAAGACCTTGGCTCAGTAAAGTTTGCATTATAATAAGCAACATGAATGCTGTTCTTAATAAAATTAGCAAGTAAAAATCTCAATGTCAATTCAATTTCCGAAAAATTGAAGATAGATCTTAGGTAATTCAATTAGGAGTAGCTAGTTCAGCTGCATCCTGTATTCCAATACCAAAACAAATAAAAAAAGTTAGTAATTGCTACAAAAATTTCAAATTGTATGACGATTAGTTATGATGAAAATAAAAGAGACATACTCACCTCAATTGAATATTATTTTACTTCTTTTATGAGCGCGAGTCAAGACTTATACTTATAAATAAATGAAGTATTTTGCTTCGTAAGACTTATAAATATACAATAGGATTTAGCTTTTGTAAAAAAACCCAACTAAAATTTAAATAATAGGGGGCGATAACATCTGCGTTCGGTTTTTCCCCCAAACTTCACAGCAAAAAAGCCCCCTTTTGTAGATATCAAATTGCTTATGAGTGCTGCATCATTCTAATTTTTTTTGCAAGTGTTGTAGACAGTTTTCATTTTAAATTAAAAATTAGAAAAAAAGAGTTCGCGAATCTATTGAGCAAAAAGCAAAAGTTGTTGCCGAAGGTGGCAAACAGAAATTGACCATAACAAGAGAGTTTGATTTGTCGGTCGAATTGCTTTTTAAAGCATATTCAAAAGCTAAACTTGTTGAACAATTAATGGGAACTAAAGTACTAAACCGAAAAGGAAGAGAAACAATAGGTTGACGAGTTATTAATGATCATTTTTACCTCAACATAGCTGAAGAATAAGTGCTGAAAAGAAGGATATCATGTAACTTATTAATAAATTTGAGCTGAACTGAACTCGGATTTTCGCTTTCTGCAGAATTACCTGTTCCGTTGATTGTAAATCACTTCATAAAAGAAACGGTAGAAACAAATAATTATAATAAAATATTAATAATTATAATATAACATTAATAATTATAATAAAACATTAATAATTATGCCTGAACCCAAAAAAATAAGTTTTGATACTTCAATACTTCAACTTGGAAATAATACAGGAATTTGTGTTCCTAATGAAGTTGTGGAGGGGCTTGGAGCGGGGAAAAAGCCTCCTGTAAATGTTACGATAAATGATTATTCTTACAGAAATACTATAGCTGTAATGGGCGGTATATTTATGATCGGTGTAAGTGCACATACGTAGCAAGACCGGGATAAAAGGGGGTGATAAAGTAAAGGTAACCTTAGAACTTGACACAAAACCTCGGGAGGTAGAATTTCCGGCAGACTTTCAAAGGCTGCTTGATGATAACCTCAAAGCCAAACAAGTCTTTGACACACTTTCCTATAGCAACAAACAACGATATCTTTTGGCGATAGGTCAAGCTAAAACAGAAGAAACGAGGCAAAGAAGAATGGAAAAGGCCATCAACGGTCTGAGCCAAGGCGAAAAATAATGTAATGGAAGATTGATAGTCAGTAGAGCGACTAACCTACTCGAGCTTCTTTTATATCTGGGGCTAGATGTTCAACGAATAACTCCACAGTAGTAAGCCATATTTGTAGAATAATACTGAAGTCGTTTTTCGACTTTTGGAAGAAAATGGTGAAATCAAAATTGACTTCACTCATATTGGCCCAGTGCCGGAAATTGAACGTTATGATGTTTGCGAAAAGGGTGGATGGGTCATATCGATATATTAGTGAAACTCATTAATGAGGGAAACGGATTACCTGTATAAAGACCAACAGAAGGGTCGATGCTGGTAATTTGATTTTATCCTGACCTTACGAAAAGGCTATTTGACAAAACTACCATCATGCAGGCAAATGTGAAACTATCAACACAACTCTTTATTTATTTCCTTTTGGCGTTCTTAATTGCTTGGGGAACATGGTTTCCTTCATTTTTGCATCCAAAATCTCTTCGTTTGCTTTCCTTTGTTGGGCTTTTTGCACCAGCTATTTCTGCTATAATTGTTTCGTTTTATTATGATAAGGCCAAAGGAATTAGAGAGCTGTTTGGCAGGTTTACACGATTTCGTTTTGGGTTATTGTGGTATATAATTGCAATTTTATTGATGCCATTTCTTTTTACCCTATCTTTTTTGCTAGATGGTTTTTTGATCCAAACCTCTTTTAATAATATTCTCCTTCCGACGTCTCCTTATTTCGCTCTTGCTGCATTTATATGGTTGACGTTTATTAATTCCGGGGAGGAAATTGGATGGAAGGGTTTTGCTTTACCCAGATTACAAACATTGTTTAAAACTCCTCTTGCTGCTACACTTGTACTGGGGATTTTATGGAGTACATGGCATTTGCCAATTTACCTTACACCAGGCCAGTCATCTTTCCCGGTAGTACTATTCTTTCTATTTACAGTTGGACTCTCATTTATTTACACTGTTGTTTTTAATAAAACAACAGGCAGTTTGTTTTCAGCAATACTGCTTCATGCAGCTACCGATGTCGTTCCCCGAGTGCTTAATATTACACTTTTTAAACTAACTACCTGGCTTATCCTTGGAATACTAACCTGGGTTCGTGCAACAGTATTTATTTTCACTATGAAACGTAGTCGGCGCTCTTTCCCGGTTTCGTAATGTGCGGTCGATAACAGGCGAAATGTTTTAAAATACTTTAATAGTACAGACAGCAAAGCGTTTTGTATAACGTGTTTCTATTGGACAATAGACGGGATTATGTTCTGACGAGCTTTTTAGAATCATAAAAAACAATAAAATTGGTTAGGCGAGCGAAAAGACCGGCAAAGTCATACTCAAAACTTCAATTGACTGTGCTTTTCCTTTTGTACTTCCAGCCAGCGGTGTTTTTTCTTTATTTCCGAATAAAATCCACTCCATTACCGTCAGGTAATTTTCCATCGTAAGAAATATTTTTGAAACCATCATCGGAAATTCAAAGCAGATAAAAGCGCAATCGAATTGGCAAAGAATGTAGTCACCACCGATGCCACAGTGTTATTGTTAGGAGAAACAGGAACAGGCAAAGAAGTATTCGCCCAAGCTGTTGACAAGACAACCAATAGCAGGATTTATTCACTAAAAGAGACAACTTTTTTCCGGACGGGTCAGATTGCTGTAATCTTCAATTTCGGCTTGACATCATAATTTTAGCTTTAGTTCTTAACTTCAATTTCTAAAACATATTCGGCTTCAGTTGTCGGCGGAAGTTTTTCAAATATCCTAACAACGCGGAGCCCTGTTCGTTAGTGGCAAGTTTAAAAAATCATCGCTTTTAATAGTTATAGACATATATGGCGATATACAAATCTAAAATCGGACTTGAATTTGTAGTTCCATTGACCGTAATTATTGCCGGGACAGGAATTATAGTGGCATATGAAAAAATTTGGATTGCATTAGCATTAGTTCTTCTCCTCGTTACTTTCATAGTTTATATGTTTCTAACAACCTATTACGAAGTTGGTAATAACACTTTGAAAATAAAATGCGGGTTTTTCGTTGACAAAACAATAAATCTCGACACAATCAGACAAATCAATGAAACAAATAATCCTGTAAGTTCTCCTGCAACTTCACTTGACAGGCTTGAAATTACTTATAACAAGTACGACGTAGTTATTATTTCACCTAAAGATAAATGTGCATTTATCAATCACCTGATACAAGTTAACCATCTCATTAAGGTGACTTTAAAGGAAAAATCAAAGTAGACCATAGCACTGTTTAAAACCTTTTGATGGGAACGAAAAAAGACCAGAATCTCGCAAAGACAAAAACCTCCCGCTAACAAGGGTATCCTATGTACCTTTTATAGTAGTTGAACGAGTTATATAATAGTAGGTTTTTAAAAAAAATCTTTTGAAAGAGAAAGACTTATTGTAGTAACAACCTTTCTCGTCGCAAGAGTTTTCCTTATTTCAAATTTAGATATTTTTTTAAAATCAACATATCCAGCATCCTATGAGTAGTTAGATAATCTTAGTTTTTAAGCTAAAATAAACGGTACAATTCTCCTTTATTTTTATTGATTTTTTGCGCTTAGTCCTTTTGAAGGGAGTGGCGTAAAACAGGTGCTACAGTCTTGCTGCAAAGAACAATTATCTTACAATAAATATAAAATGGCCTAGAAAGGGCAGGCATAAAAAAGGATGTAAGCTTTCAAGCGGTGAGGCATAGCTTTGCAACTCATCTGCTTGAAAAGGGAATTGATGTAATGTATATAAAAGATATTTAAAGCATTCTAATATTAAAACGACCAGCGATATTTACATGTAAGAAAGGAGCAATTTTACAATAGTCAGTGTTTTGGATGACCTGTGGAAGAAAGGAGGAATAGAATGGTAATAAATCAATTGCCACAATAACTATTGAAAAAAGCCAAAGCAGTAGTAATGACTATCAAAGAGATAGAAAATTGCTTAATTTTAAAAGCCAGCACTATTTAAGGGTTAGCGGTCATGCAAAAACGTGCTAATCATGATTTACAATATTTTAAACGGAGATTCACTTGCGCATAGTTTTCCAGACGCTAAAATTGAAGGAGATATAATAGTTGTTAGAGAAGCACTTATGGATGGCGACTTATCAGGCGACAATTTGAATGATTTTTGGCGATCAAGAGCCAAATACTATGGATCGACAGAAGCTGAATACCATAGCAGCGTTGCAAAAGAACTTGAAAAGATAATTAATGCGCCTGACAATACCGAATTCAATCTTTGGTTTGAGTATGACTTGTTCTGCCAGGTTAATNTGTGGTTNGTTATTTCAATCATCAATAGTTTGTCAATAAAGAAAAAAGTTTATGCTGTTTATACTTCTTATTTGGGCAGAAATGATAAACAGTTTTGGAATGGATTTGG
>NZ_KB893314.1 GCF_000374045.1 Segetibacter koreensis DSM 18137 | reverse complement strand
CGCAGAAAACGAAGAAAATCTTCTTTGTTTTCATAAGCAGAAAAGTGAAATTCTATATACTGAACAATTTCATACCCATCATATTCATAGAGCTTATTAAAAATATCGTTTTTATATCGAATACTGTTGGGCGGGCTTGTGAAATAGAGGTAGTAATCCCTNTGGTANGGCGCNATTTTATATTGAAAGTAAGGAATAAATGTCCTCTTGGCTGCAGAAGCAGGAAAACCTATTACATCGAACATCATGTTACGCAGCAATAAATTACTGCGTAATTTTTCTTTCCAGTTCATAATAACTGTTTTAGCGGTAATAGTTAGGTTAGGTTAAAATTAAGAAAGAAAAGAAACGGATGGAATTGGGAATTGTCAAGAAATCGCTAACCCAATTGTTAATGCAGAGTTATTTGAGTACAAAAAGGGAAAAAGAGTAATTCTGCTTGGAAATTGCTTGGAAATAAAAAAGCAGTTATGAAAAACGCGTTCATAACTGCTTGATTATCAGTGGGCCCACTAGGATTTGAACCTAGGACCACCTGATTAAGAGTCACTAGTACTGATTTTCAGATTCTTTCTTTTTATTTCATATTATTTCAAAAGTAGTTGTTAATCATACAGTTACTTAAAAAATAATTTCATTTGCTTATCTTTATTTTCCTTTTATTGCTATCTTTATGGTGCAAATTTTGGTGCAATTATGGAGTCAAATAAACCTACAGCAACGCTGTTTCTAGATAATAGAAAAGCAAAAAAAGATGGAAAATATCCAGTGAAACTAACGATTTATTATAGCGGAGATAAAAAGAGATACTCTTCAGGATTTGACTTAACAAAACAAGAATGGGAGAAAATAAATAGTGGTAGGTTAAGAGATAATAATCTTAAGGAAATTAAAATAAAGCTTGATTTATATAAGGAGAAAGCGCGGCTTATTAGTGGCAAAATAACGCCTTTCACTTTTTATAGCTTTGAAAAACAATTTTTTGAATATACCAAAACTAAGACAGACTTTTTATTAAGAACTTGGTTTGCCGGATATATAAATCAACTAAAAGAAGAAGGTAGAATAGGTACTTCATTTTCATATCGTACCACAATGAATTCTTTAGAGCAATTCAGACCTAAAATGTTATTACAAGATATAACACCGGATTTTCTTAAATCTTACGAAAAATATTTACTTGACTTAAAAAAATCTCCATCTACAGTAGGAATTTACTTGCGTTCTTTACGGGCTATTATAAATAAAGCTATAGATTCTCAAGTGTTAAAACAGGAAAATTACCCTTTTAAAAAATTTGAAATACCAGCAGGAAGAAATATAAAGAAGGCATTAAATGAAGCTGAGATTAAAAAATTACTACAGTATGAACCCGTTGACGTAAAGCAGCAGAAAGCATTAGATTTTTGGATTTTTAGTTACCTCTGTAATGGAATAAACTTTACTGACATATTGCATTTGAAGCCAGAGAATGTTGATACCACTTTTATTCATTTTATTAGAGCAAAAACTAAAAATACTAGAAAAAAAGATATACGGCCAATAAAAGTTGGTTTAAATTCAAGGGCAGTTGAGATAATTGAAAAGTGGGAAAACAAAGCTCCCGGCAATCCCTATTTGTTTCCTATATTAGAAGAGGGAATTTCAGCAACAACTGTAAAATATAGATGTCAGCGATTTATAAAGTGGGTAAACAAACATATGGAAGCTATAAGGCTTGATTTAGGAATAAAAAACAAAGTTGGCACTTACGTTGCTAGGCACTCTTTTTCAACTGTCTTAAAACGTAAAGGGGTATCTACAGATTTTATTAAGGAAGCTTTAGGTCATTCTACGAATGCCGTCACTGAAAATTATCTTGACAGTTTTGCAGATGAGGTGAAGTTGGAGTATTCAAAATTACTTACACTTTAATATTTTGCAAAGGATATGATTTCGGGTTCAAAAATAAAGCGTGATATTTTTTTTGATTTAGAAAAACAGGATGAATATTTTAGGAATTGTTCAAGTTTAATTGATCATGAATATTATGATTATCCCAGAATTGAATACAATGATGAGGGGGAAATATATGAATGGCATAAAAATAAATTTTTTGACATTATTGTTGGCAGTTTTTATTCTACATTACCTATAGACAGCACTATTACTTACAATAAAATAATAAAAAAATATTTTTTAAATTATTTTACTATTGAAAAATATACAGATGAACTGACTTCACTTTTAAATTATCTTACAAAAAATATTTCTTCAATTTTAAATAACCCTGATAAAAGTGGCATTCTCAAAATATTAGTTTCTGAGATTTTACAAGTTTGTGATATTCAATTTCGAATCGTTGATTTTGATAAAAATAATGAAATCAATGCCTATTCCTTTATTTCAAAAAGGGCTCTTAGTCAATATAAAAAAACGCTGGAATTACTCCACCGCCAAAATGCAATATTTACTCGTACTGAAATAGAGGAAGATTTTTATAAGCGAAACCCAGGTGTCTCATGGCACAAAAAACCTTTAGCTTTTTTCAATAATTTTGTTTTTCAGAACGGCTATGATAGGGTAAGTCAAGAGCGGTGGTACTACCAAGATCTTAACTACCTTGAAGGGGATGAAAATGTAGTCTTATCACATCTATTTAAGAGTGAATATTTCAAATCAAGGGATTTGATTGAAAAAAATTTAGAAGTAATAACGCCTGATAATGAAAAGCAAAGATATTTAGAGACTTTATTATTGGAATTGAAAATTTTGAACGATAGTCATAACCCATTAAAATGGTTCAAAAATGATAAAACTCCTTATAAAAATCTTTTAAATTGGCTAGCAACATCCTACCCCTATATTAACATTTCTGAAGAAAACGAAAATTTTGATCAATATCATCATTTATGGGAAAACGAAGATTTTTTAAATAAATTAGAAAAATTTTCTTTCACAAATAAAAAAGAAAAGAAACAACTTTTGTTTCCCCCTCAACCTAATTTACGTGATAATATTAAAATATTTTTACAAGGTCAATTTAGTAAATTAAAAACTGAAATTAATTTTACCTGTTCTAAAGCAGCACTCTATTATTTATTAGCGAAATTCGATCTAGAGGAAAAAGGAAGTAAAATTATAGATAAGTTAAAAGAAAAACCGCACGATAATATTAATCTTAATTATGAATCTCTGTATTTTACTCATGCTGCCTTTATTAAAGCAATTTCCGAAATTACTAACAACAAAGAACAACTGCCGGGTAATTTTCGTCTATTAATAGATAACCTTTTTGCGAAAGCATAACCCCATTACCCAAAACCTTACCTTTTCTTACATTTTCTTACCCTTTTTAAGCCATTGAAACCAATGGTTTTTCTTTGCTATCAAATGAAAATAGCCAATCAACTACTTACCATGTTCCCGGGTAAATAGTTGGGGGACATTGGCTAAATAATACTTAAAAAGAAATGGACAAAGAATTATTAACACTAGAAGAAGCATGTGCGTTTACAGGGTTAAGTAAAAGCAGCATATATAAGCTTACGGCAAGCAGAGTTTTAGGTTTTTACAAACCGACAGGAAAAAGGATATGGTTTAGCAAAGAGCAGCTGATAGAGTTTTTAACCCGGCATAGATACAAAAGCCAGGATGAACTTAAAAAGGAGGTATTAGGTAAATAAAATTAAGACGAATCATAAGAACAAACTTACAATAAAATATAGGTTTTATGGAAACAAATAATATTATAGTAATAAACAACGATTCTTACTTCTCACTAGGCGAGACAACAAAGCTTCTTCAAACTGGGTATGGCAGAACAAAATTTATAGAGTTATTAAAGAAGTGGGGGGTCTTATTAGAAAGGAGTGAGCCTTCACAAAGAATGATAAAATTTGGTTATATGATTTATCATAAAAGAATAATAGATATACCGGGAAAACCTGGAAAAGTTGTTCCGGTCACATATGTCACTATAAAAGGTCTTGATTTTTTACGTAGACTATTTAATTCAAAATTGAAGTCTTTTAAAGGAGCAAAAAAATAAAAAATTAACAAGATTATTCAAAAAGTTAGAAGGGGCAGAAAATCTGCCCCCCTTACAAATTAATATTTTTACTAAAAATGGATAAAATAAATAATACGGAGCACACATTAGGAAGGATTGACGCTGAAGTTGATGATTTAATTGGTGATGGATTAACTGAAGTATTTTCTAATCCAGAGGAACAGATAAATAATCCACTAATTGTAGAACACAATAGAATATTAGGTGCTTTACTTTTAGAGCTAAAACCGATAAATTTTCATGAAAAGGCAGACCTAGCGGAGGGTGTGGACTTAACAAGAAAACATTATACAATAATTTGTATAGAAGTAATTCTGGAATTAGCAAAGGAAAATAATTTCTCTTTATGCATGTCGGACCAACAAGTCTACGTGTTTAATGGAGCGTTTTATAAATCACTGACAAAAGAACAACTAGGTGATTTTTTAGGAAGAGCTGCAGAAAAATTAGGAGTTGACCGTTTTGAGGCAAGACATCATAGTTTTAGAGTGGAATTAATGAAACAGTTTTTAAGTACAGCATTCTTAGCAAAACCAGTAAAAAATAAGGAAGAAATTTTAATTAACCTGATAAACGGAACATTTGTTATAAATGATGATGAACAGAAATTGCGAGATTTTGACAGGAACGATTTTATCAAGTATCAGCTTCCATTTGCTTATGATTCTGAAGCCACTGCTCCGGTTTTTTCTGCCTATTTAAGACGAGTATTACCTGACGAAAAACTGCAGATGATTTTGGCAGAATATCTTGGATATCTTTTTATAAGGCCTTCAAAATTAAAGCTGGAGAAATGTCTTATACTATATGGGTCCGGGGCAAATGGAAAGAGTGTGCTCTTTGAAATAATAAACGCACTATTGGGGGCAGAAAATGTATGTAATTTTAGTTTGCAATCCTTGACGAATGAGAGCGGGTATTATAGAGCAAAGTTGTCAGATAAACTTCTTAACTACGCATCAGAGATTTCTGCGAAAATGGATTCAACACTTTTTAAACAGTTAGTTAGTGGAGAGCCAATAGAGGCTCGTTTACCTTACGGAGACCCATTTGTGTTGGAAGATTATGCTAAGCTTATTTTTAATACAAATGAACTGCCTAAAGATGTGGAACATAACGAGGCTTTTTTCAGGAGGTTTATAATACTTCATTTTGGTGTTACTATTCCTGAGAGTGAACGTAATCCCCAACTGGCAAGTGATATCATTAAAGATGAACTTCCTGGAGTATTTAACTGGGTTTTAAGTGGGCTGTGTCGAATAATAAAACAGAAAAAATTTACACATTCTGAATTGGTAGAAAATACAATAGATCAGTACAAAATCCAATCTAATTCTGTAAGGCTGTTTTTAGAAGATGAGAATTACACAATAAATGTTAATTCAGAGATCCCTTTAAAACAAATATATCCAGCATATAAGGAGTATTGTTTTGATTTTGGGTACAAGGCCTGCGGTTTAAAGAGTTTTTCTGAGCGTCTACGCCATCAGGGTTTTGAAACAACCAGGAGAAATCGAGGGATGGTTGTAAATGCAGTAAAAAAACCTTTTTAATCACATTCATATGTTACACCGGCTACCCTTTCAACTGAAAAAGGTGTAGCAAGTGTAGCAGATGTAGCTTAAAAAAAACATTTTTTCTACAGGGCAGCTTTTTTAAGCTGCCTTTTTTATTTATCGCATTAAACCAGCGCTTTTGGCTGGGATTATGTTAACAGGTTTTGCCTTTATATTGGACTGTGTCAAATACCATAAGCCTTTCACACCATTTTTACTATTGCGTTTATCATGTTGTCTGGACTCCAAAGTATGGGTTGAGGATTTTAAGAAAAGTTGTTGCTGATGCAGCAACTCTGTTCTAAGTTACTCCCTCCCCACGGTCGCAAAAGCCATTTGAAACCCCGCCTTTGCTGACGGTAATTTTTTTCTGATCATTCATTTAGACGCATCTTATATTCCATCCAGCTTTCCTCTTCTTTTATAGTATACGGTACATATAACATTGATCTTATATGCAGAAATTAGTTCAAAAAAAAGGTTTTACATTGTCTCTTATACAGGCTTAAGAAAGTGTAGTTTGTGTAGCAAGTGTAGGTTAAAAAAAACTTTTTTTAACGCTACCGAGATTTTTATTTCACATACTACTACCTCTCCATATCTATAATTACTATATCCTATATGGTCTTTTAATAGTTTTGATACGAAGTAAAGGAGAAAGCTACTATAGCCAGCATGGTAACATTTACAGAATTTATTGCATAAAAATTATGTAAGGTAGAAGTTTATATAAAGTAGGATTGGATATGACAACTGTCTTAAATCAAAGGGAAAATAATAAGCAACAGGTATTTATATTGAAGGATTACAATTACAAACCTGTAAATTTACTATATTAATTGTGGAAGGAAGTGCAAGAAGACAAGCTGGAACGCATTTAAAACCTTTAGAGTTATTCTTCATCTAGCCTTTTAAAAATACAATTCTTTTACCATTGATGCCATACCTTCTCTTACTGCTATAGTAGCTTTGCGTTCCCCTTGTAGTAGTAATAAAGATTAGGATGGATTTACATCCTGAAAGTCCTATACCTCAATTTGTTCATTACAAAAATTATCATCTAAAAAGGAAAAAATATGACAGGCTATAGTAGTTTTTGGGAGAGGTTTTTAAAAAATTAACATCTTAGTCAGAAAAAAAGTTTTTTAAGTCCTACACCACCTACACTAGCTACACCTTTTGTAGTATTTTCCTAAACCCTTAATAAGGTTTATTTAAAAAAAAGAGAAAATTTAATTTGAATTGTCTACCGTCCGGATTCCCGATATAATTTTTAATAATCCCTTTTTTACCGAAGCCTTGATTTAACATGGTTATTGTATTCATCTTCCAGATACTACAACGTGAATTCCTCATTACGTACACCTATACTTTGTAAATTTATTTATTTGAATAGCTCTTATATAGAATTTATTTCTCAGTTAGGGGAGGCCTATAGAAGCAAACTCAGGTGCTGTAAAAAGAGGGCTTACCAACTTTGCCGACTTGCCAACCATAATATGTCAAAATATCTTTTTTACAGTTTGTATAGTCTCGATATTTGTCATTTGCGCTAAATATCTGTTCACCGTTCTTTTCCGGGTATAGAAGCTACAAAAGGTAGGGTTGAGAAATAAACCGGCTAGTTAAAAGCCCACATGACTTAATCTTTGCCGATTGTACTGGTTACTATTAGAAACCTGCCGGCTGTAAGGTGGCTTTCTATATTCATCTGCCATTGTCAAGAACAGCAGGTAAGTAAGTTGTTCTAAGTAGTGTCGCCATAACCCACACCATCATCACGAAGGGTATTGCAAAACGACCAGGCTTTAGAGACTATCTGATTTGTTGACATAATGACTTTTTCTTTTTTCCCTTTAAAGCTTCGGATATTTTCTTTTTTGTCGCCTCATCCCAAACTCTTGCTCTTGCTTTTTCGCTTAACTTCTTTTTTGTCTCCTCCCGAATCGATATAAAAGAAGAAATAGAATCTCAACAATCACATGGTTTCTAAAGGGTAAGAGGAATACTTATTTACCTTCAGCTTGGGTTTGTTCGGATTTATACAGGTCTTTAAAAAATCCGTATCCGTCATCAATCAATAATCGTCTGTCCAAATAACAATTGAATTGTTCACAAGAGGTTTCAGGTAATAAGGTGCAACTATAACAGGCTGATAAGTTGAGGTTGCCTACTCCTTGGCCTGAAGAGTGATAACAAATTGGATCAGAAGCGCAATCCTTCGCACGGATAACAGCTGACTGTATTATATTATCAAGCTTTGATGATTTACATAAAGAAGTTAAACCGCCGTAACTTCCTTCGGCTCCTGAAATCGT
Organism: Segetibacter koreensis DSM 18137; assembly: GCF_000374045.1. Taxonomy (GTDB): domain Bacteria; phylum Bacteroidota; class Bacteroidia; order Chitinophagales; family Chitinophagaceae; genus Segetibacter; species Segetibacter koreensis. The sequence continues at coordinate 551,363 of NZ_KB893314.1, read as the reverse complement.
ATAGATCAGAGCCCCTGACATTTTGCCTTCATCGATATACAATCGTTCTTGCAAAGAGGTCGACGGGTAACCGCAAAGAAATTCTAGCTCTTTAATTATTAAATGAGAAAATGTATGGATCAAAATGAGAGCGGGAGTTACATTTAGATCTTTATTTAGCGAACCTTCGGAGCTTCTATGATTATTAACGATAACCATAACTCTATCTACAACTGTTTTGTTAGCAACTACCCAATTATTAATTGTTTTTTCTTCAAACTCGAAGAAAATTCCTTCCCCGAAATTTTCCATGGCGGGTAAATAATTCGTAAGCTGACCAAAGCCTGATCCTTCAGAAGTATACTTTTTACTTATCTTTTCCTTTGTATTTTGAATATCACTGTCTGGACGTAAATAATAGTCTCTGTCTATTGGTTCTTGTCGGGTATATGAAGTTTGAACGGAAGTAATTCTTATTTTATCCATTCGAGTTACGGACTTTAGAAACTTATGGGGATAAAAGCCTTTCGAAACTTTTTGGAATATCAAGTCGTCCTTTAAATCACTATTGTGGTGCGTGGTAATAAACTTGTATTCCGCAAGCCGATATTCATTTTCTGACATCGTTTGAACCATCAATCCTAGATCGAAATCATTGTCAATTAGGCTTTGAATTTCTGCCTCAGAAATTTCGACATTGTCATCTAACAAGTCTTCTGATATTTCGCTTGCAGTTTTATTCCTCGCTGCCTTCTTTTTTATTTTCTCAATTGTTGCCTCATTTAACTCATCATCGGCAGGAAGAAAGATACTTGAAAGTATATTGGGGTAATAAACACTGTTGCTCGATCTGAGTACAGGTTTAAAAACTACCTCTTCATTATTTCCGGGGAAGAGTTCCTTTTTTGGTATTCTTAAACTGAATAAACCGGACAGTGTTGCAAATGCCTTTTTACGTCCAGCGTCATAAGTTGAAAAAATGGCTAACCCGGACAAGTCACTGTATTTATTCAATGGTATTAGTTCCATTTCTAAATCCTTCGGAATATCAATGTTTGCTAATCTAATTTCCGCAGCGTTTGTGTCCGTCCCATTGTTGTAATTTTCCCTTTTATCTTTTTGAACACTCCGCGAAAATGCCCATCTCTCCCAGGGAATATCTGCTACTTCGCCACCAGGTGAAATAAGGATAAACCTAATTTGTTCTAAGTCAATCAATTTTCGCTTTCCCCTTAACTGTGCGTCTAAGTAGCACTTGTAGCATTTAGGAGGGAAAAACTTACTCTTATCTTCTTGTTTGACCTTGATTTCCCAATTTTTTTTCCAATTGGCATGTTTATCAAACTTATGGCACTCATTGCAATAAAACCACTCCGGAAAATATTTTCCGCTCAATAAATTTGCACTACAGGAAGAAAATTTACCCCCTTCAATTTCGTTAATTGGTACCCGAATCAAATGGTTTAAGTTGGAAAAATATTTTCTAAGTCTGTTTTTAAAACGCTTATCCAGTATCAAATGCTCGTCTTTAAAATTGCCATTAAGGGCCATGAAATAAGGCCACTGGTTAAATGGGCTTATGATAAGGGAACCATTTCTGGTTTCCAGAATTGATCCAACTCCACCATAAGAACTTATTGTTTTTCTTGTCTGAATATTTTCATGTTGATTGTAATCCATCACTGAATAATTTTAATTATGCTGTTTGTGTCTATTTCACGCATTGATTGCATCAAGCTCCAATCATCAGTAACTGTTGTTTTTTGAATTAAATTATGGTTGGATTGTTCATGGTTTTTATAATGCAAGTCCAGGTCACTTAATTTGTTTAGCCAATTGCCGGAAAGTTCATCCAACTTGTTCAGAGCATATTGCAATTGCGTAGCATCTTTAATTCTCTCCTTGATGTAGTCTTTTAATATACAAATGTCTCCTGTAAATTTTTTTGCATCCTTGTCTGCGTTTAACCCTTGCTTATGGCGGACAAAGCAAACTAATATTGTATTTACTACCTTATCCAACGCAATTTCAGTAAAGGGTGTAACACTTAATGGTTCAACATACTTATAGTAACTATTATTAAATGCTTTATAGTTCTCGAAATATGATTTTTCCCTCGATCTGTTGGCGTCGAGGAGGTTTATTACAATGCCGGGGCTATCCCTACCTACCCGACTTGACGCCTGTATGTATTCTGCTACATTGCGGGGTTGGCCATTCATCAACATTACATTCAATCTTTTGATGTCAATTCCAACGGAGAACATATTCGACGCCAAAACTAAATCTACAGTTTCTGAAACATAATTATTACCGGCATCTGTCTTTTGTAGATTAAATGGATGCTCCATTTCATTCAACAAACTTTTTATGAGATTGCTCTGAACTCGGCTTGTAAGCTCCTTGGTCCTTCCAGGAAGATTATAATAATTGAAATTATACCCACTAAGTGTATCACTATTCCTGTTATGCAACATCTTAATCAGCGCAATTATTTCAGCAGGCACTTTGTTATAAATCTTTCCTACATCTTTTAAACTATTATAAAATGAAACAATGGTCCAATAATGGTCTATTTTTTTGACCGCCTTATCGAGTTGGAATTGCTGAACAAATAATTTGAAAAGTTCAATCCTTGCCAATAATAAATGAGCAAGTAACTGGATTTGAGTGTCGACAGAAGTTTTACCTGTTGGAAAAAAAGCAATATGCTTTCGCTTACTGACTTTTGAAACGAAAGAGAAAAAGTTGTCCTTATATGAAAGACCAGGTGCAGGAAAAATATTTAGCTTCCTGTTACCATAGAGCATTTGTACTTGTTCGGCTGTGTTTCTTGTGGTGGCTGTGGATGCAATGATTTTTGGTCGTTGATCTCCTTTAATGCAGAGCAGTTCGATAATTGTTTCATATAAGCCCGTGATAGAACCTAAAGGACCGCTAAGCAAATGCAATTCATCCTGAATAATCAAATCGGGTGGATGAAGGTTACCCTGCAATGAATTGAATAGCTTATGCCCTTCCGGCCTATGCGAAAGCATGGCGAATTTGTCTACCGTAGCAAACAACAGAGTTGGCTTAGTTTCATATATTTTTTCATCGATAAAATCGATCGGAAGTTCAGTGTTAAAACTACATGCTTTATTCAAGCAGCTAACGGAAAATGACTTTTCCTTAGCTGTATAGCCTGTAAGCCATTGGTTATTCATTGGATTTTGAGAAACCAGGTTACATCCACACCAGGGGCAGGATGTAATAGGGAATTTGTTTCGATAAGTTAAATCAATTTTTCTTCCTCGATTTGACTGCGTTATTCCATCGTTTAGATATTTGAAAAAATCTTGGAAAGCGTCTTTGTATTTGTTGGGAGTAGTAGCTGATCCTACCCACATCCCAATTGAAACGGTCTCGTTTCCAAAAGAATAATTAATATCGTTTCTCAAATGCTTTCTTAGAAACTCCAACGACATGATTAGTTTTCCTGCACGGTCGAATTGCTGGGCGGTTAATAGCCTTAGGGTATAACGCATAATCACTGAAACTCCTTCTGCATTGGGACCATAAATTTTCCTGCGGCTGATGATTGTAAATGCTGTCAGCGCTAAATATGCCTCGGTTTTACCACCTCCCGTAGGAAACCAAATAAGGTCGACAATATTATTTCTTTCTTCAGATTGTTTATTGATGGTGCTTTCAATATTCAATAAAAAGAATGCTAATTGAAAAGGGCGATATGCTGGGTTCTTATCATTATAGACTTTGAAGAAATTCAAGTCGTTATATGTTGATGTGTCAGCGGTTACAAATTCATGGAGTTCTTTATTTTTTTTACCAAATCTGTCGTCTGTTGAAAGTATCATTTGTAAATACATTGCTGTATTTGCGAGCAAAAATGATTGATATGCCACCTCATTCTCGCACAGATATTTAATGTTGTTTATCAGTCTATCATATGTGTAGGTATGATTCTTTATAAGCGTTTCCTTAATAGACTGCTCAAATTCCTGAACAATTGTTTTTTCTTGTGTCTTTATCCAATTATCATATTCCTGGACAAAGGCGGAGAGTTTAGAAATAAGTTCCTGTTTGTTGTATTTGGACCAAATCGACAAATTTTTTAGTTCAGCTATATTTTTTAAATGATCCGGAAAATCGCTCCTGAAATCGTTACTGTAACTTTTAATATCTACTTCCGGCTGAAAGGTTGTAGAAAGTTGAGTTGGTGAATTTGTATTATTCCAATCAACAGAGCATCCGTGACCAACGGCAAACGATAATTCCTCCCGATATTGAAAATTGATTGTATTCAGTTCGTGGTCAAATGGGTTGATGTCAGAAAGCTGTTTATAGGGTTTAAATACAGCATCCTTGATAATAATTTTTGTTTGAAACAGGCATTTCTTATTCAACGCTTCGCTTGCGTTTGAAAACTTGTCTCTTCTATGAGTAGCTTTATTAGCCATTAAGATTTTTACATATTTGCCATATCGAGTTTGATAAACCCTTTTATAGTAACAGGAAACAGCGCTATTGCTATCCTTTTCTTTAAAAAGTGGGATGCCTTCTAACTTGATCTCTTCTTTATCCTCTAAATCAATACGTAATTGAATGGGTTCTATTGGTCTACGCTGCCACATTCTTCCCAATAAAAGGGCTAGTTTATTGTACCCTACCATTTCCCGGATTGGCTTGCCGTCATCACCTCCAAAATGTTCTTTTAAAGAATATGCGGTGAAAGGAAGAGAGGCTCGTGGTGCAATAGACATATAACCGTCTTCGAACAAAAGGTATGGGCGAACAGGCGAGAAATGATTGTCGGCAAACTCGTCAAATTCCTGTTGAGTAATTGCAATTTTCCCTTTGCCAAACTTCAGCTGATCGTACACCGCAAAAGAAAATTCGGCAAGTACCGATTTTTGATCTTTATCGACACAAAAAGTAAGGCCAAAATTATTTGGGAAATAATGCGTGGCTTCTGAGTAATAATCTTCCGTTAGGTCTTTGTTCTTATTTTTCACTGTTTCAGCGCTGTCATCATCTGCTGCGGCACCCTGATCGTTAGGTAATTCATCTCCTGCTTCCCCGTCGTCGCTTAATGCAGCCTTTGCATGTTGATCATGCGCCTCTCCAATGGTTTTGTGCGTTTCTCTTTCCGGAAAGAGAATGCCGGAATAATACCGCTTCAACGGATAGTCCGAAATAATTTCAAAATCGTCCGGCAAGCCAAATATGTCGGATCCAGGACCTATTAGCCCTTTACGAATTGAATCTCTGAAAATCAGACTGGGATTGGTTAGATATTCTTCCATCGTTACTATTTATAATTTTCTTCGATTTAATTGTTCCGGATTTAATAAAAGAAAGAACTTTTGCTTTCAAGTGATCCGGTAACTCATTCGCATCCGCAATTACACCGTCTATATCTACAGGACCATCACTCTCAAATAATCTACTGAGATGGTGGCCAAACTTAATTTTAATGGATTTGTTTTGAGTGGCGGCCGCTCTTATCTCTTCAAACCTTTCAACGAATAGCATATTTCTCCAGCCCGCTTGATTGCAATATTTTAGCATTGCCTCCAAAACACCATTTTGAGGGAACAATGTACTTTTTGTAGGATCGAAGTAGCTTTTGAATGTATTGAAAGAGACAACATCACTGGTGCGAAAAATTAGATCATACAATTTCTTATGGTTCTTTCCGGCCAATAATGAAATAAGCGCCCTTTTCCACAGAGCACTAAGTTTTTCAATGTTATCTAAAACACCGTTCCCATCCCTCAACTTCAACAACTCATCAAAATCTTTCTTGCTACTATTTTTATAATATTTGATGTAAGAACCAGGCGCACATTCTTCAATAGTAATTTCGGTTTGCTCTCCGTCAAAAATCCATATGACTGATTTAGCTGCCGTTAGTAGGTCTGTTGTACCGTCGGTGAATTCAACTTCGTACCAGATACCTTCATTAGAAGGCTCTCCATCAGTATTAAATCTTCGGCTTAGTATGCTCGGCTCTTTAAATTCAAATAGATGTTTGTAAAACTGTGTTTGAATTAGCGGTTTTTCTTCGATGTCGAATTTATTTCCAATAAAGTAGTTACGATCCTTATGGGAGATGTGTTTTGCCAATTCATTTTCTTCTTTTGCCTTTAAGTTTTCGAAGAGTTGAATATCCAATTTATTGTAACAAAGGACTTTCACCATCCCCTTCACTTCCATTAACTGATTATACAAATTAGGGTCACTCAGATACGATACTACAAAAGGTTTTTCCGGATTATTCAAGCTCTGATCGGTGATAAAATCATCCAACAAGGTTACGCTTCCTACCTTTTTGTTTGTAATCAACTTTATATTTCTAATTTCCTTTCTCTTGAAATACTGCTTTAGTATTTCACCCTGTCGTTTGTCTATCAGTAAGTTGATCTTACGCTCCTTTGCAAGTGACAAAATCCACTCAAGTTTTGCGTTGTTGACAGTAATAAGCTCTTTTAGCTGAATGAAGTGGTTTATTATATTTGAAATGATCTCCTTCTTGGCCGATTGGTTATAATTGACAGCGGCTAATAACAAACCATCAAATTCTTTATCCTCTAGGTGGTTTTGCACCCGGCTTAGATAGCTTGCATAAACAAAATCAGCTTCAGAGCCCGGAAGGACCTGCCTTAGAAAGAAATTGACAAATTTCAATAAATATGAAATATCTGTATTGTAGATTCGATTAACAGTTTCAATATACCTGTGAAATTCATTTATTGCGACAAGGAGGTTGTCATCTTTTATAGTGACTGGGCTTAATTCATTGGGTACTTGCTTTTGAGCAATAATAATTTCTCGCTTGGTCCAGTTCCATTCCCTAAACCGATGAAATGTTTTAGGCTTATTTGTTCCAATAAGAATTATGCTTTTAAAATGACCCCATGCCTTACTGTTTTGAATATCTGCAAATATTTCATCCCGGTATTTGGCATCTCCAATAATTATTATCTCGTCAAAAGCATTCGAAATTGCACCCTCGCTGATAAGGATTTTGGCTACAGTAAAGCTAGTGCATATATCTATTAGTGTGTCAACTGGTATTTTATGGATAACAACTGCATTTTTTGAATGGTATCTGAATGGGATATATTGATTAATTCTGGTAAGTTCTTTATCTGATATGATTAGCGTTTTATGAGGAAATTCAGTGAGAACTGGAAACGATGGATCTTTAAATGAAGTCGTCAAAAATTTGCAATAGCCCTCTAAGCATTCAATAGTTACGCGTTTCTGAAAATCAAATTCCTGATCCAGTTTAGTGTAAATGCCTGGTTTTTTCTGTATGTAAGCGTCTCGTTCGTTCTTCCCCGGGAATTTTAGTTTTAAATTCATCATACCATAAGTGTTACCCAGATATTGATAAATTCGGCCGTTGGTATAAATAATGTCACCAGTGGCTAGTTGGGGTTCTTTCTTCTGATAAGTGCAAAAATTTTGAAATAATTTCATAAGAGAAACTGCATAGAAAACACTATCAAAGAAATGCTCCCGAAAATCTTCTTCGGGTATACCAATAAAAAAATCACTCTCGCCATTTTGCAGAATGTGCTTGTTTAGCAAGTGAAAGTTTATTTTGTCGAAAGCCGATAGTTCGTGTATGTTCTCAATATAATAGTCGGCAAATGTTTCGTGTTGTATTTCTCCGCTTATTTGGTCAATGTATTGTTTGATCTTGATGTTCATAGTGGAAGAGAGTTTACAAAAAACACAATCTTTTCTCGTTTGGCTTTGGTAAATTTTAGCAGGCCGTAAATACTTGTAATGGCCGTAAAGGTTTTACCACTACCGGTAGCCATTTGCCCAAGGGGTTTTGGCGTAAACTGTTTGAAGGATGTTTCAAGACTGGTGATCGCTTCCACCTGGCAATTTCTTAAGCGTGTAAGTAATAAGGCAGGCAGTTCAAGAAAGCGGGTTCTTAACGACTTGCCATCCTGCAACCAGTTCTTAAATGTTTCAGGACGATGAAAAGTAAATACCCGGCGTGAACGAGGCTTAGAGTCACGATAGTCAGTAAAGCGGGTTACTTCACCTGTACTTTCATAAGCAGAAACCAAAGGAGCATTATCGATCAGCCGAAGTTTCGCCTTTGCATAACCTTCTGTCTGGTCTTCATGCATTGTTAGGTGTATGCCTTCTTCTTCACGTTTCGCTTCAATAACACCTACAGGTTTCTTATTTACAAAAAGAATATAATCAGCGGGACTAATAATAGTTTTGCAGTCAAGTACTCCAACTTCTTTAGCAGCCTTAAGGTTGGCTTGATTTTTAAATTGCACCAACAAGCGCGATGATATCAATATCCTCACATTATTATTCTTGGCGAGTTGTAGCCTACTCTGGTTAGCTGAAATCAACGTTTAAACTTGAAGTCTTAAATGTAGTTAATAATAAAATACCATAAACTACATATTTATGTGATTTATTATTAACTATAAAAGTTGTATGACGGATAAAAATATTTTTTATGTGGCTGCACGAGAAGTGATCGCATAATTATTAATTTTCCGACTTGGTCCTTAAGTATTATGCTTTAAAATCTTGTATACTTTACGTAAAAATCCCTCCAAAAAGTAAACCAATAATCAACGCTGCTATTATTAATAAAATTGTATAGACACTTATTTTCCCTGCCTTTTCAACTTCTTTTTGTAGCTCTTGAATTTGTTTAGTATAATTTTGTTTTTCTTCCCTAGCAGCTAGAAGTTGCTGATTTAAAACATTCACATCCCTCTCATTTACTTTACAAAGTGCTACTATGGTAGCATCCAGGTTTTCTATCTGCTTGCCGTAGTTTACTACTAATTGCTTTCTACCATCATCTACAAGTTTAGGCTCTAGTTTTCCAGTTGCTCTTTTTACTATTTAGAGCTACTGGGGTTAACAGATCTAAAATATATTTATAGTAACCTAAACAGTAGGTTCTTAACAAGAACTTCAGAAACAATCGATCATTAAAAAGCATTTCCTTATTTCCCTAACCCTTTTCTTTATTGTTCAAAAACTCAGAAAGCTCCTGTAACTTTTTAATATACTCCGGTGAAAGGTCACAAACAAATTCAGCAATTCGAGGATCTACTTCCCTAATAATCAGGTGAATTCTTTTAAATTCAGCATCCACCCCTCTTATCCTAGTTTCAGGTGGTGTTATCTCTGCTATGACAGCTGTATTTTGGCTTTCTTCAACAAGATGGGTTCTTATTGTATATATTATAGTATTGTGAAAATTTCGGATCAGTGCATACAACATGAAAATTAATATGAAGCTGTTAATCAAATCATTTGAATTGATGGTTTTAATTAAACGATTGACTTTAATCGCATCGCGATCCATATGTCCAAGAGTATTATGCCTTATTTCTCGTAAATGATTATACAGGTATTTATGAATAGCATTATTATATTCTTTGAGTCTGTTTAGCTGTTTAACTAAATAAACTTCATCAGGCATACCCGATAAAGAATCCTTGAACTTACCGCCTAACAGTGCTTTGGTTTTTTCCAGATATTCATATAATTGATGTGCTAAAACACGATTAGGCAAATTTTTGTCTTCCTCTCCTTCAAGACTAATCAACTGTTTTACCGTTCCTATAATGTCACGGAATGCTAAATTGAAGAACATAAAGTTATTGATGAGTGGAGGTGTAGTTTGAAGGCTAAACTCCTCGTTTAAGGAGGTCGCAATGGTGTCATATACATCAATTTCCCGTCCTAATAATGCAATTAATTTTGCATAAATTGCAATAGTTTTCCTACTTAATCTTTCCCTACTTCTCCGTTTTATATATTTTGTAATTATTACCATTAGCCAAATATATTAATCAAGGAAAGTGCTTTAATACGAAAGTTTTTCACAATATGTGAACTGCACTATTCTTCATTTTCTCAACGTACAGGTGAATTTGAACCTTATTTTGAGCAAATTAATATTACTTCTTAATTAATTGAATGTTGAATTGCCTATAGCATAATAGTTTAGTTAACTATTGTATTTAATTGCAAGAAATTTTTTGTACTTGTAAGGTCTGTAGATGGATAAATTTAGAATTGGATCAAAAGTAGTAACTTCAAGAGCTTGCTGAAGGTAATAACTGACTGTCCTTTTTCCTAAATCGTTACCTGCCTATTGCTTCAATTGATTCTGCAATAGCTTTTAATAGTTCCACATCAATTTTTTTCTCTGGATCTATGGTTCCCCTATAATTTCTTTCTTCATCCAGTTCAAATAATACTTCAGTATCATAAGCATTTACTGCAATTTTCTAACTATATCCATAATAAGTTACGCAGGAAAGGAAAACTCCTGCCATTTATAAGTTACAGGTAAATTAAAAGTTTAATTTATGCTACAAGTTAAGCAATCTTCCTGCTAACCCACCTATAATTATAGCAGCTATTAATAGTAACCAAAAATATACCGGTATATTCTTTTGTTCTGCCATTTTTTCCTGAAGCTCTAACACCTGTCTACTATAATTTTCCTTTTCCTGCTTCTCATTTTCCAAATGCTGATTAAGCAGCATTATGTCTTTCTTATTTAGCTCCTGATTGTTTATCAGCTTTCTCATTAAGGTTCTGTATTTGCTGGCCGTAATTAGCCTCTAATTGCTTTTTAACAGCATCTATGAGCTTGGCCTTTGAGTTCTCCAGATGCTTAAAGATGTAAGGGTAATGAATGCTTCGTCTGCAATTTTCTCCAATGGATTCATCTTTTGCATGGCCAATGCAGGTAGAAAAATTATTTTTAGTAGTATGATATATTAGATAATATTTGTATACTTGTAATTACTTATCCTACGACACTCCAGTTATTCAACAATAGCGTTAGATCCAAAGCTGTGGGTAACTGTGTTGGGAACGCATTTTATAGCAGATAAAAAGAGCTATAAGATGTTTTACTAATCATTTTACTGCTAAGTTCAAATATGTTTTTAGAATGATTTAGATACAAATAGTTTTACTTCCTCCTGTTAGTTTGAGTCAGTATATTATACTCCTCTGTTCCTCTATCCTTAGTTATTTCAACTGAAAAAAATGCTATGACATTTTATGAATATAAGGAATTAACACAAGAGCAAAAAGCTGCTGTTTTATGGGTTGAAGGAGAGCTTATCTCTGAGAGAGAAGTAAGTGGGTATTCTATAGCTCTTTACAAGTTATTTTCGTTTAACGTTGAGATTTGGTTTGCAAGGGATTTAGATGGGAAAGATATACTTTTTATTTTTAGTAGTACAGGTGAATTTGAACCTTATTTTGAGGAAATTAATATTACTTCTTAATTAATTTAATGTGGGATTACTATTAGATAATATTACTTAACAATGGTATTTGAATGCAAGAAATTTTTTGTACTTGTAAGGTCTGTAGATGGATAAATTTAGAATTGGATCAAAAGTAGTAACTTCAAGAGCTTGCTGAAGGTAATAACTGACTGTCCTTTTTCCTAAATCGTTACCTGCCTATTGCTTCAATTGATTCTGCAATAGCTTTTAATAGTTCCACATCAATTTTTTTACCTTCGACCTTTTCAGGATCAACAGTTGCCCTGTAATTTCTTTCGTCATCGGGTTCAAATAATACTTCCCATTCACATCAACTTGTATCTTGTTAATTTTTTTGTACATGATCTTTATACCAGTTAATAAAATTTGACAATTTTCTAATTGGTATCATTGGTTCATTGTTATTTGGTAATGCTGCTGCTTCAATTACATCAATATCTAAAGCAAACGCCTTTTCTCCTGCCATTTGTTGTACTAATTCCAATGTAACATTCTGCAAACTTTCAGTGTCTATTAGCTCATAATCCTTAAGGTACAACCTGATTCCAAACACTGAAGAATTCTCCTCTGCCGATATAGGATCAAACCAAATTTCTTCTGTATTTATCATCAATCCATTTGGAAGTTCCCAAACAAAGTCTTCTTCCACTGGTCGCTTAAGCGCTTCGAATTGCCAGCCTTCAAGTTCTGGTGAATACTTGATTAAATCTTCCGCTTCATTAAAATATTGTTTGTTTCCATTTGCAGTCACAACCATTGTTATTATGTTATCTGGAGCTTTCATAACTGCTACTGACAACTCTTCACAATATTTATGCAATTCATCATTAATGTTTTCGATTACTTCTAGAGCCGAATCTGTATCCGACCTAAGAATTAGAGCATAATCAATTTGATAAGCTTTAAACCAATGCCAAAAATCTGAAGGATTAATCATAGTATACATTATTACTACATCGTCAAAGATATTTTCGCTTCATTCCTTCTCATAAAAATGCTTTCAATATTTTTGAATTTGCTGTCGAAATCTTATTGTCCATCACCTTTATAAATAAATCTCCTTTCTTTTCAAGCCTACCTACAATATTGTTTATATCAAATTTCAAAGCATCAAGTTTATCATTAATCTCTTTCCATTCAAGGGGCGCGGATACGGACGGATGATGAAAAGGTCTTACTGAATAAGGAGCAGCTACCGTATCAGCTTCATCATTTTGATTTCGATCAATATACAATTTGTCTCCTCTTTTTGATACAGTGACGTCGCCAGCCTCTTGTCCTCGGAATTAAGAGAAGGACCTTTTGGTATAGCCCAGCTTTTTAAAACTCCTTTTAGTTCAAGCCTGAAATCATAGTGAAGATGAGATGCCGCATGTTTTTGCACTACAAACCTAAGCGTAGTATCATCACCAGCCCCCCCAGTAGGTTCTGGTGTTTTGTCAAATTTTCTTTTTTGTTTGTATTCTTCCAGGCTCATTTGTAGAATTTATTCTAAAGCTATGCCAGCATGAAAATTGGTAGTTGTACATAAATATGGATAAGCCAGCTTAAGGGAAATTGGCTTAGGCTGGATAAATCTAGCGTTAATCGGTTAATATTGTTTTATTATGGTGCAGAAGCGTTTTTTTTAAGAATAACAGACCCACTCTTCGCTGGTACAAAGCATATGGTTATAGTAGATTTATACGCAAAAAAATACTGAGAATACCAAAAGCAATTCGTGTAATTGATTACCACACGCAACTGCCGGAGATACTAACTTGCCAATATAATACTGAAACAAATTTCAGATTAGAAAATGATATTGACAATAACCTGTTTGTTTTTACAATCCCACACTGGACGGGAGGATGGGACAGGGGAACATTGGATGAGTTGAGCGACGGAGGGCAGGTATTATTTGAAACTGAAGATGCGATGCTTAGTAGACTGTCGCCTTTACCAAAAATAGACTGGGAACCGGAAACAAGATTTAAAGGAAAAACAATTGCAGAAGTATTAGAGAAATATTGTAAGTCCTGTCTGAAGAAACGGGAAAGAAATTATTTGAACGCATGGTTAAGAGGATACTCAAAATTTGAGGCAGGTTGGAAGGTTCAATATCAGTCCAAGCGCCAAAACAGATTTCCAGTGACCGACGCTCTGGAAGATTTACATGTAAGAAAAATACCTTTTAGGATAGAATGCTTATGGGATGTTGGTTTTACCGGATTTCTGGTAGATAAAGATGTAACTCCAAGTCGTCTGCAAATAGATGAATATAATGATAAGCAACAATTCGTTGATTCGGAAGAGTTATTAGAAGTTCCAGAACATGATTGGGTCGAAAAATTTAATGACACAGAAGTGGAAGATATCGTAAAAAAAATGGTCAGTTATTTAAAAATGTCTTCAATAATTTCCATCATTGATTGACCGCTTTGTGTATCCAAACGGTTGTATGCCAAAGTTGTCAAGTATAAGCAGGCGTTGACGTTCTATTTTGCTCTTTGATATAAGAAGCATCTGCTTTAGCCATTTTAAGTTTACAAACAGTTTTGGGGTATTTGGCGATAGCCTAAGATGCATGGCTGCTGACCATAGTAACAGGTTTTTTGTTCATTTAATTTTGTTTTAGCTAGTTTTATATTTTACTTTTTTAAAATATAGAATTTGATCTAAACAATCCAATATGCAAAAACACATACTTATTGCAGATGATGATTTCGATGACATGGAGTTATACATGGAGGCTGTTTTCTTATCTAATTTGCCCATAACCATTACACCTGCTGGAACTTGTGATGAAATTTTTGAAGCTGTCAAATTAACCGGAATACCTGATTTGTTTATTATTGATGGAAGTATGCCTTTCAAAACTCTTGATGAATGCATTTCTGCAATACGAGGTGCCGCAGTGCTTGACAAAATTCCTTTGATAGTGCTTTCAGGCGCAGACAAAATTGACAGTCTGAAAAGTTATTATGATGCTGGAGTAAATTTATATTTGACGAAGCCTTACTCAATAGATGAAACTATAAATATCCTTAGTAAGTTATGTAATATAGATTGGAACAATAGGCCAGTATTAACAGCAGAGGAATTTTTTAGCAAAAGTAGTTAGCTCTCAGCTAAGATTACAAGGTTTAAGATAGTTTACACTTTATAGAAGATTTTATCTCTCCGGTACATATTTCTTCAGTAAGTTGATCTAATTCTTCCATACAGCATGGCTTTATTACATAATAGTCAGCTCCTAATAAATAACATGCTTCAATGTCCTTTTTACTGGTTGAAGTGGAATACATCATTATCGGTACTGCTTTCATTCGTGGATTGCTTTTGATTACTTTTAAACACTCTTTACCATCCATGACAGGCATGTTAATATCAAGGATTATTAAATCAGGCGGAGCACTTGTTTTCAAAGCATCCGGTAAGTTAAAACCATTATTTACAAGTATAAAATTCACATCGGAACAACTTTTTGCAAGAGCTTCTTTCAGCATTTCTACATCATCAGGATCATCATCTACAATCCAAATATGTTTAAACTTAGAAAGCACAGAAAATTTTTTAACTTATAATGCTGATATTCCAAAATAGTATTGGGATAAGTAGATAAAAGTAATTTATTATTCCTGCCACAAGTATTAAATTTTTTTAATACTTACAGTTACTAGGTAAAGGTGAGACAAAAGAAGAAATCAATAGAAGTTCCTTTATTTACCAATGATGTTTACTATGGTAGCTGAATTATGTTTAAGATCAAAAAGACTTTACAATTACCTAAAGGCTTTTGTTAGGGCGATTTAAAAACGATTGCACTTATGCTTAATAAGTAGGTTGCAACTGTTATAAAAAAAGCCGGATAGAAATCCAGCTTTCTTTGAAAAAGAAAAACTTGTTACTTATTACCAATATAAAAGTAATATTTATCTGGTAATTTAATTAATTCATCAATTGTTTTAATTTTTGACTTCCGGATGTAAAATAACTTAATAAAAGAATAGGGAGCAGTACTTTACTCTTGGGGGGTACAAGTTGGCAAGCACTTAATTGCTCCCTTTATATTTCAATGTTTGGACTTTGGTATTTGCAAAGGTACAACTCATTGCTAAGGAATGCAAAAGGTTTGTAGTATGTCAGAAAGTACTTAACAATTGTTTAGATTTTGCTACAAAAGATTTAAACTCCACAAAAGCAAACAACACAAAAACAATTTCAAGCAATTTTGAAAAAAATGGCAGTGAGATAGTATCAGCAAGAGAGCGCAAACATTTCTAAAAGTTAAAACAGATTATATCGATTGGTATAAAAGAATGTTTAACTACGTTTTAATGAAGGAGTAGTGTATTTGCTTCTCAAAACGGGAGAACAAAAAACTCAGAATAATTTGATAATGCTGTCACACACGGAAATTTTTAATGTTACCTGTACAAAAAAGGTAGGCAGGTAAGATAATAATTCGTTGTAACGAAAGAGTAAGCGAAGCAGGAATTATCAAAATTTTATTTTCACTTTGGGGTAAACTTTTGTTTAAAAAATTAATTAGTTTTATACGTGCAACTTTAAAGGAGGCTATACCAACAAGTTTTAGGGGGAAATAACTTGATTTGGTGTATTTAGCCTCCTTACTATACCTATAACAAACACTTGTTAAAGATAGGGCAGATAAAGAAGATTCTTATCCTTGCTTTTATTACTATGATTGTTCGAACTTCCCTAAAAAGGAATTTCCCAATCACGCAAATAATAATAGAAGGGATTAAAAGTCTTCCTGTTGGTAGTCATATCAGGAAAAAAATCATTAGTAAGACTCAGAAATAAACTGTCACTTCCTTTGTTCTGCCATTTTTATTTAAGCTCTAAAAACTGCTTACTATAATGGGATTTTTCAAATGTTTTAGATTTTCTAATTGCTGAGCTTAACTGTTCCTTTAATTACCTCTTCTAAAATTTTTTTTATTCTCTTGTCCCTTTTTAGTAAAATTGCTAAAATTATTAGCAATGGAAGAGGTAGTGTTCGGACTAGATGAATTTAAGGTATACAGAATAGCAAGTACAGAATGTGTGACACTGAGATTATATGATCAATCAGTTCCTGCAGGCTTCCCCTCCCCTGCGATGGATTATATGGAGGAAGAGATCGACTTCAATGCTTACCTAAAACCCAGACCCCTTTCCACTTTTGCAGTAAAGGTGGACGGTGAATCAATGATAAATGCTTTTATACCTCCTGGGGCATTGTTAGTGGTGGATAAATCAATTACCCCTGTAAATAATATGATTGTTGTTGCTGTCTTAAATGGTGAATTTACTGTCAAGAGATATATTATAAACAGTAACGCAGTTAGGTTACTGCCGGCCAATCCAAAATTTCCACCTGTTCCTATAACAGAAGATATGGATTTTAGAATATGGGGTGTAGTAACTAAAATTATCATAGATCCTATAAACCTTTCCCTATGATTGCCCTGGTTGACTGTAATAATTTTTACGTTAGCTGTGAACGTTTGTTTTGTCCTTCTTTAGAGGGTAAACCGGTTGTTGTACTGTCTAATAATGACGGTTGTGTAATTGCCCGCAGTGATGAGGCAAAGGCAATTGGAATAGAAATGGGGGCTCCTGCATTTATGATGGACAGACTATTAACAGAGAACAAAGTGGCTGTTTTTTCGTCTAATTATACCCTTTACGGCAGTCTTAGTGACAGGGTAGTGAAAACGTTGCAGGCTTTTGTAGAAAATTTAGAAGTTTACTCTATTGATGAAGCATTTCTGGATTTAACGACAATGGTTTATGAGGACTTCACAGAATTAGCCTCAACATTACGCCAAACAGTAAAAAGCAATGTAGGAATTCCTGTAACTGTAGGTATAGCTAAAACAAAGACACTAGCCAAAATGGCTAATCGATATGCAAAAAAGCACATGAAAGCTGCAGGCGTTTTTTATATGGACACAGATGATAAGGTAAAGCAAGTGCTGTCTTTAACGGGCGTTGGTGATGTTTGGGGTGTAGGAAAGCAATACGAAAAGCTTCTAATAAGAAATGGATTTAAAACAGCTCTAGACCTGGTTAACGCTCCTGAAGAGTGGATAAGGAAAAATATGAGTGTGGTAGGGCAAAGGCTACTAACCGAGCTTAAAGGTATTCCCTGTATTGAAATGGAAGAGACGGCAGCCATAAAGAAAGCTATATGTACAGCACGGTCATTTGGTGAATTGCTTTCAAGCAAAGAAGATGTAAGGCAGGCGACAGCAAATCAGGCATCAAGGTGTGCGGAAAAGCTTCGGAAACAGAAATCATGTTGTAAGCTTATCCAGGTTTTCCTCCAAACCAATGTTCACCGGCAGCAGGATAAACAATATTTCCGATCCATAAATTTGGACCTTCCGGTGGCAACTAATAGTTCCGCTGAACTTATTTTTTATGCCATGAAAGGTCTCGATAGAATTTATAAGGAAGGTTATAACTTTAAAAAGTCTGGTGTCCTTGTAACTAATCTTGTACCTGAAAATGAATTACAAATGAGCATGTTTGATAAGAGAGACCGTGAAAAAGACAAAAGATTAATGGGGGCACTCGACAAAGTAAATTTCAGATTTGGAAAAGATTTGGTCAGATTTGCCGTACAGGGTTACAGTGAAAAATGGAAATTAAGACAGGCAAGATTATCTCCTTGCTATACTACTCGGTTAGAAGATTTATTAACAATTAAAGACTAGCCTATGTTTAATCCAACATATCCCTTTACAAAAGAAGTTTTAGAGGCAACGGTTAAAGGTGGTAGCTTTTATTTTGTCCGGAATTCCTACCATAGATCTTTTGACCATTTCCATGAAAATATTAAAGGTTACTTTATAATAACTCATTATAATGATGAAGCTAAAGCATACGCTCATTTCAATTCAATTCCTAATGATGGCAACAGGTTTTTATATGAGTGGAGCAACGAGGAGCACAAAAGAAAACTTTATATGGCTGCATCTCAACCGGAAGGCTACAAAGTTTACTCAGCCTATTTTTTACCTAACTATAAGGATAAGATAACAAAGCCACTAAAGGACAAAATAAATACATACATGTATAAAACGACTAACTGGAAGCCAGGCAGAGGAGAAACGTTGAGTGTTGACCTTTATATGCAGTATGGCTCACTTTATGCAGTAATGAGTTACAATACTGAAAAAATTAAAATTAAATTTGACGAAATCGAAAAGATGTAATTATGTGTCATGACATTTCCTTTTCTGCTAATACGGTTGAATTTATTACGGACTTACTACCGAATATTATTTGGGATAACCAGTTAAGCATTGATTTTTCTACTACCTCACATGTTCTTTCTATGTCTAACAGAAGGTGTATTGTACTGTATAATCGTGATGGAAAACCTCATGGAGCTGAGTTTGAATGGGGTTTAATAGCGGATTACATGAATACACCAGAACTCATTAAAAAATATCGCATCCAAATGGCGAATGCGAGATATGAAAATATTTTAGAAAAGAAATCAGCCTGGTACAGAATAAGAAAACAAAGATGCCTTGTTGTGTTAGAAGGTTTCTTTGAACATCGAGAGGTTAAGGGTATTACTAATAAAATACCATATTATGTCAAACTCACTCACCGTTCTCATATGCTTATACCTGGATTTTTTAACTATTCACCTTTGCCTGATGTTGAGAGCGGGGAAATGAAAGGAACTTTCTCAATTATAACCCGACCTGCAAACGATTTAATGAAGAAAATTCATAATCATGGTCCTAACAAACATAGAATGCCCCTTTTAATGCAACCTGAGCAGGCTCTTAAGTGGATACGGGAGGATTTAACGGATGAAGATATAAAAGCGTTTGTCAATTACGAAATACCAGTAGAAGAGCTGGATTATTGTCCTGTATATACCATCCGCACTACAAAAGAAAGACCTGATGGGAAAGGCAAAAAAGATGCATATGAATGGTCTAATCTGCCAGCTTTAGGAACTGATGAAGTAGTAGAACAAAGGTCCTTATTTTGATAATCCATCTAGCTTACTTTTGCTTAATGCCAAGTGTATTCGCAGTAGAACCCAAAACCAATAATGAGATACTACGACAAGGTGATCAACCACTAAAAATTTACTTTGGAGCTGATGCATGGGGACGAACAGAGTGGCTAGGTGAAGTTTATCCCGGTAATTGCAAGGAAAAAGACTTTCTTCAGTATTATACCCAGTATTTTAATGCTGTAGAATTAAATGCCACTTATTACAAAAGATATACACCTAAAGAAATAAAAAACTGGGCTGATAAAGCAGAAGGACAAGACTTTCTTTTTTGTCCTAAAATACCCCAGCGGATAAGTCATTATAGTTCATTCATACATGTAGAGGACAAGACATAGGAGTTCATCAATAGCATTTCGGCCTTCGGACAGCATTTAGGACCCGTTATTCTCCAGGTAAGTAATAAATTTTCGCCCAAAAGAAAAGAAAATCTTTATAACTATTTGAGAACACTTCCCAAAAATATTCAATTCTTTCTAGAAGTTAGACAGCATGAGTGGTTTGAGGGGGAAGAGTATGAACACCACTTGAAGTTCCTTAAATCTGTAAATGTAGGATCAGTTATAGATGACTCTCCTGAAAGGATTTTACATCTAGGTCTTACTATCCCTAAATGCTTCATCAGGTATACACCTGCAGGCGATCTTACCCGGGTTAAAGAATGGTATGATAAAATAAACGAATGCGGAAGTAAAGGATTAACGGAAGCTTATTTTTTTGTACAGGCACTGGAAACAGAGAAAGTCCAGAAAAAACAGCTAGAAGCTTTGCAATATTTTAAAAATTTAGTTGTGGGTGTATAACTATAATTCTCTTCGTTCTATAATTGCCCCAATTTCTTCTGCAAGTTTTGTTCTTCCTGCTCCTATCTCCTGCCAATAGTCAAATTCTTTTTCATTCAATGCTGTTTCAATAATAACCGTTCTTGTAGGTAAGCTAACAATATATTGCATATCCAGTCCATTAACTACTGGGGCAACTTCAATTGTTACCCCACAGTATGCAATTTTGAAAGGTTCCTGTATTGCTGACATAAAATAAAATTAGTATTTTGGAGCACAATATTACTTCAATGCCAGAGATACCAGATATAGAAGTATTTGCGTATAACCTTAAGCAAAAGCTAGCGGGTAAAAAATTAGTGAAGGTGGAAGTTGTAAATGGCAAAAAACTTAAAGACACTCCAGAAGAAATATCATCAGCTCTGGAAGGGAAAACACTAAAAGACATTTATAGGTCAGGAAAGGAATTTCGGTTTGTATTTGCAGATGAAACAGTACTTGGAATGCATTTAATGCTTACAGGTGACATAATTGCTTTTAACGAAAAGAATGAACATAAGCAAACAATAGTTGATTTTCTTTTTGAAGATGGTACAGGCATAGCTCTCACCGATTTTATGAAAAATGCCCATGTTAAATTAAACCCGGTAGATAAAGATGGAGTTGATGCTTTAGAATTAGATTTTAAATATTTAAAAAAGGTATTGGATTGCAAAACGAAAATCAAGGATTTGTTGATGGATCAAAATATAATTAGAGGCATCGGAAATGGATACTCTGATGAAATCCTCTGGGAAACAAGAATTTCACCCTATTCCGTTTCAAAGGCTATTCCGGAGGAAAAGGTAAGGGAACTAGTTAAGACAATAAAAAAGGTGCTGAAGGATGCTACAAAGCAGATACTAGAAGCATATCCGGGATTAATTACCGGAGAAATAAAAGAGTTTCAAAAAATCCACAGAAGAAAGGAAAGCCCAACAGGTATGCCAATAAAAATGGATCAAAAAGGTGGTCGAAAAATATATTATACTGATGAACAGGTACTGTATGAGTAATACTAGTTTAGATAACTATATACTAATTCTAATAGTACAGCAAACCTGCTTTCTTTTGCCATATCAGGTTTTTCCTTGGTTATTATTCGGTAATAGTTTAAGCCTGCGTAGAAGTTTTATGTCGGGCATGAAAAAAATCGCTCAAAATTGTATTTAAAAAAAATTCTTATCTGTAACGGATTTTTAATATGATAGTGTATAAAATCTGAAAAGCTAAATAGAATGCAAGAGCTTATAAGAAACGAAGACCTAGCGTAAATTTTCATTTTCTATAATAGCATTATGAACATCCAAAGATATTTCATCAAACCAGGAAGGTAATTTTATAGAGGTATCTACTTTCCAAATTCCTTTCTCATCTTTCTCCATTGATATACGCAACCCTGAGCTTTCTAAACCCTTATTAACTATATTATATCGTAATGGAAAAAGTAAGCGGTTAAATTCTAAGGGGTGACCTTGTATAATTTTGATGAATGAAGTTTGCATAACAAAATAATTATAATTTCTAAGCCAACTTCAACTGAACGCTTCCGGCATATATAAGAGGTAAAGTATTAAGTGTAAAGGTTGAAATCAATCTTTTATATCTATACCTTATGCTGGTTTTTGTTTCAATATAGAAATTAGGTGTATAAAATAATTGGCAGTTTGTATATTCATTACTCCACTCACAAACTTTATCTGCCTCAAATAATACTACATGTTGCCTTTCTTCGTCAAGATTGTGGAACTCCTCAGTTGTCATATGCCTCATTTTATTAAACAATGAAACAATTATACCAAATTTTTTATATGATTTTTTGATAGGTATCATTACATTTAATATGCTTTAACTTCGCGGAATCATTGCTAGCTGTAACCTTTTTTCCCCTTTATGATACTTTTTCTACAAAAGTTGAAGGAATTATTGCAAAACTTCGCATTCAGTATTCGTTAATCTACAAATAGGAAAATGTCTTTAAATTGTGATACTTTCTCTTTATAACGTTTATGCCTGCTATTATGTAATTCTTGGTTAATCAGTCTCTGTAAAGGCAAAAATCTATCTTATAAAAAACAATGATAGGATTAAACCAATCAATTATTTAAATATCATAAGAGGGGGACAACCTGAAGAGTTATTGGGGGAAATAACAAGAAACAGGGATAAGTCCCCTTTATTTGCTTGTATACTAATAAAAGAATTTCGCTATTTACTGCTATTACTATACCACAACGGTAACTATAA
This sequence comes from Segetibacter koreensis DSM 18137, assembly GCF_000374045.1. Lineage (GTDB taxonomy): Bacteria > Bacteroidota > Bacteroidia > Chitinophagales > Chitinophagaceae > Segetibacter > Segetibacter koreensis. Next base: position 528,960 of record NZ_KB893314.1, on the reverse strand, counting down.
TAAAAAAAGGGGGCAGCATAAAAACACTAGCGGAATTTGATTCAGAGCTTTGAAAGTTTTTAGAAGCTCTAGCAGATGAAATCGGTTAAAATAAAAAGGGCTGAGGTAGAAACCTGCCCCGTCTATTCAAATACCTTGTGAAAAACCAATTACAAGAGTAATTATTTTTAATAAAGGTTGCTACAACTTTACAAACTGCTTATAAACAACTTGCTTACCACTTGCAGCCTTTACAATATACACTCCCCTTTCCAGCGCTGATACATTGAGTTGAACCATTTGATTTAAGAACTTTGCATGTATCGTTTTCATTACAACTCCTGTAGCAGAAATAACTGATATTGTTAATGGCTTATTTTGCTCTAATCCACTTGTGTAAATGTTTAAACTGTTTTTGGTAGGGTTAGGAGTTAGTCTCATGCCAGGAATATTATTTTTATCATTTGAAAAAATAGATCTGCGGTTTGCCGCTACAGTCTCTGCTACTGTAAATGTTACAGCTTCAGATGTAGCTGAAAGACCTTTGTCATCATATGCTTTAGCTTTAATGGTGTATGTTCCTGGTTGTACATTTGTCCAGTCGTAAGTATAAGGATAAATGTATTCTGTTCTTAATATAGACGTTCCATTATACAACTCTACTTTACTTATTCTATCATTCGGGTCTTTTGCTTTGGCAACTAAATGAATAGTTGCAGGGCCGGTATAAGTTGTATCATTAACAGGACTTGCAATATTTACAACTGGTGGCACATTTTCATCTACTACCGATACATTTATAGCGTTTGATGTAGCTACGTTACCACTATTATCGTAAGCTTTTGCGGTAAGAGTGTAATTACCTAAGGGGACATTGTCCCATAAAAATCCATAAGGAGATACAGTTTCAGTATGAAGGAGAGTGGTGCCATTATAAAATCGAACCTTGGTTATTCTACCAGCTAAATCAGTTGCTGTAGCATTCAGTTTAATTCTCGCGGGGGATGCATATTTAACGATGTTGTATGGTATAGAAAGACTAATAGTTAATGGTTTTGTTTCCACATATTTTATAGTAAGATAGTCAGAGCCATGGCCTTGAATATTCGCAGTTACATATATGTTTCCAAAGTAGTCTAAAGCCAGACCTATATTAACACCGTAACTATAAGTTTTTTCCCAAAGTTGATTTCCCGACTTATCATACTTAATAAAAAACATTTTAGGTTTACGAGTATTGTATGGCGGAACACTGGTCGCTGCAACATAGACGTTTCCACAACCATCTACAGCAATTGAAGGCCAATGACCCCATCCCCTCTCCGGGTTGTTATACCCCCTTGCCCAAATTTGCGTTCCCATCTTGTCATATTTTATTGTGACAAAGTCTCCATAATGTCCTTTGTCAACTCTATAGCCTGTTAAATAGAGATTACCAGAAGCATCAAGGGTGAAGGAAGGAGTATTAAACTCGAGACCATTTCCTACGCCGGTAAACCTTTTTACCCAAAGTTCATTTCCAGCTGCATCATATTTTTTGCTGACATAGTCTAAAAAATCAGCACCTATTACATAAACATTACCTAACCTGTCGATAGCAACTGACGCTGCGATGAAATTTTCAAGTGCCGGCGTTTCCCAAAGTTTATTTCCCGACCGATCATATTTCGTGGTGACAAAATTGTTCCCTGTTACATAAATATTTTCAGAGTCATCTACAGCAATGGAAAACTTCATATCGGAATGCTTTAATACAAACACTTCATTACCATTTCTGCCATATTTTACAGTAGCATCCAAGCCCATGACATATACATTTCCTAAAGTATCCACAGTGACAACTTCTCCACCATCATGCGCATCATAGTCATAGTCACCGTTATGTCTTCGAACCCAAACCTCATTTCCTGCCCTATCATACTTTATGGTCGCGTATTCATAACCTGTTCCTTTACCCATGCTATAACCAGTTACATAAACATATCCCAAATTGTCTACTGCAAGAGATAAGGCTTTATCTTCGTCATTCCCTGGTCCATTGTATCTTCTTGCCCAAAGTTGGTTTCCCTCGGAATCATACTTTACTGTTGCATAGTCATCACCTGTCCCTCTGCCTAAGCTACTTCCGGTTATATAAACGTTTCCTGCGGAGTCCACTGCCATTGATCTCACTATATCCCTTCCATCACCAGGGCCATTATATACTCGTTCCCACTGTTGAACTGCCTGTGAAAAACAGACGATTGAAGCAAAAAGAAACAACGTAAAAAGCTGGAGTTTTCTAAAGAGTTGAATATTTTTCATAAAGATAAGTTTTAGAAATTGGAAAGAAGATGAAGCAATTTTCAAAGAAAGTCGAAGCTGGAAGAAAAGAAAACGTATTGCTAAATTATTCAAGTTATAGTGCGAATTATGTGACATTGATCAAATTCTGATCAACTTTTATATGACACTTATCAATTTCACACTTTCTTTTGGTTTGTGTTCTTTAGCTTGATTTATAGAGGCAAAATGCCCTTTCTTTTCAAAGGTTTTTAAGTTAAGGAGCGAAACCATCTCAAAAGAAACCTGTAGGACATTTATTAATGAATGGCCTACAGGAAAGAAAATACAGCGTAACTCCCGGGAGAATTTGTTACTAAAACTTTATGGGTATCTGAAAGAATTTATAAGAGTAAACTTGACCAAAAATGACATACTGCAGTTTGTCCTGGTTATCACTCCATACTTCTTCCACATACACCCACGTGTTAAGAGGAATGCGGCCAGAGGCAGCTATGCATAACACTCTAAACGGAGTATATAGTAGTCTTATCTGCCCTGTAACATTGACAATTAGCAAAACATTACTATTGTAATACTGGTAATGCATTTTTTTGAGTATAAAAAGAATATTAAGCCTCCTTAGGGGAATGAAAGAGAAGGCTGTGTTATAAGTACTAATTGAGGAACCAGTTCTCTGTTTTATCCTGGAGGGCAAATCGTAATCTTTCAACAAACTGATAGGCATTTACACTTCTATCGATGAAGTTGTCTATATATGAACTCTTGTTTGCTCCTGTAAACAGATTATACAGCTTCCAAAGGTTGATATTTCCTTCTCTGTCCCTACAGAAGCTAGTGTCCTTATAATAATCCTTTACCACGGTATTTATCTGGCTTTCTCCTAGCAATAGGGAAGGAATTTCAGCTTTCAGATGTGTAGGTAGGTGAGGATACATTTTACATCTGCCCACAAGCATCGCAAACTCCTGTTCAGTAAGAGAGAATTGCGCCAGTTGTTGCAATTGGTGAAGATGGTAACTCGCATTATAGTTCTCTATTAAACTTTTAATACATATACGAAGTTGACCTATACTGTTCACCCGCAGGTCTTCCATAAAACCATCTGTCCAGACACAAAGATTTGTACATACCTTATTTTTAAAACCTATAAATACTTTAAAATGCTCATCTGCTCCCTTTTTGTTATAAAGGTTATCCAGGTTATAAGCCTTTACTCCACCTATGCATAACGAAAGTTTATTACCATCAATTTCATCATGTATTGAAGGTATTTCAATAACAAAAGCCATGCGTTCATAATACAATGTCTTTTCATACTCTAACAGTTCATTAGCAGCCTTATTCTTCGCTTCCGGTATTCTGCCCTTAATAGGATGGGAAAGCCTTACAGCAGGCTTTAAAATGCATTCTGAAGAATATATTTCTCGAACTATACTGTCAGTTGCATTTATAAAATCAACATGACTGATGACAGGTTCATTGTCTTTTAAAAAGACCGGGATTAAATGGTGATCTCTTATTTCTTCAAAAGATGCTTCTATTGTGTTGGCTTCAATAAATGGTTTAGATCTTGCCATTTCTTCTAAAAGAATAATTTCATCTATGACAGTTGCATAGGTATTATTTTGTTCCTGTGGTATTACTGATAGTTCCATTACTGTTTTGATTTTGATTGTTTATCAATGATTTTGGTATCAACTGTTTTTCCAATTCAATTCTCTTCTTAGAAAATATACTCTTAGTATTTTCATCGTTAGCTGGACTAGCGTAATACAACTTTAAAAGCTCGTCCATGCTTTTACATTCATTTATTCTTGCTGGAAGTTCTTTTGGAGCTGACTGTAATTCCTCTTTTCCTGTATTACACCAATTAAGAATAGTTTGGCCGGTTTCAGGAGTTATAATAAAGGACGGTTTTCCTTTGAACAAAGAAGTTCTGTCTTTTGTAGCAGTGGTAGAATTAGTGATATCAATTTCAAAGACAAGGGTAAATTCGTAGTCCATTCCTTCTCTTGTTACTCCTTTCATTCCTACCTTTTCAGGAACTTGTTTACCATTCTTTTCTGACAGAACATATTCCTGTTTTGCTCTTATAGTCCCTACTATATGGGCAGGAGATTGAAGAATACGCTGAACAAAAGAATTATGGCGGGGAGTAAGTTTGTTCCAGTTTGTATAACTGTTTCCTATCATTTGGGAGTGTTGGTCCAGAATATTTTCCCACTCATGAGAGATGCTGTCTATAATGATTACCTCCATGCCTTCTTTTTCACATAAATCAAGTGCTTGTATATACCTCTCCGGAGTAAAGGGAGGTGTTATGGTCATAACAAAAAAATCTCCGAGATGAGAATACAGTTCAGAAGACCGGTTTTCTGTGTCAATTACTACAATCTTGTTCCAGTTATTACAAAGACCATATGCAAGAAGCAAAGCAGAATAAGTTTTTCCGCTTCCCGAAGGGCCTTGCAAAGCCATTTTAATCTTAACCCTTTTTCGCGATGCCTTTAGTAGCTCCATTTTTAATAATTTAATGTTAGAAAATAAAAAAGGCAGAGCTGTCTTGCTCTGCCTTCACTTAAGAAATTAATTTAACCCTAGAGGTTAAAATGCTGATACCATTCTTTGTCTCTGAGGTTCGACGAAAGTTGTAGGTTGCTCAGGAACATACTGATAAGAATGAGCTAACGACACCACTTCACCTGTTTCTGGAACAGTGTAATCATAAGGGTCACATTGTACTCTTTCAATAGTACCTGGCATTCTACTTCCTATTAAATTTTTAGCAACTTCCTCTGAAAAGGTTGAGGTAATAGAACATTTCTTTGCTGTTGCATAAAATCTTCCTGTATCCATAGATTGAACCATCTCAATATCTCCCTGCAACTGTAGGGAAACAAACGTTTTTCCTGCTTCTTTTTTGCTTTCTCTTAAAGCATAACCTGTAATAGTTACCATAAAAATGTGTTTAAGTTAAAAAATGAGTATGGGGGTGTTTAACCCTCACGTACAGGTGGGGGTAGAGATGGGGTCTGTAATTGACGGGGATACATATATAGTAAAAACTATACAGCTGTAGATATATTCAATTACTTATTAACTATAAATTTTCTTATGATACATAAAAAAGGGAAAAGATGCTTTGTGTTTAAATATTTACGCTACATCATTTTCATCCTTCCTAAATTATAAAATACAATTTGTCCACTCGAAAACCCTTGTTTTTCAAGAACCTGATATTGTCAAAACTAACACTAAAAGTTATGGTGCAATTTATGGTGAAAGTAAAATAAATATACTGTTATTATATATCTAAGTTGCTTAAAATCAAGTGACCCTGTAGGGACTCGAACCCTAGACCCGCTGATTAAGAGTCAGCTGCTCTACCAACTGAGCTACAGAGTCTAAATAATTGTTACATCTATCCTCTTTTGGCCACTACATCTTTTTCGCTAAAAGGAAAAAAAGTATTCAAAGATTTACCAGAATCATCTGTCACTTAATAAAAATACTAAATATAAATTGAAAATTGTAATGATAACATTCGAACAATAATTACATTTATTCAATCAATACTAACTCATGAAAAAATACTTTATTCTTTTAGTCATCATTTTTTTGAATATGGCATCAGGCCTAAGGGCTCAAGACAATTTAGATAGCGTTTTACCTGTTCGAGGTTTTTGCATTGGGTCACCTAAACCTAAAGATGTAGATGCGTTTACAAAATTCATTGCAGAGGAGTTAGCGCCGCGAAAAGTAAATACACTTATCGTACGTATTGATTACAATTATCAATTTAAAAGTCATCCCGAGTTCGTTGCAGATAGCTTAACGCTTACAAAAAGTGATGTAAGAAAAATGGTGAATGCCTGTAAAAAGAATAATATCCGCATTATACCGCAGATCAATCTTTTGGGTCATCAGTCTTGGGCTAATCATACCGGCAAATTGTTGAGTGTTTATGCCGGGTTTGATGAAACACCTTTTTTGAAAATGCCCGAAAAATACGAATGGCCAAATGTGGATAATTTGTATTGTAAAAGTTATTGCCCTTTACATCCTGATCTGCACAAAATTGTATTTGACCTGGTAGACGAAATATGCGATGTATTTGAAACAAATGCTTTTCATGCGGGCATGGATGAAGTATTTTATCTCGGCGAAGACAAATGTCCGCGCTGTAGTGGAAGGGATAAAGCAGAATTATTTGCAAATGAAGTTAGAACGGTAAACAACCATCTTGTTGGCAAAAACAGGCAATTATGGATTTGGGGAGACAGGTTGATTGATGGTAAAACAACAGGGCTTGGCATGTGGGAGGCCAGTTATAATAACACCTACAGGGCCATTGATATGATACCAAAAGACGTTATCATTTGTGACTGGCATTATGAGCGTGCAGATAAAACACCGGTTTACTTTGCAATGAAAGGTCTTAATGTAATTACGTGTCCATGGCGAGTTCCTTCACTGGCTGTTAGGCAAACAGAAGATATGGTAAATTTCAGGAAAGAATCTTCTAAAGAAATGCAACCCAGGTTTTACGGGATGATGCAAACGGTATGGTCAGACGCCGGGGCATTTTTAGATGGATTTTATGAAAATAAAAAAGATGACAAAGGCGGTGATAATACACCCTGGAATAGCTTCAAAGCCATGTACGAAGAAATAAATAGCCTGAGATAATCAAATGAAACAACTGCCGGTAAGCTTGCATTCTATCGATGTTTTCAGGGCAATTACCATGTTTCTAATGATTTTAGTAATTGATTTTGATACTGTTACAAACATTCGGGATCGCATTAACCTGTAAAACTAACCTGCAAAAGTACAATTACCACCCCCGAGATCGCTTTCAAACTAAATGCGAATAACTTCAACACTTAATTTTCATTTTAACAGCTATGAAAAAAATCTTATTTCCTGTTTCTCTTGTTATTTCTGCTTTTATAGTTAATGGGCAGGCTAATCATATGGATTTTGAAAAATATAATCCAACCTCCACATTGGTTGTTCCTCAACATATATTAACCAAAGCTAAGTATCCTTTTATTGATGTTCATAATCACCAGTTTGGTATGCCGACACAAAATCTGAATGATTTGGTTAATGATATGAATAAGTTGAATATGGCTGTAATGGTAAACCTGAGCGGGCAAAGCGGAGATATACTTAAAAAATCAATTGAGAATATAAAAGCCACAGCACCAAAGCGTTTTATTGTATTTGCAAATATTGATTTTGCAGGTATTGGTGAAAGTGACTGGACGACAAGAGCTGTTAAACAACTTGAAGAAGACGTAAAGAATGGTGCGAATGGCTTAAAGATCTACAAGAGTCTAGGGTTGTCTGTAAAAGATAATTTGGGAAAAAGAGTTGCGGTTGATGATCAAAGACTTGATGCGATTTGGGAAAAATGTGGTGAATTAAAAATTCCTGTTCTTATTCATACGGCTGATCCAAAGCCTTTTTGGGACTCATTAGATGAAAATAATGAAAGATGGTTGGAGCTGGTAACACACCCCGAAAGGAAAAGGGGTAATACCAATCCGGCACCTTTTGAAGAGTTGCTCAATGAGCAGCATCGCATGTTTAAAAAGCATTCTAAAACCACTTTTATTGCCGCCCATTTTGGTTGGTACGCTAATGATCTTGCAAAGCTTTCATTGTTACTGGATGACATGAATAATGTTGTAGTTGAGTTTGGCGCTGTGATAGCAGAACTTGGCAGGCAACCCAAAGCGGCTAAAGCATTTTTTACAAAATACCAAAACAGAATCTTATTTGGAAAAGACAGTTGGGTTCCTGAAGAATATACAACCTACTTCAGGGTTTTAGAAACCCAGGATGAATATTTTCCTTACCACAAAAAGTACCATGCCTTTTGGAGAATGTACGGTATGGGCTTGCCAGACGAAATTTTGAAAAAAGTGTACTATAAAAATGCTTTGAGAATAGTTCCTAATATTGATAAGACTTTATTCCCTGATTAATCTCGGTAATGGCTAAAACACGTTTTACAAGAGTGCAATCGCGTGCTAATATGTAAGACATTTATCAAAGGCTTTTTCAAAATAAGATGCATATATCTTTATTAGTGCATCCCTGGAAAAAGCGGTCTTGCTACTTCTCTGAATGGCCATGGGACGGATGCGACAATTACAATAAAAGCAATAAAATAAAACCAGAACGAACGTCTGTGTTTAGCTATGTCACTTATATCTTTCTTAGCGGAGCCTCTGCCTATTGTAATAAGAATAATACCTATAAGCATACCTGTAATATGCTCAACAGCCCAGAAACGATAAGCATTGTTTTGCATCACCGCTTTCATGCCAAGGTTTTGAATGTTTTGAAACCCCCATGGGCCCACAAACCACTGGTACAAACCTACCAATAGCATGATATGGGCTGATATCATTAAAAACAATCCGATTTTTTTATCTCCGTTTGTAAAAGGTTTATTGCCGGCAAGTCCGCTTGCTGCCTTAAAAATAGCAACCAACAACAGTATAATAACTACCCAACGTCCGAAGTTGTGTAAGTGCAATAATCCCTGGTACATACAATCTAGTTTGATTTTCGCCAAAAGTAAGGCTAAATCATTATTCAACATAGGTAATTAAATCATTGTAACAATCAATATTAAATTGAAAACGAGAATTTTGCTTTGCAAAAGAATTGTTGGAATATAGGGGGCAGTTAAGAAAAAAGAGGAAACAAACATTTACCCGTTTATTTTTGCCGGATGAAAAGGTGCGTTGTTTTTATAATTATTTCATTGGTTATTTTTTCATGTGGGCAAAACGATAAAAATGAAACTGTAAAAGATGCGGATCATCTGCAGTTGTTAGATCAACTAAAAGCAGGAGTAAAACAATACCCGGATAGTGCAGGGGCGAGAATGCGATTGATAAATACCTATGATAGCCTAAAAATGTATAAGGATGCTATTTCACAGACTGACAGCCTGATAAAAAGAGACAGCCTGAATAATGGGTTGTGGTTTACAAAAGCCCAATTGCAGGAAGATAATAAGGATACAGCTTCTGCTATAGATAGTTATACAAAAGCAATCAATATTTATCCATCGACAGAGGCGCAATTACACCTTGCTAACCTGTTTGCTGAAACTAAAAACCCTAAAGCCCTTATTGTCTGTGAAAACGTACGTAAATTAGGTATGGGCCGAGAAACAGATGCGGATTGCAATTTTATTGCCGGCATTTATTATGCAAGAACAGGAGCAGATAAACAGGCATTGCAGCTATTTGACAAGGCAATAAATGATAATTATACATTAATGGAAGCTTATATGGAAAAAGGTTTTATTTATTATGACAATAAAAATTATCCTGAAGCTTTAAAAGTTTTTGAAACGGCTACAACTGTAAATAACACGTATGCTGATGCTTATTATTGGAGAGCAAAATGTCGCGAAGCGTTAGGCAATAAAGCTGAAGCTATTCTTGATTATAAACGATCTTTAGGGCTCGATAACCAGTTGAAGGAAGCAGCGGAAGCGGTGAAGAGGTTGGAGTAAAAAATCTATAACGAACAGTGAACAATAAACAATAAACAATTAATAAAGTCACCTACTAAACCATTTAACCATACACTATGCCCATTATAGCGCCTTCTTTATTAGCAGCTGATTTTTTACACTTGCAGGACGAATGCGATATGCTGAATAAAAGTGAGGCCGATTGGTATCACCTCGATGTAATGGATGGAAGGTTTGTTCCTAACATAAGCTTTGGATTGCCGGTAATACAGCAAATAAGAAAAGCAACAACAAAGGTTTGTGATGTACACCTGATGATCGTAGAGCCGGAAAAATATACCGAGGCCTTTAAAAATGCTGGTGCTGATCGCTTATCTGTTCATATAGAAATATGTAATCATTTGCACAGAAATATAGAGCAAATAAAAAGCCTTGGTATGAAGGCGGGGGTTGCTATTAATCCTCACACTTCAGTTAGTTTACTGGCAGACATTATTCACGATATCGATACTGTTCTCATGATGACTGTTGATCCGGGCTTTGGAGGGCAGGAATTTATTCCTCATTCTTTCGAAAAAATCAGGCAGGTTAAAAAAATGATTGATGAAAAAGGATTGCATGTTCATATTGCGATTGATGGAGGTGTAACGCTTGAAAACGCTCCGTCAATAATAGGTGCGGGTGCCGATGTATTAATAGCAGGAAGTACTGTTTTTAAAGCGCCCGATCCTATAGCGGCTATAGCCCGGCTAAAGGCGATTGGCGGTTAGCAATTACAAACATATTCACGCTCCAGGTCCATTACTGTTACTACTGTCAAGTGCCGTTTTCTTGGGGCAAATATTATTCGCACCTTCTGCCCGTCTTTGGTTCTTCCCTCGAGTGCATAAGAAGGTCCGCGGGGGTCGCTAAGGTCACTTTTATTGTAATTAATGGTTCCATTAACTAAAATATCTTTTACTTCCTGCTGTGAAATATGCCTGCACTTCATTCTGCACTTTGCATGTTTTGTAAAAAATAAATTGGTTGTAGAGCGGTCAAATTTTACCTGCTCTTGAGCATTTGCTGTTGTATTTGCCGGCTGTCCCTTTTTTTCAGTTACAACAGGAGGCTGAGAAGTATTGTTACATCTTCTGATTGAAACTGCAATAACCGCCATTACTATCAACAGTAATATCGGCAGTATCTTCTTCATATTCATAACCGAAAGTTAAATAACCCAAATGGGATTAGAAAATGTAGTAATTATTTTATTTGCATCGTAACTCAATTCCTGACACAATTATCCCTGTACTATCTTTGCCTTATGGATGAAAAAAGATCAGTAGCATTTCACACATTAGGTTGCAAACTTAACTATTCAGAAACCTCTGCTCTTTCAAGGCTTTTAGAGAATGAAGGATTTGAAAAAAAAGATTTTGACAGCAAGGCAGATGTGTACGTTATCAATACGTGCTCTGTTACTGACAATGCAGACAAAGAATGCAGACAGCTTGTGCGGCGAATTCAAAGAAAAGCTCCGGAAAGCCTGGTAGTTATAACCGGGTGTTATGCCCAGCTAAAACCAAAAGAAATAGCGGCAATCGATGGCGTTGATCTTGTGTTAGGAGCGGCTGAAAAATTTAATATTGTTCATCACCTTAAGGACCTTACAAAAAACGACAGCGCTAAAATCTGTAGTTGTGATATTTCGGAAGTTACTGGTTTCAATGCCTCTTTTTCTGTAAACGACCGTACACGCACTTTTTTAAAAGTACAGGATGGCTGTGATTATAACTGTTCATTTTGTACCATCCCAATGGCAAGAGGCAAAAGCCGTAGCGATAGTATAGAAAATGTTGTGAGAAATGCGGAACAATTGGCGAAGACAGGTGTTAAGGAAATTGTATTAACAGGCGTTAATCTCGGAGATTTCGGTAAAGGACCTTTCGGTAGTAAAAAGCATGAAGAGAATTTTTTTGAACTGGTAAAGGCGCTGGAAAAAGTTGATAAGGTAGAACGTTATCGCATTTCATCCATCGAGCCCAATCTGTTGACGAACGAGATTATAGCGTCTGTGGCAAACAGTGATAAATTTATGCCGCACTTTCACATACCGTTGCAAAGCGGCAGCAATGCAATACTTGCGTTAATGAGAAGAAGGTATAAAAGAGAACTCTATACAGAAAGGGTGAAACTAATAAAAACATTAATGCCGCACTGTGCTATTGGGGTTGACGTAATTGTGGGATTTCCAGGAGAAACAGATGAGCATTTTATGGAAACATTTGATTTTCTGCACAACCTCGATATCTCTTACCTGCATGTATTTACCTACAGCGAACGAGCAAATACATTAGCAACAGAAATGAAAGAGGTTGTACCTGTAAATGTTCGTCACGAAAGAAATAAAAAGTTGCGCAACCTTAGTTATATGAAGATGAGCGAACACACGAGAAGGCATATAGGGCAAACAAGGAAAGTGCTTTTTGAAGGAAATAGTAAGAATGGCATGATAGAAGGGTATACAGATAACTATATAAGAATTAATGCTCCTTTAAAAAATGAATGGGTGAACAAAATTGTGGACTGGACAATATAAAAATACTAAATGGAGAAATCTGGCCTTAAAAGATTTATTGTCACCATAAATTTTTTTATGGATGAGGAATTTATGGCTTTGGTTCCTGCTCACCGAACCTATATAAGCTATCTTATTAATAAAAGTACTATTGATTCCTATGCGGTTAGTATGGAAAGTTACCGAACATGGATAATAATGATTTGTGAAACAAAAGCTGAAGTGCAAAAATACCTTGAAAAGGCTCCCTTATATAAGTATTGGACTATTGAAATTGATGAACTGTTTGTATATAACGGACAAACCTATCGCTTGCCTTCTTTACAGATGAATTGATTCAATTCTAATTTTCCATTATTGACATTTTCTGTATTGATGACCACTGTATTAATTTAACAAATTACGCAGTTTGTTATCATGCCATTTCTTCTATAGTAGCACCAATACCCCGATCTGTAATGGCATCGCATTGAGGTTTCAAGTCCTCATAACTGCCATTTTTTACGGCATATTTTCCTCGTGTATGAATTAACATAGCACATTGTTCGGCTTGCTCCTCCGTATGTCCACAAACTTCAATAAGTGTTTCTATCACCCATTCAAACGTATTTACCTCATCATTCCACACAATTATATGATATGTTTTTTCAAAGCTTGTAAGTACGTCTGTAACTGTTTCCTCCAATGTTTCTCTTCCTGGAATCATATCATCACTTTTTTGCAAAGTTATTCCTAATACATTTAGGAAATCGGGCGGGCTTTTATAAAATTTTTTGTATAGAGCGTTTAAATTTTTTAATTATAGTTTTGCCATAAAGCCGGAAGATAGAAGGATATGTGAATGGAAGAAGTTGCAGTAGCTATTGGAAAGGCTATACTAAAATCAGTTCAACAGCTTCCATCATTTATCCAAAAACAAATTTTAGTATTATAAATAACAGGTTTTATCCGGCTTCCTGAACCGTTTAGAAAGCTTAAACCTCTATTCTATGGGATTATTTAACAGGGCTGAAAAACATGAAGAGATTGAAAAGCCGGAGGCTGAGGTCCCTGTCATAAAGATCGACAGTATTTATCACGGACTAGAGTACCTGGTTCAACTGGTAAAGGAAATACGGCCGGTCCGTCAAAAAAATTATAAAGAAGCAGAGCTTAAATTCAAAGCGCTCTTTTACCAGTTACAAAACGATAAAAAAGCGTTGTTTTCATTACGAAAAGCATTGCTGTCCCAATTTTTAAACAGCGATTTTGTACCTGCTCTCACTCAAAGCGGGATGCTGGGTTCGCGGGGTGTTTTACAGGAGTTGGTTACCAAAGTGAAGCACCGGATATTACCCCCGCTTTTAGAGCCAAATAATTTCCTGTACGTTATTAACCATGTTTTTTATAAGAAAAATGATAACGTATGGGTTGAAAAAATTGATCGGAAATTATGGATCAACTTTTTTGAAGTATTAGGCATCCAGGTAAGTGTCACAAATAAAAGCATACTGCAGCAGCTAAATGAGTCCTTGCATATTTTAGCGCAAAGAACAGTTACTCTGGGTTTGGAAAGGGAAATAATGAGGAATTACCCAAACCTTAACTACCAGGAGTACCCGTTTTTTTTGCTGGATCAGGCGGTACAGAAATATTTTCTTTTGTATCAAAGCAACGCACCAAGGGAAGATATTTCAAATGCTGTAAGACAAATAGTTGATGTAATAAAAAATTGCAAAGAAATAATAGATAGCATTAGCGAGTTGAGAAGAAAGAATGGTACCAGTCTTTCACAGACTTATATACTTATCAGAATTGAGCAGCACCTGGAGCGGATAATGGTAATAACTGACGTACTTGATAGTGATTATAATTTCAATACCGACAGATTTCTCGACTATTTTATAAGAGTGATTACCTATGAAAAGAAGAAAAACAGCATTCGTGAATTTTTAAGTGCAAACTTCTCTTTTCTTGCTTTTAAGATAACCGAGCATGGGGGAACGCGGGGAGAAAAATATATTACTGCCACTCGCAAGGAATATTGGTCAATGCTGAAATCAGCTATGGGAGGTGGTTTTTTTGTTTCTTTTACTGCGTTAATAAAAAATCTTATAACAAAGGTTCCTTTGCCTCCATTTTGGCTGGGTTTCGCATATAGTGCAAATTATGCTGTCGGTTTCCAGGTAATGCACGAGACGCATACGACCCTTGCAACAAAACAGCCAGCTTTTACAGCTTCGGCACTGGCGAGTAATCTCGATTATTTTAAAGAATACAGAAAGCCGGATATGTACGCACTCGCCATCACTATAGCGCGCACTTCACGAAGCCAGCTTGCCTCTTTTTTTGGAAATCTCATTATTGTTTTTCCATTAGCTTACGGATTGGCGGCCTTGTATCATTATGTAACCGGGCAGTATTTGCTTGATAATAAAGCCGCGATTCATATGCTCGAAGAGCAGCATCCTTTCTTAAGCCTTTCGATTTTATATGCCTGTTTTACCGGCTTTTTTTTATTTTTAAGTGGACTAATAGCAGGCTATGTAGAGAACGGGATCAATTACGGAAGGGTAGGAGAGCGTTTAAAAAATCACCCAGTATTTAAAAATACACTTCGGCCGAAAAAGCTGGAGAAAGTAACAAGGTATGTTGAAAACAACATGGGTGCATTAGTTGGTAATGTGGCCCTGGGGTTTTTTCTTGGAATGGCAGGTTTTTTCGGACATATTTTTGGTTTTCCTTTCGATATACGGCACATTACTATTGCCTCCGGTAACTCAGCTATTGCTTATTATACCACAGGAAATGCTCCCGGAAAAACCTTTCTGCTTACCGTTTTAGCCGGTGTATTGCTGATAGGATTATTTAATTTTCTTGTAAGCTTTGCCCTTGCTTTTCTTTTGGCAGTAAAAAGCCGCGATATACGATTGAGGGATTACCCGGAAATGGCAACGGTAGTTACAAAGTTTTTTATAAAGTTTCCTTTAGATTTCTTTTTTCCACCTAAATACCCGCGAGAGATCGATGAAGTAAAAAGAAAATTTAGATTTAAGAAAAGCCTTTAAATTTCTTTTTGAGCTATTTTTAAGTTCTCAATTGATATTAAAGGAGCTTTCACTTTTCGTTTTGTTGTTTTTTTAAAGAAAAAAGATAAAACCTTTTTTTATCTCAAAAGTTATACTAAGTTGTACTGCATAAATAACATGAAATACTGCTAAAACACAAAAAATGACTTCTGTATTTCAAAGAGACTTTTTATTGAACAAAGTTAAAAGCAAAACAAGCTGGGATGTTATTGTTATTGGGGGCGGTGCATCAGGTTTGGGAATTGCTTTGGATGCTGCAAACAGGGGCTATTCCACTTTGTTATTAGAGCAATCAGATATTGCCAAAGGAACATCAAGCAGAAGTACAAAGCTGATACATGGAGGGGTAAGGTATCTTGCAAACGGAGATTTAAGGTTAGTGTATGATGCATTACACGAGAGAGGAATTTTGCAACACAATGCAGCCCATCTTGTGAAGAAGCAATCTTTTGTCATTCCCTGTTACACCCTGCTGTCCAAAATCAAATATTATTTTGGTTTAAAATTGTATGATTTGCTTTCAGGCAGTTACAGTCTTGGAAAATCAGAAGCTCTTAGCCATGATGAGGTTACCAGACTTTTTCCAGGACTCAAGGCTGAAGGACTTGTGGGCGGAGTTAAATATTATGATGCCCAGTTTGATGATGCGCGGCTTGCTGTTAATTTAGCCCAGACTTGTGTTGAGCAAGGCGGTGTTGTTTTAAATTACTTTGAAGTAACGGGCTTAGTTAAAAAAGATAGAAGAATACAAGGAGTAACGGCAAAAGATATAGAAACAGGAAAAGAATATACTTTTTTGTCGAAAGTGGTTGTTAACGCTACCGGAGTATTTGTAGATAATATTCTCAGGATGGACGTACCAGAGAAGAAGCCGATGGTAAAGCCAAGCCAGGGAATACACATTGTTATAAAAAGGTCATTTTTAAATGGGGAGTGTGCCCTTATGATTCCGGAAACAGCAGATGGAAGGGTGTTATTTGCAATACCATGGCAGGAACATATACTGGTTGGAACAACTGATACACCGATCGACGAGTATTCTATGGAACCTCAGGCTCTTGATAAGGAGGTTAAATTTATTCTGGATACCATTAAACAATATTTAAAACACCCTCCTGGTGAAGAAGATATTTTAAGTGTTTTTGCAGGGTTGCGGCCCTTGGCTGCTCCTGCTGATAATTTAGTTAAAACAAAAGAGATTTCAAGAAGTCATAAACTTTTTGTCAGTGATTCTGGCCTTGTAACCATCACAGGTGGCAAATGGACAACCTATAGAAAAATGGCAGAAGACACGGTTAAAAAAATTATAGAAGTAGGTAAATTACCCAAAGTAGAGTGCAATACGAAGAATCTGAAAATATGCGGAAGCACAGAAATTTATACAAATAGCCATTTAAATGTGTATGGCGATAAGGAGAAGAATATATTAGAATTGGTAAAGGAGCTGCCTTTTCTCGAGAAAAAATTGATAACTACACTTCCTTATATGGAAGCCGAAGTTGTATGGGCAGTTAGATTTGAAATGGCAAGAACAGTAGAAGATGTTTTGGCAAGAAGGCTTCGCATTTTGTTTCTTGATGCAAAAGCTGCAATAGAAGCGGCACCACGGGTAGCAGAACTTTTGCAAATGGAATTGAATTATGATGAAAATTGGAAAAGCAACCAAATAATACAATTTAATAAAGTTGCTGCTAATTACCTCAGGCAAACAGAAAATTACATTTTACACCAAAATTAATTGAAACGTCAATGGGAAACTATATCCTTTCGCTAGACCAGGGAACTACAAGTTCACGCGCAATTCTTTTCAATCGGGCCGGCAATATTGTTTCTCTTGCCCAACGGGAGTTTACCCAATATTATCCTTCTCCGGGCCATGTAGAGCATGACCCCACTGAAATATGGTCATCACAGGTAGGTGTAGCCACGGAAGCTATGATAAAAGCGGGACTTACTCCAAAAGATGTGGCTGCCATTGGTATTACCAACCAGAGAGAAACTACTATAGTCTGGGACAGGCGAACCGGCAAACCTATTCATAATGCTATTGTCTGGCAAGACCGGCGCACCGCTGGTTATTGTGATGAGCTGAAAGAATCTGGCCACAGCAAAATGATACAGGAAAAAACAGGGTTAATTATCGATGCTTATTTTTCTGCTACCAAAATAAAATGGTTACTGAAGAATGTAGAAGGTGCGCGGGAAAGTGCGGAAAAAGGAGCATTGGCTTTTGGTACTGTAGATAGTTGGCTAGTATGGAATTTAACGGGAGGTGCAGTGCATATAACAGATGTTACAAATGCTTCCAGAACCATGCTTTTTAATATTCATACGCTCACTTGGGATAAAGACCTCCTTGATCTTTTTGATATTCCTGAAAGTATGCTGCCAGAGGTTCGTTCCTCCAGTGAGGTTTTTGGTGAAACCGCGGGTAATATTCTTGCCCATAAAATTCCAATTGCCGGAATAGCCGGAGACCAGCAGGCAGCTCTATTTGGACAAATGTGCACCAGGCCAGGAATGGTAAAAAATACTTACGGTACAGGATGTTTTATGCTGATGAACACAGGAAACAAGCCGGTAATTTCAAAAAATAATTTAATAACCACAGTTGCATGGAAGATAAATGATGAAGTCATGTACGCTCTTGAGGGAAGTATTTTCATCGGCGGAGCGGTTGTTCAGTGGCTAAGAGATGAGCTGGGTATTATATCTTCAGCTCCGGCAGTAGAAGATCTGGCTAAAGAGGTTAGTGATAATGGAGGCGTTTATCTTGTGCCTGCCTTTGCAGGTCTGGGCGCACCCCATTGGGACCAACATGCACGTGGTACAATGGTTGGAATAACAAGAGGAACCAAAGCGGCTCACATAGCTCATGCTGCGCTGGAAAGCATCGCCTTTCAAACAATGGATGTACTCAATGCAATGCAGGCAGATTCGGGAGAAACGATTCTTGAATTGAGAGTTGATGGCGGAGCAGTCTCAAATGATCTGTTGATGCAGATACAGGCGAACGTATTGAATACTGCAGTTGTAAGGCCAGAAATAACTGAAGTTACTGCCCTGGGAGCTGCCTACCTTGCCGGACTGGCGACCGGATTCTGGAGCAGCAGGGAAGAACTTGAAACCCAGTGGAAACTAAACAGGCAGTTTGATGCAGAAAATATTAACAATGAATTGCTTATTCAAGGATGGCACAGGGCAGTAAAAGCTGCTAAAGCATGGGCAGAAGGGTGAGGTACTTTTTCGTGATGGGGTGTGACGAAAAAGCTTAAAATGCTTCAATTTTCCTTCTTAGCATTTCTTTTACATCGTTTTCCCATTCGTCCTTTAAGATTGATAATACTATCGAATCTCTTCTTCCTCCTTCTCTCTTTGGCATATTACTTCTTAGTATGCCATCTACTTTACAGCCAATGCTTTTCATTGCAGCTATGCTTCTGGCATTTTCATTGTCTGCCCTGAATTCTACCCTTTCCATATGTAATTTTTCAAAAGCAAATTCCAGTAATAAATACTTGCAATTTTTATTCAGCCCCGTACCATGAAACTCCTTTCCATACCATGTGTAGCCAAGTTGCAACGTTTGGTAATCTTGCTGAATATCGTAAAATCTTGTACTTCCTGCATATTGTTTGGTCCTTTTATCGAAAACAATAAAAGGATATTCTTTTTGTTCGTTTCTTCCCTTTTGTGCTATCGCTAAATAATTACGAAGATTATCGTGGCCTGCTGCTGTTACTAATGAGTATTTCCATAATTCAGGTTCCCTGGCACTAAATCTCAACAAATTTTCAAAATCACTTTGTAGCAACGGACGAAGCAAAACAAGTTGGTTCTCCAGTATGTATTCAGCATTAAAATCTATAACTTCCTTCATTTTTCTATAAACTCTTTTAGCTTTTTCAGTTTGTATTAATCGCTTAAAAATAAGGATATTGCAGTATTAAATATCAATAATTATGTGTGGAATTGTTGGTTATACCGGCAAGCGGGAGGCTTACCCGGTGGTATTGAAAGGATTAAAAAGACTTGAATACCGCGGTTATGATAGTTCTGGTATTGCCTTGGTAAATGCATCTTTAAAAGTGTACAAGAAAAAAGGAAAGGTAAGTGAACTGGAAGAATCCGTTATCGGAAAAGACACTCATGCACATACAGCTATTGGTCATACCAGGTGGGCGACCCATGGTGAGCCCAGTGACCGTAACGCACACCCCCACAGAAGCTCTGGTGGTAAGCTGGCAATGATACATAACGGCATTATAGAAAATTATGCATCGATAAAGCAGGAACTCCTGAAAAAAGATTACGAATTTAAGAGTGATACCGATACAGAGGTGCTGCTGAATTTTATAGAAGATATAAAGCTGCACGACCACTGTAGTACTGAGCAGGCATTAAGAATAGCGTTGAAAAGAGTGGTAGGAGCGTATTGTATTTTGCTGGTTGATGAGGATGACCCTGAAACAATTATCGCTGCAAGAAAAGGTAGTCCCCTGGTAATAGGAATAGGTAAGGGTGAACATTTTCTTGCTTCAGATGCCTCCCCGATTATTGAATATACAAAGGAGGTCGTATATGTAAATGATTACGAAATTGCCATCGTAAAACCAGATGAGCTGGTACTGAAAAATCTGGGAAATGAAAAGCAGACTCCTTTTATTCAAAAGCTTGATATGGAGTTGGCGGCAATAGAAAAAGGAGGCTACGAGCATTTCATGCTTAAAGAAATTTATGACCAGCCAGACTCTATTTTTGATTGTCTAAGAGGCAGGCTACATGCCAATGCAGGTACGATTACTATGAGCGGTGTTGAAAATCATTTGCCTGCACTTATTAACGCCCACCGGATGGTAATGGTCGCTTGCGGCACAAGCTGGCACGCAGGACTTATTGCAGAATATTTGTTTGAAGACTTGTGTAGAATTCCCGTTGAAGTAGAGTATGCCAGTGAATTTAGGTATCGCAATCCTGTTATAAATAAAGGTGATGTAATTATTGCTATTTCTCAGAGCGGTGAAACGGCTGATACCCTGGTAGCGCTCGAAAATGCAAAAGAAAAAGGCGCTTTTATATTTGGTGTTGTAAATGCGGTTGGAAGCAGCATAGCCCGACTGAGTGACGCGGGTGCTTATACACACTCAGGACCTGAAATCGGTGTGGCCAGTACCAAAGCATTTACAGGACAATTGGTCGTGCTCGCAATGATGGCTTTTAAAATAGGCTATGCAAAAGGTTCGATTGATAACAAAAGGTATATGCATTTATTAACGGAATTAAATAGCATTCCGGATAAAGTAGCGCAAATATTAAAGGAAAGTGCAGCTGCTGTACAGTCTGTTGCAAATAAATATAAAGACGCAAGAGACTTCTTGTACCTGGGCCGCGGATACAATTTTCCGGTTGCGTTAGAGGGTGCCCTGAAGCTTAAAGAAATATCTTATATACATGCAGAAGGTTACCCTGCAGCGGAAATGAAGCACGGACCGATAGCCCTGGTAGATGAAAATCTGCCCGTGGTGTTTGTAGCAACAAAAGACAAATACTACGAAAAAATTGTATCAAACATACAGGAAATAAAGGCCAGGAAAGGAAAAGTAATTGCTGTTGTTACAGAAGGCGACACTATAATTTCAGAAATGGCCGATGATGTCATTTATGTTCCCGATGCAGATGAGGCATTAGCTCCACTGTTAAGTGTTATTCCATTACAATTATTAAGTTATTACATTGGCATTGCAAAAGATTTAGATGTAGATAAACCAAGAAATCTTGCAAAGTCAGTTACGGTAGAATAATTACAAAACCTGGAAAAAATTGCTGAAATGTTTGTTGTGCGGTACAAGTGTGCGACGCAACGATGGCCGCTCGTGAGACCGGTGTTGGTAACATAAATCGAATTCCTTTTAAAAATTCTTATCAATTCTATGCCTACAGCTATAAATGATATTCGAAAGCGAAGTATCTCCTCTCTTGGTTACGGCTTTATTACCTCTGATTATTTACCCCAGGGAAAAGATGAATATTACCTGCGGGAAATGCAGAATAAAAACGGGATAAATTACCGCCAGCTTTCTGCTTATGAAATTGAAGTGCTGGTAAGAAACAGAAACACATCAGACGACTGGAATAAGATTTTAGTATCTGATGCCTTTAACCCTGAACTTGTAAAAAACTGCAAGTTTTTTGGACTTGTAAGAATAGGGAAGTTGGAACCTTTTTGCCTGGAATTTAGCGATTTGAAAGTTCCTGTCGGGTTATATAACTCTACAATTATAAGCTGCGATTTTGGTGACAATGTTGTGATTGATAATGTAACTTACCTGTCTCATTATATCATTGGTAACGAAGTAATTATCGTTAATGTAAATGAACTCGTAACTACTAATCATGCTAAGTTTGGAAACGGAATTGTAAAAGAAGGCGAGGAAGAAGAGGTAAGAATATGGCTTGAAGTATGCAATGAAAATGGTGGGCGAAAGATTATTCCTTTTAACGGAATGGAGGCAGGAGACGCTTATTTATGGACAAAGTTTCGTGATGATGAAGTCCTCTTGCAAAAGTTTAAAGAATTTACTGAATCAAAGTTTGATAAGAAAAGAGGCTATTACGGGAAGGTGGGAGATCGAACCGTTATTAAGAATTGTAAAATTATAAAAGACGTTTGGATAGGAGCTGACGCATACTTGAAAGGAGCTAATAAACTAAAAAATCTAACAATACATTCGGGGCCTGAAGGTACATCTCAGATAGGTGAAGGGTGCGAAATTGTAAATGGAATTATGGGTTTTGGCTGCCGTGCGTTTTATGGTGTAAAGGCTGTTCGTTTTGTAATGGCAAATCATTCACAGTTAAAATATGGCGCACGCCTTATCAACTCTTATCTTGGCAACAATTCAACTATTTCTTGCTGCGAAGTTTTAAACACGCTTATTTTTCCGGCCCACGAGCAGCATCATAATAACTCGTTTTTATGTGCAGCCACAGTAATGGGACAAAGCAATATTCCTGCAGGTGCAACCATTGGTTCTAATCACAACAGCCGGGGTGCAGATGGAGAGATAATAGCCGGAAGAGGCTTTTGGCCCGGCTTATGCGTTAGCCTTAAACACAATTCAAAGTTTGCAACCTTCACTATGATTGCAAAAGGTGATTACCCCGCAGAATTAAATATTCCCATACCTTTTTCATTAATTAGTAATGATGTTACACGAGACCGGCTTGTTGTAATGCCTGCTTATTGGTTTATGTACAATATGTATGCTCTCGAAAGAAATGGCTGGAAATACAAAGACCGCGACAAGCGGCAAGAAAAGATCCAGAATCTTGAGTATGACTACCTGGCCCCAGATAGTATAAACGAAATAATAACGTCAATACAGTTATTTCAAAAATGTACAGGAAAAGCTTATTTTAGAAAAAATGAACCTGCAAGAGAATGTACAGATGATGAAGTTATTGCAAAAGGAAAAAAATTGCTTGAAGAAAAAGACCCCGGTATAGATGATTTGGAAATTTTAGCCGAAGGTTTTGAAAATACCAGGCGGAAAGTTGTGATCATTAAAATAATAAAGAGCTATCATATTTTTAAAGACCTTATTACATTTTATGGTGTAAACCAATTACTACAATTAATAGATAATAAAGGAATTACGAGCTATGAAAATTTACTTGATGTACTTTCCACTAAACATGTTTTAAACGAATGGTTGAATGTTGGCGGACAGCTGATACCACTAACGGAAATCAGCTTGGTAAATAAAAGAATTCGGGAAGGCAAAATAAAATCCTGGGAGTCGTTGCATTCTTTTTACTCGCAACAAACCAAATTGTATCCTACTCAAAAACTTGCGCATTCACTGGCAGCCTTTCAATTGGTTTCAGGCGTACACCTTAAGAAATTGGGAAAAGTAGCATTTAGAGATCTGCTCCGGGCGGCTCTTGCAACAAGAGAATGGATGACACAAGGCATTTACCAATCAAGAGCAAAAGACTATACGAATCCCTTCAGGAAAATTCCTTACGACAATCAAAAAGAAATGGACGAAGTGGTCGGCAAGCTTGAAGACAATTCTTTTATAAAACAGCAGAATGAAGAATTGGCGAGATATCAAAAGAAAATAACAGGAATTATAGAAAAATTTAACCTTTACTAGTTCTTGTAATTTTAATGAAGGTAAAAGAATCGCAACGGATCTAGGAAAAAACTTACCATTTCCATTCTTTTAGTTCTGTAAGACTAAAATGAAAATTGACAGTTACACCTTTATGTACTCCATCCACAACATCACCCTCTCCTGATTTTCTCTTAAAAGTTCTCTTTTGTTTTTCTAAATGATAAATGCGTTCCAGCTCTTCACAAGATTGAAAATAAACTTTGAACGAGGCTTTATCAACAATACATAAACGGTTTAGTAAAAACCAAACAATAACAGTAGATGTTCCGGTGGTTTGTTGAATTGTAAAATATCTGAGCAGGTCGCTGAGATTGAGTGCAATTGTTTCAGAAGGTTCTAAATTACTGTGGGGAAGATATTTTTTAACCTGCATAAACGTTCGTTGTTGCACTTTCACTTCTAAATAAGAATAAATGCTGCGATCAGGGTTTTGTATTTCAATATCAGGATAACCTTCTTTCTGAGTTTTTGCTGCTGAGTATTTTCCTGCTGTATTTATTCGCTTAATAAGCATTTCTTCGAAGCTTTCAGAAAGCGAAACATCATTCTTAAAAATATAAGTTCCCTTACTTACACCATCACAAGGTGTGTGACACCTGTCGCAGTCAAATATAAAATCACTCAGCTTGATGTAAGCCATGCTTTAGATGGTGTAGTTTACAATGATCAGATGTTTTGTGTCACGATTATTTCTTCCCCTGACATTGTAAGTATATGTTTTGTCAAATTCAATAAACCTGCATTGGGGTACAGCGTACAACGATCTTATAAAATCAGTTTCTTTAATAACCAGCATCCATTTAGCTTCTGTTTGCAGCAATACATCTCTAAGCCTTACCTGGTCATCTTTCGTAAAAGAATTCTGATCATATTCAGAGAACTCGCTGTCATACGGCGGATCTAAAAAAATAAAATCGTTTTTTTTGGGTTTTGTTTTAAAAAGAAATTCAGAAAAATCATGATTATAAAATTTAGCCTTTTCAAATAATTGCACAATATCTTTTACAAAAATATTTTCCACTTTTAAACGGAAATTCTTTTTGTTATAAGCAATACCCCCGTAGGGAATATTAAATCCGCCCTGCCTGTTGTAACGAAACATAGATGCATAACAGAATTCTCTTATAAAATACCAATTGGCTGCCGTTTTCGCATCATTTAAATTAAGCTTGCCTGCGTATTGCAAATTCATAAGTTCACGCAGAAATAAATAAAGACCGCTTTTTATTCCGGTTTCAATATGGTCATCTAGTTCGTTGTCATTAAAGCTCCTGTTTTCTTTGACGCAAATTGCTTTAATCCTCTTAAATTTATCGACAATTGATGCATCCAGCTTCTTTATAAACTTGTCAGGATAGATAATAAAGGACTTTTTAAATAACTGGTAATTTTCATGTAAGCATATTTCGACCAGTATTTTTTTAATGCTTTCTTTTAAAGTATTGACGTCAATTTTGTCGCTTATAAATTTTTTAAATATTGGTAACAAAAGTGGCTTTAATTCGCCTGACAGTTTTCCTGCTTCGTCCCATGCATCTGAATAGGTATTTAATTCTTTTTGCAAAGATGTCGAATGAATAAGCGAATAAAATTTTATGAGGTCTTTGCTTTTATCATTTAAAAACGCCGGTGTCGAAGGTTGCAATGCAAAGAAAACTCCTCCACCGCCAAAAAAAGGTTCAAAATATCTTTCAAAATCAGGAATAAATTCAGAAAACATTGAATACTCGTCGTACTTGCCCCCCGTCCATTTAATAACTGGTCTTACTTTTTTCCGCAATTTTTTTACTTCTGTTATATTCAATTCGTCCACTATAGTTACTGTTGTTGTAATTTAAGATATGCAATTTAGGTAAGGAAATAAGAAGCTGTTTTAAATTTTTGATTCCTGCATTAATAGCTGTATTCCCACGATTCTTCCGGCTCCCCTATTTCAAACTCTATTTTTTAATGTCCCTTACCTAACCGGTGACAAAAAAATTGGAACAAATAAATGTGATCAGAAAATTATAAATATATTTTAAAAAGCTTTAATGGTTAATATTATAAATAGTCATTCATTTTAAACGCTTAACTTAGATGTAAGTACAAAAGGAAGCTATGTTTAAATCCTCTTTTTTATTGCTTTTTGTGACTCTTATATCTTTTAAAATACAAGCTCAACCGCGGGTATTAAGCGGCTACCTTTTAGATAGTCTTACTCATTTTGCGATCCCCAACGGAACTATTACAAATGCTACCGCTAAGAAGAGCGCTCAGACTACTGAGAAGGGATTTTTTCGCCTGCAGGCCTCTCCCAATGATTTTATTTACGCAGTTGCAAGATCTTATCATTACGACACACTCGTCTATTCAAATATTTTTACTGATACCATTACCATTTACTTATCACCATTAGGAAATGTTTTGCCAACTGTAACAGTAACTACAAAGTACACGAAATACCAGTTAGACAGCATAGAACGAAGAACTTCATTTCAACAAAGCATGGGAAAACCTGTTAAAACACTTTCTACAGATCACCCCTCAGGTTTTGGCCTCACTTTTAATCTTGATAAACTTCTTGACAAGAAAGACAGGTATAGAAAAAGAGATGAGCAGATGTTTGAGGTAAGAGAAAGAATGGCATATGTTGATTCCAGGTTTTCTCCGCATATTGTTGCATATTACACAGGTTTGAAAGGAGACACCTTAAAAAACTTTTTGAATAAATACACGCCTGATTACAACTGGTTAAGGCAGCACCCTTCTAACGAAGATGTGCTGTTTTACATTAATGATAAGTTGAAAGCCTACCATAAAATAAAAAAACTTTAAGCAGGTTCAAAATGCGGCACAATATTTTTACAGTAACTGAAAAAATATCAAATGAAAAAAATAATTCTTTTCTCCTTAGCCGCAGCAGGAATCGTGTCGTATTTATTAAATAGAAAAAAAACAGCAGTTAAAACAGAACCAGAGTTGCATACGCATCATCTTACACAGGCTTTTTCTAAAGCAAAACAACACGCTATCAATAGCTAATAAACTTTTTGTTCCCGCTGTATTTCTTTGACACTCAGCGGGAACAATTATAAAGTCTACCATTTCTCAAGCCATCAATTTATCTTTTTTACTCCGCTGTTCTAATAAAGTTGTTATCGCCCCTAACTGCTGCAATTATCTTAGTCCCCCATTTTGTTCTCTTTATTACTACCTATTTGAAGGCTTCATTTAACTTATCAACGAGGTACTATTCAATTATTTAGATCTAATGGATTATCAGTAATAGTGAGAATAATTTTTTCGCTCAATAAATTATTTTAGATTTATCGGATTATTCTGATGATTGTCATTGCAAGTACCATGAAATTAAAAAGTCTGCTGGTTTTTTATTTTATTTTCTTTTCTTTATCTGCACAAACAACGCAATGTTGGTACAACCTATCTAGTGGCAAAGACTTGCAGGCTTTCTTTCCTAAGTATTGAAATAAAAGAATTACAATAAATAATAATAAATATTGCAATATGAAAAATACACGTCGCCTTTTTATTAAGCAAACGGCTCTGGCAGGAGCCGGAGCTATTGTGGCCAAAACAGGATGGACCGCCAAAAGTTATAATAGAATCATTGGTGCAAATGACAGGGTAAGAGTAGGAGTGATTGGTTTTTCTGACAGGCACCGCAGTTCGCATATTCCTAGTTTTATGAATCATTACAAGGAACTAAATTTTGATGTGGTTGCTGTATCTGACATTTGGAAAAAAAGAAGGGAAGAAGGGGTTGCTATATGGAAAGAAAAAATGGGTCACGATGTTACCGGTTGTCGTAACAATGAAGAGCTATACGACAAAAAACTGGCGGATGCAGTTTTTATTAGTACAGCCGATTTTCAACATGCCACCCATGCCATTCAAGCAGTGAAAGCTGGTTGCGACGCATATGTAGAAAAGCCATTTGCAGAAACAATGGAAGATAATCGTGCTGCTTTAAAAGCAGTTAAGGAAACAGGCAAAATTGTGCAAATTGGTTCACAAAGAAGAAGTGGCGCCAACTATCACGCAGCAGACGAGTTTATAAAATCAGGCAAGTTTGGACCAATAGTAATGGTCGAGTTAACATGGAACGTAAATCAACCCGGTCGTTGGCGGAGGCCCGCTCTGGTTGCGCAGCTAAAGCAGGAAGATACCGATTGGGACAGATTTTTGATAAACAGGCCTAAAGAAGATTGGGACCCAAGAAAATATTTAGAATATCGTTTGTTCTGGCCCTATTCTTCAGGCCTTGTGGGCCAATGGATGAGTCACCAGATCGATACGGTGCATTGGTTTAGCGGTTTAAAACATCCACGAAGTGTGGTTGCCAACGGAGGAATTTATGCATGGAAAGACGGGCGCCGTAACTGGGATACGATCACTGCCGTGTTTGACTATGGTCCCCAGGACGATCCTTCCACTGGTTTCCAGGTGACTTTTGCCTCCCGGCAGGATAATGGAGACGAAAATCCTGCGGAGATATATTACTCTAAAGGAGGAGAATTAAATTTAAACACAAATAAGGTTTCTCCGAAAGGTGGCTTAACAAAAAAGTTTGCCGATGAGATGAATATGCAACCTTTCCTTTTACCGGAAATGAGTTTAGCCAACACTGAAAAGGTCGTAGCTTCCGCAAACACTGGCGGAGATTCCCTAACCTCAAATCATGTTCGTAATTGGATGGAGTGTGTTCGCAGCCGAAAACAACCTAATGCTCCGGTAGAGGCAGGATATAGCCACTCAATTGCAAACATAATGACTACTGCCGCGGCTCATACTGGTTTAAAATCTTCGTTTGACGAAAACACACAAGAAGTTATGGTTGGAGGCAAAGCCTTCAAATATTGATTGATGCAAGAACATTAATAAAAGAAGGATTTAGCAGGTAGCTAAAATCTTTTTTCAACATCGTTGTGTCACTCACTTGTGCTTTCACATCTTTACGCTGCTTTTCTCAACAAATAGAAAGCAGAGTCCAGAAAAGCGAATTATTTTTTTATTTAAGGATAAATAACTAAAAGCCATATGCGTCAAAATTATAAACGCCTGTTTATAGCATTATTTGCTGTTTTATCTATTTCTGCATCATTTTCTCAAAAAAATGAAATGGTGAAAATGGTAAAAAATGAAAAAGAAAAGAAGATAGATATTTTTATTGGTCAAAAGCCTTTTACAAGTTTTTTATATCCTGACAGCCTCGAGAAGCCGGTTTTATATCCTATTCATGCAGCTAACGGCACTACTGTTACACGCGGATTTCCTGTTAATCCGCAACCGGGAGACCCGACAGATCATCCACATCATGTTGGTTTATGGCTCAATTTTGAAAATGTAAACGGACTTGATTTCTGGAATAACTCTTATGCTATTCCCACAGAGAAAAAAAGCGGGTATGGATGGATAAAAACAGATCGCATTATTGAAACGAAAAATGGCGCAAAAGGAATTTTATCGTATCACGCCAACTGGACAAATCAAAAAAATGATATTCTTTTACAAGAAAATACACGTTTTGAATTTAGTGGGAACGAACATCAGCGAATTATAGACAGGATAACTGTATTAAAAGCAGATACTCTTGTTACTTTTACTGATGCCAAAGACGGTTTGCTTGGGTTGAGATTAGCTCATGCTCTTGAAATACCGACAAATGAAGATCAAAAATTCACCGATGACAAAGGCAATGTTACAGTAGTAAAAGGCGGAACAGATAAAATACCCAACGGAAATTATATTACCAGTGAGGGCAAACAAGGTAATGATGCCTGGAGCACAAGGGCAGTATGGTGCAAAGTCTATGGCAAAATGGGAAATGACTCCGTAAGCATTGCTATCATCGATCATCCCAAAAATCCTAATTATCCAACTTTCTGGCATGCGCGCGGTTATGGTTTGTTTGCTGCGAATCCCTTAGGAGAAAAAATCTTCACAAATGGAAAAAGTGAAAAAAATCTAACACTTAAAAAAGGAGAATCTGTAAGTTTTCGTTTCCGCATATTAATAGAAAATGGAGCTACAACAATTTCCTCTGAGCAGCTGAATAAACAGGCAAAGGAGTTTGCAAAAGAATAGTTTGAGACTTTTTGGCCTGATTTTGAAAACGGTGGTCGCTGAAATTGTTTAACGTACTAGCCTGAACCGGCTGTATTTTGCTACGGGTTACTTTCGCTTTAAACAGCTTAAAACCGCACTATGCGGCTTCACGATTTATATCGTTGACAACATAGTACAATGATTAATGAATACAGGTAATTTTGATAAATTAAGGTATGAAGCTTTATGTGAATTAGCCAAAGGTGATTATAAAGCGTTTTTGTACGACTGTGATGGAACGCTTGCAGATAATATGCTGGCACATAAAGAAACTTATGTAAAAGTTGCGGCAAATGCAGGTGTAACAATTTTGCCTGAAATAATAGATGAATTTGCGGGCCTGCCTATACCGGCAGTAGTGGAGGAAATCAATAAAAGGTATAACAGTAGTTTTAATCCAACTGAGTTTGAATCTCTAAAATCCAACTTATTTTATAACGAGTTTATTGAGAAAACGGAACCAATACATTTCGTGGTAGATCATTTAAAGGCAAACGCGGTAAAATATATGATCGGTGTCGTATCGGGAGGATCAAGAAAAATGATTCAAAAGACTTTGGAGGTATTAAGAATTGATGGTTTAGTGGATGTGATGGTCTGCGCGGGTGAAACCCCTCACGGTAAACCGTATCCTGATCCTTTTTTATTAGCTGCAGAAAAACTTGGTGTTGAACCAAGTGACTGCCTGGTTTTTGAAGATGGGGATGCTGGAGTAAAAGCCGCCAAAGCAGCAGGAATGAAATGGATAAGGATTGATAAAATAGTTTAAATAATTTTATAAGAAAAAATATAAAAATTGTTTAAGGTATACAAACTGAATTGCAGTGCAGCTTCAATTTCATAAACGTTGTCTTTACATTTAACAACTTTTGTGTATGTATTCATAACCACTATTTGTTCGTATTAAAATTTTTTATAAGTATGCTTTTTTGTTTTCTTAAAAGCATACTTTCCATATTTAAAATATTAAATTGATAAGTAGCGTGAAAAAATTTTATTTTTTTAGTAAAAAGAATTTGGCTTTAAGATCTACCGCGCGTTTTTCTATATGTATATTAATTGCCACTCTGCTCACTTACCTGCCACTCTCAGCGCAGGATTTTAAAACTATCGCATGGGGCACGGCCGCGGGGCAGCCGATTGCCACGCATGAAGTCCATGGGGAAGTTGTTAACGGTAAACTGTATATTTTCGGAGGCTACGATGTTGCAAAACAACCTAAGTGGACACCAACTAAAAAAGCATTTGTATACGATCCCATAGCAAATACCTGGACTGCCCTCGCAGATTTGCCTCATACTCCTAACGGACAAGGTTTTGGCGGCATTACTCACGTTGGTCTTACCAACGATGGTACCAACATTTACTTTGCAGGTGGTTATACTTCCAATACCGATGGTACGGGACAACTTTTCGGGACCAAACAGGTTTGGAGATATAATGTTGCCACCAATACTTATACTAAGCTTCCTGATTTACCACAGGCTCTGGCGGCAGGCCAATTGCGATATCTGAACGGTAAAATTCATTATATGGGAGGTGCAAATTTATCGCGGGCAGATGTGGGCGTACATTATGCATTAGATCTAAATAATCTTGCCGCCGGCTGGAAGTCCTTAGCTCCCCTTCTTAATCCTAGTAATCATGGGGGCTCAGCAGTGTACGGAGGTAAAATATACTTCGTCGGTGGAGCTCATCACCAGGATGATAATGCGGTCACCCAGAAAACTATTGAGGCCTACGACGAAACAACGAACACTTGGACCAAATTAGCAGATATGCCCACTGCACGTGACCACATCTCCTCATCGGTTATAGTGGCAGGAGACCGCATTCTTGTTTTGGGAGGTGAAACTTCTCATAATGTAAAGAGTAGCCTCGTTTCCGCGTTTTCACCGGCAACTAACACATGGGCAGAGCTTACTCCGTTACCTACATCCAAATCTGCCGGCGTTGCTGTTTTTTTAAAAGGCAATGTATTTTATACCTGTGGTAATTTTTCTAAAACCAATTACAAAGGAATTCCCGGAAGTCAGAATATTACACTGTCTCCCCAGGCTGACGCGTTCGTTCGTAATGGAAGCTTTGCGTCAACAAATTATGGAAAAGATACTTCTTTAATTGTAAAAGGTGCAACGGCTAGTGGTTATACAAGGTCCTCTTACCTTAAATTCTCCTTAAGCAATATCAGCAATGTATCTTCTGCAAAATTGCGTATTTATGGCTATAATGTTGAGAATACAAAAAGTATTAATGTTTCTTTATTCGGTGTTGGTAACGATGCATGGACAGAAAGCGGAATTACTTATAACAACGCTCCGGCTGCATCTACCGCGCCTCTAAGGTCTGTAGGTATTAACAACGTGGCAAAATATTATGAAATAGACGTAACCGATTTTGTAAAAACGCAATTTACCGGTGATAAAGTTGTAAGCTTTTTATTGAAAGACGCGGCAAACCAAAATAGTAATCTTGTATTTAACAGTAGAGAGAGAGCAAAGAATAAGCCTCAATTAATTATTGTATCAACTGCAAATCGTTCAATTGATAATTTTAATAATGGTGCAGAGATAATAACATCAACTGAAGATATTCATCAAATTAATAAAAATTTTATAAAGCCAATTGTTTATCCAAATCCTTCAGATAAAAGATTTAATATTAAATTCCCTGCTGACTATGCAGGTAATTGCTCCCTGGCAATTGTAGATCTTTCTGGTAGAATTCTTAATATTGGTAGCTATGCAATACCATTGGGAGGATCAACAGTTACTATTGATATCTCAAAATTTTCATTGCGCTCCGGAATTTATGTATTGAAAATAAATTCAGCTACGAAAAGCGAGGAGATAAAATTAATAGTTCAATAGTAATTGAAAAAATAATCAGAAAGAGCCATTTGTCTAATAACTGAACAGAGGCAAAGATTCTGAAATAAAAAATACAATCTGGATTGCAGAAGGTATGAATTGAAACAGAAGCAATTTGTTTTTCATTAATTTTTCTGCCCTTATACAATTTCTACTAAAACAAAAATACCAGAACAAAAATTTTGCATCTATTTTGTTGCCGAGGTTTGTATTGTTAAGACTTTATCATTACCGCCGTTTGAAACATCAACCTGTCCATCTTTTACTGTGGTTGTTTGCAACAATTGTCCTGTTACTACATCTGTCCATATTGCCTGATATAATCCTTTTGGCAGGTTTACAATTAGTTTACCGGGAGTTGTAGCCATTGGTTCGTAATACACAATCCATAGCGAGTGCCCGTTACTTAGTGTCTCTGTCATAGCTCCTGACGCAGCTGTTATAAAGGAATTGTCAGGTTTCAATTGAATATAGTTCAGCCTCTCAAAAAATTGTTTCAGGTTGCTGAGTTGTTTGCGAAAGGCTTGGTTGCCTCCTCCCGGTGCGGTATAGGTTGCGTCTTGCCCGTTTTCAAAACCTACAGAAAAGGAATAATCAAGCTGGTTAAATAGTCCACCGCCTGCCATTATAAATCGCCATGCCTGGCGCCGATATGTTTTGTTTTCCCTGCCAGCAAAACCAGTTTCATTAAAACCAATTACTTTATTCACGTAAAAGTTTTCTGCAACAGCTTGCGGAACGGTATAGTGAAAGTTAAAAATAGAAATGTTAGGATCGGGATTGGTGATCGGGTAGTGGAAATTGCTGATATTTTGAGAGATAAGATGTTTATTTGGCAACTGATTTTCTTCCTCTTTTATCCACTGTGCAACCTGCCGCTGCCAATCATTCGATTTTTTTGAAACCACTTGTATAGTCGACCGCCAGTCTGCGGTATCGGCATATTCATCGCGCACAAGAACGGTATCTGTTTGTGATGCCCATGGCTCGTTTTGTATTTCAAAATAAAAATTATTGAAGCGATTCAATTCTTTGACAATTTTTCTTACATACCGTTGCTGGTAATTCAATATGTTGCCATTGTTTAAAGTGTTTGCTAAAGCAGGAGCAATACTGTCTGTTTGGTTAATATTGTTTTTTGTATTGAAGACACTGTAATTCCAGCCGTTTTGGTAGTAAGACGAAAAAAGGTTGACTTCTACAATTACCCCGTTTCGATCTGCTAAGCTCATAAAATCCTTTAACCTTTGAAAATACGAGTCATCCCATTTGGTGAGGTCAAACTTATTTCCGCCTAATACAAAACCTGCACTTTCACTTCTTTGCCATGGCAAGACTAATCGGCCTTCTGCCGGGGCGAGCGTATTTTTTTGAATGCCAAAGTCCCCTTGTTTTTCAATATAAGCACCCGTAAAAAGACGGGTTAGATTAAGCTCTTCCTGGCTCAGCGTTTCGAGGTATTTTGTATAATTAAAGTCAAGATTAATTACGGAACCATAATGCTCGCCAGAACCGATGAGAACGGTAGGTTTATTCTTATAAAGAAAATAATGAGGATTTTGAGGATGTAATTGTAACACATCTTTTTTTTGTGCAAAAAGTACGTTTCCTATAACTAGCAGTAAAGTAATTGATACAGTAAATATTTTCAAAACAGCATGGTTTAATAGTGATTTTGCCTTCAGTTTTTATAACAGTTTAAAATTAATCTTTCACACTAAAAGAAGTCAATAATAGTTGTCGTGATTTTTTTTATTATGAACAAATTTTTGGTAAGAATCATTTTTCTTCTATTATAATTACACCCCATGGTTCCAGTTTTTGCTGACTGGCTTTTGTTATATTTTTACCTGAAAGCAATTCTTTTCCATCCCGATATGGATATGTGAAGAGTTTGGAATTTGCTGAATAGTTGAAATAATAATGAACTGTTTTTCCATTTTGGTTTACTCCTGTTTTTGTTACAAGCGGAAAATGAATTTGCTGATCCAATCCCTCCAATCCTGCTTTGTTTATTACATCGTGCAATAATTTTTCCATTACAACATTTCCTGTCATGCAACCTATATATGTCGCCAGTCCTTTGCCATATTTATTTTCTGTTATAGCTGCATATTTCCCCCATACCGGGTGATCATAATATGCTAGTACCTTAGCTGTTGTCGGAGTGATTAACTCCATCCATGTTTTTACAGCGTTATTTTCTTTTCCAACTTTATATGGGTCATTTTTTAAAAACACATTTTCCGGAATAGTAAATTGATTGTAATAAATGCCACATGCTTCATTAATAATACCGGGTTGTTTTGTTGTTCTTACTTTTACATTTTCGTCTGAAAAACCGCTTTTATAAGTATAAACAATATGACCGCCATTCTTTACAAACATGTTTAAACGTTGTAATAAAGAGTCGGGTGCTGCATATAAAAGAGGGACAATGAGAAGTTTGTAATTTTCGAGATTGGTGCTTGAAGGATCAACAAAATCAACCCCGACATTCATCTTATATAATCCATCGTACATCTGCCTCAAGACATCATTATAACCTTCCTTAGCTCCATAGCCAAATCCATACGCCTTAAAGGCGGTAAGTGCTTCGTTGCTAAAGAGAATTGCCACATTATTTGTCTTTTTTAAATTAACTAAATGAGAGCTAAGTCTCTCAAAATCTTTTCCAATTGTTTTTGCCTCATTGTAAACAAGGTTGGGTTCAAAGTCATGACTCAATACACCTTTCCAATAGGTTTCTGCAGAATTATGAATCGAGTGCCAGTGCCAGTACTCAACCATATTGGCACCTGAAGCCAGATGGCTGAAAGCCTGCAGCCGTAACTGGCCAGGGTAGGGAGTCCATTGAGGGAAACCCTGTGCTTCGGTTTCTATTACCAAATAATTTTCACCTCCTTTCATTGAGCGGGCAACATCGCCACCAAAAGAAATCTCTGTTCCGGTTAGCTGGTCTTGTGAAGGGTGATAAATATCGACACCAGCTACATCTAATGCTTTGGCGGCTGCAAAATGGTCAACGTCAGGCTGAATGCCAAAAGAATACCCCCTCCACTCAAAGTCAAAATTTTGGGTTACAAATTGGTTTGGATGTTTATACTCATTTACAATAGAAGCTTGCCAGGCAAGGTAATCAGTAACAAGCTTTCTTTGAAATTTTGAAAATTCTGCAGCAAGACTCGCATTGATCGTTCCTTCCATAGATGGAAAATCTTCCCAGCTATTTATCCTGTTGCTCCAGTAATCGAGTCCGAATGTTTTGTTGATTGTATCAAGCGAGTTGTACTTGTCCTTCATGTATTGTACAAACAGTTTCTGCACGTTTGGCCCGCTTGTATTATAGTGTTTTGTTTCATTGTCTACCTGGTAGCCGATAATAGCCGGGTTATCTTTTACGTGTTCCATTATTTTCCTGATAATCCTTTCAGCGTAGACCCGAAAATCGGTATTGGTAATATCCATATTTTGCCTCGCGCCATACTTATTGCGGCCTTCCAGCGTGGTAGCCAATACATCACGATGTTCTCTAACCAACCACGTTGGTACTGCGTACGTAGGCGTGCCAACAATAACCTTTATTCCTGCTTTGTGCATAGCATTTAAGACCCGGTCAATATGCGAAAAATCAAACACCCCATCCTG
Organism: Segetibacter koreensis DSM 18137; assembly: GCF_000374045.1. GTDB lineage: Bacteria > Bacteroidota > Bacteroidia > Chitinophagales > Chitinophagaceae > Segetibacter > Segetibacter koreensis. The sequence continues at coordinate 492,754 of NZ_KB893314.1, read as the reverse complement.
TGGCTCTACTGTGCTCCACGTTGACTCGGCAATCCGTACTACATTTATTCCTGCTTCTTTCATCATTTGTATATCCTTGTCTAACCTTTCATAAGGCATGTACTCATCATAGTACGCGACTCCGTATAGAAGTGTTTCCATTGTAAACTTTTGGGCAGATACAAACTGAGCCAGTAAGAAAAAGGATAAAAGAGAAAAGATTTTCTTTATCGGAAAGTGAAGGCTAAACATAATGATGAACAATTCGGTAATTGCCTGAAAAGATAATTTAAGTAATTGGAATAACAACTTTAGTAAGTTATTTTATGTTTAGTACATTAGTATTTGAAAAACAGTAATCTTTAAGCGTTTTCTCTTAAGCTCTCTTTATGAAAATCTTTATACCTTTTGTATTTTTTAGTGTAATATTTTCTTTTAGCACATTTGTTTCAGCGGGGCAAAGTATCACTAGACCTGCTGATAGTATTTACACTTATGCAGACGCTTCTTCCGGAGGCATAGGTAAATTTTATTTAGGCAGAGAAATAGCGCACATCGTTAGTTCATCAGCAACTACATGGCTTGACAGGCCCGACAGGGAACAGGAAGAAAACGCAAACTTGGCAGTGCAAAAAATGCCACTAAAAAAAGATGATGTTGTGGCAGATATCGGTGCTGGCACAGGATACTATACTTTTAAAATTGCTCCCCGGGTACCACAAGGTAAAGTATATGCCGAAGATGTACAGGATGCGATGATAAAACGACTAAATGAAAAAAAACAGGAACTTAATATTAAAAATGTTGAGGTCATCAAAGGAACAGACACGGCAGTAAATCTTCCAACAGGGTCTGTTGATCTGGTAATAATGGTAGATGTATATCATGAGTTGGAGTATCCCCACGAAACTTTACAATCGATAAAAAATGCATTAAAAAAGAATGGTAAAATTCTATTGATTGAATATAGAGGTGAAGATCCGAATGTGCAAAGAAGCCTGTTACATAAAACAACAGTAAAACAATTAAATAAAGAGTTAGCAGCTAACGGATTTACATTAACTTATCGCGGAGAATTTTTACCTATACAGCATTTTCTTATATACCAGGTAGATAAGAAGCGTCGATAAGTTAATGGAGGTTTAGTTTTATAATTTTAAACATATTAACCCTTTTTCAGGGTATATTTTTTATTCACCTTTCTGCTGTTGAAGTACCTGTTAAGTTCTTCTTCTGTCATATCGTTTGTGATCTCAATGGGTACGTCAATTAACTGAAGTTGGCTTTGTTTCAGTTCCTCTCTGATCTTCGTCATCTTATCAAGTAAATTAGGGTCTTTCTCGCCTACGAGTTTATTATCCTGTACAATGTATTCAAGACGCTTAATTGAAGAACGAACTAAGGTAGCTTGGTTTTGTTCGGCGTTTTTAGGTGGTGCCGATGCTTCTTTTAAAGGAGTTAAAACCAAACCGACACTTGGCAATATAAGGCCCGTACGCTTTGTCTGGTCGTTATCAGAGGTCGATAGAACTGTTCCGCTCAGCGCTGCTGATGCCGCAGTAAGATCAAATCCGGTTCGTGTCCTCTTTGTTTTTTTAATTGTTCTGTCTAGCTGTAAAAAGGTATACTTCAGCTTGATGATATAAGAGTTCATATCGTGTACCAGCTGGTTATACTGTTCTACTGCAAGCGGGTAATTCAAACCATTTCTTACGATAATTTTTAGTACGGCTGTATCCTGCATTTTAAATTTGGTAGAGCCTATAAAACTTACAACTACTTGTTTTCCTTTTCCCGTATCTGTTTCTTTTACAAAATCATATGAAGGCGTCCATTTAAATTCGTCGTCACATTTTTGAACAGGCGAAAACTGGCCGATTGGAATACTGGTAAGAGTCATTATATTTTCGAAAGGAAAACTTCCCGCTTCACACAAAACTTTAAATCTTAGTGTATCTCCTTCCTCAATATACACAGTTCCGCTTACTTGTGGCTTTAAATCAGAAGGAATGATTTCTGTATTAAAAAAAACAATAGAAAAAGTTGTGTCTACTCTTTCCTTTGGGTTTGCAAGGTTTTGTATGCCGATAGTTACCGTATAATTATAGTCATATTTAAGCCTGCCCGAAAGAAAGTAAGATTTATCAGCTTTAAAACTTAGTAATCCATTATCCTTATTCAGCCGTAGGCCTACCGGCGCATTTTTTAAAAACCAGAAAGAATTAGGTAAATCTTTATTGATCTGGAACTGGTAACTAAGGGTTGAGTCAACATGAACTGAAAAAAAAGGATTGACATTTATGATACGTAGAGTTGTATCGGTAGTTAGTGAAGAATCAACATTTGCCCTTGTGCTTGTGTCTGTTGCTGTAAACTTTGCAGAATCGGTACGTACATTTTGCAAAGTATCGGTTTGAGCAAAACTTAACAAATACATCGCGCAAAATAAAAAGCTAATCCATAATTTTTTCATGTATAGGATATGATATTTATATAGGTTGCAATATTAAACAATAATAGAGAATGCGCGATGGTTACTTATGCAAAGGGTTGATTTTGATTACAATTTTTAGAAGCTACAACTGCTTGTGAAGTGTATAGAGTAAAAATACCGAAGAAAAAAGTTACACGAACAGCAGCTTTATAGCCTAAAAATTCGTCTATTATAATAGTAACATATTTATGTGATATTTTTTTTAAAACGAATTAAGATAATGTCAGACAGGCGGTAAAAAAACAGGATAAAGTTTAAAAGGTTGAAAAGTACAGTTAGTACATTATTTCTATCAACAATTTTTCACACCAATATGCGATTGTATCCTCTTTTTTATTAGGGCATTTTTGTAGTGTCAAAGACATACGCCTGACTGAAGATTGAAGTTACAACATGACCAAAGATTGCTGCAATGATTTCAATAACTTTTAACAATCGAATGAATATGTCTTGAGTCTTATCAGTTATTAAAAATTTAATTTATGAGAAATAATACTACATATGTAAGAAGATTTAATGCAGGCACACCAAAAAGCGGTGGATTTAATACGGTTCGCAAAAGGTCTTCATCAAACATTTCAACCAATTACAAAATGATGTTGGAATTGTATTGCATTAACAAAAAAGAAGTTTTGGCAAGAAGGCAGTTAAAGTATCAAAGGCTACATGAACGCAGGTCAGCCAGCACTACATCTAAACCAGCCTTTTCATTATCAGCAGCTATTGTTTCCTTTTTTGAAGAAAGTTTATTCTTACTTAAGAAACCAAAACCTCAAGTTGTTATGGCAGCAGTTTCAGAATAAAGATGCTTCTGTACCTCCTTATCTGCTTTTTAACACAAACTCTTATACAGCTCCCATAGTTGTATGTATGAAGATAATTTTTTATCAAATATCTACAGGTATTTTCTATTGATCAATAGGGGACATCTGCCATTTATTGCTTCATAACAGATAAATACTTACTGGTCTCCCCAGGGTAAATAGCAATAACATGAGACCGTAAAGTTGAAGGAGAATTGTTCGCTTTACCTTCCAACTGTAGTGTTAGCATTTTAGATTCTTTTTGTGGCATGTGACAATCAATACAATTTTTTGTTATCTGATTTCCCAGTGTCGGCGCCATTTTACAAAAACTTCCTTTGTCATAATTATGGCAATTCATACATTTTTTCGAAAATAAGGCCACGTTCCCTCTTTCCTGTTGGTGAGTGTTATGACATGTATTACAAGTCATAGTATTGCTCATTCGAAAACACTTGCTTGCTGAAAGGAGTGCGTATTGATTATCATGCACCTCCACATCGTGCATTTGTACTGCTGCTGTTTGTCGTTTAGAGCCTGAAAGAGTGTCGCCCGGAGAAAAGCTGAATGCGGGCTTTTCACTTTGCCTTATACCACCATGGCAAAAACCGCACAGATCAAGTTTTTGTTGCCGGGTAAATGAAGACAGATTGTCTATAAATTTTCCTTTGGTCTCACCCTGGTGTTGCTGATGATATACAACATGTTTATTGGCCGGTCCATGGCAGCTTTCGCACTGCACACCGTACAATATTTGATTGCGATCATATTCCGGAGATGTAATATTTTCACCTGGTAAGGTTTTGAAGTATGTGCTGTGACACTCAAGGCATCGAGCAGAAATAGCTCTTGTGTATTGAGGCTGATAGTAAGGAAAGCCTGGGCTATTAGCCCAGGCTTTAGCTGATGTAAAAAACGAAATGGGCAACTGAATGAGACGGTTCTTTACCCACGATAAATAAGATTGCCCTCTTGTGCCCGAACCAATAATTATGTCAAATTTGTAAGCCTGCTGTTGGTGAAAATTTTTATCATACCCGACCTGGTATAAACCGCTATCCCTCTCTTCCATTGCAACTTTTGAGTAGTACGAATATGAAAAAACGTTTTCACCTCTGTTAAAACTTCCAAGAATTGTTTCTTTGGTAGCTGCCTGTGATGTATGAAAATGCGCAGTATTTATAAAGCTTTTATACAATTCACTGTGGCAATTTTTGCATGCAGAAGAGCCGGCAAATTGCTCGCCTGAATTATTTGTGATAACAACATCCTTTTTATTATTGTTAATGCATTTTGTAAAAAAAGCAATAGATACAATGATAACAGCAATTAATCTCAGCTTTTTAGACGTCAAAATTATTTTCATAAAAAGCTTTTTCAATAAAATCCATAAAAATTAATTGCGGATTGGAATACTGTATTCCATACATAAAGACTCTGAAACTTACAGTCGATCAAAGTATGTGAAAGCGTTTTATGAAGATCTTTTTAAAGTTAATCGTTTAGTGGTTTAACCATTATATTTTTAAAGTACACTTTACTTTTAGGATCATGACCTTGTAATGCGAAAGTGCCGTCTGAGATAACTCTTCCAGCCATATCCGCCGGCCGTTGTACATTTTCTGGCTCTGTATAGTCAACAACAGTTTTGTCGTTTATTTTAATGATCACTCTTTTTCCCTCAACCTTAATGTATTCTGTAAACCATACGTTATCCTTAACGTATACTTCTTTTACATCCTGAACTGAATATAAGCTGCCGGTTCTGCGCCAATCTGTATGTGAATTATTTACCTGCACTTCATAACCTTTAGATGGCCAGCCGCTTTCCTGGTATTGTGTATGAAAGTATATGCCTGAGTTAGAGCCGGGGGTTGTCATAACATCAGCTTTGAACTCAAAATTTTTAAAGTCGTGGTTTTTTACATCTCCCATGTAAAAAAGGTGAGCTGTTTCACCATGGGCGACAATTGATCCGTTTTCAACTGTAAAAGTTGCTGCATTTTGACCTACTTTCCAGTTGTCGAGCGATTTGCCATCAAATAAAGAAATCCATCCACCAGGTTGTTGTGCAAAAGCTGAAGAAGAAATGAGAAACAAAGCAATAGAACAAAAGCTAATAAGTTTTTTCATGTGTACATTTAAAAGATTAGAAATAATAATTTTTATAAAACTACTATTTTTTCACATAGTACCCCGCTTATCAGGAAGATAGAAGTTTCTCAAAGTTCGTTTTTTTCATTAAAAGGTTTCGATGCTATGTTAGCAGAAAAACGGTTTTTTTCTATGAAGTCTTGTAGGCGAACAAAAGTTGGAGGGGAATTCACAGAATGCCTACTGTTGAATTTCGACTTTGGTAGTTTTTGGTGACTGAATAACATCCTCGATAAAACCAGGTAATGAGAAAGTTATTAAAAAAAAGTTCCCTTTATTGCCATATATGATTTCTGGCAACAAAGAGAACTAATAGACTTGAGCTTGATTATTTTAAAAGCTGAAAAAATAAAATTGCTATTGAATTTTTTAGTGTCCACCAGCCGGATGCGCTGAAGAATTGCTTCCGCTGCCACTACCTGTGCCACTGCCTGTATTACTTCCCCCGGTACCTGTGCCGCCTGTTCCGCTTCCATTACCTGTGTTGCTGCTTCCTGAGCCTGTGCTGCCTGAACCGGTTGTGCCGGTTGAGCTTCCGCTTGTTCCGCTGCTTGCTGCACCGGTTCCTGAACTGGCTTCACCAGTTTGATTATTTGCGCCGGTTCCTACTCCGCCATTTCCTGTTGCCCCTGATTGATTTTCCATGTGGGTAGTATCAGGCATGGTAGACCCCGTTCCACTACCTGTGCTACTGCCTGTGCTACTACCTGCACTTTCTGAACTGGTGGCGGGACTGTCTGTCGTACTTGTAGCGGTGCTACCAGAGTTGCAGGCGCCTAACACAAATAACAATGCGCTTCCAAAAAGAACTTTTTTCATAATTATTTTTTTAATTAAGATTTTTTGTTGTCTACGTGCTCCAGTTAGTATTATTCTCAATTATCCTGCCACCGCTTTTTTCAATAAACAACCTTCTCAGTTGGAAAAATTATCAAGGGTTTTTTTTATATCTCATTTCAAAATCTCACATTTTTGATATGATTAGTAAATTAAATGTTGTTATCGAAATGTATAGTTACATTCATTCCGTAAGTATTGAACCTTATCACGCTAATGACGAAAAAACATTTCACTGACTATCTAATAGGTTTATTAAGCAATGAAATGGGAGTGATTTTACCTATTACTAATAATTGACAAGACTGTAGTTTGTCTGAACCAATAATTATCTTCTAGAATAGTCTTTTAAAATTTGCATTTTTGCGCAAGCTAACACCATTACAATGAGTATAAAAGTAATTGCTTTTGACGCCGATGATACCCTTTGGGTCAATGAACCATACTTCCAGGAAACCGAACATAAGTTTTGCCAGCTTTTAGAAGATTATCTTCCCCAACATACCACATCGCGCGAACTCCTGCAGGTGGAAATACAAAACTTGTCTCTTTACGGTTATGGTATAAAAGGTTTTATGCTATCTATGATTGAAACCGCCTTAAAAGTTTCAGATAAAACGATTGAAATTGGCGTAGTAGAAAAAATAATTGAGTATGGCAAAGAATTATTGGCCCGGCCTATAGAACTTTTTGAAGGCATTGAAGAAGTTCTGAAAAAATTAAAAGACAGTTATCGTCTGGTCGTAGCGACAAAAGGTGACCTACTGGACCAGGAGCGCAAATTGAAAAAGTCGGGTATCGAACATTATTTTCATCATATTGAAATTATGTCTGATAAGGGTGAATCAGACTACCTTAAACTGATTAAACATTTAGATGTAAAACCTGAAGAGTTTTTGATGATAGGAAACTCGATTAAATCTGATGTTTTACCTGTACTTAGCATTGGTGGTCACGGTTATCATATACCTTATCATACTACCTGGTCACATGAGTTGGTTGAACATACAATAGAACACCAGAACTTTAGGCAGCTCAATGATATTAATGAATTATTTAACCATTTGCAGTTATGAAACAGAAGTTGAATCTCGACGACTGGAACAGGAAAGACCATTTTAAATTCTTCAACCAGTTTGAAGAGCCTTTTTTTGGGGTGACTGTAACTATTGATTGCACAACTGCCTATACAATGGCAAAAGATACGCGCTCATCTTTCTTTTTATTCTATTTATATAAATCCCTTGAGGCTGCGAATAAGACCAGACCTTTTTTGTATCGCATAGAAGGCACCGATGTAATTGTTTATGATCAGGTAAATGCTTCGCCCACAATTAACAGAAATGATGGAACTTTTGGATTTGCTTATATAGATTATTATGAAGATTACCAAACGTTTTATAAAGAAGCACAAAAGGAAATAGATAAAGTTCAAAGTACTTCAGGACTAATTCCTGCAGTTTCTGGTGAAAATGTTATTCATTACTCTTCCATTCCCTGGCTCAATTTTACATCTTTATCACATGCCCGTGCTTTTGCCTTTAAAGACAGTATTCCAAAAATTTCATTTGGCAAAATGACCATTGAAAACGGTGTTAGAAAAATGCCTGTATCTATTCATGTTCACCACGGACTTATGGATGGCTACCACGTGGGCGAATACGTAGATTTATTCCAGGAGTTAATGAATAAAATATAATATCTTTTTTTACCCTGTTTTTTTGCCACCTTTTCTGTTCTCACAATAAAAAAAGAAAAAGACTAATTCAGTAAAAAGAATGCATTTTCTTTTGTCTTGATTCTTTAGATAGGGAAAACAGAATGATGTGAAAAATTTGGATTTCACCCAATCATGCTTTACCGTAAATACGCGTAGCCCGTAAGTAAACATTAAACCTCTTCCGGTAATTTTAATTTCTTTTTACCATTCATCCATAATTTCTCTCATTTCATACATACCGCTCTTTTACAATACTCTTTCTTCTGTCATATTTGAGATATAAAATTTAAAAACTCCATTTACAAATCTATTGTATGACACCAAAATTTTTTACTTATCTGCTTACGTTGATGCACTTAAAACGCTTTTTTATAAAGCCAGTATTAACGGCTTTTATTTTATCTGCTGTTTTCGGCTTACAAGCGCAGGATGTTTTAGTCGGTTTAACCTCCAACGGTGGGCCGGAAGGGAAAGGCACCGCTTATTCTATTAAAACAAATGCTACCGGTTTTTCCATTTTGAAGGCTTTCGTTGACTGGGGTTCATCGCCAGTCAGCAGCCTTGTAAGGGGTACTGACGGCAATCTTTATGGCATGGCTTCCGAAGGTGGAAGTTATGGTCATGGTACTATTTTTAAAATGACGCCCGGCGGAACAATTACCATTTTAAAAAATCTAAATTTATATGTTGATGGAGGATATCCCAAAGGCAGTTTAATACAAGCTAAAGACGGTAACTTTTATGGAATGACCAGCAGCGGAAGCATTAATAATGGTGGTTGCATTTTTAAGATCACTTCTTCGGGTACTTATACCATCATACGTAGCCTTAGTGTAAATACTGATGGGGGCCGTCCACAGGGGCATTTAATACAAACCGCAGATGGCAACTTTTACGGTATCAATTATGCCGGTGGTGTTTATGGCTACGGAAATATTTTCAAAATGACACCTTCCGGGCAGTATACTGTATTAAAATCATTTAATAAAACCGACGGTGGCCAGTCATATGGCAGCCTCGTACAGGCAGATGATGGGGCATTTTATGGTATGACCTACCTTGGTGGAAAATATAGTTATGGTGTTATTTTTCGCATTACGTCATCGGGAAGTTATACAGTGATAAGGCATTTGAACGCTACAGACGGTGTCTATCCTTCAGGTGATCTAATCCAGGCAAAAGATGGTTACCTGTATGGTATGGCTCCTTCCGGTGGCAATTATAACGGAACTATTTTTAAAATCAATACTACAGGAACATCTTTTAAAGTATTACGTGCTTTGTCTCCTTCTGTGGAAGGGGGAAACCCTAAAGGCAGTTTATTACAGGCATCAGATGGCTTATTGTATGGTATGACATACAGCATGAGTGGCGGCTATAGCGGATCTGTTTTTAAAATGACCTTATCAGGTGCGGTGACAGTTATTAAAAAGTTGACAAATGCAACGGATGGCGGTTATCCTATGGGTAGCCTTGTACAAACTCCTGACGGTTTGTTGTATGGAATGACAAACGCAGGCGGTAAAAATACACACGGTACAATTTTTAAAATCACCTCTTCCGGTTCACTTACTGTGCTTAATCATCTTAATGGTGCCACACAAGGCAATCTACCGCAGGACAACCTGGCTGTAGGAAATGATGGCGCTTATTATGGTGTTACAAAAAACGGGGGTACATACGACTTCGGTACAATTTTCAAAATTTGTGGTGGCGTTACTACCGTTCTCCGCTCATTTAATCGCAATGTTGATGGAGGCAATCCTCAAGGGGGACTCCTAAAAGGCACTGATGGCAATTTTTATGGTATGACAGAAAGCGGGGGAAGCTATAGCAGTGGGACAATTTATAAAATTACACCCTCTGGACAGTTTACTGTACTACGTCATTTAAAAGGAACAACAGATGGCGAAAGTCCGAGAGGAACTTTGGTGCAGGGCAAAGATGGACTTTTATATGGAATGACATATTCCGGTGGAACTGGCGCCAGCGGTACTATTTTTAAAATATCAACTACTGGTACGTTTACTGTTTTGCGCAACCTGGTTTACTCAACCGATGGTAATGCTTCAGAAGCAGGCCTGGTGCAGGGTAAAGATGGTGCATTTTACGGCATGACCGGTTATAATACCCGCTTCTTTAAAATAACATCCGGCGGTGCCTTTTCAATCTTACGCACTTTGGCTTATAGCACTGATGGTAATAATCCTTCAGGCAATTTAGTGCAGGGGACTGACGGTGCGTTTTATGGAACAATGAGTGGAGGAGGTACTTATAGTGGTGGTGTTATTTTCAAAATCACAACTGGCGGTGTACTTACCAAACTGCGGCAACTTAATCCTTCTACTGATGGCAGTTACCCCAAAGGTGGCTTAGTGCAAGCTGCGGACGGCTACTTTTATGGAACCACAAGCGCTGGAGGAACCTACAAAACCGGTACTATTTTCAAAATATCTTCAGGTGGTTCTTTTTCGGTACTTCGTCATTTAGATATAGCAAAAGATGGTGGCACTCCTTTAAGCGGCTTGATAATCGCGCCTAAAAATACCCTTGTTGCCAACGCCCAAAGCCTTACCATTTCAGAAGATGCATCTAAAGCAATTGTTTTGTCTGGCTCTGGTGGCTCACCGCTTACCTTTACTATTGTCAGGCAACCCAAAAATGGTTCAGTAACTTCTGGTACATCTGCTAATCGAACTTATACGCCAAACGGAAATTATGCAGGTAAAGATTCGTTTGCCTTTACTGCCAATGTTGGCTGTATGGCATCTGCTCCTCAATGGATTAAAATAAACGTAACAGCGGTAAATGATGCACCGGTTTTGGCGCCGATTGGAAACAAAACCATTGCAAAAGGTGCAACGTTGAAGTTTACAGCAACAGCAACAGATGACGATGCAGGTCAAACTAAAACTTTCTCGCTTCTAAATGCGCCGGCAGGAGCTTCAATAAGTGCAACAACCGGAGCATTCTCATGGACGCCCACAGCAACCGGCTCTTATACTTTCAAAGTTAGAGTTGCAGATAATGGCTCTCCGGCGCTGTACGATGAAGAGCAGCTAACAGTTACCGTTACCGCTACACTTACTGCCGGTATTGCTGCTGCAAGACCTTCCTCAGAGGCGATGTCTGTAGAAACAAAAACAACGGTATCTCTTGAAACAAAAATATATCCTAACCCGGTTACAGATAGATTTACTATAACATTTAATATACCTGTTACACGGATAACGGCTATAATAACAGATGTACGCGGCTCAGTAATAAATACTACAAGCCAACAGCTAAACAAAAACAATAAATTGGAAATGAACGCTGCTAATTTAAAAGCGGGAACATATTTTATACAGGTACAAACTGAGGTTGGAAGGCAAACCTTGCAATTTATAAAAATGTAAAAAATAATAAGGTGTTAAGAATAAGTTTCTTAAAAAAGTGGGTATTATGCCCACTTTTTTATTGATGATTGTTATAGAGAAATAACGTATGTCTTGGAGAAATATAAATATTTTGCTATATTTATTTCAATATATTTAAATTGAATACCTACAAACCTATAATGGAAAAAAATCCAATATTAATCATCGATGACGATTTAGAAGATTTGGAGTTAATTTCTGAAGCATTTAAAGAGTTGAAGATAGAAAATGAATTAGTATGTTTTGATGAAGCAAAGAGAGCTTTAGACTTTTTGAGGAACTCTGATCGGCAACCTTTATTTATTCTTTGTGATGTTAATATGAATTCTATAAACGGATTTGAATTTCGACAAGAAATATATGATGATGTAAAACTTAGATTAAAATGTATCCCTTTTTTATTTTTATCAACTGCCGGAAATCGCCATGACATTACTAAAGCTTACAATCTCTCCGTTCAGGGTTATTTCAAAAAACCAGATTCTTATATTGGTATTGTAAATATGCTCAGGAGCATTATCCAATATTGGGATTATTGCCAGCATCCTAATAGTAAAGAATTGAGAAATAATTAAAAATTGTGTGCAGTTGCAAGTCTTTTTTGCCCCAGGCTGTTGTGTACCTTTATAAATCTTACAAAGAGAATCTTTATATTTTTTAGCAAAACAACCTTAGTTCTTTTTTATGTTGTTAAATAGAGCCTGTTCTTCATTTATATCTCGTCTTTTTTAAGAAGTCATATCGTCAGAAAAAAGTAAATAACTATGTATTTATATATTTGATTCGCTAGCTTGGTATTATGTAGAATTGCTATAGAATTAAATACCCATTTCTTAAATCTTTTGTTATCAAACGTTCCATTCTAACTAATTCATCTGAGGCAAATAATTTGCAGATTTTAAATTAATGAAAAGACTTTCGAATGTTTTAATCGCAGGAGATCATTCTGCTGATTTACTCTTTTTTACAGAATCTCTCGCAAAAATTTCAGATGAGGGTAGAGTTACGCAGGCAAAAAGTGGTTTAGAATGTATGAGTTTTTTAAAAGATGGCACTAAGCCCGATATTATTTTTCTTGATCTGAATATGCCGGGTTATAATGGTTTGTATTGTCTTAAATATATAAAGTCTAAGCCACATCTTGCAAATATTCCGGTTATCATTTATTCAACTTCTCACTATATTAAAGACATTGATGCCTGTTTTAAAAACGAGGCTCATTACTACATTGTTAAGCCTGCTTCCGGCGATGATCTTCTTCACATACTTAAACAGGTTATGAATAATTTAAATGAAAATATGCAACGACCGGGTAAAGAAAAATTTGTTGCAAGAGTCTCGTCAAATGTAAAAAGTTTACATTATTTTTAGGAATAGTTATATGTTTACTTTCATAAAAAGAAGCCGTTGTAATTATTCGAAGGTTTTTTAGAAAAAATTACGACTAATTCCGAACCCAAATTCAGTGAAAAGTACAACGAATGGTAGCAAATGAAAACAAACTAATATTTTATGAAAGAAGAAATTGTACAGTGTTTATCTACGGATGTTCATTGTAAAACCCTTTTTAAGTTGTTTTATCCGGTTGATTATGCAGATCATTTTGAGAGAAAAAGAAATAAGAGTTGGTTTATAAAAATGCAGAAGCTTGAAAAAAAATCGCAGAAGATTCGGCAGGAAATGGAATCGTTATTAATTAAATGTACGCAACAGGCATCCCTGACTCGGCAATTGGCTATTACAACTCTTGATTTTACAAATAGGGTAGTTGAAAAAAGAGCAAAGAAAGGTTTTGTAGATTTGGAAGAAGAAAATCTTGAAGGCATTTAGGTTGTTACGACTTGATTGTGTTCATACTTTTTATCAAAAACGAACTCGAGGTCTTTTTTAAGTTGCTTCATAGAATCTGGTTTTGTAAGAAAATAAGAAGCTCCTAATTGCCTGGTTATCTCTTTGTCTGCTTCTAGATTTGAAGTGGAATAAATAATTACAGGTATTGATGTAAGCTTTTGATTTTGTTTTAATTGTTTTAAAAGCTGCTTGCCATTCATGCCCGGCATATTGAGGTCCAAAAATAAAAAGTCTGGAAGGACACGTTCGTTCTCTAACAATTGCAAAGCTTCCTTGCCATTAGAAGCTGCAGTACATTTTACAGAGTTATTTATTTCAGAAATAACTTCACAAAACATATCAGTGTCATCCTTGTCATCGTCAACAATAAAAACAGCTAAAGGGATCAACATATAAGCAGGATATTTGTAGAAACGGAAATATAACAAAAAAATCGTTAATATCTATAGATGTCTTGCGGTTTTTTTATTTAAAAAGTTGAAGATGCCAATCTTTAATAAGCAATGTTTAAGCAATTATAAAAAGCAGTAATTATTCGTAGATTTTATAAAATATAAATGGTAACCAAGGATTTTTTTATTAATATTAATATCTTGCAGTAAGGCAGTTTTAAAAGGTATTAACACATAAAAAACTTTGCTTTGTTACCTCTTATCAGGTACTTGAATACATACAAGGTTATTGCGTTATATACCTTTAAAGAAATAAGAAATTTTACTTTATTACTTATTACTATTTTACTTCTTGTAAGGTAGTATATGTTTTTTAATAATATGGATGACAAGAGGCCTGAAGAAAACAAAAAACTTAAAAGCAATGCGAAGTCGTTTCCTATTGTAGCTATTGGAGCTTCTGCAGGTGGGCTTGCCGCTATTACAGAATTATTAGAGAACCTTCCTGCTGATACGGGAATGGCCTATGTGTATATACAGCACCTCGATCCTACTTATAAGAGTGCTCTATCAGAAATACTGCAGCGGGTAACAAAAATGGATGTCCGGCAGATAGAAAATCTGATGCCTATAGAGACTGATCATTTTTATATTATTCCGCCCAATGCTGATGTTAGTATTACTGACAGTGTCTTTGAACTTTCAGAAAGGGCTGCAAGGCCGTTTAAGCATTCTCCCATCGATTTGTTCTTTTTATCATTGGCAGAAAAACAAAAAGGAGGGTCAATAGGAATTATTCTTTCCGGAACTGCCTCAGATGGGGCACTGGGCCTGAAAGCAATAAAAATGGCCGGAGGATTAACTTTTGCGCAAGATGAATCTGCCCAATTTCGAAGTATGCCCATGGCTGCTGTTGCAGAAAGTGCTGTAGATGCGGTATTGTCTCCAAAAGAAATGGCGTTGGAGCTGGCAAGGCTCAGCCGTCAAAAAGATCTGCTTCAATCTGTACATATACCCGATATAAACGAAGATCCAGCAGATGAAAAAGGAGAAAGTGTAAATGATAAAGATTTCGCAACGGAAGTAGAAAATTTAAAGGATGAGGACCTGGCTACCATTTTAAAGTTGCTTAGAAACCGGACGGGGGTGGACTTTACTCAATATAAAAAAACTACCATCAGGCGGCGGATCATCCGCAGGATGCTTTTACATAAGTTGGATGGTCTTAATGAATATATAGAATTGCTGAAAAAAAAACCTGCGGAAACAGACCTTCTTTACCAGGATATTCTTATAAATGTTACACACTTTTTCAGAGATGCCGAAGCAACCGAGTATTTGAAGAATGTGATATTGCCTGAGCTACTTAAAAGCAAATCAATACAAAATCCTTTACGTATTTGGGTACCTGCATGCTCTACGGGTGAGGAAGCGTACTCTCTGGCAATGATAATACTTGATGTTGTCGAAAAAGATTCAATAATTCCAAGTATACAGATATTTGCAACAGATCTGAGTGAAACAGCCATTGCAAAAGCAAGGGTAGGTATATATACATCGGGAGACGTTAGTACACTTTCACCACAATATCTTGAGAAATACTTTGTAAAAACTGATGGGCACTACCGCATTATAAAACGTATAAGAGATATTTGTGTATTTTCGCCCCATAATATTTTTAAAGACCCTCCTTTCTCCAGGATTGATATAGTCAGTTGTTGTAACCTCCTTATTTATCTCGATGTCAACCTGCAAAAAAAAGCTCTTGCAAATTTTCATTATGCTTTAAATAAAACCGGTTACCTGGTTTTGGGTAAGTCTGAGACTGTTGGTGCCTCAACGAATCTTTTTACGCAGTTAGATAAAAAAGTAAAAATATTTGCAAAGAAAAACGAAGTGCCGCCTAAAGCAATTTTTGATTTCAGCTCCCCGGTAACTGAAGTAGAAAAGCCTGAACCCAAACCTGTTCGGAAATATATTGTTCCAAAAGAAACAACCCCAGAAGTGAGCCTGGAAAAGATAATTGATAATACTCTTTTGTCAAAATATACTCCTCCGGCTGTAGTCGTCAATCATCACCTCGATATTATTCAGTTTCGTGGTTCTACCGGTTTATTTTTAGAAGCATCTCCCGGCAGGGCAAGCCTTAACCTGCTTAAAATGGCCCGGCCCGGGTTAGAACTCGAATTAAGAAATGCACTGCATAAAGCGATTAAAACAGATGAACCGGTTAAAACAACGGATATTTCAATCAACATTAACGATAAGCTGTATCAGATCGGCTTTGAAGTGACACCGCTTGATGCGCAAACAACCGAAAAGCTCTTATTAATAGTATTTGAAGAAGAGAAAGCCGCGTCATCTGCAGAGCTTAAAGTTAGTTTTTCAAAAGACAGGCGTGTAAAGCAACTTGAAACAGAATTGGTAACCCTTCGTGAAGATATGCGCTCTTTGGTAGAAGAGCAGGAAGCGGCTAATGAAGAATTGCAATCAGCTAACGAAGAAATTGTATCGAGTAATGAAGAACTGCAAAGCATAAACGAAGAACTCGAAACGTCGAAGGAAGAACTGGAGTCAAGCAACGAAGAGTTAATGACAATTAACCAGGAGTTGCAGATGAGGAATGAACAGCTGGCTGAGGCGAATGATTATACACAGGCGGTAATAGAAACTATAAGGGAAGCTGCTATAGTTTTAGACGCAAGCCTACGCGTAAAGTCTGCTAATAAGGCTTTTTACAAAACTTACCTGGCAAAAGAAGAAGAAACAGAAGGTAAGTACATTTATGAGTTTAACAACAGGCAGTGGGACATTCCGGAATTAAAAGATTTTCTGGAAGACATTATTCCACGCAACAGCCAATTCAGCGGTTTTGAAGTAATACATAATTTTGAAGGAATAGGAGAGAAGGTGCTTTTGTTAAACGGAAGGCAGGTAATACAAAAGATAACTCAACAAAAGTTTATTCTTCTGGCTATAGAAGACATAACGGAGCACCGTCATGCCGAACGGCTGCTGGAAGAGCGTGAAGCATGGCTGCAAAAAATGGCTGATAATGTACCAGCAATGATATGGGTAGCTGATACTGATAAAAATTTCACTTTTTTAAACAAAACGTGGATAGCTTTTACGGGCAGAAAACTTTCAGATGAAACGGGCATGGGATGGACTCAAGGCATATATAAGGACGATCTTGACGATGTTTTGAGCACTTATAATAAATCTTTTGAGGAGAAAAAATCTTTTACCTTAGAATACCGTATGAAGCGGTTTGATGGAGAATATCGCTGGATATTTAACAGCGGCGTTCCTACTTTTGATGCGAATGGAGAATTTACCGGCTATACAGGATCATGTACGGAAATTCACGATAAGAGAATAAATGAGTCTCTTGAAAAGCTTGTAAAGGAGCGTACCCGAGAATTACAGGAAGCAAACAGGGGCCTCGAAAATTCTAACAATGAACTTGCGCAGTTTGCTTATGTTGCCAGCCATGATCTACAGGAGCCCTTACGAAAAATAATTACTTTTTCAAATCGTTTTAAAGACAATTTCAATAATTTATTGCCCGACAACGGAAAAGAGCTTATTGAAAAAATTAATAGCTCATCGGAGAGAATGAGAAATCTTATTAATGATCTGCTAAATTTTTCACGGATTGCCCGCTTCGAAAAAAATTTCGTTAGTACTGACCTTAATGAAGTAATTAAAAATGTGGTATCTGATTTTGATTTGTTGATACAGGAAAAAAACGCTGACTTAAAATTTGACAAGTTACCTGTCATACAGGCTGTTCCACTGCTTATGGACCAGCTTTTTCATAATCTTTTGGGTAACGCATTAAAATTTACAGCTCCGGATACTAAGCCCGTTATTACAATTACCTGCCGTGGTTTAGAAGAAAATGAAGTAAAAAAGTTTCCGACTTTAGACTCCTCCTTGCATTACTATGAAATAGCCGTAAAAGACAATGGCATCGGCTTTCCCCAGGAATTTGCAGACCAGATATTTGTAATTTTTCAACGATTAAACGGTAAAGACAATTATCCAGGTACTGGTATAGGGCTTGCTTTATGCCGTAAAATTGCAAGAAGTCACCACGGAGAAATACATGCTGAAAGTCATGAAAACGAAGGGACAGTACTTTATGTAATATTACCTGAGCATCAGCCTGCACAAACCCAAACAAATTGATGTTTATGTCTCCCGCTTCAACGTTATAAGAAATTAAAATGTTCCAACCCTTGTTTTTTCTTTTTTCCGCGTTCATTAAAGGGACTGGATTTTGAAAGATCAAAAAAGCAAAATGAGAAAAAGCTTCCTCACCCAACCGTAATCAAATTGACTTTGACTGTTAATTGAAGAATAGAAAAATAGCAATATTTTTTTCCTAAGTAAATGATTAGCAATAAGAAGATAAGATTCATTTCAAAGTATAGCCTCGGTGTACTTTGAAGTGTGGTACAATATGTTATGATAATAGCAGTACGAAACAATCTCAGTATCCTGTTTCAAAATATTATTACCAGGTTTACGTATCGAAACGAAACAAAAGAAAGAACTTTTTTATCTAAAAAACTACATTATGGCAAGAATGTTCGCAACAGATTTTATTTATAAAGGAACAGCTTACGAAGCTAAAGTAATTATCAGCGGCATTGATAATGACAAAACAATTGTGATTCAGGTACCCGAATCACTTCATAAAATTGTACCGGAAGGAAGGCTGGTTGTAAATCTAGAGACAAGGAAATCTGAAAGTGGCATGTCGAAAGATCCTGCCCTGGTTGAAAGCATAATGGCAGCAGTAGAAAAACACGAAGAAGCTGAACCTCCGCTTGGAGTGGGAAATGTATGGAGTTGATTTGTATGACAACATGTTATCCTATGTATATTAAAAAATGGGTGGTTTTAAAGGCATAAGTTACAATACATAAACTTTAAAATTCTATATGAGGAAAACTGATGTTTCAAACCCATCTCCAGTGCCTAAAGGCATATTGGTGATTATAGGTGGTCATGAAAATAAAGGCGAGGAACTCAAACACAACCAAGAGAATTCAAAACCGGAAATACTTGAAACATTTATAAAACTCATTGGCAAAGATAATCCGGTGGTAGAGGTGATTACAAGTGCAAGCTGTGAAGGCGATGAAATGTTTGAAGACTATAAAAAAGCATTTCAAAAACTCAATGTAACACAAATAGGACAAATTCACCACCAGGTACGTAAGGAAGTGCTTGAAGATGAACTTGCTGATCGTGTTCAAAAAGCAGATGCTTTTTTCTTTACCGGTGGTAACCAGTTACTGCTGACTTCATTATATGGCGGTACCTCTTTTCTTACTCATTTAAAGGAAAGGTATATATCTGAAAAAATAGTGATTGGCGGTACAAGTGCGGGCGCTATGGCGATGTCAACGCCTATGATTTATGCCGGTAATAAAGACAAACAGCAGATTGCGGGAGAAATAAAAATAACAACAGGTCTTGAATTTTTAAAGGATGTGTGTATCGATACCCATTTTATTGACAGAAGCAGGTTTGTACGCATGGCGCAAGTACTCGCATCAAATCCTACATCCATAGGCATAGGTATAGAAGAAAATACAGCGGTTATTGTTCGTGAAGGTCTAAAGGCAGAGGTTATAGGTAAGAGCGTGGTTATAATAATAGAAGGCTTTTCTATTACAAGTTCAAATATTACTGAATTTTCCGAAGACAAGGCTTTAAGTATCCGCGATTTAAAAGTTCATTTATTACCCGGGGGTAGTTTTTACGATATCCCACAAACCAATCCACCTCACAAATAAAAGCGTTTTTATTTTAAAAGAATAAACCTAAAACATCAGCTTTACCGCCTGGCCATACTAACATAAACTTTCTAATATTTAACTTTGGTGAATTGGTTTTAATATAGATGCCTGTGCATGTAAAATGGCAGAGGCATCTCTGCTTTTTAAAAGGAATGTTTTTTAAGTAAATTGATAAATTTCGTACTTTGACGTATGAAGCGAAAATTACTTACACTGTTAACTACGGCTCTGACATTTTTTTTATTTATGCATGAAGGCAATTGCCAGAAAAAAAAATCAGGCATGGCAGCGGTTGCTAGTAAAACAAAATACGGGGAAGCGAACGGAGTAAGTGTATGGCTTACCAATGCTGATAAATCTGCCCTGTTTCAACAGCAAAAAGATAAATTACGTTTTAGTAGTGTAAAAAATCAAAATCAAGCTATTGAGGTAAATGATAAGCAGTCCTTTCAGCCCATTGATGGTTTTGGATATTGCCTGACCGGAGGAAGCGCCACGCTGATACATCAAATGAATGCTGAAAGCAGGAAGGCTTTATTAAAAGAACTATTTGCAACCGATGCAGATAATATAGGAGTGAGTTACTTACGCATCAGCATTGGTGCATCTGATCTCGATGATCATGTTTTTTCATATGATGATTTGAAGCCGGGAGAGAAGGATGAGAGACTTGAAAAATTCTCTATCGATTATGAAAAGAAAGACCTCATACCGGTATTAAAAGAAATCATAAAGATTTTACCAAAAATTAAAATATTAGGTTCTCCCTGGTCTCCTCCCACCTGGATGAAAACAAATGACAGTTCAAAAGGCGGAAGTTTAAAGCCGGAATATTATAATGTATATGCGAACTATTTTGTTAAGTACATACGGGCAATGAAAGCGGAAGGTATCAACATAGGTGCGATAACTATTCAAAATGAACCATTGCATCCCGGCAACAATCCAAGCATGTTGATGCTGGCGCCTGACCAGGAAAAGTTTATAAAAAATAATTTGGGGCCTGCATTTAAAGCAGCAAATATTGCTACCAAAATAATTATTTATGATCACAATGCAGACAGGCCGGATTATCCTATCAGCATTTTAAATGATCCCGAAGCTAAAAAATATATTGATGGCTCTGCGTTTCATTTGTATGCCGGTCCCATAGAAGCATTAACAGAAGTTCACAATGCACATCCTGATAAAAACGTTTATTTTACTGAGCAGTGGATAGGTGCTCCCGGTAACTTTCCGGAAGATTTAAAATGGCATGTAAAAACATTGGTAATCGGTGCAACGCGCAATTGGGCGCGAACCGTACTTGAGTGGAACTTAGCTGCAGATCCCAATCAAAACCCGCATACTCCCGGAGGCTGCGACCGTTGTCTCGGAGCAATCACTATTGACGGAAATAAAGTAATAAGGAATCCTGCGTATTATATAATTGCGCATGCTTCAAAGTTTGTAAGACCAGGTTCCGTAAGAATTTTTTCGAACGTAAATACATTGCTTCCAAATGTAGCTTTTAAAACACCGGCAGGCAATAAAGTAGTTATTGTACAAAATGATGGTACATCTAAGCAGGCATTTAATATACTTTACAAAGGCAAATCTGCTACTGCTATATTGCCTGCTGGCGCTGTAGGTACTTATGTATGGTGATTAAAAATGGCATCGGTAAGTGCAGAATCAATGATTCGAACATTTCTTTTTTAAAATTTTAAAAAGAAAAAATTTCCTTTCAAATAAAAAATAAACCTTTTATCTAATACATCTTTTAAATGTAGATAAAGAAATATAGTTTTGTCTAACGATTTCAAAATCGTTTAATTCTACGCATATGAAGTTCTGATTATTTCTTGTTCGAAACAAGAAACGCTGTTTTTCTGGAAACTTTTAGCGATACTAATCGCGCCAATATTTCATTTCTAATTTTTAAAAGAACTTCAATGTCTGCTCAAGTCATCTCTATAAAAAAAGAAGCGTTATTTCTTTTTCAGTTTATAAAAGATTCAATAAAAGGAGGCCAGGAAGATTTTACCAAAGGAAGCATGCGCCGGGCTGTTTTTATGTTAGCTATACCTATGATACTGGAGATGTGTATGGAAAGTGTATTTGCTGTGGTAGATATTTTCTTCGTTGGACGTTTGGGAAAAGATGCCGCCGCAACAGTAGGATTGACGGAAGCTTTTTTGATGATTATTTATTCGATAGCTATTGGCCTTAGTATGGCTGCAACGGCCATGGTTGCAAGGCGTGTGGGAGAAAAGAATATAGAAGAAGCATCAAAATCAGCAATGCAGGCAATTATACTTGCGTTGGGCTGTACTATAATTATATCTGTGGCCGGATGCATTTTTGCCAAAGATATTCTTCAGTTACTGCATGCTCCTCAAACTGTTTTGGCAATTGGTGTTCCTTATGCGCGCACCATGCTCGGCGGTTGTGTTGTTATTATCATGTTGTTTTTGATTAATGGTATTTTTCGTGGCGCAGGAGATGCAGGCATAGCAATGAGAAGCCTCTGGATAGCGAATATTTGCAACATCATTCTTTGCCCGATTTTAATCTTCGGTTTCGGACCCATTCCTGCTTTAGGCTTAACCGGCGCCGCTGTGGCAACCACTACCGGCCGCGGTATTGGCGTTTGCTACCAGGTATTTCACCTTATAAAAGGAAAGGGAATATTGGCTGTACGATTAAGTCATTGCGCACCACAAATAAAAATTATAAAATCACTGGTAAATGTAGCAACTACCTCTACTTTTCAGTTTTTAATAGCAACTGCCAGTTGGCTGTTTCTTGCACGTATTATTGCGGGTTTTGGCAGCAATGCTATTGCAGGTTACACTATAGCCCTGCGTATCATTTCGTTTTTTATGTTACCTGCATGGGGATTAAGTAATGCAGCGGCCACGCTTGTAGGTCAGAACCTGGGAGCAAAAGAACCTGGCAGAGCTGAAAAAAGTGTATGGATAACAGCCAAATACAATATGATATTTATGGCAATTGTTACCGTTATCTTTTTCTTTTTCGCAAGACCGATTGTTTCTGCTATCAACAACCAAAATGAAGTAGTAGTAGTTGCAATCCAGGCTTTGCAGATTGTTAGTCTAGGTTACATTGCTTATGGTTTAGGTCTCGTGCTAATGAATGCATTCAACGGCGCAGGCGATAGCAGAACTCCTACATATATCAATCTTGCAGGCTTCTGGGGATTTCAAATTCCGCTTGCCTATACACTCGCTATTTATTTAAATCTTGGTCCCAAAGGTGTTTTTCTTGCTATTGTTATTGCAGAAACAGCTCTGACGATAGCATCGTATTTAATATTTAAAAAAGGATTTTGGAAAAACGTAAAGATCTAGCGTTTGGGTTTAAACAGACAGAGGCATAGAAGAAGACAATAGCTTTTAAACATCCGCTCTTGTCTTCTCGTGTCACTCTATATTTTAAGCAGACAACATTGATAAGAATTTTTTATGCAATTGCAAAACTTGCGGAATGAGTAATTGCTCCTCATCGTTTATTACGACAAAATCGCATAATTTTATTTTCTCTTCTTCATTCATTTGTCGCCCTATTCTTGCAAGTACCTGTTCCTCGCTTGCATTATCTCTTTCCATCACTCTTTTTATACGTAAAGCTTGTGGAGCATGAACTCCTATAACAAAATCAAGATGACGGGCAGAATCAGATTCGTAAAGAAGTGCAGCTTCTTTAACTACATAAGGAGCAGTTTGAGTATCCATCCATTTTTTAGCAGCGAGAATAGCGGCAGGGTGAACAAGAGCATTTAATTGTTGAAGCTTACCAGGATCGTTAAAAACAATATTAGCAAGATATTTCCTGTTTAATATTTTACCTGTATAACTATCATTTCCAAACAATTTTTGGATAGATAAAACCAGTTGTTCATCTTTTTCCATAATTAGTTTAGCCTCAGTATCGGCGTCAAATACAGGAATGCCGAATACTTTAAAAATGCCGGCTACAATACTTTTCCCGCTGCCAATACCACCTGTTAGTCCTATTTTAAGCATACCCAAAACCCAAAATGGCTTTTAAACATTAGATGAAAAAGTTCTAAGAAGTAAAAAATCCGAACTTCTGAAAATTGCTGTATTCAACATTCAGATTCCGGATTTTTATAGTACCTAAAAAAAACCTTTATTTGGTTTCCGTAGTGGTGGCAACTGGTTTGTTAAGAGCCTGGCTCCACTCAAGACTGATTGCTGACTTTTCAATCTTCATATAACTTCCGGGGTTAACCTCCAATTGTATAGTAGCGTTATCGTCGTTTACGCGGTTTACAACGCCATGAATGCCGGCAATCGTTACCACTTTGTCACCTTTCTTGATATCGTTTATAAATTGCTTTTGGGTTTTAGCTTTTTTTGCTTGTGGACGAATCATAAACATATAAAAAACAAGCATGATAGCACCCATCATTAGTAACTGAACTGTACCGCCACTTTTTGGATCGGCAGATAATAAATAAAAGGCTTGAATCATTGGTTATAATTTTTATTTAGTTAGAGTTGTTTTATTTAGTCGTTAATTTTCTAATAGGAAGAAGCACGGTTTTACATATGGGCTTTTACGCTTTCAACTTAAAATTGACTTTATGAATTTTATCCTGACTAGCCAGTTCTTTATGAATACTATCTAATATTCCATTGACAAACTGCCCGCTTTGTGGCGTACTATAAGCCTTTGCAAGGTCTATATATTCATTAATAGTAACTTTTGTAGGAATAGTTTCAAAAAACAACAATTCGCAAACTCCCATTTCCATTAGTAACATGTCGAGTATAGCAATTCTTTCTGCATCCCAGTTTTTTAATTTTGGCTTGATTAGGTCAAGTGCAACATCATGTTTTTCCCTGGTTGTAAGTAAAAGGCTTTTTGCAAATTCCCATTTTTCCTGCGAAACCATTTCCTGCAAATTGTAACTGCCTGGCTTTTGAAGGTAATTGAGCATCAATTGGTTCATCATCTCTGCATCATCATCCCAATTGCTAAAATGTTCCTCCACGTGGCTGATAAAGCTTTCTGAAGGAAGCATCAGGTTGGTGAAAATAAAGGTAATAATGTCTTTTTCAGATTTTTTTTCCCTGCTTTGCGCCAAAATATATTGACTGTATTCCTCTGTTTTTGTCAGCTGATTATAAATTCTTTTAATTTCTTCAGAGATACCTTCTATAGAGTATGGCTTCTCATTTTCGACAGCCTTTTTGTAAGATTCATTCTCCAGGATTTTCCATAAAAACTCGTTTCCCGAAAGCTTGATATTTACATTTAAATCCTGATGGCTTGGCAAATTTTTAGAAGCACGTTTTGCTGCATCTTTCTCAGCATATCGTGCCGCTTCTGTAAGTACATATAACAGGTATATAAAAAGTTGCCTGGAGGCGTCTAACTGTTTTTTTAATAATTTTACTGGATCTACATTGTTTTGTCCGGTATCCGCTGTATTTAAAGTATAAAGCGTTTGCATCACTTTAACCCTAATATTTCTTCTGCTAATCATTTTCCGAAAGGACTTTTTTTGATTGGGCTGCGAAGATAGGAATTAGAAGCGAGATGTAGGCCCTACAACGTCGTAGTTAAGTTGTTAATGCCGTTACTTTTAATCATCCGCTTTCTTCTGACAGAGTGTAACTGTCATCAATGATAACAAAACTGTCAACATATGTCACTGTCTGCAAATTTGACTTTTTTATAACTAGTGGCACAATAGTAGAGGGGTAGGAGCAAAACCAATTCTTTTACTAAAAACAAAACATAAAAGTATGGCTGACAAGAATTTAAACATTACCCCATTGCATGACAGGGTGATAGTAAAGCCCGCTGCGGCTGAAGAAAAAACTGCTGGTGGCATTATTATTCCGGATACTGCAAAAGAAAAACCTCAGAAAGGTTTAGTTGTGGCAGCAGGTCCTGGTAAAAAAGATGAACCAGTAACGGTAAAAGTAGGTGATACAGTTCTTTATGGCAAGTATGCAGGAACTGAAATTTCAGTAGAAGGTGGCGAATATCTTATTATGCGCGAAAGTGACATTTTAGCAATCGTTTAGAACCACTATTTTCAAAATCAGGAATTATTGTATTTTTTGGATGTCGGTAAATAATATAATCTTTTTGTAAAAAGTGTAAAACAACATTTCGCATCAGAAAATTATAATTTACCGGTTTAGATGTAAAAATTGGAAGTTTATCGTTGAACGGAGCGTCGCAAGAATGATGAATAAAGTGATTCTGCCGGTTCAGCAATTTTAAAAATTAAAAACCTAAAACGTTTTAAATATGGCTAAACAATTGTTTTTTGAAACCGATGCCCGCAACAAAATGAAAAGGGGTGTCGATGTATTAGCGAACGCAGTGAAAGTGACATTGGGACCAAAAGGTCGTAATGTTGTAATTGAGAAGAAGTTTGGAGCTCCCTCTGTGACTAAAGACGGTGTTACTGTGGCAAAAGAAATCGAATTGGAAGATGCCATAGAAAACATGGGCGCGCAAATGGTAAAAGAAGTAGCATCTAAAACTGCCGATATAGCAGGTGATGGTACTACTACAGCCACTGTTTTAGCTCAGTCTATTATTACCGAAGGTTTGAAGAACGTAGCTGCCGGAGCAAATCCTATGGATTTAAAACGTGGTATAGATAAAGCTGTACAGGCTGTAATTGCAAATCTGCGTACTCAATCTCAGGCTGTTGGTTCTGATTCTCAGAAAATAGAGCAGGTTGCTACTATTTCTGCAAACAGTGACAGCGAAATTGGTGCATTAATAGCTCAGGCTATGCAGAAAGTTGGTAAAGAAGGTGTTATAACTGTTGAAGAAGCAAAAGGTACTGATACAACTGTAGATGTTGTAGAAGGTATGCAGTTTGATCGTGGTTATATTAGCCCTTACTTTGTGACTAACAGTGAGAAGATGGAAGCTGAATTGCAGAATCCGTATATTCTTATTTATGATAAGAAAATATCTGCAATGAAGGATATTCTTCATATACTTGAGAAAGTTGCTCAAAGTGGCCGTCCGTTAGTAATTATTGCTGAAGACCTTGAAGGTGAAGCATTAGCTACTTTGGTTGTTAACAAATTACGTGGTACCCTTAAGGTTGCTGCTATTAAAGCTCCAGGATTTGGCGACCGCAGAAAAGAAATGTTGCAGGATATTGCTGTTCTTACTGCTGGTACAGTTATAAGTGAAGAACAAGGTTACAAACTTGAGAATGCTGATTTATCTTACTTAGGTACAGCTGCTTCTATAACTATTGATAAAGATAATACAACAGTGGTTGGTGGTAAAGGTGAGAAAGAAGCAATTACTGCACGTGTTAATCAAATCAAATCTCAGATTGAGAATACAACTTCTGACTACGATCGTGAAAAATTACAAGAGCGTCTTGCTAAATTAAGCGGTGGTGTTGCAGTATTATATGTTGGTGCTGCTACCGAAGTTGAAATGAAAGAAAAGAAAGACCGTGTTGATGATGCTTTGCATGCAACCCGTGCTGCGGTTGAAGAAGGTATTGTACCAGGCGGTGGCGTTGCTTATGTACGTGCTATCAGTTCTCTTGATACATTGAAAGGTATCAACGAAGATGAGACTACAGGTATCCAGATCATTAAAAGAGCTATTGAAGAGCCACTTCGCCAGATTGTTATCAACAGCGGTATAGAAGGTTCAATAGTTGTACAGAAAATAAAAGAAGGAACTGGTGATTATGGTTTTAATGCCCGTACAGAAGTATATGAAAATTTATTTGCTGCAGGTGTTATTGACCCAACAAAAGTAACTCGCGTTGCTTTGGAAAATGCAGCTTCAATTGCAGGTATGTTGTTAACTACCGAGTGTGTTGTTGCAGATAAACCAGAACCTAAATCTGCTGCAGGTGCTCCAGGTGGAATGCCAGGTGGAATGGGTGGAATGGATTATTAATTCTTACCCTAACGGGAAAAGAAAAATTTTGTCTCTTAGTGAATTTAATAAAATAGAAATCCCTTGTTGCGGTTGCAGCAGGGGATTTTTTTTTATAATAAACTTATCGGGTCTAAGATGATTGTATTTCAATAAAAAGATGTGATGGTTTTACTCATTAGGCTTTTCTATAAAAATTTTTTTCCCAAAAAATATCCTGAGCGAGTCTTTAACATGTGTTGTATCAGCGGGATTTATTTTCATTGGCAGGAACAGCCTGTAATAAGCTACACTATCGTTTATAGGAATGGAATCATATTGGGTATACGAATGGAGATTATTTAATTGTGCGGTTCTGCTGGTAGCTCTTTCTTTAGACTTTGTTATTTCGAACACCATTTTATATGGTACTAAACTACTTGTTTTAGCACTGTCTTTTGATTTGTTAGAAACTATAGGAATAGGTGCCGTACTTGTTGTTAATCTTTCAGAATCTTTTTTAGCAGGCTGCGCAGTTTCGCTGGTATCTGCTTGTTTGAGTATACCCGTATCTTCATTTGTTTCGGCTTGTTTTGCTACCAGGTTATAAATACCCCAGCCGATACCGGTAATGCCTGCAAGGGCTGAGATAACAATAAGGATTATTACAAGCACGCGCCCTACAGAAGATTTTGATCTTACAGTATAATTATGAGAAGGATTTTCCCTTTTCGGACTCATCTCTTGTTTTGCCGGCTCGAATTGGCCAGGTGTAAACTCATAAATGCCCTGGTTGCTTTTGTTTAATGTTCCAATTCCTTCAATAGTGTAAGGATTACCTATATTGAGGAATACTTTTATGTTAAACAAGTATGATTCAATGTCTGATCGTATTAAGGGCTCTATTTTATGTAACTTTTTAATTAAGAAAAATATGAGGTTTTCATCAGTAATAGCTTTTGGATTATAATGAAACGATAAACCTTCAATAGGATAATAGATCTCTTTTTCCTGTTCATTTGGCACTCTTACATTTTCGTCTAAAGTGAAAGATCCTATTCCCTCAAGAGTTAGTTGTTTGTATTCGTAGAGATATGCAGCAAGTTGATCATCAAATTTCACAGGAAAATTTTTTGGTTACACAAGCATATTTTTTATAAAATATTTACCTCTTAAATATACATTTAAGTTTTTATTCATAAGCAATTTAACGTATTTGAATTTACCTTTGTTATATGTTAACAGAGCAGGAAGAAAAGTTTTTGGTTTATTGGGAGAATAATAAAGAAAAAGAAAAAAGCTTTTTTAGGCAAATATCTTTTGGGTTGCCATTGGGATTACTTATAGGTTTGGGCATACTTCTAAATTTTATGTCAGGGTGGTATACCAGGGCTACTATGGTAGCAAACAGTCAGTCAACTCCGCTTGTTTTGATTATTGCGATTATTATTATTGTTTTTTTTTGTAGTATTTTTTATAGCCGCCACCGTTGGGAAATGAATGATCAAAAATACCAGGAACTTAAAATAAAGAAAGAAATACAAAATTCTTAGCAGCAGGTGCAGCAAAAAGCTTCAATTGATAGTCACATTAACACGTAACTTTTTACCATTAATTTAAAAAACTGAATGAAGCATTTTTTACTGTTTACCTGTTTGTTAATTATGTCATGTGCAGGATGTTCTAAACAAGAGACCGGCTGTACACCTGTTGAACCTAAGACTGAAGAACCACAAATATTAGCATATGCTGCGAAAGATAGTATTCATGCTACAAAACATAGTAGTGGTATTTATTACGAAATTATAAATCCGGGGAGCGGGGCAGTTCCGACACGGAATTCAAAAGTATCTGTAACGTACACAGGCAAGCTTCTTAATGAAACAAAATTTGACGAATCAACAAGCCCGGTTAATTTTTACTTAAGTGAGGTAATAGAAGGCTGGCAAATAGGAATTCCATTAATTAAAAAGGGAGGACGAATAAAATTGATCATTCCTTCTGCGTATGCTTATGGCTGTAATGGTAGTGGTCCAATTCCTGCTAATTCAGTCTTGTTTTTTGATGTGACCCTTACCGATGTACAGTAAATTGTATAACCAATTTTTAAGGTTTATTTGAAAGTCCTTCTCGGTTTTTACAAAATACCTTGTATAAATGTTGATCGCCACGACTTACAAGCCGTGGCGATCTTGTAAACATAGAGAATAGGTTTAGTAAAAATATCCTGTCGATTTGTTTATTCAACTTCGATCTCATCTGCAAATAACCAGCTATCTGTAGATCCATTGTTTACGGCTACTATTTTTACGTACCGTGCCTGTGTTGGTTGGTTAAAAGCAAGTGTAATTTTCCTGCTATCATTAAATGGTTTTTCCGCCATCGTTTGAGTTAAACTGTTATTCCAGATTTTTCCATCTGTTGAAGTTGATATCTGTACAGATTTAGGTAGAAATATCATGCTTCGTTCCTGTTTCCATACATCTAAGCTTACTTTAGAGACATCCTGTGTTTTGCCTAAATCAATAACAGCATCTAAATCGCTGTTTTTCCAGCCCAGCCATTCGTCTGACGGGTATCCTTTTTCAGATTTCACCCCATTCACTAGTCCAAAAGCTCCGCCAGTCCCTAAGTAAGGAGCAGATGGTGGATTTGCAAGGGTTATATTTTTACCTGTTGCTTTATTAAAAGAAAAGTTCTGGCTAACCGAATCCAATAATTTTTTTTGGTCCACTATTGAAACAGTATAGTTACCAGAGCCGCTAATTAAAAGGGGCTGTTCATATTTAAGTCCTGCACTAGTTACATTGTTTGTTATATAAATCGGCGCTTTGCTTTTGCTTTCCAATGACCATAGAATAGCTCCATCTCTTTTAGCAGGCGTGATAGTCGATTTAATATCATAATATGCCGTGCTGTAATTTGCCTTCCATAGATCATATCGCTTAAACTCTTGAACCATTCTTTTCTCAAAATCACTAGCGTTTCTTTTTTCCTTTAGCGACCACAATACTTCACTCAAAGCACTCATCCTTGGAAATATTTGATATTCAACTTTTTGGCCGGTTTTCATATATTCTGTCCAAATATTAGCCTGTGCACCTAATACATATTTTGCCTCAGTTGAGTCTAATTCTTTCGGTATAGGCTCATAACCATATACTACCTCAACCGGCAAATATCCACCGATAGTAAGGGAGTCTTCGTGTTTGCTTTGCGAATGGTCGAAATAAACATAGCTACCGGGAGTCATAACAACATTATGTTTTTGTTTAGCTGCATCAACCCCACCTTGTTCTCCACGCCAACTCATTACAGTAGCATTAGGTGCAAGGCCGCCTTCAAGAATTTCATCCCATCCTATTATCTTTTTGCCTTTGCTGTTTATATATTTTTCTATTCTTTGTATAAAATAGCTTTGTAATCCATGCTCATCCTTCAATCCTTTTTCTTTTATGAGCTGTTGGCAAAATTCAGAGCGTTTCCATGATTCTTTAGGACATTCATCTCCACCTATGTGTATGTATTGCGATGGAAATAATTGCATTACTTCATCCAATACATTTTCTAAGAAAGTAAAAGTATATTCTGATGGACAAAAGACATCTTCATATACTCCCCACGCCTGCTGTACTTGTTTTCCCTCGCGGCTTCCACTCCAGACAGAATTGGCAGCGGGTTTTGTAGGCTCGTTAGGAAAACAGCTCAACTCAGGATATGCAGCAATGGCAGCAGATGAATGCCCGGGTAATTCTATTTCTGGAATCACAGTTATAAAGCGGTCAGCAGCATACTTCACAACATCCCGTATTTCATCCTGCGTGTAGAAGCCGCCATATCTTAAGCTGTCGTTACCGGTGCCAGGATGATGACCAATAATAGTACCGTTTCTAAAGCCTCCAACAGATGTCAGTTTTGGATATTTTTTTATTTCAATTCTCCAGCCCTGGTCTTCTGTCAAATGCCAGTGAAAAGTATTCATTTTGTAAAGAGCGATGTAATCAATATATTTTTTTATGAAGTCTACAGGAAAAAAATGACGGCCTACGTCCAGGTGCATTCCCCTGTATTGGAAACGCGGGTAATCTTCGATAGATGCACATGGAAGCGCATATTCATTCTGTGACGTGGGTGGCAGCATATGCAATAGTGTTTGTATACCATAAAAAGTTCCCTGGTAAGTATCACCTACAATGCTTATGTTTCTCGGGTTAATGGTAAGCGTATATCTTCCATCGTGTTCGGGCTTTTGTACCGTTCTTCGAGTACTTAATAAAATACAATTTGATGGTGCCTTAGCTTTTCTAATTATTCCTAAAGTAAAACCATAATAGCTTTTAAGATAATCGTTTAAAAAATTAGCAGAGTTTAGTTCCGCAGAATCACTAAAAGCAATTTTTGTTTTATTGTTAAAAAGAAATTTTCCTTCACTTACTTTGTAACTAACAGGTGCAGGGATGATATTAATATTACTATCCTGTGCAAATAGTGAAGTAGTAAAAAACAGAAAAAGTACTATTGTTATTTTTGTCATTGTTTTTTTTTTCTTTTTATTCTTAAAATTAATTGTCGGTTTATTTCTTAGTTATCATTATTATTAAACTTCGTTATGTTTTAGAACTTTAAAATAATAAAACTAAATCCTAGGACGAAGAGTGTTGCCACGCATTTCTTTAAACAAAAAACCCCAATCTTTTTATTATTGGGGTTTTTTACTAAAACTTTTTACTTTATTCTACTCTTGAAATCTTTAAAACGTTTGTTGGCAAGTGCAATTGAACGGGTGTACTTCCTGTATTGATTACGGTGTCTCCTGGTTTTAAAAACCCTCTCTGTTTTAAAATTTCTATCTGGTCAGAAATGATTGAGTCAAGACTTTCTTCTTCTGAATAGAAAAATGCTCTCACGCCCCAACTAAGGGTTAGCTGGTTAATTAAAGATCTTTCTTTTGAGAAAATAAACAAAGGTGCCTTTGGTCGGTAGCTGCTTAAAACAAAACCAGTGTAACCACTTTTTGTCATACCAATTATTGCATCAGCATTCACATCGCGAGCTATTTTACATGCATTGTAGCAAACAGCATCACTTAAAAACGACGGTGAGTGTGGTTGAGGTTTTAAATCTTCTTCGCGGTTATACCTATATTCTTTTTCAACTTCCGCTATTATTTTTACCATTGTCTGTACAACAAGTGCAGGGTGCTGACCCGTAGCTGTTTCACCACTTAGCATTACTGCATCAGTTCCTTCAAGCACAGCGTTAGCCACGTCGGTTATTTCGCTTCTGTTAGGTTTTACACGATCTATCATACTTTCCATCATCTGGGTAGCTACAATAACTGGCTTCGCTCTATGTAAACATTTTCTGATAATATTTTTTTGTATCATCGGAACTTTTTCTACAGGCAGTTCAACACCTAAATCTCCGCGTGCGATCATAATAGCGTCACTCTCAACTATAATATCGCGAATGTTTGCAACAGCTTCTGGCTTTTCAATTTTTGCTATGATCTTTGCCTTGCTTTTTCTTTCATCCAGCTTGCTGCGAAGTATTACAATATCTTTTACATTTCTTACAAATGATAATGCAACCCAATCGAGCTGCTGATCTATAATAAAACTAAGATCTTCAAGGTCTTTATCAGTTAAGGCCGGTAAAGAAATTTTTGTATCAGGAAGATTAATACCTTTTTTAGATGATAAAACACCTCCGAGTGTCACTTCTACTTTTACATCTCCGTTGCGAAGAATGTCAACAACCCTTACTTCCAGTTTTCCATCATCTATCAATATAATGTTTCCTAATTTCACATCACCGGCAAGGTTGGGGTATGACACGTATATTCTCTCCATCGTTCCCACACATTTTTCGTTGGTAAATGTGAGAATATCTCCCGTTTCAACTTTCAATGCATTGTTTTCAATTTCACCAACACGTAGCTTAGGACCCTGCAAATCTCCAAGAATAGAAATGTTGCAGTGTTCTTGTTCATTCAATGTACGAATATGCTGAATGATCTGCGCTTTATCTTCATGAGAACCATGTGAAAAATTCAGACGAAAAACATTTACACCTGCCTGTACAAGTTCAACTAACTTTTCGTATGTATCACATGCAGGACCAACAGTGGCGACAATTTTTGTGCGGTGTGTTAAAGTATCTAAATTGATCTTTCGGTCCGTTTGCTTGTTCAGATATTGCGAAATTTCTTTTGACATTGGTTATAATTATAATATTGTATTAATCTTTGAAATCTTATTAGAATAATTTTTAAAAATACTCCTTTTAATTTAGCTGGCTAAAATCTTAACGATTTTAAGCCACTGGTTACTCATCTTTTGTTTTGCTTTTATGGCATGATCAAGAGGTGTATAATACATTTTGTTATTTACTATTCCTACCATCACATTAAACCTGCCTTGTATTAAGCTTTCTACAGCATGATATCCCATACGGCTTGCGATTAAGCGATCAAGACAGCTTGGTGATCCTCCGCGTTGTATATGACCAAGTATGCAAACCCTGGTATCAATATTTGGCAATCTTCTTTTAACGATTCGTGCTATTTCATTTCCACCTCCAAACTCGTCGCCCTCGGCCACTACTACCAGGTTTACCAGCTTTCTTCTTTTTTCTTTTTCAGAAAGAGAGTTTACGAGTTCCTCAATATCTGTCTTCGTTTCAGGAATTAAAATATTTTCTGCACCTGTTGCAATGCCGCTGTGTAGCGCAATATATCCTGCATCACGTCCCATTACCTCTACCACAAAGAGGCGGTCGTGCGCGTCTGCAGTATCTCTTATTTTATCTATTGCTTCAACAGCTGTGTTAACCGCAGTATCAAAACCAATGGTAAAATCTGTACCCGCTATATCTTTATCTATAGTGCCAGGCAGTCCTATACACGGAATGTCAAATTCGTTGCTAAATATTTGTGCACCTTTAAAACTGCCATCTCCACCAATTACTACTAATCCATTTATGCCTCTTTTTTTCAGGTTTTGATAAGCGATCTCCCTTCCGGCATATTCCCTGAATTCTTTACTTCTCGCACATTTTAAAATAGTTCCGCCACGTTGAATAATGTTTGCAACACTACGACTTTCCATTTTAAAAATATCATCTTCTATCATTCCGTTATACCCCCTCATTACGCCGTACACCTCAAGTCCGTGATAAATGCCAGTTCTCACTACTGCTCGTATTGCCGCATTCATACCGGGACTATCTCCCCCCGAGGTTAAAACAGCCAGTTTTGTAACTTTTGTCGCCATGATAATTGCTATAGGTTCTTTAAATTTTCTTTAAGCAGTATTTATAATTATTGCAGTGTAATTTAAATGAAGGCGCAAAACTAAGAAATTACATGTAAAACGGTAAGCACTCTTTTAATATTACAGCCTTTTAAAAAATATCTAGGTGTAAAACTGTAAATAATTTTGAAAATGTTTAGGATTCAAGTCACCCGGAATCGTTTTTCCTATCGACAATATAAAATTTATGATTAATCTGATACTACAATCATATATCTTTTAACCTTTATAACAAGGTTGGCGGCACCGACGCAAACAATTGCATATTAGTCACCTAATTTGTAGAAAATGGCACCACAAATTTCAGTTTTTTGTTGCAAACTTTATCTATTCCTTACAACTTTTAAAGAATGTATAAACGTAAACAAGTTTTTTAATCGTTCATCTAAAAATTTCCGTTGCAATTGAAAAAAACAGGTTGATTTTTGAGATTGGGACTACAAAATTTATCCATTTTCTGCAAAACGCCCTTCAAATAATTTTCCCTTACTTTTGCAACCTATGACACAGGAACAAATTAAGGAAATGAGGGACCGCGTAGTTGTCCTAAGGAGGTTTCTTTGACGTCGATAATCGTCAGGCTAAAATAGATAATGATAAGCAACTTTCGCTTTCGCCGGGATTTTGGGATGATAATGAAAGAGCCACCGGCATTCTTAAAGAAATTAAACTAAATGAGTTTTGGACAAAGCTGTACCATGCAGTAGAAACAGCGGTTGAAGACTTTGCTGTGCTGTTTGATTTTTGGAAAGGGGGGGAGGCTACTGAAGAGGAGGCAAAGGAAGCATACGATCACGCTATTGCAGCTATAGAAGAAGCAGAGTTTAAAAGCACACTTAACCAGCCCGAAGATGAGCTTACTGCCGTTATGCAGATTAACCCAGGGGCAGGCGGAACAGAAAGCCAGGACTGGGCAGAAATGCTTATGCGTATGTACAGGATGTATGGGCAGAAACAAGGCTGGAACGTAACCGAGCTCGACCTGCAGGAAGGTGATGGAGCGGGTATTAAGAGTGCCACACTTCAGTTTGAGGGTCCGTTTGCTTACGGGTTTTTAAGAGCAGAAAGTGGTGTGCATAGACTTGTTCGCATTTCTCCATTTGATAGTAACGCGCGTCGGCACACTTCCTTTGCCAGTGTTTATGTTTATCCCTTGATTGATGATACAATCGAAATTGAAGTAAATCCCGCAGATGTGGAATGGGCTTTCTTTAGAAGTGGAGGAGCAGGCGGACAAAATGTAAACAAAGTTGAAACAGCTGTTCGCTTAACACACAAGCCCTCTGGAATTATAGTGGAGTGTCAACAGGCAAGAACACAGGGTGAGAACCGTGAGAAGGCTATGAAAATGCTTAAAAGCCGGCTGCATGAAGAAGAAATGCGCAAACGTGAAGAGATTAAAAATGCCAACAATGCCAGTAAGAAAAAAATAGAGTGGGGCAGCCAGATACGCTCGTATGTTTTCCACCCGTACAAAATGATCAAAGACCATAGAACCGATTATGAAGTGGGTAACGTGCAACCAGTGATGGATGGAGAACTGGATGGCTTCATTAAGGCTTACCTGATGATGCAAAAGGAGGAAGAAGCAGCTTAATCCTCCTTGCGATTCGATCTTTAGCTAACTTTTTTTGGGGGCAGAGCAAAGGCAATGGCCTCATGTTCAAAATGGCCCTTATGAGAAGCATCGCAAAAAGGCTTATTTTTAGAAAGGCCACAACGACAGATGGAAACTTTTTCCCTTCCGCCCAGGTCATAAATATTTCCGTTTTTATCTACAATTTCAAAATCACCTTCTACTAATAAAGAACCGTTGTTGTTTACTGTAATTTTAGTTGACGCCATATGTGTTTTATAAATTAATTGGCGCAAATATAGAATTAGAAATAAGTTATTTCTTCTAATTTCTAGAATCAGTCAATATTAGAAAGATATAGGAACGCTAAATAAAGCGATTTACGAAAATTATAAGACGGAGGAATTTGTTGCCAGCACGTATCTTCCTTCTTTATAGCAGCATTGGATAATTGCTTTAAAAAAAATAATTTTCATGCAGCTTTTTTTCCACCTTTTCTGTCTGTTTAAGTGTTATAAAGTTTAGTTTTTTCTTTTTTACAGTTATTTATAGTTTAAATAACCAACACTAACTGCCTATTCAAGATATAGACCCTGCCAAAAGTGGGGTCTATTGATTCTTGTCATAATTGAAATCAAGTGCCTCTATAAATAAACACCTGCAGTCGATCGTCTTATTAGTTGTACGCCGCCCGAATAAACAACGACAGTTTCAAATAGATAAGGTGTTGGAAAGGTTGAAGGAGCAGCAGTATAAAATTTTATCTGGGCATATTACGATCTTATAGAAATATATATTAAGATTGATTTTTATTACCCGAAGTTTGAGATTTTTTGTAGTTGTTTTTTAATTATTAATATTTGTTTGTATTGTATAAGAACATTGGGAAATTTGCTGCCATATTACTATTTATCTAAACAGTCCACCTCTGCATTGCAACCTTTGATAGAACCAGTTCATCTAAAATCATTAATATCGCAGCAGAATTCTTTTAAAAACCATGAACAAGCAATTTTTACGTTTCCTGCAGACAACACTTTTCGGTTTGGATATAGCAATGCTAAATCTTGTTTTTATTATATCTCACTTATTTTTCAGAGACCGAATACC
Source organism: Segetibacter koreensis DSM 18137 (assembly GCF_000374045.1). Classification (GTDB taxonomy): domain Bacteria; phylum Bacteroidota; class Bacteroidia; order Chitinophagales; family Chitinophagaceae; genus Segetibacter; species Segetibacter koreensis. The sequence continues at coordinate 455,397 of NZ_KB893314.1, read as the reverse complement.
TAATGAATACTTAAATTATTATTTTCAATATTGGATATGGATAAACGTTATTTGGATAATATGCGTTTGGTTAGGTGGTATATATGGAGAAAAGACAATACTATCTTTTGAGCTTTTTTTTGGCAGAACAATCAAAGTTTATCTTTTTTGGTTTTCCTTTTTAATTTTATATGAATTCTTTACCGGGCAATTTTTACTCTCCAGGTTATTTATATTTTCATTGATTTTTGCCTTTGGCTTCGGTCTTGTTCTTAATCGTTTTGCCTATATAGGTTTAAAATTGTATGTTAAAAAAGGAAATAAATATGTAAAACGCATTCTTATTATTGGTTATAATAACACCGCTAAAAAATTAGCTTCTTATTTAGAACAGGAAGGGATTAATACAGAAATTGTAGGTTTTACAGAAAATGAAGATAATGTAACCGAGCTTTCTCATTATCCGATACTAAGCGATATTAAATCAACAGTAGAGATATCCAAGCACCATAAGGTAGATGAAATATTTTCTTCTATAACTCCTGAACAAAATTCTCAGCTGTACACAATAATACAACAGGCAGAACATGAATGTATCAGGTTTAGAATTGTACCTGACTTCTCTGTTTTTATCAAAGGACCCTTTTTTGTCTCGTATCTCAACGATATGCCTATATTAACGGTAAGGAGTGTAGCATTAGACGATTTTAATAATAGGGTAAAAAAGAGAATTTTTGATATTGTTATGAGTTCTTTTGTTATTCTGTTTATTCTTTCCTGGCTAATTCCGCTACTCAGTTTACTTATTTTTATTGAGTCTCCAGGGCCGGTTTTCTTTTCGCAGTTTCGTACCGGAAAAAATAAAAAAAGCTTTTTATGCTATAAGTTTAGAAGCATGAAAATTAATAAAAATGCCGATTTGCAGCAAGCTACTAAAAATGACGACAGGGTTACTAAGATTGGCAGGTTTCTTAGGCGTACAAGTCTTGATGAATTTCCTCAGTTTATTAATGTCTTAATTGGTAACATGAGTATTGTCGGTCCGAGACCTCACATGATTAAACATACAGATGATTATTCTAAAATAGTGGATCAATACATGGTACGCCATTTTTCAAAACCTGGTATCACTGGCTGGGCGCAGGTAAATGGCTATAGGGGAGAAATTACTGAGACTTCAGAAATAAAAAACAGGGTCTACTACGATATCTGGTACCTCGAGAACTGGAGCCTGCTTTTAGATATAAAAATTGTATTTCTAACAGTTTTCAATGTATTGAAAGGAGAGAAGAATGCTTATTAAAAAATAAGCATTCTTTGTCTAAATATTTTTTCATCAAAAAATGTAATTGAAACTGCCGGTTGTATCGTATTTACGCCATCATCAGCTTGGAAAAATTGAGTTTGCTTAAATCTAAATCTAAAGACTGCTTTTAATAACCCTCACAGTCACAGATAATTGTCCGACATGCCTCATGGTGTGCTCGGCAGCATGTACCAATAGCCCTAATACTGTCGATGGAAGCTTTGCTCTTCCAACACCTCGTGGCTCATTTAATATCTGTTCGTTTGTAAAATGTAGTTGTTCCAGGGCTTTATCAACCTGTTGGTTAAATAATTGTACAAGCTCTTGAAGCATTATGTTGTTTTCTCCAGGCTTTCCTTCTAATGAAAGTGCATTCAGTTGTTGTTCATTAAGCGCCTGGCCCTGCGCATAGGTGAATAACCTCTCCAATACCCCCTTCAAGTGTTGTAAATGAAAACCTACTGATGCAACACCCGCAGGTTTACTCCAAAGATGGTTTTCGGGGAAATTTACAAGAATTTTATTTACTTCTTCCCTTGCCTGCAACAATGCGTGTGCAACAGGTTGTAGCAGCACAGGAATATTTGCAACCGGGCCTCGTAGCCATACTTCAGGCTTATTCATTTCTGTCATCCACTTTTAGTTTATTGATAATCTTAAAGATGGAATTTAAAGCTCTAAATTAGTCAGTTAACAATACTTTTTTTAAATCCTATTTTATTGTCCATCGAAGGCCTAAAAATCCTTTTGCCCCCTGTACCGATGCATAATTATAACTGGGGTCAAAAGTATAGCCATTGGGATTGGTATCAGCTCTTGCATTTCCATTGTTATCAAAGTATTTTCCTCCTGCTTTGTTGAATGGATCATCGGAATGAATAAAGACATCAACCGGAACAAAGTTTAGAAGATTTTTGATTCCTGCATATATTTCCCAGCTTTTTTTTAATGTCTTTGTTAGCTGCAAATTCATAATGCAATACAGAGGCGATTTCTGCCGCCGGAAATCTTTTGGTTGTACCGGCAAATACATTGATCCATTTATTCTTCCTGTCCAATCAACCGATAAGCCTGTTTTAGGTATCGAATAGCTTACAGCATATGTGCCCGAAAATTTTGGAGCGAATAATTGAGGTACTTTTGTTTTGTTTCCCGAAATGTTTATATCTATTTCATAAACATCCATATAAGTAATGCCTGCATTCGCTTTAATTCCGTTGATAAAAGACAGATCTGCGTTTATTGTAATTCCCTTTGAGATAGCATGACCTTTTAAATTTTCATAAATAATTTTAGTTGGGTCCGTAATGAAATCACCCACAATTTTATTTGTGAAATAAGTATAAAAAGCACTTGCATCAAATACGGCAAACCCTTTTGGCAAACTAATTTGAGCAGAGTAATTGAGATTTATGTTCCAGCTTTTTTCGGGCTTCAATGTTTCAGTTATTATAACCTTTCTTGCACCTGTTAATGCTGCATGATCCTCGGTAAAAAGATTTACGACACGATAACCGTTGCCCGAACTTAATCTTATGGTGCTTAATTTACCACGAGAATATTTAAAGCTTATACGCGGCGTAATTATGCTGCCATGATTGTTATTATAATCATAACGTACTCCCATTAATGTCGTCAGCTTTTCATCAAATTTCCATTCGTCTTGAATAAAAATACCGGGTAAATAAGTTACATAAGGAAGATTTTTGCCGTCTGCTTTTGCAGTTGCAGGAGAATTATCGTCATACCGGGTGAATCGAAAAGGCATGCCAAAAAGAACTTCGTGCTTGTTGAAATTTCTGTTATAGCGTAATTGTCCAAAAGCCACATGTTGTGAAGCGTTGTAAGACGTGATGCCATAATAACTATCCTGGTGATGGTAATTGTATGAAAAATCGACAAATAAGTTTTTTGCCAATTCGTAATTCCCAATAAGTTCATAACGGTTTGTATAAATACTTTCACCGTAGATACTGTCGGAGCCACGATAGGTTTTATTCCATTCTAATTCTCCGCCCCAGCGGTTTTCAAACACATATCTCCACGCCAGGGTAAACAACTTATTATTCTTCCTTTTGAAGTTCCATTTATTAAATAATGAAAAGCGGTTTTGTAGTGTTACATCCGTAAAGTTGTCATGGTTAATATCCCTTTTCCTCCAATAGTTAAAATAGTTCATCCCCAAAATGGAGACATTATCACCGCTTTTAAGCTTTGTATTTACATCTACATTATACTCTCCAATGCTGGTTACCGATATATCTGTTTTATATTTGTCTGCAGTTAACGGGTCTTTAGTAATAATATTTATTAACCCTCCTATAGCTTCACTTCCATATAATGTTGAGGCGGGGCCTTTTACCACTTCAATTCTTTTTACCATACTATTTGGTATACCTGCTAAACCATACACTGTTGATAAGCTACTTACTATTGGCATGCCATCGATCAGAATCATAGTGTACGGTCCTTCCATTCCATTTATATGTATATCTCCAGTGTTGCATACACTGCAATTAAGCTGTGGTTGAATACCATTGACCATTTGAAGGCTTTCAAATATATTGGGCGAAGGATTTTTTTTAAATAATACCGGGGAATATACTTCAACTGGAATCGGGCTTTCCATTTTTGAGATGGCCTTCATTGTTCCGCTAACCACAACTTCTTCCATTACAGTTTCGGCTGGCTTTACATCAATGCTGTCAAGGTTTTCACCTTCTTTAATCACAACTTCTTTTACCTGGTGCACGTAGCCGATTCTTGAAAGATGAAGTTTTATTTTACCAGGTGGTATATTTTTTAAAATAAACAACCCTTCCGCATTTGTAATCGCCCCTTTTCTATTGCTTTCTTCAATAACAGTGACGTTAGATAAGGGGCGGCCGTTCGATGTAACCTTTCCTTGTAAAGTGTTTTCTTTTATTGGTACTGTCTGCTGAGCCGGAGTAACGAAAGCTGTCAACAATACTAAAAAGCTTAAGAAGAGATATTTCATTGATTTCTATTTAGCCTTGTCTAAATTTTTATTTTAACAAACTTAAATAAAATATATTCATTCGATGAATTTATTTTTAATTGATGGTGAAACTTGTATTGCCAGAAGTAAGAATAGTCTTATTTAAAACTACTTTTCATATACCGCTTTTTTCTTGTTGAAAACAACCTTATAATTACTCGCATTATAATATCACGTTTTTATACTTCTTGCTGTACGTTTGCAGAAATTAGATTTATGAAAAAAGTATTTTCAATTGTTTTTACTTCTGTTGCGTTATTTGCCGCTACCGCAAATGCCCAGGTAACAATGCCAGCTCCCAGCACTACCCAGACAATTATACAGGATTTTGGTATGGGTAAAATAGAATTAACTTACAGCCGTCCCGGCATAAAAGGTCGCCAGGTTTTTGGTGCCGGCAGTGAGCTTGCTCCTTATGGTAGGCCTTGGAGAACAGGCGCAAATGCAGCGACAAAAATCCATTTTTCAGACAATGTTACTATTGGCGGAAAAAACCTTGACTCTGGAAGTTATGTCATTTATACTGTTCCAAACCAGGGGCAATGGGATGTTGTTTTCAGTAAAGGCACAGCGTATCCCGGTTCAGAGGGTTTTAAAGAAAGTGACGATGTTGTTCGTTTGAAAGCACCTGTTACTACTATTAAAGAAAAAATTGAAACTTTTACAATGCAGTTTGCAAATGTAAAAAATGAAAGCTGCGAACTGCATTTAAGGTGGGGTAATAGTGATGTAGCTGTTCCCATTACAACCAATATAAAAGACCGTATCCGCACTCAATTAGAAGCAGCTCTACAAGGCGACAAAAAACCTTACAGCCAAGCCGCAACTTTTTATTATGAGTATGACAAAAACTATCAAAAGGCTTTAGAGTATATTGATAAGGCAATAGCTGAAAACCCGAAAGCGTATTTTATGTATTTACAAAAAGCAAGAATTCAGAAAGACATGGGAGACAAGGCTGGTGCAAAAGCAAGTGCGATGAAAACAATTGAGCTTGCTAAAGAAGCAAAAAATGCAGATTACGAAAATTTTGGAAATAAATTATTGAAGCAGCTTTAACTCGTTCTTTTAAGGTTGAAAATGAAAAACTCCCTTTATTGAGGGAGTTTTTCATTGATAATGTAAACGTCTTCGATGCTGAAACAATTTTTTTGATTATTTTGTAGTTCCCATTTTAGCTTCCATGCTCAAGGTGGCATGTGGTACGGCACGGAGGCGCGCTTTATCTATGAGCTTACCAGTAACACGACAAATACCATACGTCTTGTTTTCAATACGCATAAGGGCTTTTTCAAGATGATCGATAAAAGTGATCTGGCGGCTTGCCATTTGGCTCAGTTGTTCCCTTTCCATACTCATTCCACCATCTTCCATGGTCATGTACCGATTGTCTGTCTCATCTCCTCCCATTTCATCACGGCGTGTTATCAGACCCTGAAGGTATGCCAGCTCTTTTTTTGCAGCATCTAATTTTTTTCCAATCAGATCTCTAAACTCCTGTAATTCCGCATCGCTATACCGCATAGTGGGATTAGCTGGAGCAGAGGCTGGAGTGTCTAAAACACTTTTCATAAAATCAGGTTCATAATCTACTTTTTTATCTGTAGATGTTTTTGGAATAACCACATGGTTATTTTCTGCTGATTTTGCAGCCTTTGAAGATGCTTTGGGAGTTTTTATTTCTTTTTCTACCTCAACAGTTGCTTTAGACTTTTTTTCAGATACTTCTTTTTTTGTTGAAGCGACTTCTTTGCTATCCTTCGAATTTTCTATTGGTGTTTTTTTCACTGGGGCTTTCGATTTTTTAGTAACCGGTTTGTCTAAATCTGTTTCTCTAGATTCTCCGGTCGTTGATTTAGTAAATTTATCTGCAACAAACTCAGATTTTGTACGTGTTGCTAACTTATTTTCCTGCTTGTCAAATGTTTGTTTTGTTGGTTTTAATGGCACTACAGGTTCCCTTTTTCCAGAGGTAACTTTTGTTGTTCCAGCTTTTTTTAAAAATTCACTGGCATCAGAAGCAGGCTTTGCTCCTTTTAAAGGTTTTTTTGCAGCCATTATATTATGATTTTTTAATTACACTAACATGTAACGGAATATCATTTATTTCTATTTCAGTTCCTCCATCCAGTATTTGCGGTACAAAATCAATAGAATCTGCCAAAATTTCGGCGCAAATATAGTTTTTATATTCATTTATTGAATTTACCAGCCGTTCATTTTCCTCTATATTAATGTTAATTCGGTCAGTAACTTCAAAACCACTGTCTTTTCTTAAATTTTGGATACGATTTACAAACTCGCGCGCTTCCCCTTCTTTTCTCAACTGGTCAGAAACTGTAATGTCGAGGGCCACTGTCAAACTCCCTTTAGATGCCACACTCCACCCTGGAATATCTTCTGCGGAAATTTCTACTTCTGTTAAATTTAAAGTTAAAGGTTCACCATTAATCTGCAAAATAAAATTTCCTTCTTTTTCAAATTTAGAAATGTCGTTTTGTGTAAAAGCTGTTAACGCTGCGGTGACAGCTTTCATTTTTGACCCCAGTTTTTTCCCTAATGCAATAAAATTGGGCTTTATTTTTTTATTAATAAATCCCTCCGTTTCGGTTATATATTCAATTTCTTTTACATTTACTTCGCTTTTAATTAAATCCTCAACCTTTAAAAGTTGCTCTTTCATCTGTGGATTTAGCACGGGTATAAGTACTTTTTGCAGAGGCTGGCGAACTTTAATATTTACTTTTTTGCGGATGCTTAATATTAAGGAAGAAGCATCTTGTGCCAGTTGCATTCTTTCTTCGAGTAATGTATCAACCGCTGCTTTGTTTTCTTTTGGAAAATCAGTATGGTGAACACTCTCAACATTAAAACGACCGGTTACTGCATTGAGATTATGAAAAACTGCATCACTGAAAAAAGGTGAAATTGGTGCCATTAATCTTACAACCGTTTCCAGGCATTCGTATAACGTTTGATACGCACAAATTTTATCCTGCCCGTATTCACCTTTCCAGAAACGGCGACGACAGAGACGTACATACCAGTTACTTAAATGCTCATCTACAAATTCTTCAATAGCTCTGCCCGCCTGTGTCGGTTCATAATCATTCATACTTTCGGTAACTCGTATCACCAGGCTGTTTAGAGAAGACAAGATCCAACGGTCAATTTCAGGCCGTTGATCTAACGGTATATATGCTTCTTTAAATGCAAACCCGTCAAGGTTGCTATAAAGCGCAAAAAACTGGTACGTGTTGTATAAGGTGCCGAAAAATTTACGTTGTACTTCCTGTATACCGCCGATATCAAATTTCAAATTATCCCAGGGGCTGGCGTTGGTGATGAGGTACCAGCGGGTGGCATCTGCTCCAAATTTTTCAATTGTCTGAAACGGATCTACCACATTGCCCAGGCGCTTACTCATCTTGTTGCCATTCTTATCGAGAACCAGCCCATTTGACACTACGGTTTTGTAAGCAACACTGTCAAATAATAATACACAAAGGGCATGTAAAGTATAAAACCATCCGCGTGTCTGGTCTACGCCTTCAGCTATAAAATCAGCAGGGAAAGCTTTGCCCGCATCAATCAGATCTTTATTTTCAAAAGGATAATGCAATTGAGCATAAGGCATTGCGCCGCTGTCAAACCAAACGTCAACTAAATCGGGCACTCGTTTCATAGGCTTTCCGCTTTCACTTACAAGCACGATCTCATCAACAAAAGGCTTATGCAGATCTAAGTCTGCGGTTGACAAATGCTGATTAACAGCTTCACCCAGTAATTTTTTTGCTTCTTCTGCTGCCGATATCAGTTCTTCAATGCTACCGATGCATTTTTCTTCGCTTCCATCAGCTGTTTTCCAGACAGGTAAAGGCGTTCCCCAATAACGGCTACGACTTAGATTCCAGTCTACCATATTTTCAAGCCAGTTGCCAAAACGCCCTTCACCGGTTGATTTTGGTTTCCAGTTGATCGTCTTATTTAATTCAACCATCCTGTCTTTTAAAGCGGTGGTTTTTATAAACCATGCATCTAAAGGATAATAGAGAATTGGCTTATCGGTACGCCAGCAATGGGGATAGCTATGTTCGTATTTTTCAACTTTAAAAGCCTTATTTTCTTTTTTTAGCTTTACTGATATATCTACATTAACATCTTCATACCCTTTTTCGTCCTTGTAATTTTTTACAAAACGGTTGCTGAATTCTCCAAGTCCGTCTACAAACTTGCCCTGGCGGTCAACCATAGTGAGAATGCCAATATTATACTTTTTGCCAACTTTATAGTCATCAGCACCAAATGCAGGAGCAGTGTGTACGATACCTGTACCATCTTCAGTTGTTACAAAATCTGCTAAAAGTACCCTGAATGGTTCAGGCACTTCATCTGCCAAAGGCAAAATATTTTTAAGGCTGTTTGCAGGGTAGGAGAGGAGCTGCTCATACTGAATTCCCTCTAATTCAGAACCTTTGAATTCAGCTAATATTTTCCATGGTAAGATTTTATTATTTTCTGTATAATTTTCAAATTCTCCGTTTTCTCCTTCAGGTTTAAAATACTTGCTAATTAACGCTTTTGCAAGAATAACATTTACCGGAAGATGGGTATAAGGATTATACGTCTTTACCAAAACATAATCAATATTCGGTCCGGCCGTCAGGCCGAGGTTTGATGGCAGAGTCCATGGTGTGGTTGTCCAGGCGAGGAAGTAAATATCGGGTGAAGGCTGGTTGATAACAGAATTAAAAAGAAACTGGCTTTTTTCATTTTCTACTGCCTTAAACATGGCCACCGCCGAAGTGTCTTTTACATTTTTATAAGTGCCCGGCTGGTTAAGTTCATGAGAACTTAAGCCTGTCCCTGCAGCCGGGCTATAAGGCTGTATGCTAACGCTTTCGTATAACAATCCTTTATCGTACAATCGCTTTAGCAACCACCATAAAGTTTCTATATATTTATTATCAAAGGTGATATAAGGGTCATTTAAGTCAACCCAATACCCCATTTTTGTAGTAATCTCATCCCACTTGTCTTTGTATTTTAATACTTCTTTTCTGCAGGTCTCATTGTACTCGGCAACAGAGATTTTTTTGCCGATGTCTTCCTTAGTGATTCCTAACATTTTTTCTACTCCCAGCTCAACAGGCAGGCCATGGGTATCCCAGCCGCCTTTTCGTTTTACCTGGAAGCCTTGCATTGTTTTATACCGGCAAACCAAGTCTTTAAGTGTACGTGAAATAACGTGATGAATACCGGGCATGCCATTGGCACTGGGAGGACCTTCGTAAAAGACGAACGGGGTTGCTCCTTCTCTTAACATCACACTTTTTTCGAAAGCATCATTTTCTTCCCACTTAGTTAAAATCTCTTTTTCTATTGCGGGAAGGTTTAAACCTGAAAACTCTTTGTATTTTACTTTCATAATTGTCAAAGCTCGGTATATTGTAAAAAGTGTGCAAAGTTAGGGAAACCGCGGGTGCTTTTATGTGAAAGAAAAGCTACAAGGACTATTATAAATATGATTTAAAGAAAAAGCGTGAGTAACAAAGGCGGCAGAAATAAAATGTCGTAGCAGCTGCTGCAGCAACAAATTATACTGATGCAGATTTTCATATTTGTAATTTTATCGGTAGCTTCTTAATAAAAAAATCTGACAATAACATAGAAGGAATATAATTACTATTCGCGACTTTTTGTAAGACTTTCAAAACGAAAAGCTCAAGTGATTTGATGATGACGAAAATCAAATATTTTATTTTAAAAGCATATAAATGTTTGGTTGACCTGGAGTTATAAAAAAAGTTGCAGTAGAAACTGCAACTTTTTAGAATCCCCCTAAAACTCTTCTATAATTGATACAAGATTAAGCCACATTTTTAAATTAAAAAACCACATAAACATGTGGTTTTGATATTAAGCGTTATAATACTTCGATCTGGTTTCTTAGCAGGTCTTCAAAAACATCTCTGCTTCGAATAAGCTTTGCTTCACCGCCTTTTACCAGCACTTCCGCCGGCTTTAACCGCGAGTTGAAATTGCTAGACATTTCAAATCCATAAGCCCCTGCATTGTAGAAAACAAGAAAATCTCCTTCACGAACTTCATTTAGCTTTCTATCCCACGCAAAAGTGTCTGTCTCACAAATGTTGCCGACCACAGTATATATTCTTTCAGCACCTTTTGGGTTGCTGATGTTTTCGATGCGATGAAACGAATCGTAAAACATAGGCCGGATGAGATGGTTGAAGCCACTATTTACACCCGCAAAAACTGTCGCAGTTGTTTGCTTAACTACGTTTGCTTTTACCACAAAATAACCGGCTTCACTTACAAGATACTTTCCCGGCTCGAACCATATCTGCAGATTTTTGCCTGTTTCTTTTTCAAATTCTTCAAAAGCTTCAGCAACTTTTTCGCCTAACTGATTTACATCTGTTTCAGTGTCACCTTCCTGATAAGGAACTTTGAAACCGCTTCCGAGATCAATAAATTCAAGATTATCAAAATGACGGGCTATTTCAAACATCACTTCCAGGCCTTGCAAAAACACATTTACATCTTTTATTTCGCTGCCTGTGTGCATGTGCAAACCTGTAACGTTTAGGTTGGTGGATTTAACGAGGCGCTCAATATGACGAAGCTGATGAATGGAAATACCAAATTTGCTATCGACATGTCCGGTCGAAATCTTATAATTGCCACCCGCCATAATATGCGGGTTCAATCGGATGCAAACAGGATAAGAATTGCCATAGCGATTGCCAAACTGTTCCAGAATAGATATATTGTCTATGTTTACAATAACACCAAGGTTTTTTCCTGCTTCTATTTCTTCAAAATCTACACAATTGGGTGTAAACAAAATTTCTTGGGGCTCAAAACCTGCTTTCAAACCCAGCATTACTTCGTTGATACTAACACAATCAAGGGAAGTACCAATTTGTTTCATCCATTTAAGGATATTAATGTTTGTTAGTGACTTGCATGCATAAAAGAATCTTGAGTCGCATTTTTTAAAAGCATGTTTTAGCTTATGATATTGCTCTGCAATTTTTTCTGCATGGTAAATATATACAGGTGTGCCAAAATCGGTGGCAATATTAATTAGTTGTTTACGAGATAGTTGTTCAGGCATAAGGTTGCAAAAATAGCGGGAAAAAAATCAGGGGAAAAGTAAATAGAAGTTATTATTCATCTTTTGCGTCTCCAGGCAAGGGGTCAGAACTTTCATTGCCCTTATTTTCATCTTCTGGTTTTATTTCTTGGTCGGCTGAAGTTGATTTATCAGAAACTTCATCTGCTGCAATTTCATTCTCCAATGATTCTTCATTTGTAATATTTTCTTGCTGCTCAATAAGTTCTCCGTTATCACCCACAATTAAACTCGAAGTTGCATCTTCAGTAGCTTCTTCTTTTCGAGAATCTTCTGTTACGTTACCTTCAGATAATTCTTCGTCCTCGCCATGACTATTTACAGCATCGTGTATTAAAGTTCCCTGCGTAACAGATTGTTCTGCAAGCACTTCTTTTATTTTAGGAAGGTCATCAGTAGAATTTATGCCAAAATAATCCATAAAGGATTTAGAGGTAGAATATACAAGCGGCTTACCCGGAAGTTCTTCATTGCGTCCGGAAATGATTATCAAGTCCTTTTCTAATAATTTTTGAATAGAGTAATCACTGTTTACGCCGCGTATAGCCTCTACTTCACCTTTTGTTATAGGTTGTTTATATGCAATGATAGCAAGGGTCTCTAAAGCTGCATTAGAAAGGCGTTTTAAAAATTTGTCTCCGTTTAACTGTGCAATTGTTTTATGAAAGACTTTTTTAGTTAAAAACTGCCATCCGCCACCACTTTCTCTTACCTCGAATGGATAAAAATCAGTACTATATTTTTCGCGTATACCGTCAACTGACGCCTCAACCTGATCAAGAGATATTCTTTCTTCCAAAAAAGCAAAAGCATTATTGATAAGCTCAACAATATCTAATGTTGTCAGCGGTTTGTCGCTGGCGAAAATCAATGCTTCGATATGAGGAATAATTTGTGAAAGTTCCATACCTCAAACCCTCAAGGGCTTGAATATTAATTGATGTAAGTAATTTTTAACTTTTTTAGTTTCTGTCTTACCCGTTTAAGGCTGCTGCTCCACTTACAATCTCTGTAAGCTCAGTAGTGATAGCTGCCTGGCGAGCACGGTTATAAGATATTTTTAATGCTTTTAGAAGCTCATTCGCATTTTCACTTGCTTTATCCATTGCGGTCATACGAGCGCCATGCTCACTTGCGTGAGCGTCTAATACTGCTTTATACAATTGTGTGTTAAGTATTTTAGGCATTAGCTCTGCAATCAACTGTTCCTTTGCAGGTTCAAATATAAAATCGGCTTTTTTCAGTCCTTCCTTTCTTTCAACTTTGGGAATTGGTAAAAATCTTTCAAGAACAAATTTTTGTGTTGCGGCATTTTTAAATTCACTGTATACTAACTCCACGACGTCGAATTCTTTATTTTCAAATGCTTTTACAGCCGCTTGTGACGCTGCCTGAACGGTCTCAAAATGCAGGTTTAGAAATACGTCTTTATAATCTGCATTTGTTTTATAATTTGATTTGCTTAAACTTTCGTAGCCTTTTTTGCCAATATTCCAGATAGTGACGTTACCCTTTTTATTTTGATCGGCGTATTTTGTAGCAATTGTTTCTTTTGCAAGTTTTATGATGTTGGCATTATAACCACCTGCTAAGCCGCGGTCACTCGTGATAACAATTAAAAGAATACGCTCTTTAGCTCTTTCTGTAGCCAGGCTTCCACCAACCTCACCCTCAACACTGCTTACAATGTTGCTTAACATTTCCTGCAGTTTTTTAGCATAAGGGCGCATTTGGGTGATAGCATCCTGGGCACGGCGCAACTTTGCAGCACTTACCATTTTCATAGCTTTGGTAATCTGCTGGGTGCTTTGAACACTCTTAATCCTGTTACGAACCTCTTTTAATTGTCCACTCATGTTGTCAGTTTAGATATTTTATCTGGTAAAATTCCAAATTGGAATACTACTTATAATATAAAAAAGTAATAACGTTGTTTAGTCGGCTGCAAAGGTAAGGGATGGGAAGGGAAAAGGCAAAAGGTGATTAAAAGTGAGCAATAATTCTTTCTATATTAATATTAATTATACAAATTAATTTTTTATTAATATCTTGTTCTGTGCTTCCTTTAAATTCAATGGATGACATGAAGTCGCCAACACTTACCTGGTAGATGCGTACAAGCAAATCTATTTATATTCCTTTATTCGCTGGTTTTATCATCCAGGTATTTACTGGGTGGAATTCGTTTTTTTACCATTCTGATGAATACTTTCAGATTGTTGAATTTGCTGCATACAAATATAATATCGCTCCTGTTGCAAATTTACCATGGGAATATGCGGCCAAAATTCGCCCGACTCTCCAAATACATTTTTTTGCCTTGCTTTATAAATGTTTAACAGCTATCGGCATTCAAGACAGATTTTTAATTGTATCAATACTGAGTACACTAACAGGGGTAGCTTTTTTTACCGTAAGCAATTATCTCATTGTTGATAACTTTAAAACCAAACAATTCCTGGTAAAATTATTATGGGTAAATAATTTTTTTTGGCTTGTGCCTTATCTGAGATGCCGGTTTTCGGCTGAGGTTGTCAGTGCTTTTTTCTGGATTTCAGGTGTTATAATCCTTGAGAAGTTATTAGCTAAACACAGTAACTATTTAAACGCATTCTTTTTATTCTTAACAGGAATTATTTTTTCTATTTCTTTTTATTGCCGGTTTCAAATAATTTTTGCACTTATAGGTTTGGCGATCTGGTTTTTTATAAACTATAAAAAAGAATGGAAAAAAGCAGGTATTGTATTTTCGGGTTTTGTAGCGGGTATTGCGTTTAATATTGTTCTGGACAAGTTGTATTATGGTCAGTGGGTATTTACACCGTACCGCTACTTTTATGTTAATATAATAGAAGGAAAAGCCAATTCATTTGGAATTTCACCCTGGTGGACATATATCGTTTTGCTTATGCTGGCAGCAATTCCCTTTGCCAGCTTTCTTTTGTTTTTATTATTTGTAAAGGGCCTTACTATTTATAAAAATCCTTATGCTTTAGGCAGTCTCTTTTTTATTGTTGCACACAGTTTAGTCGGGCACAAAGAAGAGAGATTTATTTTCCCGGTCATACTCGTTATGGTATACTTAGCGGCAGAAGCCTATGATAAATCTCCCTCGTTGGCTGCTAAATTAAAAGCTGCGGTGACTCATTCCTATTTTGGCTGGTTAGTTCGTGGTGCTTGTTATTTTTCTTTTGTTTTAAATATTATGCTAATAATTCTTCTAAGTTTCGAGACATATAAACAGCCCGTTATGTTTATAAAAAAGTTCAACAGTCAACCATTGAGCAACCAGGAGGTAATCAGTTTTAAACAACATCCCTATGAAACAGAAAGTGGACTGCGCTATACTTTTTTGTCAGAAAACAAATATGCTTCCCGTATTCATGTAATCGATAATAAAGAAAGGTTTATACAAGTTTTGCAACAACATCCATATTTTAAATATTGTATTTTGTTGGCTGATGCAAGGCAAAACAATTTAGAGTATTTATTAGAAAACAGAAATGCAGTTGTTGCCTCTTCTTTTATTTGGAAGCTTGCAAAGTGGTTAGCAGTCAAATATGATATAATTGTCCCCGACTTGTGGATTTGTCAGACCTATAATGATGTAAGGAAAACGTTGTATACTAATAGTTCGCAATATCAAAAAGGCAAAACGTCAGGCGTCATACATTTTTAAAAGGAATTTTCTAAAAAATGACGTGGCATAACAATTGAACGAAACTTTGCAGTTATTATTCATTAAATTAAAACGATTAATTATGCTTTGGCGTGGCAGGGAAGGAAGTTCAAATGTTGAAGATCGTCGTGGTATTTCAGGTGGTGGTCTTGCCGTGGGGGGCGGTATTGGCGGGCTTATAATAGGCCTTCTTTATATGCTGTTGGGTGGTAACCCTTCTGATGCCCCTGTTCTTTTACCAGGTCAGCATGCGGAGCAAGGCAAACAATATGATCCACAACAAAATCCGGCAGATGACACTTTAGCCCAGTTTGTCTCGGTTGTGTTGCATGACACGGAAGATGTATGGGGAGACCTGATGAAAAATTATCAGCAACCTAAACTCGTTTTATTTTCTGATGCTGTACAGTCAGCGTGTGGCTCTGCAAGTGCTGCAACTGGTCCATTTTACTGTCCCGGAGATGAAAAAGTATATATAGACCTATCATTTTTCAGAGAGCTTAAGGAAAGGTTTGGTGCTCCCGGAGATTTTGCCATGGCTTATGTCGTGGCGCATGAGGTAGGGCATCATATACAAAATTTGTTAGGTACTTCAGATAAAGTGCGGGCATTGCAACAACAAGCAGGCGAGAGGGAGGGCAATAAGCTATCAGTAAAATTAGAACTGCAGGCTGATTTCCTTGCAGGGGTATGGGCAAATCATGCCCAAAAAATGAAAAATATATTACAACCCGGCGATATTGAAGAAGCGCTAAGAGCTGCAAACGCAATTGGAGACGATCGCCTGCAAGAGGAAACTCAAGGCCGTGTAGTACCCGATGCTTTTACACATGGAACTTCTGCGCAAAGAATGTATTGGTTTAAAAAAGGTTATGAAACGGGAGATATAAAACAAGGCGACACCTTTGATGACCCAAGCCTTCGATAAAATTAAATAGCCGAAGAAGTTTAGTAATAGCTGAAGTAGCAAGCTTCCAATTTAAATCACCGTAACATTATCATCAACCTGTATACTACTTTCAGTAGACAGGTTTTTTTGTTCGTTATGCTTTTTAAAAAAGCGATTTTGAAATAAGAGAATTGCAATTACGCCGATAGATATTGAGGCGTCAGCAATATTAAATACCGGTCTGAAAAATTCGAATTCCTGGCCGTTCCAAAAAGGAAACCAGGAAGGAAACCTGGTATTGGTAATTATTGGAAAATAAAACATGTCTACAACTTTTCCATGCAGAAAACCTGCATATCCTCCACCCTTTGGAAATAATTTTGCTATATTCTGAACGTAGGGATCACTATCGTTGAAAATAAGACCATAAAACATACTGTCAATTAAATTACCCAAAGCACCTGCAAAAATTAAGGCACTGCAATAAATAAAACCAGGATGATATTTTTTCCGGATAAAATCACGAATGATAAAAACACCTGCAATAACAGCAATAAGGCGAAAAAGCGTCAGCGCTACTTTCCCCCAGTCTCCTCCCATTTTCCATCCCCATGCCATACCTTCATTTTCAACAAAATGAAGACGAAACCAATTCATTCCTAAAACTTTTACTTCATGACCTATATAAAAATTTGTTTTTATATAAAATTTAATAGATTGGTCTATTATTAAGATTAAAAGAATTAGCAAAACAATGTTCCGTGACTTCACAGTAAAAAATTTTCGGCCAAAGATAGTAAAACCCAATTCACATTATGGGGAATTATATTGGTTATAACAATTTTTGATAATAAAGCACGGTTTAATAACAATTAAACCATTTATACACTTTTTTCAACAAAATTCTGATTAATGCCTTAATGTGGTTAAAAGTTCTTGTACGATAAGCAAGAGATTCGAGGATGCGTACTATAATTCCAAAGCCTTTAAAAAGAATTATTCTTCATAATATTCCCGCTTTACGCGTTGGCTTACGCTCGTCATTATTTCATAAGGAATGGTTTCACACCATTTTGCGACTTGTTCTACAGGAAGATTAGCGCCAAATATTTCCACGACGTCTCCTTCAGCCACATTTTCTATAGCTGTAATGTCTAACATAGTCATGTCCATGCAAACGTTTCCAACAACGGGCGCAAGTTTTCCTTTTAAATATACCTGTCCAACTCCGTTTCCAAGCCGGCGGTTAAATCCATCGGCGTATCCAATCCTAATGGTTGCAATAAGGCTATCTCTCTGCATAATACCTTTACGACTGTAACCAACTGTATCTCCCTTTTTTACTTTCCTGATTTGCGCTATCGTTGACCGCAAGGTCGCCACCGGATGCAGTGATAATTGGCTTTCCGCAATGCTATCAACTCCGTATAGACCAATACCCAATCTTACCATATCAAAGTGAAATTGCGGATGGCGGAAAATAGCTGCTGAATTAGAAATGTGCCTGATAAAAGAATATCCCGTTGCATTTTTTATAACCTCGCACGCAACCGTAAACTGCTGCACCTGCATTTTCGTAAACTCATCATGAGTGGAACTTTCACTTGCCACTAAATGACTAAAAACACTCTTAACGACAAGTCTTGGATTCGCTTTCAGGAAGCTGCCGAGATCATTAAAATCACCTTCTTCAAAGCCGAGACGATGCATACCGGTATCAATTTTTATATGGACAGGAAATTGCTGCAATCCCTCATTTTCAAGATATTCATTGAATTCCTTCAATATAGCAAAAGAATACATCTCGGGCTCAAGGTTATAATCGACAAGAGACTGAAAAGTAATTGTTTCAGGATTCATAACCATTACGGGCATATTTATTCCTGATTTGCGAAGCTCTACACCTTCGTCTGCATATGCTACAGCCAGGTAATCGACTTTATGGAACTGGAGCACACTCGCCACCTCCGCACTACCGCTGCCATAACTAAATGCTTTTACCATTGCCATTACTTTAGTGCCAGGTTGTAAGTAATGCTGGTATTCTTTGAGATTATGCGCCATGGCAGTCAGGTTAACTTCCAATACTGTTTGATGTATCTTTTGTTCAAACAACAAATTAATCTGCTCGAACTCAAATGAGCGCGCACCTTTCAATAGGATAACTTCATCCCTGAATCTAATATTTGTAAAAACCTTTAAAAAATCTTCAACAGAAGGATAAAAGAAAGATTGCGGAAGAGCTTGTTTGAAATCAGCTTGTAAGGCACCCAAGCGCGGCCCGATGCCTATAAATTTATTAATCTTGTGTTGTATCAAAGATTGCAACACTTTCTTATACTGCTCATCCGAACTAAAAACCTCTCCTAAATCTGAAAGGATAACTGTTGTTGGTTGTATGCCAGATTGTTGGTGCAAAAAGTCGAGGGCAATTCTGAGGCTGCTCAAATCATTGCTGTAACTATCATTTATTAGCGAACAATTATTGATGGCTTTTTTAAGTTGCAACCGCATTTCCACGGGTTGCAGTACCTTCATCTGTTGTACTATCCACGTGTTCTCTATTCCTAAAAATAGCAATACTGACCAGCAGGTTATAGCATTTTCTACAGAAGCATTATCGGTAAATGGGATGGAAACAGAAACAACCTGGTTCTTGTAAGTAGCAGTAATATTAGTGCTACTTACGAATTTTTCTACTTTTTTTATCTGCAGGTCTGCATCATTGTCTCCCCAGATAAAAAGGCGGTCTTTTTTTTCTGTTTCAATGGCAGATGTTATAACCGGGTCTTGGTTGTTACTAATAATAATATGAGCGTTTTTGAATAATTTCCATTTTTCACGAACCTTTTGCTCTTTATTTATAAAACCCGCACTGTGTGCTGCACCAACGTTGGTAAGTACGCCAACCGTAGGTTGAATAATATTTTCAAGAAAATCCATTTCACCTGGTTGTGAAATGCCAGCTTCGAAGATGGCTAATGTATGTGTTTCATTCATCTGCCACACGCTCAATGGGACACCGATTTGCGAATTATAACTTTTAGGACTTCTAACTATACTATATTTTGTATGTAATAATTGGTAAAGCCACTCTTTAACAATTGTTTTTCCGTTGCTGCCAGTAATGCCAATAACAGGGATTTGAAATTGTTTGCGATGGTAAGCAGATAATTTTTGCAATGCTCTTAACGTGTCTTCAACTTTAAGAAAATTTGCCTGAGGATATTTAGAATGGTCAAAATTTTTTGTAACAACAAAACTTTGCAAACCTGCTTTGTATAACTCTTCTATAAAATCTTCACCGTTTCTTCTTTCGCTTTGCAGAGCAAAAAAAAGTGTTGTAGATGGAAATATTAATCGCCTGCTATCGATAAGCAGGTTGTCAATTATAAGTGAAGGCTCAACTATTATAGCGTCTTCGCTTATAATGCCGGAAATATCTTTTATTGAGTAATGCAAGCGGAATTTGGAAAAAATAGTTAGATAATAAAGTTATGGCTCCGTTAGTACTTTTTCTTTTCGTTTTTTGTACACCGAAAAAAGTATAGCGGCGACGAGGCATATCACTATTACAAGAAGTGAAAGGTAAATGGAGATATGTATTTCAAAAAATTCGAGAAGCATTTTGACTCCAATAAATACCAATACTACAGCAATGCCTTGCTGCAAATATTTAAATGCATCTACTGCACCTCTCAACAGAAAGAATAAACTTCTTAAACCTAAAACAGCAAAAATGTTAGATGAATAAATTACCAGTATATCATCAGAAGAAAAGGGAATTTTCGGACTTTCTCTTACAAGGGATACTACTGTTGGGATGCTGTCAAGTGCAAAAACAATATCAGTAGCGGCAAGCATAAGTACTACCATGCTAAGCGATGTGAAGAAAATTTTTCCTTTAACACTTATGATAAACCTTCCATTTGGTTCAATATCAGTAACCCTGAACAATTTGCTGACGAGTTGGTAAATCTTGCTCTTCCCGGGATTGTATTCTTCTTCTTCCTTTTGAAAAAATAACTTAAACCCCGTGTATATTAAGAAAAAGCCAAAAACGTACATTATCCAATGAAACCTGTTAATAAGTTCAATACCTAAGGCGATAAATACGATTCTAAATACAATAGCAAGCAGGATGCCTATTAATAATGCCCTGCCCGCACTTGCCTCTCTTACCCTGAAAAAAGAAAAAATAAGAATAAAAACAAAAATATTATCAATACTAAGGCTCCACTCCATTAAGTAAGCCGTGAGGTATTTTGTAGCAACTACACTTCCTTTTTCTAACCATAAAAAACTAAAAAAAGCAAGCGATAATGTGATCCAGAAAGTAGTTTGAAACAAGGCCTTTCTTATAGTTATCGCCGTGTTCTTTTTACTTAACAGACCAAGGTCAACAACTAAAGCGGCAATTAATACCAATCCGAAAGTTAAATATGTTATTTGGTCAACTGACATTCGTATTAAGTATAGTGGCGGCAAAAGTACACACAAAATGAGCAATGGTTGTTGAAACAAGACCAATATAATGATATCAAATCATATAGTGCGTTTAAAATATAAAGAGAGAGCTTGAATTATATAAATTAAATTCGAAGAAGAGTCATACGCTGTTGAGGTAATACAATTTAACTTTCTTACTTTTTAAAAAGAATCGAACATCTTCTCTTTGCTGGCTACATTACACTGCAAATTCCCTTTTCCTTTTTATTTGAAATAACCATCCAAAAAGCAGTACAAGCAAAATTGGTAGTGCAATATTTACCAATTGCCACATGCTTTTTTGCGTAAGTATTTTTTGTTTGTCAAGCAAGCGCAACGTAAAGTCTTTATTTCTTGCCTCTAGTACACCATTAGGATTAACCATAAAATCAACTGCGTTCATTAAAAATTCCCTGTTGGCAAACTGGTAATTTTCGTATTGCTGCATCCCCATTGGCAAAGCACCCTGGCTTTCAGAAACTATATTTGTTACAATATCTCCATCACTTACCACAATTTGTCTGCTTTCTTTTAAACCTGCAGATGCAAAAGGCCGGTTAGAATATTTTGCAAGCGAATCTTTTAAATCCGTAGTAAGCCTATTGGCAAATAATGAAGTAAATCTGCCTTCGAGCAAAACGGCGACAGGGACATAACTCTTAGTAAAATTTCTAAAGTCTTCTTCTGTTTTTACAGATTGTAAACTAACAATTGCAGGTGTGCTGAGGGTGCGGCTGCTCGTGTCACTCGCCAGTACGACCGTTTTAGTAATTCCCGGAGCTTTTACTGTATCTATCGAACTCGGAAATATGCTTAATACGTCATCAAGATTTCTTGATATCGGATGATTTGATGGAGAACTTAATAAAGGATAATAAGGAAAAGGAAGCCGCTCAATCTGGGGCTGGTTTCCCATCTGGCCAACTACTAAAGGCTGTTTTGCACACTTCAAATCCTGGAGCAGGTCCCCGTTGATGCGCGCGCCATATTTAAATAAAATATCATCAAGGTTTAAATTTTTGTCAAAAGCTACAAAATCAGTTTGCGCTCTTAACAGGCTATCCATTTCCGCATATAGTTTATCTATAAACCAAATGACTTTTCCACCCTGCATCACGTATTGGTCTATTTTTAGCTTTTCAGTTTCTGTAAAGGGCTGAGACGGCTTAACAATCAGCAAAGCATTAATTGTATCCGGGTCAAGAATACCGGTTTTAATGTCAATAACACCAAAACGGTAATTATTTCGCATTGCATCAAACAGGTCACGAACAGTTGGATTAAGCGGTTCACCATTTCCGGCAGCATAAGCTACAATGGGGAGGTGTTTCCGTGTAAGTTTATCTATTGCATCTGCAAATTTAAATTCAAGCAAAGCCTCGCTATAGTTGAGAGAACTTTCTTCATCCATTCCGCTTTTGCCACTTATTAAATCAACAGGCATTTTTCGCCCTTGATAAGTAACCATTGCCGCAGGAAAAATGAGCCTCTCTGTTTTTTCTTCTCCTTCTTTGGCTGTTACCTGGTTATTAAACGTCTTTACACCCATTTTCTTAAGGCTGTCATATACCTGGTATCTTAAACTATCTGGCAATCCCTCGCCCGGCCGTACAAAATGGTATTGAAGATTTCCTTTTCCATATTCTTTAAATTCATTTAATAATTCATCGCTTGCTACGCTTAACTTTTTAAACCCTGCGCTTAAATCACCTGTCAGGTACACATCAATTTGCACCTGTCCTTCTAAACCTTCGAGCACTTTTTTTGTTGACGGGCTTAGTGAGAAACGTTTTTCTTTTGTAAGGTCAATTCTAAAATGAGTTGCCGAAGCGATATATATAATCACTACAAAAAGTAGGGAGAGCCAGAGCCACCAAAACTTATTTCTCAATATCCTCTCAAATAAATTCATATTCTTTATTCCTTTCTTATATAAATCAGCTTTTTACTTTTAATTGTTCTTTACAAAAAGTAGAATGTTTAAGGTACTTACCCGGCAAATTATTTCGTTGTTAGATTCCTTTGTGTTATTGTTAAGAACAGAACAATCATTGCTAAAAAATACAAAACATCTCTTGTATCAATTACTCCACGACTAATACTGCGATAATGAAAATCTATGCCCAGCATTTGAATGTAATAATCGACTCCTGCAGCAAATACAGGCAGTTTGCTTACAGCAGTAAAGCCGCTATACAGTAAAAAGCAAACAAAAGCTGCCAGTATAAATGCAACAACTGTGTTGTTTGTAAAGCTGCTGGTGCAAATACCGACAGCTGTATATACAGCGGCAAGCATCAAGAGCCCAAGATAACTTCCTGCAGTTGCTCCTACATCTATACCGCCTTTTGAACTTAATTGTTGTATGCTAATAGCATAAATAAGGGTAGGTATTAAAGCTATTGTTACTATAAGAAGGCAACCAAGGTATTTACCCCATACAATTTTGGCAGAGCTTAAAGGCAGTGTTTTTAAAATTTCAAAAGTTCCGCTTCTGTATTCATCAGCTATGCTGCGCATGGTAATAGTAGGCACTAAAAAAAGCAGGATATAAGGTGCAAGACTGAAAAAATTGTCAAGAGAAGCATAACCAAAATCGAGTATGCTGGAGTCGGGAAATACAAATAGAAACAAACCCATTAATAAGAGAAAAATAATGACGGCGATATAACCGGTAAGGCTGCTAAAAAACTGCCGCCACTCTTTCAGGCAAATAATCCACATAAAATCAAAACTAAGAATAATATTAGCAATAGATTGAAAGAGAAAAGATAAAATAGGCAATCACGCTTCAAATATTTAAATCTTTAAAACATCATTAAACTTTTCTTAGTTCTTCTGCCAATCTAAATAGGTGCTTTTAAAAAAATGTGTAAGAATACCGGGAATGCAGATAACATTAATTAGCTCGGCACCAGGATGGCTAAAAAATTTCTTGACTGATGTGGGTTACCTATTATTTTTTCTGGTATTAAAGTTTAAATCATAAAAACGTTTAAAATGAAAAAATTATTTGTTGTATTAGCTTTTGGTTCTTTTGTAGCTTGTAATAGTGGCTCTTCAACTGAAAGCACAGTAGATTCAAGTGCTGATGCTACTAAAGATATGGTTGATTCTTCTGCAAATGCTTCTAAAGACGCAATTGACTCTTCTGCTTCTGCTACAAAAGAAAATGTTGATTCAGCTGCTGATGTTAAAAAGGCTATGGTTGATTCTTCAGCTGATATGAAGAAAGAGGCTGCAAAAACTTCAAAAGAGGTACAGAAAGCTAAAAAAGACTAAGAAATATTTCCTCAGCTAAAGAAATTGAGGTGTAGAATGTCTAGGCTTGCAGACAATGTAATAGCTGATTAAGATTTTCATATGGCAAGCAATCGTTAGAGGTCGCTCCGTTTCTACGGAGTGACCATTTTTTTTACCTGCATCAACGGTAAAATTTTCCGCTCTTAACTTCAATAATTTTATCTGTTGACGTTCATTAAGAAAAGCGCGAAAAAGGAGCTACATTATGCCTTGGGATGGGCCTTCTTATAGATATCCTTTAATTTTTCAATTGTATTGTGCGTATAAATTTGGGTAGCCGCCAGGCTGCTGTGGCCAAGCAACTCTTTTACTGCATTAAGGTCAGCTCCATTATTAGTCAGATGGGTTGCAAATGTGTGCCTCAGTACGTGAGGACTTTTCTTCTTCACCGTAGTTACCTGCGAAAGGTTTGCTTTCACGACATTATACACGTATTTTGGATATAAAGGCTTCCCTTTTTCATTTATAAAAAAGGTAGAACACGCCGTTTCGAAAACCAATTTCTTTTTACTGTCAATATATTGGGTTAATTGAGTAATAAGATCTTTTGATATTGGTATTATTCTTTCTTTATTTCCTTTACCCAAAACTTTAACCTGGCAGTTCGCAAAATCTATTTGGCTGTCTTTCAGGTTTATCAGTTCACTTAAACGCATGCCGGTAGCATAAAATAAATCCAACAATAATTTATCAGTCAGGCCTTTCCAGGTATCAGGAAACTCAACATACTGTTGTAAAGTATCCATGTCATTCTGCGCTACAAAAGAAGGAAGTCGCTTACCAACTTTTGGGGCAGCAATAGTAGTCATGGGACTTTGCTTTACCTCACCCATTTTCATCTGGTACTTAAAAAAAGACTTAAGCGAAGATATTTTGCGGTTTAGACTTTTGGGAGTCATAGCATCATTTCGCATTTCTGCAAGCCACGAGCGTATAAAACCGGGAGCGATAGCAGCAACCAGTGGACTATCATATTGACTTTCCAGAAAGGCAAAAAACTGCTCAAGATCAGTCTGGTAAGATATAATAGTGTGCTGTGAATATCGCTTTTCAAACTGCAAATATTCCAGAAACGACTGTACTTGAGGATACTTGGTGGAATTCATAAAAAAACTGATAGCATAAAGCTAACTTACTTTACGCTATCAGTTAAATATGTTAATAAAACACTGAAATTAATCTTCAAAATCACCGTTTGCCATCTTTTGACGGTAAACTGCTTTCAGCACTTGCGTTCTGCGTTCAACAGAAGGTTTCATGAAAGACTGGCGCGCTCTTAATTGCAACAAGATTTTTGATTTTTCAAACTTCTTTTTATACTTTTTGAGTGCTTTGTCTATATTTTCGCAATCTTTTGAATCAATAATCAACATAATAAATATCTCCTTTGATAGATTTTTGGAGAGCAAAGGTAAGGGAAGCTTTGAAATTTCCAAAAAACTCAATAAAATTTAAAAAGAACGGTAATTTGCAGATATGTTTACAGGAATTATTGAAGCATTTGGAATTATACAATCTATTGATAAGCAAGGAACTAATGCTACTTTTTGGATATCGTCACCTATTTCTCACGAATTAAAAATTGATCAGAGCGTTTCGCATAATGGCGTTTGCCTGACTGTCGAGGAAGTAAAAGAAGGTTTGCACCGCGTGACTGCAATAGAAGAAACGTTAAAAAAAACAAACCTTTCCGTATGGCAGCAAGGAACTTTAGTAAATCTTGAAAGGTGCATGATGATGAACGGACGCATTGATGGGCATATCGTGCAAGGTCATGTTGATACAACTGCTGTTTGCATTGAAAAAAAAGATGCGGATGGAAGTTGGGAATTCCGGTTTGAATTTCCCTCGGAGTTTGCAGCGCTTATAATTGAAAAAGGATCTGTCAGCTTAAACGGAATAAGTCTTACGGTTTTTAATGTAGATGGTAATTCTTTTTCTGTAGCCATTATTCCTTACACTTACACTCACACCAATATACAACAGGTAAAAGAAGGCAGCACTGTAAATATAGAATTTGATATGATCGGAAAATATGTAAACAGAATGTTAGCGTTACCCAAATAATATGAATAAAGTGGCTCCTTCGGTTGGTATAGGTATATTAAACTGGAACGGTAAAAAATTTTTAGAAGCCTTACTGCCACAGCTTAATAATCTAACTTATCCCAATTACAACATTTATGTCATAGACAATACCAGCAGCGATGATTCTATTGCTTATATCAGCAAATATCATCCTAATGTAAAAGTTATTGCCCTCGATAAAAATTACGGTTTTGCAGCGGGCTATAACAGGGGATTTGCACATATGCCTGAAGAGTACTACCTCATGCTTAATTCTGATGTGGAAGTGCCTGCCGGCTTCATCAAGCCATTGGTTGAAATGATGGAGGAAGACATCAATATTGCAATTTGTCAGCCCAAGCTCCTTTCGCTCACAAACCCTCAAATGCTCGAGCATGGAGGTGCGGCAGGAGGCATGATTGATTTTTTAGGTTACCCTTTTTGTCGTGGAAGAATATTCGACACAAGTGAGCCAGACAATCAGCAGTACAGCACTTCTGCTGACATTTTTTGGGCAAGCGGAGCCTGCTGCTTGGTACGAAAAGACGCCTATTGGAAGATAAATGGTATGTACGAATTTTTTTTTATGCATTCCGAAGAGATAGACATGTGCTGGCGGTTGATAACAACAGGATATAAAATACAGTATTGCCCGACTTCTTATATCTATCATTTGGGTGGTGGCTCGTTAGCTTATCAATCTCCTCGAAAAACGTATCTTAATTTCAGGAACAATATCATTATGTGTTTTCGAAATTCTCCCTGGTATGTTCTCACCTGGTTGTTGCCAGTTAGAATTGTTTTAGATACAATAGCATCGTTTAAGTTTCTTGCAGAGGGCGACAAGAGCAATTGCAAAGCAGTTTTCAGAGCTTACCTCGATTTTATGAAATGGCTCGTAAATGAAAAGAATAAATTTCCTGCAAATAAAAAATCTCTTTTATCTATCCCTACGGTATTGAAAAAATCGATTGTGTGGGAATATTATATTAAAAAGAACAAATACTATAGCAAGATAAAAAGGTGATGAAACATTTTCTTAAAATAGAAAATAAACTTTCTTGCACTTCTTTTAACTTTTTTACTTGTTTTATTTTGTAAAAGAAAATTTGGGTACAGGCATTTGTTTTTATTGCTTCATTTGTTGCGACGCATTTCGTTCATCTTTATATCTTTAAGCAACCATTTCATTTTATTATAATAAGTTGACATCTTTTGAATTAATGATAAAATGTAAGTAAAACATATTTCGCAACCTATGACCTTACAACCGGCAAAACTAAAGCCTTACTTCCTTCTGCTGGTTATTCTGTTATTAGCATTTCTTCCTGTAAGCACTTTTTATTTCGGAATGAAGAATGATGCTTTCAGTGATAATTTCCCCAATAAATATTTTTTTACGGAGGCAATTCATTCAGGCTTCTTACCATTATGGAACCCATACCTCAACTTTGGATTTCCAATTTACGCTGACCCTGGTTTTGCATTTTGGAATCCAATCACCTGGTTTTTTGGTGTTGTTGTCGGTTATAATGCCTATACCCTTACTATTGAGGTTTTATTATATATTTATATAGCAGGAATAAGTATGTACCGCCTAGGTAAGTATTTTAATTTTACTTGCCCGATAGCAATTACCCTTGCATGTACGTATATGTGTAGTGGGTTCTTTTCGGGAGAATTGCAACATATCAATTTCTTAACTGCTGCTGCTTTTCTTCCGTTCCTTTTACAGCAGTTTCTTGTTCTGTTTAATAAGCCAAACCTTCAAAATGCAATTCTTTTTTCTCTTGCCATCTATATGACTTTTGCAGGCGGGCATCCTGCCATGCCTATTGGAACAGTTTATTTTTTAGTCACCTTAACTATTGCTGTAGTCATCATTTTTAGTAAAATGAAAAGGGAAAGCGTGAAGGTATTCTTGCAATATTATCTTCTTTCTATCTTCATTTTTATCCTGCTTTATTCACCTGCCATTTATAGTATTGGAAGTATTATCAACGAGTATAGGAGGGGCGCTGCTTTAGCTCAGTTTGGTGAAACGGCTTATGGGTTTTCTCCTGCTTCATACTTATCTTTTCTTTTTCCTTTTTCCACCGTAAAAGATGCTTCTTTTTTAACTGATGACCTGTCTATGAGAAATGTATTTTTTTCTCTTGCAGGATTTGCTTTTGTCTTATGCCAGTTAAAAAACAAAAACTACCTGGTTCGTTCGTTATTGCTATCTGCCATTGTTATGTTGATCTTAAGCAGTGGTGGGTATATAAAAGGTGTATTGTATTCATGCTTACCGTTGCTACAGTATATCAGAACCAATGGTGAATTTCGAATATTTTCTATCCTCTGCTTTTGTTGCATAGCAGGCTTTGGGCTAAATGAGTTAGAGATAAATCCGGGAAAAATTTACGTAAGGTATAGAAGTATTATAATGATATTTCTCGTAATTAGTTTATCGGTGATTTTATTTACCTCAGCTAAAAGCTTCGAAACCCTACCGCATTTATTTTCGATAAATGATAGATCGCCTATAACAGCAATAAAAGCTTTTATTACTAAACTGACTTTTTATAATACACTTCTAATAAGTGCTGTAGTCCAATTTATTGTCGTTTTACTTTTACTTTCTGCAAAAACAAATACCAAAAAGATTGCTTTTATTATTATTGCTGACCTGGTTATCAATAGTATTGCTTATCTGCCATTTACCGGTGTTGGAACCGTTACTCTATCAAAAATTCAGGAAGCCTATAATACCAGTAAAAAAGGGGTAATTATTCCTCCCCTGGTTTCTGTAAAGAACATTGATACCTTTTCAGGACAAAAAACAGGTCTTGTCGGAAGTTCCTCATTTTACAACAAAAAAATTGGCATAACACGCCTTACAGATTATCCATCTTATTTCTCAAACACGGAGAATTATTTTAAAAGCGGTTTTGCTGATACTATAAACAATCTGCCTTATGTTTTTTTAAAAAAGAATATTGCTGACCATATAAATACCGAAAACCATTTTGATACACCTATAGCCGTTGATTTTTTTTCACCGCAGAAAATACATATTACAGTTAATGTATCTCAACCAGATTCTCTTGTATTTCTTCAAAATCATTATAAATTTTGGAAAGCTAAGGTAGATGGACGACCGGCTCCTGTAAACAAATCTTTCATCACCTTTATGTCTGTACCAGTAGATAAAGGAAGACATCTTGTAGAATTTTATTATGAAGATAGATGGCTCATTGTATTTGTTATTTTAAGTATCAGCACCTTTATAACTCTTATAATATACCTGCTTCGTAAACCACTCGTGAGCCAATTATATCGTTAGTTCGTTGTTAAGACTTCATTTTTCTAATATTTATAGAAAAAGATATATAGCATTACAACAGTGGAATGGAGCGTCGCAACCGAAGCTTCATGTGACTACAAATGCCTGCGTCCAAAATTTAATATTATTTCAAATACTATCTCAAATAGCTCTTCCCTTCATAGCTGAGCTTACTGCCTGGTCCATAGCTCGCTCTGCATAGGGACGACTGATGTCATTCAACTCTTCCACTTTTTTATGAATAAGATCTTTATCTTCCATAGTAAGCGCAAGTTGCAGCGCCTGCATGGCCTCTGCTGTTTGTATGAGTTCGTGCTGGGTCAGTAAAGACGCATTTTTGCCAATAAATTTTTCTGTGGTTTGAAGCAATTGCTCACCTTCTGTTCTTGCCTCGACAAGTGCACGTTTTGCAATATCGTCTTTTGCGTGAGTCAGACTGTCAAGCAACATTTTTTCTACCTCCATGTCACTTAGTCCATACTGAGGTTTCACTTCGACGCTTTGCTCAACACCGCTGCGCAGTTCCTTTGCTTTTACTACTAAAATTCCATCAGCATTGATTAAAAAGGAGACTTCCACTTTTGGTAACCCGGCAGGCATGCCGGGTATGCCTGATAAATTTAATTCAGCCAGTTTGCGGTTGTCCTGCACCAGATCCCTTTCTCCCTGGAAGACAGTGATGCGCATGCTACTTTGGCCATCTTTATGGGTGGTGTATTGTCTTCCCGCTTTGGTTGGTATTTTTGAATTACGTGGAATTAATACATCCATTAAACCTCCCATTGTCTCAATGCCAAGACTAAGGGGAGTAATATCAAGCAACAAAAATTCTTTGTTATTTCCGGCAAGTATGTCTGCCTGTACTGCAGCGCCTAAAGCGACTACTTCATCAGGGTTTACAGTATCATTTACCGGGCTTCCAAAAAAATCGCTCACTGCTTTTTTTACCGCGGGCACCCTGGTGCTGCCACCTACCATTACCACGCTGTCGATTTGCTGTACATCAACCTTTGCGTCGGCTATTGCGTTGCGGCAACTTTGTATTGTTCGTTCTATCAATGGCGCTGCAAGGCTTTCAAATTCTTGCTTTGATAGTTTTAGAGATATATTTTCGACTTTAGCTTCAAAGTTCTCATTGCTGCTCAAGTATTTTTTTGCTTCTTCAGCTTTTAATCTAAGGGCCTGCGAAAGTTCTTTATTAGCAGAAATCTCAGTTTCTGAAATGCCTGATTGTTTCATCCAATAATGAACAATCAGGCGGTCAAAATCGTCTCCACCGAGGTAGGTATCCCCATTTGTACTTAACACTTCAAATATTCCATTTGTTATTTGTAATATAGAAATATCAAAAGTGCCACCTCCTAAATCATATACAGCAATTGTTTTTATTTCCTCTTTGCCCAGACCCAGACCGTAAGCAAGGCTTGCAGCTGTTGGTTCATTAATAATTCGCAGCACATCAAGGCCCGCTAACTTTCCGGCATCGCGTGTAGCCTGGCGCTGTGCATCATTAAAGTAAGCAGGCACTGTAATTACCGCTTTTGTTACGGGAGTTTTCAGAATATGCTCTGCCCGCTGCTTCAGCTCTTTTAAAATAAAAGAAGACAAATCTATAGGAGAATAAAACTTGTCGCCCACCTGTACTTTTACAAGACTTTCGGTGTTGTCGTCAATTACTTTAAAGGTAAAAAAAGAGGCGTTGTCTTTAATATCGTTATAGCTTTTACCCATCAACCGTTTGGCGCTAAAAATTGTGTTATGCGGTTCTGTTACAAGGTATTGCTTTGCTTCTTCACCCACAGTTATATTACCAGTTTTATCAAAGTGCACAATACTGGGCACAAGGCTACTGCTGTTATGTTCTTTAAGTGCAACAGGCTGCCTGTTTTCAGGATGAATAATTGCTACAAGACTGTTTGTAGTTCCCAGGTCAATTCCCACGATCATCTCTTCTTTTTGTAAACTTCCGGTAGCTATATTGATTCCTATTTTGGCCATTACAATAATAATTTGCTGCAAATGTAGCATAAAGCAGGGCTATGGTTTTTTGAAACGGGAATAAGAGTAGGATGGAAGAAGATAGGATGTAGGAATAATAGTTTTTCCAATTACCTTTTATATCTTTAGCCGGCCCTGATGCATCGGGTATCTGGCGCCTGCTATAATAAAGTTCTCTCATCCATAATTTATCTCTTCTAATGAACACAACTGTAAAAATTTTAAAGATAGAAGTTCTTTCCGACAATTGGTATACGTTAAGAAAAGTTACTTATGAATATTTAAAGAAAGATGGTGTCTGGCAGACGCAAAGCCGTGAAGCTTATGACCGTGGTAATGGAGCCACAATACTTCTTTATAATAAAGAATATAAAACAGTAATTCTAACCCGGCAATTTAGAATGCCGACATTTATAAACGGAAACCCGGGCGGTATGCTGATTGAAGCATGCGCAGGACTTTTAGACAAAGACAATCCCGAAGATTGTATAAGGCGTGAGACAGAAGAAGAAACAGGATACAAAGTTACTGATGTAAGAAAAATTTTTGAGGCATATATGTCTCCGGGATCAGTAACTGAAATTTTGTATTTTTTTGTAGCGGAATACTCCGGGCAAATGAAAGTAAACGATGGAGGTGGCATAGAACATGAACAAGAGGATATTGAAGTTTTGGAGATTACCCTTGATGAAGCTTTGAAAATGATTGAGTGTGGAGAAATTAAAGACGGCAAAACAATTATGTTACTTCAATACGCTAAACTTCAAAATCTTGTATAACACATGCAAAGTGGCCAGCCTTAATATCCTAACGTACATGATGATGGCAAGGCCTCTCAACAACAGCCAGATTCTGTGCTTTAATTTTCAATTAAGCTTCCTATCTTTAACTTAAGTCGCTGCTAGCCAGTAAGCATTTTTGCAGCATCTTTTTTACATTTTAATAATTTATTCATTTATTCTTTACCACGCTTTAAAAGAAGTCATATGAACAAACTTTTCTCATTACTTATTCTCTCACAAATTTCCTTTTGTGCTTTTGCTCAAAACAATGTGCTTCCTGCAGAGGTACAAATAAAACTTGCGTTGCTAAGCGCCCCGGCAGAAAAGAAAGATAGTGCTGCAGTGTATGGTTATTCAGCTAATAAAGAACTTGTCTTATTACGAAAAGGCACTAATGAGTTGATTTGCCTGGCTGATGATCCTAATCAACCGGGTCTGTCTGTCGCCTGTTATCATAAAGATCTAGAGCCGTTTATGCAACGGGGCCGCGAACTAAGAAAACTTGGTAAAACTTTTAAAGAAATCTTTGATACAAGGGAAAACGAAGTAAAAGCCGGCAAATTGCAAATGCCTAAACAGCCCTCAACATTATATGTGTACTCTGCATCGAAAGAAGAATATAACGATACAACGGGCGAGGTAAAAAAAGGCTACCTCAGGTCTGTTATTTATATTCCTTATGCAACTACAAAGAGTACCGGATTGCCACTGAAACCAGAAGCGCCTGGCATGCCATGGATGATGAATCCCGGAACTCATGCCGCTCATATTATGATTAATCCGCCTGAACAATAGCCCGCCTGAAATCTGATAATGAAGTTTTTACAGGATTTATATTAATAAAAAGGATATAATTTTTTAAAAACGAAAGATAACTTCAGTAGTTATTTTCTACATGTATCCTATCTTGATTCTCCCATTCTTTATCCAGCAGGGTAATTGGTAGCAGAAATACGAAATAAGATTATATGAGATTAAAAATAATGAGTGCTGTTAAAACTATTATGGCGAATGGATAAAAAAGAAAAAACAATAATTATTGCCTGTATTATTACTACTGCTATAGCAGGCTTTTTACATTATTCTCATGCAAATGCCGTAGTAGGTTTTACAGTAACTGCAGGTGCGCTTGCGCTGTTAGCTATGATTGTAGGTGATGCTACAGAACAACTTGGTAGCCGCATGGGCCCTGGTGCTACAGGTATTTTGCAATCTGCACTTGGCAATCTTCCTGAATTGTTTGTGTGCATTTTTGCTCTAAGGGCAGGGCTTGATAAAGTTGTTCAGGCAGCCCTGATAGGTTCTATTTTAGGAAATTCATTATTGGTTTTTGGTTTAGCCATATTTATTGGTGGTCTTAAAAATGGCACACAGCATTTTAAAACGGAACCCCCACGAATGATCGCTACTTTAATGATACTCGCTTTTGCTGCTTTGGCAATTCCTACACTAACCCATTATTTGCATACTTCTGCAGATGCTCATATCAATGCATTAGATATTTTCGTGGCCATTATTTTACTTCTCATTTTTGTTGCAAGTCTTTATTTTTCTTTGAAAGGAGACAAATCAGTGGTTTCACAAAAAGAGGGAAAAGAAAAGCCTCATGCTGCATGGTCTCTTGGTCTTACGATTGCGGTGCTAGCAATGGCTGGCCTGGGAGCAGCATTTGTTTCCGACTGGTTTGTGGAGGCGCTTAAGCCTGCAATGAAGACGCTTGGTATTAATGATACTTTTGCAGGTCTCGTAATTGTCGCTCTCGCCGGTAATGCTATTGAAAATCTCGTAGGTATCCAGTTGTCTTACCGCAACCAGGCAGATTATGCTGTCAGTGTTATTTTAAATAGCTCTTTACAAATTGCACTGGGCTTGTTTCCGTTGCTGGTACTACTGTCATTTATTTTGGGAGGAGCAATTTTGTCTTTTGTGTTAACACCTCTCTTGCTGGCTTGTTTTGCTTTAGCTGTAATTGTAAGCGCCTTTATTGTCTTTGACGGCGAATCAATCTGGCTCGAAGGTTTAGCTTTGGTAGGACTCTATTGTTTAATAGCAGCGGCTTTTTGGTGGGGATAAGTTATTAGGAATGCTATTTGCAATGCAAGTTTTATAGCATTTGCCTCCATTCATTAATAGAATTGGTGGAAAGTTTTGTCTTAAATCATACTCTTTCAATTATATTTAGGAGTGATGAGATGATTATAATGGAAAAAAATACGTTATTAAACAAAAAAATCAGCATTTTTGCAAGCACACGACAATCAGTTGCATGAAGAATAAGCTTTACCAGCATTTTGTGAAAAATAAACAGCAAGGTCAAAAATCTCTTGCTGTATTAATTGACCCGGATAAGGTTGATAAGTATAAGATCGAGAAGTTAGTTACGCTTGCAGTTGATTCAAAAGTTGATTATTTGTTTGTAGGAGGAAGCCTAATTATCTCAAACGATCTCGATGAATGTATTCAACAGATTAAATCTTCATGTCACATACCTGTGATCCTCTTTCCGGGGAGTCCCGCACAGGTTAGTAAGTATGCAGATGCCCTGTTATATCTTTCACTTGTTTCGGGTCGTAATCCGGAGTTACTTATAGGCCAGCATGTCGTAAGCGCACCTTTTGTTCGCAAGAGTGGCCTTGAAATAATGCCAACCGGTTATATGGTAATAGACGGTGGTGCACCAACTACTGTTTCATACATATCAAATGCCACCCCAATACCCTCAGATAAAAATGAGATTGCTCTTTGTACCGCTATGGCCAGTGAAATGCTGGGGATGAAACTGATTTATATGGATGCCGGCAGTGGAGCGAAAAGGCCTATCACGGAAAGTATGATTGAGATGGTATCGAGTCATATAGAGGCGCCTCTTATTATTGGTGGAGGAATAACCTATCCTGAGAAAGCTTATTTAAACTGTAAAGCAGGCGCTGACGTAATTGTTATTGGAAATGCAATAGAAAAAGATCCATCATTGATTAAAGAGATGGCAGCTGCTATTCATAGCCTTGCTGTGCCTGTTTAAGCAATAATAATGCGTAAGCTGTAAGAACTTACTCTTCACTTTTTAGGCTTGGAGCTAGTTTTTGTGTAGTTTTATTCAGATCAGCGGCGACGTTATAAATAAGGTTAAACTGGTCTACAAACGATTTCAGGTCAAACAACTGCTTGCGCGTAGAGGTTTCCAGAAACCCTTGTTCCAATTCATTTCTTCTTTTCTGTAGTAATGCGTTGGCTCGTTCATTTAGTATCCTGAGTGAGTCATGCTCATTTATGTTTTTGATAGTTACATCTTTATTATTGAGACAGTTTATAGCATTCGTAAAATTATCTTCTATATCTTCTATCACTTTTTCAAAGTCATCAGAGTTATAAGGTATGATTTGCATTTGTATGTAATAAGACAATGTAGCAATGTAGGATGTGAGTGTGTGGGTAAGCACTACAAACTGGTGTAGCATTTCAACTCCTTTCTGCTGGGTTTTAGGCTCAGATAACATTCGGTTAAATGCATCGGACAAATTAGCCAATGCAACCAATGCATTCTTTCTTGCAACTTTTTGCGCTGACGGCGTTATTGTTTTACCGCTAAACTCGGCTGCAATAACAGAAAAATATTCTTTAGCTTCTAAAAGCATATCCGTCATTACAGGTTTAATTTTTTTTCTTTCCCATGAAGGAAATAGAAAGATGCTGGCAATAAAAGCAATCGAAGATCCAATCAGTGTATCTAGCAGGCGGTCTTTAAGTAAAATTTTAAAATCTAAAGGGTTTAGTAAATGATAAAATAGCAAGAGGTATGGTGTCATTAATAAAACGCTTACAAAATAATTAGTTCTCATAAAAGTATAGCTAGCTGTCATAAACAGTATAAGCAATACAAGTAAGACGACACTGTTATTAGTAGTAAGTAAAATGGCGACGCCAATAATAATTCCTGCTAGAGTTCCAGCAATTCTGTCTCTGTTCCTTTTCTTTGTAAGACTAAAAGCTGGCTTTAAAATAACAATTATGGTGAGAAGAATCCAATAGCTATGTCCTATTTTAAAAAGTTGTGTTACCAGAAATCCTGCCATTACTGCTATGCTCACCCGCATGGAATGGCGAAAAGTATCTGATTTAAACGTAAGGTTATCAAAAAAGATACGTGAAGTAATTTCCTGTGAAGAAATCATTTTTTCGTACCCTGAGTCCGTTACAATTCTTTTTTTTAACCTATTTTCTGAGTAAGTATATTTTTCAAGGGTAGTCAGGCGGTCAGACAAATCCTGAATATTTTCAAGAATGCGCCTGAGACTAATAAAACCGTCAATATTATCAGGTTTAAGATAGGTTAGGCGCAAATTATCAAGCTTTTCCCTTGTTGTAACTATCTGCTCTCGCAGGTCATTATCAGAATTATAACGATCGCCACTTTTCACAGCAATACCAACTTCATTAAGATTTTTGGCCAGTTCCTTTGCCAGTAGGTAATAATCGTTTAGAATGTCGGTCTCATCAAAATATTGGTGTAGTCGTGCGTATTCCTGGTGAGACATCATTATTCTTTCAAAAATATCAGCAGCATCTAGGTATATCATGACAAGTCGGCGGCCTATATTAGTCGATTCTTTAACAATACTTCTTGTTTTGAACAGTAATTCGGTTATTTCGGTCTGTTTATGTTGCACGATTGCCTGTTGAAGCAGCAACTGGCGGTATGTGCTTTTGTAGTTTATGTGCTTGTTATAAAGTTCTGATCGGATTTCCAGGTATTCAGCAATAGACTGTATGCAATCTCCGAGTGCCTGCTGTGCAAGCCGGTAAGGGCGAAAACTATACAAGAGCATACTAAAACACATGTACCACAATCCGCCTGAAGCTATGAGGAAAGAATGCTGTATTATCTGTGTAGCTGTTGTAAGGTTAAGGCGGTTGTCGGTTGAAAGTGTAAGAACTATAAGCGTGGCTGTGCCTATTGAGGACGCTCTTGTACCATAAATACCAATCATCGAGAAAAAGAAGCAGCAGGCGAAAAGAAAAAGTGCCAATACTACAGGATAATTTGTAAAAAAACCGGCACATAGGGAGACTAAAAAAATGGAAACAATACAAACGATCATTCCATTTTTACGGTGATGAATAGGGCCGGCACTATCAGTGATACTGACAAATAAGGCACCTAAAGAGATAGAAATGCCTGTAGAAAGCATGTGGAAATAACTCATAATAAATGCAGGAAGCAATACTCCTGTAGTTATTCTCACCCCTTCGCTCAGATGTTGGCTGTTTATAAAACTTTTATATGTTTTTAAATAATCCAAATCTTTTAAAATCGGTTGTTTTCTAAAGTTAGCACGTCTAACGTTAAGACATATTTTTCAGAAAAATAAAATGAACCTCTAAAAAAACAAAATGGCGATCTTTTAGGATCACCGTGTTAAACCTGGAAGTAATAATATTAATCTATACTTTCCCTTCCTAATATTACTCCTAATTTTAAAGTTAATGACATATAAGTATCATTATTATTCGGATTTCCCCGTCTTGGAGGAATTGTTCCGTTTATACTTCTGAGGTATAAAGCTTTGGCATCTGCAGCTGCCTCGGGAGACAGGTTTTTATCAAATGCAGAGGGATCTATATATTTTTGACTGCTTGCGTCATCAAGGTAATCAGTAAAAAGTATGCGATGCATATATTCCAACCGTATATTAAGCCTGGAAGATAATTTATACCGAAGGCCTATCCCTATAGGAACATTGTACTGGTGAAGTTTATAATTAGATACAGAAGGATATTCCGGAAACCCTTCACCTTCTGTATGTAACGGTTTTAGATCTAGCCAGTGCCCGTTATATTGCGTTTGCGGGTTAAAGGAAAACCAGCCAAAACCAGCATCTATATAAGGTTCGGGAGCCCACTTTCGAGGCTGTAGATCAAATAATACTAAGGGACGAAATTCAAATATCAATGCAACTTCAGTTATGTTGGTTCTAAAACTCTGGTTTCTGTTTCTTTTATAATTGGCAATAATAGTGTTTCCTTTAATATCAGCATCAGAAGAGCGTATTTGTCCCCGGCTCCCCTGCAACCGCATTCCTAAATAATTGTGATATACAACTCCGGCAAAAATGTCAACAGAAGGCCTGAAATTTTTTGCTTTAATTTCATTAATGTAGTATTTTTTATCGCCATTAGCGCCCCCTAAGTCAGTTATACAATTCATTGCGCCTATTCCTCCACCCACTTCATAATAAAAAGGACTGGTACTGTAATATTCAGTTTGAAAAAACTGGCTATAAATTTTTGAAAAGCAGCAGGATAGTGTAAGAAATAGAATAACCTTTACTTTTTGCATAAAAATAATTTCAGCTAAATATTCTTTAAAATATAATTTAAGGCTTTTCCAGAATTTTTAAATTATTATTTCTAATAGAATAGAATTTGCATGCTGGTTTTAAACCACATTCAAAACACTTTGGATTTCTGGCTACACATATGTATCTTCCATGCAATATTAGCCAATGATGAGCAATATAGATTAAATTAGTAGGCAAATGTTTAACCAATTGTTTTTCTGCTGCTAAAGGCGTTTTTGCATTGGTAGTGAGACCTATGCGGGCTGCCACCCGGAAAACATGGGTGTCTACAGCCATATTAGGTTGATTATCGACAACAGATGTAATTACATTAGCAGTTTTTCGTCCAACGCCGGGTAATTGTATTAATTCTTCTACCCGCAGTGGTATCTGGCCATTAAACTTTTCCTCCACCATCTGTGCCATCCCAATCAAATGCCTGGTTTTATTTCCGGGAAAGGAAATACTTTTTATTATGTCAAAAAGCGTTTCATACTCCGCATTTGCTAAATCTTTAATAGAAGGATATTTGGCAAAAAGTGCAGGTGTAGTCATGTTTACACGCTTATCAGTGCATTGGGCAGAAAGTATTACTGCAACCAACAATTGATAGGTATCATCAAAAATAAGTTCAGTTTCAGCATCAGGGGCATGTTCCTGAAACCAGGAAATAACAAACCCGTATCTTTCTTTTTTAGTCATAAACTATAAATCGAAGATACGGGTTGAAGATGACTTTATCCAGCGTTCACTTACCGCTGTGCAACCTCACTTGAGGATTTTGCATAATTAAGTATAGCCATTATAGATTGACGCCTGGGACTAGATAGTATTCTACCCAATCCTTGTTTCGTAGCTTTTAGAGCTTCGAATTCTTCTTTAAGATTCCAATCTGCTTGTAAAGCCTTCTCAATAGCTTTTGTCTCTGCTTCAGAAGTTTCATGATACAAGTACTGTATCAAATCTTCGCTTGTATAATTTGCCATAGCTAAAAGAAGTGTTTTTTATTAGGTTTTATAAATTAGCTCGTGCAATAAGAACGCTGTGCGATGTAAAATATTGTAAATGTGCGCTTAATTTTTTTGATCAGCACTATCATTGATTAGAAACAGGTCCTCGTTTGCTCTCTTCAGATAAAATTTTTCCCTTGCAAATTTTTCAAGAATAGCAGGTTTATTATTTAAATCCATCAGATCTTTTTTAGTATTTGCTATTTCTTTTTCATAAAAAGAAGTGCTGGTTTCCAGTTTCTGCAATTCTTGCTTTCTATCCCACTGGGTAAAAAGATCATTCCTGTCAAAAAATAAGATCCATACAATAAATACTATCAGGGATACTGCGTATTTGTTTTTTAAAATCTTAAAAAGAAAGGAAAACCTGTTCATTCACAATAAATAAAATCGTTAACAGTAAAATTAAAAGAAAAATATAATATTAGAAAAATAAATATAATATCTTATTTAATAAACTTAAATCTTCCTTTAGGATAAATCGCATTTTCACCAAGCATTTCTTCAATACGCAATAGCTGGTTATATTTTGCCATCCGGTCTGTACGACTTGCACTTCCGGTTTTAATTTGCCCGCAATTTAATGCAACCGCAAGATCGGCAATGGTGGTGTCTTCAGTCTCACCGCTTCTATGGCTCATGATGGTTGTGTATCCATTTACCTGTGCCAATTGTACAGCATTAATGGTTTCTGTTAATGTGCCAATCTGGTTTACTTTAATCAAAATACTGTTTGCAATACCTTCATCGATACCTCTTTGCAAAATTTTAGTATTTGTAACAAAAAGGTCATCGCCTACCAGTTGTACTTTATTTGCCAAAGCATCTGTAAGTTTTTTCCAGCCTTCCCAGTCTTCTTCCGCCATTCCGTCTTCAATACTTATTATTGGGTATTTATTCGCCCACTCAACCCAGTAATTGACCATTTCATCAATTCCGTACTTTTTACCATCGCTTTTATGAAAATGATAAACACCATCTTTAAACATTTCAGATGTTGCAGCATCAAGGGCAATTCCTATCTGTTCTCCTGGCTTATATCCTGCGGCCTCAATTGCCATTAAAACTGTTTCTATCGCTTCCTCATTACTTTGAATGTTAGGTGCGAAACCGCCTTCATCACCCACATTAGTACTGTAACCTTTCTTTTTCAGAACCGTTTTCAACTGGTGAAAAATTTCAACTCCCCAACGAAGACCTTCACTAAAAGTTTCAGCTCCCACAGGCACAATCATAAACTCCTGGTAGTCTATTTTGTTGTCAGCATGCGCACCTCCATTCAAAATATTCATGAGGGGAATTGGTAGCATGCTGCTGTTAACTCCGCCTATATACTTAAATAATGGTAAACTGCTTTCCTGCGCGGCTGCTTTTGCTACGGCCATACTTACGGCCAGCATTGCATTTGCTCCCAGGTTACCTTTATTCTCAGTTCCATCTATTTCAATCAGCTTTTTATCTATCCCTGCCTGGTCGGTTACAGCCCATCCTAAAAGGGGTTCTGCAATTACGTCGTTTACATTTTTTACGGCCTGCAATACACCTTTGCCACCATATACAGATTTATCGTTATCTCTTAGTTCTACTGCCTCATGTATACCTGTTGATGCTCCGCTTGGTACGGCTGCACGGCCAATAATACCGTCTTCGGTTATCACATCTACTTCTACTGTTGGATTTCCACGGCTGTCTAAAATTTGCCGGGCATGAATGTCTGAAATGTAGCTCATGAGTTGGTTTGATTATGTTTTATTATATTTTTTGAAAGTGGTAATTTATGCGGCAACTATTTTGCTGCTGAGGTTAACCTCCTAAAAATTTCTTCCAGGCTTCCGCCTTCAGTTTGCAAAGAAACGATATTAAGATTATGTTGCAAACTCATTTCCAGCAATTGCTTTTTTACTTCATTTGCATCAGATGATTTTATCTGCCAGCTATAGGTGTCAAGTTTATTTACTCCTATCACACCGTTTAACCTGTTAAGCCATTCTGTTTCCAGAGGTTCTTTAAAAGTAACCTTTACAAAATTTGTAGTTCCTTTTTGTTGCAGGTTTGCAAGCTTATCATCGGCTACCAGCATTCCTTTATTTATAATTATCACCCTGTCGCAAATAGCTTCTACTTCTTGTAATATATGCGATGAAAAAAGAACTGTTTTATCTTTTCCCTGGTTTTTTATTACGTTTCTTATTTCAATTATCTGATTAGGGTCAAGACCGCTGGTCGGCTCATCTAATATTAAAACTTCGGGGTCGTGAATAAGGGCAGCAGCTAACCCTGTTCTTTGCCTGTAACCTTTTGACAACTGGTTTATTTTTTTCTTTTGCTCTACAACTAGTCCTGTAAGCTCAATTACATCTTTTATCCGTTGCTTCTTATTTTTTATCTCATGCACGTCCGATACAAAATCCAGATATTCTTTCACGTACATATCAGTGTATAAAGGATTGGCCTCAGGCAGATAACCGATCTTTTTTTTGGCTTCAATAGGAGCGGCAGCTACATTTATGTTACTGACAGTTGCAACACCACTATCTGGAGCAAGATAGCCCGTTATCATTTTCATTGTGGTTGATTTTCCTGCACCGTTTGGCCCCAGGAAACCAACAATCTCACCCCTTTGAGCTGAAAATGAAATTTTATTAACAGCTATTTGTTCACCATATACCTTCATTAATTCATTTACAACAATTGACATTATACTGGCTGTTATTACTGATTTTATAACTGGAATGAATGTACATAACAAACTATAACCAGTCGCAAAATTACTGTTTAATAACTTATGAGGTATTTAATAAAATATTCTTAGATTATTTAAAGGGTTTACAATAAGTTTTCTCTCTGCGAACCATGGTGTGTCGATGAGTCACGCCTTTCCTTTACAGATACCTGATATACCTGTAGCATTATTTGCAACATGTTTTAAAATTGCAAATGGTCTTTTTGTTGAGCGATAATACAAGCCAGGACACCGTTATGCCAGGAGTGGATTTGGTAAAATATTTACAAGAAATATATTTTACACATTTTAAATGTATTTGTATAAAAGGTTTGACAAGAATGGTAGGAGTAATTTTATTTACGATATGGAAAGCATTAAAAACTTACGCCTTGTTATCGTATTCGCCCTGGAGAGCATACTTGCCGAAAATCAGCAGGCCACCAACCATTATGGGTGTTAAAATAAAAGCATAAATTATAGCAGGAATGATATCTTCCGCGTTATTGCTTTCGAATTTCGGGATCGCCTGGTTTATAATTAAGTAATAACCGCCAGCTAGTCCCAGCAGTATCCATACAATTCCAGCCATTCTTCGAATCTTGTTCATTTTTGATTTTTTTAAAAGTATACATTCTAATCGAACGCATTTTTATCTTTTGCATTTATATACAAGGCACCTATAATAAAACAAACCGCGGCAATAATGATAGGATACCAAAGTCCTTCAAGAAAAGGTTTATCGTAAGGTAGAGCAGTGCCTGCTTTGGTAGCTGCCTCATTTGCCTGCGTAGCTTTTGCTGCAAGAAAAGTTGCTATGGCGGGAAGTAAACCTCCAAAAATACCGTTACCAATGTGATAAGGAAGCGACATAGAAGTGTAGCGTATCTTAACAGGAAACATTTCAACTAAAAATGCGGCAATTGGGCCGTACACCATAGTTACGAAAATTACCTGTACAAATACAAGCCCGACAAGTTTCCAGAACGAACTGTTATCAAGTATGACAGCTTTGGTCATTTTTACATCCATTGGTGGATTTATCTTTACTCCACCCGCTTGTATGGTTTCTTTTTGAGATTCTTTAAACACAGTTCCATCTTCGTATTCTTTGGTAGTAACAGTAGTTCTCTGTATGCTTTCACCTGTCAGAGCTTCGCTTGTCTCTATCTTCATCTTAGCAGGTATTTCCTGTTTATTTTTAAGGCTACCTGCATCGTACATAGATGAGTAAATAGGGCGATAACTAAAAACGGCTACCAGCATCCCCGCAAGCATTATCCATTTTCGACCAATTCTGTCTGATAAGGCACCAAAAACCAAAAAGAACGGAGTACCAAAGCCGAGGCCCAGCATAATAATTTTACTGCCTTGGGTTATATCTATATTTAAAGTGTTTTGTATAAAACTAAGGGCATAAAATTGTCCTGTGTACCAAACCACTCCCTGGCCCATTGTTGCCCCAAATAAAGCCAACAATACAAATTTGAAATTAAGTTTGTGGCCGAAACTTTCCTTTAAAGGATTTTTTGAAGTTTTTCCTTCAGACTTTGCTTTTGCAAAAACCGGCGATTCCCGCATTTTCATTCTTATCATCACCGATATAATTACCATTAAAATCGAGATCCAGAATGGTACTCTCCATCCCCATCGATTAAAGGAGTTCTCATTCATTGAACCTTTTGTTATTATAATTACAAAAAGTGAAATGAACAGTCCCAGCGTTGCCGTGGTTTGTATCCATGACGTGTAAAAACCTCTTTGATGTACTGGCGAATGCTCAGCAACGTAAGTGGCCGCTCCACCGTATTCTCCACCTAATGCAAGCCCTTGTAATAGTCGCAGCAAAAGCACTAAAACAGGAGCTAAAAAACCGATACTATTATAAGACGGAACACAGCCAATCAAAAATGTGGAAAGGCCCATTATAACAAGAGTAACCAAAAAAGTATGTTTTCTCCCGATTAGGTCCCCAAGCCTTCCAAAAAACAGTGCTCCAAATGGGCGTACTACAAAACCTGCGGCAAAAGTGGCAAGCGTACTTAATAAAGCAGCAGTCGGGTTACCAGAAGGAAAAAATTTGGTGGATATAATGGTTGCAAGACTTCCAAATATATAGAAGTCATACCATTCAATTAAAGTACCGAGCGATGACGCAGCAATAATGGCAGAAAGGCTTTTTTTCTCGTTAGTATGCATAGTTGGTATGGCAAAGTATAAATATAAAAGAGTTTGTTTAAATTGATTGAATATGATTTTGAAATAAATGTATTTTTTATAGAAATGCTATTAACTCTCTGTTTTTTTAGGAGCGTAAACCGGTATTCGGGCTGTATTAAAAAGGAAAAAGTATAAGGAGAATTATTTAAATAACGCTTGTAAGGCCGCTTTCATAAACGTTACCTGGGGTAAAGTACCCATCACATTAATTTCATCTTCGAGGGTAGTTTCATTATCGAGAAAACGAAGAACCCTGTCAACAGGATTTTTTTTAAAAAGGGCTGCAAATATTTTATCACCCGGCAGCTTATTGTTGCTTAAAATATGTAGTAATGTGCTGTCGTAAATTTTAAACCTCTTTTCCCTGATCGATTCTTCGTTTTTAGGATAACCATATTTTAAAAGATCTGCTACCAGTTTTTCCGAATGTTTCTGCACAAATTGAAAAGTGTAACCTGTGCTTCCTTTGGTTTGCCCGCCGGCTGTACCAATGTTTATTACCCGGCCTACCTGCTTTACGAACGTAACATCCGTCATGGGGATCACTCCAAACTCTTGCTCTGTAATAACATAATCATGTATGTTTAAATAAGATGAAATATAATTGTGCAAT
This sequence comes from Segetibacter koreensis DSM 18137, assembly GCF_000374045.1. Taxonomy (GTDB): domain Bacteria; phylum Bacteroidota; class Bacteroidia; order Chitinophagales; family Chitinophagaceae; genus Segetibacter; species Segetibacter koreensis. The sequence continues at coordinate 410,497 of NZ_KB893314.1, read as the reverse complement.
GCAGAGGTATATTCATCATCAGGCAGCAGTTCTTTGGTAAACAGGGTGTACTCAACAAGGGCACGGTTTCGCGAAACCGGCAATACGTACACGAAAGTTGTCCCATGCTGCTGACTTACTCGAAAATCCATTAAGGTGGCCTCAGAGGGGTTAAAAGCTACATCTTTTGTTTCTATAGTAAAACCTTTAAAATGTTGAAGCAGGTAGTGCTTATTTGCCGGAACGACCGGCTTTGCAAAAAGTATACTATTAAATACATAGTCAGCAAGATAACGTACGCCATCTACAACCACCAATCCCTTGCTGCCTTCGTTACCTGCCGCTTCGACTCTTCCGTATTTAAAAGTGATGTTAGGATGCTTTTCGGCTTCCTGCAAAACATAATTATAAAAATCAATACTCCTTATCATTTTGTAACTATAAGGAGATAGGTTTAGGAGAGAGGAATAATGTTTTGAGTAAAAAATAACCTGTTCCCATTGGTGATACACTACCGGTTCAAATAAGCCCGGTTGCTGTTCCCAGTAACACCACGTGTGGTCATTTTCATTTTTTTGTGCTTTATCAACTACTAATATTTTCTTATTATCAAAAACTTCGTTTTGCATCAGCCGCATCAGCAGGCTTAAGCCTGCTGCACCCGCACCAGAAATTATATAGTCGTAATCATTCACGATGTATTATTTACAATGCTTTCTGACAAAAGTTTGAGAAACTGTTTTTGTACAAACATTTGTTCTTACCAAATCATCGTTGCGTCGCATTTCGTTCATCCGCACCTCATTGTGTATCTGTTGTTTTTAATAAAAATTCTACACACGAATTCAATTACGTTCCGCGACGCAACTTGCGATTCTATAAAAACTTAGAAGGACTTCATAAAATAAATCATTAAAAGTTATTTGTTATTAAAAAATCTCAAATAGCTTCAACCTGTGCAATTTTTGACTCCAACTCAGAGTCTACTATTCCACCTTCTTGCATCCTGATAACCTTGTATCGCGGCAAGTAACTCTAATCGAAACTTTCTTCATTCAAACAAAAAACTTACTTTTTCCGCACAAGACTATCCGCCGGATATTTGGCTTTCATCTCACTTCGTATTGACTTTGCCCAGTTGATCAATGTTTCCTTTTCCTGGTCAGTAAGCCTCGCATCGGTATGAACAATAGTGTATGAACCAAGTGGCATGTCGCCCTCTTTAACCTCGTCAATAATATCCTGCATACGGTGGTACTGTTTGCTGATACGATAGGTAGTAAATTCATTAAAGTTTAATCCATGTTTTCCTTCCTGCACATGATTGTCTAACCACCATGCCACAGGCTGTATATTGTTGTACCATGGATACCGGGTATTATTGCTATGGCAATCGTTACATGCTTTTTTTAAAATGGTACGAACATTCTCCGGCTCATTATATGCAACCGATATATCATTGGGAGTCGGAGCGTTCGAAATATTTTTTGCAGGATGAAAGAATTGAATAACAATTAAAATTACTAACAGCGATATAAGAACGATCTTGAATGTTTTCATTAAATGATTTTATGCAGTAATTAAAACATTTCCTTTCATCTCAGGCGGAATAGGAATATGCATCATAGTAAGTATGGTTGGAGCAAGATCACCCAACTTGCCTGGTTGAATGTGGCCTCTCCATTCGTTGTCAACAATAAACAAGGGTACAAGGTTAAGTGAGTGCTGAGTATTAGGTGTGCCATCTTCATTAACCATATAATCTGCATTTCCATGGTCTGCTATTATAAACACTGTATAATCACTTTTTAAAGCTGCCGTAACCACGCGTTGTACACACGCATCAACAGTTTCAACTGCTTTTACTACTGCGGGAAAAAAACCGGTGTGCCCCACCATATCAGCGTTGGCATAATTGAGACAAATGAAATCGGCAGTTTTATTTTCAATTTCCGGAACAATAGCATCTGTAACTCCTACTGCGCTCATTTCGGGCTGCAGATCGTATGTTGCCACTTTGGGCGATGGTATCATTATTCGCTTTTCACCTTCAAACGGTACCTCTCTTCCGCCGCTAAAGAAGAAAGTAACATGTGGGTATTTTTCCGTTTCTGCTATCCGTATCTGCGTTTTATGATTGGCAGCCAAAACTTCACCCAACGTATTACTCAAATTGTCAGTTTCAAAAATGACATGAACATTTTTATAACTTTTGTCATACTCTGTCATAGTAGTGTACCAGATGTCCAGCTTTTTCATATCATAAGCAGGAAAGTCTTGTTGGGTAAGCGCCTCTGAAATTTCCCGGCACCTGTCAGTGCGATAGTTAAAGCACAGCACTACATCTCCATCTTTTATGGTTGCCACCGGTTTTTGTGCAACGTCAACAATAACCGTTGGTTTTATAAATTCATCCGTTTCATGCTTTTCGTATGATTGCTGTACCGCGGCAACTCCTGATGCAGCCTTTTGCCCTTCGCCCTTTACCATTGCATCATAAGCTTCTTTCACCCGTTCCCAACGCTTATCTCTGTCCATAGCATAGTACCGGCCGGATACAGAAGCAATTTTGCCAACAGTTGCATCCAGATGCTGCTGCAGGTCATCTATAAAATGAATGCCGCTTTTAGGGTCGGTGTCCCTTCCATCAGTAAAAGCATGAATGTATACCTCTTTTACATTCTCAGTTTTACATAAAGAAACAATAGCTTTTAAATGATTGATATGGCTATGCACACCTCCATCGCTAACCAGACCTATAAGATGCAATGGTTTTTCAAGATCTCTTGCCCGCCTGATAGTTTCAAGCAAAACTTCATTTTTATAAAAATCCCCGTCTCGGATAGCAACGTTTATTCGTTGCAGTTCCTGGTAAACGACACGACCGGCGCCAATATTCATATGCCCCACCTCACTGTTTCCCATTTGCCCTTCTGGCAAACCCACAGCTTCGCCACAGGTAACCAATGTAGTGTTGGGGTATTTGGTATACAAGGACGTAACGAAAGGGACGTTCGCATTTTGTATTGCATCGGCAGACTTAATTTTTCCAAGTCCCCAACCATCCATAATGACTAAAATAACTTTTTTATTTTCCATACTATAAAACTAATTTTTGATAATTGAAAGAAGATGCAAAAATGAAACTATCTTTTGACAATTCCTTAGTTTGGCATATTTTTCGCCAATAGGATTGCGATTTATTTAAAATAAAAGAAATGAAAAAGTTTATATTTATATTAATTGTGGTTTTTGCGGCGTTTAGTGTAAAAGCTCAGGACTCAAATGGTATCTTAAATGCTTTAAAATCAGGCAATGCAGACCAGGTTTCAAATTATTTCGACAAAATTCTAGATATAAAGTTTCCAGAGAAAGACGAAATTAAAGGCATTGGTAAAAATCAGGCAAGTATTGCTTTGAAATCTTTTTACGATAATAATAAGATAAAAGGATTCGAGCTTTCTTCTCAAAGAGAGATGGGAGGAACAATGTATATTGCGGGCAAGCTTACAAATGGTGGCGATGGCTATAAATTATCTATGATGATGAGGACCAAAGAAGGACGCACGCAAATAATAACAGTGAGAATAAGTTAATTATCTTAATCAGGGTATTAAGACTTGTTTCATTAAAAAAGCTTCAAAAATAATTTTGAGGCTTTTTTATTAGAGGATTGCTTAGTAAAAAATCAAAATTTAATCTGTGAGGTCTGCTATTTTATTTCTTCTTTTTGTAGTAACTCCGTAATTGTTTTCATTTTTTAATCTGTATCTACTCCGTTAACCTCATGTTCTTATCTGTGATTTTGTAGCTTTGTTTTATGACTACTTATCATAAAAAATTGCATCATCTTATAAGAGAAGCATTGAATGAAGATCTGGGTGACGGAGATCATTCAACGCTAAGCTGTATTCCTGCCGACAAAAGAGGCAAAGCTGTTTTAAAAATAAAACAGGAGGGGATCATCGCCGGTATTGAGGTGGCTGAGACCATATTTAAAACAGTAGAGCCGGAAGCGAATTTTTCTGCCTATAAAAAAGATGGTGAAAACATGTTTTTTGGAGAAAAAGCTTTTGATGTAGTAGCTACAGTCCACACCATTTTAAAATGTGAAAGGCTTGTTTTAAATGTCATGCAGCGAATGAGCGGAATAGCTACCCTTACAAAACAATACACAGAAATCTTACAAGGATACCGTACAAAAATTTTAGATACACGAAAGACAACGCCAAATTTCAGGTTACTTGAAAAAGACGCCGTAAGAATTGGCGGAGGCATAAATCATAGGTTTGGACTATATGATATGATTATGCTTAAAGACAATCATATTGATTTCGCAGGTGGTATAGAAAATGCAATAAACAGAGCCTGGGAGTATGTGCAAAATACAAAGCCGGAATTACTGATAGAAGTTGAAACAAGAACGCTTGAAGATGTAAAAAAAGTTATGCAGGTGGGAAACGGCAGAGTTTTTAGAATAATGTTGGATAATTTTCCTCCCGCAGAAATAACTGAAGCTGTGAAATTGATCGAAGGAAAATTTGAAACTGAAGCAAGCGGCGGAATTAATATTGATAATTTAGAAGAATATGCAAAAACAGGTGTTGATTACGTAAGTATCGGCGCATTGATACACCAGGCAAAAAGTCTTGATTTAAGTTTAAAGGCGGAAATTTAATTTCTGATATCTTAACAATCAGCAACGTTAGACAATGAGTAAAAAGAATAAACCCGATAACCACGGCTTCGTTTTTAGCACAGATCCTAATTTTAAATTCGAAGAAGAGCCGGATGAAATACAGGAGACTTTACCTCCCAATCAACAAAAGCTTAGAGTAAGATTAGATACAAAGCAGAGAGCCGGTAAAGCGGTTACTCTAGTGGCAAACTTCATTGGGAAAGAAGAAGACGTTGAAGACTTAGGCAAAAAATTAAAGAATTTTTGCGGTACGGGTGGAAGCGTAAAAGACATGGAAATAATTATACAGGGAGACCAGAGAGAAAAGGTATTACAGTGGTTAATTAAAAACGGGTATAAAAACACAAAAAAAATATAAGTTTTTCAAAACTTAGAAACTTACCTTATCTCCTTATCGGTGTATTTTGATTTACTCTATTATTTACTGGAAAGTAAGGCATAGCAAAATCACTTCTTTCTACGCCAATACTTCCTGAGATTGAAAACGTTCTATCATCGTTTATATATTGCAAACCCAGTTCTGCTCTTGAATATATTCCCAAACGCCCCTGGTTAAAAGAATTGTTCTGACCAAATTTATTGAAATCAGAATTTAAAAATGAAGATCGGAAGTTTACATAAGATGGGGCTGCTGATATACCTGCAAAGGCAAACAAATTATTATTAAGTCTTCGGTTTAATTGCAATGCCATTGGTGCAGAAACAACGGTTGCATTTCCTCCCTTGAAAAAAGAAAAACTGGTAGAAAGGCCTGTGTATTTGCTGACAAACCATTTCTTTTTATAAGCGCTGTCATTAACATGCATATTATTCATAAGGCTGCCTCTGTAGCTATTATCTATAAAGCTGCCGGGTAGAAAAGCCTGGGAATCGGCAGTTGCAGTTATGATTAGAAAAGAAATAAAAATAAAGATGCGCATTCTTTTAAATTTATAAGATAAAAATACAGATTGTTGACTTATCAGTAACAGACTGAGGTAAAAGTTAACAAGTTTTCGTAGCCTGATTCATAATTTATGAGATTATTGGGGATTAATGTTGATAATCCCCAATAATTATTTGCTGAATAGTTTTGCCCGTATTCAAAAATAAAATCACAATATAAAAGCTTAATAGCATTACCACAGATGAACGGAGCGTCGCAACTATGTTTCATTCTGCTGTAAAGTCGGGCAAAAAAAAGTCTCTGTTTACATTATTAGTATTAATGAGAATATGTTGTAATGGCTTAATCCCTATTTGCCTTTTAATTCGGCAAAATATTTATAAAAGTAAGGGATGGTTTCTATGCCTCTGTAAAAGTTGGCAAGTTCAAATTTTTCGTTAGGACTGTGAAGGTTATCACTGTCTAAGCCAAAGCCAAGGAAGACTGTTTTCAAACCCAATACACTTTCAAATAAGGCTGTGATAGGAATGCTTCCGCCGCCTCGAACGGGTATGGGAGGTTTGCCAAAAGTTGCTTCAATCGCTTTAGATGCGGCCTGGTACTCAATACTCTTTACCGGCGTTAAATAAGGATCTCCACCATGATGTTCACTAGCCCTAACAGTAACGTAAGGCGGCGCTATTCTCTCAATATGATCTATAAGAAGTTTGGTCATTTTTTCGCTTGTCTGGTTAGGAACAAGGCGACAACTGATTTTAGCGAAAGCTTTAGAAGGCAATACGGTTTTAGCGCCTTCGCCCGTGTAACCGCCCCAGATGCCATTTACTTCAAGTGTTGGACGTAAGCCTGTTCTTTCGTTAGTCGTATACCCTTTCTCTCCCCATAATTCTTTCACACCAAGATCCTGCTTGTACTCCTCTTCATCGTAGGGCGCCTTTCCCATTTCTGCTCTTTCCGCTTCATTTGATTCTAAAACATCATCATAAAAACCAGGAATAGTAATGTGATTGTTTTCATCATGAAGGCTCGCAATCATTTTTGCAAGTATTGTAATAGGATTGGCAACTGCGCCTCCATATACCCCGCTATGTAAATCACGGTTTGGACCTGTAACTTCTACCTCTATATAAGTAAGCCCGCGAACACCAACATCAATGCTTGGATTTTGAAGACTTAGCATGGCAGTATCACTTATTAAAATAACATCTGCTTTTAGCATGTCTTTCTTTTCTTTAATAAAAGCACCCAGGTTAGGGCTGCCAACTTCTTCTTCACCTTCTATAATAAACTTGACATTAGCTGGAAGGCTGTTTGTTTTAACCATAGTTTCAAATGCTTTAATATGCATATAAAACTGCCCTTTATCGTCACATGCACCTCTTGCAAAAATTTTTTCATCTTTTATAACCGGATCAAAAGGTGGGCTGTTCCAAAGGTTTAAAGGATCGGGTGGTTGAACGTCGTAATGTCCGTATACCAAAACAGTTGGTTTTAATGGATCTGTAATCTTTTCTGCATAGACCACAGGGTAACCGGCTGTTGGAAAAATTTCTACTTTATCTGCACCTGCCTGTAATAATCTTTCTTTTACAGCATTTGCACATCGTGACATGTCCTCTCTGTGCTCGCTGCGCGCGCTGATGCTTGGTATGCGTAGCAGCTCAAGTAATTCATTTAAAAAACGGTCTTTATTGTCTTTTTGAAATTCTTTCCATGCTTGCATAGCTACAAAAATTTTGATTATCGAAAGTAGTTAAAATAGCTGGTCGAATATATATAGAAATGCAAAGTGATATTTATTTGGAAAAAATAGTGCAAGACATAAAGCGAATAAATGAGCAATTGGTTTTATGAATATCTTTAACGAGATTATTTTTGATAGTAGTGAAGTTTGAGCGATAATTATACGATTAGAAAGCCGGACTGATAGATTTTTAAGATTTGCAAAAGCTATCAGCGTGTTTTTATAAACCAATTACCAGTGTGGCGTCTTGTACTATAAAAAGTTGGATACGTATTTAAACTAACCATAATTAAAATAAATCTTTAACGGGTTTAAACGTTTCGTTCTATTATTTATCAATATTAAAAAAACATTAATGAAAATTTCTTTCCTGTCTTTTTGTTTAGTCGCATCATCTTTATTTTTATTTACCCAGTGTACAAAAGATAATTCTTCTCCATCCACGTCAACTAGTAATTATAGCCCTTTGACAGTTGGAAGTAACTGGACGTATAATTACACGCAGGACTCTTCGGCTGCATCTACGTACACTGTCACTGTTACCAGTAAAGATACTACAGCCAATGGACGAACATATAAAGTCTTAAGCAGTTCAGACGGTACAGGAAATCTTTACATGGCAAGAGAGGACAGCAATTATTATCGCTATGCTTCATTTCCACAACTTGGAATAGATGGTTTTGAAGAATTGTATTTAAAAGATAATCGTCCCGTTAATAGTACATGGACTAACACTGCATCATTTAAATATCAAGGAACATCTATTCCTGCTACTCTTACTTATACAATTAAAGAAAAAGGAATAACCCATACTGTCAATGGAAAAACATACAATGATGTTATACATGTCAATCTTGATATAAATGTTTTAATATCCTCTATTGGTGGCGGCGATTTTTATTATGCACAGGGAATCGGTTTGATTGATAATCAAATTTCTGTAGGATTATCAGGGGCAAGTTTTAACTCTAAGCAAGAATTGATTTCTTACGAAATTAAGTAAATATCTATTTTCTTAAAGTTTTAAAAATTACATAAAAATGTCTTTTCTGTTTCAGGTATTTTATTAGTTTTGCCTCACGATTGCGGTAATAAGCCATCTATCAGCCTTTGTAGTTTTTTCTCGGTTAGTTTGAGAAGATTCTACAGAGGCTGAGCCAATTATAGAATGTTCTTTTCTAATATTTATATTTCTGTTAGCCTTCTCAACAATAACCTTCTTGCTTTAAATGAATATATTTTTGTAAAATGAAAAGCACCGCAGATAATGCAGTGCTTTTCGTCTCATGGACTCCTTTTGCAAAACTATTTCATTGCTGTGTCGTACCGGTCGCTTATAAATTTCCAGTTTACAACATTCCACCAGTTAGTTATGTAATCAGGTCTTTTATTTTGATATTTTAGATAGTATGCATGTTCCCAAACATCTAAGCCTAAAACGGGAAAACCTTTAAGCTCACTAATATCCATCAAAGGATTATCCTGGTTAGGAGTGGAGCCGATCTTTAATTGTTTGTCAGGTGTTAATATTAACCATGCCCATCCGCTGCCAAACCGGTTTTTACCTGCATCACTAAATTGTGTTATAAAAGCTTCATAAGAACCAAAAGACTTTTGTATCGCATCCATTAAAGAGCCTTCTGGTTTGGAATCTGATTTTGGAGACATTGTTTTCCAAAACAATTCATGGTTGTAATGCCCGCCTGCGTTATTCCGCATCTTTACACTGTATTTAGAAATGTTGGCTAACAGATTTTCAAGGCTTGTGCTGTTTGTATTTACTCCTTCTGCGGCTGTTGCTTCAGCAAGATTTTTTGTATAAGAGGCTGCATGTTTGGAATAATGAATTTCCATTGTCAAAGCATCTATAGACGGCTCAAGAGCATTGTAACTATACGGCAGGGGCTGTTGCGTATAATGAGTGGGAGAAACATTTGAGGCCAATACTTTCGGAGCGTTACATGAAATTATAGAAGGTAGAACTGTTGCAGAGAGCCCGACTGCAAGGCCGGCTTTCCCGGTTTGCCCAATAAAATTTCTTCTCGAAAGTTGATCATTTTTCATGTAGTAGCGTTTAAGTTGTTGATTCTATTCGTTTTATAAAAGTACCTAAAAAAAACCGAAGCCTCTTAATTGCCCTATAATAATACTCCTGGTTAAATAATTGAGAGTCCTTCATGGCTTTATACGTAAGAAAAATGCCTACGGGTATTAAGACGCCGCTCGACATCCACATGCCGACGAATGGGGAAAGCACTCCTCCTTTCACAAATTTTTCCCCGAAAGTATTTAGCAGGTGAAAAATGACAAAGAAGATAACGGCAAAAACCAAAGGCGTTCCAAGACCACCTTTTCTTATGATCGATCCCAAAGGTGCGCCAATCAGAAACAACACAATACACGCTACCGCTAACGTAAACTTTCTGTGAAATTCTATAAGATGAGAGGTAATGTTTTTTTGTTTTTCTGCATATTCATTTGCCAATATTTCAATACTTGATTTTGGCGAATTTAGTTGTATCTGCAGTCGTTGCAGAATGCTGTTGTTAAGAGAGTCTGGAATAATTTGGTTAATATCTTTTATATTGGCCACGCTTTTTGGGTCTACAGCTATTAAACCAGTATCAGCGTATTTTGTAAAGGTGAGGTAAGGCGAAACTTCTGCCTGCGAACGTTTCTGAAAATAGGTTTCAAAGTTTTCAAGGGAATCAATCGTTTTAGCGAGTTGGCGTACACTAAGCATTTTATAATTATCGCTGAAGGCACTGTCAGATGTTTTATTCATTTTAAAACTGCTGAGATCAAGGATTTTTTTATACTCTTTAAAGCCTAACCTAATAAACTCGGTATTGGTGGTCATGTGGCTTCCTTTTTCCTGGTAGCGCCAGCCGTTTTTCAAATCAAACTCAAGTTTGTTGCCGGGCGCAACTTTCATAACGCCGCTTTCGGCAATTATGCTGTTGTCTTGCAAGCCATAATTCTTTTCGTAGATCACGACATTTTTTATAATATTTCCATCTTTTGATTTTTGGCCAATCTTTATTACATACCCGTCTATTTTGTTATAAAAAACACCTTCTTTAATATCAAATGCCGGCTTTGATACTATTATATTATACTTAAGTGTATTTAGTTTTAAGACGGCCACAGGCATAATGTTATTGGCAAACAAAAAGGAAATACCTGCAATAAGAACAGCTACAATAAAAAGCGGCCTCATAAAACGAAGCAGGGGAATGCCGGCGGATTTAATGGCGACCAACTCAAAGCTCTCGCCAAGGTTACCAAAAGTCATGATGGAAGAAAGCAGTAAAGCAAGGGGCAAAGCAAGGGGTACCCAGTTAACGGCAACCAGTCCGGTTAAGTGTGCCAGCGTTGGCAGGTCGAGTCCTTTTCCTACAAGATCATCAATATACAACCAGAAAAACTGCATCACCAATACAAACAAGGCGATAAAGAATGTGGCGAAAAATGGTCCTATAAAAGATTTTATTATTAAGGCATCAAGTTTTTTAATCACTTTGCAAATAGTTTACATCCCTGCTCAATGGGACAAATTTAACGCTTTACAGGCATCAGGCTACGGCGCTAACTTTATATCTTATTAATTAACAAACATGTATCATTTATATAAATAGATATGATTACTCCTTCTCTTACGGCTTATGAAAGGCAATTGGTTGCAGACCCACATATACTGATAGCAAAAAATACAATTATTAAAAAAGTATATCAACTTTTCGGAACACTTTCAGAAGAATATAAAAACGAGGTAGCTTCTACAATATTAAGTAAGCAAGATTTTATTACTCCAAAAATTTCGCGAGGAGAAAACTACCAGGGATTGCCGTATGTTGTCCTCGACTTTCCCCGACAATTTGGTAAAGAAGATGTTTTTGCTATCAGGTCATTTTTTTGGTGGGGAAATTTTTTTAGTATTACTCTTCATCTTGCAGGTTGCTACCAACAACAATATTCTTCCGTTATCTACAATGCAATTTCTAATAACTTATTTTCTGGCTGGTATATCGCAACCGGTGAAAATCAGTGGGAGCATCATTTTGAAACAAATAATTATTTGTCTCTTACAGAAGCCCGTAACGATGACATCGATAAATTGCCTTTTTTAAAAATGGCAAAAAAAATCCCACTATCTAAGTGGGATGAAGCAAATACTTTTTTTACAGAAAACTTTAGCTTGTTAATTAAAATGCTTGAAAGCTATGCTCCAATTCTATGAAATAAATCTTTTACCTGGTATTCCCACAACTGGCTTTGATCTTTAATTTCTTTTTTTTCTGCAAAATCTTTAATTATCAATATTGTCTGATTTGTCACTTCAGACTTGTCAATTTCAAATTCAAAGTATTCATCTTTTGGTGCTTTCAGCCATTGAAAGCGCACAAATTTGTTTTCCTGCATTTCAACAAGCTGGGCCTTCTCAGATGAATCATTCCAGGTAAAAGTAAATACATGTTCTTTGTTCTCATCTACCTTATCAGCAAACCATTCGCCTAAACCTGCCGGTGTTGATAAAAATTCAAATAAAATACTTGGAGAACTTCTCACAGGATACTCCAGGGTGTACAATTGTTTTTTGCTCATAAATAATCAGTTATCGTAGAAACGAAAGTTTGCAATAATATAAAAATAATAATAGAGCTAAAATATTTTTTTTCTATAACAGAAAATAAAGCTGGCTGTTTAAAAAAAAATATAAAGATTTTATACAAATTATGGAAAATATGAATTAAATAAATAACGTTTTAACGTTGACTTATTATTTTTTTTTTTGTTACATAAAACATTCTTATTTTGGTGTTAGAATTCTCCCCCGCAATACACTTCTAAAATTCTTTTATGTAAAACATTTATCTGTTACCCTTAAAATTAAACAGCATTATGAGTATGCGTCAACTCAAAATCACGAAGTCTATTACCAATCGTGAATCGCAAAGTCTTGAAAAATATTTACAGGAGATTGGAAAAGTGGAGCTCCTTACTCCGGAAGAAGAAGTGGCTTTGGCAGTGAGAATTAAGAAAGGAGATCAACAAGCCCTGGAAAGATTAACGAAAGCAAATTTAAGATTTGTTGTTTCTGTATCTAAGCAGTATCAAAACCAGGGATTGACTTTGCCTGATCTTATAAATGAGGGCAACCTTGGCCTCATTAAAGCTGCTCAACGTTTTGATGAAACAAAGGGTTTTAAATTTATTTCTTACGCAGTTTGGTGGATACGCCAAAGTATTTTACAAGCGCTTGCAGAGCAAAGTCGCATTGTAAGGTTACCTCTAAATAAGGTTGGTCTTACAAACCGGATCAGCAAGGCTTACCAAATGCTGGAGCAGGAGTTTGAAAGAGAACCTACCGCTGAGGAGTTAGCCGATCTTCTTGAAATTACCACAGAGGAAGTAGCTACTTCACTAATGATGTCTACCCGTCATGTAAGTGTTGATGGGCCAATAATGGACGGTGAAGAAAATACACTTATAGATGTATTAGTTAATGAAAATGCAGATACCACAGATGAAAGACTTGTACATACTGAGTCGCTGTCAATAGAAATTGCACGTTCACTTAAATCGTTGACTGAGAGGCAAAAAAATGTTCTGTGCTATTTTTACGGAATAGGAGTGGATCATCCAATGAGTCTTGAAGACATTGGTGAACGCTATTCTCTTACCCGCGAAAGAGTTCGGCAAATAAAAGACAAGGCTATAACAAAGTTGCGAACAACTTCCCGGTGTAAAGAGTTGAAAGTATACCTGGGATAATTGTTTTTCACCAGAAAAATAAGGTGAGGTACAATAATTATTTGTATAAGGTTCTTAACCATAATTATATAAAAGTATAGAACGTTTATATTTAAATTCTACATAATTCTTCAATGTCGGTTGCTCATATTTTTTATGAAGCAATGTAATTGCTGGATGTAGCATCCTTGCTTGGTGCTTTGGTTCATTTTTTTCGCCTTTGGCGTATTAATGTATCTTTAGTAAAGACAAAAGGCAAAATCTGGCACATCAATACGGCTTAATTAAAATATATTTGCCGGAGAGTGAATGCAATTTTCTTGTGTTCACTTTTTTTGTGTCTTTAATAACTCTATTCGTTAACATTTGTAGTTCTGTTAGAATTTAAGAGATACGTAAATTTGTGTTTCTGTAACAATTTGCAGATGTTGGAAATAATCGATGAGGCGAAAGATTTTAAATTGAAGAAGTGGCTATTGCCGTAAAATAAAAGGGGTCGAAAAAATAATTTTTAAAAGGTTATTTAAAACTGTACCTAAAATAATTGATCTGTAGTAATGAAAATTAAAATAGTCAGTAATAATTCATTGAATTTTGGATGAAGCAAATTGAAATGGATTTTTGATAAGTCAATAATTGATATAAATAAATCTGCGATAATATGTTTGAAAGTTTAAGTGAACGGCTCGAAGGTGCCTTTAAAAACCTGAAAGGTGAAGCCAAGATAACAGAATTAAACATTGCCGCCACAGTAAAGGAAATACGCCGTGCATTGGTAGATGCTGATGTTAATTATAAAATAGCAAAAGACTTTACTGATAGAGTAAAGGATATTGCACTTGGCACCAAGGTGATAAACGCAGTAAGCCCCGGTCAGTTGATGACTAAAATTGTAAAAGACGAGCTGGCGGAGTTAATGGGTGGCACAGAAAGTACATTTAACATAACAGGCAATCCCGCAGTTATTTTAATTGCAGGCTTGCAGGGTAGTGGTAAAACAACTTTTAGTGGTAAGCTCGCCAACTACCTGAAAACACAAAAAGGGAAAAGCCCGTTACTGGTTGCTGGAGATATATATCGTCCTGCGGCAATCGATCAGTTAATGGTGTTGGGTGGACAAATAGGAGTAGATGTTTATAGTGAGAGAGAAAATAAAAACCCTGTTGAGATTGCTCAAAACGCTATAAAAGAAGCAAAGGCCAAAAATAAAAATGTTGTCATTATAGACACCGCGGGCCGTCTTGCGATAGATGAGGCAATGATGACTGAGGTTGCAAATATTAAAAATGCAGTTAATCCGCAGGAAATTTTGTTTGTTGTTGATAGCATGACCGGCCAGGATGCTGTAAATACAGCCAAAGCATTTAATGACAGGCTTGACTTTAGTGGAGTAGTATTAACCAAGCTGGATGGTGATACTCGCGGGGGTGCAGCTTTATCTATTAAATACACTGTTGAAAAACCTATTAAGTTTGTCAGCAGCGGCGAAAAGCTGGATACTCTAGATGTGTTTTATCCTGAACGTATGGCTCAGCGTATACTTGGTATGGGCGACATCACTACGTTGGTAGAAAAGGCTCAACTGCAATACGATGAAGAACAGGCTAAAAGACTCGAAAAGAAAATTCGCAAAAATCAGTTTGATTTCCAGGACTTTTTAGACCAGTTGCAGCAGATAAAAAAGATGGGTAATCTAAAAGATTTGATGGCAATGATACCCGGTGTAGGCAAAGCGATAAAAGATGTAGACATTAGTGACGATGCTTTTAAAGGAGTTGAGGCTATTATAAAAAGTATGACTCCTTATGAGAGAAGCAACCCCGATGAAATAAACCAAAGCCGTAAACAACGTATTGCAAAAGGCTCAGGTAAAGATATGAACGAGGTCAACGCGTTTATGAAGCAATTTGACCAAATGCGCCAAATGATGAAAATGATGAATAAAATGCCAATGGGGATGGGCATGGGTAAAATGCCGGGAATGAGGAGATAGTCTCAATATTAGTTGTCGCGCTTAGCATATTTCATTAAAAAGGCCCGGTTTTATCCGGGCTTTTTTAATGAGACTACTTTTGCCTGGCCAGCTTCGCATCTTAATAGTTTGGCCTTGCGTAAATGTTATTATTTTGGTACTAATCTTTATCCGAAGAAAGGCTTGCAGAAAGATATTCTGCATTTAATCTTGCTATGTTAGTGATTTGTATTTCTTTAGGACAAGTTGCTTCACAGGCGCCAATGTTAGTGCATGAGCCAAACCCTTCCTTATCCATTTGAGCAACCATGTTTATTGCGCGGGATTTTCTTTCAGGGTGTCCCTGTGGTAAAAGGGCAAGGTGGGAAATTTTTGCTGAAACAAACAACATTGCCGAAGAATTTTTACAGGCAGCAACGCACGCTCCGCAAGCAATACATGCAGCGGCAGCAAAAGATTTATCTGCCTTGTCTTTATCTACCGGAATTGAATTGCCATCTACCGCATTTCCTGTATTTACGCTAATGTAACCTCCGGCCTGTATGATGCGGTCAAAAGCAGAGCGGTCAACCACCAGATCTTTTACAACAGGAAAAGAATTTGCACGCCACGGTTCAACCACAATAGTTTCTCCGTCTTTAAAAGCTCTCATATGTAGTTGGCATACTGTCGTAGCTTTCCATGGTCCATGAGGTTTCCCATTAATGTACATCGAACAAGATCCACATATACCCTCGCGGCAATCGTGATCAAATGCTATCGGGTCTTTGCCTTCATTTATCAGATCTTCATTCAGTACGTCTATCATTTCCAGGAAAGACATTTCAGAAGAAATATCTGTAACCTTATAAGTTTCAAACCCACCTTTTGCGTTCACATTTTTCTGACGCCAGATTTTTAAGGTAAGATTCATATTGTAATGTTCCATAAGCCCAGATGGATTAATTTGAAATTTTGAAATTTTGAAAATGCAAACAAGAACTGATGCAGCAAACCGGTTATCCGGGTTTAACGAAGAAATAATTTAGCCAAAATGCTTTTATTTCTTTGTCGCATAATTTTAAGCCAAAATGAGATAGATTATCCTTTAAAGTACCACATTTTTCATACTTTGAAATTACTTGTAACTCCGCTGCGTTGGCTTCACCACCTCGTACACAAGGTCTTCTTTATGCAATTCCCAGTTATGGTCACCTTTGTATTCCCAGGCTGCGACATACATATAATGTGCGTCGTCACGTAGTGCCTCACCTTCTTCAGTCTGAAATTCTTCTCTGAAGTGTCCGCCGCAGCTTTCGTTTCTTTGAAGTGCATCTAAACACATCAGTTCACCCAATTCTATAAAATCAGCTACACGGCCGGCTTTATCAAGCTCGTTGTTCATTTCATTTATTTCGCCGGGAATTCTTACATCACTCCAGAATTCTTCTTTTAATTGCCGTATCTCAGTTATTGCTTCCTGTAGCCCTTGAGCATTTCGTGCCATGCCACATTTGTCCCACATTATTTTTCCAAGGCGTTTATGCAGACTTTCTACAGAAGTTTTACCCTTAATATTCATCAGCCTGTTTAACCTTTCTGCTACCTCTTTTTCTGCCGCAATAAATTCGGGGTGATCAACAGACATCGGGGCAACACGTATTTGGTCAGCAAGATAATTGCCTATTGTATAGGGTATAACAAAATAACCATCTGCTAAGCCTTGCATTAGTGCAGATGCACCCAAACGGTTTGCACCGTGATCACTAAAATTTGCTTCACCTAAAGAATATAAACCCAGTACAGTTGTTTGCAATTCATAATCAACCCATATACCACCCATAGTATAGTGAACGGCAGGGTAAATACGCATGGGAACCTCATATGGATTTTCTCCTGTTATCTTTTCATACATGTCAAACAGGTTACCATATTTTTCTTTTACCACTTCCTTGCCCATCGCAATTATAGCAGCAGGATTAGCATCATGTATATCTCTTTTACCTGCTTCAATCTGCCCATATCGGTTAATAGCATCAGCATAGTCAAGATATACTGCCTGTTTTGAAGTGCCTACTCCATAACCGGCATCACACCTTTCTTTAGCTGCTCTTGATGCTACATCTCGTGGCACAAGATTGCCAAATGCAGGGTATCTTCTCTCTAAATAATAATCTCTTTCATCTTCAGGAATATCTGCAGCCCTGCGGGTATCATTCTGTTTTTTAGGAACCCAGATGCGTCCATCGTTTCTCAAGCTTTCGCTCATTAACGTCAGTTTACTCTGGTGTTCACCGCTGACAGGAATACAGGTAGGGTGAATTTGTGTGAAGCAGGGGTTAGCGAAAAAAGCCCCCTTTTTGTGAGCTTTCCATGCTGCTGTTACGTTGCTGCCCATCGCGTTAGTAGATAGGTAAAACACGTTTCCATAGCCCCCTGAACACAACAGAACTGCATATCCTGAATGTCTTTCCAATTCCCCGCTAACCAGGTTGCGGGCAATAATGCCGCGAGCCTTTCCATCAACAACAACAACATCAAGCATCTCATGACGGTTATACATCTTTACATTGCCTAATGCTATTTGTCTTTCCAGCGCCTGGTATGCACCGATCAAAAGTTGTTGCCCTGTTTGCCCTGCCGCATAAAATGTTCTTTGCACCTGCGTGCCACCGAAGCTTCTGTTGCTTAACAATCCGCCATATTCACGCGCAAAAGGAACACCCTGCGCAACGCACTGATCGATGATATTTACACTCACCTCTGCAAGCCGGTGCACATTTCCCTCTCTTGATCTGTAGTCGCCACCTTTTATCGTATCATAAAATAAACGGAAAACGCTGTCGCCGTCATTTTGATAATTCTTTGCCGCATTTATACCACCTTGTGCAGCAATACTATGTGCACGACGCGGACTGTCCTGATAGCAAAATGCTTTTACTTTATAACCAAGTTCTCCCAAAGAAGCTGCTGCCGATGCGCCCGCCAGTCCGGTACCAATAATAATGATTTCCATCTTCCGCTTATTGGTAGGATTAACCAGTTTGCAATGGCCTTTATAATCCAGCCACTTTTGCTCTAAAGGTCCCTCAGGTATTTTTGCATCTAACATATGTGCAATTTGAAAAATTTGATAATTTGAAAATGTGCCAGTTTAAAAATGTGTTAGCTGTTAGCTATCATTTTATCTTTTGTCAACATCGTTGTGTCACTCACTTGTACAGTTGCATCTTCATATAACCTTTTACAAAAGTCTGCCGTTGTTTGTTGATACTTTGTAAGAAAAATTATAGTTATTTTTCGAAAGTAAAAATCCCTTTTGTATTAAGTATTCTGATTATCTCAAAATCCCTATAGTCCCGTTTCAACCAACTATATCAATAATCAATAAGCCTCGAAAGCCTATTTCTATTTTACCCAACCTAAATAAATACTTATAGGCATCATGGCAAAAGCTGCACTTACAATAATTGCAAAGCCACGACCCAGGTGACGTAACATTTTTAAATACCGGTTGTTGTGAAGCCCAATCGTTCTGAAAGCACTTTCGAAACCATGCATCAGGTGATATGCAAGTGATATGCATCCTAACACATATAAAATAACGATCAAAGGATTTTGAAACACCTGTATCATTTCTAAATAAAGATTATGATACTGTTTCCCTAACCCGTTTGAATAATCAATTTCCTGTAGAGGCTTTATATTAGCTATCCCGCCAAGGCGTGAAGGAACCCAAAAATGATAAATATGCATTATTAAAAACAGCAAAAGCAAGGTACCAAGTAAGCCCATACTGCGGCTGTACCATTTGCTGCCGCGATTTCCATATTCCACTGCGTAGCCTACTTTTCTTTTAGAATTATTTGCAGCAGTAAGCACAAGTCCCTGAATAGTATGAATAATAATTCCGGCAAAAAGAACAACCTCCATTATTCTTATCACAAGCATAGAAGCCATAAAATTTGCTCCTGTATTAAACATTTCGCCATTATCATTTGCCCAGATACAGGCATTTAAACCAACATGAACAACTAAAAAAGTAATAAGAAAAATACCGGTAATAGCCATTACAAATTTTTGCCCAATTGAAGAAGTGAACATTTGCTTCCAGGTCATATAGCCATTTTGATTTTAAGAATTGCGTTGCAAAAATAGCACACGAATTTGAAGTAAAACTTTTTTATTCTCAAATATTTTAGAGAGTTACACTTCACGTTTACCAGCGAAGAAATTGCACATGGTCTAGACTCACCTTACGTCCAATTTGGGGATACTAAAAAAAACTGCGTAAAACAGGCTTAATTTTGATTGTTATGAAAGGTAACTACGATAATGTTGCCCTGTTTTACGATTGGCTCTCGCAGCTGGTGTTTGGAGGTGCTATTATGCAGTCTCAGGTATTTCTTGTCGGTGCTATTCCCCCTGACTGCTCTATCCTTATAATTGGGGGTGGGGCAGGTCAGATTCTTGAAGAAATTTCAAAAAAACATGTAAGCGGATTAAAAATAACTTACGTGGAGATTTCTGAGAAAATGATCACCCGTGCTAAAAAGAAGGATGTTGGAAATAACAGTCTGGTATTTATCAATCAATCCATACTGGATGTTATATTGCCAAAACAGTTTGACGTAGTGCTGACTGCTTTTCTTTTTGATAATTATTCAGCAAAAACAGGTAAAATAATTTTTAATAAAATTGACTCTTTTTTAAAGCCCGGTGGCCTTTGGCTATTTACCGATTTCCAAATAAGTGAGAAAAATAATTTATGGCAAAAGTTATTATTAAAATCCATGTACTTTTTCTTCAAAATCTTATGTGAAATCGAAGCTACCCACCTGCATGATTTTAGTTGGTTTTTTAGTGAGTCAAAATATAAACTTGTTTCTATTCAAACGTTTTTTAGAAAATTTATTTATTCAGCTATTTATTCAAAGCCGGGGAGAACTGAAAGCGAAACTTAGCAATTCTCCTTTACTTACGAATTAAAGCCTTTTATCTGGTAAATGAAATTTTGTAAAACATCATAAGGAGAAAAGAGATAACCAAAAATAATGAGCAAAATAACACCAGCCAATGCTCCAAATAAGTGAGCAGAGTGATTAATATGTCCTGCTCCTTTCTTGTCGAGATATGCGGTTATAGCAAGGTATATGAAGCCAAAAATGAAACCGGGAATTCCAATAGGAATAAACATTATACCTATTTTTTGGAGAGGTGATAAAAATATACCGGCAAATATAACCGCTGATATTGCTCCACTGGCTCCCAGGCTTTTGTAATAATAGTTGTCCTTGTTTTTAAAATACGTCGGAAGCAGGCAGACAAACTGCGATATCACATATAAGGCTACATACAGCAATGGACCCATTGGGCCAAATAAATATTTGAAGTTTGCTTCTACATATTCGCCAAAGGAATAAAATGAGAGCATATTAAATATGAGATGACCCATATCCCCATGTATTAAGGCTGCAGAAAAAAACCTGTACCACTGGTTTCGGTTGGTGACAGCCGGAGGATCAAAAATAAAATCATCGATGATCTTTTGATTTGAAAAGGCTATAAAAGAAACTATGGCGGTAATAATAACTATAATTAAAGTAATACTCATGATGCCGGCAAGATAATGATTTATTGATGATGGTATTTTTCGTTTCTAATGATTGTGCACGCCCGGTAGATCTGTTCTGACAGTATAAGTCTTACCAACTGGTGAGGGAAAACCAGTTGCGAAAAAGCCCAAATGAAATTAGCTCTCGATTTTATGTTTTCATCAACACCAAAGGCACCCCCAATTAAGAAGACAAGCTGGCGAACGCTACTGTTTGCCCTGCCCTCTATAAATGCAGCAAGTTGCGGAGAAGTCATTTGTTTTCCCTTCTCATCAAGCAATACCAGGTAGTCTTCTTTTTGAAGTACTTGCAATATAGTTTGCGCTTCATTTTTTTTTATGTCGTTTTCGCTTGTATTAACAGTTTGCCTTGCAGGCGTAAAAATCTTCCATTCAACCGGGTAATATTTTGATATTCGCTTTGTAAACTCATCAACCCCTTCCTTTACATAACTTTCATGGGTTTTGCCAACTGACCATAACTGTATTTTCATAGCTCAAAGTTAATTTGAACAAAATAGTATCTGGCGGAGCAACTTTGTTTACACAAAAATTTATGTTCATTCCGGTATTTTATTTTCTTTTTCTTGCAGAAAATAAGAAAAGCATTGTCAAAAAAAATGGTTGTTAGTAGTGGATAAAATTCAGGAAAGTAGAATTGCAAAAACAGTTTTTACAATATTTAATCTATTTTGAGGAAATTATAAAAAAGAGAATTTATATTCTTTTTCGGTTTATCAATTGAATTTCTATTTTTACCACTTCTAAATAAAAATAAAACAATATATAATGGCCTACAATTTACTGAAGGGAAAGAAAGGCATCATCTTCGGTGCACTTAATGATCAATCGATAGCATGGAAAATAGCAGAAAAATGTTTTGAAGAAGGTGCGCAAATTGTGCTGACTAATGCCCCGATTGCTATGCGGATGGGCGAGATAAACAAACTTTCAGAAAAATGTGGAAATGCTCCTGTAATTCCTGCTGATGTTACCAGCAATGACGATTTAAAAAATTTAATCGAAAAAAGTCTTGAGCATTTTGGTGGCCCCGTCGATTTTATCCTACATAGTGTTGGCATGAGTATGAATATGCGTAAAAACAATCCTTATACTTCTCTTAATTATGATTTTACCCATAAGACTTTCGATATCTCCGCTATCAGTTTTCACCGTGTTTTACAGTTAGCCTACCAGATGGATGCAATAAGCGAATGGGGAAGTGTTGTCGCCCTTACTTACATTGCTGCACAGAGAGTGTTTCCAGATTATAATGAAATGGCAGACGCAAAGGCTTTATTAGAAAGTATTACAAGAAGTTTCGGCTATCAATATGCTAAAAAGAAAAAAGTTCGTATCAATACAGTAAGTCAATCGCCAACACGTACCACTGCGGGCAGCGGGGTAAAGGGTTTTGAAGGATTTATTTCTTTTGCTGAAAAAATGAGTCCTCTTGGTAACGCTTCGGCAGAAGATTGCGCCAATTATTGCGTTACTTTATTTAGTGACCTCACCAAAATGGTGACCATGCAAAATTTGTTTCACGATGGTGGGTTTAGTTACACAGGGGTAACTGCCGAAGTAATTGAACAGATGGAAAAATAGTCCGCAATAAATTTAAAAGAAAAACCATTCTGCTTTTAACAGAATGGTTTTTTTATAATGCATAATAAAATCCCTTAAGAAGGGTCTAATACTCGTCTTCGTTAAACATAAAGTCATCCTGGCTCGGGTAATCGGGCCAGATGTCTTCAATACTTTCGTACACTTCCCCTTCGTCATCTAATTCCTGCAGGTTTTCAACCACCTCAATTGGTGCACCTGAGCGAATGGAATAATCAATAAGCTCATCTTTTGTTGCTGGCCATGGTGCTTCTTCAAGATAGCTGGCTAATTCAAGTGTCCAAAACATCTTTGGTGTATTTAAATTTTTGCAAATGTAGGCGTATATATGATATAACCAAATCAAGCTTTCCCAAAGGGCTGTTATATTAAAATTTTGCTTAAATGAGCTACACTTTGATAGTAACTTGTAGGTTTGTGTAATATTGAATAATTATCTGAACAGAAAGTTGCATGCTAACAGCAAAAAATATTTTTAAAAGTTACGGATCGTTGCAGGTGCTTAAAGGTGTAGACCTTACCATAACCAAAGGTGAGATTGTGAGTATTGTCGGTTCTTCAGGAGCAGGAAAAAGTACATTATTACATATTTTGGGTACTTTAGATACTGCTGACAGCGGAGAAATTTATCTTGATAACAATCGGATTGACCTATTAAAAGGAAAGCAACTGGCAAGATTTAGAAATACGCATATTGGTTTTGTTTTTCAATTTCATCATTTGCTTCCTGAGTTCAATGCACTCGAAAATGTTTGCATTCCCGGCTGGATTGCAGGTGCAAAAAAGAAAGCTGTTGCTGACCGTGCCATGAAATTGCTGGATACGTTACATCTTAGGGACCGTATGGAAAATAAACCCCAGCAACTGAGCGGGGGAGAACAGCAACGGGTCGCTATCGCAAGAGCGTTAATAAACAACCCTCAAATTATTTTTGCTGACGAGCCTACGGGAAACCTTGACAGTAAAAATGCTAAAGAGCTACATGAGTTGTTTATCCAGCTTCGGGACCAGTTCAACCAGACCTTCTTAATAGTTACGCACAATGAAGAACTTGCTGCCTTAAGCGACCGGACAATTCACATGAAGGATGGAAAAATAATAGAACCAATTTTAGAAAATGGACCTGTAATTTAATGTGCGCAAGCCCCCAAATAAAAACACGCATTTTATCATTTATCGATAAAACTTTATATAATCCTGGCTTTCCATACAATTTCCTGTATGTTATTAACATGACCTATATACCGGGCTAATACAAAAAGATAATCGCTAAGGCGGTTGAGATATTTTATAACAAGAGGCTCAATAAAACTTCCGTTTTCCTTCATACCTACACACAATCTTTCCGCACGGCGGCAAACACAACGTGTAATATGAGCGGTAGACACAGCGATGTGGCCACCCGGAAGTATAAAATTCTTCATCACCGGCAGCACTTCATTCATTTTATCCATCTCATTTTCGAGAAGTGTTATATCTTCTTCTTTTAAATCCGGAATTTTCATTAAAGGTTCTTTATCGGGGTCGCAGGCCAATGATGAACCGATCGTAAATAACCGGTCCTGTATTTCTTTTAGAATAGCTTTTGTTGCACTGTCATCCACATAATCACCAACAAGACCAATAAACGAATTTAGTTCGTCCACCGTTCCATAGCTTTCAATCCTGGTATTGCTTTTCGGCACTTTGGTTCCACCAATAAGTGATGTCCTTCCCTCGTCGCCTGTTTTTGTATAAATTTTTGTAGACATTATTGTTTTTTCCTTTTTAATACATTTAAAGTGATATTTGAACGAAACGTCAGAAGATAAAATTTTCCTCTGCCGCACCTAATACTTCTAAGACAAAAGTGTAGAAATTTTGTTTGCAATAAAAAATATCTGAAAAAATCTTAAAGAGGGGTTATAATCTCATCTCATTAATGCTATCACATAACGAAAATCATTAAAAGAAAAATCGAAAACCTAAATTGTATTCTTTGCATCTTTGCTGCTTCGCTTGTAGGCGGAAAGATTTCAATAACAAAAGATATAATAAGATGGAATTTGCTCAAAGTATCTCAGCTAAATTAAATATAAGAACTGTGCAGGCAGAGACAGTGTTGGCTCTGCTGGAGGAAGGCTCTACGATACCATTTATTGCTCGGTACCGCAAAGACAAGACTGGAAACTTAGATGAGATTCAAATTTTGCAAATACAGGAGGAAGCGAAGTTTTTGAAAGAGTTTCATGAAAGGAAAACTTTTATTGAAAAAACAATTGCTGAACAAGGTAAGATGACTGAAGAGTTGCAGGGTAAACTGGATATAGCGACTACAGTTGCAGAGCTGGAAGATATTTACCTGCCGTACAAACCAAAACGCAAAACAAAAGCACAAACGGCCCGGGAGAACGGTCTTGAACCTCTTGCCTTACTGTTGATGGAGCAACGAGATTTTGATATAGAGGCCAGGGCGGTTGAATTTATAAATGAAAATGTAAAGTCTGCCGAAGAAGCTTTGCAGGGCGCACGCGACATTATCGCCGAAACCGTAAACGAAGATGCAGATGTGCGTTCAAAAATACGTAAGCTGTTTGAAGATGAGGCAACACTGCAAAGTAAAGTGGTTGCGGAAAAAGAGACCGAAGGAATAAAGTATAAAGATTATTTTAATTTTTCTGAACCTATTTCTAAAGTTCCGTCTCACCGTATCCTCGCTATACTTCGTGGTTTTTTAGAAGGATATTTGCGAATTGGAATTTCGCCGGCTGAAGAAACAGCCATTGAACTTATTGAAAATAAGTTTATTAGAGGAATGAGCAATTGTAATGAGCAAATTAAAAAAGCAATTAAAGATGCTTATCGCCGTTTACTGCAGCCAAGTCTTGAAACAGAGTTCAGAACACTTTTAAAACAAAAAGCAGACGAGGAAGCGATAAATGTATTTGCAGAAAATCTAAGGCAATTATTATTAAGTTCTCCTTTAGGCAGCAAAAGGATTTTAGCAATTGATCCGGGGTATAGAACAGGCTGTAAAGTTGTTTGTTTAGATGAAAAGGGTGAGTTAAAAAAGACTGGATTGATATTTATTCATGAAGGAAATAAACAGTATGAAGCAGAACACATTATTAAAGATTTTGTTTCAAAATACGACATCGAGGTATTTGCCATAGGCGATGGAACCGCGGGAAGAGAGACAGAGCAATTTATAAAAAAACTAAATTTAGGTTTGCCCGTATTCCTTGTAAATGAAGACGGTGCATCGGTTTATAGTGCATCAGAGACAGCTCGAGAGGAATTTCCTGACCAGGATGTAACAGTAAGAGGCTCAGTTAGTATAGGCAGAAGGCTGATGGACCCATTAGCTGAATTAGTAAAAATAGACCCAAAAAGTATTGGGGTAGGCCAGTACCAGCACGATGTAAACCAGTTTAGGCTGAAAGAAAGACTGGACCAGACTGTAGTAAGTTGTGTAAATACTGTTGGAGTAAATTTGAATACAGCAAGCAAGCATTTATTAAGTTATGTAAGTGGCATTGGTGATACTCTTGCATCCAATATAGTAAAGTATAGAAATGAGGCGGGTAGATTTACGAGTCGAAAAGAATTATTAAAAGTCCCAAGATTAGGCGGCAAAGCTTTTGAGCAATGTGCAGGTTTCCTTAGAATTAAAGAAGGTGAAAATCCGTTAGATGCAAGTGCCGTGCATCCTGAAGCCTACCCGTTGGTAGAACAAATGGCAAGAGACTTAAATGTTGAAGTAAAAGAGTTAATTGGCAATGAGGCATTAATAAAGCAGATAAATGCTAAAAAATACGTAACAGAACAATTTGGCGAACTGACTATTAAAGATATTTTAAAGGAACTTCAAAAACCTGGTCTTGATCCGAGAAGTGAAGTACAACAGTTTGAATTTGCAAACATTTATAAAATTGAAGATGTAACAGTGGGAATGGTAGTGCCGGGAGTTGTTACGAACATTACCCGTTTTGGTGCCTTTGTAGATATTGGCGTAAAACAGGATGGATTGGTACACGTGTCGGAGATATCAAATAAATATGTTACAGATCCTAATGAAGCATTAAAACTAAACCAGCATGTACAGGTAAAGGTGTTGGAAGTAGATGTTGCCAGGAAAAGAATTGCACTGTCAATAAAGCAAGCCCAGGAAGCTCCGGCAAAGAAAGAAAAACCTCAACTCAAATCTTCTGAACAAAGTTTTAAAAAACGTGAAAAACAAGCTGAACCCACAATGAATGATGCTCTTGCTCTACTAAAGAAAAAATTTGGAAAATAACAGTACGATCGGCCGGTTGTAAAGTATTAACCCTAAAACTATTTAAAGTCATTTGCCTCTACATCCTAAAAAATTATATGTATGGTTATTCTTGGTTCTATATAGATAGCAAATAATAACATGTGACCTTTTTGTTGAATTAAAGTGAAAAAGAAATAATTTTGAGCAAATCTTTAACAAAAAAGTAATTTTTAGCACATGAGAGAATTAAAGTTACTCCTTTTATTCTTTGGAATCTTTTTGTCGCAACTTATTCATGCCCAAACAAGAATTTCAGGGAAAGTAGTAGATATTAAAACTAATGCGCCCATAGGCGGCGCGACGGTTTCGGTAAAAAACAATACAAATATTTCAACGGCAACCGCCGAAGATGGAACGTTTAGCTTAAATGCTCCTGCAAATTCAAAATTAATTATAAGTTTTGTAGGGTTTAAATCGTTGGAAATTCCAGCATCAGCGGCGGCACTACCTATACAGTTATCGCCAGGTGAAACTACCCTCAACGAGGTGGTTGTAGTCGGCTACGGTACAAGCCTAAGACGCGATATTACCGGATCTGTTGCAAAAGTTGCTGCCCGTGATATTAATAACACTCCTGTTACCAGCTTTGAAAGCGCTATACAGGGAAGAGCATCAGGCGTTTTGGTTCAACAACAAAATGGTAAGCTTGGCCAGGGAATTAATATTCGAATCAGGGGTGCCTCTTCTGTGTCTGCTGGTAATGAGCCATTATATGTAGTAGATGGGGTTCCTCTTATAACTGATAATTTATCTAGTAATGACGCACCTACCAATGCGTTAGCCGATTTAAATATTAATGATATAGAGTCTGTCGAAATTTTAAAAGATGCATCTTCCGCAGCAATTTATGGTTCGAGAGCTTCAAATGGCGTTGTAATCATTACAACTAAAAAAGGTAAAGCCGGAGCATCAAAAGTTGAATTTAGTTATTTTACAGGTACACAAAACCCAACCCGTAAGAGGGAGTTTTTAAATGCTCAGCAATATGTTGATTTTTTTGAACAGGCAGCAGTAGGTCGGGGTAAAATAGATTTTCTAAATGACCCTACGGCTTTTGCTAATGTTCAGGAAGCGATTGATGCCAGGAAAGCGGTAGTAGAAAGTCGTTTTACGAGGTATTCGGCAGGTACAGATGATTGGAAGACAGGTAAGGTTAATACAAACTGGCAAGACCAGGCTTTTCAAAAAGCTCCAATATCTCAGTACGATATAAATATTACAGGTGGAAATGAAAAAACAAAAGTTTATGCTTCAGGACAATATTTAGATCAAAAAGGTATTCTTATTAAAAACGCTTACAAACGTTACTCAGCCCGGCTAAATATGGATCATCAGTTAAAAGATTGGTTAACTGTTGGTATGAACATGAACTTTGCGAGGTCGGAAAATAATCGTTTGTCTGACGACGACCAGTTTTCAACACCTTTACAAGTAATAGCACTGGCGCCTATTACACCTTTAATAGATCCCCGTACGGGCTTACTTAGCGGATCATTAGACTTAGCCACAGGGTCCCCTAATGCAAACTATCCAACTTATTACAATCCGTTGTTAAGTGCGGATAATTCTTCTTATAAAACACTGGTAAACAGAACTATTGGTAACGTATATGGAAACGTGAACATTACCAAAGGGCTGACTTTTAGAAGTGAATTTGGTATAGATCAGCTCATCCAGACGGAAAAAGTTTATTACGGTAGATTAACAGCACGTAATACAGGTGTTCCCAATGGACTTGGTTCATATAGAACCACGCAGGTTTTTGATTTAAATACCAATAATTACTTCCATTACAACTCAACGTTCAACGATTTGCATAATTTGGATTTGGTGGGCGGTATGAGCTTTCAAAAACAAACGAATCAATTTTCACGTGCTGATGCGCAAGACTTTCCTAGTGACGCTTACCAGGACCTGTCTAGCGGAGCAACTAAAATTGAAGCAACTACTTCAACTACAGAGAATACTCTTTTATCTTATTTCCTGAGAGCGAACTACAAATTCAACGACAAATACTTAGTAGCATTAAGCGGACGGGCAGATGGATCTTCCAGGTTTGGAGTTAATAACCGCTACGGTTTTTTCCCGGCTGCATCTGTCGGATGGATATTGACAAAAGAACATTTTCTTGAGAATACCAAATGGCTAAGCTTTTTAAAAGTAAAAGCAAGTTATGGATTAACAGGAAATCAAAATATTCCTGACTTTGCGTCTTTGAGTTTATTTACCGGCAAAGGAGGATACGGTGGGGTAGCCGGGCAGAAGCCTGCCCAACTCGGTAATCCTGACCTGAAATGGGAAACTACAGAAGGTGTTGATCTAGGTTTAGAAGCAAGTGTATTTCAAAATCGTGTAAGTGTTGAGTTTGATGTTTATAAAAGGAATACAAGAGATCTGTTGTTAAATGTTGAAATTCCCGGTACATCAGGTTTTTCTACACAGTTTAGAAATAAAGGAAACCTGAATAATAAAGGAATCGAGCTTGCTGTGAATACAACCAATGTTGCTTCAAAAAATTTCAGGTGGACAAGCATGCTAAATTTTTCCGCCAACAGAAATAAGATCACCAACTTAGGTGGACAGGTGATTGGAACAAGTGTAAATAAAGCCATGGAAGGACAGCCATTGGGAATTTTTGTAGCAAAAGAATTTGCCGGAGCAGATCCTGCAAATGGAGATGCGCTTTATTACAAAAACACACTTAAAGATGGAGTGAGAGATCGCACCACTACTAATGATGTTAACCAGGCTGAAGATGTAATTATTGGAAATCCAAACCCAAAATTTATTTATGGTTTTGGTAACACTGTAACTTATAATGGTTTTGACCTTGATGTGTTGCTTCAGGGCGTGTATGGAAGTCAAATCTATTTTGGTGGTGGCCAGTATATGTCTGCCAGTGGTAGCAATGGATATGACAACCAAACAGTGGATCAACTAAAAGCCTGGAAAAATCCCGGGGATGTAACGAATGTCCCTGAAGCAAGACTTGGTTTAGCGAATGGTACTGATCCTTCCAGCAGGTATATTTCTACGGGCTCCTACATGCGTGTAAAGTCAATTACATTAGGCTATAATCTTCCTGCACGTTTTGCCGGAAGAATTAAAATGGATAGACTAAGGGTATATGTAAAGGCAATGAATTTATTTACTATAACAAAGTACGGAGGATGGGATCCTGAGGTTAATGCAGATTACCAGGCATCTAACATTAATCAGAATGTCGACTTTTATTCTGCGCCACAGGTGAAGAGTATAGTCTTTGGCTTAAACGTTCGTCTCTAATCCCATAATTGTAACAAATAGAATTATAATGAGAAATAACATAGTAAAATTATTAATATTATCCTCGCTTATTATAACAAGCTGTAGTAAGGAGTTAAATACAAAACCTACTACTGCTATATCTGAGGCAGAAGCATTAAAAACGAGTAGTGATGTAAATGCGGCTCTGGTAGGTGCTTATACAGATTTTGGTGCTTCTTATTTTTTTGGTGGAAGAATCTTTCTTGAAGCAGATCTGTTAGGTGATAATAATGAGATTGATTGGGAAGGAACTTACCAGCAATTGACTCAAATGCACAACAAGGCTATACCTGTAGAAAATACTTTCGTCGCCAATTCATGGCTCGCCGGATATACGGCTATTAATGATGCAAACAATGTCTTAAGTGCTGTAAGCATTGTAGATACTACTGCAAGAGACCGTGTACAAGGTGAAGCGAAATTTTTAAGAAGTGCCTCTTTCTTCGAATTGGTTAAAATGTATGCAAAAGACTGGAACGATGGAAATCCTGCTAATAATCCCGGTGTGCCACTTGTTTTAACGCCAACTAGAGAAATAACTTCAGAAAGCCAGGTAAAAAGAAATACAGTAGCTGAAGTTTATCAACAGGTTATCACTGATTTAACTGATGCCGAAGCCAAGCTTCCCGCAGCAAATGGTTTTTTTGCCACTAAGGGAGCAGCAGCGGCTATGCTCGCAAGAGTTTACTTGCAACAAGGTGATTACAATAATGCTTTACTTGCTGCTGACCGGTCAATAAAAGAGTCTGTAACTGTAGATGGTAACCCGGTGGAATTAGCAGGCACGTTTGCAGCAGCTTTTGGAGAAAAAAATACTCCGGAAGATATTTTTGCTGTCCAGGTTACAAATAGTTCAGGAATACAGGGCTTCAACGAGTTTTATTCATCTGCGCAAAGAGGAGATGTTTTGATATTAGATACACATTTAAATATGTATCAACCAAATGATGACCGTAAGAATCTTTTTTATACCTTATCGGGTTCAACATATAGTGGAAAATTTGAACAGCTTTATGGGAATGTTCATACTATTCGTCTTGCAGAAATGTTACTTGTACGTGCAGAATGTAATTTCAGGTTAGGCAGTTCAGTTGGGGATAGCCCGTTAAATGATATAAATAAAATAAGAACAAGGGCAAAACTAACACCCCTGTCAGAAGGTCAATTAACTCTGAATGAAATTCTTAAAGAACGCAGACTCGAACTGGCTTTTGAAGGATTCAGGCTTGATGATGTTAAAAGATTAAAAGAAAATGTAGGCAACTTGCCATGGAATTCTCCTAAGTTAATTTTCCCAATTCCCGCTAGAGAAATAAGAGCTAATCCAAATCTTACGCAGAACGAAGGTTATTAATCCTTTTGCGTGATAAATAGAAATAGCAGAGATCGTTCTTTTTTAAACAACAATCTCTGCTATTTTAATAATATCCAGTTTTACAATTCTACGAGCGTTAATTGTTATCCTTTAAAATACTTTCCCTTAACATATTTAAAGCATAAATAGCGGTAATCTCAATATTTCTCATTCTGTTATACCTTGTGTGAAACTTTCTGGCAACGGTTTCTGTTATTCCGGCAACTGCTATCCATACTGTACCTACAGGCTTTTCTTCACTTCCACCGCCCGGTCCCATTATTCCGCTGATGCTCACAGCATAATCCGTTTTCATTAGTTTTTTTATGCCATTCGCCATCTCGCGTACTGTTTCTTCACTTACTGCTCCATCAGTATCGAGAGTTGCAGCTTTTACACCCAATACATTTTCTTTAATGGCATTGTCATAACTAACAACTCCTCCCATAAAATAAGCCGAAGAACCAGGGATACTTGTGATCAAATGACCTACATATCCTCCCGTACAGCTTTCAGCAGTAGCTACCGTTTTTTTATGTTTAGAAAGTAATATTCCGACTGCTTCCTCCAGTGTTTTGTCTTCATTTATAACCATTACATCTTGCACAAGGTCTTGCAGTGTCGCAAATAACCGGTCAACTTCCTGGGTTATTTCTGCTACATTTTTACTTGTAGCTGTTAGTCTTAGCCTTACCATTCCAAAGTTCGGTAAGTAAGCAAGCTTAACATAGTGGGGCAGAGCAGTTTCAAAATCTTTTATTCGGTCAGCAAGATAAGATTCTCCAATGCCTGCCGTCAGTAAGGTGCGGTGAATGACAGCAGGAAGAGAGAATCTTGCAGGAAGTCTTGGTAATATGTAATCTTTCATCATACCTTTCATTTCATTTGGTACGCCGGGCATACTTACAAAAATTTTCCCGTTTTTTTCAAACCACATTCCCGGGGCTGTTCCGCGCTTATTTTGGATTACTTCGCATACATCCGGCACTTCGGCTTGTTTAAGATTTACGGCAAGCATCGGTCGCTTTATATACCTTTCAAAAATGGTTATTACATTTTCACGGGCTTCTTTATTTACCACCATTTTTCCTCCAAAGTATTTACTTAACAATGGTTTTGTTATATCATCAGCAGTAGGGCCAAGACCTCCTGTTATCAGTATAATTTCAGATTGCCTGCTTTCTTCATCTAAAGCATTCCATATTTCCTCCCATACATCTCCTACAGCTACGCGCCTTTTTACCCAAACGCCTAATTTATTCAGTTCCTGTCCCATCCAGGCACTGTTTGTATCAATAGTTTGTCCAATCAATAGTTCATCACCTATAGTAATTATTGAGGCGTTTACCCGATCGTTATTCATACAGTTGGTTAGATTGTTATGATAAGCTAATTTTAGCGCAATGTAAGTTACAAGTATGAAAACAGCAGTTGCATTTATTTGTTCATTACTGGTTTCCACTTTTGCTCATTCGCAGAAAATTGCAAGAAAACTGGAGGATGCGGTAATAAACCTTGAGGCAGACACGCAAATGAAAAGTGCAATTATTGCTTTTTACGTAATTGATGCAAAAAGTGGGGAAGTGATTTTTTCTAAAAATGCTGATATAGGTTTAACTGTGGCAAGTAGCCAAAAAGTATTAACAAGCGTCGCGTCTCTTGAATTACTTGGAACAAGTTACAGGTATAAAACGGAGCTCGCGCATGATGGTACCATTAATAACAACGTTCTTAATGGAAATATTTACCTTATTGGTTATGGAGATCCTACGCTCGGAAGCTGGCGGTATGACAATACCCAGGAGCAGGTGATTTTAGATAAATGGATTAAATCTCTGAAGCAGGCCGGTATAAATCAGTTGAAAGGAAATATTGTTTGTTCCAATAAAAATCGTGAAAGTCAAACCATACCGGGCGGATGGATTTGGGATGATATCGGAAATTATTATGGTGCAGGGGTATCAGCATTGAACTGGCGTGAGAATCAATATGACCTATTATTAAAAGCAGGCAATAGAGAAGGTGATACTGTTACTATTATTTCTACTGTGCCCAAATTGTACGATGTTAGTTTTACTAATGAATTAACTACCGGAAAGCAGCGAAGCGGAGATAATGCTTACATTTATTTACCTCCTTACGCTACTAAAGGATTTATAAGAGGAACTATTCCTCCAAACGAAAATCCTTTTACTGTATCGGGTTCATTTCCCAATCCTGCATTTGAGTTGGGCTCTTTACTAAAGGACCAGTTGCAAAAGCAACAAATTGAAGCAAGTTCTGCAAAAATTGTAATTAACGATAAATTGCCCCTTCCGAATGTTATTAATATTTCCACTCATTGGTCACCTTCGCTGGACAGTATTAATTATTGGTTTTTAAATAAGAGTATTAACCTTTATGGAGAGGCTTTGGTTAAAACTTTGGGATACGAAAAAGAAAATAAGGGATCAACCGAAACAGGCTTAAAGATTATTAAAAACTTTTGGAAAAGTAAGGGCATTGAAGAAACTTTTATAAACATAATAGACGGAAGCGGCCTTTCTCCTCAAAACAAAGTGACTGCACAGGCTTTGGTTAAAGTAATGCAATATGCTAAATCCCAACCCTTTTTTGGTCCTTTTTACAAAGCCTTACCAGAAATAAACGGTATCAAAATGAAAAGTGGTTCTATTGGTGGTGTTAGAAGTTTTACCGGTTATATTGGTAATTATACATTTGCGGTTGTTATTAATAATTACAACGGATCTTCAGCAGAAATTGTAAGAAAATTATATAAGCTGCTTGATGTATTGAGATAACCGGAATTCGTTATAAATTTTCGAGCATATTAACCACCCCTTCTCGTTTTAAGATGAGATAACCGAGCCTGTCGTTACTAATGCCTTCTTTTAACTGGTAGCTAAATATCAATTGGCCCTCTTCTATGCGTGTTTCAAAATAATTGAACTTTATATTGTTATATTGTTTTAACCCTTCTCCAATTTCATACAAGTGGGTAGAAAGAATAAACAAAGCATTTTTCATTTTCAGAAGTCCTTCAATTACCGCAGTGCTGCACTTCATAGCGTCCTGCACATTGGTTCCTTTAAAAAGCTCGTCGATTAAAATAAGCCAGTTGCGGCCATCATTTATCTTAGTAATTGTTTTTTTTATCCTTTGCACTTCATTAAAAAAATAGCTTTCGCCTCTTGAAATATTGTCTTCTACCTGTATGTTGCTCAACAACCCATCGAATAAGCTCAACTGAAAACTTTCTGCCGGTACGCCCATACCCACATGCGCCAGGTAAACTGATACGCCCACAGCTTTTATAAATGTGCTTTTGCCTGCCATATTTGCGCCAGTAAGAAATAAGAAGTTTTTATGCTGATTTAGTTCAACATCGTAGGCTACCGGTGTGGCAACCAGTAAATGATAAAGATTTTTTGCATTTATAAAAGGAGAAGTTGCTTTTCTGATTTCAGGAAAACAAAATTTATATCTTTTGCTTGTCATTGCCATACTGTAATACGCGTCTAATCTACTGTAAATCTCTACCAGTTCAAAGGCAAGGTCTTTAAAATGATACCTCAGGTAATGACCAAATGACAAATAATTTTTGTTTGATAATTTCTGTTTTTTATTCCAGTTCATCATAGCTTTTATCACCGGCTTATCGGTCAGGAATTTGATACGATCTACCATTACCTGTAAAAGCTTGGGTTTGTTTTCGCTATCAAAACAATCAATAATATTTTTTAAGCCAATTGTAAAATCAATGAAATGGGTAACAGAAAATTTGATTAAAGAAAAGTCTTGGGACTTAACGATTTTATAATACAGGCTGCTAAAAAGGTTAGGGTCATGAGGAATTGCATCGATAGAGGAGTCGTAAAATTTTTGGACAACCATTACTGTACCATTAGTAATGACAGCAGGCCATTGTTCTTCCTTCTTAATAATAAGTTTAAGCGTCTGTTGCGTCTCCTTTATCATTTCCAGCTCGCTATACGGGTTGGCAAGCAGGTACCGTAGCCATTCTTTTCCACCTATAGTAGTAGTGAAATCAAGATGATGAAAAACAGATTGTTCCTCTTCGGTATGAAAAATAGATAAGTCACTTAAGGTGGTTTTGTCTGCTTGCATGTATAAATTTCTTATTTTCTGCCCGAAAAGACGTATGCCTTTTAATTATTAAGGTAAATAAATTATCTCACAAATTTCATTCTCATTCCTTTTGTAGACTCATTCCATTGGCCGTTTCCATAAACTAATTGACCGTTTACAAAAGTATGTGTCACTTTTGCGCCAAATTCAACGCCTTCCAGAGGGCTCCAGCCACATTTATATAAAATGTTTTCTTTGCTTACTGTCGTTGACTTGTTAGTGTCTGCAATTACAAGGTCGGCGTAATATCCTTCTCTTATATATCCCCGCCTGTCTATTTTAAAGCAATCGGCCACTGCATGGCTCATTTTTTCTGCAACTTTCTCAATAGTAATTTTTCCCTGTTTTACATACTCTAACATCAAAAGCAGCGAATGTTGTACCAGTGGCAAGCCGGCGTGCGCTTTCTCATAAGGTTCATTTTTCTCTTGCCATGTATGCGGAGCATGGTCGGTTGCAATAACATCTAACCTGTCATCGAGCAAACCCTTCCACAACGCTTGTTTATTATAAGAAGCTTTAATGGCAGGATTGCATTTGATTTGATTACCCAACCGCGTGTAATCGTCACTGGTAAAATGTAAATGGTGTACGCAAACTTCTGCTGTAATTCTTTTTTCTTTTAATGGCAGCATGTTGCTGAACAACTGTAGTTCTTTTTCTGTGGTGATGTGTAAAATATGTAATCTCGAATCATATTTTTTTGCAAGTTGCACTGCCCGAAAAGAAGACTCAAAACATGCTTCTTCATCCCTTATTAGCGGATGATCGGCTGGTTCTAATGTTCCTTTTTCTTTTTTAATCCTTTCAAAGTTTCTTTTAATGGTTGCTTCGTCCTCACAATGTGTGGCAATCAGTAACTCGACTCCGCCAAATACTTTTTCAAGAATAAGCGGGTTATCTACCAGTAAGTTTCCGGTAGATGAACCCATGAAGACTTTAACTCCGCAAACATCATTTTTCTTGTTATTTGTTCTTAAAACTTCTTCTATATTGTCATTTCCCGTACCCATATAAAATGAATAATTTGCAAGAGATGTAGCCGCTGCAATGCCATATTTGTCTTCGAGAAGTTGTTGTGTAAAAACAGGAGGTACAGTATTTGGCATTTCCATAAACGATGTTACACCGCCTGCCACAGCAGCTTTTGACTCAGAGTATATGGTTGCTTTATGAGTCAGTCCCGGTTCTCTAAAATGTACCTGATCATCAATGACCCCGGGCAATAAAAATGCATTTTCGCCGTTAATTTCTGTAACCCGTTCCTTAACCGTAATGTTATTAGCTATTTTATGTATGATTGCATCTTTTATTAATACATCACATGCTAAAGTTTTACCTTCGTTTACGACCCGGATATCTTTTATTAAATACGTCATATAGATATTATTTCAAATCAAGTATTTTCATGCAAATTATTAAATCCGTTCGCACTCTCGTTTTTTTATTATTACCCATTGTTTCTTTTTCTCAAAGCTCTTATTTACCTCTTGGCTCTAAGGATTATAAATTGTTAGACAGGCTTGAGATCAAGACCGGAAATTCAAATCTCAATTATTCAACCATAAAACCTTACAACCGCAGGTTGGTAACAGCAGAAGTCGAAGCGATAGATAGTATGGATGCTGCGGGGGACAGTGCTTCATTTAACCTGACAAAAATTGATAAATACAATATACAGAGCTTTTTGATGAATAATAGCGAATGGTCTAAACCACGCGAATCTTACAACAGCAAAAAGCCGATTTTCAATACTTTTTATAAAACAAAGGGAAATTTGTATGAAGTGAACACAAAGGACTTTTTTCTGGCTGTAAATCCTGCTATTCAATACCAGCAGATGTTTGAAAAAGGCAATTCGCAAAAATTATTTTATAACAGTAGGGGTTTAAGTTTTCGTGGCATGATTAGCCGAAAAGTCGCCTTCGATTTTTATTTAACTGATAACCAGGAGCGCGATCCGTTATATGTGCAGGAATGGATCAGGACACACGCCGCCGTTCCCGGTGCGCGTTTTTATAAAGATTTTAAAGCTATTGGTGGTGTTGATTATTTTGACGGAAGAGGCTCTGTCAGTTTTAATGCAAGTAAGTATATTGATATACAATTCGGTTATGACAAAAATTTTATCGGCGACGGATATCGCAGTTTGTTTTTAAGTGATTTTTCCGGAAATGCTTTGTTTCTTAAGATCAATACAAGAATATGGAAATTTAATTATGAGAATTTGTTCATGGAATTAATTCCCGATGGCCGAAGGGTGATGGGTGATGAATTACTTGCCAGAAAATATTTTCGCATGAACTACCTTAGCATTAATGCAACAAAATGGCTTAATGTTGGAATATTTGATGCCGTGATGTTTGGACGAAAAGATCATTTTGATTTTCAATATTTGAATCCTGTATTATTTCTACGCTCAGCAGAAAGTGATATTGGAAGCAAAGACAATGCAGTTGTTGGATTAAATGTAAAAGCAAACATTAAAAAGAAAGTACAGGTATATGGCCAGTTACTGCTTGACGAATTTAAGTTGAATGAAATGGTAAAAAATAGGGGATTCTGGGCAAACAAGTTTGGCTACCAGGTAGGAGTTAAATATCCTGATGCATTTGGCATACCAAATCTTGACCTTCAGCTTGAAAGTAACCGCGTGAGGCCATTTACATATTCTCATTTTGATTCTTTATCTGACTATACACATTTTCACCAACCATTTGCTCATCCACTTGGCGCAAACTTCCAGGAGCGGATAGCTATTGTTAAATACCAGCCGGTGCATAACTTGTATTTGCAGGCAAAATTTATTTATTATTACCAGGGGCTTGATCTTTTTGGTATAAATTATGGCAGCAATATTTTTACTTCTTATACTACCCGCGATAAAAATTATGGTTATTATGTGGGCGACGGTGATAAAGTAAAATCATTAAACACTTCTTTTCTCGCATCTTATGAAGTAAAAGAAAACCTTTTTATTGATGCAAATCTTCAGCACAGAACATATAAGGTAGCAAGTGGAGCAGACAGTCCGACTACCGTATTTTCACTCGGCTTTAGATGGAATATGTCCAGAAGGGAGTTTGACTTTTAAAGTTTTCGTGTGATATTTATTTGACCAGGGCCGTTTTTAGCTTCCTGCCGCGAGTATAATTATTACAGTTTTAGTGCAATTATTTCTTTGGCAACTAAACCAGCCTCAGTAAAGTAATTTTTTTTGTATCGTGCTTTGCATTTGTTTTCTGTTATTTTTGTAAAAATTATTTGTATGCCTGAACAACAGCAACCGAGCCAGCTAAATATAGAAATTTCGGAAGAAGTAGCCGAAGGGACGTATGCTAATCTTGCTATTATTACACATAGCCATGCAGAATTTGTAATAGACTTTGTAAATGTAATGCCCGGCACTCCAAAGAGTAAAGTAAAAAGCCGCATCATTTTTACACCAATGCATGCAAAACGTTTTTTGAAAGCACTTGAAGATAATGTAGTACGTTATGAGGCAGCAAATGGCCAGATACAGGATCTTGAGCAGGTAGAGATTCCATTAAATTTTGGTGGCCCTACTGCCCAGGCATAATAAGTTGTTTGGTGACTCTTTGACCCGATTGATTTTTTAATATAAAAAAAGAAGCTGTTTCGTGTTTTTGAAACAGCTTCTTTTTATTTGGTAATGCTACCCTCTAAAAATTGTCTTTCCGATTTTTATTCACCGCTTTACTACAGCTAATTACCTGGTATATACGTAAAAGCCAATTCGATCTATATAAATTCCTGATCCTCCAAAAATTCCAAGTATTTGGTAACCGTATGGTACACTGGCTGCAAACGGACTTCCTCCATTTCCTCCGTAAGAGAACCATTTTCTATTGGTATACATGGTTAGGTGATCAAGATACAGGCCGCTTCGTCCCGCAACATAATAGATATATTCATCGGCGGCAAAGAATTGAAGATAATATCCACCTCCATTACCTCCCCTGTCTCCACCTACATATATAGTTCCGTTACTTGTCATATACCATATAGTTATTCTGTCTATAAGTGCACCGCTGCGTATTGCCATTGCGTATATCCTGCTTCCGCTGGGTGGATAAATGTAATAAGGTGAGCCGCCACCGCCACCCCAGGGGCCAACATAATAGCGGTATGAAGAATACAAGCCTCTTGCTGACCCTTTTGTCTGTTCTACTTTAGTTTCTATAGGCGTCGCATTTTTCAATTCAGCCGGTAATTCGTCCCACATGACTTTTTTAGAATTGGCTTCATTAAATTGAGGAACACCCGCTGGTTGTTGAGCTGCCGCTGCCTGGTTCTCATTTTGCGGTGCTACAACCTCATCCTTTTTACTGCAGGAAATGATAAGAAATGAAATAAACGTAAGTGCAAGGACACTAAACTTTTTCATGTCGTTTAAAATTTTAGATTAAAAAATAAAAGTGTTGATGATACCTTTTGTTATATATAACTCGGAAGTATTAATGTATAATCCGCACTTGCGTAAATTGTTACCCCTTTTAAAGCAACAATTATGAAAAATATTTTTTTAGACTTAAAGTGATGGATAGAAAGTTTGAAAGAATATTTTTTAGAGACAATAGAATTAATTACCTATTTGCTCATACTCTTTTTTCATGCTGAGAAATCCTTTTTAGCAATTTTTGTAATTTGTAGAAGCTCAAGTATTGAGAATTGATAAATATTAAAAACACTATCCGATTCCTTAGTATCTATAGTTATAAAAATATTGTAACTTTTCATGAGCAAAAAA
This sequence comes from Segetibacter koreensis DSM 18137, assembly GCF_000374045.1. Taxonomy (GTDB): domain Bacteria; phylum Bacteroidota; class Bacteroidia; order Chitinophagales; family Chitinophagaceae; genus Segetibacter; species Segetibacter koreensis. The sequence goes on along the minus strand of NZ_KB893314.1, from coordinate 370,370 downwards.
AGGTCGCCGTTTTGCCTTGAGAATGATTACGAAATGCAGTAAGTGGGGGAGAAGTGTTAAAGATTTTATTACAATGAATGCAATTAAAAATCGCAATTAAAGGCAGCCAAAAGTTAAGATCAATTCGTTAAAGTTTTATCACCGCTTTTCTGAAAAAGATAGCTTACAATAATGGAACATCATGACCAGAAATATATTGATGCTTTAATAAATAATAATACTGTCGTCCTGAAAGAATTGTATGAAAAATTTTCAGGGAAAATAAAACAGATGGTATTAAAAAATAATGGAACCGAAACAGAGGCGGGTGATATTTTTCAGGAAGCGTTATTATCCATTTATAATAAAGCGAAAACAGGAAATTTTGTTTTAACCTGTCCCTTCGATGCGTTTCTCTACCTCATTTGTAAAAAAAAGTGGCTGAGCCATTTAACCAAAGTCAAAACAAGTAAGGTAACATTTATAGATAGTGCGGGATATAATAATTTAGGAGAGGAGACTTTTAAGGTTGCTGAAGATTTTTTGCTACAGGATGAAAGAAGAAATTTACTAAATGAAAAATTCGAAGAACTGGGAGATGGTTGCAAGGAACTTCTTCAACTGAGTTGGAGTGGAAAAACAATGGAAGAGGTCGCGGAAATATTGAAAGTAACCTATGGCTATGCTCGCAAAAAAAAGTCAGAGTGCATAGGAAAATTAACGATGCTGGTTAAAGCGTCTTCAAAATTTAATTATTTGAAATGGTGAGTTTATGAACGAGAATTCTTTCGAAAAAATTGACGATTATTTGCATGGCAGGTTAAACCATGAAGAAAGAATGCTTTTTGAAACAGAAATGGCTTCAAATGAAGAACTTGCCGGTTTGTTGAAAATATACGCAGCTATAGAAAGTGAAATGCCACTCAAACAAAAATATAAGGATGATGAAATCGCGTTAAAACAATCGTTAAACAATTTAAATCAAATCTTTTTTAATACAAGTAACACCCGGGTAAATACTAAAGAATTTTCAATTGCCTCAAATAAGCTATACAAGATCATTGCATCTATCGCAGCAATTTTAATCATTGTTGCAGCAGGTTATTTTCTAATTGTAGAGAAAAAAAACGACCCGAAACAACTGACTAATAATTATATTAATGAAAATCTTACCAGTTTAAGTCAAACATTATCTGCATCTAAAGATAGTATGCAACAAGGCATAGCGGCGTACAACGACAAAGATTTTACAAAGGCGATTTCAATATTTGAAGGATTATATAAAAAGGATACAACCAATGCCGAAGCAGTCAAAAATGCAGGACTTAGCCATCTCTTAAACAAGGATTATGACAAAGCCCTTGATGCATTTGATATATTATCCAAAAAGAAAAATCTGTTTAGCAATCCCGGCTTATTTTATAAGGCAATAACATTGTTGCAACGGAATAAACAGGGTGATAAAGAAAATGCCAGGCAATTACTTCAGCTGCTAGTTAAAGAAAAAGCTGAGGGCAGCGAAGAGGCGGAAAAGTTATTACAACAATTTTGAAAGGGTTATGGGTTCTAATTTTTTTAATGTATATTTAAAAAACATTTTTATGAAAACCGTATCAAAAAAATTCCCGCTTATTTTATTGATGGTTTTATTATTATCGATGATGATGGTAACTACCGGTTGTCCTTCCAGTACAAAAAAAACAACAACTACAACTCAATCAACCTCTAATGATACAACCCCAGGTCGTATCCAACACTAAAGTCAGAGTGGTAATTTAAGAAGTTTGTTTTCTGTTTTCAATGTAGAACTATGTGCTTTTGTTCCACATCCTTTTTTCAATGTCTTCGGTTTCTAAAGATATTATTTGTACTCTTTTATTGTAGTTCATCTACAGTTACCATTGCACAAACTCATGATAATACTAAGTATTATGCTGACTTAATTGTTGTTGATAAAAATAAGACATTACAGCCTTCTTCGAAATTAGCAGCGTTTTATAATTTAAAAAAGATATTAGAGTTAAACAATGTAACAGAAGACTCTATCTATTGTTGGACGATTTATAAAATTGGTTATTATGAATCTTTAGTTAATAACGATAATAGTGCGGCACTACGTTATACTTTACACAGTCTTCAACTAAACACTTCCAATAAAAAAGTTTTTTCTAAAAATTTATTGATAAAGAGTTTTTACGACATTGGTTATTACTACTATTGCTTAAGAAATTATTCAAAATCGCTTACTTATTACGACAGTACTATTCAGGCAGTTAAGCAATATGGAGACACAACCAATATTCTTAGCAATTCAATTCATAACAGAGTAAGCTTATTATTTCAATCAGGTGATTATAATAAATGCATTGATGAAAGTATTATTGGAATAGAATACGCACTTAAGAAAAAGGACTTTTCATCATACCTCTTTTTTCTAAATCAGAAAGCTCAATCTCTTTTCTTTGAAAAACAATTTGAGAATTCACTAAAGGATCTAGACACCATTATAAATCTTTGTAAAAACGGTGATCAGTGGTTTCATCTTGCAAGCGCATTAAAGATTAAAGGATACATTTTTGCAGAAAAAGATAAGCCTGCAGAAGCAGAAAAGTTCTTTGAGCAAGCGATCTTAAACCGAAAGCAAACCAAAGATTACGGGCAGATTGCGGGAGATTATAATGATTTTGGTAATTTTTATCTCAATAGCCGGAAGGATTATACACGAGCAAAAAACTGTTATTATAAAACCATCAGCTTTGCAAAAAAGGTTAATGATTCTCTAAGGCTTGCAAGAGCATATGTAAATATAGGAGAGGTAAATTATTCTTTACATGATTTAAAAGCAGCTGGAGCATATTATATAAAAGCGCTTTCTGTCTTAAATTTTAAAACCAATAACATTTTAACCAATCCTCCCGCCACTCAGCTCGGTATGTTTGGTAATAAAGAACTTATTCTTGTAATTATGCACAATAAGTTGAAGTTGATGATCAACTTATTCTTAGATTGTAAAGATAAAAAATACCTGCAGGCTGCTTTAAAAACTGCATATGTTAATGATAGCCTGGTAACAAATCTTCGGTACGAGCAATTTTGGGAACAAAGCAAACTTTACTGGCGCGAGTACACCACCTCTTTTTTTAGTCATGCGATGGAAGCTGCTTTTTTAGCCAATAACACCGCTGATGCGTTTTACTTTATGGAAAAAAGCAGGGCAGTTCTGTTAAGCGACAAGCTCAATGAGCTTAAAGCCTCAGGATATATTCCTGCAACAGCGTTATCGCAGGAGCAGGAATTACTCGGTATGGTAATTAATACCAAACAAACACTTTTTACCCTGGCCGGCAGCAACAGCAAGGAATATAATGAGCAAAAATTGAAATTGCTACGCGAACAGGAACAATATGAACGGTATATAAGGCTTCTCGAAAAAAACTATCCTCTGTATTCTCATTATAAGTACTCAGACGAAATTTTTTCTATCGCAACTGTGCAACAATACATTTCAAAAAACAAGCAAACCTTTGTCGATTATTTTCTCGGAGACTCCGTTGTGTACGTGTTAATTATTACTGCTGATACAACAAAAATGATCCGCCTTCCAGGAAAAAGTTCGGTTAAAACGGATATCGCAGGCTTTATAAAGCTTTGTTCTGATCAGCAAACTTTAAATAGTAATTATAATTTATTTGCCGCTACATCTTATAAGTTGTACGAGACCTTATTTCAACCGCTACACATTAATAAAGGAAGAATAATTATTTGTTTTGATAATTTTCTCTTGCCTTTTGAGGCTTTGTGCAAAGATGTACAGGGAAAGCAATTTCTTATTAATGATTTTATATTTAGTTATGTTTATTCTGCCCGTTACTTATTAAAGAGTATTCAATCAAAGCCTGCTAAGGGAAGTTTTATTGGCTTTGCTCCTGTGTCTTTTCAGCCTTCTTTTAATCTTAATAGGTTAAGTCAATCTGAAGAAGTATTAAGACAATCTGGTCAATTATTTGCGGATAGTAAAACGTTTACAAACAGTAAGGCAACAAAAGAAAATTTCATTAATAATTTTTCAAACTATGCTATCGTAAATGTATTTTCTCATGCCCGTGCTGATAGTGGGGATACAGAGCCGATATTGTTTATGCAAGACTCAGCAATTCATCTTTCTGAATTGGAATTAGTAAAAAATGTGTCTACAAAATTAGTTGTCTTAAGCGCCTGTGAGACTAATGTCGGTAAAAATGCCACAGGCGAGGGTATCTACAGTTTTGCAAGAGGCTTTGCTTATGCTGGTATTCCTTCGGTTGCCGCTACTTTATGGAAAGCAGATGAAACTACCATTTATGCAATTTCCAAAACATTTCATGAATATATTGCAAAAGGTTTATGTCCCGATGAAGCTTTACAAAAGGCTAAATTAGATTTTATGCAAAAGGGACATGAAAAGCTTTTACCGTATTATTGGGCAAACATGGTTTTGATGGGAAAAACCGAAGGTTTAAAATTACCCGCGGCTTTCAATCAGGGTATAATCATTTTACAAACAGCAATTATTCTAATAACGGTTTTAGCGATTATTGTATTGATAAAAAGAACAAGGTAGACATACTATAACTATGACACACTTTCCTGCTCTACTACTCTTTTTTCAGTTATATCTGATTCTCGAGAAGTTCCCTTGAATGCTTTTCGTGGTTTCAGTCCTAGAATCTCAAACATCTTCATGTCCTCATTTAAAGAGGGATTGGGAGTAGTAAGCAATTTATCACCGGCAAAAATAGAATTAGCTCCCGCCATGAAACATAATGCTTGTTCGGGCAAACTCATTTCCAGTCTTCCAGCCGATAAACGAACTACTGTTTTAGGCATAATGATTCGGGTTGTAGCAATCATTCGCACCATTTCCCAAACGGAAACCCGTTGTTGATCTTCCAAAGGAGTTCCTTCAACAGCTACAAGAGCATTGATAGGAACCGATTCTGGTTGTTGAGGCAGATTGGCGAGAACGTAGAGCATGCCAATACGATGTTCTTCTGTTTCTCCCAGACCAATAATACCTCCCGAACATACCGTCAACTTCGCTTTGCGAACATTGTCCAATGTTTGTAAGCGGTCAGCGTAAGTTCGTGTAGTGATTATATTTTTATAATTTTCTTCAGAAGTGTCAAGGTTGTGATTATAGGCGAAAAGCCCTGCATCTTTTAGTTTCTGCGCTTGTTCATAAGTTAACATTCCAAGTGTGCAGCACACTTCCATGTCCATGGCATTTACGACTTTCACCATTTCAAGCACTCGATCAAAATCCCGGTTGTTACGTACTTCACGCCAGGCGGCACCCATACATAATCGTGAAGCTCCTGCGTCTTTGGCTTTTCGTGCAGTATCTGCAACTTCCTGCACCTGCATTAGAGCATGCACATTTACATTTGTATGGTAACGCGAGGCTTGTGGACAATAAGCGCAATCCTCGGGACACCCCCCGGTTTTTATTGAAATGAGCGAACTAATTTGAACTTCGCTGTAATCATTATTTTCGCGGTGAATGGTTGCCGCTTTGTAAATTAAATCGAGCAGTGGTTGATTGTAGATTTCAGATATCTCCTCTTTTGTCCAGTTTTTTGTCATAAGGGCAATTAAAAGCGGCAAAAGTATATTTTATATTGCTTCAAACTATGTTAGTGGAAATTTTGTAGATGCCACATCTTTTGTGCAGGTTATTACAGAATTCCTTCATCAGCAAAACTAAAATATCCTTCTTCACTTACTATTATGTGGTCAAGTACTTTTATATCAAAATATGCTGAGGCTTCTTTTATTTTATTAGTTAGCTCCTGGTCTTGCCGGCTTGGTTTCAGGTTTCCACTGGGATGGTTGTGGCATAGTACTATGCTTACGGCGTCATGCTCAAGGGCCTTTTTTAAAATAATTCTTGGGTCTGCTACTGTGCCGGTTATGCCACCTTCACTTATAATCTCATAATGATTGATCTTGTTTGCCCTGTTTAAAAATACAACAGCGAAAACTTCATGTTTTTTATACTGTAGTTGTGCTTTTAAATAATTTGCAATGTCTTTGCTCGATAAGATTACTTCCTTTTTGTTGTCTGCCATACTTCGTCTTACACCTAACTCAAGTGCTGCTGCAATAGTGATGGCCTTTGCGGGCCCTAATCCTTTTATTTTTAGTTTAACCATGTCTTTAACAGATAATTTTGAAAGTCGGAGAAGGTTGTTCTCAACCGCAGTCAGTAATTCTTTGGCGAGGTCGACTGCACTTTTTTCTACTGATCCGTTATTTATAAGTATTGCAAGCAGTTCAGAGTTGCTTAAGCTTTCTGCTCCTTTCAGCGCAAGTTTTTCTCTTGGTCTGTCATCAATAGCCCAATTTTTTATGCTCTGTTTGTTCATGATGAAAATTAATAGTGGCTGAAATTAAAACTTCTATTGCTAATCTCTATCTTCGCGGCACATTTCTTTAGCGGCTATGAATCCTTCTATAAAAATTTTCTCAGGCACAGGCACTCACAGCGTTTCAAAAAAGATTGCAGAAAGGTTTGGAGCTCCTTTAGGTAAGATTAATATTCAGAAATTCAGCGATGGGGAAATTCAGACTGTATACATGGAAAGCATACGTGGCGATTATGTCTTTCTCATCCAGAGTACAAATTCTCCTTCTGATAACCTGATGGAGTTGTTGCTGATGATTGATGCAGCTCGTCGCGCAAGTGCTTATAAAATAGTGGTTGTAATGCCTTATTACGGCTATGCAAGGCAAGACCGTAAAGATAAACCTCGTGTAGCTATTGGCTCGAAATTAATAGCCAATCTACTGGTTGCTGCCGGTGCTGACCGTATCATTACTATGGATCTTCATGCTCCACAAATACAGGGATATTTCGATATACCCGTGGATCACCTCGACAGCTCTGCTATTTTTATTCCATATATAGAAAAACTTAAACTTCAAAACCTTACCTTTGCGTCCCCTGACGTGGGAAGTACCAATCGTGTGCGTGAAATCGCCAGCTATTTTAACAGTGAAATGGTTATTTGTGATAAGCATCGTAAAAGGGCAAACGAGATTGCGAGCATGGTGGTAATAGGCGATGTAACAGGAAGAGATATTATTCTTATAGATGATATTTGTGATACGGGAGGTACACTTGCCAAAGCTGCTAACTTGCTTATTCAAAAGGGAGCAACGAGTGTGAGAGCCTTATGTACACATCCTGTACTAAGTGGAAAAGCCTACGAAAATATTGAAAACAGTGAGCTGGAAGAATTAGTGGTTTGTGATACAATTCCCCTAAAGCAAGAGAGTCGCAAAATAAAATGTCTCTCAGTTTCTGATCTCTTTGCTATTGCAATACGCAATGCTTACGAAAACAGAAGTATTACCAGTTTATTTATTCATTCGCAATTAAAAGCCAAACGAGAAGAAAGGCAATAGCATTTATTTAAAACAATCATATAAAAATGAAAACAATTACAATCGAAGGACAACTGAGGACCGAAATGGGCAAAAAAGCCACCCGCCAGCTTCGCTCTCAGGAATTAGTGCCAGGTGTAATTTACGGGGGTGCGCAGGAAATCAATTTTGTTGCTCCTGCAAAGGCTTTCAAGCCTATCGTTTACACCGCAGAATTTTTACAGACCCAAATAGCAATTGACGGTCAAAACTACGTTTGCATCTTAAAAGATCTTCAATTTGATAAAGTATCAGATGAGCTTTTACATGTAGATTTCTTAGAACTTGTTGGCGACAAAAAGGTAGTTGCAACACTTCCCTTACATCTTACAGGTACTCCTGTAGGCGTTAAAGCAGGTGGTAAGCTGGTAGTAAAAATGAAATCTTTGAAAGTAAAAGCTTTACCAAAAGACCTGAGAGAAGCTATTTACTTCGATATTTCAAACCTTGACCTTAACGGAAACATAAGGGTAGAGGATGTTAAAGTAGAAAATATGGAGATTTTAAACAGTCCCCGTATTCCTATTGCTTCTGTTGTTATGACCCGCCAGTTGAAGCAGGAGGAGTCAAAAGATGAAAAGAAAAAATAATTAACTTTTTTTATTTTATTAACCCGGCCACAAGTAGGCCGGGTTTTTTTTGTGCTGAAATACAGGTTGTTAGAGAGCAATTATGTATATTATACATACTTTCAATCCTATTTTTGCTTATGAGTAAATTTTTGATTGTTGGTTTGGGAAATATTGGAAGTGAATATGCACATACCCGTCATAATATTGGTTTTGACGTACTTGAAGCTTTTGTTTTTAAACACAATGCATTTTTCAAGACTGAAAGGCTTGCGGAAGTTGCGGAAGTAAAATGGAAGGGAAAAATATTGGTTTGTATAAAACCAACCACTTATATGAATCTTAGCGGCAGGGCTTTTAAATTATATCTTGATAAGGAAAAAATAGATATAAATAATACCCTTACTATTGTAGATGATTTGGCTTTGCCACTCACAAGAATCCGTTTGCGGGGTGGCGGTAGCGATGCTGGTCACAACGGTCTTAAAGATATACAGGCAATTTTAGGAACAGACAAATATCCTAAACTTCGCTTTGGTATTGGAAACAATTATCCAAAGGGCAGGCAGGTAGATTTCGTATTAGGCCATTGGAATAAAGAAGAGCTTCCCATAGTGAAGTTGAAAATTGAAAAATGCCTTGAAACTATAGAGAACTTTGCGTTTATAGGATTGGAGAGAACAATGAACCTTGTAAATAACTGGGAGGTTGCATAATATTTTAAAAATCAGACGTTATATAATGGTGTAAAAAATAATATTAGTTAAAAGGCTCTATTCTTGCAGTCTTTTTTTGCGATTATTTCGTCATAATTGAAGAAAGATAACTTATGAAAATTTTTTGTGTTGGCCGAAATTACCTAGAACATGCCAGGGAGCTTGGAAATGAGGTTCCAGATGAACCTGTAATTTTCATGAAGCCTAAAAGTGCTTTATTGCAATCTCATACTCCTTTTTATTACCCCGAGTTTTCTAACGAGCTGAATTATGAAGCTGAGCTTGTACTTCGTGTTAGCAAAAATGGCAAGTACATCGGTGAAAGGCAGGCGTCGAAATATTATAACGGCATTACGGTAGGCATTGACTTTACAGCCCGAGATATACAAGCAGAACTTAAGAAAAAAGGCCTGCCTTGGGAAAAGGCCAAAGCGTGGGACAATTCCGCTGTCATTGGTACGTGGAAAGACGTAACACCTGAGGTATTAAAAAGACCGGTTAACTTTTCCTTGCTTAAAAATGGCGAAAAGGTGCAAGCAGGTGTAACAACGGAGATGATTTTCACCTTCGATGAAATAGTATCACATATTTCCAATTACTTTTCTTTAAACATTGGAGACCTCATTTATACAGGCACCCCTGCAGGAGTAGGTGAATGCGTAGTTGGAGATGTTTTGGAAGGATTTTTTGAGCAGGAAAGAGTGTTTGAGCTGGAAATAAAATAGCTGGTCGAAGCATCTTTAATGATTATAAAATTTGATGTATGTTTAAAACTAAACGCCCATAACATCTGTCTCGAAAGACTTTTGTTTCGATAGGCAGTTGAAAGAATTTTGAGTTCCTGTTAAGTCACTTACATGTACCGCACCTCTTAAACTTTCTATCGAACTACAATACGTATTATGAATTTTTTTTAAACTTCTATTTGCATATCTGAAGTAAATAATTTAACTTTCTTTATTGAAAGATAAAGTGTTGTGAAAAATAACTTTTATCTTTTTAAAGCTGAATATTAAATTCAATTTTACTTTATGAAAAAGCCACTTGATATTCTTTTAATAGAGGATGATATGGATGATATTGACTTGCTAAAAGATGCGTTCGAAGATAATAAAGTGCCATATCACATGGAGGTCATTATGGATGGTGATAAAGTATCTGGTTACCTTGAAAGTGTTGAAACTTTACCTGAAATTATAGTCATGGATCTTAACCTTCCAAAAATTGATGGTAAAGAGATTCTCCTTGAATTAAAATCTTCTTTTTATCTCACCGACATTCCTATTATTGTTTTAACTACTTCATCATCCAGAGAAGATATAGATTATTGCAACAACATGGGTATCCGAAAATTTATAACCAAACCTGCCAGTATAGATGGTTGGAATTCTACCATTCATTCGATAATAAATGTTGCAAAAAATTTCCCCAGTTAATATTTCAAGAAAAACAATAAATAAATTCAATTCTTATTTTCTGCATTCTTCTTAGGGCGGCCTATTATAACACCTTTCGTGTTAGGCTAGTTTCTGCTTCTAGTTAAATTGCTCACCCTGAAAGCAGAATAAAGACTATGATCTTTCTCTATAAATAACAAGTTCTCGTCTTACATCAAAAAAATTATTTGCTTTTTAAAAGCCATCTAAAACCTACTCCTATATTTCCTAAAGTAGTATTACTTAATGATGAAGAAATATTAAAGCCATTATTGTGTGTCTTAGTTTCTTTAGGTAAGGGGTAATTTGTTACAGCGGTGGTATGTTGGTAACTTGCTGATAAAATATTAGTTAGAAGTGCATCAAATAACAACCTCCGGTTTATTTTATAACTAAGGCCAGGCGCCATAGCTGCAGTTATGGAATACACTTTTGCTTTTGTCATAGCCTTAGTCATAAAATCAGATTGTTTGCCGTAACTATACAGGCCTGTTGCACTTGCTTGTATAGTAAAAAAGAAGTTGTTACCTAACGAAATAAAACGCTGCGAAAAAATATTTATTCCTTCAGAGTGCGCAATATTCTTAAAGCTATTTCCATTATTGGGTTCTTCTTCTTTAATTATATAATTGTTGTAATTGTAGACTAACCCTATTCCACGTAATGTTGTTGAATTAATAAATTTGGCTATTGAAGGGTTTATTCCGATGCCAGTGCCTGAGTTATGGTAAACGCTTCGGTTATCAAAAGCCTGCGTAGAGTTACCGGAATTGGTCGAAAATGAAAAATTACCTCCAATTAATTTCTGGCCTTTTATAAATTGTGCATCGCCTAAGCAGGGAATAAGATAACAGAAGAATAAAAGGATAAAAATTCTTTTCATATATGTGCGTGTTTTTCTTTAAAAGACCTGTTATTAGATTAGCGCTGTGGGTAGTTTTTATTATATAACTTTTACTTTCTTAAAAGCATTGAAATAAAGATGAAGGAAGTTAGTAATGATAATAAAACATAATCATTTTTTATTTGCGATGTGAAGAGAAAAATAAATGAATATATTAACTATTCTATCGATTTCTTTTCAGGATTCTGTAAAAAGGGTTTGAGTAAATCAATTGGAACAGGAAAAATAGTTGTTGAGTTTTTTTCTGTAGCAATTTCGCGGAGGGTCTGAAGATATCTTAATGTTAATGCACTTGGTTGCCCACCTAAAATTTCTGCCGCATCTGCTAATCGCTGTGACGCCTGGAATTCACCTTCGGCCGCAATAACCTTACTGCGACGTTCGCGTTCTGCTTCTGCCTGCTTCGCCATGGCTCGCTGCATTTCCTGGGGCAGGTCTATTTGCTTTACTTCTACGTTAGATACTTTTACTCCCCAGGGTTCTGTATTTGAATCTATAATTTGCTGCAACCTGTGATTTATTTTGTCTCGCTGCGAAAGCAGGTCATCCAATTCTGACTGTCCTAAAACACTTCGTAGAGTGGTTTGTGACAGCTGCGACGTAGCCATAAGATAATTTTCTACTTCCACAATAGCTTTCTCAGGTTGAATTACACGGAAATACACTACTGCATTTACTTTTATAGACACATTGTCCTGTGTTATAACGTCTTGAGGGGGTACATCCATTACTACGGTGCGCAAGCTTACTTTTACCATTTTATCTATCATCGGAATCAGTAAAATAAGGCCAGGACCACTTACGCCGCCGTGCACTAATCGTCCGAGTCTAAAAATAACACCGCGTTCGTACTCACGTAAAATGCGAACTGCATTTGCAAGTATAATGACAACCACAAAAATGATCACTAAAAGAAAAACCGGAACTTGCTGCATATTATTATTTTAAAATGTAATCTCTTAATTGTTCGTTGCTTTTATAGTGGCAATCAACCAACTTTTGGCTCTGCTTCCACGTATAGCTTTAGGTCTTTTATTCCTGTCACGCGAACTTTCTCACCTTCACTTATCACCCCTGAGACAGACTCTGCATTCCACACCTCACCATGTACACGTACTGTTCCGGTAACATTAAGAGTACCAAGCGTTTCCCCGACTGCCCCCATCATGCCTTCAATACCGGTAACAGGTTTTGACCGCTGAGCTCTCAATCCGATTCCTATTACAAATAAGAAAAAAAGTATTGTTACGATGGTAGATGAAATGATAACGCTGTGCGAAATACGGGCAAACTCAAGTGTTGAATTGGTACGAATGAGCATCATAGAACCGATCAGCAGTGAAACAGATCCGCCAATGGCCAGCATTCCGTGACTCATTACTTTAATCTCTAACAAAAACAGAATAATTGCAAAAATTATCAAAGCGAGTGCTGCATAATTCACAGGTAAAGTATGCATGGAATAAAAGGCAAGTATCAAACTTATAACACCAATAATACCAGGTAAAATAGCCCCGGGATTATACAGCTCAAAGAGGATTCCAAAAAAGCCCAGCATCATTAAAAGGTAAGCAATATTCGGATCGCTAACAATATTTAATATTTTTTCGACTGCTCCCATTTCTATTGGTATGACTTGGGCATTATTTGTATGCAGTATTTTTGTCCCCGAAGCAAGTTCTATCTGTTTGCCATCAATAAGCTTTAGCAAGTCACGTTCATCATTAGCAATCAGATCAATTACTTTTTTATCCAGTGCCTCCTTTTCTGTTATCGAAACGCTTCTACGTACCGCTTCCTCTGCCCATTGTAAATTTCGTTTTCTTTTTTCTGCAATCGTTCTGATAAAAGCTGCAGCATCGTTTGTTGCTTTTTGGCTCATAATCGTGTCTGGAGAACCTTGTAAGTCTACTGGATGTGCAGCCCCTATATTCGTTCCGGGAGCCATAGCAGCAACGTTAGCAGCCAGGGTGACAAAAACACCTGCAGAGCCTGCCTGCGCACCGCCGGGTGAGACATAAACAACTACAGGCACTGTCGATTCAAGAATATCACCGACAATAACACGTGTAGATTTCAACAGACCGCCCGGTGTATTGAGATGAATGATAATGCATTCCGCTTTTTTATTTTCTGCGCTTTCAATAGAGGTATGAATAAAATCAGCCGAAGCAGGATTGATGGTTCCATTAATTTTTATAGAAACAACAGTTTGGGCTGCAAGCAAGGCCGGCATCAGAAGGAGAAAGATGAAATATCCACAAGTTTCCTTCATATATTTTTCTTAATAGCTATAAGCTTTGGCAACAGTAGAAGTATGCTGATGTAATATACGAAATTCATTTGTAATTATATATACCGATAGTTCTTTTGATCTATAAAGGAATCTGTGAGGTATCTTCGCCTTTTTTAGTTTTTCTCAAATGTTAGGATGAGCAAAAAACGCACATTTTATTATGCTTAATAATTAACTTAAGGAAATCTTGGCACAGTTCTTCCATTGTGCGGTAAAGGGTTAGGTTCCGGCAAATTGCAAGGTCAATTGAAAAATTATAAATGCTTGAGAAAACATTATGAACTGTTACTGTCTAATACATATAATGAATTTTTATGCATTCTGTGATGCTGCTGGCGTACCTTTATCCTTCTAACGTCTCAGCAAAGCCTTTTTTTCGGTTTAAAAGCTCATAGTTGTATGAAGTACAGCAGGAGGCTTACGGTGTTGGCATATGAAAAATGAATAAAAGATAAGATTTGGTAGGTTTTAAGTAAATATTAGAAAAAATATTACTTCTATTGTATATATTGTTTTGTAAAATGTATAGTTTATTTTTTGTATGAGTACTAATAAGAAAATTTTTCTCTCTATTATATTTTTAGTGTTAATACCCTGTAAAGTAATTTTTGCCCAGGATGTGCAGAGTAGTGATACCGCAGTACAAACTCAGTTAGATATAGAATATGATTCAGTTTTAGCAAAAGCGGCATCATCGCTTACATCTTCAGCATTTGAGGAGTCTATCAATTATTACAAAAAGGCAGGTGAATTAAAGCCGGGCGAGACCTACCCATATAAGATGATCAAATATGTGGAGGCCTTAGCGGAAAAGCAAAAACATGCAGATGATTTAAAACGAAAAGCACAAATAAAAAGTGACTTGATTAAGGCAAACCAGGCAATAGTTAGTAAAAACTGGGATAGTGCTAAAATTTACTTTAATGAAGTTCTTGCTCTGCATCCGGAAAAACCTGACGAGGATTTTGCTAGGTCAAAAGTTGCAGCAATTGACTTGGAGTTACAAAGAATAGCTTCGCGCACTCCCGTAAAAGAGGTGCCAAAACCGGTTATCGTACCGAAAAACAAACGTGAGGCAAGAGCACTCAGAAAGTTAGCAGAAAGAAATGCCATTCTTGCATCGGCAGCCAATAAAGCGATATCACAGAAACAAATAGTAACAAAACCTGATTCTGCAATATTACCTTCTGATCAAAAGAACAAAAACGCCGTTACTTCAGTCGGGGCAAGTACTTCTGCTGCTCCAGCTAAGAATAAAATAAACTACCAGCTTCTTAATCACTTTAATGAAGATTTCAAAGATGCTAAAGACATTAATTGGACAATGACATCAGAATTCGCCAAAGTCAATTTTTTACAATATGATGAAAAAGTTGAAGCATTTTATGATCTTGACGGAGGTTTAATTGGAACCACTCGTTTTATAACAATTGACCAAATTCCAAGGGAGGCAAGAAGAATTTTTGCAACGAAATACGCTAATTATAATATTAAAGAAGTAATTCGTTATGAAGGAGCAGAGGACGTAGCATACTACATTCACGCAGAAGATGACAAAGAAAAACTTATTTTTAAGTTATCAGGATCGAGAGATATATCTTTATTTTCAAGGGAGTCCGTAGCAAAAGGTGCACAGCCGCCTGTAGCCACCAAAACAATGCCTGAAAAAAAAATAGATACTCCGCTACCAGAGACCAAAGTGGCCGGTACTATGGATTCTCCTAAAACCAATATAACACAGGCTACACCAATACAAACACCTGCCCAGGCAAAAATTGAAGCAATGGCTGCTACCTCGACTAATAATCCAGATCCAAAATCAACACAAGTACAGCCTTCAAGTCAAGCAAATACTTTGCCCCCAGGTAGCAAAACTCAACCGAAGCCGACCGAGCCTCCATTGGCAACTAAAACTGGAACACTTTCCGCTGCCGCAAAAGAAATACCACAAGCAGCATCAATAGCTAAAGGCGCTGTAATTCCTGCATTACCTTCTGGTAAAGAAAACCAGTTTAAACCTACAGGAGCAACATTTTCAAATAAAGTTATTGCACCACCTCAAAACAAAGCAATAGAGCAAAACCAGGTACAAAATCAAGAATCAATATTACCCAATCACAATATTCCTGCGCCTTCAGTTCAGGAAACACCGCCTGAAACCATAGAAGGCCACTCTCTCAAGTTATACGATAGCAGTGATTATGTAAAAATGATTTGCCAGGATATTAGCTTTATAGGATCAAATGCTTACATTAAGGTATTGATTCAAAACTACAGCCCGACCATAGAGTTTTTGACGGACACGCTTCATGTTTCTATTAAAAAAAATAACGGCACTATAAAAAAACTTGATCAACGTTTTGTCTCAAATTTCCCGGTTATAAAACCATTGGATGAATCAGTCCTGGTATCTCTTGCCGATGCAGCGGTGAATGTAGAACCGGATGATATTTTTATTATAGAAATGAAAGATAAGATGAGAAGAACAAAGCTTACTGTTCAGGTGCCCTGGAGGTTATATACTCAATCAAAAGCGTTTTAAACGGGTATAATTATTCAAAATTTATATAGCTTTCTTTAAAACCTAAATAAATTTCCGAATCGTTTTTCTTCTATTTATATCAATATGATTTTTTAAGCTAAAGAAGCTGGCCTACGGGGTTTGCAAACATCCTATTTTTAAAGAAACCGATTTAGGACTGAAGGCCAAAGAGTCGGAGACAAAATGTATTACTTTGCCTTTTCTAAGTAAAAAATAACAATTTAAGAAATAATGCACGAGCGTATTTATATGGATAATGCAGCTACTACTGCCCTCGATCCGCAGGTGCTTGAGGCAATGATGCCTTATCTCACTTCTTATTATGGTAATCCGTCTTCTATTTATAGTTATGGCCGCGAGAGTCGCCTTGCTATCGAAAATGCACGTAAATCAGTAGCTAAAATACTAAATGCTCATCCTGCTGAAATCTTTTTTACCAGCGGTGGCACCGAAAGCAGCAATATGGCTATAACGGCCTCTGTTAGAGATCTTGGATGTAAAAATATTATTTCGTCTGAGATTGAGCATCATGCTACTCTGCATACGATTGAATCTTTGAGTCAATCAGGACAAGCAACCGTGAGCTATGTAAAACTTCATTCAAATGGAGACATAGATATGCAACATCTTAAGCAGTTATTAGAAGAAAGTAAAGAGAAATCTCTGGTTACTTTGATGCATGCCAATAACGAAACAGGAAATATGATTGACCTGCAAAGCACAGGAGAACTGATTAAAAAGTATGGAGCGATATTTCACAGTGACACGGTGCAGACAGTCGGTCACTTTCCGTTTGACCTGAGAAAGACTCCTGTTGATTTCATTACAGGTGCGGGACATAAATTTCACGGTCCGAAAGGAGTGGGTATATTGTATATAAATGAAAACATAAAAATTAAACCTTTTCTGTATGGAGGAAGCCAGGAGAGAAATATGCGCGCCGGAACAGAAAACCTATATGGTATAGTTGGATTTGCCAAAGCGCTTGAGATTGCGACAACTAATTATGATGCAGACAGTAATTACATAAAGGGCATTAAACTGTATGCGATGGAAAAGTTGCAACACAATATAAAGGGTGTAAGCTTCAATGGAAATCCTTTAGGTAATTCTTTATATACTGTATTAAGTGTTAATTTTCCTAAGACTGACAAAAGTGAAATGATTCTTTTAAATATGGATATACATAACATTTGCGTTAGCGGAGGAAGTGCATGCAGCAGTGGAGCCGATGTTGGCAGTCATGTTATGCGTGCCATTAACAACAACCCTGACCTTGTCACAGTTCGTTTTTCATTCAGTAAGTATAACACAAAAGAAGAAGTTGATATCGTTGTTGAAAAATTAAAAGAAATGATATGAAATAGTAGGCTTTGAATGGTAGTTTTACAAAAAGTATAAGGAAGCATTAAATACTTTTTTTAAAACAATTAATAACGTTTAAAGCTTTTCATATGAAAAAATTCATTGACGAAAACTTTTTGTTGAATAATAAAACTGCTGAGCGCCTTTACCATGATTTTGCCAAAGAGATGCCCATTATAGATTATCATTGTCACCTTCCTCCGGCACAAATTGCGGCAGATTTAAAATTTGCAAATCTTACTCAAATATGGCTGTATGGGGACCATTATAAATGGAGGGCAATGCGGACAAATGGTGTTGATGAAAGTTACTGCACTGGCGATAAACCGGATTATGAAAAGTTTGCTAAGTGGGCGGAAACGGTGCCTTACACTTTACGAAATCCTTTGTACCAGTGGACACATTTGGAGTTGCAGCGCTATTTTAACGTGAGCGAAATATTAAATGAAAAGTCTGCAAAAAGAATTTATGAAGAATGTACCGCAAAATTACAAACTCAGGAATTTTCGGTTAGAAATCTTCTTCGTAAAATGAATGTGACACTTGTTTGTACCACCGATGATCCTGCGGATAATTTAGAGTTTCATCAGCAATTAAAATCCGATGGGTTTGAAATTCCTGTTCTTCCTGCTTTCAGGCCAGATAATGCAATGAACGTTGATAATCACACCATTTTCAATAATTATCTTCAACGATTGGAAAGCGCGGCAAACATCTCCATCGATTCTTTCACCAGTTATCTTGATGCTTTAAAAGCAAGACACGATTTTTTTGCCTCTAACGGGTGCAGCGTCTCTGATCATGGCCTGGAAGAGATGTATGCAGAAGAATACGATGATATAGAAATTGAAGCAATATTTAATACAATCCGGTCAGGTAAAGAATTAACAGAACTGGAAAAACGAAAGTTTAAATCTGCAATGCTTATTCAGTTTGCCGAGTGGGATAATGAGAAGGGATGGGTGCAGCAATATCATCTCGGAGCTTTAAGAAATAATAACATTCGTAAATTTAGTGAATTAGGGCCTGATACCGGTTGGGATTCTATAGGAGACTTTTCTCATGGTAAATCGCTTTCAAAGTTTTTTAGCACGCTTGACAGCAACAATCATCTTACAAAGACAATTCTTTATAACCTTAACCCCGCAAATAATGAATTGATGGCCACTATGGTTGGCAACTTTAATGATGGATCCGTCGCAGGAAAGATTCAGTGGGGTTCGGCATGGTGGTTTCTCGATCAGAAAGACGGAATGGTGAAGCAGATAAATGCATTATCAAACATGGGCCTTTTAAGTCGTTTTGTTGGTATGCTTACCGACAGCAGGAGTTTTCTTTCATTTCCAAGACACGAATATTTCCGCAGAATTTTATGTAATCTTTTTGGAGAAGAAATTGAAAACGGCGAATTGCCCGATGATATTGAGTGGGTAGGTAAGGTTATTCAGGACATCTGTTTTAACAACGCAAAAAATTATTTTAATTGGCAACAAATTGATAAAACAGCAAAAGTGGGGGAAAAAGTTTTTTAAACTTATCTTCACTTTTTATCCAAATCAGATTCTTAAAACGAATTTGTTTATTTTAATTAATAAAATACTAACTGCTGCAAATGACCTTTTCTGAACAACTTGAAAATATCTTCGTTACGGAAGAAGAAATACCTGCAGAATTTAAGCTGCCTTCTGAGGTACACCAAAAAACCTACTTATCAAATGGTGAAATGAAACAATGGGATGGGGCTGTACATGAAGTATACTCACCCATATGCGTTCCTACAAGTGAAGGATTGAAAAGAAAGCTTATAGGAACATATCCTGTATGTACACAGGCTGAAGCTATGGAGGCACTGGATGCTGCTGTAGCTGCTTATGACAACGGGCGAGGAAAGTGGCCCACCATGAGCGTTGCCGATCGAATTGCATGTGTAGAAAATTTTACGGGCAAAATGATCGAGCAAAAGGATATAGTAGTAAAACTCATCATGTGGGAAATAGGAAAATCATACGCTGATTCAGTAAAAGAATTTGATCGTACCGTTGAGTATATTTATGCTACTATTGATGCTCTCAAAGATATTGACAGAGATTCTTCACGTTTTAATATTGAGCAGGGAATTGTTGCGCAAATCCGGCGTTCGCCTTTAGGGGTTGTGCTGTGTATGGGACCCTTTAACTACCCTTTAAATGAAACCTTTACAACACTTATTCCCGCCATTATTATGGGTAATACTTTGTTGTTCAAACCTCCGAAACATGGCACTTTACTGCATTTTCCATTATTGCCTGCATTTAGAGATTGTTTTCCCAAGGGAGTTGTAAACACTATTTACGGCAGAGGTAATACTATCGTTCCAGATCTTATGAAGTCAGGAAAGATTAATGTACTTACACTTATTGGCTCCAGTAAAGTTGCTAATGAATTGAAGAAACTACATCCTAAAGTAAACAGGCTTAGAGCCATTTTAGGTCTGGATGCCAAAAATGCGGCTATCGTTACAGCAAATGCAGATATAAAACTGGCAGTACAGGAGACAGTGCTTGGTGCTTTATCCTTTAACGGGCAACGTTGTACAGCGCTAAAAATAATCTTTGTTCATAAAACAATCGCCGAAGAGTTTTTAAAGCAATTGACGGAAGAAGTTTCCGAGCTGAAATTTGGAATGCCATGGGTAAAAGGTGTTTCATTAACTCCTTTGCCCGAACCTAATAAACCGGGATACCTGCAGGAATGCCTGGAAGATGCGAGGCAAAACGGGGCATCTGTTATAAATGAAAATGGTGGCGCTACTGTAGAGTCATTCTTTTATCCGGCTATCGTTTATCCTGTAAACAGCAAAATGAAGTTGTACCGCGAAGAGCAGTTTGGCCCAATCATTCCTGTTGTTCCTTATGAGAGCATGGAAGAGCCTATTGAGTACCTCATTGATTCTACTCATGGTCAGCAAGTGAGTATTTTTAGCAACGACAGCGCAGAGGTAGCATCTTCTATCGATATCCTTGTTAACCAGGTGAGCAGGGTAAATATAAACGCGCAATGTCAGCGGGGACCAGATGTATTTCCATTTACGGGTCGCAAAGACAGTGCTGAAGGAACCTTGTCAGTTGTAGATGCCTTAAGGTCCTTCTCAATACGTTCTTTAGTAGCAACAAAGCTAAACGAGCACAATAAGAATCTGTTAAACGAAATTGTAAGCGGAGAAGATTCAAACTTTTTAAGTACAAAGTTTATATTCTAATGAGCAATGTTTTTTGTTTTGGCGAGATATTACTTCGTTTATCACCAGAATTGCAGGGAGGATGGCTTCGGCACCACCGGATGTCGGCCTTTATAGGTGGTGCTGAACTGAACGTTGCAACTGCATTGTCTAAGTGGAATATACCTGTTATGTATTGCAGTGCTATGCCCGATAATTATCTTTCACAAGAAATTATTGCTGATATACAGCAAAAGGGCATCGACACTTCAGCCTTTCATTTTAGTGGAAACAGGCTCGGTATTTATTACTTGCCTCAAGGCGCTGATTTAAAACATGCCGGGGTTATATATGACAGAGCGCATTCATCTTTTGCCGATTTAAAACCTGGAATGATAAATTGGGATGAAGCTTTTAAGAATGTATTGTGGTTTCATTTCAGTGCTATTAGCCCCGCAGTAAGTGAAGATGCAGCAGCCGTTTGTGAAGAGGCTTTAAAAGCTGCCTCGGGAAAAGGAATAACTATTTCAGTCGATCTTAATTATCGGTCCAAGCTCTGGCAATATGGAAAAAGACCTGTTGAAGTAATGCCATCACTTGTTCAGTATTGTGATGTTATAATGGGCAACGTATGGGCAGCGAATACTTTGTTAGGTATTGATGTAGAAGAAAATATTCACGACAATTCTTCAAAAGAAAGTTATCTACATCATTCCCTTACTTCGTCCCAACAAATACAGCAAAAATTCTCTAAGTGTAAAACGGTTGCAAATACTTTCAGATTTGACCATAAGGATGGGATAAGGTATTTTACTGCCCTCTATCAAGATGGAACACAATCGTCATCAAAAGAGTTTTTTGCCGATACCATTGTAGATAAAGTCGGAAGTGGAGATTGTTTTATGGCCGGGTTAATTTATGGCTTATACAAAAATCAATCTCAGCAAGAGATAATAGATTTTGCTGCTTCCGCAGCCTACGGCAAACTCTTTGAAAAAGGAGACGTGACCAGCCAGGATGTGCTAACAATCAGAGGAAGATTGATCGGTCAGGAATAAAATAAATTATCCCGTAGCAATGGGCCAGCAACGTTTTCATCTTTTCTAATTTTACTGAAGGAACAATTATGGTAATTCAAGTTATAAAATGCTAAAGATGAAAGCAGTTATCCAATTCTTATTTATTATTTTCTTTACCACAACAGCTTTTGCCCAAACAACAAAAGACCTTGGTGCTGACTCTATAATGATCACTGTTTTTCTCAAACATCAACAGGATAAGAGCCTTGCCGAAATACAAAAAAAGCAGGAAGAAAATAAGTTATGGGATATGTTTCCTCCTAAGCAGGCCAGAGTAGTATCGTGGTATGTAATGATGGGAATTGGCCAGGTCGTAACGCTTAAAATTACACCTAAAGATTTACGTACATTAAATCTTTCAATAGAAAAAGGCGCATGGGGAGCTTTCTCTACCGAATTCTATCCGACATACGATTATGTTCCGGTTTATAAGGAAATGATGGAAAAGAGAGCAAAAACAAACAATCAATAGTTTTTGCATTTATTCTGGCTTCTTTCCACTTATAAAGGTTCACGCGTTATCAGTATGATTCCTCGTCTTGTTTTCGCTGTTTGTTAGACGGAGATTGCGGTCTGGAAGGCCGCTGACTTTCACGGTTTTTTTCCGATTGCTGCATCAGTTTCGACTCGTTAGATTTACCAGTTGCATCTTTTAGCGGAGCAGGAACAGGCGCTTGTCCATCATTCAATTTGTAGTTGAATATTTTATCGATCTGAATCCACTTGCCATTGTCCCATTTAAAACCCTGGTAGTCTCCGTCAGGAATAAGTGTATAGGCCTTTGATGGCTCATTGCTTTCACTTACAAGATGGTCATAAACTATCATATCCATATCCTTGTCGTAGTTCATTCTTGCATTGCCCTGTTTTTTATATTCCATGCAATACCTGGCAGGTGTAGTTGAAGCATTTAAGCTATCTTTTAATACGGTGAAATAAGGCCCGCCAAATACAGGCTTTCCATTTTCATTAAAGGTTAAAACCTCAATCCACTTCTTAGTACTTCGCATATTGTTGTCGTCGAAACCTAAAAGCGTATAATATTTTTTATTATTGAATGTCTTCATAACTATACCGTAATAGATAGCGCCTATCCAGTTTTGCCCTGTTCTTATTGAATCCTGCGGCGCCTTGGTAAAATCGCTCATGTCGAGCAGGGGAAATAACTTTAGAGAACCATCAGCTGTTTTCATTTGAATAGCACCTCGTTGACGATAGTAATCATCGTCTCTTGTAAACTGCCATGAGAAAATGCGAAATGTACTGTCAGGGGCATAAATATTTGAAACAGTTTGAAGCGAATCGAATGGATAATTAAAAGAGTAAGGAGTTTTTAAAGACCTCACAAGCATGCGTATAAAAACGCTGTCAGCAATGAAACGTTGCGACGCAGTCTTTTCCATAATCATTTTACGACCATAGATTTTCATACTGTCTTCCATTTTTTTTAATTGATTAAAATTGGATTTAGACAGACTTTGAGCTGAAACAGACAGAGAGAAAATAAATAATAAACCCAACAAAAAACCGCGCATTTTCATAATTTAAATACGAATGTAAACCATGCCTCTTATAATGAATCGTGAATTTGAAGCCGATAAAAGTTTTTAAGGTTTTATTATCAACACCTGGCTGGAAAGTAGGATAAGACGAACGTGATAAATGTGCACTGTAGCCACCACTTTCTGCTTTATGTAACAATAATTGTCCTGTAAAATTTATTTCTTATTTTTTTGTTAGATTGACATGCTTGCAAGACGCTAGCTTTGATAAATGTTACGTGCATTTGGGCTGAAGTAAGAATTCGTTTCACAAACCCTTAAAAGATGAAAATAAGAGAAGCTGTAAAGGAAGATTTACCGGTGATTTTAGAAATAATGAACGATGCTATTCTCAATTCCACTGCTATCTATGATTATAATGCAAGAACATGTGAATATGTAAATAACTGGTTTGCAAAAAAACAAAGTGACAACTTTCCCGTGATCGTCGGGGAATTAGAAGGAAAAATAATAGGTTTTGGCAGTTACGGTATTTTTAGAGCTTGGGATGCATATAAGTTTAGCGCTGAACATTCTATTTATATTGCTAATGGATTTAGAGGCTGTGGAAGGGGAGGGGAGTTACTTGAAAGATTAATTGCACTGGCAAAACATCAGGGTTTTCATACATTAATAGCGGGCATAGATGCTGAAAATGAAGGCAGCTGCAAATTTCACAGCAAGTTCGGCTTTGTAGAAGTGGGAAGATTACGTGAAGTGGGTTATAAGTTTGACCGTTGGCTTGATTTAATATTTATGCAGTTATTGTTGTAGCTTTTAATGTTAGCTTTTACAGTAAACATTGGTTTGAACTTTTATTGAATATAGATAACAAAGGAAAGCAGAAACACATTCTGACTTCCTTTGTTATTTAGACTACAGTTTTACTATGTAAAATTAATAATGTCCCCTTATTATTGGTTTTATCTTTTCATTATACAAATCTCGCAACTTAAGATGTGTTTCTTCCGGCAATGGTTTTAGACCAGATGCTGCTACATTGCTTTCAACCTGCGATACTTTACTCGCGCCTGGTATAACTGTTGTTACTTCAGGATGGTCAAGTATCCATCTAATGGCCCATTGAGCCATACGTTCATCTGGTAGCATTGCTGCTATTTTGCGAGATAATTTTATACCTTTCGAAAATTCAATTCCCGAAAAAGTTTCGCCTGCGTTAAAAGCCTGTCCATCAGCATTAAAGTTTCGATGGTCTTTTTCTGCAAATCGGGTACTTTCATCAAATTTGCCGGTTAACAATCCACTTGCAAGCGGCACACGAACAATTATTGCCACGTCTCTCTCTTTTGCTTTGGCAAATATTTCATCCGCTATGTGTTGCCTGAAAAGATTGAAGATAATTTGCAGCGAAGCAAGGCCTTCCTGCTCAAGACATATTAATGCTTCTTCGCTTGTTTCTACACTTACACCCCAATGCCCAATATATTTTTCGTTTTGTAGTTTACGCAAGTGTTTAAATACATCCCCCTTGCGCAGTTCGTCTGTTGGTATGCAATGCAGTTGCTCCAGAAATAACTGGGGCACATCAAGGTTCTCCAACGAACTTTCTACCTGGCGCTTCATGCCATCGTATGTAAAGTTTGCAGGCCACCCAAATCCTTTATCACTTCGGCGTCCAAGTTTGGTGGCGACATATAACTGCTCGTTTACTGTTTTTTTAAATCTTCCAATTACCTGTTCGCTTATGCCCATTCCATACACATCGGCGGTATCAATAAAATTGCCACCATTTGAGGTAAATGCTTTTAAAATGGAGAAAGCTTCCTTATCATCCACTACGCCCCAGTCTGCGCTTCCTAATTGCCATGTGCCAAGACCTACTTCCGATACTTTTGTTCCTTTAAATGAACGGTATTGCATAAAAAATAATTAATGATGTTTAAACTATCACTTCACCAACCCTATCTTCACAACTAAAAAAGTTTCATGCAAACTTACAAAAAAGTCTTTGTGCGTATTTCCTCTTTCCCGCCTTCATGGTGCAAGCTTCTTGCCATTATATTGTTTATTACAAATATTGCGAAAGCACAAAATGTAACTGACAGAATAAAAGTTAACCAGTTAGGCTACTATAGCAATGCTCCAAAGATTGCGGTAGTAACAGGTAGTACTGATGCACAAACTTTTTACATAACTTCTACAAATTTGAGGGACACTTTGTTTACAGGTAGATTAAGTGAAGAAAAGCAATCCGCTAATTCATCTACCAAGACAAAGATTGCTGATTTTTCATCGTTGCAAAAAAAAGGAATATTTGTTGTTCTTATTCCCGGTGTCGGTCATTCCTATGTTTTTGACATCGCAAACAATGTAAACCAAATAGCGGCTGTCGCAGGCCTTAAAGGTTATTACTACCAGAGGGTTTCCATGCCGCTTGAAGAGAAGTATGCTGGCAAATGGCACCGTTCTGCGGGGCATCCTGATACTGCGGTATATATTCATCCTTCCGCGGCAAGTACTCAAAGGCCGGCGGGAACAAAAATTTCAACTCCGGGCGGTTGGTACGATGCCGGAGATTACAATAAGTACGTTGTAAATTCCGGAATAACTATGGGAACTATGTTCTCAGCTTATGAAGACTTTTCAAAATATTTTGATACATTAAAGACCAACATTCCTGAAAGCAACGATGCGGTTCCTGATATATTAAATGAACTTATTTATAATCTTCGTTGGATGCTAACCATGCAAGACCCTAATGATGGAGGTGTTTATAACAAATGTACGAATGCCGCCTTTGATGGTATGGTGATGCCGGGTATTACAACCGCGCCGAGATATGTTGTACAAAAAGGAGTGGCAGCGACGTTGGACCTAGCTGCTGTAGCTGCACAGGCAAGCCGCATTTTAGGTAAATATCAAAAGCAGTTGCCAGGTTTAGCAGACAGTTGTTTAACAGCATCGATAAAGGCATGGCAATGGGCTGAAAAAAATGCTGCAATGGAATACGACCAGGATGCCATTACTAAAAAGTATGAGCCAAAAATAACTACTGGCGCTTATGGCGATAAAACCTTTTCAGATGAGTGGGCATGGGCAGCAGCAGAATTGTTTGTTACAACAAAGAACAAGACCTACTATGATTTTTTTACAAAACAAAAGAAAGATAATCTTTCACTGCCATCGTGGGGAAATGTAGAAATGTTGGCGGATTATACATTATTACGATTTAAAGACAAGTTGCCGGCTTTTGCACAAAAAGATGTTCAATCAATTAAGCAGCAACTGACACAAATGGCAGATAAGTATATTTCAAATGTTCCTGCCAATGCTTTTCAAACTGTTATGGGACAGACTCCAAAAGATTTTCATTGGGGAAGTAACTCTGATGCAGCTAACCAAGGCATTGTATTAATAAATGCTTATTTTCTTACAAAACATAAAAAGTATATTGATAATGCTTTAACCAATCTCGATTACCTGTTGGGTAGAAATGCGACAGGTTACTCTTTTCTCTCTGGTGTTGGCAGCAAGTCTATCATGCATCCACATCATCGTCAATCTGTTGCTGATGGCGTTACTGACCCCGTTCCCGGTTTGTTGTCCGGTGGTCCAAACCCTGCAAAGCAGGACAAGTGCCAGTACGAGTTTTCAGAACCTGAAACTACTTTTGCAGACCTAGACTGTTCGTATGCTTCTAACGAAATAGCCATCAACTGGAATGCCCCTTTTGTTTATTTGGCCAATGCTATAGAAGCTTTGCAACAGGAAGTTAAATACAGTAGTAAGTAGTTTTTTTAAAAGCGACACAGGGGAGTGGACGGAGATTTTAAATGGTATGACTCGCAAAAGCGTTTTATAATGCACCCATGGGAGAAATTTAACCGGAAAGATTCTAAACAATATCCTGATTTTAATTATGTCACTAGTTGGAATAAGCAAATTAAACTATGAACCGTTGAAGGATGTATTGAGATTTGATTTCCGCTAAACCTATTTTAAGTTGTTATATAAAAAAATCCCGAAGCATTCCGGGATTTTTTCAAAAATATTATTATTGCCTTGTTACAGCCCTCTACAGTTTTTACAAAAGCAATATAAGTAACAACACAATGATGATAAGAGCACCAAGAGAAATATAAATTCCTCCACTGCTAATTGCTCTGGCCTCTTTGTTCATGTTTCTCAGTTCCTGGCGTAACGCCTTGCGATCCGCTTTCGACAGTTGAGATTTGTCCATTGCTTTAATTTGTTCAACTCTTTGTTTCATTTCTGCAATACGGGCTTCTTTTTGTTCTGCTGTCATAGCCATCACCTTTTCTTCGATCGCCTTTTTAGCCAAAGGTGCGGCATTAAGAGTGGTTGTAACAGCTAATAGTAAAGTAAGGGCAAGTGCAAGAGTTTTGCTTTTCATGGTCAAAAGTTTAAGATTAAAGAGTTTTAACTTTTTAAATGCAAAAACTCTTCCTAAGATGCAAACTAAACTTTGGTCTTTTTTCTTTTGTTAAAAGAGCTAATAGTAGCCAAACGCTTTCACTTAACTTTAATTTGAGGTATTTCTTCCACAATGAACATTAGTATTTAAAAAAACGAGAGCTTCGTCAGGAACATTAATTGTCAGGCATGAACTTTAGTACATAGTTTTGAAACCGACATAAAGCTAATAGTAGCAAAATAATTTGAATGTAAGACGACTTGCGGTTTTTTTAAGGATTATAAACTTTTAAAATACTTTTTTTAATTAAAATAGTTATTTTCTTTCTTATAGCATTTATTTTTCGAATTGTAAAACACATTATTACTAATATTTCAAATCGAATACAAATACATTTAAAGCAAGTTGTATGCAAAACAAGTCGGAGCAAACTCAAAACAATAAGCAAAATAATAGTAAAAGCGAAACTATACGTGAATTAGCTCATCGCCATTTGCTTAATCAGAATCATACTACGACAGATGAAGAGCTGAGAAATGCACGAATTGAATTGAGTGACAGATTTGATACATCTGTCGAAGATTTGAATAAATTGTCTGATGCAGATAATGATACTGTTTTGCCAGCTATTCCCTTTGAGAAAAATATTGAAAATGATAATGCCGGAGTTTTAGGTTTAAAAAACGAAAAAGAACCTATTCCAAACCCTTATGATGTTTTAAAATAGGCCTTTAAATTAAGTCTTTATTTACGCCTAGCAATTTTTGAGTCTGGTCGAAAAAATTATAGCTACAAAGCGTATTTGAAATAATATTTGTAATGGTAATTTTTTAAACTGAAATTGTAACCAAAGGAAGGTTACAAGGCGAATTAATACTGTTCACTTTCGCTTGGGAAATCTTTGTTTTTTACATCGTTGATATACCGTTTCACTGCGCTTGTCACCTCTTCTGCCAGGTTTAAATACGTTCTCAGAAATCGCGGTTTAAATTCTGTATTTATCCCCAGCATGTCATGCATTACAAGCACTTGTCCATCGCAATACATACCAGCACCTATACCAATTGTCGGAATATTCAGTTTTTCACTTACCTCCTTTGCGAGTTCTGCAGGTATCTTTTCAAGCACAACGGCAAAACAACCGGCATCCTGCAACAGCATCGAATCGTTTCGCAGCTTGTTTGCTTCAGCTTCTTCTTTTGCCCTAACCACATAAGTTCCAAATTTGTGAATCGATTGTGGTGTAAGGCCTAAATGTCCCATAACCGGTATGCCTGCACTAACGATGCGTTTTACGCTTTCAACCACTTCTTCTCCTCCCTCCAGCTTTAGAGCATGAGCGCCTGTCTCTTTCATTATACGTATAGCAGATGCCAAAGCGACTTCACTATTTGACTGGTAAGAGCCAAACGGAAGGTCTACAACTACCAATGCCCTCTCAGTACCACGAATGACAGATCCGGCGTGATAAATCATTTGATCTAAAGTGATAGGCAGAGTAGATTCGTGGCCCGCCATCACATTGCTGGCACTATCTCCTACGAGTATTACATCTATACCTGCCTGATCAAAAAGCCGGGCAAACGAAAAATCGTAAGCCGTGATCATAGATATTTTCTCGCCGTTTGTTTTAAGCTTTTGAAGTGTATTGGTAGTTACTTTGCGAATTTGTTTATTAACAGACATCTCTTGCCTTTAGAAATTGAAAAAAAAATTTCAAAATGGAGATGGGAGAGGAGTAT
Source organism: Segetibacter koreensis DSM 18137 (assembly GCF_000374045.1). Taxonomy (GTDB): domain Bacteria; phylum Bacteroidota; class Bacteroidia; order Chitinophagales; family Chitinophagaceae; genus Segetibacter; species Segetibacter koreensis. Next base: position 341,145 of record NZ_KB893314.1, on the reverse strand, counting down.
GGCTCTGCATTAGAATAAAACATGCTCTAATAGAACCCATCGAAACGGCGGTAAAAGTAGACAATTATTTTAAACCGATATTACGTTTAATGAAAACTGAAGCCGAAAGGGTAGAACAACTACATGAAAATTTTAGTGAAGGCTTCATGGATTCGTTTTTTAATAGATGTGTTTTGTGCAATTGAAGTGATTTTGTGCAAAAGGTACCGGCTTATTTCACCTAAACAAAAACCTAGCAACCGGCTTTACATTTCAAATAAGCCCGATAGTTCGTTACTAATAAAGACTATCAAGCTTATTTTTTTAAATCAGCTAACTTTTTTGTTGTAAAAAATCACAATGCGTTTTCAAGCTTAACTACAAATAGCTCACCTGGTATTTCTCCGGGCTGTATTTGCGAAGCGTCTATAATACAATCATTGCCTGCATTCTTTATTGATAATGATTTTTTTATGCCTAAAATGCTTGCTCTCGTTCCTGCAGAAGGTTTAAAATTGCGAATGCGCAGTTGGCGGCTATAAGACGGAAATGTGCAAAACAGGTCTTTGCCTTTTGTTGTAAAGAAGGCTTCTATATGTGCCATATCTTTACTAGGTTTTACCTGTTGAGCAATATTGTAGCCAGCCATAAAACTTTCACCTTTCTTTTGAGGTCTTTTGCCTTCGCTCCACTGGTACGATTGTTTGTACGCTTCCGTTCCGTAAATAGCTTCACCATTTGTTTGCAACCAATTGCCGATGTCAGTAAGGCGTTGCTGCATAATAACAGGAATACGTCCATCAGCAGTAGGGCCAATATCAAGCAACAGGTTACCGCCCCTCGATACAATATCGACAAGCATTAAAATAAGATCATGGCTTGTTTTGTAATCTTCAAGTTTCTCATTGCGATTGTAACCGTAAGAGTGGCCAATTCCCTGGCTTTCTTCCCATATCACATTCGGATCCATTCCGCTGCCATACTCAGATGTTGTATAAGTACAGCCTGTATTTTTTCCGCGTGTATTGCTTCCCCAACGGTCGTTTATCACTACATCTTTGGCAACGGGAGACTCATTAAATAACCACGCAAGTAATTCCGGGCTTCTCCATGCAGTATCTGAAAGATCCCATTCACCGTCAGAAAAAATGACCGAGGGTTTATATTTCGTCACCAGATCTTTAAATTGCGGAAACATGTGTTCTGATACAAACCGTTTCTTGTCTTGCTTCCACAAGGGGTTAAACCATTCATATAAAGAGTAATAATAGCCCATCTTTAAACCCGCGTCTCTTACTGCCGTTGTCAGATCACCTAAGAGATCTCGTTTGGGTGTGCCAGTAACTGCATTCCACGGCCGTTGCCAGTCACGGTCAGCGTCTTCATTGTTCCAGAGGCAATAACCTTCATGATGCTTCGACGTTAATACGACATATCGTGCACCTGATTTTTTAAAAACATCTGCCCATTGCTGCGGGTTAAACATTTCAGCCTTAAACTGAGATTCAAACTGAGGATATTTAAAATCAGCACCATAATTTTTATCATGAAAAGCTGTAAAGTCTTTTTGTTTTTCATTCAGACGATACCAATACCATTCGGCATAACTGTTACCGCTGTTGGGTATCACCGGCGCATATGATGGAACAGAATAAACGCCCCAATGAATGAAAATACCAAACTTGTCCTGGTGAAACCACGCAGGAATTTGTCGTTTATTCAATGAAGCCCAGTTGGCTTCATACTGTTGCGCATTGGCCATGGAAACCAGGAAAATAGTGAGGGTAAATAAACAGTACTTTTTCATTTGACAACGCTACATTTTTGGGTTAGTAATATATGGTTTAGTTTAAAAAATATTTGGTAACCGAAAGGAGTATAACTTTTGGAAAGATATATTATTATTTAATAGGCACGACGCTGATTTTTAAGCCGGGAAAGGTAAGCGCAATAAATTCTGCGTTATCATTAAAAGTACAAGAACAGATGAGCCTTATTTATTTGTAACTGTTCTTTACTGTGTGTGAAAACCGGGAAAGTCATAATAAAAGTTTGCTTATGTTTTTATTACCTGCAATTACTTATATTTCGGCAAATGTCTTGGAGGCAAAGAAGATTCTATTGAAATTGAAAAATAATATATTAAATGTAATTCAACCACCATTTTGCTCAACTTATTATTCATCATTTTCTATACTTTTCTCTATTTCTGAAAAATTTTAAGGCTACTTTACTCTATGAAACTTATTTGCCCATATTTTTGCATTGTGTATTTTTCTTCCGAAAAGCTAATACCAGTAGAAAATATTAATGTAAAATGGAAAATATCTGTTTTTCCACATTAACATTTTTGGTATAAAAATTGTTTTTTCTTTTATTTGCATTCCTTACCTTTGCATTCCTTTTAATTTTGGGCGAATTAGCAAAACACATTTCCGGCAATGGCCATTGAACTCCGAAAATGTCTGGATTCAGTATTCTGTATTTCAGTGCTTAGCCTGATTTTTTTTGAATAAAAACCGGTTAATAATATATATGTCTTCAACTAAAGTTCCTAACAGGGTCAGTTTCGGTAAAATTAAAAATTTATCAGAAACACCTGACCTTCTCGACATTCAGTTACAATCTTTCCAGGACTTTTTTCAGTTAGAGACTACGCCCGATAAGCGTAACGTAGAAGGTTTGTTCCGCGTGTTTAAGGAAAACTTTCCAATTACAGACACACGTAACATCTTCGTGCTGGAATTCCTGGATTATTTTATTGACCCACCCCGTTACTCTATTGATGAGTGTATGGAGCGTGGATTAACTTATGCTGTTCCTCTTAAAGCAAAGCTTCGCCTTAGCTGTAATGATGAAGAGCATATTGATTTCCAGACCATCGTTCAGGATGTGTTTCTTGGAAATATACCTTACATGACACCGCGTGGCACGTTTGTTGTTAACGGTGCCGAAAGAGTTGTTGTCAGCCAGCTTCATCGTTCCCCTGGTGTATTCTTCGGTCAGTCTGTTCACCCCAACGGAACCAAGATTTATTCTGCAAGGGTAATTCCTTTCAAAGGTGCGTGGATGGAATTCGCTACAGACATTAATAATGTTATGTATGCTTATATCGATCGTAAGAAAAAGTTTCCTGTAACAACTTTGTTACGTTCTATCGGCTTCGAAACAGATAAAGACATTCTCGAACTTTTTGGAATGGCTGATGAAGTTCCGGCTGAAAAAAAATCACTTGATAAGTTTTTAGGCAAAAAATTAGCTGCACGTGTACTTCGTACATGGGTAGAAGACTTCGTGGATGAGGATACTGGTGAAGTGGTATCTATCGAAAGAAACGAAGTGGTGATGGAAAGAGACACGGTATTGGATGAAAGCGCGATTGAAACCATCAGCGAGATGGATGTAAAAAGTGTGTTCATTCAAAAAGAAGAAGTAAGTGGTGATTATTCTATCATTTACAATACTTTAAATAAAGATACTTCAAACAGTGAGTTAGAAGCGGTTCAGCATATCTATCGCCAATTGCGTGGCGCTGATGCTCCTGATAACGAGACTGCAAGAGGTATTATTGATAAATTGTTCTTTAGCGATAAAAGATATGATCTTGGTGAAGTTGGTCGTTATAAGATTAACCGTAAGCTTGGTTTAACTTTCCCGATCGAGAAGAAAGTATTGACTAAGGAAGATATCATCGAGATCATCAAATATCTTGTTCGTTTAACAAACAGCAAGGCTGAGATTGATGATATTGATCACCTGAGTAATCGTCGTGTACGCACTGTAGGTGAGCAGTTGTATGCTCAGTTCGGAGTTGGTCTTGCGCGTATGGCTCGTACCATTCGTGAAAGAATGAACGTTCGTGACAACGAGGTATTTACACCGGTTGATCTGATCAATGCGAGAACTTTATCTTCAGTTATCAACTCATTCTTCGGTACATCACAGTTATCCCAGTTTTTAGACCAAACCAATCCTCTTTCTGAAATTACGCACAAACGTCGTATTTCAGCTTTAGGACCCGGAGGTTTAAGTCGTGAGAGAGCTGGTTTTGAGGTTCGTGACGTACATTATAGCCACTATGGTCGTTTGTGTACTATTGAAACTCCTGAGGGACCAAACATTGGCTTGATATCTACACTTTGCGTTCACGCAAAAATTAATGAAATGGGTTTCATTGAAACGCCATATCATAAAGTGAATGATGGTAAGGTTGATATGAAAACCCTTACTTTCCTAAGCGCAGAAGAAGAGGACCTTAAAAAAATTGCACAGGCAAGTTCACCATTAAATGACAAAAGCGAATTTGCTGAAGACAGAGTCGTAAGCCGTCAGACAGGTGACTTCCCTATTTTAGATAAAGGAGAAGTGGAATATATGGATGTTGCTCCTAACCAGATTGTTGGTTTAAGTGCTTCCTTAATTCCGTTCCTTGAGCATGATGATGCCAACCGTGCATTGATGGGATCAAACATGCAACGCCAGGCCGTTCCTCTCATCCGTCCTGAGGTTCCTATTGTAGGTACAGGTCTCGAAGGAAAAGCTGCACGTGACGCAAGAATTCAAATTCATGCTGAAGGTGATGGTGTGGTAGAGTTTGTTGATGCGAAAGAGATACATGTTCGTTATACAAGAAACGCTGAAGAAAAACTAGTAAGCTTCGAAGAAGATCTGGTCATTTATAAGTTAACGAAGTTTATCAAAACTAACCAGGCTACCTGTATCAATCTTCGTCCTTCTGTTAAAAAAGGACAAGTGGTTAAAGAGGGAGACTTCTTAACTGAAGGTTATGCAACACGCGATGGAGAGCTGGCGTTAGGTAGAAACCTGAAAGTAGCATTTATGCCATGGAAAGGTTACAACTTTGAAGATGCTATTGTAATCAATGAAAAGGTAGTGCGTGAAGACTGGTTTACTTCAGTTCACATTGAAGAATTTGAACTGGAAGTGCGTGATACTAAATTAGGTGAAGAAGAACTTACTCCTGATATTCCTAACGTATCTGAGGATGCTACTAAAGACCTTGATGAACATGGTATTATCCGCATTGGAGCCCAAATTAAAGAAGGTGATATAATTATAGGTAAGATTACTCCAAAGGGTGAAAGTGATCCTACACCTGAAGAGAAGTTATTACGCGCAATCTTTGGTGATAAGGCAGGTGATGCGAAAGATGCTTCATTAAAAGCTCCGAGCGGAACTGAAGGTGTAGTAATTGACAAGAAATTATTCCAGAGAGCTAAGAAAGATAAAAACACCAAAGTTCGCGAAAAGGCAATTCTTGAGAAGATAGAAAAAGTGCATGAGAAGAATGTAGCCGATATCATGGAAGTGTTGCTTGAAAAATTGCAGACTTTATTGAGAGATAAGCCTTCTGCAGGAGTAAGTAACAATTTTGGTGAAATATTGATTGGCAAAGGTTCTAAGTTCAATCATAAAAACTTGTCGCAGATCGATTATCAGAATGTAAATCCTTTAGGATGGACAAGCGATGCTAAAACTGATGACCAGATCAATACATTGTTGCACAACTTCAATATAAAGTACAACGAAGAATTAGGCCGCTATAAAAGAGAAAAATTCAATATTTCAATAGGTGATGAACTGCCCGCCGGGGTGTTGAAGCTTGCTAAAGTTTACATGGCTGTTAAGCGTAAACTGAAAGTAGGTGATAAAATGGCGGGACGTCACGGAAACAAAGGTATCGTTGCTAAGATTGTGCGTGCTGAAGACATGCCTTTCCTTGAAGATGGTACTCCTGTCGACATCGTTCTTAACCCGCTTGGTGTACCTAGTCGTATGAACCTTGGGCAGATATACGAAACTGTACTTGGATGGGCTGGAGAGAAATTAGGTGTTCGTTTTGCAACTCCGATTTTTGATGGGGCCACTACTGAAGAAATAGCTGATAAAATAGACGAAGCTGGTCTTCCAAGTTTTGGTCATACTTTTTTGTATGACGGAGAAACGGGTGATCGCTTCGACCAGAAAGCCACAGTTGGTATTATTTATATCATTAAACTTCACCACATGGTTGATGACAAGATGCACGCCCGTTCTATCGGACCGTACAGCTTGATTACGCAACAACCTCTTGGTGGTAAGGCTCAGTTTGGTGGTCAGCGTTTTGGTGAGATGGAGGTTTGGGCACTTGAAGCATACGGTGCATCTAACATTCTTCAGGAGTTGCTGACGCTGAAATCTGATGATATCATTGGACGTGCTAAGACTTACGAGGCAATTGTGAAAGGTGAAAACATTCCAAGAGCTGGTATACCAGAATCATTTAATGTACTTGTACATGAATTGAGAGGGTTGGGTCTTGACCTGAAATTTGAATAGCTTCTAACCCCCAAGGGGGAATAAAGGAAAAATATAATCGGGAGAGTGAGATGTAGGTGTGAAAGCTTACATCTCATTTCTGCTGATAAAGAGGTAAAGGCTGAAGTGAGTGACACAACGGATGTTGGGTTAAGTTCTACAGCCTGTAAACAAAAAAATAAAATCGGAATTACGATATATGGCAATTAAAAAAGATAACCGTCCAAGGCCTACGTTTTCTAAGATTACGATTGGCCTGGCATCTCCCGACAGTATCCTGGAAAAGAGCTTCGGTGAGGTTTTAAAGCCTGAAACCATAAACTATCGTACTTACAAACCTGAAAGAGATGGTTTGTTTTGCGAAAGGATTTTTGGTCCGGTGAAGGATTATGAATGTGCCTGCGGTAAATACAAGCGTATCCGGTATAAGGGTATCGTTTGTGACCGTTGTGGTGTTGAGGTGACAGAAAAGAAAGTACGTCGTGAAAGAATGGGGCACATTAAGCTTGTGGTTCCTGTTGTTCACATCTGGTACTTTAAATCTCTTCCTAACAAAATTGGTTATTTATTGGGAATGAGTTCTAAGAAATTAGAAACGATTGTTTATTATGAGCGTTTTGTAGTAATTCAGTCAGGTGTCCGTGCTGATAAAGGCCAGAACTTCGGTGATCTTTTGACCGAAGAAGAGTACCTTGATATATTGGATGCCTTACCAAAAGACAACCAATATCTGCCTGATGAGGATCCAAACAAGTTCATTGCAAAAATGGGTGCTGAAGCAGTTCATGACCTGTTGCAAAGAATCGATTTGGACCAATTATCATTTGATTTAAGAAATGCTGCGGCACATGAAACATCACAACAACGTAAAGCGGATGCCTTAAAACGTTTAAGTGTGGTTGAATCTTTCCGTGACGCTAATACACGTATTACTAATCGCCCTGAGTGGATGGTAATGCAGTATATTCCTGTTATTCCTCCTGAACTTCGTCCGTTAGTACCCCTTGATGGTGGTCGTTTTGCGTCTTCTGATTTGAATGACCTTTACCGTCGTGTAATTATCCGTAACAACCGTTTAAAGCGTTTGTTAGAGATTAAAGCACCAGAGGTTATACTGCGCAACGAAAAAAGGATGTTGCAGGAAGCGATTGACAGTTTGTTCGATAACTCGAGAAAATCAAACGCTGTTAAAGCTGAAGGTGGACGTGCTTTGAAATCTCTTTCTGATGTATTGAAAGGTAAACAAGGTCGTTTCCGTCAGAACCTGTTGGGTAAACGTGTTGACTACTCTGGTCGTTCGGTTATTGTAGTAGGTCCTGAAATGAAAATGCATGAGTGTGGTCTTCCAAAAGATATGGCTGCCGAGCTTTTCAAACCATTTATCATTCGTAAGCTAATTGAAAGAGGTATCGTAAAAACTGTAAAATCTGCTAAGAAATTAGTTGATAAGAAAGAAGCAGTTATTTGGGATATTCTTGAAAATATATTGAAGGGTCATCCAATTCTTCTGAATCGTGCACCTACTTTGCACCGTTTGTCCATCCAGGCTTTCCAGCCTCGTTTGATAGAAGGAAAGGCGATTCAGTTGCATCCTTTGGTTACAACATCTTTCAACGCTGACTTTGATGGTGACCAGATGGCGGTACACGTACCACTTAGCCATGCTGCAATCCTTGAGGCTCAGTTACTGATGCTTTCTTCTCACAATATCTTAAACCCTCAAAACGGTACACCTATTACCCTTCCTTCACAAGACATGGTATTAGGGCTGTATTATATAACGAAGGGTAGAAAGAGCACAGACGATAATAAGGTAAAAGGTGAAGGCAAGGCTTTCTACTCCATGGAGGAAGTTATTATTGCCTATAACGAAAAACAAGTTGACCTGCACGCTCACATAAAAGTGAAAACTTTAGTGAGAACCAGTAAAGGTGAATTGTATCAAAAATTAATTGATACTACAGTTGGTAGAGTATTATTTAACCAGTTTGTTCCAAAAGAAGTTGGTTATGTAAATGCTTTATTGACGAAGAAAAGTCTTCGTGAAATAATCGGTGATATCATTAAAATTACTGACGTTCCTAAAACGGCTAAGTTTCTTGATGATATTAAGACACTCGGTTTCCGTATGGCATTTAAAGGTGGTTTGTCATTCAACATTAATGACCTGATTATACCTGATATCAAAAATCAGTTGCTTGAAAATGCGAAAGCTGAAGTAGAGGAAGTGTGGGATAACTATAATATGGGTCTTATTACCAATAACGAGCGTTATAACGGTATTATTGACATCTGGAGCCGTGTTGACACTCGTATCACAGAAACTTTGATTCGCGAAATGGCGAGTGATAAACAAGGTTTCAATTCTGTGTATATGATGCTTGACTCAGGTGCCCGTGGTAGTAAGCAACAGGTTAAACAGTTGGCAGGTATCAGGGGTCTGATGGCTAAGCCGCGTAAAAGTGGTAGCTCAGGAAATGAGATTATTGAAAATCCAATCCTTTCCAACTTTAAAGGTGGACTAAACGTATTGGATTACTTCATCTCTACCCACGGTGCCCGTAAAGGCTTGGCGGATACAGCGTTGAAAACAGCCGATGCCGGTTACTTAACCCGTCGTTTGGTTGACGTTGCTCAAGACGTTGTTATTACTGAAGAAGATTGTGGTACATTACGTGGTATTGCTACCAGTGCTTTAAAGGATAATGAAGATGTAGTAGAGCCATTGTTCGACAGAATTTTGGGTCGTACATCGTTGCATACTGTTCTTAATCCTGTTACAGATGAGTTGATAGTTGAAGCTGGTCAACAAATAGATGAGGACATCGCCAAGACAATTGAAGATGCAGGAATTGAAACCGTTGAAATTCGTTCGGTATTAACCTGTGAGGCAAAACGTGGTGTGTGTGTAAGATGTTATGGTAAAAACCTTGCTACAGGTTACACAGCGCAGCGTGGAGATGCTGTTGGTATCATTGCTGCACAATCAATCGGTGAGCCAGGTACTCAGTTAACGCTTCGTACCTTCCACGTGGGTGGTGTCGCTGGTTCCGCTTCTGTAGAAAGTACATTGAATGCTAAGTTTGACGGTACTATTCAGTTTGATGGTTTAAGAACTGTTGATACTTTAAACAATGAAGGTGATAAAGTAAAAGTTGTTATAGGTCGTACGGGTGAAGTACGAATTATGGATGTTAAGAACGACCGGTTACTGATCACTAACAACGTTCCTTACGGTGCAACTTTACAGGTTAAAGATGGCCAAAAGGTAAATAAAGGCGATGTTATTTGTTCATGGGATCCATTTAATAATGTAGTTGTTGCTGAAATAGCTGGTGCTATTAAGTTTGAAAATATTATTGATAGCGTTACTTACCGTGAAGAGGCTGATGAGCAAACAGGTCACCGTGAAAAAGTAGTTATTGAAACTAAGGATAAAACCAAAATCCCGGGACTGATCGTAGAAGGCGCTAAGGAAACGAAAATGTATAACCTGCCTGTCGGAAGCCACATTGTGTTAGATGAAGGTGAAGAAGTGAAACAAGGACAAGTGCTGGTTAAAATTCCAAGGGTGTTAGGTAAGTTGAGAGATATTACCGGAGGTCTTCCAAGAGTAACGGAATTATTTGAGGCAAGAAACCCCAGCAATCCTGCGGTAGTTTCTGAAATCGATGGTGTTGTTAGCTTTGGTAACATTAAGCGCGGTAATCGTGAGATAATAGTTGAGGCAAGAGATGGTGTTGTTAAGAAATATCTTGTTCCGTTAACCCGCCAAATACTTGCACAAGACGGTGACTTCGTAAAAGCAGGTACCGCTCTTTCTGATGGTTCAACTGCCCCAGCTGATATTTTGGCTATTAAAGGTCCGTTTGCCGTACAGGAATATGTAGTGAATGAAATTCAGGAAGTGTATCGTTTGCAAGGTGTGCGTATCAATGACAAGCACATTGAAGTAATCGTACGCCAAATGATGAAGAAAGTTGAAATTCAGGATCCGGGAGATACAAGATTCCTTGAAGGAGATACAGTTGACCGTATTGAATTCAATGAAGAGAATGATTATATTTTTGATAAGAAAGTAGTGGTTGACTCAGGTGAAAGCACTAAGTTGAAAGCCGGTCAGATCGTAAGCTTAAGAGAAGTGAGAGAAGAAAATTCAATCCTTCGCAGAAGCGACAGAAAACTGATTGAATTCAGAGATGCGGAATCTGCTACATCATCACCATTATTGTTAGGTATCACTAAAGCATCGCTTGGTGTACAAAGCTGGATTTCTGCGGCTTCCTTCCAGGAAACAACCAAAGTATTGAGCTCTGCAGCAATTATGGGTAAAACAGATGATATGCTGGGATTGAAAGAAAACGTTATTACAGGTCATGCGATACCAGCAGGTACAGGATTAAGAGAATTTGAAAATATGATTGTCGGAAGTAAAGAGGAATACGAACTGCTGGCAACAGCACGGGAAGCCATGAGCTTTGACGATGAAGAATAGTTTCTCTAAGTCTCAGGATTATTTTAAGTATTTAAAAAAGCAGGAAGTGAAAACTTCCTGCTTTTTTATTGTTAGCAATATCAAATCTTATCTTTTAAAAGAACAATAGTGTTGCGTTTAGTTAACAAAGCAGTAATCTTCATTCAATATCAATTAGCGGAAAAGGTAATCAAAAGGCTTGCTACTGTAACTTTCGTACTTTTGCCAAATGGCTCAAGTAAAATATTCTACAGAACAAATTCTTTCAAATCTAAAGATTGAAAATCTAAATGAAATGCAAGTAGCCTCAATAGAGGCAAATGAAAAGCATAATGATATCATTCTTCTTTCATCTACAGGCTCTGGCAAAACACTTGCATTTCTGCTGCCCGCGCTGCAATTATTACGTTCAGACATTTCTTTAACGCAGGTTTTGATTATAGTTCCATCGCGAGAACTGGCTTTGCAGATAGAAAAGGTTTTTAAAACAATGGGTACCGATTTTAAAGTTACCAGTTGTTATGGAGGTCATTTGCGGGAAACAGAAGAGAACAACTTATCGCAGGCTCCTGCTGTGATAATAGGAACACCCGGCCGCCTCGCGGATCATATACGCAGGGGAAATATTGAAACAGAAAACATTGAAACTCTTGTTTTAGATGAGTTTGATAAATCGATTGAACTAGGCTTTCAGGATGAAATGTCTTTTATCATTGGTTCATTAAAAAATCTAAAAAAGCGAATTCTTACATCGGCTACAGAGGCAGCTGAAATACCTGATTTTATCGGATTGATCGATCCGGTGCGATTAGACTATCTATCTGAAGAAAATAATGCGGCACTCGCCATACAGGCAGTAAAAAGTGATGATAAAGACAAATCAGAAACACTGTTTAAATTGATTTGTTTTTTAGGAAACAGGTCAACTATTATATTTTGCAATCACAGGGAGGCAGTTGAGCGAACCAGCAAATTTTTATCAGATAAAGGCATTGTAAATGTATTCTATCATGGGGCATTGGAGCAGCCGGAACGCGAGGTTGCATTATCCAAATTTAGAAACGGTACTTCCAATATTTTAGTTACCACAGACCTTGCTTCCAGAGGTTTAGATATTCCAAACATACGTTACATTATTCACTACCATTTGCCGCAAACTCAAGATGTATTTACCCACCGCAACGGCAGAACGGCAAGAATGGAAGCAAGCGGCACAGCAATTCTAATTCTCTCGCCTGATGAAACATTGCCTGCCTACATTTCTTCAACTGTTGATGAAATACGATTGCCTGAGACACCGACTATACCGGAAAAGCCTAAATGGTCGACTCTTTTTATAGGTGCAGGCAAAAAAGATAAAGTCAACAAAATCGATATTGTAGGTTTTTTAATCAATAAAGGACAACTGAAAAAAGAAGATATAGGATTAATTGAGGTAAAAGATTTTTTCTCATTCGCAGGCGTGCGCAAAGTAAAAGTTGGAAATACATTGGAAAAGATTAAAAATGAAAAAATAAAGAATAAAAAGGTAAAGATTGATATAGCTAAATAAGTCTTCTTTTTAGTCTTTTTCGGTTGCAAACATTCGTTCTCTATTATTCATCGTTGCGTCGCATTATGTTCATCTGCAAACTTTCAGTCAACTTTTCTCACATAAAAAACAATAAAAGCCTTACTTTACAATTTCAAAATTATACGACTACAATATAAAATTCAGAACCTTTAAAACGATTGTTTATGTCATTTCAATTAACTCCCGAGCAGATTGCAGCATATCACCGCAACGGATATTTGGTAGTGAAGAATTTCTGTTCAAAGCAGGAGACTGACAAGCTTTATTCAACAGCGTTGCAGGACAAGGCCATGCAAAACAATGCTTTGGACCTTAACGATCAAACAGGTAAAAAAACAAAACTTTCTCTTTGGTTCACCCCCGGCAACGATGTTTTCGGTTATCTTACACGAAGCGAGAAAATGGTAAATTCGGTAGCTCAACTTTTAGATAGTGATTCTCCCGTTTGTCATTTTCATTCTAAACTGATGCAAAAGGAACCAAAGGTTGGTGGCGCATGGGAATGGCACCAGGACTATGGATATTGGTATAAAAACCAGTTTATGTTTCCAGATCAAATGATGAGTGTGATGGTGGCTCTGACAGCCGCAAATAAAGAAAATGGATGTTTGCAGGTAATTAAAGGCTCCCATAAGTTAGGAAGAGTAAACCATGGGTTTGCCGGCGAACAAGTCGGTGCTGATATGGTAATGGTGAATAATGCATTAAAAACAATGGAACTTGTGTATAGTGAATTGGAGGCAGGAGACGCGCTCTTTTTTCACAGTAATATTCTTCATCGTTCTGAGGCTAACTTGTCGGATCGGCCGAGGTGGTCAGTCATTTCCTGTTATTGCTCGCAATCAAACATAGCATATAATGAAACCTCTACTTCCTGGAAAGAGCCTGTACATATTGTACCTGATGAAGCAATTTTGCAATGGAAAGCAGAATCGTTATCACAGGCAGATTTTTTGAAAAAAGAAAATGATCCGGCTTTAAAAGAAACTGGTTGGGAAAAAGAAGTGACAGTACAATAAATACTGCCCCTTTGTTTTCAAGCTTGTAAACTATTCTATCAACAATACTATTTATTAACTTTTTTAAACTTTATGATAAAAAGATTAATTGTTCTGCTAACTCTCATAAGTATTATCAGTGTTGCAACAGCACAAACGGGGTCAAAAGAAACCGCCACTAAAAAAAATGTATGGAGACCTCTTTTTGCAAATGATTTGTCAAATGCTTCTTATCCTGCAGGAGTATGGTCTGTTGAAAATGGAGTGCTTACAGCTACCGAAGACAAATCTATTTGGTCCGATAAACAATATGAGAATTTTGTATTGGACCTTGAGTTTAAAAACGCACCAGGAACCAATAGCGGCGTTATTGTTTATTGTACCGATACTGCCAACTGGATACCTCATTCTGTTGAAATTCAGATAGCAGACGATTATTCAAAGCAATGGTCAGAGTCTCCTAAAAACTGGCAATGCGCTGCTATTTTCGGCCATCTGGCTGCTAACAAGCAAAAGGTAGTGAAAAAGCCGGGCGAATGGAATCACTATGTTATTACTTGCAAGGGGCAGCATATTTCCATCGAATTAAATGATCAGAAAGTGACGGATATAGATATGAGCAAATGGACATCTAATAAGAAAAATCCTGACGGTTCTGATGTTCCTTCCTGGTTATCTAATCCCCTCTCACAATTACTCACAAATGGTTATATTGGCTTGCAGGGAAAACATGCAGGGGCTCCAATCTGGTTTAGAAATGTTAAGATAAAAGAACTATAAAAAGTTTGGTATTACTTTAAATAGGCTGAAAGGGTCAAAATAGGCTGAAAGGGTCAGTTGCACAAGTGTTCAACAAATCCTTTCAGCCTAATTTTTATTACAACATTCTTTTACAGATTTCCCTTTTTCAATTCATCTACTGCGTGGTTTGCAGCTCTTGCTGTTAACGCCATAAAGGTTATTGATGGGTTTTGTGTAGCAGTAGATGTCATGCAGGCGCCATCAGTTACAAACACGTTGTCGCAGGCATGTAATTGATTCCACTTGTTTAGCAAAGATGTTTTTGGATCTTTTCCCATTCTTACTCCGCCCACTTCGTGAATGTCTAAACCTGGTGCTTGTTTACTGTCACTGGCTTTTATGTCTTTGCATCCTGCAGTATGCAGCATTTCTTCTCCCTGGGTTAAAAAATCTTTTAATAATTTTTCGTCGTTGTCATCATAATCTACAGAAGTAATTAGCAACGGAATTCCCCAAGCGTCTTTTTTATCGCTGCTTAAACGCACATGATTACTTTCTTTCGGAATAGTCTCACCCTGTAGCATCATAGAAACAAACCATCCACCTGGTTCTGAAAAAGAATCTTTAAAAGTTCCACCAATGGTTTCTGCCGGAGGTTCGCTGCCACCACCACGCCCAGCGCCGAAATGAACTGTATAACCTCTTAAAAAATCCATTTCCTGTTTGTGTACATTTCTAAAATTAGGCATCATAGCCTGGGTGGGCCTTCGCCCGTAATAATACTTATCCTCGTAGCCATCAAAACTCGCAGACAAGGTTCCACGATAATTATGAAATGCTACATATTTTCCCATTAAGCCGTTATCATTACCTAATCCGTTAGGAAAACGGCGCGATGTAGAATTCAGTAAAATAAGGTTGGAATTTAAACAGGCAGCATTTACAAAAATCACTTTTGCAAAGTATTCTGTAGCCTTTTTTGTTTCCGCATCTATTACCCTTACGCCCGTTGCTTTTCCTTTATTTTCATCATAAATGATAGAATGTACTACAGCGTGTGTCTTTAAAGTAAGATTACCTGTTTTTTGTGCCCAGGGAATAGTGGATGAGTTAGAACTGAAATATCCGCCGAAGGGGCAGCCACGCTCGCAAAGACTTCTTGCCTGGCATTGGTTACGACCTTGTTGTATGTGTATTTCCTGTGGCTTGGTTAGGTGTGCACACCGCCCGATAATAACATGCCGGTCTTTGTAACCTGCCATTATTTTTTGCTGAATTTCTTTTTCAACGCAGTTTAATTCCCAAGGGGGTAAAAACTCGCCATCGGGCAGCGTATCTAATCCATCTTTATTGCCGGATATGCCTGCAAATTTCTCTACGTAACTATACCATGGGGCTATATCATCATATCTTATTGGCCAGTCAACTGCAAAGCCATCTCTTGCCGGCCCCTCAAAATCATACTTACTCCACCGCTGCGTTTGCCTTGCCCACAACAAAGATTTTCCTCCCACCTGGTACCCACGTATCCAGTCAAAAGGTTTTTCCTGTATGTACGGATGCTCTTTATCTTTTACAAAAAAATGTTGAGATGTTTCATTAAAAGCATAACATCTATCTACAATAGGATTGTCTTTTGACACCTGTGCTGTTAAACGCCCCCTGTGCGTAAATTCCCATGGATTTTTTGTCGCTGTAGGATAATCTTTTAAATGCACTACATCTCTGCCTCTTTCCAACACCAGTGTTTTTAATCCCTTTTCACAAAATTCTTTAGCGGCCCATCCTCCGCTGATACCTGACCCAATAACTATGGCGTCAAATGTGTTTTGATTAACTCCTCTTGAGTTAAGATTTACTTTGGAAGAATCGCCGGGCATAAGTTAATTTTTTTTACAGTCTTAGACTTTAAATAATAGGGAATAAGATAAAAGATGCTTTGTTGCTGACAGAATATTTTCATCGTGCGGTAATTGACACTTACTCTTACATTCGACGATTTATTCAAGTTTTCCTAAACAAATGTATCAAATACCTCTTTTACATCTTCATCATTTTTTAGTATAATTTATTAGAACTATGAAAACTGAAATTACATATTTTTACGATTATTGTTAAAACAAATCGAACACATGAAAGTAAAACTATTCTTATTATTTCTTATTTTCTCTGGTTACACAATTGCCCAGCAACTTCCCGCGCGTTGGGATGAACTTACAGCTACTGACTGGCAGGCCGCACTTGACAAGTCATCTAAAACCTGCATTCTTCCAATTGGCATTCTTGAAAAACATGGCCCTCACTCTCCCCTGGGAACTGATCTTATTCATGTGCGCGAATGGTCTTCACGTGCTATAAAGCAGGAATATGCTGTGGTTTTTCCCGATTATTTTTATGGCCAGATAAATGAAGCCCGGCATCAGCCCGGTACTTTTGCTTTGCCCAGTCGAGTAATTTTCGATTTGCTTGAAGCTACCTGTGATGAAATCGCACGCAATGGATTTAAAAAAATAGTTATCCTAAACGGTCATGGTGGAAACCCTGAATTCATTCAGTTCTTTATGCAGTCTTTTTTAAATAAGCGTCATAACTATGCTATTTATTTTTATAATCCCGGCCCCGATTCTGCTTATGCAACGCAAATGAAAAAATTGTGGAAATCTGATCAGAAAGGTGACATGCACGCAGGCGAAAGAGAAACATCAACATTGTTGTATTACCGTCCTGATCTTATGAAAATGGACAGGGCAACAACACAGTCAGGAGCTGACCAAAAAAGATCAAGCCTGCCTAATGTGTATACTCCTATCTGGTGGTATTCTTCGTTCCCAAATCATTATGCAGGAGAAGGAGCCAAAGCCACAAAAGAGCTTGGTGAAATTATAGCGAAGCATGAAATAGATTCCTTTGTAAAAGCCTTAAAGGTTATCAAGGACGATGATAAAACTTTGCAATTGCAAAATGAGTTTTATGATAAAGTTGATAATCTGCAAAAATAAATGACATAACTCTCTGAGAGTTTATTTAAAAACAGATGCCGTTTGCAATAATTTATCTTCAAGTTTGCAGAGTGTAAGACGCTAGTTGCAATTTAAATAAACAAAGGAGCTTGTAGGATTACTTTAAAAATTAATAGAAACTAACCCATTCTTTATTAAAATATATTTTGTAAAAAAGAATGGGTTTTATGTTTGATTTACGGGTAAAATAAAATTAAAATATGCACCTTCATTTACAATTCCGTTAGCTTTAATAATTCCACGATGATTATCAATGATTTTTTTAACTATAGAAAGACCGATTCCTGTGCCTCCGGTTTCGTTTCTTGGTAACAGTCTCTGGAATATCTGAAATATTTTTTCTGAATATTTTTTATCGAATCCTAACCCGTTATCCATAATTATTATTTCTACAAAAGGCCCATTGTCTACTTCCTGAGCGTCAAAATCGGCCGAGGACAAATAGCGGCTTGAGATCTGAATTACAGGCGGCCGATCAGGAGAAGTGTAATACAAAGCATTAGAGATAAGATTTTGAAAAACCTGTTCCATTTGTCCCTTCCTCGCTTTTATTGCAGGGAGGTTAGAAATGATTATTTCCGCTTTTTTTTCGTCTATTAATAGTTCGAGGTTTTGCAAAACATTCTCAACTACTACAGTGAGATCTGTTTGTTGCCATAGATTCTGCTCAGCGATAGATGAATAAGAAAGCAGGTCGATGATGAGACTTCTGATACGGTGAGAAGAAGCGATGATTTTATTGATATATACTTCTGCTTTATCATGATCTTCGCTTAAGTATTTTTCTTTTAAAATTTTGCTGAAGACCTGGATTTTTCTCACCGGTTCCTGCAGGTCGTGACTGGCAATAAAAGCATATTGCTGTAGTTCATTGTTGCTTTTTTCCAGTTCATTATTCAACGCGGTCAATTCCTCAGTTCTCTTTTTTACGTTCTGTTCCAGGGTTTGCTCCATCTTTTTCTGCTCGTCGATGTTGGTACATGTTCCAAACCATTTTATAACGTTTTTATTGTTATCCAACAAAGGCAACGCTCTTCCTAAAAACCAGGTATATGTTCCATCATTTCTTCTTAGCCTGTATTCTATTTCATAATTTTTTTTCTGCATTACAGATTCCTGCCACCGGGCAAGGGTCTTTTGATAGTCTTCCGGATGCAGGTTCTCTATCCATCCCTCAAGGCTTTGCTGCTTAGACTGGCCCGTAAAGGAATACCATTGTTCATTAAAAAAATCTACAGAGCCGTCAGCTTTGGCTGTCCAAAGCAATTGAGGCATAAGGTTAGCCATAAAAGTAAATTCTTCTATTGCCACCTCCAATTCTTTATTTTTCCGCTTTAAAGAATATTCAACTAAAAAATTCCTGAATTTTTGGGCTGTTGCCAATTCATCTGTCGTCCATGGTACACTATTTTTCTTTACGGTTTCCTTCCAGGTCTCAAAAGAATTGCGCGGATGGTAACGGGTAGAATTTTTTTCGAAAGTGATGGTTTCGTTAGGATTGCCTCCCCATTTTACCTGTTGTATTGCCTCAGGTCTAAAGGCGAGAAGATAATTGCCTGCTTCGGGATCTATTGGTAAAGCCACCAGGCCACTGGCGATTTGCACATACGTGTCAGCCTTGCCAAAAGCAAATGATAGGGCTGGCAGGTGTAACATTTGTGTAATTTTTTTACTCAGCAGCCATTGTTGCAGATCCAATATATCCGATTCTTCAGGCGTAAGACCAAACATTTCTATTGTGCCGTTCCAGCAGATAGCAAGGCCTTCAGCGCTTAATAGTCTCAACAATGTTTCTTTGTTATATGCAAACATGTTTACGATATCATCGAACAATGCCACTTGTTCAATAATGTTTATTAAGTAACTGTTGAGTTCATCTGTTCTGTCATTTGAGATTTTATTTAAAACAGATCCAATTTTTGATGACAAAACATTAGATATCAATTCAAAAAAAGAAGTTTCTTCGAAAGACAAATACTTAGCTTGCAAATGGTGGCAGGAAATAAGTCCCCACAAGTTTTCCTGGTGAATGATACGGGTGCTCATAGAAGCAACGATGCCCATATTTTTTAAATATTCAATGTGCACGGGTGCAACACTTCGCAATTTACAATCAGATAGATTGGTGGCCGTATTGGTAACAGGATTTACAAAAGGCGAAAGTGGCACAGGCTCATAATCACGGTTAGGAATTAAACGAAAAGGATTTTTAAAATAAAGATCTCTTGCTTGCTTCGGTATATCAGAGGCTGGGAATTTTAAGCCAAGATAAGAATCCATGGCCTTTTCTCTTGCTTCTGCTATAACTGTTCCATTCCACGCTTCGTCAAAGGAGTAGATCATTACCTTATCGAAACCGGAAATCCTTTTAATTTCGTTTGCTGCAATATGACAGGTTTCATTTACCGTTGTTGCATTGTCAAAAGCAGATATGACTTGCTTTAATTGTTCAAATACATTTATAAAGGAGCCCTTTTTTTCAATCTCATCTGCAAATTCAACTTCTATAAGCAAAAGATCATCTTTTTCATGAATAAGTGCCATGTAAGCTTTTGCTACTCCATCAATTGTAAAGGTGAGATTCTGGGGGATCTTTGTTTTAAATTTGGTAGCTGAATTTACAGATTGAATTGCATCAAAACTTTCTTCCGTTATTATGTCCTTTATTGATCGCCCAACAATTTCTTCCCTTGTAAGGCCAGTTAACTCAGCAACATTTTCACTTGTCTGCACTACAATTAATAAAGCTTTGTCTAAAACTATTAAAACACCATGTGGCTGTATAAGATTGGTGTTATGCAGGGGTTGCTTGCCACAAAAAATTGCATCGTAATTAGTATTTTTTGTTCCCGTCATTATTCTTATTTAAAGTCCATTTATCTAACAATACAAAAGTTTCAATAGCAGATTGAACAACTTCTTCAACATCTTTTTCGTGGATATTGGTATCAAGATGATCTTTGAAGATTTGCCACATTAACATGTTTTGCTCTTCATATCCTTTAAAAAAAGACATTGCATCTTTTCGCTCCTGCAATGCAGGTTTTTGAATCAACATTTGAACAATGTGTTGTCCGCCCATTGTAGATCCTTCCAGTACGTACATTGCGCCTGCAGCCTGTAAGTAGCTATTAATCAGAGGTATTTCTCCTGCTACCGGCAGCGGCCTTGTATAATTTAAGTTACGTAAATCTGAAATAATAAATGATGATCTTTTTCTTAATTCTATATCAGGTAGAATGGTATTAGTAATATGTTTTTCTATTTCATTCTCAACCGGGGCAAAATAACCATAGAAAGTAGTAAGAATGTTGGTATAATCATCTAAATTATTAATTGATTTAAATTTTTCTACGAGGGTTTTCTCAGTTTTTATATGCGCTTTTTTACACGATAATTTTAATATCTCCGTCACAGTTTTCATAAGATCGATATTTAAAAAAAATAATGCCAGTAAAGGTTTCTTTCTCTGTTGTTTTCATATGAATAAGTTGCAATCTTCGTGAACCTCTTCTTCAGGGTTACAATGCTTTTTGCGGGTAGGTAAGTCCAATATTGTATAAAAGAAAAGCCCATTTATCAGCCTGTTCTTCAATAATTTTAGATGTAGGCTTTCCTGCTCCATGACCTGCTTTTGTCTCAATTCTTATCAATGCAGGATTATTGCAACCATGCGCTGCCTGTAAAGAAGCTGCAAATTTAAATGAGTGGGCAGGCACTACACGGTCATCGTGGTCTGCAGTGGTAACCAGGGTAGCCGGGTAGCATGTTCCTTTTTTTAAGTTGTGAACAGGAGAATATTTATATAAATAATTAAACATTTCTTTATTGTCATCCGCTGTTCCATAATCGTAAGCCCAACCTGCGCCTGCGGTAAATTTGTGATAACGCAGCATATCCATAACACCTACTGCAGGAAAACAAACCTTGTATAGGTCGGGGCGTTGCGTCATACAAGCGCCAACTAACAATCCTCCATTCGATCCACCGGAAATAGCAAGATAATCTTTGGAAGTATATTTTTCTCTCACCAGGTATTCGGCTGCAGCGATAAAATCATCAAAAACATTTTGTTTGTGCAACTTTGTACCGGCGTTGTGCCATACATCGCCATACTCCCCACCACCACGAAGATTTGCGACTGCATAAATACCTCCATTTTCTAAAAAGACAATATCGCTGACACTAAATGCCGGAGTCAGACTAACATTGAAGCCTCCATACCCGTACAGCATTAAAGGGTTTTTACCGTTAAGCTGCATTCCTTTCTTATAGGTAATTATCATTGGTATTTTAGTACCGTCTTTAGATGCGTAAAACACCTGTTTACTTTCAAAATCATCAGGATTAAACTTTACACCAGATTTTTTATAAACAGAAGATTTACCAGAAATTATATCGTATTTAAGAATAGTTGACGGGTACACATAAGAAGTATAGGAATAATAAACCTCTTTTTCTTCCTTTTTTCCACTAAAACCGCTTGCAGTTCCTAAACCGGGTAAAGCAATCGTCTTTACCTTTTTACCATCTCTTGTATATTCTTCAATCTCTGATACTGCGTCTTTTGTGTACTGCGCAAAAAATCTTCCTCCGCAGGTAGACACAAATAATGGAAACTTAGTTTCAGGTATAACGTCTTTCCAATGTTGAGCAGTAGGAGTTGAGGCATCTGTGACAACCAATTTTCGGTTTGGCGCTTTAAGATTTGTACTAATGTAAAGCTTGCCTTCGTCGGCATCTACAACATCTTGTTCATTTTCAAAACCTGTAACTACCGGCACTATTCCGGCATCTGGTTTCGTAAGGTCTTGTAGGTATAATTCATTGCCATAAGTTGCATTTGCCGCCGATATAACAAGGTAATGCTGGTTTTCGGTCACTTGTCCACCTATGTAGCGCCTTGGTGTTGCTTCTCCGCCAAAAATTAGTTTGTCTGCCTTTTGCGGCGTTCCCAGTTTATGAAAATATAGTTTGTGTATCTGAGTTTTTCCTGAAAGTTGACTGCCCTCTTTCGGCTTATCATAACTGCTGTAATAAAAACCTTCATTATTGCGCCACGAAAGCTCGCTAAACTTTACATCCTTCAGTGTATCATCAAGTGGTTTTTTTGTTTGTGTATTCAGGATAATTACTTTGCGCCAGTCTGACCCGCCTTCAGAAAGTTGGTAGGCAGCAAGAGAGCCATCTTTCGTAAAATCGATGCCGGCAAGCGAAGTGGTGCCATCAGGTGAAAACGTATTTGGGTCAAGGAAAACTTCGGGTTGCTCACCATTCTTCTGCCGGTATAATACCGCCTGGTTTTGCAAGCCGTCATTTTTATAAAAATAGGTGTATTCGCCTTCTTTAAAAGGCGCCGAATATTTTTCGTAGTTCCATAACTCGGTCAGTCTGTTTTTAATTGCATCTCTATAAGGGATTTTTGAGAGGTACTCATTGGTTACCTCGTTTTGCCTTTGTACCCAATCTTTGGTGTCTTCCGCCATGTCATTTTCCAGCCACCTGTAAGGGTCCAAAACCTTTGTTCCAAAAAAATCATCTGCCTGGTCTGTTGTTTTTGTTGCAGGATACGAGCCTGCAAAAGAGCCCGGCCTTTGTGCCATTACTGTCATGGTTACAAAAATGACTAAACAAAATGAAAACAATTTCATAATAAGGGTTTGGGTTGGAAAAATAATAAAAAATTGAGTTAGAAAATAATGTACCTAAGGTTACGAACAAAAAGTTCGCGATTTTAATTTCAAGCTAAATGTTCCTATTCTTTATTATATATTTTTTACTCATTCTACCATTCGTCATGTTTTTTAGTCTTTTATCTACAAAGTGATTTTTATGAACCTGATCTATAAGTAATCTCGCATTTCATTTATCAATCATCTGATCTTAATGTAATCATTATGAATATTAAAAGATTATTATTATTTGCTTTTGTAGTTACAACTGCTTGCTCATCATGTTCAAAAAAAGATATAATGAGACCGGCATCCGGGGGACCACCTGACGGTGATTCCTCAAGTGCGGCGTTTAACGTGACTGTTTCTACTATTGCAGGAAAGTTAGATGATCGTGGTAATGCAGAAGATGGAAATGGAGCAAACGCACGTTTCTGGAATCCTACCAAAATGGTGTATGATAATCGTAATAATATTTTGTACGTTGCTGATGGTACGGTTATAAGAAGTATCGATATGCAGAATAATGTAAAGACATACATACCTCTTGGTGCAATTGGAAGCTCTTACAATGAAATTCTCGATATGGATGTAGCACCGGGAACTGGAGGTACATTATATATTGTAACTAAAGAAAACGATTTATGGAAAATTGAGCCAAACGGAAATGTTGGGAAAGCAACCAACATTGTAAACAGAGTGTATGGGGGAAATGCTGTAGGAGCTTTAAATTCAGGTGATCATTTTGATTTACCAAATGGACTGGCCACAGGCGCAAATGGACAAGTTTACTTTTTCAATGAACCATGGAGCACAATTCATCGCATTACATTTACTTCTCCTTCAACAGGCAAGGTAGAGCTTTTTGCAGGGAAAGCTCTAACCGAGAGAGGAGGAAATGGAAATCCTTATCCATTCCGGGACGGCCGGGGTGAAGAAGCTACTTTTGGAAGCCGGGTATCA
Organism: Segetibacter koreensis DSM 18137; assembly: GCF_000374045.1. GTDB lineage: Bacteria > Bacteroidota > Bacteroidia > Chitinophagales > Chitinophagaceae > Segetibacter > Segetibacter koreensis. The sequence continues at coordinate 317,407 of NZ_KB893314.1, read as the reverse complement.
GACATGGCTGCAGACGGCAATGGCAATATTTATGTTGCAGATTTAGATAATGAACTTGTTCGCAAGGTAGCGTCGGACGGAACTGTATCATCATTATTTCAATATAAAAATAAAATTGGAGTCGATATAGACGGGCCGGTAGCAACTGCACAATCAAACAATGTTACCCAGGTAACTTCTAACCAGGATGGTAGTTATATATTCTTTACTACTTTCGGTAATGCCGCAAATAATTTATCTGCGTTAAGACTAGTAAGGCCTGGCAAAGATGTAACCACACTGGTTGGCTATGGTTATAGTGGCAACTATGGAGATGGAACAGGAAAAACGGCAGGATTGGGACAAATAGGTGGCATCGCTTCAACACCCGACGGAAAGACAATTTATATTTCAGAACCGGGAAGGAAAGTAATTCGAAAAGTTGTTTTACACTAAGTAAAAGTAAAATTATTAGAGAGTAAGGGTCACTTTATGAGTGGCTCTTTTTTTAGGGCTAAAGCGCGTTGAAAGATTATTTATAAATAACTATCTTTCATTAACTTTATTCAAACCCGGCTTATGAACTTCCACACACGGAAATGGATAAAACCTGAAGATTTAAATCCAAACGGGTCATTATTTGGAGGCAGCCTTTTGAGATGGATAGATGAAGAAGCGGCTATCTATTCAATAGTGCAACTTGGTAATAAAAGAGCTGTCACAAAATACATATCAGAGATAAATTTTGTCAGCTCAGCAAAGGAAGGTGATATTATTGAGCTTGGAATTACTGCTACATCTTTTGGGCGAACTTCTATTACTTTACGTTGCGAGGTTCGTAATAAAATTACCCGCAAAAGCATTCTTACTATAGAAAAAATTGTTTTTGTAAACCTTGATGAAGAAGGAAATCTCACCGCTCACAGAAAGACACATATTACTTATATTAAAGACCAGTTTGAGGAAGAAAACGGGTAATGACAACAATTCTTCCTGGTATTAAATTATTCTGCAACGCTTTTCTTCTCAACTTTTTTATGAAGTTTCGCCGCTTCAATCAGTGCGGCAGACCCATACCAGGGGCGAAGTTCCATTTCCAGCACACCTGCTTTAATGGCAGGGTCGGTTTCTGTTAATCGTTTCGCCTCGTCAATATTTTCTACATTAAAAATAAAAATACCTCTTACGTTTTGATTATCGAGGAATGGACCTGCTACTATTAACTTACCTTCATCTGCTAATCTCATAATGTTTTTTAAATGCGCCATTTGAATTTTTACGGCTTCTGTTGAATCTGAAATCTTCGTTTTCCCTGATTTTAAAAAGGCCATTACATACTTTTTCATTCCATATTCATCCGCCCCCAGTTTTGTGGCTAAGACAGAATCATAAGCAGGTTTAGAACTTTCTCTTGCATTTGTTTGTGCAAAAGATTTTATAAAGAAGATAAAAAATGGAATAAGCAATATTGCGTTTTTCATGTTCTTATTTTTGGCTTTTTTACATGTATTTCACTGTAATTGTTGATTGTAAAAAGTATTAACCACTAAAATAAATACCACAATACTTTGTTATTATCTACTTTTATTAAAGATAATAATAGAATATTCAGATTTAAAAAAGATATCAACTTTTGCAAAATGCATTTAAAATTGTTGATTGTATTAGCGGCATTTGCTTTTGTTGGCAATATAACTATTGCACAAAATACTCCTTCATTTCGTAGCGCAAAAGCGCCAATGGAAGCAAGAGTAAATGACTTATTGCATGCGCTGACGCTGCAAGAAAAAATATCAATGCTTGGCAATAACAGTCCTTCAGTTAACCGGTTAAACATACCTGCTTACAATTGGTGGAATGAATCGCTGCATGGTATTGCAAGGGCAGGTGAAGCAACGGTGTTCCCACAGGCAATAGGAATGGCGGCAACATTTAATGATACATTATTGCAAATGGTAGCATCAGCAATATCAACAGAGGCACGGGCGAAGTATAACCTTGCCGCCAAAATGAACAGGCACCTGTGGTATATGGGACTTACCTTCTGGTCGCCAAACATAAATATATTCAGAGATCCAAGATGGGGCAGGGGACAGGAAACTTACGGAGAAGACCCCTTTCTTACGTCAAAAATGGGTACAGCCTATGTAAAAGGATTGCAGGGAAATAATCCGGATTATTTAAAGGTATCGGCATGCGCAAAACACTTTGCTGTACATAGTGGACCGGAAGCAACCCGCCACACTGCTAATGTTGTTGTAGATGAAAAAGATGTAAGGGAAACATATCTCTATTCATTTAAGAAACTAGTGGACGCAGGCGTAGAGTCGGTGATGTGCGCTTACAATCGTGTGAATGGTGAGCCTTGCTGTACCGGTAAAACTCTATTGCAGGAAATACTGAAAAACGAATGGCATTTTAAAGGACATATTGTAACAGATTGCGGAGCGCTTGATGATATACTGGTAAGGCATAAAGTCATTAACACAAAGGAAGAGTTGGCTGCCGCGGCTTTAAAGGCAGGAATAAACCTGGAGTGTGGCGGTGTTTTGCAAGAAGATGTGTTAGCAGCTATCAACAAAGGATTGCTGAAAGAAGCAAATGTAGATAGTGCTGTAAGCGGCATACTTCGGACTCAGATGAAATTAGGAATGTACGATAATGATTCTTCTTTAAATCCTTATAACAGTTACGGCGCAGATAGTGTTCACAATGCTTACCATACAGAACTGTCAAGAAGGGCAGCGCAGCAAAGCCTGGTGCTGCTAAAAAATAATGGAGTCTTGCCGCTGCAAAAAGACAAATATTCATCGATACTGGTTACGGGAGCCAACTCAGCATCGTTAGAAGCAATGGTAGGAAATTATCACGGAATGTCAGGAAACATTGTGACGTTTGCCGAAGGTATTACTAAGGCCGCAGGTCCGGCTACTGTTGTGCAATACGACCAGGGAAGCGATTATACTGATACAGTTCATTTCGGCGGTATCTGGGCATCTCAGAACAGTGACCTTACCATTGCGGTAGTTGGTTTGACTCCTTTGCTTGAAGGAGAAGAAGGTGATGCATTTTTATCAGCTTCCGGTGGTGATAAAGCTACTTTAAGTTTGCCGCAGGCACATATTGCCTTTTTGAAAAAGCTGCGGGCAGCACACAAAAAACCAATTGTTGCTGTAGTAACTGCCGGAAGTGCAGTTGACATAGCGGCTATTGAGCCTTATGCTGATGCTGTTATTCTTGCCTGGTATCCCGGTGAACAAGGCGGCAATGCCCTCGCCGATATTTTGTTTGGAAATGTATCTCCTTCCGGTCGCCTGCCTGTTACTTTTTATCAATCGCTCAGTGACCTCCCTGATTATACAAGTTATAACATGAAAGGCAGAACTTACCGGTACTTCAATGGAAAAGTGGAATATCCTTTTGGGTATGGACTCAGTTACACCACTTTTGCTTATAAATGGCAACAGGAACCTCGAAATAATTATTCATTAAAAGATACTATCCGTTTTACAACGACTATACAAAATACAGGTCAATATAATGGTGACGAAGTAGTGCAGGTTTACGTCGAGTATCCTAATTTGGAAAGAATGCCATTAAAGGAATTGAAAGCATTTAAAAGAGTAAGTGTAGCAAAAGGTAATACAAAAAATGTAGTTTTAAACATTCCGGTAACCGAATTGCAAAAATGGGATTTAGCAGAAAATAAATGGAAATTATACAAAGGAACTTATAGCATTTGTGTAGGCAGAAATTCGAGTGATTATATTTTGAAGAAGAGTTTTAGTGTGAAGTGAGGTGAAATATTTATATTTTTCTTTTTCCTATTTTGCTTTGAATGTCTTTTTCAAATCTTCGGTGTCAAGAATTGTATCATATTCCTTTTTATGAATTTTTTTACTCGATATGTCAATCTTAACCCGAGTCAAGAACTCCTTGAAATCTGTGTTCATTGTTAGTTTATTAATTGTTTCCCAATCTAATGTTTCGCGATATTTTGCTGGTAATAATATTTCAGAAGAGTGAGGGTCATCTACATTTAGAATTATTATTCCTATTCCAAACGATGTTGACAGTCTTGTTAGTTCATCAACAAAGTCTGTCTCCTTAGAAATTTTGGAGGCGACTAAATAGCTTTCGTTTGCCCAGGAAGAATTTGATACCGTTTGAAAAAAACTTTCTCTTAAATTCCCAAAATGAAGTTCTCGTTTTAATTCAAATGATAATAATTTTATTGAAACATTTCCGATTGCTGAACTAAGTTCATATACTTCCGACTTCCATTCATCAAGTGGATAATAACAACCAACAATGTCTGGATGTACCCATTCTTTAAATTCTTTTTTTGACGATTGAGAGTGATTAATTGTTTTAGTATAACAACGTAAATGATAATAAGCATAATAACTTAAGTAAGCATGTAAATCTCTTTCTAAATATTCGAACTTCTTCTTTTTAAGAACAGGTTCAACTGGATTTGGGCTAATATTAAAATCCACGCTTTTTTGGCCCTTTAAATAAAACTTTTTTGGCCTCGTGTCGGTCTGAGCAAAAGGAGTCTTAGGGTTGTCTTTTGCATTGACATAAATCTGTGCACCAAGTGTAGCCCAAGGTGTTTTGCCTTCACTATTTAGCTTATTGTCATAGCCTTTTAAAACAGCACTTTGCCATATTTCGGTTGCCGTTAAAGGTTTTTTTTCATCTTTTAGTACTTGTTCTGCTAATTCTAAAAATGTCATTTATTTTATGAGTTTAATGTAGATGTCATAAAAAGGCCTTAATATACTATATATCCATTTTAAGTACTCATACTTTAATAAAAAAGAAGATTTTTAATAACTAATAAAAAAACATTTTCTTTACTACTTTCACAAAAACGCTCCTCATGAGAAAATTATTGTTGCTTGCTTTATTAATGACTTCATTACAAAAGCTTTCCTTTTCGCAGGATACCTCGTACACCGCGTCATCGGAAAACCTTAAAGCACGCGAATGGTTTACAAATTCAAAATTTGGATTGTTTATTCACTGGGGACCATTCAGTATTCCCGGTGATGGCGAATGGGTGATGAATAACAAGAACATTACGGTAAAGAATTATACACGTTTAATGGACTTTTTTAATCCCATAGATTTTAATGCTGCAGAGGTAGTAAGCATGGCTAAAAATGCAGGAATGAAATACATTACGCTTATTACTCGTCATCATGATGGCTTTAGCATGTGGGATACAAAGTATTCTGATTTTAATATCATGAATACCCCTTATAAAAAAGATGTGGTAAAGATGATGGCTGATGAATGTCATAAGCAAGGCATAAAGCTATTCGTCTATTACTCACTGCTCGACTGGAGAAGAACTGACTATAGCTACTGGACTGGTCGCACAGGAAAGGGAACCGGCAGAACTGAGCGCGTCAACTGGAGCGATTATATTCAATTTATGAAAAACCAGTTAACCGAGCTGTTAACCAATTATGGAGAGATAGCAGGCGTATGGTTCGATGGACACTGGGACCAGACAGCACCTGAAGGAGCAGCAGACAGAACTGCAAAAGTTGATTGGCATTACAATGAAATTTATGGTTTAATTCATAAATTACAACCGCATGCACTGATTGGTAACAATCATCATATGGTACCTTTTGCGGGAGAAGATTTCCAGATGTTTGAAAAAGATTTGCCCGGTGAAAATAAATCAGGCTTAAGTTATCAGCCACCTTCTCAAAGACTTCCTCTTGAGACGTGTGAAACCATTAATAACTCATGGGGTTTTAATATTACCGATACTACTTATAAATCAACAAAGCAACTGATAGACTATCTTGTAAGAGATAATGGTTATGGCGCTAATTTTCTTTTAAATATCGGTCCAATGCCCAATGGTGCAGTACAGCCTGAATTTAAAGAACGCCTGGATTCTGTAGGCAAGTGGCTTGCAGTCTACGGCGAAAGTATTTACAATACAAAAGGTGGTTACATGAAGCCACAGGCATGGGGAGCTATTACCCAAAAAGACAACAAAATGTATGTGCACCTGTTAAAGAAAGATGTACCTTCTGTAACCCTTGAAAACTTTCCTTATAAAAAAATAACAAACGCATATTTATTAAAAGACAAAACAAAGGTGCAAACAACTTTTAAAAATGGTACTGTAACTATTACCTCACCTACTCTCAACGACAATGAACCAGATGTAGTGATTGTGCTGGAAACAAAGTCTTAAATTAAAGGCAGAAGGAAAAAAGAAATAAAAAATAAAGAAAAAGACCATAAAAAACGTTCATAAAAAAGTCGACTGGTGTCAATAGTACTGACACCAGTTCTTGCATAAAGCGACTCATAAGGTTCAGTGCCGAGCGCATTGCGAAGGCATTCAAAAACATGCGCAGCAGTTTTTGAACGAAGCTTATGGAGCGCTGTTGCAAGAACGAAGCCCTGCGGCTTGAGCTGCAAAGTTCTGAAAACCTTCAGCTCAAGCCGGTAGCAGTCATCCTATTAATGCAAAGCTTTATCAATAGCATCTAATAAACCATTTGACGTTTTATCTTCCCCTAATTGCCAAAACATGATTCCTCCCAAATGATTATCTACAACATATTTTGTCTTTAGCATAATAGACTTTTCATCATCAAAGGTCAGCAATTGCTTTTTAGCAGAAGAATACATGTAAGGAGCTTTTGCTGTGTCATCCCAATAAGAAACAAATCCTTCATTTTTTAATGAATCCACATTCAAATTCTTATAAGAAACCCCTTTGTTGAATTTGCCTTTTTGGTATAAACCATTCAATGAGTCTTGCTCAACATCAAAAATTCTTCCATAAAATGCAGCGCCAATTATCATCTTGTTTCTGGGCACTCCCGCGGAATCAAGATAGTGAATAGCATTGTCTGTAGACTCTATTTGTTGCGGTGTAGAGTACAAAGGTGTGTGGTGACCGGTGAGGTTACTGTTGCCATTTACAAGGTCATAAGTCATTAGATTTATTTTGTCTACCATTGGGGCTACCTTAGCCCAATCAATTGACTCAGCCAGGAACTTTGTAAATCCACCTGCTGCAAAACTGATTTCATTCTTTCTGCCTAATTTTTTTCTTAATACTTTAACCAATTCAGTAAAATTCTGCTTATCATCTTTTGTGTACTGGTGGCCTTCAAAACCAGGTATAGAAGGATATTCCCAATCAAGGTCTATTCCGTCTGTTTTAAAATATTTATTTAATTTTTTTACTGATTTTGCAAATTCTTTTCTGCCTGCCTTTGCTGCAAAAACTGGTGAACATGTTTCACAGCCGCCCCAACCACCTAAGGATAAAATAACTTTCAGTGAGGGATTTCTTTCTCTTAAAGAAACAAGTCTTTGAATGGTTAAAGTATCTTTCAAATTATCTACTGAAAGTTCGTTACCTTTTAAATGACAAAAACTGAATATAATATGGGTTAGTTTTTCAACCGGGTAAGCGCTTACACTTTCTGCATTTCCTGCATAATAGCCAATAACCGCTATTTTGTTGCTTTCGGTTTTTTGAGTCGTTCCAGTCAGTGCAATGAGTAAAAGAAGAAACATAAAAGTAAATGCCTTCAAATTCATACTTTGTTTTGTTTAAATAATTTATGTTGATTTAATTTTCCCGACATGAAAATCTAAATTACATACATTATGATCAAAGAGCCTAATAATAAAAATGTTGGTTTTACTTGGTTTTTTCATTCTTCCACTGGCTGTATTTTTTATTTTGATATTGAACCCAACCTGCTAAAATTTCGTGTTCTTTTTGAACTATTTCAGGGTATTTATAAGAAAGGTTGTCTAATTCTTTAGAATCGCTTACCAAATTATATAATTCATCTTCCCGGGTATCAGCATTATAAATATACTTCCAGTCTTTGTCCCTCGTTCCTAAAATTAAATCTGTATATGGACTGAAAAAGAACGTACGATCACCCGGTGTATCTTCAAGTAAACTTTTTCCCTGCCATTCTTGTGGCTTTTCTAATCCTAATAAGTGAGTAATAGTAACATCTATATCAACAAGGCTATGAATTTGCTTATTCTCGGTCTTTTTAAAAATAACAGGGTTGAAAAGAATACAAGGTATATGTACGTTTTCTTCATATACCCTTGATGCATGAATTGTTTGATCATGTGTACTAAAAGCTTCCCCGTGGTCGGCAATAAAGATCACTAATGTGTTTTTTAGTTTATTTCTTTTTTCCAGTTCGGTCATCAATTTACCGAAAACCATATCAGTGTGATGAAGGGCATTTAAATATCGGTTTAGATCATCATTTTCCCGGGTATAAAATGTTTCACTTTTAGTATAATAAGGGTAATGTGTTTGATTGGTCCATAACACGCTGTATTTCTTTTTCGATGGCGATTTGTCCATCCAATTTAAATAGCTTTCCAGTAGACATTCATCGTTAAGCCCGTCAAGATTTGAGTGAGTTGTAGAAAACTTTTTGTCGCACGGAATTGTTGTAAAATCCTGAATGGTTGAAAAAGATTGTTTTTTCGCATATTCATCCATATTGGAATATCGTAAGTCAGAAGAAAAAAACAGCGAAGTTTCCCAACCGTTACCATTTAAAACGCGAGGCAAAGAAGCAACCGGTAGTTGCAATCTTTCTCTTAATTCAGACTTGTAATCGATCTTAGGAAAGATGCCTGAGCATAACGTAAACATAGAATAGGGAGTGCTGGGTATAGGCGCATACATGTTTGTATAAGCTTTTGATATACTGCTCCATTTCTTAATGTTCGGGGTACATTTAAATGTAGAATCATAAATGTCTATTAGTTGCTTAGGTGTCGACTCTGAAACAAATAAAATAATATTATCAATTAGATGTCCGCTATCTGGTTTTGAAGAATAGAAGTTATTGTGATAATTAGATACATATTGAACTGTTTCATCAGAAATTTTTGTTTTCAACAACTCCTCTATGCCGGTTGGATAGAAAACGGACGAGATAAAAGCTGTTGTCGGCGCTTGTACTTTGCCAATAGTATAATAATTAGTTTTGTATTCATAGAAGCTCATGAAAGTGAAAAGAATTAATGCTGAGAATATCATTACTTTCCACTTCCTCGATAGTAATAGATTTTGTAATAGGAAAGATATAGATAAACTAATGATAATATAACTTGCTAACAATAGCAAAAGATTAAGCTGTAAATGTTTTGTAAGTGCTTTAGCAACTCCTGCTCTTGCATCATTGCCTTTTAAAAAATCTGAATAGTAAAGCCACTTATAATTAAAAGGAGTTCCTAATTGCTTTACTACTTCAATATTTAATAATGAAGCTAAAACCGTAGATAGAATCACTGCACAAAAGGTGACAAATACAATGTTTCTTACAAATATTTTTTTTCTGAAAAGATAAATTAACGGAAAGAATAAAACGCTGATAAGTAATAACCAAAGCAAGTCACTAAAGACTGCCCCTAAAACAATTGATACTTTTTTATGGAATAATTCAGCAATTTCGGCACGGGCAAGAAAAATGTAAATAAAAGCTGTGGTAAGCAATCCTGATAAGATTAGGCTCTTGATAGGGTACCCTCTTTTTTTAAATAAAAAAAATACAAGGGGAAATAAGAACAACGATAAGATTATAAACTGCTTGCCCAACAAAAGAATAGAAAACTTCGGTTCTTCAATATCCAGTTTTACATCTCGTAACTCAACTACTTTATTATCGACAAAATCGCTTGAATAAAGAATTCCCCGGTTCGTGTCCCATCCATTTATATTTTCTCCATGATGACCCTTGGTCATTAAGAAATAATAATCTAACCTGGTTGCATAAGGAAGTGTAAAGGAAGTATAAAATGAGTCTCCTTGATGAGACATTTGTGTGTAGGCCAACGTATCTTTCAAATATGTATTCTTTGGCCAAAACTTTTTTTCAGGCGTTTTCCAAAAGTTTATGGCCCATACTATATATACTTCGCTAACCTCAGAAGTTTTATAGACAAACTTTTGACTTATTAACCTTTTTTCTGCGACCTGTTGGGAAGATGACTGAAAGGAAAGCGTTATTGCAAAAAAAAGAAGTAAATAAAATTTAATTAGCCGCATTAGCATATGGCGCATACTTAAGCAAAAGTGTTGAAATATAATAGCAATTAATAATAATTTAAAAAGCCTGAAAATCCAAATCAGGCATAACTTAAATCATTTTATTTATAGAAACCAATTGTAAGAGCAGATAGTTTTAACAATAGTTGCAACTTCATTTTGACAAGAATGGGGGATTGAAGCAGATTTTTTGAAGCGATTCTGAAGAATGATAACAATAAGTTGTTATACAATTAAAAGTTGCGGCAGTATTTTTGCATCCTGTAAAAGGAAAAGTCGGTATTTACAATTATATTGAAATACTTACTTACAGTACATTTCGAGTAAAAACTAATTTTACACCTTTTTTTCATATGGCAAGCAATCGTTAGAAGGCCGCTGTTTCTACAGCGGCCATTTTTTTTTATTGCACGTAAGAATTTTTTTAACAGGTAATAACCAGTTAATTTTTGATCACGTATCGCAGCAAGATTTCATGTAAACTTGATGTTGATTATTGTAAATCAAAAATTAAAAACATCAGCATTTATTTTTTGTATTGAAGACGATAAATTGTTCCTTTCGCATCATCTGACACATACAACGAACCGTCTGGCCCCTGTGCTAAACCACACGGTTTATGTTGTTCTTTTTCAGTTGTAAAATTATCTGCAAAAATTTGCCACTTACCCGACGGTTTCCCATTTTTAAAAGGAACAAATGCCACCACATAACCTTTATGAAGTTCTGCTGAGTTGCCATGAAAAGCAATGAAGGCGCCGTTTTTATACTTTTCAGGAAACTTATTACCCGTATAAAATATCAAATCGTTTGGCGCAAGGTGAGCAGGAAATGCAACAAGTGGATCAAGTGCATTTTTTCCGCCAGTCTTTTTTCCATCTCCACCATATTCGGGAGAAAGCATTTTTTTATGTTGAAAGTGGTCGTAATAAACATAAGGCCAGCCACCGTTAGAACCCTTATGTACCTCGTACATTGTTTCTGCTGGTAACATGCTGCTTTGTTCTGCTGTAAGATACTTGGGGTAAAGGTCTCTGCCATGTTGCATTATAAACAACGAATTCGTTTTGGTATTCCAGTCAATACCAACTACGTTTTTAAAACCGGTCGCGTAATGTATAGCATCTTTATATTGCTGGTTTAGCTTATTGGTTTTAAACCGCCAGATGCCACCAACAGAATCCAGCAAAGGGCAGGGATAAGGCGCTTTTTCTGCATTAGGATCAACAAGACAGGCATTTATATAGGAACCAACATTTACATAAATGTTGCCGCTGTTATCTACCGCTATGGCTTTTGAGTTGTCCCTGTCCCTGTTTACCAGGCCCTCAATGATCTTTTCCGGTTTATTAGGATTGATAACCTCTCCATTGTTATCTAATTTATAGCGATATACATCATCGTTAGACGAGGCATATAAATAATCGTTTTTAATACAAATTCCGGTACCAGGATAATCGCCGAAAGCCATTTGTTCATCAAACTTTCCGTCTCCGTTTGTATCTTTTAGATAGATAATTCCTTTCCCGTCTTTTAATCTCGACAGTTTTACATAAAGATTACCTTGTTTGTTTACTGCCATGTGTCTCGCAGCATCAATATTTTCAGCAACAACGGTTGAAGTAAATCCGGCAGGAAGATGAAGTCTTGGAGCTGTTGAAGCGCCTGTGTTTTTTACAGCAGATAAATTTCCTGACTGAGAAAATGCAAATTGCGTTATAGCAAAAGAGGCAATAATAAGGCTCGATTTTAAAATTAATTTTTTCATATAACTTTTTAGTGAGTGGCAAAGGTAGCAATTGGAGTAATGCATTATCCGAAGGACAACATTATTACCAAATCAAATTGATTTTACGCAGATTCAATTTCATCGTCAGATAGATTGATTTTAAAAAGCCTGCGGAGGATGGCGTCTCGAATACGAATAAAGAATGTAAGAAAATAGCCTGTTTGAATGTAAAAAAGAAAACGTCTTATTCCTTTGAGGTTTTCTGCATAAAAAGATATAATAAATTCTTTTTTGTATTCAAAGGCTTCTTCAACACCTTTCTTGTCAAGGTTTATATTTTCTTTATAAAGAATGCGTTTTGATATGTATTTTAATTTCTTGATGCATTGTAAGACTGCCGTAGTAGTATTTTTTTGCAAAAGTGGTTCAAAATTGTGCCTGTAGCATTCTATTTCACTATATGTCAATTGGTAATCTTTTCCCGTGTAGTAATGTATGTTTCGCAATACCTGTTTATGTTGTGCTATTTCATATTCTTCCTTTTTAGTTACATGCGATAGGCTTTCTGCAGTAATGCGATAATCCAACAAGACTTCCTGCATATGATGTATCTTGTATTTTCTGGAAATCTTCCACCACAGATCAAAATCTTCCGAATAAAACTGGCTGTATTTTCCGACATCGATCACAGCGCTTCGTTTGTACATTACTGATGAGTGATATATCCAGCATATAAAATTGAGATTGTAATAATAGTACCTGTTTTTAAAGTGATCAACTCTTACGGGCGTCTTATCTGGTAATATTACCTGTACGCGCGAAGAAAGCAAAGCATAGTCAGGATTAGCTATAAAAAAATCATACTGTTTTTGTAACCGCTCAATGTGACTGATATCATCAGCATCCATGCGGGCAATAAGTTCTGCCGATGCCATTTCTATACCCTTATTTAGCGAAGCAGAAATACCAAGATTAGTTTGATTTTGAATAAAACGAATTCGCCTATCGGTATAAGAATTAATTATTTGAACGCTCAAATCTGTAGATGCATCATCAATAATAATGAATTCAAATTCATTTAAGCTTTGATTTAAAATGCTATCAATAGATTCGCTGAGATATTTTTCGGCATTAAAAACAGGCATTAAAACAGTAATCAATGGATTATTCACTGTAGTTATAATCTTTTTGAGACCTGGTGGATTTGGGAAAATATTTTTTGCAACTTGTATTTATAAGGATGGCGGTACGGCTTAAGGGCCTTGTTTAATAATTGTAATAGTTCAGTCGACTGCAGGTTATTTTTATTTAAATAATCCTCCAGCCATTCAAGAAAGTATTTTCTTACAACTTCATAATTTCCCTCGTGTTTTATTTTCTGCACTAGCGAACCTTCTCTTTGCCTGTACCGGTTATTGCAAAGAGACGAGAGATAAACCGGCTCGTTCAAATACATTTTATGAAGAAATGCCTGATCTTCATACAACTGATACTTCCCGCGGAAATGCTCTTCAAATCCCCCGTATTGCCTAAACTTATCTGTTCGAATCATAATTCCTGAAGGACAAGGTGCCGGATTTTCCGATAAAGGGTATAAAATCTTTAATAATGATGGCGGATAAAAAACTTTATCCTGTTCTTTTCCAACTTCTATGATTATATCTTCATCCGACTTGTCGGCCCAACTATACCAATATTGGGATGCTTCACAAAGCATAGCAATCTCAGGATAAGCATTCATTAAATCAACCTGTAATTGTAACTTATCAGGCAGCCATACATCATCCGCATCTAAAATTCCTATAAGGCTTCCCTTTGCTTTTGAGACACCGTAATTCCTGCTGGCACTGAGGCCTTTATTGCCATGATTTTCATGATCGAGGTAAAATATCCTTCGTGGGTAACTGGCCGCATAATTTTTTGCAAGAGTTGTACTGTTGTCACTTGATCCATCATCTACCAATATCAATTCCCACTTGGTATAGCGTTGGTTAAGGACACTATTCATGGCCTCTTCAAGAAATCGCTCTTCATTTAAAAACGACGTTATTACTGATACTGTCGGGTTTAGTCCGTCATTCATTTTAAAACATTTAAATGCCCTTTAACCACATGTAAATTTTTTTCTCGAATTCTTCCCGATTCCAATTTTGAACTGCAAATCTGCCTAATTGAAAAATATCCGAATCTCCAGTAACGGCCTTGCTTTCAGTTGTAAAAGCCGCTTTTATTTTTTGTTTCTTTAAAACAGAAATGGTAGAATTATTATAATTTCCATATGGGTAAGCAAGAATGTCAAGCGCTTTTTTGCAGTTTTTTTGCAGGTATTCCTTGCTTTTTACTATTTCATCTTGCTGAACCTCAGAAGAGTGATAGGCAAGGGCTGGATGTGTTTCAGTATGAATACCTATTTCAAATAACGTTTGAGCGTTAATTTCTTGCAGTTGCTGAAGGTTCATTGGAAATTTCAGTTCGTCATTACTTTCAGCATATCTAGACCAATTTTTAATTTCATCCATTATCCTAATTATCCTATCGAAGGGCAGGGGTTTTAAAAGTTGCCACAGTTCAATATATAACTTGCACCTTTCCGTTGGCGGGCTATCCTGACCCGTCCACTTCTTTTGCATTTCCTGCTTTTGGCAGTTTAAAATATTGTCGTCTGCTTCAAATTTGAAAGTATATGTATTTTCATTAACAGGCAGTGAAAGTGTTTCAGGTAATTCTATTGAATTTAATACTATATCTTCTAACTCATCCCACCAAAACTGTTTTTTCTGGTTGATGTAATAAGTAGGAATGAAAAAGGTCGCCGGACATGCAGACTTTTTAAGTAAAGGTTTTGCATAAACAAAGTTATCTGAGTAGGCATCGTCGAAGGTTAAACATACTGCATCACTCTTTATATCTTTAGTTGCGAGCTGGTTCATCAATTCGTGCACAGAAATAACAGTAAAGTTTTCTTTTAATACAATAAGCTGTTGTTCAAAATTTTCAGGGGTTACTGCTAATTGCCACGGATCAGTATTTACTTGCGCAATACGGTGGTACATAAGCACAATAACTTTAGCACCTTTCCGTTTTCTTAGTTTTTGCATTATATTAAACAACATATTCAGCGGGCTTTACAGCGACTACACTAATAATTACCTGGTAATGCGGATCCCTTTCATCCATTTTTTGTTTACTGATCTCAGGCAATCCCATGCCATATAAAAAAGCCGAGGCGACCAATACATTTCCAAAGGTTTCAACTTCAATGTTATCCAAAGGAAAAACTTCTGATAAAATTTGTCTTATTGATGCATCAGTAAAGGACCACATCCAGTATTTGCCCCATTCATCCTGCGCTATGTGACTAATGCCAGGCACAGTAAGCAATAAAGCGCCACCTGGTTTTAAAATACGATAACAAGTTTTAACTGCATCAGCATAGTTATAAATAAGATGCAAAGTTTGAGTAAGAACTATACAATCAAAAGAGTCGGCGGGTACCTGGGGGGCATTGCTTAAATCTCCCACAAAAGTTGCTTTTGCATTATTTTCATCTATGTGCAGTATATCACTTTTAGTTATCCGTGAACCTCCATATCGAAGTGTATACTCATTATCACCAATTTCCAAAACTCTTCCTTTAATCAGCAGTTTCTTTTTCTCAAGAAAGTTTTCGATATAGTACCGATCTACCGGCCCACCCCTGTCATAACCAAATTGAGTGCTGAATGGGGTTGTTCGATCAAAGTCACCAAGATTTACTTTTCCTGCAACAGGGGCAGATGTATTATAAGCACGTGATAAAATGCCTTTCAATTTTTTAATAATCATAGGTGATTTGGCTATAACCAATTTAAAGAAAAAGGTTTGTCGGTACTTAAAAAGCATGTTAAGTTCGAGGAAGTTTGTTGATCTATCAGAAGAAAACCCGTTTTTCAGCTTATCATATACTTTTTCACAATAGTATTGTTTCCAAACATTCAGTCCTTTTTTTAAGCTTTTCTTTTCAATCTCATTTCTCAACAATTTTTTTTGCCTGTATAAAACTGCTAAAACTGTTGTTAGCATTAAGGGGATATCGCCAGACATATTTGAATTATGGATCAAATAAGCTGCAACATTTTCCTGGTGATGAATAACAGGAAACTTTCTCGAAATCTTTAAATACAAATCATAATCCTCACAGGCTTTTAAGGTTTCGTCAAAACTAAAATTTTCAAATATCCATCGCTGGTACATCACGGTTGCATGCATTCCTATATAATTGCCCTGCAATAGTCTTTCATAATGATTCGAATCAACTGCAATTTTCTCCTCTTCTAAAACGATGCCGTTGTCTGCTACTTTTTGATGCGATCCTGAAACGAAAGCTATTGCAGGATTTCGTTGAAGCTGTTCAACATTCACTTCCAATCCCTTAATAAATAACCAATCATCTGCATCTAAAAAAACGAGGTACTTGCCGTTACTATGATGGATACCTGTATTTCTTGCCGCAGAAAGTCCTTTGTTTGCCTGCTGAACATAAATAACTCGTTCATATTTTTCAGCAACCTCACGGGTATTGTCGACAGATCCATCATCAACTATAATTATTTCATGAGATTTATAAGTTTGATCAAGAACACTTTTAATAGCGGTGTCCAAATAATTACCATGATTATAACAAGGTATTATAACTGACACAAGAGGCATATTTATATTGACAGCAGTGTTCATTTAAAATAGATGCAGTTTTTTTTAGGATTATGAGAGCGGATTTTTTCTGTTTCTATAAAAAAATCTAACTCCCGACACCAAGCCTTTTACCTCGCTGATTAAAGTTCTATAACGAAAAGAATAAGATGGAAACCCAATCCTAAATAGCAGCAAATAATACTTAGGAATTTCATAAAACAAGTAGCGCCGGTAGCCCGCTTTTTTATTTTGAGAATGCTGGATTAAAACCGAAGCAGCGTGACCACGCATATAATTAAATATCTGCTTGTGTAAAGCGCTTATCTCGCGACGATGTTCGTGATATACTACTGCCCTTGGATTGTACTTAATTTTAAAGCCTGCAAGTAGAATTCTGTACCATATTTCTGAATCTCCGCTACAGCCTGCTGCACCCACATCAAGCCTCTCATCAAAATAATTTATTTTGTTAAGCACTTCCTTACGAAATGCCATATTTGCTCCGGCTCCAATATCCCATACTTTTGGGGACTTTGATTTTAAAAAATCTTGATCAAATACTTTATCTACATATCCCTTATTAAAGCTCCAATGCTTTTCAAAAATCTGCTGGCTTTCAGTATCAAGGGAAGATGCTATTACTAAACCAGTTATCGCATCTGTATCTTCAGAAATAAAAGACTCCCAGACACGATAAGTCCACATTGGGTGCAGGAATACATCATCATCGGTGTATGCAACTATGGGATAAGAAGCTTTTTTTGCACCGGCATTTCGTGCGATATCCAATCCCGGTCTCGCTTCAAGCAAGTAGGTGGCATTGGGAAAATTTTCCACCACCAACCTTGTATTATTATCTGTAGGGGCATTATCAACCACTATGATTTCTTTTGGCGTACATATTTGCTTCTGTAAGCTTTCTAAGCACAACTGTAAACGTTTACTTCGGTTACGGGTACAAATAACAACAGATATTTCGACTTCTCCAGGTAGTTGCTCTGCGATAAACGCAGCGAATATTTTGTCCAATATTTTAGAGAAAAGGGGAAAATTATCAGAGAGGTATGCCTCTTTATAACTACTTGTGAAAGCCGCCTTTTCAGCATAATAATTAATCGATGGAGTGACGGCTTTAATAACCATGTTTTTAAACTCCTCATTGTCTATTTCTTCTTCGCGGCAAATGTATAAGTCCCCTAGTGGTATAGAATGCCACCAAAACACCAGATAATACCCAGTTTCATTGATAGATAAAGCTGAAATATTTGTGATCTTTTCATTAAGAAATACATTATTCAGAGTATATGGTGAGTGAGCCGCCATTAATCAACTTATCAATTTTAAGTCAAAAATTTTCTGTTCAAATGAGAATCTACTTGAGAAAGTGTAATTGGAAATTGGGGACGTACATAACCCATCCACTTCCCATACCAATTGATGTTCTCCCGATAATCCTCTACCTCAAAATATAAACTTTCTTCATAATAATACAATACTTCAGAAGAGTCTTTTACGAAAATGAGCGAAAAATAATACGAACCATCGTTTAAAAAATTTCCCGGTATATGACATTCTCCTTCAATTATTCCTTGTTTAAAAGTGCCGGGAGTATGGGAAACATCAAAAATGCACTCATCAGCCAGCGTAAAAAGATGCAAGCCAACGGCAAGAATGATATCATCGGTATTATTATAAAAACGAAATTTCACTACTAACGGTGTACGAATGTCAACCGGCGAAAGAGGAGAGGAAAGTTGAGGAACAAGTTCAAAAAGAAGAACTTTTATAAGATGATTTCCAGGAGCTTCTTTAATTGAAAATTCTTGTTTCCAGGATTTCTTCTGTGCTGCACCTAAATAATGATTAACAACTGTTTTTGCTTCTCCCTTTGAAATAACCTGGCCTTTATCGAGCCATATAGCGTTAGAGCAAAGGTTGCTGATAGCTTGCAAATTATGACTGACAAATATAATAGTACGACCTTTTTTAGATGAAGCATCCTTCATTTTACCCAGGCATTTTTTCTGAAATTCAGCATCCCCAACTGCCAGGACTTCATCTACTATTAATATATCAGGTTCAAGGTGGGCAGCCACCGCAAACGCAAGTCTTACATACATTCCTGAAGAGTATCGTTTGACAGGCGTATCTAAAAAATTTTCCACTCCCGAAAATTGAACAATTTCGTCAAATCTTGCCCTGATTTCACTTCTTGTCATCCCCAACATGTGTCCACTGATAAATATATTTTCCCTTCCTGTTAATTCCTGGTGAAATCCTGTGCCTACCTCCAAAAGGCTGCTGACTTTTCCTTTGCCTTTAACTGTACCGGTCGTAGGTTTTACTATTCTTGACAGAATTTTCAAAAACGTTGATTTGCCAGCCCCGTTGCGTCCTATAATTCCACATGCCTCTCCTTCTTTAATCTCAAAATCTACATTTTTTAAGGCCCATAAATATTCTTTATTTACAACTTTATCGCTTTCATTTATTGTTTTAAAATAAGGGTCTTCTTTTTTCAAGATGCTTTTTTGAACCCATTTCTGTAAATCTTTTCTTAAAGACCCTGAACCAATAGTGCCTAGCCTGTACAACTTTGAAATATTTCTTGCCTCTATTACAATATCTGACATATCTGATTTTGATTACATTACATCTACTAACCTGTCACTCGTTTTATTAAATAATAATATTCCCGATAATAATATCATAAACATGAAAACTATACTATAACTAAAATAAATCCATGAAATATTGCCTTTCCCTAAAAAGGCATAACGAAATAATTCAAACAGAGATGAGAGGGGATTAACATTGATAAGCCATTGAATACTTTTTGGAACAATTGCAAGGGAGTAAAAAATCGGGCAGACAAACATTAACAATCGTAAGCTTAGCTGCAACAACCCTAACAGGTCTTTATATTTAGTTGACAAGATAGAAAAAATAAGGCCGCCACCTAATGCTATTCCGGAAATTGTAATAATAACCGGTATAATAATTAGTAACCGTACTGGATTTAGTTGAACTTGTCCGACTTGCCAGAAGTAGATTAAAACTGCAAATAATAGAAGCAATTGAATTCCAAAACGAATAAGATTTAATAACAGCGTAGAAAAAGGCGATATAAGACGGGGAAAATATACTTTGCTATAGATAGATGAATTATTAAGAAATGTGTATGCTGTATCAAGAAAGAGCTCAGAAAATAAATTCCATAAAGTAATGCCTGTAAGATAATATAGAAAGGTTGGTAACCCTTCGGTAGAAAATCCCATTACTTTTTTAAATACCAATACATAAGTTATCACCGACAGTAAAGGTTGTAACAACACCCAAAAAGGACCTAACAAAGTTTGCTGGTACGAGGACAGAAATTCTTTTCGCACCAGGCTAAACAATAGGTCTTTGTATGAATAAAACTCTTTAAAACCTACACCTGCCCAGGTTGTGTTTGCTTTGATCTCCCAATCCCACTGAGAATGTTGTTTCATAATAGTAATGCATTATTTAATCATATTCTATTAAGACAGTTAAAACAAAAAATGAGGTATTGAAGGTTAATGAACGTGATTTCTCATTTTATCACTGATTTATAAAACCTTTCCAATTCCTTGTATCGCAGCAGATACATTAAATAAAAGCGGGAAAACCAATAAAACGTTTTTAAGTTAGAATACATTTTAAAAGCGCCTTTTGCTTGATTAACAGCAGCTTTTCTATTCCATGATAGCAACTCATTCGCCACCTTAATTGAATAAATTGAATTATTTAATAAAGCCTTTTTTTTAAGTTCGGCACGAACCCCTGCAGGAAGATAGTTTTGAATAATATTAATAACCTTAATGATGTCTTTAATATTTTGGCCAGTAAGAAAAGATTGGTGGCTAATTCCAATCTTTTGAGCAATCCTATAGCATGCAACACATTTTGATGAGTAAGCCAACGGAAATCGTGAAGCTATCCGTGTCCACATTTCCCAATCTTCACCATAATGTACTGCAAAAAAACTACCCAGTTCTTCATAAACACTTCTTTTAACTACTATGGCTGGAGGTTGTATTAATTGACGTTCAGCTATTTTAAATAAGAAGTTTTCAATTATGCCCGTTTCTGAATCTATCCGGTTTTTTACGGTTATTTCATTACTATCTTTATCTAGGAAAGAATAGTCTGTAAAAGCAGCTCCGATTTTAGGATATGTTGTAAACAACTTGGCTACCTCTTCGTAAAAGCCTTCTTTTACTCTATCATCCGAATGTAATATGTGAACCAGGTGGCCTTTAGCTCTGTTAATACACGTCTCAAAATTTCTAAGGCTTCCAACATTTTTCTCCTGCCTGAAATACGAAATACGGCCTTTTCCTATTTCCTGTACTAATGCTTCTACATTCCCATCTGTGCTACAGTCATCGATTACTTCTATTTGCATCATTTCTGTTCCTGGGTCTTGCATAACGACACTATACAAAGCTTCTTTGAGGTAACAGAAACTATTAAAAGTTGGCACCATTACCGACAATAGGGGGCGATGAATACCTGGAGGAAGGGGTACGATGACAGGAGGTACTTTTGGAGTGCGTTCATTCATTCATTTAAAAAATAAAAGTCATTAAAATGCGTTTCACGTCTTTTTATTTAAAAAAGTATAAATGGAGGTTATTGGCATTTTATTCTAACAGCCCTGTGGTTTTTCGGATACTAGGCTAACTGTAAAATATGCAAAAAAATTTAAAATATCAAATATACTTAGGTGAATTATAAAAGATATAAAAATAGCTGATTGGCAAGCCATTACTAATGCGTTAAACTATTATATATCTTTTAAGTAAAAACAAGAGTGATTGGTATTGAACAAAAAAGAAGCAGTTTTTTTGCTGCCACCGCGACATTCAATACCGGCCAAACTCTCCACAAGGGGTCCGATCTACAATCAGTTGCGGGATCATTTCATGTAGTTATTGGAGCATCTTAGCGGCGGCTTTGCCGGCCAATCACGCAAAATCGAATAAAAATAAAAGAAGACGTTAACAGGAGAGGGGTGACTAGGGGCGTATGACTTTTTCCTAGCCGCGCCCCGGCATCTTTTGATGATTTCTAATAAAAATCATTCTTTTTCTTTCAAATTGTTTTTTTTGTCGCAAAATAAAATGATCAGCGCTTCTATGAATGGCCGAGAACCGGATGAGGCCGATATGGCTCTTCGAGTCTTTTAATATCATCTTCAGATAGCTTTACTGAAAGTGCACCTACTGCATCTTCAAGATGGCCGGGTTTGCTTGCCCCAATTATAGGTGCTGTTACAACTGACTTTGAGAAAAGCCATGCTAATGCTATTTGCGCATTTGGTACACCTTTTTCTTGTGCAATTTCGTTTACCAGGTTTGAGATATTGAAGTCATCATCACGTGTGTAAATCGATTTTCCAAAGGCATCTGTTCGTGCACGTTCTGTTTCCCCGCCACCTTTTGTACGTTTGCCTGTTAGTAATCCCCTGGCTAATGGAGACCATGGAATAACTGCAATATTTTGATCTTTACAAAGTGGCAGCATTTCACGCTCTTCCTCCCTGTAGACAAGATTGTACTGTGGCTGCATACTTACAAAACGTGTCCATCCGTTTAAGTCAGAAGTATAAAGTGCCTGTGCAAATTGCCATGCATACATACTTGATGCACCAATATATCTTGCTTTACCCATTTTAACTATGTCATGCAATGCCTCCAGTGTTTCTTCAATTGGTGTTTCATAATCCCAGCGGTGTATCTGGTAAAGATCCACATAATCCGTCCCTAGACGCTTTAGGCTCGCATCAATAGAATCCATAATATGTTTCCGCGATAAACCCTTGTCGTTTGGACCGGGTCCCATTGGACCATGTACTTTCGTTGCAATAATAACCTGTTCGCGACTTGTGAAATCTCTTAGGCCCCGTCCCGTAACCTCTTCGCTTAAACCAGTGGAGTATACATCGGCAGTATCAAAAAAATTAATTCCTAGCTCCAATGCTTTTTTTATAAAAGGTCTGCTTTGTTCTTCGTTTAATGCCCAGGGCCAGCGTTCGGTTGGTGTTCCATACGTCATACAGCCCAGGCATATTCTCGACACCTTTAGCCCGGTATTTCCAAATCGAATATATTCCATATAAAGATTAATTAATAGGTGTAGCTTTTGGCAATTTATTTAAATAAACCTTACCAGGTTTTTATAATCAATTTTATTGCCAGCCCCTTATTCATTCCGCCGGCTATTGGATTAGGTGATAGCAGTCTAGTTAACAAATGCTTCAAAGGAGGAATATGAGCTAATTGAATTACCTATCCTATTATTCAAATGCTTGAAAAAGGAAGTATCCCTAAAAGAAACTGAAAAGTGCGCAATGAAGTAAATTTAAAGTCGATTAGCATGTTACAAAATGAGCGTCAGGGCGACCTTCTGGTCCAGTTGCTTTTTGTTAATTTACTCTTTCTCTTTTCTCTTGGCATGTTTTATAACTTTTGCTTCCAGGTAAAATATTATTTCTTCTGAAATATTCTCTGCCTGGTCTCCAACTCTTTCCAGTCTTCTGATGATCGATAAGATATTTAGCGCCTGGTGCAAATCTTCCGGATGTTCTCTTAAATAACTACTTAAAAGATCGTTTGCTTTACGGTTAATTGCATCTAAAAATTCATCTCGTTTAAATATACCGCGAGCGGTTGCTGTGTTTTCCTGCTCAAATGCGGTTTGAATTTCTTCTACTACCAGTACAGCCTCACCATACATTTCAATTACTTTCGTTTGATCTAATAAAGCTTGTTTAAATGGTGTTTCTGTGTCAATAATTAATTTAGCTATACCTTCCGCTATGTCACCGATTCTTTCCAGGTTTGTATTTATTTTTAACACTGCCAATATAAATCTTAAATCAACCGCAACGGGTGAATAGATAGCGAGAATATTTTCACAATCCTTTTCTATTTGTAGTTCGGCGCCGTTAACACGCTTTTCAATCATTACCACTTCTCTTGCCAAATCTTTATCAAAATTTAGTAAAGAGGATAATCCTTTTAAAAGTTGAGAATGTACAAGCTCATACATTTTTACAACTTCTTCTCTTAATTGCTTTATTTCTGTTTGAAATTGTGTCATAAATTATCAATTTGATTCTGCTATAGAACTAACTAAATCTGCCTGTTATATAATTTTGTGTTCTGCTGTCTTTAGGGTTAATAAACATTTCTCTTGTATCATCATATTCCACTAATTCCCCTAAAAAGAAAAATGCCGTTTTATCACTTACTCTTGCAGCTTGCTGCATGTTATGGGTTACGATAACAAGCGTAAAATTCTTTTTAAGCTCATGCATTAACTCTTCAATACTGGATGTTGATATGGGATCGAGGGCAGAAGTAGGCTCATCCATTAGCAAAACTTCAGGTTCCATAGCAATAGCGCGGGCTATGCACAAACGTTGCTGTTGGCCTCCTGAAAGAAAAGTGCCTTTTTTATGTAATGTATCTTTTACCTCATTCCAAAGAGCTGCCTTTATCAAGGAGTTTTCAACAATACTATCCCTTTCAGATTTTTTAATTTTAAACCCATTCAACTTATACCCGGCAATAACATTGTCATATATGCTTAAATTAGGAAACGGATTAGGACGTTGAAACACCATTCCTATTTTTAAACGTACCAAAATAGGATTTATGCTATAAATGTCTTTATCGTGTAAAAGCATTTTTCCTTCTACCTTGGCACCAGGTATTAATTCATGCATCCGGTTAATACATCGCAGGTAGGTTGTTTTGCCACAACCCGAAGGGCCCATCACCGCCACTATGTTGTTTTTTGGAATATCCATGCTGACGTTCTTAACCACATGGTTATTTCCAAAGTAAGCATTGAAATTTTTGCTACTTAAAATTGCACTTTCCATTTTCTTGTTATCAGCTTTGTTGTAATATTCAATAGTAATACCCAGATTAATAAAATTAAAGATGCCCCCCACGCAAGGTCATGCCATTCATCATATGGACTTGTCGCATAATTAAATATAAGCAAAGGCAGGCTTTGCATAGGCTTAAGCACGTTTGTAGTTAAATAAGGATTACCAAATGCCGTAAAAAGTAAAGGAGCAGTTTCGCCGGCAATACGTGCCACAGCTAACATTACTCCCGATAAAATTCCACTTATTCCACAAGGTATAATTACGCGCAAAATTACTTTATGATATGGTAAGCCTAAAGCAAGTCCTGCTTCTTTTAAAGACGATGGTAAAAGTTTCAAGGTTTCTTCCGTTGACCGGATAACGATTGGTAACATCATAATGGCTAGGGCAATACTGCCAGATATCGCAGAAAAACTACCCGATGGCTTTACAATCCAAAAGTAAATTACGATTCCTATAACTATAGAAGGAGTTCCCTGCATAACATCTACAGCTAACCTGCTCCAATATGCGAGTTTACTGTTTCTGTTTTCGCTTAAATACACTCCGCACAATATGCCGATAGGAACTGCAATAACTGCTGCAACTAAAACTATTAATAAACTTCCGGCCAATGCGTTGGCTATACCTCCTCCTATTTCCCCTACAGGCTTTGGAATATTGGTAATAAAATGCCAGCTAAGTTTAGAAAGCCCGGTTTTTAAAACATAGTATATAATTGCAAAAAGGGGTATGGTTATGAGAAAAGCAAGCAACATAATAAAATATTCAAAAACTTTACTTGTTGCTAATCTTAACTGAAGTCTTTTATTCATTTGAGAAACGTTTTATAATCAGTTTTCCTATAATATTGATGACAACCGTAACAATAAAAAGTACTAATCCCAGCTCGATCAGCGCAGATAGATAAAGTGTACGGTCGGCCTCGGTAAACTCATTGGCTATTACGCTTGCCATTGTGTTAGCAGGCGAAAAGATACTGTCAGGCAAAATGCTTGTATTACCAATTACCATCGTCACGGCCATTGTTTCGCCCAGTGCCCGCCCCAGAGATAATAGTAAACCGGCAAATAATCCTGATTTTGTTTGAGGCAATATTACATGTCTTAACACTTCAAAGCGTGTTGCTCCTAATGAGTAAGCTCCTTCTTTCAAGTCTGATGGAACAAGCCTGATTAACTCTCTTCCCAGGGAAGCTGCATACGGTATAATCATAATCGCCAAAACGAGCGATGCTGTTAATATACCTACACCATACGGGGCAGCCCCCACTTTCACTTCAAGGCTTCTTACCATTGGCACTAAAACTACTAACGCCCAGAAACCATAGATAACAGAAGGTACAGCAGCAACCAATTCAACTATGTTTTTTAATAGTTCAGATAACCATCCTTTTGTTTGATACTCACCCAGGTAAATGGCAATAGCATAAGAAAATGGTATTGAAATTAACAGTGCTAAAAAAGAGGTAATAAGTGTTCCTAACAGAAATGGTAATGCACCGTAAACATTACTAACAGGGTCCCAGGTTGTACCAAAAAAATAACGTGTACCTAGTGATTGAAAGGAAGGTATAGAGTGGATGACAAGGGTAAGAAAAATGGCGATAGCTATAACCATCATGGCTATGGCTGTAAAAACTAGAAATCGTTTAAAAGCTGTTTCGGTTCTGATCTTTCTATAAGAAAATACCTTTTTAACTACGTCCATAAACTAAAGTGTATTGTAAAGAATTACCCACAGTAGTAAAACTGCGGGTAATTTATATTTGATTTCGCTTTTTTTATGCCTATTACATCGCTGGTTTTCCTTTATAGGTAGCTGACTTCAATATGCTTTCGGCAACCGCTACGGCCGAGGGTGAAAGAGGAGCATAATTAAGTCCCTCGCAATATTTTTGGCCCTCATGAATATTCCACCACAATAGCTTTACCAATTTGTTACTCCGGTCTTGCGAACGGTTGTTATAACCCTGCTCTTTATAAATTAGAGCCCAGGTAAACCCACTAATAGGATAACCATCCGCAGCATCGGTATTGGTGAGCGATACTTTTGCATCCGCAGGTAATTGTATATTTCCTGCAGCACTTGTAGTGGTAACGCTCGGTGTAATAAAGTTACCAGCTTTGTTTTGTATTTTAGCAAAAGCCATTTTGTTTTGAGCTGCATAAGCAAGTTCAATATAACCAATTGCACCTGGTGTTTGTTTTATAAGACCTGCAACACCTTCGTTACCTTTGCCACCCAAGCCTACAGGCCAATTGATAGAGGAACCTGCCCCAGGCTTTGTGTTCCACTCAGCATTTACTTTTGATAAATAAGTAGTGAAAATGTTAGTTGTTCCACTGCCATCTGAACGGTGGGCCACGACTATCTTTGTGTTTGGAAGCGTAACGCCTTTATTGGCTGCTGCAATTTGCGGATCGTTCCACGATTTTATTTTGCCAAGAAAGATGTTGGCAATAATATCCGGAGTAAGTTTGAGGGTGTCTGTAACGGAGGAAAGGTTATAACTTAAAACTACAGCACCCGAGCACATGGGGATGTGAAGTACCGGCGCTCCAATTTTCTGAGTTTGTTCTTCATTAAGGGGTGCATCGCTATCTCCGAAATCTACCGTTTTGTTGGTTAGTTGAAGTATCCCACCTCCAGAACCGATAGACTGGTAATTTACTCTTAAACCCGTTACTTTATTGTATTCTGAAAATAACTTTGAAAACAAAGGATACACGAATGTGCTTCCCGCACCAAGAAGTGTATTGTCATCTGAACTGGCGTTATTGGCCATTTGCCCCGGAGTATTATTGTCACCTCCATTACAGGCAACAAGCGAAATAGCCATAAAAGAAAGACCTGCTAAAAGGAAATTTTTAATTTTTAGACCGATAAGGTTCATATATGTTTTTTTTAAATTTTTATTTATTTTTTTAGGATCTTTTATCTTCCGTATACATAATAGAAGGTAATTCTATAAACAAGATCATGATCATGTGCAGCAGGACCTGTTAAACTACTTTGTGCACCTTTATAACGGTTATACCAGATATTTGGCATAAAATGTACATTTTTAATAGGTGTAAAATCTAATCCTGCTGTAATAAATTTTTCCCTGTTATTGGGTTCGTAAGTAGAGGTGAGCCCACTGTATGTAACGTAATTGAAATCGTTATATTTAGTGTCTGGGTTGTAGCTGTCAAAGCGTGCAAAATAACCGAGTTTTTCTTTGATAATCGACCCCCGGGCAAAAAGGGAGATACCTGTAGCATTGGCACTTATCGTATCTTTTGAGCTTTCTTTATTACCAACTACATCTTGCTGACCATGATTGACAAAAGCTTCTACACCAAAGGTAAATGAAGGGGTAGTATAACCTGCAAATCCTTTAACCATGTTTCTTGAATGGTGAAATGTTGACGTCCAGTTTAATCGCTGGTAATCTGCGTATAGATCAAAAACCAATTTTTTATCTAAAAACTTTGCATATACGTCTCCATAAAACCATTTAAATTTATCATTTTCCGGTCTTGCACTTGTACCATTGCCTACCATAAGGTTATAACCATAGTTGCCCTTTTCAGGGTCAAATTTTCCCTGTAAGGAGGCTCCTAAATCAAAAGAAGGGGTACGACGTATATCTGCTATTGTCCGCTCTATAGAACGATAACCCCAAATTGGTTCTGAAATAAATGAAAAAGCAGGGGTAGCAAGTTGGCCTACTACTAAGTCTGTTCCCTTCCAGATATTTTTATAACGGATATTGGCGTATTTAATATAAAAAGTAAGCTTGCCATTACTTGTCAAATCCCCGTTTATGTTACCATTTTGGTTAGCAATATTATCTTCCGCAGCTAATAACAATTCAGCAGAAAATCTTGGATGAATATCATAGTTATATCCTAAGTAAGCCCGTCTCAACTGAAAAGCATTTCTTCCTTTTTCAACTCCTGTATATTGATTTGCCCCACCCCGATTCAGGTTGTCCGTGTGGGCTTTATAATAAAAATCACCAAAAGTATAACCCCATAATTTTCCACTTGGTTTAAAAGCAGTATCGGTTGTCAATTTTTCTTGTCCGGTAACCAGGTTTATCAATAGGATCTGTACAACAACTACAGTTAGTAGTTTCTTCATAAACTTATTTCTTTTACATTTTTCAAATGCAAAAGTGATCATCTTATGTTACCAAATTGTTAAGCCAAGATGAACTAATTGTTTCCTGTTAAGTAAGAAAGTTTCAGAACATCTACATAGGAAAATGGGAAAGTAGGCACTGAGCCGGTTAATTCATAAAAATAAAACCCCGGAAAGAAGCCGGCTGGCTGGAAAATAAAAAGTGGGAAAGTTTTTTAATAGTTAACGTAACGATAGTTTCCTCGTGTTTTTTTATTCTTTGGTATTTTTATTTCCAATGGGTAATAGTGAAAAAAACGTCGAAACCTCCAAATAGTACCAGCATAACAGCAAATATTTTTTCCAACATTATATTATTCATTCGTAGCGCAACTTTGGCTCCAATATAAGAAAAAGGAATCGAGCCGAGGGAAAGAAGCAAAACAATCATCCAGTCAATATGGCCAAAATACCAATGAGCAAGGGTACCGGGAACAGCTAATCCTGCAGAAACAATTAAGCTACAGGCAAGTGCTTTTTTAGTAGGCATTTTCAAAAACCTGATAAACAACGGGCCAAATAAAACACCGCCACTATTAGCCAGCAGTCCGGAAAGTAAGCCCACTGTGACAGCGACTATAATTATTTTCCATAAAGGGACAATGTCTTTTGAGACTTGTAACTCTGCAGAGGTTGTAATGAAAAAGGAAATTCCAAGTGATAAAACAAAGAGGGCGGTTAATATCATTAGCACACTTCCTTTTATTAGATTGCTGAAGTAAGAACCTATAATGGTAGCAGGAATGCCGAGTAAAATACTAATTAGAGTGACTTTTCCATTTATTAGATTTTTACCCCTGTATGCAAAAGAGGCAGAAAGTGTAGTAGGAAGTGTTGCCGGAAGGGGAGAAGCAAGTGCAGCAAATGGAGTGACACCGGCAAATATTTGAAGAGAAGGTGTAGTAATTGCACTTCCACCCTTTCCTAAAAGACCCGAAAGAAAGCCGACAGCAGCGCCAATAACAAATATTTTACCTTCATTTAACTCGGTCATGACGTTATCTTATGGCTTCAATTTGACATGCAAGGTCAGTAATGGTAGTGCAGGTAAAGTTGGGTCGCGGAGCCAAGGGATAAAGCATTTGATTGCTTTGTTTAATATAAGCAGTCTGCATTCCGGCATTGGAAGCCCCGGCAATATCCCATCCATGCGCTGATACCAACAATACCTCGTTAAGACTTATTTTTAGTTTTTTGGCAGCCCATTCATATACTTCAATGCAGGGTTTGTATTTTTTTACATGCTCTGCACTTAACACCATTTCAAAGTAAGAAATTAAGCCCGTCCGTTCCATTCGTTCTCTTACGGTTTGTTCTGGCGAGTTAGTAAGGGCTGCAATTCGGAAGCCCTGCTGATGTAAATGCGATAGTCCTTCCTGAACACCTTCGTGTAAAGGAAGATGTTTTAAAAGTTCCAGTATATTATTCATATCGTCTTCATCAATAGTTCTGCGAAGGGCCTGACCCGCCATTTGCATAGTAGCTTTAGCGATGGAAGTAAAATCATTAAACTGTACAGTACAATTATCTACAAAACAGTATTCCATAAAAAGCTCGAACCACAACATATAACCTCTTTTACTATCAAGCAAATTGTTCACTCTTTTTTGTATCTCGGTTAAATCCAATAGGGTTCCATACACATCGAGCAGGATGAGCTTAGGCTGTTTTGTCATTTGAACAATTTTAGTACGAAAGTATGAAAGCAATGATGTTATTGCAAGTGATGCAAGAAGAATAGAACTTGGTAAAGTGTTGTATTATTCAATTTTTTAAATCTGCAGCCTCTTTAATAAATATTGTCTTAATTTGACACGTAGCAATCCTTTACCTTAATTGTAAATGCTAATGCCATTATGCTGCTTTTAATAAGAAGCAACATAACTGCGATCTCGTAAACCCATATTAACGACCGAAAAATATTACTAGTAACTGAGTGCAAACGCAAGAAAGGCAGGCTTTAAAAAATAATAACGGGTTAAAAAGATATTACTTTAAAAAAAATAAAATGAAAAATGTATTCTTCACATTGTTACTCTCGTTAGCTCTTCAGACATTTACAAATGCACAAGATCACCGCTTTGACCCGCCATGGAATGCACCCCCTGAAAGTGGTGTGCATTTTACTGTTCCCGGTGTAGACAATGTGCCTGATTTGTTTGGGGACATTAATGATCCTCAATTGGTAGTATTTTTTGGTGGAAACCAGTTTATGGTAATAGACGAATTAATAGCAGCGTTCAAAAGAGCTTATCCTGCCTACCAGAGAGTCTTTGTTGAGACCCTCCCTCCCGGCATACTTGCAAAACAAATTGAAGGCGTCACTATGACAATTGGAAACCTCAGGATTAACCTGAAACCTGATGTATATACGGCAGGAAAAAGCAGGATTGACCAAACGCCGGATTGGTTTAGCAGAACTGAGGTTTATGGTAAAAACAGGCTGGCAATTATGGTTCAAAAAGGCAATAATAAAAATATAAAGGGACTGTCAGATTTAAGGAGAAGTGATGTGAGGGTAAGTATGCCTAACCCCGCATGGGAAGGCATTGGAAAACGAATTGAAGAAGCATATGTAAAAGCTGGTGGTGAAGATCTGAAGAAGGCAGTTATGGAAACAAAGGTAAAAGAAAGCAGTACTTTTTTAACGCAAATACATCACCGACAGTCTCCAATGCGAATTTTGTATAATCAATCTGATGCTGCACCTGTGTGGTACACCGAGGCTTTTTATCAAAAAATGATTGGACACCCTGTTGAGATAATTGAAATACCTGCAAAAGAAAACGTAGAAGCTATTTCAGTTGCAGGTATGATGAAGTCATCACCTCATCCCAAAGCAGCTAAGGACTTTATGGATTTTTTGGTAAGTGAAGCCAGTAAAGCAGTTTATAAGAAATATGGATTTATAACAGAATAAATACAGGTAATAAAACCAGATATTGTAAAACTTCGATAAAACCTACCTCCATTATACTAATAAAGCTGCTAAATAAGTAAAACGTAATTGAACTCATCGTAGTGCTTTGCATGACTAAAAATATAAGATCGCTATCTAATTTCTTTAATCCCTATCTGCTTTACATCTTTTTTGTCAGTCGGCTTCCAATCATTTCTTGATGTAGGGGTAGGGTAGGGGCATAAGCCTTTGTCATTACATTATTGCACAATAACTATAACTTTACCTCTTGTCTTACCTGTCTCAATTTGCCTGTGTGCTTCCGCTATTTCTTCAAACGGGTATTCTTTAAATATATATGCTTTAATGGTACCTGCTTCCATCAGTTCCGCTATTTGCTCCATGTCGTCTCCGTTAGAATGAACAAGATGCCTCCATGCTTTAATTTTTTTACTTTTTGCTATTTCGGTCACTTCGTCTGTTATACCCCCTGCAATGGCAACCAGTCTTCCGCCTTCTTTTAAAACAGCTAAAGAACGAAGCGGATTGTCTCCACCTACTGTGTCAAATACAACATCAGCGTCTTTTACTATGTCTTCAAATTTTTCCTTAGTATAATCTACAAAATCGTCGGCCCCCAGTTCTTTTACAAAATCGTAGTTGGCTTCTGATGCTGTTCCAATCACATATGCACCCAGGTATTTTGCAATTTGTACTGCAAAATGTCCAACTCCGCCTGCTGCCGCATGTATTAAAATTTTTTCTCCTGCCTGCAATTTTGCTTCATCCAGCAGTACCTGCCATGCAGTTAGCGCTGCTAATGTTCCTGCAGCAGCTTCCTGTGTTGATATTAAATCCGGCTTTTCTGCTAAATGGTTTGCAGGTGCAGTAACATATTCTGCATATGCTTTGCCGTGGCCGGGAAAATTTATCATTCCAAATACTTCATCGCCTTCTTCCAACGAAGTCACATCTTCACCAGTCTGCACAACTTCTCCCGCAATGTCCCAACCTAAAATAATAGGTTCATCATTTTTTAATTCATTATAAAGAGAAAGGCCTTTTCGAGTTTTTATATCTACAGGATTCACACTTATCGCTTTTACCTTAACCAGCACTTCGTCTTTTTTAGGAACAGGAACTGGGATATCTTTTATAACCAGGTTTTCAGGTCCGCCTGCTTCTTTTAATATAATTGCTTTCATATTAGTTATTTAACTGTAGACACAACAACCCATGGTTATGTCAGTAAAATTCAAATTTAGTTCAACTATCTGCTATTTTAAAAAAGAAACCATAAATATTAGGCACATTGCTTATGCAATTCATAAATTAAATTTATTTCTGCAATAAATTCAATTAGTTATATAAACTTTCATTGCCCTTTAAAAAGGTTTTATATAATGTCATTATTAAAAGCTTTTAGGCTTTTTTAGTAATAAAGCTTATCTTACATTTATCTATCAATGGTCCGCGTATTACAAACTACATTAAGTACTTGTTACTTTTATAAAACAAGACATGGTTGTACTTTTTAATATGAAATTTATCATTCCACTTTCTCTATAATAAATGATTTTGATAGGATTTTTATATGGATGTTAATTAAAAGTTTGATTACTGAAGCGGGGTAATGGACGTTGGTACAAACATCACTAAAATAAACACTGTCGAATATGATAAAAGAGTATTTTATTAAAAAGGTAGGGTTATACGATGTCGAGTTTTTCAGGGATTATATAAACATTAAAGACACATGGTACGATGTAGCCGTTAAAGTTGAAGGGAAGGATATAAAATGCAGGATGCATAAAAATAAAGACCAGGCCTGGAGAATTGTCGGCAATCGTCTTCCGTATGTATTATTAAAGCTAGAGGAAGAATTTAGTGAAGCCATTGGTAAAAATGAACATTAAGCGTAGAAATAGATATGGTTTTTTGAATTTCAGCTAAGACATCTTTCTATGTAAGATTCTTTTTCTTCGGAAAAGCAGCTATATAATTATAACCATCCCCGTTAATAATTGAAGTAACTATTAATCCAAAATGAAATTAAAATTTGAAATAATAATAGTTGACAAGTTCTAACTATTTTATTTGCCATTTTTAGAAAAGTAGTAAAAACGAAAAGCATTAGAAAATCCGACGTTGGATGCGGATTTTCTAATGCTTTTTTTTTATACTAAGTTCTACTTTTTCTGATGGAGCATTGCTTAGTACTTTAAAATACTATTGACGACTAAGGAACTATTAATTTAATTGTTTCGACTGGTCTTGTTTCAGATACTATTTTTAAGTAATAAAATCCAGGTTTTAAAGATAATCTTGAGATATCTACCTGCATATTTGAACCTCCAGGCAGTATTTTAAATTTACCCATTTCATACGTTTTGCCTGTTGCATCTACAATTTGAAGATCAGAATTTCCAGAGTATGTGATCGGAAATTGAAGCATTAGCATTTTTTGAACCGGGTTTGGATAAGCTTTCACTTTTTTTACATTGCTATCAGAAATGGCAGATAAAGCTGGCCTTGCAGCTGTACCAGAGCGGAAGCTATACACCTCTACTGCCATAACCATTGGCCTGTTTACAGTTGCAGAAAAGTCAATATTTAATTTACCATCTGTAACTGTTACAGGTAGATTTTTAACAAGCGCTGCTGCTCCGCCTACTTCCTGTGTTACATCAAAATTTACTAATCGTAATTGATTTTCAACAGAAACATTCATGACTCTTGAGCCAGTACCACCTGTAAGTCCCGTACCAGGCGCTCCCCAGTATATTTCAGCAAAATGTAATCTAACCACGTAATCACCATTTGTAACAGGAAACTCATACCTGAATGGTTTCTTGTCTCCGTTTGATGATTGTTCCTTTAGATATAAAGCGTCTTCATCAGTACCGGAAATTTTTGATAATTTACTATTAGTAAATGGTTCAAGATTATCGAAAGAATACTGATTATCTGCACTCCATGTTTTGCCGTTAATAGTTATTGGAGTTGCAGAACCACTGTTAACCCGATAATTTGCTACTACTGTTGAGGTTGAAGCTTTTGCTATACCATAAAGTGGTACACGTAGCGGCGATTGTGAATTATTGTAATATACTAGTAGATCTGCTATTTTCAACCCTTCAGAAGTTGGGTTAAAATTTATGGTCATGGCAGTATTTTCCTGTGGGTCTAAAGAAGTTTTTACCGGCATTGAAGCAGTAAATTCTGATTTGTTTTCTCCTGCTATCGCAATTGATGCTATCGTAATTGCAGGATCTTTTGAGCCATCAGGATAAGTGTTTCCAAGGCTTGAAAGATTTAACTGAAGAGAATTTTGACTTTGCAAAATTTGTTCTCCAAAATCCACGGCCGAAGGGGCTGCATCTAAAGCAGAGAAAAAGGCAGAACCATTTAAAGGTTTAATGTTTTTGACAAGGTACATATTGTCATTATAGTCGTAATTGGTATACTGACTGCCTAAATAATCATTAGAAATAATATAAGTATTAGGCATAATGTTTCCTTTTGCATCAAAAGCCTTCCATACGCGAATACCAATTTTTCCACTCGGATTCTTTTTAGCATCTGTATAATCCCTTCCACCTACTTTAAATCCAAAAGGCGTTGTGGGATTGATAGACCCTTCAGCAGGAGTATTAGGCGTACCCTTGCGAGGCAAAACCGATTGGGCATCTTTGCCGATGTGAGAAAAAACAGAAATTAAAGAATCTGAACCTTTGGAATACCACATTATTCTTTCAGGCTGAGTACAACAACCATGATATGATGCCATTTGCCTGATTGTAATAGGCAACGATGGATCTGCAGTTACAAAATAAGAGGGAAGTATTTCGTCTCCTTTAAGTTTTGTACTATCACCTTTATCAGGATCTGTATGACTAAATCCAGTTTTGGTTTTAAATCCAAAAGCAGTAATTATTTCCTGTGCATAAGGCTCATTATTCGATTCTCCTTGCTTCTGCCATATTCCGCTAAAAAACACATTTTTTGAAGGAAACTTATCATCATTTGATGTAATGGTAAGAGTGTCTTGCAAAATTTTCACTCTTGTGCCTGCATCTGCTGCTACAAACTTCACCGTTAAATCTGCATAGTTTCCTGAAGTAATAGTAATCGGTAAAGAAGTTCCCGCTACATAATCAACTCCTTTTAGCTTAACAAATTGCCATGCATTATTTGATAAAGAGAGATCTTTTATAACAAGATTATTAATTCCTTTATTATGAATTCTAACAGTTAATGAATCATGATTTGCATTATAAGTTATGCCATCTCTGCTCCACGGAATTTGAACCCGGGAAAATACGAATAGGTCGTTTGAGGGAAATCTGTCAAGGTTCTCTACAAATAACATCACGTTACCCTGCGGTGCTTCAGGTTCATCTGCTCCAATAACTAACTGTGGAGCATTTATACCATTTTCTTTACTGTTGAAAACAAGATTTTTATTTTGATTAGAAGGATCTTTTACTAAAAAACTGACCACTTTATCCCCGGCAAATTGTGCTTTAACGTAATCTGTTACATCAAACTCGTAATATTGAGATTGATCAGTAACACTTGCAGAGCTTAATGCAGTCGTTGAAGCAGTAGGCGCGTTGCTAAATGTTATCGTACTTTCTGTCCAGGAGTCATTGTCTACACTGTACGCGGAAATATTAACACTTGCAGTGTTATCTGCATTTCTGCCAAATATTCTCAATTTTGCCGCGCCTACTTTACTTGCATTACCAAGTGAAAATTTTAAGTATGATGCACGGGTGTAGCCAGAGGAAGTAGAGCCCTTTATAATCAAAGAAGTATCGCTGCCATAGTTGGTTCCACCATAACTTCCGTTACGCACAAATGCGTCGGCCAGCGGAAGTAGAGCCAGATCAGGAGCCGGACCGGTAACTACCAGTTGAGGAGTATTGTTTAGATTTTCTTTACTGTTAAAGACTATATTTTTATTTTGTGTAGACGCGTCTTTTATTAAAAAGCTAACAATTTTATCTCCTGCAAATTGAGCCTTTACGTAGTTTGTTACATCAAATTCATAATATTTTCCCTGGTCAGTCACCCCCGCAGAACTTAAAGCCGCAGAGGTGGTGGCGGGAGCATTGTTATATGATATTGTGCTTTCGCTCCACGAATCGTTATCTATACTATAGGCTGAAATAGTAATACTGGATGTATTATCTGTATTGCGACCATAAATACGGATCTTAGCTGAACTTATGTTAGTAAGGGTATTAAGTGAAAATTTAAGGTAAGATGAACGACTATAGCCGCTAGATGTGGCACTTTTTACAATTAAGCTTGTATCACTTCCATAATTGGTTGACGCATAGCTGCCATTTCTTACAAAGGCATCGGCAACGGGGGAAAGCGTGTCAGAGGATTGTGCTGAAATTGTTGCCCGGGCACAAAACAGAAAAAATCCCAGAAAGCAAAATTTAAGAGGGATTAATTTCAGTCGAATGCTTGAAAAATAACTGTAGTTTTTATTCACTGTATTTGTTGTTTAATTACTAAGTGACGTTTTTAGCTAAAAAGGTTGCAGGTGAAACATTAAGTTTTAAAGCTTGTGAATAAAACTTGATGGTTTACCTAATAACCAGATTAAAAGTGCAATTATAGAAAAAAGCCGTTTAAAATTTATTTTTAATAATTTTAAACGGCTTTTATTAAATCCAAAGAATTGTTTTGAAAATTAAGGAATAACAAGCTTAATTACATCAGTATTTCCTGTTTCTGGAAGTATTCTTAAATAATAGATTCCCGGCTTCAACGATAAGTTGTTTACATCAACATTTATGGTTGTTCCTCCGGCCGGTATTTTTACTTTGCCTATTGGGTAGATATGCCCTAATTCATCTGCTATTTGCAGCGTAGGGTTTCTCCTTGCATATTTGGCAGGAAATTTAATTTTAAATGTTTTATGTATTGGATTTGGAAATACGGTTGGTATTGAACCGGTGTTTTGTAAACGGGAAGTGTCAACATTAGGTACTACCGGTGCCGATGACAGTATAGTTGAAGCACGGAAGCTATAGACTTCTACAGCCATAACCATAGGTCTGTTAACAGTGGCAGAAAAATCAATATTTAAGTGTCCATCAGTAACTGTGACAGGTAAATTTTTAATAAGAGCAGTTGCTCCTCCACCCACTTCCTGGGTTACGTCAAAATTTACCAGTCTTAGTTGATTTTCGAGAGCGATATTCATTATTCTTGAGCCTGCTCCTCCATTTATGCCCAACCCGGGCGCTCCCCAATAGATATCTGCAAAGTGTAATCGAACTACATAATCTCCATTTTCAATTGGAAATTCGTACCTGAAAGGTCTCTTATCTTTATTTGATGACTGTTCTATTAAATATAAAGAGTCCTCATCAGTTCCTGCAATTTCATGAACACGCGGGTTTGTATAAGGCTCTATATTATCAAACGCGTATTGATTATCTGCAGCCCATGTTTTACCGTTAATAGTCAGAGGAGATGATGAGCCGCTGTTGATACGATAATTAACCACAACCATAGTATCTAACGCCCTTCCAATACCATAGAGTGGCACACGAAGGGGTGATGTGGAATTATTATAATGTATCAATAAATCGGCGATCTTTAGCCCCTGAGTAACAGGTTTGAAATTTACAGTTAGGGTTGTGCTATCCTGAGGATTTAAAGTAGTTTTTGATGGCATAACTGCAGCAAACTCAGATTTGTTTTCTCCCGTTATTTCAATAGAAGAGATTTTTATTGCAGGATCTGCAGAACTATCAGGATAAATTTGTCCAAGGCTTGAAAGTTTTAATTTAAAAGAACTGTTTGTTTGTAAAATC
Organism: Segetibacter koreensis DSM 18137; assembly: GCF_000374045.1. Taxonomy (GTDB): domain Bacteria; phylum Bacteroidota; class Bacteroidia; order Chitinophagales; family Chitinophagaceae; genus Segetibacter; species Segetibacter koreensis. Next base: position 279,100 of record NZ_KB893314.1, on the reverse strand, counting down.
TTCTCGCCAAAATCTATGTCTGAAGGGGTCGGCTTTAAAGCTGAGGAAAAAGCTGGGCCACTTTCAGGTCTTAAATTCGTTATAAAATAAGTATTGTCATTGTAGTCATAATTAGTAACCTCAGTGCCTAAATAGTCATTGGAAACAATGTATGAATTAGGAATGATGTTTCTATTGGCATCATACGCCTTCCAAATACGAAAGCCTATTTTTCCTTTAGGATTTTTACTGGCGTCAGTATTGTCTTTTGAACCGACCTTAAAACCAAAAGGAGTAGTGGGACTTATATTGCCGCTTGCAGGTGTGTTTGGTGTAGCTTTTCTTGGAAGCAGCGATTGGGCATCTCTGCCAATATGAGTAAAAATTGTTTTCAAGCTATCAGATCCCTTGACATACCACATGATTTTTTCAGTAAAGGTGCAACATGAGTGATAAGCCGCTATTTGCCTTACCATAACTGGCCTGGTGGTATCAGCCCGTACAAAAAAGGACGGTTTTATTTCATCGCCTTTTAGTTTGGTGCTGTCGCCAAAATCAGGATCTGTGTGTGTGAAGCCGGTTTTGGATGTAAAGCCAAAAGCATTAATAATTTCCTGCGCATGAGGCTCATTATTCGATTCCCCCCATCTTTGCCATAGACCATTTAAATAAACAAGTTTAGAAGGAAATTTGTCATCATTTGAAATTACGGTGAGGGTATCGCGTAAAATTTTTACCCTCGTACCTGCATCTACTGCTATAAACTTTACTGTCAGGTCTGCAAAACTTCCTGAAGTTATAGTAAGCGGCAATGAAGAGTCAGCAACATAGTTAGCGCCTTTCAATTTAACCAATTGCCAGGCAGTATCATTTGATAAAACGAGATTAGTAATAACAAGCTTATTAATACCATTATTATGAATTCTCACCGTTAATGAATCGTGATTTGCATTGTAGTTGGTACCGTTTACACTATCTCTGCTAAAAGGGTTTTGAACTCTTGAAAACACAAAACGCTCGTTTGATGGAAACTTATCAAGGTTTTCAATAAACAGTGAGGCGTTGCTTTTACCTGAAGTGTCAGGTGATTGCGCTGAAACTGCAGCATGTTGAGACAATAAAATAAATACTAAAAGGCCAAGTTTTACAATAAGTCGTGATAATTTTTGCCTGTAAGGCGAGAAGTAAATTTTATTCACTGTATCTGTTGTTTAATTATTAATAATTATATTTCTATCAGTTGAAATATTGAACCGGTCTTTTATAATTTTGGACTTACAGTAAACACTAAGGGATTTACATAAACGAACATTAGGATTAATAGACGTAAAACTATAAGCACAGGCTTTTACAGAATATCAGTTTTACTGGCAGGAATAAGCAAATATAACCAAAGTTTGCATTTTACGAAATCTGGATTTGCACTTTACAATACTTATAATTACTCATTTTTGCTATTTTCCACTTTTTTAAACTGCCAATGTCGGAGGCTTAAAACTGCTCAACATTTTATTAATACAATTTTAAACAATAAACAACCACTTTACCATGTAAATTAATTTAAAAATACTTTGCTGATTAAAAATTTTTATTGCTTTATAATCTTCCAACTTGTAACTTATTTCAATTTACATCTAATAATTTATTGTAAGAAAAAAATACAAGTAATTGGAATAAAAAATTATTATCAGGTAGTAAAAAAGATATTTATAAGTATTACCTCAGGTACTGCTACTGCTGGTCAACTCCGTGCTGGTAATAACTGGCATTTTATATTGACACTTCTCACTAGAAGCTTTAATGAAAAATTTTCATTCTAAATTGTTTTTAACGACTTTAAGCGTCTGCACATTTTTGCCTTGGCTCACATGTACTATATATACGCCTGATAAAAAATTTCTTCCAAAAGTATAATTCTGAGAAACAGTACCTATTCCGTGGTGCACTTTTCTTCCATGTATATCAGTTACAAGTATATTTACGTTAGAAGTTTCAGGGCTTTCGATTTTTAAAACAAACTCTGTTGAAGCCGGATTGGGAGTGGCTTTTAATTTGAAATTTTGATAAGGAACAGTAATATTAAATTTATCAGCTAAACAGTTAAGATTGTCTTTTACAGTATAAACAGTATTTGCCGAGGGGCTAATGGTGATGGAACGTGTTGTCTCGCCGGTTGACCATTTATAACTTCCAATCCATGATGCAGTTAAAGTTATACCAGATGCTGTCAAAGCGGTTGTATCGGTGACTTTATTTACCTGCTTCATCATAGTAAAGTTATCATGTACAACACCATCGCTGCCTATCCATTTTGCATCAAGCCGGTTGTTTTCTATTTCTATAACAAGAGCACCACCAACAGTAATGTTTGAATAGCTCATTGCTTTATGAGGATAGCCAGGTGAAGATTCGTCCAGTTTTCCTGATGATCCTACAACTGCGTATACAATTCCATTACGCGCTTCAGTGAGATTTTTTATATAAAGACATGAATTATTAGTTCCATCATACTTGCCGCTTGCACTATTTAATGCATCAGTCGACTCGTTAAATGTAGCTGACGAGCCGTAAAAGCCATTTAATAAATAGCTTCTTTCATAGCTATGGCTGTGCCCATTTAAAACGAGGTCTACTTTAAAACGTTCTAAAATTCTCACCAGGTTTTGCCTCATCTTTATAAGTTCAGGCTCCGCATCAGAATCGTGTGAACCTTTGGTAAATGGGGGATGATGAAAATATACAACAGTCCAAGGTTGTGTATTTGCTGCTAGATCCTGCTTCAACCATTTTACCTGTGCACCGAGAGTATCATACAACCTGGTGCTGCCGCTTTCCCATCCGTACGAGTCTAATGAGACAAAATGTATATTAGCATAATTGTAAGAATAATATGCTTCTGTATTTGATGCAACGCCACCTGCTTCTGCATTAGCAGGCAAAGAAAATACATTATAATAAGCAATATTATGATCAGCTTGCCGCGAAGCATTATCAGCATAATCGTGATTGCCGGGGGCAGGCCATAAAACGTGATTTTTACTAATTTTTTGCTGATACACACCAAAAAAGTTGGTATTGTAATTACTTTCGGTGCCCTTTTCATAAGCGTTATCCCCTAGCAGCATCCAAATATCTGTGAGGCTGTTTTTATTATAACTGATATAAGCATCTCTTACACTTTTTTGATTAGTTGAATTATTGCCCATATCACCCATTGCTAATATTCTCACCTTTTGATTACTGCCAACAGCAGGTGCAGTTTTAAAATAATTATCTGTATCACCCTGCAGGGTTTGACTGGTAGAGCCAATGGAATAATAATATTTAGTGTTAGTTGCAAGTCCTGAAAGTTGTACAATGTGTTCGCTGGTAAGTGAGTCGACAATTATAGATCGGTCCAGTTTGCCTGCTGTTGTGCCAAAACTGACCTTGCTGTCAGTTGCTGTATTAGTTTTCCAGCGTATAATAATGCTGTTTTCTGTAGCAACGTTAAGGTAAGGTCCGCGAGTAACGGATTGCGAATAGGAATGATAGGAAGATAAAATAAATAATAAGTAAAAAATATATTTCATAGCAAAAAAAGTAATTTTTGATTTTGCGCAAATAGTAAGCCACAAACATAATCTACTGTGCAATAATCAATTTTATGTTTGTACTGAATAGCTTTAAAAGATAAAACTAGTTGTGTTATAGACGAAGTGTTACAGCTGCGGAAAATTTGGTTAAAATTAAAACAGGATTTGAAAGTTCAAATCCTGTTTTAATTTTATAAGTAAGAATATTTATCTATTACCTGTTTATGACCATTTTTTTTGTATCGTAAGATTTGCCATTAATGTATAAAGTATAAAAATAAGTACCTGCGCTTAGAGACGAAGTATCTATATCAACCAGGCCGCTGTTGTTTAGTTGAATTTGTTTTATCTTTTGCCCTGCGGCATTAGAAAATACAAGCTCTGCTGTAGTTATTCCTGTGGGTATGTTGTAATTAATCCTGGTACTGCTACCGTTTAGAGGATTAGGCACGTTTTGACCCAAAGAAATTCCTGATAGTTTTACAGTTGCTTCAGGATTAGCGTTTTGCAACTTATTTACCAGTTGAGTTAAAGCCTCAATTTTAGCTTCCTGTTCCTGCATTGCTTTAATCATAATAGGAATAAGCTCTGTATAGTTCAGGGCTTTAAATTCTATAGTCTCTGAAGCCTGCGCCGGAGCAGAGGTTTTTGTTACCCCTGGTTCTTGTTTTACACTTGGTAAAGCCATCCGCGTATCAAACTTTGTTTGTTTTACGAGGCTGGGAAGTATCTGTTCCAAATCTTCTGTGATCAGTCCATAATGTTTTCCCAATGGAAGGTTCATAAGTTTGTAATTTCCATCTTGCCGGAAATTGTATGACTTTGGATGGAGTTGACTAATGATGTCCATTGCGCTTGTCAAATCAGTAATATCCTGCTTAAGTGCGCGGTCGGAAGGCAGATAAGAGCCAGTAGTAAATACATTACCGGAGAAATAACCAGCATAATATTTTGAAGAATACCCAAAAACTCCGGAACCATTAGTACCATAACCTCCCACGCCATAACCATAAGATCCATTATAACCATAGACGCCAGCAGGATAATATGGATCAGAACCATTTCCCCCCGAGCTGTAACCATAAACCCCGTAGCTTTGGCCGCTACCATATACTCCTAAAGAGCTACTGCTATAGCCGAAAAGCCCATACGAATCGCCTTCGCCATAAACTCCTAAATACTTCGATTTACCATAAACGCCATAAGTATTGCCTGTGCCATAAACACCATAAGTACCTCCCGTACCATACACACCGTAACTTCCGGAAGATGCAGTTCCTGAACCAAACACTCCATAAGTAGGCCCATAAGAATACGTACCCCCATAACTTCCATAACTCCAGGTACCCCATGAGCCTGAATAGTTGTAAGTTGCAGTTCCATAATTCTGAACATAAAGGCCGTTGGTAATTGTAGCGTTGCCAACAACATGCAATTTATAAGATGGCGTGCTTGTCCCTATTCCTACGTTTCCTGAAACATATAAGCCATTAGAAGGCGGAGTGGAGCTACTGCCGATTGAAAGACCTCCGTTTCCACCAACGTACAATTTAGTTGAACCGTTAATTGACGCTCTGAATGGACTTGCCCCACTCGCACTATTTACATGCAATTTTGAACCAGGGCTACTAGTGCCGAAGCCCCAATTACCCCCGTTGGTAATTCGGCCACGCTCTGTATTGTTTGTAATAAAAATAAGGGAATAGTTGCTTTTAGTACCTAATTTGCCATTTGCGCTAAGGGTATTACCTCCATTTACCCAATTCTGAGCTTTCAAATTGGTATGTGAAAGAAGCAGAAGATTTACAACTAAACAAAAAAGTATCATCTTTTTCATAATTATACTATTTAAAGATTTAATATATTGATTACTTATCTTCTGAAACCGCATGGAATAGCGGCTAGGGAGGAATGTCTGTAAGACGATTAAATGATGGTGACATAATTGTATTTTTAAGTGAAATAAAATTGCCGTCAACATCTAAAGCACATCTTATAAATCTCGAGAAGGCTTCATTTCCTTAAAAAACTTCTGTGCCGTAAAAATATGTAGAGCCTTTGTCTGTCAATTAGAAAAATTGTGCAGATAATAGCCTTGCTATATCGGGGATTATAAGCAGGTTAGTAAGAAATTTTGTAAAGAATGAGCCTTTAAAATTAAAATATATAAATCACAAATGCAAGTAGTTTTATTTAATTTTTGCACTAATAAAATGATTAGAGAAACAGCCGTGAAGCCTTGATATAAAATCCCCACAATTCTGTCGAAACAGTACTATGCTGGAATAGAAAAAGTTGGGGCAAATACGTCATTACTGTATGATTAATTTTATTAGTTCGGTTTTAGTATCAGAAGAAATTTTAAGGAAATAAACTCCCGCTGGTAGCGCTAAACGTGATATATCAACCGGTATTTGAGTTTCTCCTGGTCTTAGCTGCCGATTTCCTAATTCAAATGTCTTTCCAAGTGCGTCAACGATTTGTAGAGTAATGTTTCCATCATACCTTCTTCCAAATTGAATATTAAATTTCTTGCTTGTGGGGTTAGGATACACTTTCGTTTTTTCTAAGTAATTAGCAAGGGCAAGGGGAAGGTAAGGTGTTATTACCGAGGTGTCATCACATGAAGGATTTATTGTAGATAATCTAACAGGCATAGTGATCCTTACATTGTTGCCATTGATCGCCTGGCTTATAGTATCGGTCGTAACGACCAATTGTGGAGGAAAATGATTATTTTCTTTACTATTAAACGATAAATTTCTATTGTCATCAGCTATGTTTTTTATAGCCAGGCTTACCACTTTATCTTTAGTTAGTTTCGTCCTCACAAAATTTGTTACATCTAATTCATAATACTTCAATTCGTTATCTACTAGTACTGAACTCGCAGGACTTTCTTCAGAAGCCGGCGCATTATGCCACGCAATGCCTTTTTCTGTCCATTTATCGTCGTCAACAGGAAAAGCAGAAATATTTATCGGTGCAAAATTTTGAATATTTTTTCCGTAAAGTCGTAACACTGCCCTATCAACCTTGCTAATACTATCGACTGAAAATTTAAGATAAGTAAAAAATGAATTACCTGAACTTGCGGAGCCTTTAATGGTTAAAGTGGTATCACTACCAAAATTTATGCGGGAGTATACTCCATTTCTTACTGTAGCATCGGCAATAGGGGATAGGCTTGCTGTTACCGGAACCTTTATTATAGTTTTCGGCCGCAGTAGAGTAATTCTTCCGTCTCCTCCATATTCTGATACGTAAATATTTCCCGTTTTTGTATCCTCTGTAAGATCTAATGGGTCATTAAATCCTGAAAAACCCGGTATCTGATAACCTTCTGTAGCACTTACTATATCATTTTTTGTACCTCCCGGGGTGAGTGTAATAATATCATCGTGCTGGCTGTACCTTACGATAAGTAACTTTCCTTTAAGGGCCCCGTTGAAAATATTGCTCTTATATTCTATTGAACCGTCTGGTGACGCATTTTCGAGAAAGTCATAAGCATATCCGCGGTAATTTGGATCGGGTGCAGTACCTGAAGGGTAACCATTTACCTGGGCGGGGTCTATAAGATCGGTAGGATTTCCTCCATTCATCACATATTCTCCTCGTGTTGGGTTAGGATGGCCATAATAACCTCCTTTCACAACTCTAAAAAGAAAGTCTTTCTGCGTTTGCTGTACATTCGTCAGGGCTGGAATAACAGGCCCGTTGTAGGTAGTGCCGTCTGGCCTTAGAGTGCCACTTACCGATGCTGGTGTGTTACCTCCTGCAGCAGAACCATTTGCTGCAGCATAGAGACTTCCGTTACTATGCCAGACAAGGTCATAAGCATTTCGGATGCCGGAGGCATAAATGGTTAAAGGAGCATTGGCATTGTAAGGATTATAAGTTCCTCCACCATCTGTAGTTTTCACATCTAAAGGAAGAGGTCCTAGTTTTGATACGTCCAGCCTTAAAACTGCTGCATTGAGTAGATGTTCATTTCTGTTACCCCATGTCTGATCTGCTCTTCCCATTGCCGAGGTGCTGGCTTGTGTAAAATACAAAGCACGGTCCGGTCCAAAAGCAATGCTGTTGGTAAGGTGGTCTTTTTTAGACCTTGGCAGGTTGATCAATACATCCTGCACTGTTTCCAGGTTTGGTCCGCTAAGCCTGCTTAGTTTNCCATCCCAGTCAGGAGCGCCCAAAAAGAGAAAAGTACTATGTGTAACCCATGCAACCAGGTTGGTAGCAGTTGCCGAGGGGTCAAAAGCAAGGCCTATTGCCAGTCTCTGTGTNCGGGTACCATATTCATCCTGCAAAGAATATATTAATTGAGGAGTTCCTAGTGTGCCATCGGGGTTAATTGTAAATCTCTTTATAATTCCGTCGATAGTTAAGGCATACAACTTGCCGTCAGGGCCAACAGTAAGGCTTGAATGCTGACCAACGGCATTAGGAAGATCAATCTGGTCGAACTGAACATTTGCCGTGTTAATAGCGGAAGTTGAACCAGTGGTAAATGTACTGGAATAAGGGATGAATGAAGAATCTGAGAGATCTTTCACTTTTGGGCTAACAGTCAATCTATAAACAGTATTTAGTTTTAGAGGAGAAGCAGGTACCAATGTTATGGCGTCTCCTCCACCTGTTCCATTAACGTGTGACGGTACCTGCGCTCCGGTTGTTTCTTCCGTTAGGAAAACGCTGTGCCTGGTTATGGTAGCATTGTTTATTCCACTGTTGGGTAGTTTTAAAAGACTGGTTGATATAGAAGTATTTTCACTGACATTAACAGAACTGTTGGCTGGATTTACTGAGACCACCGATGGTCTTTTACCCATGTATGGCTTAATGATAATCCAGTTTATTTTGGTATTGGTGCCTCCTGCTGCATCCACAGTTAAATAACCATCAGATACAGACACAATAACTTTTGCTGACTTAAACCTTGCAGTGGTTGTTGGAACAAAGCACGAGATAGCCTTAATGCCCTCAACATTAATAGAATGTTTACTGTCCGTTCTCATACCATCACCTACAGAAACGGTTACTTCATAATTACCATTTGCTACCTGGGCTTGCCATATTCCTTCAACACGTGCTCCACTAAAGGTAGACAAGTCACTTGCCTGCATATGCATAAAAGTCGCCAGTAGAACATTGGATGGAGAACTTCTTTTCCGGCCGTTCTTTGTAAGATCAAGTAGTGTTTTATCAGACCTCTTTATCCATCCAAAAACGTAACCACTGCCCTGGCAAGCAGAAGTTCGTTGCCCGAAGGATTGCCCAAAATCACGAAGCCAGCCAACAGGAGTTTTTGTTGTGGGATCCTGGAAATTCACTTTAAAGTTTGCCAAAGTACCTGACGACCCTGCTACAACACTCATTTTAATATCGAGTACCGCATTATCATATCCCACTGCAGAAGCAGTTACTGTAGCATAATAGGTGCCTATCGAAAGGTTAGTGGCATCAAAATCAAAGGTAATTTCAGAGCCTGTTGTATAATTGATTCCGGTAAGAGTATTCCCATTTACAGAAAGCCACCCTGGAATACTGCCTGCGTTATCCTGAGCCTTTAGATGAGCGTTGACAGGAATATTATCTGAGGTTGAAATGTATTCAAGCAAACTTTGCGTTTTTCCCTGTTCTACTTCTGCACTTTGCGAAAATTGAGCGAAAGAGATAGATTTTGTAACTGACTGTGATAAAACCGGGGAATAAGTATTGCCCAAAATAAATAGTGCTGTACAGAATTTAATAACATTGTTGAGAGCAAAATTTCTTAAATTAAAATGTATAAATTTTTTCACCATTAATATTGTTGGTCACCATTCAATTAAAAATACATGAGCACTGGTATCATGAGAATATTGGAACCTAAAATAGTATTAGTTTTTTGCGGATATTGGAGTTATTTGATTGTCACTAAGACGTTCAAATATGATAATTGTAAAAAGCCTGAACCGTTGCTTATATTAACTACAGGTCAAAAATTACTTGCCGCGAACTTTCTTTTTTCTTTTAAATATACTGTTGATTCAGCAAAAAGTTGCTGTAAATAAATCATAAAATGCAGGCAGTTGAGGATATTACTAATCCTTGTTGGGTTACAATCCCACCTGCCTTTTTAGTTGAATAAAATTAAAAATAACGTTATCACTCAGAATAGATATTGCATATGTTTAAATGCTATTTTAATGTTTATAGCTAAAATGTAAAACAATAAAACATCCATTTACTTATAAAATCGTAAATGGATGTTTTATTGTTTTCTAAAGCCCTATTGAACAATCAGCTTAATAAGTTCTGTTTTAGCATCTGAAATTACCTTTAGGAAATAAACTCCAGGCTTCAATGATAGGTTTGATATATTGACCTCTATGGTTGATCCTCCATGTTTCAATTGGTATTTACCTATTTCGAATGTTTTACCGACAGCATCTACAATCTGAAGAGCGTAATTTCCGGTATACTTAACAGGGAACTGAATATTGAATTTTTTATGTAGAGGATTTGGGTAAACTTTTGGTTTTTCTACATTATTTGCCAGGGCTAGTGGAAGCACTGTACTTTCTGCCGGAATTACCTCATCAGCCGGGTCATCACATGAAGGCCTTTTTGGTGTCGTCTGTGCAGCCGATGTTTTCCTGATACTTCGTGCCATATAAGATGTAGCTGATGAGTCAGGAGTAATAATTAACTGAGGAGGATACATAGAATTTTCCTTACTATTAAAAGTCAGTGTTTTATTTTGATTAGATGGATCCTTTATCAGAAAACTAACTGTTTTATCACCTGCAAATTCGCTTTTAACAAAACCGGACACATCAAAATCATAATATTTGGCTTGATCATTAACACCGGCAGAGCTTAAAGCAGCTGTTGATGCAGCAGGAGCGTTACTGTTTGTTATTCCACTTTCTGTCCATGAATCGTTGGCCACGCCGAAGGCAGAAATATTTATTATAGAACTATTTTCAGTATTTCTTCCATATAGACGAAGTTTAGCAAGACTAACCTTACTTATATTGGCAAGAGAAAATTTAAGATAAGTTGACCGGCTATAGCCGCTTACAGTCGAACTTTTTACGAGTAATGTTGTGTCGCTGCCATAATTGTTGCCGGCATAGCTTCCATTGCGAACAGAGGCGTCGGCAGTTGGAGACACTGTATTAGATGTTGCAAAAGATTGGGTTACCGTGTCAGTGGTAATTAACAATTGAGGAGGGAAACTCGAGTTTTCTTTACTATTAAAACTAAGATTCTTATTTTGGTTAGCTGTATCCTTTATTACTAAGCTGACAATTGAATCCCCTGAAAATTGACTTTTAACGAAATCAGTAACATCAAATTCGTAATACTTCAACTGATCAGTAACGCCTGTAGTACTTAATGAAGGGGCCTCTGGTGCAGGAGCATTACTCCATGTTATTCCTTTCTCAGTCCAGGAGTCATTATTTAAGCCAAAGGCGGAAATTTTAATAGCTGAAAAGTTCTCAGTATTTTTTCCATATACACGTAAAACTGCTTTGTTTACTTTGCTGATACTATCTAATCTGAATTTGAGGTATGTAGCTCTTGAATATCCGGAAGAGGCAGATGATTTTACAATCAAGCTGGTATCACTTCCATAATTTTTTCCTGCATAACTTCCGTTTCTTACAAATGCATCTGCTATAGGACTCAGTGTTTTTATATTTACTTGCTGAATTGTGGTGCGTGGTCTGAGCAAAACAATTTTACCATCACCTCCATAGTTTGATAAATATATATTGCCTTTGGTTGTATCTTCTGTAAGCTCTAATGGGTCATTAAATCCTGAAAAACCCGGTATTTGATAACCTTCTGTGGCACTTATTATATCATTATTTGGACCACCGGGAGTGAGGGCAATAATGTCATCGTGCTGGCTGTACCTTACAATAAGAAGCTTGCCTTTCAACGCTCCGTTAAAAGTGTTGCTTTTATACTCTATCGAACCGTTTGGAGACGCATTGGTTTTAAAGTCATAAGCATATCCGCGGTAATTAGGATCTGGTGCAGTTCCTGAAGGGTAACCATTTACCTGGGCCGGGTCTATAAGATCGGTAGGATTTCCTCCATTCATCACATATTCTCCTCGTGTTGGGTTAGGGTGGCCATAATAACCTCCTTTCACAACTCTGAAAAGAAAGTCTTTTTGTGTTTGCTGCACGTTTGTCAAAGCTGGGATAACAGGCCCGTTGTAGGTAGTGCCGTCTGGCCTTAGAGTGCCACTTACCGATGCTGGTGTGTTACCTCCTGCAGCAGAACCATTTGCTGCAGCATAGAGACTTCCGTTACTATGCCAGACAAGGTCATAAGCATTTCGGATGCCGGAGGCATAAATGGTTAAAGGAGCATTGGCATTGTAAGGATTATAAGTTCCTCCACCATCTGTAGTTTTCACATCTAAAGGAAGAGGTCCTAGTTTAGATACGTCCAGCCTTAAAACTGCAGCATTGAGTAAATGTTCGTTTCTGTTACCCCATGTCTGATCTGCTCTTCCCATTGCCGAGGTGCTGGCTTGTGTAAAATACAAAGCACGGTCCGGTCCAAAAGCAATGCTATTGGTAAGGTGGTCTTTTTTTGATCTTGGCAGGTTGATCAATACATCCTGCACTGTTTCCAGGTTTGGTCCGCTAAGCCTGCTTAGTTTACCATCCCAGTCAGGAGCGCCCAAAAAGAGAAAAGTACTATGTGTAACCCATGCAACCAGGTTGGTAGCAGAGGACCGACTGCGGGTACCATATTCATCCTGTAAAGAATATATTAATTGAGGAGTTCCTAATGTGCCATCAGGGTTAATTGTAAATCTCTTTATAATTCCGTCGATAGTTAAAGCATACAACTTGCCGTCAGGGCCAACAGTAAGGCTTGAATGTTGACCAACGGCATTAGGAAGATCAATCTGGTCGAACTCTGCCTTTGTTGACTCATTTACCGCAGTTGACCCGGTAGTGAATGTACTAGAATAAGGGATGAATGAAGAATCTGATAGATCTTTTACTCCTGAAGTAATAGTAAATCTATAGGTAGTGCCTAGTTGTAATGGAGAAGCCGGTACCAATGTTATGGCATCTCCTCCACCTGTTCCATTAACATTGGACGGAATTAGGTTGCCTGTTCCTTCGTCAGTGAGGTATACATTATTAGTGGTTATGGTAGCATTGTTTATTCCACTATTAGGTAGTTTTAAAACACTGGTTGATATAGAGGTATTTTCACTGACATTAACAGAACTGTTATCCGGGTTTACTGATACCACAGATGGTCTTTTGCCCATGTATGGCTTAATGATAATCCAGTTTATTTTGGTGTTAGTGCCTCCTGCCGCATCAACAGTTAAATATCCATCAGATACAGAAACAATAACTTTTGCTGATTTAAACCTGACAGTTGTTGTTGGAACGAAGCCTAAGATAGCATTAATGCCCTCAACATTTATAGAATGTCTGCTGTCAGTCTGTGTTCCGTCCCCCACAGACACCGTTACTTCATAATTACCGTTTGCTACCTGGGCCTGCCATATTCCTTCAATTCGTGTTCCACTAAAGGTAGACAGGTCACTTGCCTGCATATGCATTAAAGTTGCCAGTAAAGTATCAGATGGAGATGTTCTTTTCCGGCCATTCTTTGTAAGATCAAGAAGCGTTTTGTCAGACCTCTTTATCCATCCGTATAGGTTACCGCTTCCCTGGGAAGCAGAAGTGCGTTGGCCAAACGGTTGTCCAAAATCACGAAGCCAGCCAACAGGAGTTTTCGTTGCCGAATCCTGGAAGTTCACTTTAAAGTTTGCCAAAGTGCCTGAAGACCCTGCTACAACACTCATTTTAATATCGAGTACTGCATTATTATATCCTGAAGCAGAAGCAGTTACTGTAGCATAATAGGTGCCTACAGAAAGGTTGGTGGCATCGAAGTCAAAAGAGATTTCAGAACCTGTGGTATAACTAATTCCATTTAAAAATTTGCCGTTAACAGTAAGCCAGGTAGGTATACTTCCAACATTATCAACTGCACTTAATTTGGCGCTTACGGGAGTATTGTCTGAAGTAGAAATGTACTCAAGCAAGCTTTGTGAGCTCCCCTGTTCTATATCTGCTGACTCAGAGGTTTGCTCAAATAAGATAGATTTAGTAGAAGTCTGGGCTAAGGCAGGGAAACCGATAATTCCCAAAATAATTACAGAAAAACAAAACTTTAAGATATTTCCTCCCGATATTTTTTTTAAACAATCCAGCGTAGATTTTTTCACAAGTATTAAATATTTATTTTATGTATTTGTTTACATTTTTGCAATTATTTTAGAGAATATTGGGATTTAACAAAACATGTACCACGATTATCAAAGGACATGTCTCCGAAAGCCGGAATTACAGAAGGATATTAAATAAAACAGAAAACAAAAACTTTACATATAAGACTGATAAAACTATTTAAAGTTGCATCTTAAAAATTTAAAAGTTTTATTTTCTTTAATTTTTTTTATATAAATATGAGCAATAAAAGTCAAGTGACATTGCCATTACATTGATGAAGATATAGGATGATTGTTAAAAATGAAGTTAAAACATCAAAGGTTTATAGATAAAAAAAGCTATAAAAATTAGTTCTCATATCTTGGAAAACGTATAAAAGTTCTTTTAAACGTGGATTAAGAAAGCTTAGCGGTAAATGATTTTAAAATTTGTAAGCCAAAAATAATTATTCATTTACTGAAGTGAAACGTCCGATGTTTGAACAAGATCATGTGAAGGAAGTCTTCTGCCAAACAGGAAATAGCTTTATTTAGACATTACAATTTTTCCTCAGCATACGGCTCATGATCCAGCTTCTTTTCTATTCTTTTGTCAGGAATAAACCAGATAGTTGCAACTACAACATACAATAGAAAGCCCATCCACCAACTAACCAGAGATAATAAAATAGCAGTGATATAAATAGCGACAGAGATTTTACCTTTCGTTCCGCTGCCAACAGCAAGAGCTAAGGCTGAATTTTTTCCGTGACGTTTTATCAACAAATTAGATAAAATGGAGTAAGCGATTGCATTCATCAGCAAAACAAATCCATACAATGCAACAGGAACCTGAGCGAAATGGTTTTCACCCATCCATGCTGTAACAAAAGGAACTAAAGAAAGCCAGAAAAGCAAGTGAAGGTTTGCCCACAAAATAGTTCCGTTGATAGACTCAACACCTTGCATCATGTGATGGTGATTGTTCCAATAAATGCCAATATAGATGAAGCTGAGAACGTAGCTTATTATTATAGGCACCAGCGGTTTTAGCGACGCGATATCTTCTCCGTGTGGCACCTTTAATTCTAATACCATTATTGTAATAATAATGGCAATAACGCCATCGCTAAAAGCTTCCAGACGCCCTTTTCTCATTACAAAAGCAGTTGGTTAGAAAACACAAAATAATAATAATTAGGTCAAAAAGTTTTATATCGGATATTAATTTACCCAACAAAAAAATACCTGCAGATTTTTTTACTGCAGGTAGTTGTTGAGGAAGTTTATTGGGAAATTTGAATCGCCCCCATCTTCAACCTATTCCATTACTTTCAAAAGATCAGGCAGATTACTGATATTGACAGGTTTAACAAGAAAACCTACGACATTTTTGTATTGTTTAGATTGTTGCAAGTCTAATTCGCTCGTAGAGGAAGTGAGAATGTAGACTTTGTTTTCTAAATTATTCTCATTCATTAAGTATAAAAATTTCCATCCGTCGATAACAGGCATGTTCAGATCAAGAAAAATCAAATCAGGGTTGTTTTCCTCTATGCTTTTAATTGCTTGCTCGGGCAAAGTAAAATCAAGTATCTGGCAATCGGGAGCCACTTTATGAATCATTTTTTTCATAATGAAATTTGATATCGGCACATCATCCACAAGCATTACTTTTTTAGTCATTCCTTACGCTTTTAATTTTGACAGGTCTTTTGTAGCATGATTAATTACATCCTGCAATGCAAGATCCAAATCATTTGCAGAAGTTTTTAATAACGGAATAACTTCTTTTATTAGTTCATCAGTTTCTTCATCATCAAGCATGTTTACCAATCCTAATATGCGGGAAAGAGGCTCGCGTACATTATGAGCATTTAAAACCGAAATTTCAAGAAGTGTTTTGTTTTTAATTGCAATTTCCCTGGTTCTCTCTTCTATCACTTTCTGTTGATCTCTATTGATTGCAGTTATTATATTATTTTTTTCATCCAATTCTTTAATAAGACAAAGTTCCAGCAGTTTTGTTTCCAGGTTATCGGAAACAAGCTTTAAAAAAGTAATGTCTTTTTGATTAAACCTTTTTCTTGCCCCAGACAAAACGGAAATGAGTATTTTTCTGTCCTCATTAGCAAAGTTCCATCCCCAAAGTTCAGGCTGTTCATCTGTTATCGAATAAAAATAACCAGGCAGTTGAAATGAACTCAGATCTGACCATCGCTTTGGAACCATCTCGTTGAGCAGTTCTTTTTCATACTCCAGGTATCCCGGCTGTTTATCAATAGTAACAGTTGTTTTACCTGTAATTGAAACTAAATGCACATTTATGTCGTTGCGGCAATAAGTTGCTCTGAAGATATGATAGTTTAAAAGATATTTAAGATTAACAGTAAAACATTCTGCTATTTCTTCAAATGTGCGGCACCTGTTTAAATTGTTCGAGAATTTAGAGAATGCTTCGTAGGTTATCCTGAATATTTGGTCGCTTCCGTTAATCAAGACATTTTGTATTTATTAAAATTCTTAAAATTCTGTTTCAAGCAGTTCATTATCTACTTTTATCCCAGATATGGTAGCAATCGTATTTAACATATTTACCAAATCAGCCTGAGCCATCAGCTCCTGTATTTCTTCGTCAGTAAATCCATCTTTTGCAAGCTCTTCAAAATCTTCTTCTGTTAATTGATTTGTATTGATTGCAGCTTTAGTAACAATTTTAATGGCAGTTTTATAACTATCAGGTAAAACTGGAGAGTCTAAGTCATCAGTTACTTTAAAATTTTCATCTGGAGAAAGTAGGCCACTCATACTGTCAGCAAAAATACCGTGAGCTTTCGCACAATAATCGCATCCCCTTTCCTGCGATACATTATATATAATCAATTGCTTTAAAATATTTGGCACGTTCCCTTCCAATAAGGTTGATCTTAGTTTTGTCCAGTTTCCCTCGAGTAAAGTTGCGTTGTTTCCCTGGCACTTAAACCAATTTAATACAAATGGTAATTGTAGTGTTTGCATAGTCTGATCATATATTGATCTCACTTTTGGTGAGGCTTCCTCGTACGAAACTAATTTAAATCTTTCCGCAGTTCCTGTTAACATCGTTGAAGTTTAGTTGATAAAAAATTACACATTTAAACGTATTTCTTCTTCTGTTATTTTAATAAATAAATAATTTTTATAAAAAAAGGTCTATGACTAATTCATTTAGTATTTTAATCGAATTTTAATGTTAAAACTATTACCGGTTATAATTGTTCAACTAACAGCACATTACTTTTGAATTAAATTATATTAGATGCCCACATCTGGTCCTATTGTTTTTATTGATGATGATTTAGATGACCAGGAATTATATTCTGAAGCGATTGAGCAATTACAATTGACGAACCAGGTAAAATTTCTTTCTGACGGAAACGAGGCTTTATCTTATTTGAGAACAACTTCTGATAAGCCATTTATTATATTTTGTGATATAAACATGCCCGTACTAAACGGAATTGAGTTGAGGGATAAGATAAATAATGATGAAAATTTAAAGCGTAAGAGTATTCCTTTTATTTTTTTGACTACTACAGCGACTAAAGAAGTAGTTAAACAAGCATACTTTATGAGCGTGCAGGGCTTCTTTGAAAAGCCTAAAAGTTTCGAAGAAATTAAGTCTACTTTTAGAGGGATTATTGATTATTGGTTTAAATGTAAACATCCCAATGTATTTTGATTGAGATTTCAACCTATACAATTCTGCTGTTCCTCAATAAAATTGCATGGTGTCTGTTCCTGAGAATACTTGTCCCTTATGCGGCCGCGAAATAGCCCAGCCTTGCAACCGGCACCATCTACTTCCTTTAAGCAAAGGTGGAAAAAATACTCCCGTTATTCTGATGCATAAAATCTGTCATGATAAAATTCATGCTGTATTTACAGAGATGGATTTAAAAAGGCATTATAATACTATCAAGAAATTGCAACAACACGAAGAGATTGCAAAATTTATAAAATGGGTACGCAATAAAGAGCCGCAGTTTTATGACAAGTCCGTAAAATTAAAAAGCAGGAAAGTTTAATAATAATGATATCTATTAATTATTGTAAGGGTTTAGGATGAGAATAATAGGTTTTATCTGCCACTGCTCTTTGTGAAATTGGAGGAAATAGGGGTTTTGAATTGTCTGTTATTTCTGTTGCTTTGTCGCGGTGTTTTTGAATTACTTCCCCGAAAAATTCTACCAAAGTATGTACATGGTTGTCAAACATAAATAATCCTCTTTGGCTCCAGACATTTTCGCGTAGTGTAAGCATTAATTCCCTGTTACGCATTAATTGCCCCAGCTCTTTCATATCTTCAAACAAAAGGCCTAACCTGTGTTTTTTTACAAATGACTGCGTGGCAACAATATGTCCTTCATTATCTGCCTGCAGCATTGGAATGCCGGCTAAAGCAAGTGTTGCCATGCGGGCAGGAATATTCAGGTCATCCCAGTTTGACCTTCTTATTTCACCATTATTTTCACTTTTGAAAAAATGCAGCCACCCCGCGTCATATTGTGAAAATTCTTTTACCCAGTTTTCCTGGTCTACATTAGGATGAATATGCAAAAAACCAGGAGCCATCAAGTGCGTTTTTTCTATCCATTGCTTCCATTGGCCATGGGTAAAATCTCCATAAAAATGAAGATGGATTTTCTGCTCCGCCAGTTCCACTACGTTGTGAGGATGCAACCCTATAGGACGGCCGGGAACAACCGTATGAAATTCACCCGGAGTATTGTCAGATAATAACTTTGATTGATGCTGATTGAACCAATCTTTTTTCGGCAGGTCGCCATCCAGCACGAGGTCAAGCGAGTGCTTTTGTTTGCTGATAAATTCTTCGAGCCACCATTGCATTTCATCGCTTGTATATATTCGGCCATCAGCTTCGTTATACAAGTCAATCATTTCATTCCAGGTGCCTTTTTCCATGCATATAAATGGGCCTTCCTTAAAATGCCATACGAAAGGAATTCCGGTATTTGCTTTCAGAACTTTGTGCGCTAAAGGAACGGCTTGCCAGTTTAGCAAGGCATAGATTACATCGGGTTGTATTCTTTTTATTTCTTCCTGCCAGTTTTCTCCGGATAGGTCTTCAACATGTCCAAAAGGGAGAGGGCCCACATAGTTATACCAATAAGGCTGTTCCATCCACAATCCGTATAACTTGTGCCCCTGTTCTTCAAAAGCAAGTACCCTTTCAGCATTGTATGCAAGCTCACCGACAAGAAGAATTTTTAAGCCGTCTTTTTTAAGAGGCGTAGAAGGTCTTTCACGATAGGAGGCATATCTCTTTACCTCGTTCATGAAATTGCCTTTTGTAGTATGATAAATTAAAGGCTGCGAAATATTGTAATACGACCTGAAAGTGTTTATACCGCCAACTGGCTCCTGCATTATCTTATATCGCTGATTTGGATGGTCGACCCACTCACAAGTCAGTTGTGCTGTACAGATTTGCTCACCTTTTAGTTTATTCCAGAATAACCTGTTTAAATCATCACTTTCAAGTTCATTTCTTTCTGTCCAGCGGTCTGAAGTTTTTTTGTGCATTACCTGCACCAGTTGCAGCCATGTAGTGTTTATAATGCCTTCAGATTTTCTATTATAAAAATGTCGAATAGAGGAATACGCCAAAACAGCATTTTCATTTTGCTGAAAAGCATTGTATAGAGATTGTAAATGGTCTTTATAAATTACGTCGTCAGAAGGGAGATATGTTATCAATGAACCTTTCGCTTTTTCAATTCCAAAATTGATGCATGCACCTAAACCTTTATTTTCATCGTTTACATAATACTGTACTCTTTCATCGTCAAAGTAATCCTGAATTTTTTCTTCAGTGGCATCGGGAGAGCCATCGTTAATGATGATTAATTCCCAACTGCTGAAAGATTGTGCAAGTAAAGATGCAATTGCTCTGCGTATAAAATGCTCATGCTTGTAAGTAGGCATAATTACAGAAACAACAGGATTCGAATAGTTATTCATAACTTCTTTAATTCTGATTCAGCTTAATTTTTGTATTTTTCTGGTAACCAACTTCGTCTTTCAATTGAGCTTCTGTTGTGTCACTCACTTGTACTTATCGATTTCAATGCATCAGCAAAAAGAGTTTTATTTTCATTTAAATTAAATTGAAAATCTTCTTTGCGCTAACTTTCTATTGCCGTTTAACACAAAACCTGCACTTTAAATTTCTAAGAACTCAGGTGCATTTACTTTTCTGTCAGGTACGGTCGTTTCTAATTCCTGGTGGTAAACGCCACTTGGAATAATTCCGCAGCCGCCATATTTTTTCATGACCCTTAACTGTGCCAGCACGTCTTCTCCGCAATGTTTTTCAGGCAAATCTCTCCAGAACGAAAATCCGCCAATTTCTCTCAGCTTTTCTGTATCGTACATAACACAACCTCCCACCCACGCGACTTTATAAGGGATAGGCTTATCAGGTGTGGCTTTTGAATTTTCACTGACGTGATAAATGTTAGCAGCATTATGCACCCGGTATCTTTCCCATTCATTGCTATTGGGTACAATTGTTTCTGGTGTAATTTCTCCTTTCCAGAATTCTATATTTTGCTGGTGTGGACGAACATCATTTTTATAACTTAGCCCGATAACTGCACATCCCACAAAACCAATTTTTTCCTTCTCAAGTGTCTGCTTCATATTCTGAACCACATAATCATCCAGTATCAAATCATCATCGATAAAAAGGCTGTATTTAGAAGTAGATTGCTCCAGCAAAAACTGGCGTTGTTGTGCCATTCCTTTTGCAGGAAGATTTTTAAGAATCGAGACTTGATGACCTTTTATTTCCAGCAGCCTTTTTATGGTTTGTATGGTTTGGTCTTCTTCAAGTATGTTATCATCTGACTGGTCTGAAATAACTATATCGAAACTTTTTTCTGCCTGGTAATAAAGGCTTGTCAAAGTAACTGCTAAAGCCTTTACTCTTTTATAGGTTGGTATGAGAATATGTATATCTTTTGATTTCATTTCTTCTTTTAAATGAAGATTTAGTTGATGACAGAAGCTGTTTAAGTACAAGAGTGCGACGCAACGAAAGCCCTATTAAAGATTATAGGCCTGGTACAAAAAAACTAATTCAACCCTGCTTTTGAAAATTCGTTTGCTGATACTTCAATCTCTACTTCGTGATTAATGTCACGGATTTTATTAATAATGTGGGTGGTAGAATGTTCTTCTAAGTATGGAACTATTTTTACCTCACACCCCAGTTTTTTCAATAACGCAGCTTCCGGTATGGTTGTTTCTGTATAATTTCCTCCTTTTACAAATACATGGGGATGAACTTGCTTAATGAGATGAACAGGGCTTTCTTCTTCAAAAGCTATCAGGTAATCTACACTTTGCAAACCAGCTAAAACAGTTAACCGGTCATCTAAGTTATTTATCGGCCTTTCGGGTCCTTTTAGTTTTCTTATGCTGTTATCATTATTTATTCCCACAATTAAAACATCTCCCGCTTCGCGTGCTTTATTAAGTAAAGTAATGTGGCCTTTATGAATGATGTCAAAGCACCCATTAGTAAATACAATTTTTTTACCCTGTTTTTTCAAATCATTTACTATTTCACTTAATCTGTCAACTTGTGAAATGTATTTTGGAACAGCCGTAAAATAAGCTTTTAATTCGCTGTTTGTACAACAAATAGTCCCATCTTTTTGCACCACAACCGCAGCAGCAGCAGCAGCAATTTCTGCAGCTACTTCCCCCTTAACTTTAGACGCGAGAGACAAAGCAAGTGCACTTGTAAATGTATCGCCCGCACCTATCGCTTTTTTGTTATCCTGTGGTACTGCTATTATTTTATATGGTTCTTTACCTTTTTCCAAAAACAAAACCCCATCTGCATCAAGTGTTACCGCTACTTTATTTGCTCCTGTTATTTCATGTAGTTTTTTTGCATATCCAGCTATTTGTTCATCACGCTTTTGATGCGCTTTATCTATATGCAAAAGTTTAATGGTTTCTTCGTAATTAGGTTTTACTGCATCCGGGTGTAAAATTTTAAACCTGCTTACATCTCTTCCATCTGCTACCAATGCTTTACGTTCACGGCAAGTAATTTCTTTTATTCCCTCTATAAGTTGATTTGTAATAACGCCAAAACCATAATCTGATAAAATTATCGCATCCACTTTTTCATATACTTCGCCAATTTTTTGCAGCAATTCTTTCTCACACGAGTCGGTGATGGCAGTGGTAGTTCCCTCATCTATTCTCATCAACATATGGGAAGAAGCCATAATTCTCTTTTTGGCGATGGTAGTCCTTCCTTTATCCCTGATTATAAAATCTGTATTGACTTTGTTTTTTTTGAGAACGTCGATTAATTCTCGTGAACTTGAGTCTTTTCCCAGTACAGTAAGAAAGTAAGTTTCAGCACCAAGTGCAGCAACGTTGATTGCTGTATTTGCAGCACCACCACAGTAATGTTCCTGTTCATGTACATTAAACACCATTACCGGCGCCTCCCTGCTAACCCTGTCAGGTGAACCGTTTACATAAGTATCAAGAATAGCATCGCCAACAACGAGAACCTTTAGATTCTTGAAATTATCAATAACATCACTTAGCGTTTCTTTCATACAAGTTGAAGGTTTAAGGTATAGGGTAGAAGGTTTAAGGCCACGACATAAAAATAAATATTAAATTTAATATGATTTATTCAATTTAATTGAAACCTGAATAAACCTTAGCCCTAAACCTTACACCCTATGTCTAAATTAAGGCCATGAAGTTTCTGTCATTGGCACCACCATCACCTCAGGAATAACAGAAGATTCAGGCATGCATAAAACAAACTTTACTGTGTCTGCTACATTTTTTGGATCCTGCAGTACATTTAAAGGGGTGTCAGGAAAACGCTCAAGTATAAAAGGTGTTTGCATACCTCCGGCAACAACAGCTGTTACTTTTATTTTGTCTTTTCTTAGTTCTGAATGTAAGGCATGGCTCAAGCCTAAAAGACCCCATTTGCTGGCGTGATAAGCTGAGGCATTTGGCCATGTTCTTTTAGAAGCAGTTGATGCAATGTTTACAATATGTCCGCTGCCATTGGCTTTAAAATGTGAAAAAACAGCTTTAGATACATTAAATGGTCCAACAAGATTTACATCTATCACCTGTTTAAATTGGTCATTGCTTATTTCATCAATTGCCAGCGTATAATCAATTCCTGCATTGTTTATTACTGCATCTATTCTTCCAAATGTATCTATTATCTTGTCTATTACTTCTGTTACATTATCTACATCTGCGACGTTCATCTGGTAGCTCTCAATATGTCCACCAGTACCCTTAATTTCTTCTTCTATTTTTGTGAGATTTTCTGGTTTTATATCTGTTGCAATTACCGTTGCACCATCTGCTGCCAAAGAGCGACATATAGCTGCTCCCAATCCTTGTCCGCCACCTGTTACTACTATTACTTTTCCGTTTACCGTGTTCATAATGCTCAAAAGTGTTTGGTTTGTTTATTAAAATTTATTGTTTCAAAAAATGATGTTTTATATAGTTACTGACATTTTACTTTTCATTGCAGAACCCTCAATCATTGCTTCAAAAGTATTCAACCAATCAGTTTTAAACCTTTCTATATTAAATCTTTCATTTGCAGTTTCCTGTGCACCTTTTCCTAACTCAAAAGCTTTGTCTTTGTCGTCTAAAAGCATTTGCATTTTTTCTATCAAAAAATCTACATCAGTATGTACGTATCCTGAATAACCATTTTTAATTGTCACTGCCATTTCTGTGGTTGCAAGACCTACAATAGGCACTCCTGTCATCATCGCTTCACATACAGAAAGTCCAAGACTTGTGTACCTTATGGAATTGAAGAAGAAACGGTATTTAGCAATAAAAGAAGAAAGTTGCCTGTTATTAATCTCTCCAAGTCCTCCGGCATCTTCAGAAAACATTCCAACAATATCTAACGGAATGTGCTTTCGTACTTTTTCAAATACGTCATATCCCAATCTTCTGCCTCTTTTTACAATGCCGTTAATCACTACAATTCCCTTATTCAGTTCCCCGGTATACTGTACATTCTTATCAACCATCACACCATGATCAATCACTTTAGAAGGCGTACTATTATTGTTCCACATCAGGTTATTGAAATGTGTTACATGCACAAGCAACATATCGGCGTCGTCTACCACATGCTTTGTATCTGTGGGCACCTCTCTTGGTGGGTCATGCTCAAGGTATATCTTAGGCAATGCTCTTTGTTCTTCAGACAAAATTGCATACTGGTCTTCAAGATAGTTCTTTTTCGATTGAAAAAGTATACAATCAAACTCTATGTTTTTTACATCTTCTGCGGGTACATCTACTACATTATCTCCCCAAGGAAAGCTGGGTGTCCTGCCACCATACCCTTCTTCAGTGCTGTTCTTCTTTGGCAAATAAAATATACAGGGCGTTTGTGTAAGATAATAGAGGTAACTGCCGTGAATGTGCCAGGTTAATATTCGTAATGGTTTATTTATTTTCATTCCTTCCTGTTTATTTAATGCCTTAATTAAGTTTTTAAAATAAGTTCAAAAGCAATTTTTAGATGCTACTCAGAAACCAGAATGGCCTATCAGTTGCGTCGGTCGTACCAATTCTGATACTAGGCAATGCTACTATTAAGCTATCTATCTGCAAATAATATTTATCCTTTTATTGTGAATATATTTTTCATTCCACCTTGTTAGTGCTCTTATGATACTCATTAATTGTTAAGCTGTCTAATGCCTCTAGCACCTGCTCTACGGTAATATCACGAACAAAAGAAATTTTGTGATCACAAGTCTCGCTATGAGGTTCAAATGGATAAGGATCATTTGGAACAATGCCACAAAGAGGGCAAGCCATATTCCATGAAATTAGCGGACGATGAATAGCTCGTGTTAACGGTCCCCAGTTTATAAGATTAGGAGCCCAGTAAAAGCCAATTGTAGGAACATTAACTGCGCGGCCAAGGTGTAAAGGACCTGTGTCTGCAGAAATCATCACAGACGCTTTTGAAAGCAAAGCTGCAAGCCCACCTAAGCTAAAATTTCCACAAGCGTTAATTGCTGAGAAGTTCATGTTATTTATAACTCGTTCAACTGCATCCCGGTCTTCTACAGCCCCTGTAAAAACAATTTCAAAGTTTCTTTTCTTTAATTCATCTGCCAGCTCTGCATAATTTTCTATTGGCCACATTCGCCTTACATCAACCGCTACCGGGTGTAATACGATAAAAGGTTTATTTAATGCAAGCACAAATTCTTCGATTTCTTCTTTATCCTCTCTAAACACTTTTATCTCCGGTTCCAAATCAATTGTCTTGGCGCCAATAAGTTTTGCAACTTCAAGAAACCGGATAACTTCACTCTGAGAATAATAATAATCTAAAGAAAAATCCAGTTTTTCTGATTTTTCACAAGTAAGACCTACAGTTGTTTTTGCTTTAAATTTTTTAATAAAAGGATTTGCCGAAATGCCATTTCCCTGCAAATTGATAACGATATCAAATTGCTCCTTCTGCATTTGTATCAGAAAATCATTTACCTCATTTTCATCTTCACCTTTATGTGACTCGGTTCTGATGCCTTTTTTTATGGGTACAATAATAACACGATCAACAGGAGTGCGGCCAGGAACTAAAAACTGTTTATGCCAAGGTTTTCCCAAAAGAACAATTTCAGCATCGGGATACGCTGACCGGATAGCTTTTAGTGCCGGAAGAGTAACTATAAAATCACCGAGGGCATTTGCTCTAAGCACACCAATCTTACGTACATTTTCCAAATGCCGGGTTAATGACATATCTATTTCCTGTTATTTTTTAAAGGGTTAGTTTAAAACATTCCATTTAAGAAAATAATTGTGCCTTGTTTTTCATGCTCTTTGTTTTTCTCTTAAAAGTAAAGTGCCATTAAAAAAAGAGGAATGGGTAAATTGTTTCACACTTTTGTTTAGCAATTTGTTTATATTTTTTCTGTAACTCTGTTTTTTGCCGACCAATTCTAACCCGTTTTTTTGTTTGACTTCTTTATTCTGAAATTTTAATAAAAAAAGCATTATTTCGCGCCTTAAAAACATGGCTGAATTTTTTAACCATGCTCAATTTTTTTAAGGTACAATTTCAATAAAATGAAGGAACATAAACAATCCGCTACTGTAACTGATGCTGCCGAACTTCCTTATAAGGGAGTAATCTTTGATATGGATGGAACTTTAATTATAAGTACAGAAGCAGATTATTTAGCGTGGGAAAAAGTCTTTAATAATTATGGTAAAAAACTCACTTATGAAGATTACCAGCCAATACTAGGGGTCAGAAGCGCTGATGTAATTAAAAATCATTTAGGCATAAGTGGTGAAGAAGATGTAAAAAGAATATTAAAAGAGAAGTTTGATTATTTTGTTGACATTATCACTGCCAACCCCATAAAACCGGTGCACGCGGCCGAAACTTTTCTAAAAAGCCTGGCGAATTACCCGGTAAAAGTTGCCCTTGCCACCAGTTCCAGAAAAGAAAAAATGGAAATGGTTTTAAAGCAATTAAATTTTTTGCAATATTTTGATGTTTTAGTTACAGGGGACGAAGTGAAAAACAGCAAACCTGCCCCAGACATATTTTTAAAAGCAGCCGATAGACTTGGACTTGCTCCGAATGATTGTTTCGTTGTTGAAGACGGACCAATTGGAGTGGCAGCAGCAAAAAATGCGAAAATGAAATGTGTAGCTATTACAGAAACACATGAAGCTGATAAATTGCAACAGGCAGACATTGTTATCGATTCATATGCAGATGCAGACTTTATAGAAATTTCTCGCAGACTTGCCTCATTGCCTTAATTTATGATAACCTAATATTCCCGTTTTTAGTAAATAAATTTTAAAAAAATTCAAAAGAGTAAAAATGATAATCAGAAGCATATTTAGCAATGGAGAAGAAATTCCTAAACAATATACTTGTCTTGGACCAAATGTCAGTCCGCCGCTATTTTTTGACGAAATACCTGCAGAAGCAAAAAGTCTCGTATTGATTTTTGAAGATGTAGATGCAATTCCCATTTGGACACATTGGATGTTGTTTAATATACCACCTACAACAACTGAAATAAAAGAAGGATCTATACCTGAAGGTGCAATGGAGGGATTGGCAAATAACCACAGCTTTGGTTATGAGGGTCCTTGCCCTAAATATTTCGAAGGCATTCATCACTACTGGTATCGTGTGTATGCGCTTGACACTGTTTTAGACTTGCCTGCTGAGACGGAAAGAGAACAGGTTGAAGAAATGATGGAGGAACATGTAATTGCAAAAGCTTATCTTTTGGGCCTGTGTAATTCAAATTCTGAGGTTGTAAAATAGTAGTTGGATTCAATAAATTACCTATAATTTTAAAAATATCTTAAACGGTTTTTTTTATATATCTTACCAACTGGTTTTTAAGCACAGACCAGCATTAGATCAATTTTGACAAACAGTATTTTGATTTAGTTGTAGTATGATAAAAAAAATCGTGGTATTAAGAGCTAATGCTCTTGGAGACTTTATTTTCTGTTTACCTGCATTGCAAGCCCTTCGTGAGACTTTTGCGGAAGCTGAGATTGTTCTTTTGGGAAGGGCGTGGCACCAGGAGTATCTTCAAGACAGACCCGGTCCTGTTGACCGGGTCGTGGTCGTTCCTTCATATCCGGGAATAAGTGAGAGAGAAGGTTATGTGCGGGATGAAAGAGAGTTATCTGAATTTTTTACAAAAATGGAGGCAGAGCAATTTGATATTGCTTTTCAAATGCATGGTGGAGGAAGAAATTCAAATCCATTTTTACTAAGACTTGCAGCAAAGTTAACCGTTGGACTTAAGACGCCTGACGCGACCGCACTCGATATCAGTATCCCCTATATTTATTACTTCAACGAGACTTTGCGTTATTTAGAAGTTGTTGGCAGGGTAGGCGCAAAAACAAAAGATATAGAACCACAAATTGTTGTCACCGCTAAAGATATAGCGGAGGCAAAAAGCATTGTAAATAATTTTGATTGTAAACCCGTTGCCATCATTCATCCTGGTGCAAGTGATATAAAAAGACGCTGGCCTGGAAAAAAATTTGCAGCAATAGCTGATTTTCTTGTAGAACTTGGTTACCATGTTTGTATTACCGGCCTGACATGGGAGAGAGAGATTGTAGATGCTGTCATTACTAACGTAATCTCCAAAGATTCTGTTCAAGATTTATCTGGTAAATTATCTTTAGGTGGAACTTCAGGTCTTTTATCTTTTTCGGATATAATTATATCAAATGATACAGGACCTCTGCATTTAGCAAGGGCATTACGAATACCAACAGTCGGTATATTTTGGTTTGCCAATGTAATCACTGCTTCAGCTATGACAACTACCCTACACCGCAATCTGCTTTCATTTGCTATGAGTTGCCCTTTGTGTGGAACATCTTCATTAAAATTTCATGAACACCCAAGTTTATGCACTCATAATACTTCCTTAGTTTCAGAAATTACGGTAGATGATGTGAAAAACTCGATAAGCGAACTGATCGATGTAAAAAGAACACATTTGTTATCGGCCTTTATGTAAGCGGCAAATTTATTTTATTTGGCATCTGGAACTAATACAGTGGGAGTCTTTGCATCTTCAGTGTGTTTGCTTGCCGGCCTTATTATCATTCTTAGGGACTGATCTTTGGTCAAGAATGCAGCTACCCAGTTATACAATGTTCTAAGTTGGTTTCGGTAATTAATTAACGAAACCAGGTGAATGAAAAGCCACATAAACCATGCAATAAAGCCGGTAAAATGCAATTCAGGCTTTGGCAGATCAGCTACAGCTTTAGTGGTTCCGATAATTGCCATAGAACCTTTATCGGTATAAACAAAGGGAACAAGTGATTCATTTCTTTCTGTTCGTAGAAAGTTTTTAGCTAGGTTTTTACCTTGTTGAATTGCAACCTGCGCAACCTGTGGATGACCATTTGGAAAGTTTTTATCAGTTGTCTGAAAACAAGTATCACCAATCGCAAAAATATTTGTTGTTCCGGCTACTTTATTAAATTCATCAACCAGTAATCTTTTCCCTCTTCCATAACTTGTTGCGGGAATACCTTCAAATACAGTTGCTGTCACTCCCGCTGCCCATATAAGTATCTTAGTTTGTATAGTTTCACCGTCTGCGAAAATAACTGTGTCATTTACATAATCCTTTACCTGTTTATTCAATTTTACATTTACTCCCAATTTAACCAATGTATCGAAAGTGTATTTTTGTGCTTTTTCGCTCATTGGTGCAAGTACTTTTGGTCCGCCATCCACCAGGTAAATCGCTCCTTTATAACCTGCCAACTCAGGATAATCTTTCCTGAAAATGTTTTTTCTCATTTCTGACAGCATGCCTGCAATTTCAACCCCTGTAGGTCCACCGCCCGCAATTACAATTGTTGTTAGTTTTTTCTTTTCTATTTCATCTGTTTCTATAGTGGCTTCTTCCATTTTTAGTAAAAGAAAGTTTCGCATGTTTGTTGCATCATTCAGAGTTTTCATGGGAGTGCCATACTTCTTAATATTCTCTATTCCAAAATAATTCGACTCCGTTCCTGTTGCAATAACAAGGTAATCGTAGCTTAACTCTCCCGTAGTTAATATAACTTTATTTGCTTCAGGAACTATCTTTTGCAACTCACCAAGTCTGAAGTTAACATTGTCATATTTTTGAAACAGCTTCCTAAAAGGATAACTAATATTAGAAACTTCAAGAAAACCAGTGGCAACCTGGTAAAGAAGAGGAGGAAAAAAATTGTAATTATTTCTATCGACCAATATCACATGAAATCCATCTTTTTTAGCTAATTGCAGAGCCACATTAATTCCGGCAAACCCTCCGCCTATAATTACAATAGTTTTTTTCATAGTCTTAAAAATTAGAGGAAAAAATTAAACATTTTTTCCTGAATGAGATTTTGTCACCCATTGGAAAGCAAAAAGTAATAGCTTTTAAAATGAATTGTTTACTTTCTTTAATTCATATGCAAATAAATTGCCTTCCTCTTTTTGGGATATTAAATATTTAAAGTAAAATTTTAATGCCTGATATATCGCGACACCTAATTTTATTTTTTCTATAGATATTTAGTTTTTTAGCAACTGAATTAGAATAATCAGAACAGTTTTTATAAATCTTATACTGCGAGATGCTGAATGTTAACTGAAATTGTTTATAAAAGTTATTATTATTCAATAAGTATTATTATTCCTTTAACCTCTGTTTCGCCCCATAATTTAAATTTTCGTTTACCTTTGCCTGCTAATTTTTTCTAAATGCTGCAAGTATTATAGATTGAAAAAGTACAATAGCTTCTTTAAAGATTTTACCATTTGGTATTTGTTTTAAAAACTTATGAGAGATGTAAGACAAATGGCACCCACGTGCGCTGAAATTGATATTTACTTTTCTTACTCGTTTTTAAAAAATCTTTTTTACTGCCTGCCTCAAAAACGTGAATCAAAAATTTATAAAAACTTCGAATCAACTGTAGAGACATTATGAGTAAAAGATTACAACTTTTATCTGAATTATTATTATCGGTATTGTTGATTGTCTCGTGCAATAGCAATAAAGATCCAAAAGCAGGCGCAACCGGAGCTGTTCCTAATGAAATTAAGGATTACCCCGTTGTCACTATCACTCCACGCACCACCATATTAAATTCTGATTATCCAGCAACAATACAGGGACAGCAAAATATTGAAATACGTCCGAAAATAGATGGTTATGTAGAAAAGATGTACGTAGATGAAGGCGCAACAGTGCGAAAAGGCCAGCTTCTTTTTCGAATCAGCGCTCCTCAATATGAGCAGAATGTCCGGACAGCGGAGGCAAATATTAAAATAGCGCGGGCTGAGGTAGACGCTGCTCAAATGCAGGTAAACAAAGTACGTCCGTTAGTTGAAAAAGACATTATCAGTCATTTTGAACTTGAATCTGCCGAATATACACTGGAAGCTAAGCAGGCAGCACTGGCACAGGCACGAGCTACATTAGCTAATGCAAGAACAAACTTAGGCTATACCTCTATCACCAGCCCGGTAAACGGTGTTGTTGGAACCATTCCTTATAAAATAGGTAGTCTTGTAAGCAGTAATACTGCACAACCGCTTACTACAGTATCAAATATTGGAAATATTTATGCTTATTTTTCTATCAACGAAAAACAGGCCCTTAATTTTTCAAAAAATACAAAAGGTGCAACGGTACAGGAAAGGCTTAAAACCATTCCCCCGGTTTCGCTTATTCTTTCTAATGGAACAGAATTTCCTCAAAAAGGAAAAATTGAAACTGCCAGTGGTTTGATTAATACCGAAACAGGTTCTGTAAGTGTAAGGGCTACTTTTCCTAATCCCGGTAATATTGTTCGAAGCGGTAGTAGCGGAATAGTGAGAATTCCTCGTACGGTTGATTCTGCGCTTCTTGTACCTCAAAAAGCAACATACGAAGTACAAGGTAAAAAGTTTGTATACGTAGTGGAAAGCACCGGCACAGTAAGAAGTACAGAGATAAAAGTAATGGAAAGCAGTAATGGTCAATATTTTGTTGTGGAGGAAGGCTTACATCCAAATGAAAAAGTGATATTGGAAGGTGTAGCGGGTTTGAAAGATGGAGCGCCCGTAAAACCAAGAGATGTAAATGCTGACAGTGTATATCAGCAAATGGCCCGATTGTAGAGAGAAGAAGGAGTGAAAGTTGTAACTTACAAGATGTTGACACAGAAGCAAATACTGCATGAAAATAAGCTGATTTTTGGTACAAGCATTCTTGCAAAGTTTAGACATCGTTGTGTCACTCACTTCAACTTTATTATCCCTATTCATCCAACACAACCCTATTCTTTCGAAGTTTAATTTTTGCCTTTCGGTTCATTTCATTATTATCAGTTCAATAGTAAATATATTATGCTTAAGCGATTTATAGAACGGCCGGTACTATCAACAGTGATATCGGTCATCATCGTTATATTGGGTGTACTGGGACTAACTTCCCTTCCAATATCACAATATCCTGACATTGCTCCGCCAACGGTACAAGTTTCAGCTTCATACCAGGGAGCCAATGCCGACGTAGTTCTTAATAGCGTTATTGTTCCTTTGGAGGAACAGATTAATGGAGTGGAAAATATGACTTATATGACTTCCACTGCCGGAAATGATGGCACCGCTAACATCACTGTCAATTTCAAATTAGGTACTAACCCAGACCTTGCAGCCGTTAACGTACAAAACAGGGTAACCCGCGCAACAAGTCTTTTACCCGCTGAAGTTACCCGTGCAGGTGTGACTACCGTTAAACGTCAAAGCAGTAATCTTGTTATATTTTCTCTTTACAGCGATGTTCCGGCTTATGACCAGACTTTTCTTCAAAACTATGCGACTATTAACCTTATACCTCAGATAAAACGTATATCAGGTGTAGGAGATGCAACTGTTTTCGGACAAATGGAATATTCGATGCGCATCTGGCTAAAGCCTGATGTAATGGCAAGTTATGGCCTGGTACCTTCTGATATAAGTGCGGCCCTGGCAGAACAAAACGTCGAGGCGGCGCCGGGACAATTTGGTGAGCAGGGAGAGCAATCCTTCCAATATGTCATTAAATATCGCGGCCGGCTAAAAAATGCATCGGAGTTTGGTGATATTGTTATCCGTTCCGCAGGCAACGGACAGTTATTGAGGCTAAAAGATATTGCCAGAATAGAATTAGGCGCTTTAAGTTACTCAAGTACTACAAAAACAAATGGAAAACAATCGATAGGCGTGGCAATAGCCCAGACTGCCGGTTCAAATGCCCGGGAGGTTATTGAAGGAACTTTGAAAGTTCTGGATGATGCTTCAAAGTCTTTTCCTGCCGGAGTTCATTATGTTAACCTAATCAATATAAATGACTTCTTGAATGCATCTATTGAAAAGGTTATTCATACTTTGATTGAAGCTTTCATATTAGTGTTTATTGTTGTGTTCGTATTTCTTCAGGATTTCCGTTCTACCCTTATTCCTGCTATCGCAGTACCCGTTGCAATTATAGGTACATTCTTCTTTCTTGACGTATTTGGTTTTACCATCAATTTGCTTACTCTGTTTGCATTGGTGCTAGCCATAGGTATAGTGGTAGATGATGCAATTGTGGTAGTGGAAGCTGTTCATGCTAAGCTCGACCACGGGTATAAATCTGCCCGAAAGGCCACCATAGATGCGATGAGTGAAATTTCCGGTGCAATCGTTTCCATCACCCTCGTAATGGCAGCAGTGTTTATTCCGGTAAGTTTTATCACAGGTTCTGCAGGCGTTTTTTACAAGCAGTTTGGTCTCACCCTTGCTATAGCTATCATTCTGTCTGCCGTTAACGCACTTACGCTTAGTCCTGCGCTTTGTGCCATATTTTTAAAACCGCATGTAGAAGAGCATAAAAAGAAAAATTTCATAAAACGTTTTTATACTGCCTTCAATACTGCATTTGACGCTACTACTAATAAGTACAGAAAGTCTGTATCCTTTCTTGCAAACAGAAAGTGGATTGCTTTACTGGGAATAGCAATATTTGGAGGCGTTTTCTATTTTTTAATGAAAACGACGCCGACAGGTTTTGTACCTAACGAAGATATGGGAACGGTTATGTCTGATATCAGCTTACCACCGGGTGCCTCTATGGAACGTACTGATGAAGTAACAAAAGAAATAGGAGCAATAGCTGCAACAATTCCCGAGGTTGAAAATATCCTGCGAATTTCAGGAAGAGGTATGCTTAGTGGAACGGGAAGTAATTACGGTATGGTAATAATGCGTTTGAAAAACTGGAAGGAACGTGAGGGTAAAGGGGAAGATGTACAGTCGATAATAGGAAAAATGTTTGCCAAAACAGCCGGAATACGCGATGCGCGTGTAGTATTTTTTGCTCCACCTACCATCCAGGGTTTTGGAGCAACCGGAGGGTTTGAGTTTCAGTTACAGGACAAAAGTGGTGGTGATATAACAACCTTTTCTAAAGTCAGCACCGATTTTTTAGGAGCTTTAAATAAACGCCCTGAGGTACAATTTGCTTCTACTTCATTTAATCCAAATTTTCCGCAATACCAGATTAATGTAAATGTAGCAAGGGTAAAAGAAGCGGGCTTAACAGTAAATGATGTTTTAAGTACAATGCAAGGTTATTATGGAGGTGTTTATGCATCAAATTTCAACCAGTTTGGTAAGCAGTACAGAGTCATGTACCAGGCCGAGCCTGCTTTTAGGGCTAATCCTCAAGGCATAAATAACATTTATGTAAGAAATGCAAACGGAACAATGGCTCCCATTAGCGAATTTATATCCCTTGACAGGGTCTACGGTCCGCAGTCAATTTCACGATTTAATCTTTTTACCTCCATAAGCGTCAATGGTTCGCCAAAACCTGGCTATAGTTCGGGGGATGCAATCAAGGCGGTCAGGGAAGTTGCAGCACAGACTTTGCCAGCAGGTTATGGATACGAGTTTTCAGGTATTACAAGAGAAGAGCTTTCAGCCGGTGGACAAACCGTCTTTATCTTCACACTGGTTCTAATATTTGTTTACTTCCTGTTATGTGCTCAATATGAAAGCTATATACTGCCTTTTGCGGTATTGCTGTCGTTACCAATAGGACTTTGCGGTGCATTTATTTTTGCATCATTGTTTGGTATTAATAATAATATTTATCTCCAGATTACGCTGATAATGCTCGTAGGACTTCTTGCCAAAAATGCGATATTGATAGTGGAGTTTGCTGTTGAAAGAAGGCGACAAGGAATGCCTATTGTACAAGCAGCAACAGAAGGAGCCCAGGCAAGATTGCGTCCTATTTTAATGACTTCATTTGCCTTCATTCTTGGATTGGTGCCGTTAATGACAGCGTCAGGTGCGGGAGCAACAGGAAACCGGTCTATAGGTACCGGGGCTGTGGGTGGAATGCTGATAGGGACAATTTTTGGCGTGTTCGTTATACCGGTACTGTTTATTATTTTTCAAACCTTGCAGGAAAAGATCAGTGGTCCCCCTAAAGAGCCCCTGACTGAAGAAGATGAAAACGAACAGGTGACAAATCGCAGGTTGGTACCGTCTACGTAAAATTTATATAATCCTTCCGTTTCAGCTTGCTACAAAAAAAGACATAAAAATAAGACCTACAGCAAATAAAATATGAACAAACAAGTTATCACCTACCTGATGATATTTTTATTGTCAGCCTTGATTATATCATCTTGTAAAGTGACACAAACCTATCAACCACCTGCATTGTCGACTGCGGGGCTTTTTCGCGACTCTTCCTCATCAGATACGAGTAATATAGCGAACCTACATTGGAATGACGTGTTTACCGATACTGCATTACAAACCCTGATAGCAGAAGGAATTAGTAGAAATTTCAATCTGCAAATCGCCTATAACCGTATACAGCAGGCAGAAGCCTATTATGCACAAAGCCGGGCAGCATTTTATCCGACGCTTAATGCTAATGCACAGGTAACAGAATCAAAGCTTTCGGCAGTTCAGGGTTTTGGAATAAGAAACTCATCTACACAATATCAATTAGGATTAAGTTCAAGCTGGGAGGCAAATATTTGGGGCAGGCTCAGTAGTGCAAAGAGAGCGGGCTTAGCTTCTTTGCTGCAAAGCCAGTCTGCATCAAGGGCAGTGCAAACAGGATTGATTGCATCTATTGCCAATTACTATTATTCATTGCTTGCGCTGGATAAGCAACTTGGTATAACACAACAAACAGTACAAAACTGGGATACGACTGTAACTACAATGAGAGCGCTAAAAGAAGCTGCAGTTGTAACAGGTGCCGCTGTGGTACAAAGTGAGGCGAGCCGGTACGCGGCAGAAGTGACGATACCTGATCTAAAGCAAAATATAAGAGAAATAGAAAATGCCTTAAGTATTTTATTGGGAAGGCCGCCTGGAATTATAAACCGCAGCAACATTGATGACCAGACGCCTGTAGTATTGCTGCAAACTGGCGTGCCTGCACAATTGCTAAGTAACAGACCTGATGTGCAGGAGGCAGAATATAACTTCAGGTATTCCTTTGAACAAACAAATATTGCCCGAACTTATTTCTATCCGTCATTAATGATTACTGGTGCCGGGGGATTGTCGAGTTTATCGCTGGGCAAGTTTTTTAATTCTGGTTCTGTCTTTGGTAGTATTGCTGCAGGCCTTACGCAACCTATTTTTAATGCGCGAGCTAACAGGACAAGATTGGAAGTTGCGCGCGTACAACAGCAGGAAGCTTTATTTAGTTTTCAAAATACATTACTTACTGCCGGCCAGGAAGTTTCGGATGCAATGTCATTGTACCAGACCGCAATGGATAAAATGATGGTAAGGACCAAACAGTTAAATGCATTGCAAAAATCAGTAGAATATAGCCGGGAACTGTTACGATATGGTTCTGCAAATTACATTGAAGTAATCCAGGCAAGACAAAGCTTGCTGGGGGCTGAACTAAGTCGGGTGAACGACCATTTGCAGCAATTGCAGGCAATCGTTAACTTATACAGGGCTTTAGGCGGCGGATGGAAGTAGGAATTTCTTTAGAAATTTAGAATACGTGAAATTAGACTCTCGCGTCATACTTACTGGTATTTGTATTCAATTCTGCCGAGCATTTCCTTCTGCTTATTAAAAACAATTTCCTTTTCCTTCATACCATTTTCGTTGTAAGTATATTTCCATACAAGATAATTTGCACTACCGCTTTGTGTTTGTGTCATTTGTGTTATCCGCCCTTTAGCGTCATACTCAAACATGTAATCGGGCAACATCGCTTTTGCTTTCCGGTTGAAGCGTACAATATCCGTTAATTGTTTTTTTGGATTATAGTAATAATAATATGTTTCAATTATCCTGTTATTTTTCGTCCATCTTTCTTCAGCCACATTATCATCATCGTAAACAAAAGTGATCAGAGTTGTATCTGAATGGTTTTTTATCTTTAACATCTTCTCCGGTAAGCCTTTTTCGTTGTAGCTCCATAAGTGGCGCTCTTCGCTTGTAAAGGTTCCATCAAAATCTTTACTTGTTGAACTTGTCGAAATCACTTTGCCGGTATTGTCATATTCGTATATAACCGAATTAATAGCGTTATTACTGCTATCTACCGTTTTATTTACTTTATTGTTTTGATAGTTGCTTATAAAATAAGATTCCATATTGCCGACAGACGCAGAATGGGTAATAATTTTACGGCCGTCATCGGTAATGATTTGCTCTAAAAGAAAATCTTTCGAAGGTTGCCCACCTTCAAAACTTGTTGCATTTACACGTTTATATTGAAATGCCCGAAGCATTTTATATTGCTGATTCGTTTGTTTCGTTCCAACAATATCTGAATAATAATACTGCGCTTCTGCTTTTATACATCCTACAATTATTAAGGCAGATAGAAATAAGTTTTTCATGAGTAACATTTGCAACTGTCAAAAGTAGTGGCAGATTTGTTAAGGAAAAAACATTGGTTGCAATGAAAACTTTGAAGTATACATTTGTGAGAATTTTTTATTCAAATTTTAACACGTGTCCCATTTTGTTGAAAGAAAAGAAAACAACTGTTTAAACTGCGGTGCTGTAGTGTATGGTAGATATTGCCATGTTTGCGGCCAGGAAAATGTAGAGCCAAAAGAAACATTCTGGCACCTCGTTACTCACTTTGTATATGATATAACCCATTTTGACGGAAAATTTTTCAGTACAGTAAAATATTTGCTTTTTAAGCCTGGATTTTTATCGCATGAATACATAATCGGAAGAAGGATGCGATATCTCAACCCTATAAAGATGTACGTGTTTGTCTCCGCTTTCTTCTTTCTCTTTTTCTTCTCAATTGTTAAACCTTCAGTTGAAAATAAAAAAGAAACAGAGCAATTAAATTATCAGGACGTAAGAGCTGAAATTGAGGAAAGGATTAAACAGTTAAAATCGGACATAAATGATAAAGATAATCCAGAGTCTGCAAGAAAAATAATGGAAAATCAGTTGCAATTATTTCAGGAGGATTTGAGATCCCTTGCAAAAGATACCACAAACCTTTCTGACCTCAATTACAATAAAGAAAAAGAGATAAATTCTGCTTTTAAAAAGTATAAAGATCTGGCAACCTACGACTCAGCACAAAAATCATTGCCTCTACAGGAACGGGACAACTGGCTAAAGAGAATGGTGGTAAGGAAAGCCTTACAGTTACAGTTAAAATATAAGGAAGACAATACCGAGCTTTTTAAAGCCCTGTTTGAGCGATTTCGTCACTCATTTCCTCAATTGTTTTTTGTATCTCTGCCAGTTTTTGCATTACTGCTTAAGCTGCTTTATATCAGGAAAAGGAATTTTTATTATGTAGATCATGTTATTTATTCGGTGCATTTGTATTGCGCCATGTTCATTTTGCTTTTTATTGTTCTTAGCATTTCTCAAATAGAGCACTTTCGTTACCTGCAATGGCTGCATTACTTTACAGTACCGCTTATCGTGTATATTATCTGGTATCAGTATAAATCTTTGAGAAATTTTTATGACCAGCGGCGTTCGAAAACCATTCTAAAATATCTACTCTTGCTAATAATGTCGTTGGTAGTAATGTCAGTGCTGTTTATTGCATTTTTAGTACTATCTGTCCTTAACTTATAAAAATTTTTATGTCTTTAGAAAAAAGTTTTACCAGGCTTGTATCTATAATGGATGATTTAAGGGAAAAGTGCCCGTGGGATAAAAAGCAGACAATTGAGACACTTAGGCCATTAACGATTGAAGAAACTTATGAGCTTACAGATGCGATTACTGACCATGACTGGCAAGGTATAAAGGAAGAACTTGGCGATATATTGCTTCATATTATTTTTTATGCAAAAATTGGAACCGAGCAAGAAAAATTTACGTTAGAAGAAGTGATGAATGGAATAAGCGAGAAATTGATAAGAAGGCATCCGCATATATATGGAGACGTAAAAGTGAACAATGATGAAGATGTTAAGAAAAACTGGGAGCAGATTAAAATGGAGGAAGGAAAAAAATCTGTATTGAGCGGTGTCCCAAAATCTTTGCCGGCTGTAGTAAAAGCGACCCGCATACAGGAAAAGGCGAAACAGGTAGGTTTTGAATGGGAAAATAAAGAAGATGTATGGAAGAAGGTAGAAGAGGAAATACAGGAATTACATGAAGCTGTAGCAGAAAATGATACAAAAAATATAGAAGAGGAATTTGGAGACGTGCTTTTCAGCCTTATAAATTATGCACGGTTTTTGCGAATCGATGCTGAAGGTGTTTTAGAAAAAACAAACAAAAAATTTATTTCCCGTTTTACATTAATGGAAGAAGAGGCATCGCGGCGTGAAACATCCCTGGCTGAAATGTCCCTTGCAGACATGGATGAAATGTGGAACGAAATAAAACGTAAAAGATAATAGTGATAAAGACCCTAAAAGTTGTTTTTTATAAAAATGGTTACCTGTTAATAGTAGCTGTTGTTCTGTACCTTATTTCTTTTATTTTTTCAAATTACTGGTTTTATGCATCTTCTCCCGTAAGGGTGCAAAAAGAGTTAGAAACGTTTCTACAAAATGGAGAACAGAAATTTGAGAGCTTTTCTGCAGATTCTGCTGTTCTTAACGCAATTATAATTAATAAAAGAGAGCCTCTACAAGCGCTGCAATATACAAGTGAAGATGTAGGTTTGTTTGCTTATACTGCCAATGATCAGGGCGACTTATCACTTTCCTTCTGGAATAATAATAAAGTTCTCCCCGAAAGCCGGGATCTTAAAAAATCGGATGGAAAGTATTTTTCCACCTATCCCAACGGAGAGTTTGAATTTATTAAAAAGACTTTTTACTTAAAAGATAAAAGTGTAGTAACAGTCGCTCTTATTCCTATTTACTGGAATTATTTTTTCAAAAACAATTACCTTCAATCTGGTTTTCCGGCAAATGAGAATATTGCAAAACGATATGAAATTGTTTCTTCTAATGCCCGTTTTTATATAAAAACCGATGATGGCAAACCTTTATTTGGTTTAAAAGAGAAAAAACGATTAGAGGATAAAAGCCCAGGCGACTGGTCGCTTGCCCTTCGCATTTTGGCTGTCATTTTTGTATTGATTTTTATAAATGTTGCTGCCCTTGATACCGTGCAGTCAAAAGGTTGGGTAAAAGGTTTGCTTGTCCTCATAGTTCCCGTTTTTCTAATTCGTGTGTTAAGTTATTACTTTCCGTTTCCCTTCGAATTTCGAAATCTTCCCTTATTTGATCCGGCGATTTATGCTTCAAATAAATTACATCCTTCATTAGGTGACCTTCTAATTAATGTTATCCTACTGTTCTGGATAATCAGTTTTGTAAAATATGTTGCAATAAATTCTTTTAAAAATATCCGCGATATTAAAGGTAAAAAGGGATGGTGGGTAACATCCATTTTATGTGTTTTTTTAATTGTTCTTTCTTTCACTTTTGCAGGTATAATAAGAAGTTTAATTATTGACTCTAAAATATCATTTGATGTAACAAATTTTTTTAGCCTGACCATTTACTCTCTACTAAGCTTTATTATATTATGTTTTATCATTCTCACATTTTTCCATATAAGTCATATTGTTGTATTGTTTATTTATAAATGCATTGATGTTCCAGATTATGGCAGGTATGTAATTATTGCAACGGCTGGCTTATTCTATTTAACGATAACCCTAAACAGTCCCTCGTCGTTAAGTAATGTAATAGTGCTTTTGTGGCTGCTGGTTTATATTTTTATAATCGAATTTAGAAAGGAAGATATTTTTGTTCCCATCCTGAGGTCTTCCTTTTTTTTGATATGGATTATATTCTTTGCAGTCAGCATTTCTGCTCTTATCATTTATCAGAATCGTTATGTAGAATTTACGCAGCGAAAACAGGCGGCAGAAAAGCTGGCTGTACAGTCCGACCCCTCTGCAGAAACGTTGATGAGCATAGGGATAACGAACATTAATAATGATTTTCTCTCGAAAAATTTTAACCGGTTTAAAAATGAAACAGCAAATAAGGCAATAAAGGACAGCCTTATTAATGAAAACTTTTCCGGATACCTCAATAAGTATGACACACGCTTATACACTTATGACAGGTTTTATCATCCATTGTTCAATGACGATTCTGTTTCGTTTGGTGCCGTAAGCAGCATTATTACAAATCGGAGTAAACCAACGACAAGCCCCGATTTGTATTATTATGAAAATGAGTATAATGAGTTTAGTTATTTGTATAAAAAGGAGATAAGGGGTGAGCGGGGAAATATACAAGGGTATTTTTTTGTAGTCGCTGAATTAAAAAAATATAAAAGCGAAGCATTATACCCGGAATTGTTTAAACAGGTTGAAAACGTGGAGACCGACCTGAATGTTAACTATGCTTACGCGGTGTATAATAAAGGTAAAATCATCAATAATTATGGGGATTACGACTTCAAATCACGAATTCCAAAGCAGGATTACCCGAAACAGGAGTTTCTTGAAAAAGTAATTAATGGCAAAAGCGTGCTTTGGTACAATGCGGGCAACAATAAACTTGTTATTATTGTAAGAAGCGGTTCGATTTTTTTTGAAGCTATTACTCTATTTGCCTATTTATTTGGATCTTTTCTTTTTATCGTTGTATTGTTTCAGGTAGGTCATTTATTGGTGCAGAACAAATTCAGGCTCAACCAGATTAAGAATAATCTGCGGTTCGATCTACGCGCGCAGATACAAAGCGCCATTATTTTTCTTAGTTTATTTTCCTTCCTTGTTATCGGCATATCAACAATTTCTTTTTATATCAGCCGGTTTAGACAGACCAATCGCGACAGGTTGGTAAAGGCAATAGAAATTATGGCCAATGAAGTACAAAATCAAATAGCAAATCATTCTATTTTCGACGATGTATTAAAAAATTCAGAAGCGAGTGAAAACAGCTGGTTAGAAACAACAATAAAAGAAATCTCAGAAATACATAGTTTAGATGCTAATTTTTATGATATAAATGGCAACTTAAAAGTTTCTACACAACCCTATTTATATAAAAAGCAGATACTAAGCCAGATGATGGAGCCGAAAGCTTTTTACAGGCTTCATTATAACAATAACATAGAGGTGATTCAAAATGAAAATGTTAGCCTTTTTTCTTTTTTAAGTATTTACATTCCTATAAAAGATGCATCTGGTGAATCTTATGCTTATCTTAATATTCCATACCTGAACACGCAGAAAGAGCTGAACCAGGAGATATCAAACTTTTTGGTTACTCTTATCAATCTAAATGCTTTCATATTTGTTATTGCCGGAGCCATTTCGGTATTGCTTACGAATCGCATAACCGGCTCATTTACCCTTATCGCCAGCAAAATGCGTGATATAAACCTCGGTAGGGCTAACGAGGAAATTGTATGGAATACCAATGATGAAATTGGCGCGTTGATAAAAGAGTACAATAAAATGGTAAAGAAGTTAGATGAAAGCGCGCAGGCCCTGGCAAAAAGCGAAAGGGAAGGAGCGTGGCGTGAAATGGCCAGACAGGTAGCGCACGAGATCAAAAACCCGCTTACGCCAATGAAGCTAAGCATACAATATCTGCAAAGGGCTATACAGGATAAAAATCCAAACGTAGAGGCAATGTCGCGCAAGGTGTCAGCCACCCTTGTTGAGCAAATAGACCAACTTGCTAAAATAGCTTCAGACTTTTCGCAATTTGCAAACATTGGCAATGTAAAAGTTGAAGTGTTTGACGTAAACGAGGTATTAGGATCGCTTATTAACTTATATAGTGCTAATACACGTTTACAAATTACCTACAATCGTTCTAACCAACCAGCCGTAATAAGTGCAGACAGAACGCAGATAAACCGCCTTTTTACTAATCTCTTTCAAAATGCAATCGAAGCATCAGATGGCCAACAAACAATTCCAATTATTGTAAGCCAGGAGATCAATGCGAATAAGTTGCTTATAAACATAACTGATAATGGGTGTGGAATACCGGTAGAAATGCAGGAAAAAATATTTACGCCCAACTTTACTACTAAAACATCGGGAACCGGCCTGGGTTTAGCAATGTGTAAAGGAATTGTAGAAAAGGCCAACGGCCGAATATGGTTTGAAACTATAGAAGGAAAAGGCACATCTTTTCATGTTTTACTTCCCCTTGTTGGATTACCGGAATGAGATAAATTCATTTAAAAAGGCCGCCAGGAATGACGGCCTTTTTAAATATGGAGCAATTATGAAATATTGATAAGGCGGGAAGGTTTTTGTTTAACTTCTTCCCGTTTTGGAATAGTCAGGTGAAGAACTCCATTTTCATATTTTGCTTGTATATTATCAGCATCTACAGCTTCTCTTGATAGTTGAAAACTGCGTTGGAAAGACTGATAACTGAATTCTCTTCTTGTATACCTGTCATCTTCTTTGTTCTCATTTTCCTGTTGAACCTCAGAACTAATAGTTAGCACGTTATTGTTAAGTTCAACCTTAAAATCTTCCTTTTTCATTCCGGGAGCAGCCATTTCAACTACAAAGCTATCCGGAGTTTCCTTCACATTTACAGCAGGAAGTGTAGTGCCTGTCATTGAATAATTTGAATTGCTCCAATCAAACAGATCTTTTGTAAGAAAATCATCAAAAATGCTTGGAAGACTATTAATTAAGCTTCCATTTCTTTTAGTGAGTGTCATAATTCCTCCTTTTTAAAATAGATGTTTAATTAAATTTTCAAAAGAAAGAAATCAACTAAAATACCATCTTTTATCTAACTGAATTTTTTTCATTATTTCTGATTAAATTTCAGTTTAGGTGAAAAAATGACAATTGATATTATGGCACATTACTTTTTGAAGGAGCTTGTAAATCTTCTGTTTAACCTTATATTACTATTTTACTTTTTTTCAGAAAACGGGTATTTAGCAAAATGGAAGAAGCAGTAAGTCCGGTCACAAAACCAAGCCATATACCTGATGCTCCCATTTTTAATTTAAACGATAGAAAATATCCAATTGGAATACCAATTAGCCAGTAAGCTATAGCAACAAAGGCAGTAGGAAGCTTTACATCTCTTATACCCCGTAACAAGCCAACACCTATAGATTGTGTAGCATCAGAAATTTGAAATAATGCGGCGAAAATGAGTAAAGAAGAAGAAACTGCCGCTACCTCTGCATTATTTGTAAATAACACAGGAAGCGTATTTCTAAACGTTACAAATAATATTCCGCACAGTAAGCCATAAATCAATCCTCCTGCTATAGTGCTTAGTCCAATATGTCTCATTAAATTTTTTTCGCCTCTGCCAAAAGCATTTGAAACCCTGATTGAGCCTGCCAATGCCAAACCTGAAGCAGCCATAAAAGTAGCGGTGGCAAGATTTAAAGCGATCTGGTGCGCAGCCTGTGAAGCTGCACCTAACCAGCCTATCATAACTCCTGACACAGAAAAAGCCGCTACTTCTAACCCGTATTGAACACTTGTTGGAACACCGATATGCAACAGTTCTTTACACGT
Organism: Segetibacter koreensis DSM 18137; assembly: GCF_000374045.1. Lineage (GTDB taxonomy): Bacteria > Bacteroidota > Bacteroidia > Chitinophagales > Chitinophagaceae > Segetibacter > Segetibacter koreensis. The sequence goes on along the minus strand of NZ_KB893314.1, from coordinate 234,668 downwards.
TTTTCCGTTAATCTTCCATGCCCTTGTTCTTATTGAGATATACTTATAAAATAACTTATGCCGAAATACAATTACTATTAATGTTATGGCAATTATTGTTCGCGTAATTAGTGTTCCTAAACCTGCACCTGCCAGCTCAAGACGTGGAAAACCAAATCTTCCATAAATTAAAATCCAGTTTAAAAATGCATTAAGGGGTAATGAGATCAGGGACAATGTCATTGCTGTTTTTGTATATTCAAGACCATCGCAAAATTGTTTTACCGAGGCAAACATCAACATTGGTATCAGCGACCAGGCAATTAATTTAAAAAAGGGTACTGCGTACGTGGCTACTTTCTCATCCTGTCCTAAATGAAATAAAAGCGGATTGCACAAAACAAGTGTTGCAGAAATCATTATTGCTACGAGTGTAGTGAGTACGAAACCGTTGTACAAAACCACGGAAGCCTTAAAGATATCTTTTTGTCCGTTGGCAATTGCTGTCATCGGAGAAACTGCAATTGCCATTCCCATACCTAATATTTGTGGAATGGCAATAACATTTAACACAAGAGAAGAAGCTGCCAGCTGGTGATAATCAACTGCACCGATCATTGCGCTGTCTATCAGTCCCAAACCGACCTGTGAAACGTTACTGATAATAAGCGGTAAAGCTATTTTAAATGTTTTTGAAAATTCTTTAAACATGTGGAGCGCAAAAGTACTATTTCCCGCCAACCTACTCCCCCGGATGTAGAACTAAGATCGTTTTTCTAGAGTAAAAACTGCTATACTTATATAGCTTTCTGGCATCTATTCCCAAATCCATTCTACTATTTGCTTTGCGTTCTTTTCGTTATTAAACATGTTATCGAGAAGCTGGTGTCTTATGTTCAAATCATCTCGCGTGAAAGGTTGCCCGTACAATTGTTGAATTAATAATTTAAATGTATTTGCATCAGTAGCAATCTGGCAGGCTTTTTCAAGATTTGTTCCTTCAATAGTTTGCTCATTTACTATACAATGGCGGCCGTTGAATAAAGCATTAATAAGTTTTAATTTTATGCCGGTAGAATTGAACGATGGAATAATATTAATATGTGCCTTTGATATCAAATCCTGCATCTCCTTCTCGTTGGGATTTGCAATAAGACAAGTTGTATTCGTCTTATGAAACAATTTCGCGACGCGTTGCGTAGGATCTTTTCCAGCTATAACAAATGGTATCTGCAGGTAATTAAAAACATATTTCATTAGCCATATTGCCGCTTTCTCGTTTTCGGCTACACCTAGGTCACCATGATACAAACAAAAACTGCCTTTACCTTCACTGGTCCTGATCGTCCATGGTGGTAAGAACAGCGGCAAGAATTTAATTTTACCGCAACCTAGTTTTCTATATGTTTCAGCATCTTTTTCAGTCACACTCCAAAAAGTTCCCTTTGCAGCTATTTTTTTTTCGTACCTGTTTAAAATTTTACTCTCGAGGAAAAAGTATACCTTTTTAAAGACCGATGTTGTATTGCAATATAAGTGACGGTAATAAATGTGTTCAACATTATGGAGTCTTATAAAACACCTTCGCTGATTAAATCTTTTATCATTTAGCAAATAGGTGCAGTGTATACCTTCCATCAAAATGGGATAATCATCTTCTGTTAATTTCTGTAATAAAGTTTTATTACTTCTGCTACTCACTATGTATGGGTACCTGATCGATATCCCTTTAATCCCTGTCTTGCGTTTATAATAATGGACACTCTCACAATATTTGTTAAGCTCAGGCTGCTCGCCCCGGCCGTATTCAAAACAATGTAAATGAATTTTTACACCCTGTTGCTGCAGTGCAGGAAGTTTATAAAAAAGATCGAAAACACCACCATAATCAACAGGATAAGGAACGTTTAAACAAATTATGTGAAGATGCTTATCCAAAGGGTTTTTGTCTGTTTTCAGATTTTACTTAGTGAAATGTTTCGTTACCAATAATATTTTCATTTTAATTTATCACCTGGTGGAAGTCTGCCATTATTGAAAATCTTTTTATAAAAAGCTATTATAATTTTTTCTTCTGACTGCCAGTTTAATTCTTCCCTTGCCTTGAGGCAATTTTGTTGTAGTGTGTTATAATAAACATCATTAACAAGCAGATTGTTTAAAGCAGATGATATAGTTTCAGCGTTTGTATTGTCGATAAGGCATGCAACACGATATTTATCATTAATAGCTTTATATTCAGGATAACTTACGCAGACCTGGGGAACGCCAGCCATTATGTAATCAAAAAAACGATTTGCAAGCGAATGATACTGATTGAGACCTTTATCTTCAAAAAGCATAACGGCGGCAAAAGCAGTGGGTGTTATTTTTCTCAATTCTTCGGGAACAACTAGTCCTTTCAATTCCACTTTATCTTCAACTTTATATTTGATAATAAGATTTGCAACCTCGTCAAAAAAATTACCATGTCCGTAGATTTTCAGTGATGCATTTACCTTTTTCATTGCCGGGATAAGGGTTTCGAAACTTCGCCCTTCGTTTACTGCTCCCTGGTAAATAATAAAAGGACTTTTTTTATCGGGATGAGGTTGATAATGGCTACGGTTAGGTAAGTTTCTTACTACCGCATAATTGACTCCATATCTTCGTTTAAATTCAGTTGCTATAAAATCATTAACCGTATAACCATTTATAAATCTCGGGACAGCAAACTTCTCCACCTGCAGCCAGAACTTATGAATACTACGGCGCGTTACAATTTCCTTTTGCTCAGTAAAAAGTTCATGAGCATCATATACCCTTTTTTTTCTTTTAATAACAGACGCAAAATAGTTGGGTAAAATAGTATCGAGGTCAATAGCACAGTAACAATCAGAAGAAATATATAGCAAGTAAAAAAGCAAACGGAGATTGTATTCAACATACATCAATTTCCCTTTTTTGAAAAAACATGGTAATCGTTTTTGTTTATAAGACTGTATTACTAAAGGGTGCGAGGAGGATAATTTTCTTCCGATCAGCAAAACATGATAACCGGCATTGGCCAAAGTGTTGCAGATGCGGTGCATTCTTTGGTCGTACGTAATGTCGTTAATAACCGTAAAGGTTAGATTTTTCAAATGAAAGGGTTGTCGACAAATATAGCAGGGTGTAAGGCTATAAACAAACTATTAAAAGATTCCTTATCATGTAAGAAATGCTTTTATAATTGTGAATTGTTTTGAATGGAAATTAATTAATATTAGCATTATAGGGCCTTAATTGATGAATATTAAGGGCTCAGTTTATACGAAAAGTTGTTATGTTTGATATCTATTATACTACATGTTTATTTGCTTTTTCTTCCGGTTCATCAAAACTAACTGCCAGTTTACCATTTCCTGCAATTAAAAAATATATCAGCAAAAGCAATACTACAATGGTAATTAGCAATTGAGAGTAAGGTCTTAGCATATCCTGAGACCAATTCACCATAATCAGTGCTCCAAGTAATATTGGTATTTGTATAATGCATGCAAAGCGGGTAAGAACTCCCATGGCCAGAAAAATTCCGCCGAGTATGTGCGCAAATACAATATAATGACCTAACATGACAATTGTAAAAGAACCGAATGAAAGATGGTTTGCTAAAAGGCCATTTATGACCCCCATATTACGAAGAAAATCAATGCCTTTGTAACATAAGAAAGCACCCAAACCTATCCGTACTATATCTACCCACTTAGGATGATGGGTATCACCCCAGTGCTCAAAACTTTGCAGGTAATTCATAAGGTGAGTTTTTATTGTTGTAAAAAAAGAACTTATGCTAATTTACTACTATTTATTTGCTTTTTCCATTTTTTGATTTTTAAAATTTTTCATAACAAAAAACAGGAAAAAACAGCAATAATTATTAATATAAATGGATAAAACATAGATTTTTATTTAAAAAATAATGTAAATGCTGTGCATACCTTAAATAATTCAAAATTTGTTTTTTATAATTTCGGCTTTTTATAATATTATCCTACTTTTGCAGCCGATAAAAAGAAAATAAAAAAAATTGGTGTCTATTTAATTAAACAACTTGAGATGTCGTTAACAACTGAAAAAAAAGCGAGTATTTTTACTGAATTCGCTGGGAGAGCAGAAAATACAGGTTCTATTGAAGGTCAGATAGCATTATTAACAGAACGAATTGGCCAGATTTCTAAGCACTTACAGGAAAACAAAAAAGATTTTTCTACCCATCGCGGTCTAATGCAATTGGTTGGTAAGCGCAAAAGCTTACTTATCTATTTACAAAGGCATAATCTGCAGGGCTACCGCGCCTTAATCGAAAAGTTAGGCTTAAGAAAATAATTTTTTTCTATATGATATTCGCTATTCCCAACTGTTAAATTATTCAGTTGGGAATAGTTTTTTGTGTTTGTTCCTTCTTGCTGCAAACATTTTAATTTATAAAATCGGGAAGTGAGATGCTTTTTTCTCCTCTTGCATCTTTTTCCCGTCTTAAAACATTGTAATCTATATGTTATCTCAACCTATTAATGTGAATTTCGATATTGGCGCCGGCCGTGCAGTCAGTATTGAGACCGGAAAACTAGCCCGCCAGGCTGATGGGGCAGTTACTGTACGACAGGGAAATTGCATTTTATTAGCTACTGTTGTAGCAAACCACGAACCTCGTGAAGGACAAGATTTTTTTCCGCTTTCTGTAGACTACCAGGAAAAATTTGCCTCTGCCGGTCGCATTCCCGGGTCTTTTTTTAAACGGGAAGCCAGGTTAAACGATTATGAAATATTGACAAGTCGTCTGATAGACAGAGCCCTACGTCCATTGTTTCCTGAAGACTATTTTTGTGAAGTGCAGGTATTAATAAGCCTGATTTCGAGTGATGTTGAAGTAATGCCTGATTCTCTCGCATGCCTTGCTGCTTCTGCCGCACTTGCAGTTTCTGACATTCCTATTAAAGAAATTATAAGCGAGGTAAGAATTGCTCGCATTAATGGCGAAATAGTTATAAACCCTACACGATCTCAATTAGAAAAAGCTGATTACGAATTTATTATAGCTGCTACAGAGAAGAACCTGATGATGGTAGAAGGTGAAGCAAAAGAATGTTCTGAAGCGGAATTGGTAAATGTGTTACAAATTGCTCATGATGCTATTAAAGTACAAATTAAGGCACAACAGGAATTAAGGGAAAAGGTAGGTGTGCAAGGCAAAAGAGAGTACCCTAAGCCCGAGCAAAATGAAGAAATCAGGCAAAAAGTATATGCTTTTGCTAAGGAAAGAGTAGGAATTATAGCGAGAAGCGGATCGGGAAAGCATGCAAGAAGTGAAGCTTTTGGTATTATAAAAGACGAATTAATTGCAAGTTTGGGTGAAGAAGCGACTGATGTAGATAAGAAACTTGCAAAGAAATATTACGCCGACCTTCAGTGGGAAGAGGTAAGAAACATGATGCTTGATGATAGGATCCGGTTAGATGGCCGAGGATTAGAAGATGTTCGTCCGTTAGCTATGGAGGTAGATCCGTTACCGACACCGCATGGTTCTGCATTATTTACAAGAGGTGAAACGCAATCTCTGACAACCGTTACGTTCGGAACTAAATTAGACGAACTACTAATTGAAAGTGCAGCAAAATCTGAGTATAGCAATTTCATTCTCCATTATAATTTTCCTCCTTTTTCTACCGGTGAGGTAAAAATGATGAGAGGTCCGGGACGAAGAGAAGTTGGTCACGGAAATCTTGCAATGCGTAGTTTAAAACAAATGATGCCGGGCAATGATTATCCTTATACCGTACGTGTGGTAAGTGATATCCTCGAGAGTAATGGTTCCTCATCTATGGCTACTGTCTGTGCCGGTTCGCTTGCTCTTATGGACGCTGGTGTACCTATTGGCAAACATGTAGGCGGTGTTGCTATGGGATTAATCACCCGCGAAGATGGCAAATATGCAATTCTTACAGATATCCTTGGCGATGAAGATCATTTAGGAGACATGGACTTTAAAGTTACCGGTACGCGGGATGGAATTTGTGGAGTGCAGATGGACATTAAAGTAGATGGCCTTAGCATGGAAGTTATGACTGAGGCTTTGGAGCAGGCACGTAGGGGACGTCTGCATATTCTTGATGCAATGTATGAATGTATGCCAGAAGCTCGTGGGGAGGTGAAACCACATGCTCCGAGAATGGAAAAACTGTTTATTGATAAAGAATTTATTGGTGCAGTTATCGGGCCACAAGGTAAAGTTATACAGGAAATTCAACGCGAAACAGGCACAACTATCAATCTGGAAGAGGTTGGAAATGTTGGTGAGGTAAGCATATTCTCACCTGTAAAAGAAGGTTTAGATAAAGCCGTTTCGTGGATTAAGGGAATTGTAGCCGTTCCACAAGTGGGTGATGTATACGAAGCGACTGTAAAAGGTATAAAAGAATTTGGTGCGTTTGTAGAATTCATGCCTGGAAAGCAAGGTTTATTACACATTAGTGAAATAAGCTGGAAGCGTTTGGAAAGCATGGAAGGTGTACTGAATGAAGGTGACGTAATTAAAGTTAAACTGATAGGTTTAGATCCTAAAACCGGGAAATTTAAACTGAGCCGTAAAGCCCTTATGCCAAAGCCTGAATTTACTCCACGACCTGAACAGACAAGAAACAGTTCTGATAACAGAAGTTAAACTTTTTCGATTATATAATGACAAAAGCCTGTTTCTAAAACAGGCTTTTGTCATTATCGGCCTGCTGCTCCAACAATCATTATTGACACTTATTAACACGTGTTATTAAGTAATCATTTGTATTGATAAATGCGGTTCTAATTTTGTTTTAATGTAATAACAACCATAATTGTCGAATACATTAAAAATGAGATATGCCGCAACCAGAAAGAATTGAAATAGAAGAGGTAGTTATTGAGCAAATCAGGTTAAAACTTACTGAAAGAGATTGCCCAAGATGCGATGCTGTATTGGTTCATAACGATTATGAACTTTGCTATGAGTGTCTCAATTGCGGATACATCGACTGTGGTGACGGGGAAGAAGATTAATAGGTAGAGAAATACTTATAAGAATTTATTAGCTATCAATCTAAATGTGTCGCCTGGTCAATTCCAATAATTGCGGACAGGATAAGGTTTATTACCCCACTAAAGCCACGAAATGTTCTTCGCTCATCCATGCTATTTTTCTTACCACTTCTTCTTCCAAAAGAGCCATTTGAACGGTCGGACCACCAAATCCAGTAACACCTAACTTAGATAGTAGCTTCGCAACTTGGGAAGTGTTTCTATTCAACCCGTTCTAAATTTTAGGTGTGAATTGTGCCAAATCGTAAATGCCCAAAGACTTCTCAATATCGGCTACCTTATTCACCATTGTTTCAAAGCCATCCTCACCAAACAATTTGTGTTCATTGTTTTCAAATTCCTCTCCCAGGCTGTCGTACTCATTCTTTGATACAATTTTTCTGAACGCTGGAAAAAGTACCGTATCTTCTCTTGCTTCATGTGGAGGGATACATGGTGTTGAATGAAGTAAGTAGCTGTAGAAGCTTTTGATTTTCAGCTTCTGTAGCTGTTTGTGATTTGGCAAGCTGCATAATCTGGTCTGTCAACCTTCTGCCTGCCCGGTGTTGTTGTAAAAGCACATCGACCAAATCTGTAGTCGATTTGCTTTTTGAAAACGTGGAAACAAATATTGCTCTTCCTGTTTTTCATGGTAGTCTTCAACAAACGTTCTGATAATGTTAGCCGCATTACTTATGGTTTCCTTTGGAAACGCCGTTTTGCTTTCAAGCCGTGTTCTGCACGTATCATAAATCAACAATATTCGGTTGAGTAGGCCATGCTCCTGCATTAAATCTTCTAGCGGCGATACTTTCTGTCCTTCCCCTTCTTTTTCTTCTTTGTCTTTACACCCTGACAATAGGCTCATGCCTGCAACACCTGAAAGCGTTACAACCAAACCTTTCTTTACAAAATCTCTTCGGTTAGAGTGTAAAGCTTCATCGAATTGATTTGTTTCCTGTTTCATTGTAAATAGTTTAAGTGTATGAAAGCGTTTGTCAATTGACTAATGCCGGTGGCCGATACAAATTGCACCAGGGTGTTATTTAATTATACAGCCTTCAAACAAAAAAATCAAACCGACTGCAAGGCGACATTGATGTGTAGGAATGTTACTCGTTTTCAATATTCTGCTCATCAATTTTGTAATTTGTTTGAAACATAGGTGAAAAACAAATTTACAAATTCAAACTTACTAAACACTTTGTCGCACACCGAAGCACGCCCATCGAATTGAGGTTGGATGTTCAAATGGCAACTACAGTCACGTTTTAATGGATCCTAAATTATACCGTTGGTGAAAATTTATTGCACAGAGACTTAGCCCTGTAATAAATACGAACATTACTGTATCAAAAACGTACACGTCAATTGCATGTAGGATTTATTAATAAGTTGATAACCAGAAATTTATGAAGTCGGTATTCCTTTGGTGGCTTTAAGTTAAATACAAGTTATTTATGTTCCGAAATTATTTCAAAACTGCATTTAGAAGTTTGCTCCGTAACAGGAATTATGCTATTATCAATATTGCGGGATTAGCTGTTGGTATTGCCGTTTGTATGATGATCTTCATCATTATACAATTTCAAACAAGCTTCGATGACTTTCACCCAAAGAAAGGTCAAATCTTTCGTGTGTTAACTGAGTCTCATCATGCAGATGCCGGAAATATCACTTACGCCAAAAACGTTCCTTTCGCTATGCCTGAGGGATTGAAAACTGCTTTTCCTCAGCTTGAACAAGTGGCCCCCGTTTATGCAAGCCACAATGATGAGTTACAGGTATTGGATGATAACGGTACTCCTGTAAAGAATTTCAAAGAGCCTGCCGGTGTGTTCTATACATCACCATCATTCTTTAAAATGTTCAATTTTCCGTTGCTTGCAGGTTCATACGAGTCTTTAAAAGATCCGGGCAACGTGTTGCTTACAAAAGAGATCGCAGAAACCTATTTCGGCGATTGGAAAACAGCAATGGGTAAAACCATTAAACTAACAGGATATTACAGCATGGGCGCAGGATTGTTCCAGTTCCCCCCAACAGCGCTGAAAGTTTCAGGAATTCTTGCAACAATACCCGCAAATACAGATTTTCAGCTAAAATTGGTGATCGCATATGGAACAGATTTTACCGGCGATGCTCAATTTGGTTTTCAACAACCGGGGTGGGATGGATCAGCACCTGATTTTGGTTGTTATGTTTTGTTGCCATCAAATATTTCTGTTGACAATATCAATCAACAATTCAGCGCATTCGCCCGAAAGGTGCTACCTCCGGATAATAAGGATAGCTATGCTATACAACCATTAAGTGCTATACATTATGACGCACAAACCGGAAATTACAGCAACAAAACAGTCACTCACGAACTGGTTAACGTATTGTGGCTGATTGCAGCATTCATATTGTTGATTGCCTGTGTAAACTTTATCAACCTGTCTACTGCGCAGGCTGTTAATCGCGCAAAGGAAGTTGGTGTAAGAAAAGTTTTAGGAAGTAATAAGGTTCAATTACAACTCCAGTTTATCGTCGAAACATTATTGATAGTAACCATTGCTGTAATACTTGCTGCAGGTATTACACTTCTTACATTGCCTTATGTCAACAAACTTTTAGAACTTTCGCTATCATTCAAAATACTAACCACTCCTGCAGTTATTTTATTTCTTTTAAGTGTAATAATTGTTGTAACCGCACTTGCCGGTTTTTATCCTTCGATTGTTTTATCGCGTTTCAATCCTATTGATGCGTTAAAAAGTAAACTCGCAGTAAATGCAGCAAAGGGAATTTCATTAAGAAGAGGATTGGTGGTGTTTCAATTCATCATAGCACAGGCACTTATTATCGGAACACTCGTCATTATACAGCAGATGAATTATTTTATGAATCAGCCATTAGGCTTCGATAAAGATGCCATTGTAAATCTTCCTTATCGCCCGGATAGTACCGGCGGAAAGCTGACAGATTATTTAAAGCAGCAGCTATTGTCGAATGGTGTGCTGGCGGTGAGCTTCAATTCTAACTCGCCGATGGAAGATAATAATAATATGTTCACTACATTCAGGTTTGATCATGCAATAAAGGATGCCGATTTCCAGGCTATCAGCAAATTCGCGGACAATGACTATGTGCCGACTTACAAATTACAATTGGTAGCCGGAAGAAACCTCGAACCTTCCGGTCCTACAAAGGAATTTTTGGTAAATGAATCGATGGTAAAAAGTTTAGGACTTAAAAAACCGGAAGATATATTGAACAAAGAAATAAGCATAATGGGTGGCGTAATAAAATGTCCTGTCGTCGGCGTATTGAAAGATTTTAATGACAGGTCTTTACGCCAGGAGCTTGCACCATTGCTTATAGCCACAAACGCTACCATGTACCGGCAGGCTTCCATAAAACTTCCAACCGCAAACATGGCTTCCACCATGCAATCGATCAAGAAAATATGGGAGCAAACATTTCCAAATAATGCGTATGAATACAGGTTTTTGGACGATAAGATTGAAAGTTTTTACAAACAGGAAAACCAGTTGTCGCAGTTGTATAAAATTTTTGCAGCGATTGCGATATTCCTCAGCTGCCTCGGCTTGTATGGTTTAGCCTCCTTCATGGCTGCACAAAGAATTAAAGAAGTAGGTATCCGTAAAGTGCTGGGTGCAACTGCAGGCAACATTGTTTATTTGTTTTCAAAAGAATTTATCATACTCATTGCAATTGCTTTTACCATTGCAACACCCATTGCATGGTATTACATGAACCAATGGCTGCAGGATTATGCCTATCGCATCGACATCAGTTGGTGGATATTTCTTGTCAGCGGAATTGCTGCGATAGTTATCGCACTTGCAACCATAAGCTTCCAGGCATTAAAAGCAGCAGTGGCAAATCCGGTAAAAAGTTTGAGAGCGGAATAATAACGTGAATGGTGAATCGTCAATGATGCACAGATAAATCAAACAGCGGAAATCGGGGGATTTTTGTTGCAGCCGGATTAACGGCAATATGCATTGCAAGTCATGTAAACCATTTCGGACGAAGTAAAAATGGGAATGTTTAATAAAACTTAAAACCTATCACTTAAATCGTACATCGTGTTTCAAAATTATATTAAAACAGCATGGCGCAATTTGATGAAGAATAAAGTTTTTTCTTTCATCAATATTCTTGGATTGACCATTGGCATAACAGTGTGCATGATGATATTTCTATTTATCGTCAATGAATTTAGTGTTGACAGATTTCATAAGAATGGCGACCACATTTATCGTGTATTGCGTGGCTTTGAGAATGAAGGAAAGCAAGGCTCTGTATCTTACCTTTCGGGGCTCTATGCGCCTGCCCTGCTTAATGATTTCAAAGGTGAAATAATAAAAGCAGTTCGTGTAATTCCAAACGATAATTTAGTAACGATTGGTAACACATCTTTTCATGAAAAAAAAGTATATGATGTCGACTCAGATTTTTTCAGCATGTTTTCTTTTCCATTAATTAAAGGCAATGCTGCAAAAGTTTTAAAAGACCCTAACAGCGTTGTACTAACAGAAACAACCGCAAAAAAATATTTTGGAACTGTTGATAAAGCTCTGGGTAAAGTGATTGAGCTTGATAATAACCTGCCACTAAAAGTAACGGGCATTGCTAAAGATATTCCTTCTAATTCCCATCTCTATTTCGATCTGGTTGTTCCGATTGAAAACTATAAGAGCAATGGCACTATGACCGCGTGGATTAACAACGGTATGTACACGTATGTATTGCTAAATCCACAAGTAACACGACAACAAGTTGAAAGGAGATTGCCTCAATTTCTTGAAAAATATTTAGGCGGTGATATGAAGAAGTATGGCTTTCACTTTACACTTTCACTTACGCCGTTAAAAGATGTTTATTTCGATAACGTCACCTTTGATGATGCAAGGCATGGTGATAAAGTGGTCGTGTATATTTTTCTTTCTATCGCTGTACTAATACTCTTAATCGCCTGCATCAACTTTATGAACCTATCGACTATTCGTGCAGTTGACCGGTCAAAAGAAGTTGGCTTACGCAAGGTGCTGGGCGCATTGCGTAATAGTCTTGTGTGGCAGTTTATTGGCGAATCTATTTTATTAACAGCTATTTCATGTTTGCTTTCTATTGGCCTTTTGTTTTTGACTATCCCCCTGTATGACCGGTTGCTTGGCTATTCTTTAACTGTTTCGTGGAATGCTGCACCGATTTATCTATTTCTTACGGGTGTAGTAATTGTTGTTGGTTTTTTGGCAGGCAGTTATCCTGCTTTTTTTCTCTCAGCGTTTTCACCTATACAGGCGCTTAAAGGCAAGTTAAAACTTGGCAAAGGAGGCACTGCTTTCAGGCAGGCATTAGTTATCGTGCAGTTCAGCATCTCAGTATTTCTTATCGTCGGCACAATCATCATTACCAAACAGATGAGTTATGTAAAAAACAAGCAGCTTGGTTATAATAAAGAACAAACGGTAGTGGTGCGCATTGACAACAATGATATTTATAACAATATGAATGTTTTTAAAACTGATTTGCAAAATCAGGATAATGTTAAATCAGTTTCAATGATGTCAGGAGAACCAGGTGGTTTTTTTGATTCTCATATGTTTGATGTAGAGGGTCATAATGAGAAATGGAATGCACGAACGGAATTTGCAGATTTTGAATTTGTGAAAACACTAGGTTTGAAAATTATCGCAGGCAGAGATTTTTCAGCGCAATTTCCTACAGATACAACAGATGCAGTTTTATTAAATAAAACTGCCGCATCAAAATTAGGATGGGAACCAGAACAAGCCATTGGCAAATGGATACACAATACTGTGCGTGACAGTGCAAAACGTAGAATAATTGGAGTGGTGGATGATTTCAATTTTTTATCGTTGAAAGAAAATATGGATGCATTGGTTATCTCTCCTGCAAAAGACAGAAGAGTGGCTTTGGTGAAATTTAAACCCGGCAATATACAGGCAGATGTAGCATTGGTAGAAAAAGCATATAAAGCTGTTGCACCTGCTTACCCTTTTGAATACAGCTTTTTAGACAATCAGTTCAATGATCTCTATAAAAAAGACTTGCGCCAGCAAACTATTTTAACAGTCTTTGCAACGTTAGCAATATTTGTGGCTTGCCTTGGCTTATTCGGACTTGCATCATTTACGGCAACCAAACGCGTTAAAGAAATCGGAGTAAGAAAAGTATTAGGTTCATCTGTACAAAACATTGTTGTCTTGCTTTCAAAAGATCTATTAAAGCCTGTTATAATCGCTACATGCATTGCCTTGCCTATTGCCTATTGGACGATGACCAAATGGTTGCAAAACTTTGCTTATAAAATAACAATTAGCTGGTGGATTTTTGCTTTAGCTGCATTAATAACATTCAGCATTGCCCTTATAACGGTAAGTATCAAAGCGGTTAAAGCAGCCGTCGCAAACCCTGTGAAAAGTTTGAGAACCGAGTAGTGTGGTGAGTTGTGAATTATAAATTATTAATGATGAAGACAGGTAGCTGAATAAAGTTCAGAACGGCTGAACTAAGTGACACAACAGGCGATGCTACAAAGAACAAAAGCTGGAAACATGGAAAAAGAAAAATTAAAAACCGAAAAACTAAAACCGGAATCTTTTACTTGTAACACTTTGCCCTATGATTAGAAACTTTTTCAAAGTTGCATTGAGAAACATTACAAGACATAAAGGCTTTTCATTTATTAATATTGTAGGTTTAACCTTTGGGCTGAGTGCCTGCATTTTAATTGGCCTGTTTGTGTGGGATGAACACCAGTATGATAAATCTTTTCCGGATGGTGCGTGGATTTATCGTGTTTATAGCGATTATAAAAACAATGAGGTAACGGGCCAAAAAGCTGTTGTTTCACCAATGTATGCAACAACATTGAAGCAAGATTTCCCCGAGGTGGAGCAAACGGCCCGTGTGATGATGTTACCCGAATACAAAACACTTTTTGAAGCAGGGGAGAGGAAGTTGTACGAGGAAAGTGGGTATTATGTCGATTCTACTTTCTTCGATGTATTTCCTCTTAATTTTAAATATGGCATTTTAAAAAAGGCATTAGATGATCCGGGCTCAATTGTGGTATCAGCAGAAATGGCGCAACGATTTTTTGGGAATGAAAATCCTGTTGGAAAGCAAATATTAATGGACAAAGAACCTTATCTTGTAAAAGGTGTTTTTGTTAAAGACCCGAAGTTTCATTTACAGTTCAATTACCTTGTTTCTTTATCAGCAGAACATTTGCCACCCGAAAGAATGCAAAGCTGGACGTGGAATCAATTTTATACTTACTTTAAAGTAAAAAAGAGAACCAATGTAAAGGTATTGGAAACAAAATTCCGGGCGGAGGTAAAACAAAAATCAGCACCTTTTAACCGGCTTGCCAACACTGCTGATGTTCCTCATTTCCAGGCTTTGAAAGATATTCATCTTTACTCTGCCAATTTCGTTTACGACGCAGCCCAAAGAGGTAACATTACTTATGTAAGGGCACTTACCATTATCGCGATTTTTATTTTGTTGATCGCTTGTTTCAACTTCATCAATCTTGCTACTGCTAAATCATTACAACGCGCAAAAGAGGTGGGCGTGCGCAAAACAATTGGTGCTGATAAAAAGCAGCTGATATTTCAATTTATTGGAGAAACAGTTTTACTTGCTTTTATCAGTATCATTATTTCAGTTGTTCTTGGTATAATATTCCTTCCGTGGATGAATAATTTCACCAGCAAGAGTATTTCGCTTGCGCTATTTTTGAATCCTGTTGTTATTCTCTTGCTCATTGCGTTAGCGATCATAGTTGGCTTGCTTGCGGGATTTTATCCCGCGCTTGTTTTATCGAGCTTTAAACCTGTAAAAGTGTTGAAATCTTCAGTATCAGGCGATGAAGACGCCGGTAAAATTCCATGGTTAAGACATGGACTTGTTGTTATTCAATTTGCATTGTCTGTACTGCTTATTATTAGTGCCATCATCGTGTACCGGCAGGTGGATTACCTGCACAACAAAGACCTTGGCTTCAATAAAGAACAAATCATGTTCTTCCCCATGCGCGGAGATAACATGTTCAAAAATGTGGATGCCTTTAAGAATGAGTTGTTGAAAGCTCCTGGTGTTTCTTCTGTTTCTATTGGTTATGGTTTTCCTGGTGATGCTGTTGCCGGAGATGATATTATTGTACCAAGAAATGGCCAGCGGGTGAGTGAATCTGTAACAGAATTATTGGTTGATTATGATTATATTAAAACATTAGGATTACAATTGGTAGCAGGAAGAGATTTTTCAAAATCAATGGGAACAGATAAAGATCATGCATTCATTCTTAATGAAACTGCAGTAAAACAATTGGGATTTAACGTACCTCAAAAAGCACTTGGCCAAAAACTGTATTGGCACGTTTGGGGAGCGTCAAATCCGGATTCGTTGAAGGAAGGGCAGGTGATTGGCGTAGTAAAAGATTTTAATTATAAAAGTTTATATGATAAAGTAGAAGCTGCTGTACTGCAAATATTCCCCGATGCTGCGTGGAAAGTTGCTGTGAAAATGAGTACAGGAAATCTTAGCAATACAATTGCAGGTGTAGAAAGTGCATGGGTTAAATTTTCACCCGAATACCCAATTGAGTATAAATTTCTCGATGAGAATTTTGAGCAGATGTACAAGGCAGAAGATAAATTGAAAGCCTTGCTTTGGATATTTACAGCTATCGCCATTTTTGTTGGTTGTTTAGGTTTGTTTGGTCTTGCTGCATACACCGCAGAACGGAGAAGAAAAGAAGTAGGCATAAGAAAAGTTCTGGGCGCAACTACGCAAGGAGTGGTATTGTTATTATCAAAAGATTTTATCAGGCTTGTTATTATCTCTCTGGTTATTGCTTCGCCTGTCGCTTATTATTTCATGCATCAATGGCTTGAAGATTTTGCTTATCGCATTAACATCAGTTGGTGGATTTTTGTAGTGGCAGGTTTAGCAGCAATCGTTATTGCACTTGCCACAGTCAGTTTCCAGGCAGTAAAAGCCGCCATTGCCAACCCGGTGAAAAGTTTAAGAACAGAGTAAGGCAATGATAAGTATACATGAATTTTTTTGAGCCGAACTCAGAGTAGAAATTAAGCTTCCGTTGCGTCGCATACTTATACCGTTTATTCTGTGCTCAACAAACTTCATAAGTACAAGTGAGTGATACAACAGGCGATGAGGAGGGTTTCAAAAGCCAATAACAAAAATTCCCATAATGTGTTACCAACAATTTAAAACTTCTTGTCATGTTACGCAATTATCTCAAAACGGCATGGCGGAATTTGATGAAGAATAAAACGTTTTCTCTCATCAACATTGCAGGACTTTCTATTGGCATGGCAGCCTGTTTGCTGATATTGCAGTATGTAAGTTTCCAATTAAGTTTTGACCAGTTCAATAAAAATGCAAGTGATATTTATCGCATTGTAAATGATCGTTATCAAAACGGAAAACTTATTCAGCACGGCACCATAACTTATTCTGCTATTGGTAAAGCTATGCAGAACGATTTTCCAGAAGTGGCGGATCACACCCGTGCTATCTTATTTGATAAAGAGATTATTCAGTTTAATACTAAAAAGATTGGTGACCTTACTATACTTGCCGTTGATAATTCTTTCCTTCGGATGTTCAGTTATCCACTCCTTGCAGGCGATGCAAGAACGGCCTTACAGGAACCTCGTTCACTTATTCTTTCGCAAACGATTGCCAATAGATTATTTGGTGTAAGCTATGGTTATGGTTCACTTATAGGAAAAGAAGTTAATGAAGGCATAGATTCTTTGCCTTATAAAATAACAGGCATTTTAAAAGATGTACCCGAAAATTCGCATCTGCAATTTGATATACTTCTTTCTTTCGTAACTCTATACAGTGGACCCACCGCATGGAAAGATGCAGATTATAGTTTTACCGCTTCTGATTTCTATCATTACATACAACTAAAACATGGCACAAATGATAAGGTTCTGGAAGCGAAGTTTCGGTCATTCAGCCAACGGCATTTTCAGGGAACTAAAGTTTCCGGCTCCATTGAGAAATTTTATTTGCAACCTTTAAACAAGGCTCATTTATATTCTGATTTCGAGTATGAAATCGGAAGCACAACAAGTGCAACTGTTGTCTGGGGATTATTAATTATTGCCGTCCTCATCATTATTATCGCATGGATAAATTACATAAATCTTTCTACCGCCAAATCAATGGAACGGGCAAAGGAAGTAGGTGTAAGAAAAGTTGTAGGTGCTACACGGCAACAGTTAATAAAACAGTTTTTAACAGAATCTCTAATCATCAACATTATTGCTTTTTTCCTGGCGTTATTGCTTGTAAGTGTTCTTCAAAGCTCCTTTAACCAATTAATTCGCCATCAGTTATCCTTATCGTATTCAATGGTTTTAGTATTTCTACTGCATTGGTTGCATTAATTATCGCCGGAATTCTTATCTCCGGATTTTATCCTGCTTTTGTATTGTCGTCATTTAAACCTATCGCTGTTTTAAAAGGCAGGTTTATTACATCACGCAAAGGCATTGTTCTACGTAAGGTACTTGTTGTAGGACAATTTGCTGTAACAGTTGCACTAATTATCGGATCGTTTCTAGTGTATAAACAAATGCAATACGTAAGCAATCAGGATCTTGGCTTCAATATGTCTCAAATGCTTATTGTCAAACCACCACTATTAACAAATTGGGACTCTACTTTCATTATTAAACAAAATGCATTTATTGAAGAAGTAAAACAACTGCCACATGTATCAGGCGCAGCATACTCCTGGCGTTTACCCGGTGATGAATGGGGAAGAAATTTTGATGTGCGCAGAAAAGATGTGCAAAACGAAACACATTTTTCAGTTCGTACCATGGGAATAAGTCCTGATTATATAAGTGTATATCAAATCAGACTCTTAGCGGGAAGCAACTTTGCGACAACTGATTATAATCCTGATTGGGATAAATTGCATGATGTTATTCTCAATGAAACAGCAGCAAAGCTTTTTGGATTTAAATCTCCGCAAGATGCAATTGGCAAACAAATTATACAACGTAATCAAACCTGGGATATTAAAGGTGTTATTGCAGACTTTCATGAAAAGTCTTTAAAATATGCTATAGAACCTGCCATGTTTTACCCTGCTACAAATATTGCCAGTCCTTTTTCTATAAAAGTTGATGCGATGAATCTTTCTTCAACCATTGCTGCGTTAAAGAAAAAATACGATGTTTTTTTCCCTGGCAACATCTTCGATTATTTTTTTCTTGATGAAAAGTTTAATCAGCAATATGCTAGTGATCGGTTATTCGGGATTGTGTTTGCCATATTTGCCGGATTTGCCATTTTCATTGCATGTCTTGGATTACTTGGTTTGTCGTTGTTTGCAACGATACAAAGAACAAAAGAAATTGGCATTCGCAAAGTGGTAGGTGCTTCTGTTTCAAATATCGTAATGCTGCTTTCAAAAGATTTTATAACGCTTGTTTTCATTGCTTTTGTAATTGCTTCGCCTATAGCATGGTATGTAATGAATAACTGGTTACATAATTACGCTTATCGCATTAACATAAGTTGGTCGATATTTTTTGTAGCAGGATTACTTGTTGTAGTGATTGCTTTAGTAACGATAAGTTTCGAGGCGATAAAAGCAGCTACTGAAAATCCTATCAAGAGTTTAAGAACTGAGTAGTATAAAGGGGCAGGGCATGTAGGAATCTACCTCGGCAGCTGTAATGCTTTTGAGCATTCGCAGTTAAATTCCTATACAAAACAAAAATTATTTTCGGTGAGGGGTGACAAGCATCGAATGCCCGGCGTCGCAAATACTGCTGGTTGGCGTAGTGCTCTAGCGCCAACTCCCGCCTGTCTTAAGACTAAAAATACTTTTCGCATTTACCCACCGGAATTGTCGCATCTACGCTTCAATAGCACAAACTTTATCAGCGAGATTTGTATCGCCAAACCAATTTTTAAAGTATGAGAAAAATAAGAGTCTTATCAATGATTACATTAGATGGAGTAATGCAAGCCCCTGGTGGGCCCGAGGAAGATACATCAGGCGGTTTTGAATATGGCGGTTGGGTAGCACCGTATGGCGACGAAGTGTATGGTAGGGTTATGGAAAAACTGATGAGACCTGCAGATGTTCTTTTGGGCAGAAAAACATTTGAGATCTGGGAGGGCTACTGGCCACAGCATGAAAGTGGATGGCCGGGTATTAATGATGTCACGAAATACGTACTATCAACGACACGGAAAAAGTCAGATTGGAAAAACTCAGTTTTCTTTAATAGCCTGGCAGATATTGAAAAACTTAAAAATTCAAATGGTTCTGACATCCAAGTTTGGGGTAGTGGCGAACTAGTTCAACTGCTACTTAAGAATGATCTGGTAGACGAACTTTGGCTCAACATTCACCCGCTGACTCTTGGTCATGGAAAAAAGTTGTTTGATGACGGCCCAATTCCGGCAGCATTTACATTAGTAGAAAGTACAGTTACACCAAGTGGAGTTATTATTGCCAATTACAAGCGAGCAGGAAAAGTCAAGACAGGTACTATTGGAGAATAAAACGAAAAAATATCTGTTTCATCACGAGGATGGATGTTACGCCAGGAAGGCATCACCGATTATTTAAGTGTTAGATCCAAAAAGGCGAATATCATTGCAATAACTTCACAACGAAAAGCTCGAATGGCTAACATTGCATTGGCAATATGGCGCACTAATAAGGTCTGGGCCCGGCGAGACCTTGAATAAAAATAGATGTCGGTCTCCGCCTTACTGTCTTTAAAAAAAGGCATCAATAGGCGCTGTAAAAGTTGCATTGTTAGATCAAATACAAACAACAGTTGTTCTAGGAACAACATTTACTTTTGTTCGCGGTGCTCTTTCGAACAATATGAAGCTTAAACGAACAAATTGAAAAAACGGCTATGTCAATAACAAAAGAAGCTGAACTAATCGGGATGAAAAAAGCAAGTGAAGCTGTTGCCTATACTTTAAAGGAAATGAAAAACTATGCTCAACCTGGTATGACAACAAAACAACTTGACGACTTCGGTGCAAGTATTCTTAAAGATTTTGGTGCTAATTCTGCTCCGCTCCTTGCATATAAGTTTCCCGGTTGTACCTGCATAAGCGTCGGAAACGAATTCTGTCACGGTATTCCCTCTTCAACCAAAGTTCTAAGAGACGGCAACTTGATAAACATAGACGTTTCTGCCGAAGTTGAGGGTTTTTGGTCGGACAATGGTGCATCATTTGTGCTTGGTGAAGACGTTAGCCGACACCAAAAACTTGTAGATGCTTCAAAACAGATTTTGCATAAAGCAATCCATAATATAAAGGGCGGCGTTCGTATATCAGACATAGGACATTTGATTGAAACGGAAGCCAGGAAACGCGGTTACAAAGTAATTAAGAACTTAACAGGACACGGAATAGGCAGAAGCCTTCACGAAGAACCAGGCGAAATAGCTAATTACAGGGACCGTTTTAATCATACAAGATTTAAAAAGAACTCTGTAGTCGCCATTGAAACGTTTATAACAACAGCCTCAACGTTTGCCAAAACACTTGACGATGGTTGGACAATGGTTGGAAATAAAGGAGGATTTATGGCACAGCATGAACATACCATTGTAGTCACAGACGGAAAACCAATCATTCTGACAGAAATAAATGGAATTTGGAACTGAAATACAAGACAACTATCGCGAACCGCTAATCCGCATTTGATGTAATAATTGGGTAATAGAGTTTTACTTGGCCGACCTTCAATGTTGAATGCAGAAATTTTAATCAGCTTAGGACTAAAATGTCGCCCACGCCGGCCCCTAGAAGTTAACAGCAGTTGTAACTGACAGCTTAGATACGTGTAAAACAATCAAACCTAAAGAACGATGATGGAAAAAGCCAGCAGCGAAACCAGACAAAAGACTCAGCCCGGCTGTTATGTTAGTCAGAATGCTGAACAATGACCATAAACAGTAAATGCTGCCCTTGACAGACAGCATTTAGTAATAATTTTAGAGGTACAAGAAACTACGAGAAACTATAATCCTTTCACCTGTTACCCGCCCCAGAATCAACAGAAGCCAGAAAAATATTACTGTTTGGTTACCTGCTTCCCTGCGAACAACGCCAGAATTTACATTTCATCCGCACTTGGACCATACATGCCCGGAACCGGAATATCGAGTAAGCGAAGGTACACCGCTATTTGTCCACGGTGATGAATGATATGATTCAACGCCATTGAACGAATGGCCACCATTCGGGGAACTGTAGCAATGACGTGACCGCCGCTTTGCAATGTAAAGTTCGCCTGCATTTTTTCATCGCTTGTATTTTGCAGCGTCTGTACAACTTCATCTAATTTTTGTTGAAAAACGTTCATCAGTTCTTCCGGTGTATTTGCATGTGAAGCCTTGTAATCTCCCTTAGCAAAATCAAATTCATCCATCGTTAATATAGAATTTAGAAAACCTGGCAGTTCAGCAACATGCGAAGCCAGCCGGCCCAGCGTCATTGATTTTTCATGCGGCTTCCAGTCAAATTTTCCTTCAGGGACTCTTTCTAAAATTCTCTTTGTGGATGCAGCTTCGTGTTTTAGTTCTGCAATGAAAGCTTGATTCAGCATATTATTTGATTTGGTTATTTATATTTCCAACAGTGCCGTTCAAATGTAGCGGTTATTTCCTCTGGATAATGCATAGCCCATTCAACATTTTTTTCTTCATCATTTTCCAAATTTAAGTGGAGAACCTAGTACAAATTGTGACTAGGTAAGAAATAAATGAAATTAGGCATGAAAAGAAGAGCTTCACCTGGCCCATGCCGTCTTATTGTGGCTGATGCTCTTAACTGATACTTATCTTTTTTTAACTGTTCGTGACGCTTTTAAAACTGCTTTAAATGTGGGCATTAACTGGCTACTTTCATGATTGTCGTCACTAATATCTTGACCTTAATGACTTATTGTAGTTTCAAAGTTCTTGCGTTAATAGCAACGATTACTGTGCTTAAACTCATAAGTACAGCTCCCATTGCAGGACTTAGCATAAAGTAAGGATATAAGACACCTGCTGCCAAAGGAATGGCGACAACATTATATCCGACAGCCCAAGCAAGATTTTGTATCATTTTACGATAGGTCTTTCTTCCAAAGTCGATCATTTGCACAACGTCTTTTGGGTCGCTGTTTACTAAAATGATATCTGCTGTTTCTGCAGCTACATCTGTGCCACTACCTACTGCAATTCCTATATCAGCCTGCGCTAAGGCTGGTGCGTCATTAACACCGTCGCCTGTCATGGCTACCACTTCACCTTTTGATTGGAACTCTTTTATTTTATCAAGTTTTTCGTGAGGTAACACATTTGCAAAATATCCATCCATATTTAACTTAGTGGCTACAGAAGATGCAATTTTATTGTTATCGCCGGTAAGCAGATAAGATTTAATATTCATGCTTTTAAGCTGGGCAATAGCTTCTGATGCAGTTTCACGAATAGTGTCAGATAATGTTATAAAACCTGCAAGTTCATTATCAACTAATACATAAGTTGCAGTCTCTGTATTCTGGTCAATTTCTTTTGGTATTTCGGGAACTGGCTTATTCTCTCGGGCGAAATAATTAGGACCGCCTGCAACTACCTGTTTGCCATTTACGGTTCCCGAAACTCCAACACCTTGTATGTATTTAAAATCTAATGATGGCCATAGCTCAAGATTTTTCTCTTTTAGTTTTCTTAGTATACCTCTCGCAATGTAATGTTCTGATTGTTGTTGCACTGCTGCTACATACTCCAATACTTCATCATTACTGTATTTATCTGATCGGCTAATTACCGTTTGTACTTCATGTGAACCTTTAGTAAGTGTACCGGTTTTATCGAATATAATTGTAGTGAGTTTTCTTGCATTTTCAAAAGCAGTTCGATTTCTTATAAGCAAACCATGCATTGCCGAAGCTGTAGTCGAAATGGCAACTACCAGAGGTATTGCTACCCCAAGAGCATGAGGACAAGATGTTACCATAACTGTTACCATGCGCTCTAAGGCAAAGGCCAGATCATGATTGGGAAACCATGCAATAAAGGTGAAAACACCTACAGCTATTGAAATAATGGTTAACCATTTCGCTACTCTATCTGCAAGATTTTGTGTATTCGATTTTGCGCTTTGCGCTGATTGTACAAGTGTTATCACTTTATTCAGGTAGCTATCTTCACCAGTACCTGTTACTTTGATTTTCAAAGACCCATCGCCGTTTATTGCACCTGCAATTACTTTTGCTTCGTTCTCTTTTTTTACAGGTAAACTTTCGCCCGTTAAAACACTTTCATTTACATAAGAGCTGCCCTCCGTAACTACACCATCCGCTGGTATTTTTTCACCCGGTTTTATTACAGCAATGTCGTCTCTCTTTAATTCCTTTACATTCACATCTGTTACAATACCATTTCTTTCTACATGTACTATTGAAGGCAATAAGGCTACCAGTGATTGTAATGCGTTTGACGCCGCCATTGTAGAACGCATTTCTAACCAGTGGCCCAAAAGCATTATATCGATAAGTGTGGCAAGCTCCCAAAAGAAGTCCATCCCTTTTAAGCCAAACACAACCGCCACACTATAGAAGAATGCGACCGAAATTGCCAAGGCTACTAATGTCATCATCCCTATTGCACGGTCTTTCACTTCACTTATCATGCCTTTAAAAAAAGGCATGCCTCCATAGAAATAAATTATACAGGCTAATAGTAGTAATATGTAACTATCTCCATTAAATCTTAAATTAAACCCAAGCCATTGTTGTATCATATGGCTTAACAAAAGAACAGGCAGAGTGAGGGTAAGACAAATCCAAAACCGTTTTAGAAAGTCTGCAGTATGATGACCAGAATGTTTATCGTGCCCTTCATGCTCGTCTGCCTCTTTGTGATGCAACTTTGCGGCAGGAACTGTATTGCTATCCTCATGGTGCGAATGGTGATGTGAGAGATTCATTGTCGTTTAATTTACTTGCTTTTAATATAAAGTTCAGTTACTAATTCTTCACTTGCACCAACGGAATAAAACACATACATAGTATTAAATTATTCTCGTTGCTATTTCTTTTAATTGCTTCTTTCAGTTCCTTAACGATAGATAATTCTAATCTATCTAATCTAAAAATTTTTTGTAGAACTTTCTTCAAGATCTTTTTGCAGAACGTAAAGGAAAAATTTCTGATTAACAATTGCTCTTTCAACTAATTAGGCAGACCGTTGTTTTGACCTTGTAGCGAGGAAGAATAGCGGTTGTATTAGGAATTGCAGATTAAAATAAATGTATTTCCTATACCAACCAGCGAAATCGTATCAAACAGCAACATAGAACAAAATCAAGGGTATTAATCAGTTAACGACAATTATTACTTATCAATATTTAATTATAAAAAAATATTTTAATAGCAATTTACTTTGTTACTTTTATTTTAAACGGAGGTGAAGCCTCAACAAACTGAAAAAACTGTCGAACCGGAAAAGGATCGCTGGTGATTGTCGGGGGCGGAAAGGTAGGACAAGAAATTGTGACAGCTTGATACAACTTGCCGGAGGAAACAGAAAGCTGACATTGTTGTAATACCTACGGCAGGCGAAGATGCCTCCATAAAAAAAAGTCGTGATAAAACAGTGAAGACGTTAAAGGCATTAGGCATAAAGCATGCGACCCTTTTACATCCGAGAGACCCAAAAGAAGCCAACAAAGAGAGGTTTGTGGCACCTTTAAAAAAAAGCAACAGCAGTGTAATTTGATGGCGGTGTCAATGGCGGATTGCAGATGCATATTTAAATACGTTGGCTCGCAAAGAATTTAATGCAGTTGATAAATACTAGGGGTAGCGACATTGACGGTTATCATGTAAACCCCATCACCAGGTGGCAAATTAAACGGGATGGTGAAGTGTTATTTAAGGCCGAAAAATTTAAATAAAAAACAGGCATGGCAAGAAAGGATTATGATGCAATTGTAGTAGGTTCCGGACCAAATGGCTTGTCAGCGGCGATTACTATGCAAAGAGCAGGTTTGTCTGTTTTGCTGCTTGAAATGAAAGAAACCATCGGTGGTGGGTTGCGGACAAAAGAGTTAACGCTTCCAGGATTTAAACATGATGTTTGTTCTGCTATTCATCCACTCGCCGCAGGTTCTCCTTTTTTTCGGCAATTACCTTTACATCAATTTGGCCTCGAATATATTTATCCTGAAGTATCCGCAGCTCATCCTTTCGATGATGGAGGTGCAGCAGCTTTGTTCAGGTCAGTAGAGGAAACAGCACAGTCTCTGGGAAGAGATGAGAAACAGTACCTTAAGTTGATGAGGCCATTAGTCAAGGACTGGCCAAAGCTTGCTCCCGATGTGCTAGGGCCTCTTCACTTTCCCGATCATCCGGTAGCTCTTGCACAATTTGGTTTAAACGCCATAACCTCTGCTAAGTTTTTAGCTAACCGTTTTGTCACAAAGGAAGCTAAAGGTTTGTGGGGGGGTATGTGTGCTCATTCCATTCAGCCATTAAGCAATATTGCTTCTTCGGCTATAGGACTGGTATTGATGGCAACCGGGCACTTAAGAGGATGGCCGATTCCAA
This sequence comes from Segetibacter koreensis DSM 18137, assembly GCF_000374045.1. Lineage (GTDB taxonomy): Bacteria > Bacteroidota > Bacteroidia > Chitinophagales > Chitinophagaceae > Segetibacter > Segetibacter koreensis. The sequence goes on along the minus strand of NZ_KB893314.1, from coordinate 208,936 downwards.
AGGGAGGATCATATTCCATTGCCAATGCTTTAGCCTCTTATTTTGTATCAATCGGCGGAAAAATCCAAACAAATTTTCATGTTCAGCACTTGGATGATCTTCCGGTATCTGATGCAGTATTATTTGATGTGACGCCAAAGCAATTACTAAAAATAGCAGGGCAAAGATTTTCTTTTTTGTATAAATGGCAGATGAACAGGTACCGATACGGAATGGGTGTATTCAAAATCGACTGGGCGCTCGATGATACGATCCCTTTCACTGCTGATGCATGCAGCAAAGCGGGAACAATACACTTGGGAAATACGTTTGCGGAAATTGCGAGTGCAGAACTACTGACGTCTAAAGGCAAAATTGCTGAAAAGCCATTTGTCTTGCTTGCACAGCAAAGTGTGTATGATGCATCACGAGCACCTGCAGGAAGGCATACGGCATGGGCCTATTGTCATGTACCAAACGGATCGCAGGTTGACATGACTGAAGCCATCGAACAACAGGTAGAGCGTTTTGCTCCTGGTTTTAGGGAACGGATACTTGCAAGACATACCATAAATACTTTTCAAATGCAGGAGTATAATCCGAATTATATAGGTGGTGATATAAACGGCGGCGTAATTGATATAACACAATTGTATACAAGACCTGTGATAAGTCTTTCTCCATATCGCACTTCTGCCAAAGGTTTATATATCTGTTCATTATCGACCCCGCCAGGTGGGGGAGTGCATGGCATGTGCGGATATTACGCCGCCAAGAGAGCTCTGAAAGATGTTTTTGATCTTGAAGAAAAAATAGGATTGGCGTCGGGGTGATATTATAAATTCAAAATCAATAGAACTTATAAACCAACATTTTTTAAAATTAATAAAAGCCATAAAATGTCTTCTCAAACGTAATCACCTGTAATAAATTGCAGTTAAAGACTGGCAGAATGATTAAGAAGGAACACGGACTCTTTTGTATAATAAATTGCTTCAAAATATTCTATTCTCTCGATGCATGATCGCTGGCTTCAAAAGCTGTTGTTATAGGTTACTTAGATAGATGGGTAAACGCCAAAACAAATTGGGTAGTAAAGCTCCGCAGATATGGCATCCTGAAACAGGTAAAACAGAAAATGCTTCTTATGTAATTGCAAACGGAGTGACAAAGGTCGATCTTGCATTAACCCCTAATGATGCTGTGTTTGTGGTGTTTCAAGTACCTGCAACAAAAACAACTGCTACCCTCCCTGCAACAACAGAAAAAGCAATAACAACCATTGAAGGCCCTTGATGTAGCATTTCAGCCTAATCTCGGTGCACCTGCAAATACAACTTTTGACAAGTTGACTTCTTATACAGAAAACAACGATGCGGGTATTAAATATTTCTCCGGTACAGCTACTTATACAAAGACTGTCCATATGCAAGGAAACTCACTTGCCAAAGGCTCGCAAATCTGGTTAGACCTGGGTGATGTAAAAAATCTGGCAGAAGTAGTAGTGAATAAAAAATCATTAGGAGTGGTCTGGAAACACCCATACCGTGTAGATGTTACGGGTGTGCTAAAAGCTGGTGAAAACAAGGTGGAGATAAAAGTAGTCAACCTATGGGTAAACCGCCTCATTGGGGATGCGCAACCAGGTATATCTAACAAAATTACATATACTGCCATGCCTTTCTATCAAGCTAATTCACCGCTGCAACCGTCAGGATTATTAGGACCTGTTAAAATAGTAGCGATTAAATAACACATTCTTTTTATCCGTATTTGCAGTGCAAGCCGAAAAACGAAAATTTAATTGTGACAAAAAAGTTCTTTTAAGATTGGGAATGGTTCTAAAATGATGATAGACCACAAAGTCACAAACAAGAGATAATGCTTTTATAAGGTGATTAGGTAAAGAGTAAAACAATATGCAAACTATTTAACTAAAATAAATCCGTATTATTACACCTTCAGGTTATTGTCGCATCTGCAATGGAAGTAGCTGGAACTCTTTTCGTTGATAAATGTTGTGCGCCTTAATAGAGGTGTTAGAAGTATTCCTCGAAAAAGTAGTAGTCAAGACCTGAAAGTAAATAGTTAGTGTCGACTTAGCTTGAGAGTATTCGCTAATGGTGGAAATGAAATTGAGTCAACCGAATATAGACTAAGGGCGCAAAGTATTAAGCACTTAAAGTCAAGCCAGCACATTGTGAATGCATTGTTGCCGGTAGACAGGTAAAATCCTTTACAATTAAAAACACTAGCGGTACCCTTGTACCCCCGCAAGGTTCACGCTGTATACTTAGTGGGTTCCCGTACCAATCATTGCGTGTGACGACGAACATGACAATGGTTTACAACTGTTTGGAAAAGATAAGGAATGGTAAAAAGAGTATCCAGGACGATGCGACTTTATTCATGAAGTATGGAACATCCGCCGGAGTCATACTCCGGTACCTATTTTCATCAGTGTCCCGACAGGCAGTTGAATTTGTTTAGGCTAATGCATTTAAGTGGCAACCGCGTGGGATAACACGACAAAATGATTAATCAACATCATTTATTAACATACAAGTTACCATATGAATTACACAACCATAAGAAAAGGCCTTGTGCTCTGCTCCGCACTTTTCCTGATAGTATTTTCTTCTTTTTCTCAGGATAAAAAGTTTTTCGTTTTCCTTTGTCTTGGACAATCCAACATGGAAGGCAATGCTAAATTTGAACCACAGGATACCACGGCAAATGGCCGGTTTCTCATGATGCAAGCGGTTGATTGTCCCGATCTAAACAGAGCAAAAGGCAATTGGTATCAGGCTGTACCCCCATTATGCCGTTGTCATACCGGCTTGACGCCAGCTGACTATTTTGGAAGAACGTTGCTTGCTAATCTTCCTACAGGCGTAAGGGTAGGTATCATTAACGTTGCGGTGGGTGGATGTAAAATTGAGCTGTTTGATAAAGAAAATTATCAATCCTACGCCGATACCGCGCCGGTTTGGATGAAAGGGATAATAAAAGAATACGAAGGCAATCCGTATGCCCGTTTGGTAGAGATGGCTAAACTCGCACAGAAGGATGGAGTGGTTAAAGGAATTCTTTTACACCAGGGGGAATCCAATACCGGTGACACCACGTGGCCGCAAAAGGTAAACGTTGTGTATAATAACCTGCTAAAAGATTTGAGTTTAGATGCAGCCTCGGTTCCATTGCTTTCAGGCGAAGTGGTCAATGCAGACCAGGGTGGTATTTGCGCAAGGATGAATACCATTATTGATAACCTGCCGCAAACGATACCTACTGCTCATGTTATTTCATCTGCCGGGTGTACGGTTGCTGCAGACCACCTTCATTTCAACGCGGCAGGTTACCGAGAATTGGGCAGGAGATACGCTGCTGCAATGTTGCCATTGTTAGGTTACAAAATGAAAAAATAATAACCCCTACCACTCATCAATGTAACACGCTCCAAAATGATTTTGACGAAAACAGCATTCTTTGTAAAACTGTGCTTCCTGTTTCCGATTGTTGCTATCTTCGTAACTGGCAGGTTAGATGCACAAGACGGTGTAAAACATTCCCTACCCGGCTTTGATTCACTTCAAAATGGCATCCCTCACGGAAAAATTGATACCATTACCTATCCATCAAAGACTGTAGGCACATCAAGAAAAGCCCTGATATATACACCGCCGGGTTATCGGAAAAAGAAAAAATATCCCGTTTTATATCTGTTGCACGGCATTGGCGGCGATGAAAAAGAATGGTATTCACAGGGTCATCCCGAAACCATATTGGATAATCTGTACGCGCAAGGCAAAGTAGAACCAATGATTGTGGTACTTCCTAATGGCAGGGCGATGAAAGATGACCGAGCTACGGGCAATATTTTTGACAGTGCCAAGGTGCATGCGTTTGCAACCTTTGAACAGGATTTACTCAACGACCTCATTCCTTACATCGAAAAGCATTACGGAGTTTATACCGACCGTGAGCACCGCGCTATTGCTGGCTTATCAATGGGTGGCGGCCAATCATTGAACTTTGGTTTGGGTAACCTTGATGAATTTGCGTGGGTTGGATCGTTTTCATCCGCACCCAATACCAAAATGCCTAACGAGTTAGTGCCTGATCCGGCAAAAGCAAGAGAACAAATAAAGCTCCTTTGGATTTCCTGTGGTGATAACGATGGACTGATGCCATTCAGCAAGCGCACACATGATTACCTGTATCAAAACAATGTTCCGCATATCTTTTATGTAGAGCCCGGCGTGCACGATTTTAAAGTGTGGAAGAACGATTTATTTATATTCGCTCAGCTGATTTTTAAACCCGTAGACGCGTCAAAGTTTTCTCAATACACCGTACTGGGTTTGCCTGCGTCCACCAATGTCCGGAACGCAAAATATCCGCAGATCTTACCGGATAACCGGGTAGTCTTTCGCATTAAAGCAGCAGATGCACAAACAGTGCAAATTGATTTGGGTAAAAAATACGACCTGGTAAAAGATACCGGCGGCTATTGGATAGTCACCACCGATTCCATCGGCGAAGGTTTTCATTATTATTCATTGTTGATAGACGGCGTTGCCGTTGCGGACCCTGCAAGTCGAACTTTTTATGGCATGGGACGCATGGCCAGTGGCATTGAAATACCTTTTGTCGGGGGCGATTATTATGCCGAAAAAGAGGTGCCGCATGGCGACCTCCGAATCAAAAAATATTATTCACCTGTCACCCGTTCCTGGCGCGAAATGTACATTTATACGCCACCGGGTTACGATGCAAATTCCACCACAAAATATCCTGTTTTATACATCCTGCACGGTGGCGGAGAAGACCAAACCGGTTGGGCAATGCAGGGCAAAACCAATTTGATAATGGATAACCTTATTGCAGAGGGAAAAGCAAAACCTATGATTGTGGTAATGCCGGATGCAAATGTCGGTGCCGGCGGTTTTAGTGCCAACGGGGTTGAAGGATCTTTAAAGATGTTTGAGGCTGAAATGAAGCAGGTGATAATTCCATTCGTTGAAAAAAATTATGGTGCTTCTAATAACGCAAATCATCGTGCATTGGCTGGGCTATCGTTAGGTGGTTTACATACACTTTATACAGGCATTAATAACACAGATATGTTCTCATATCTCGGCGTATTTAGTTCGGGATGGATATTGCCAATGCTCAGTAAAAATTCGGATGCACAGTACGCTTTTATGAAAGACAATAGGGATAAAATCAATAACAATTTAAAAGCTTTTTGGATTTCGGAAGGTGGCAAAGAAGACATTGCTTATAAAAATGGACAGATTATGTTAGGCGAATTGGATAAACTCAACATCAAACATACTTACTACGAATATCCGGGTGGGCATACCTGGCCGGTGTGGAGAAATGACTTATACCATTTTGCACAGTTGCTTTTTTAGAAGTAAATCAAAAAGTTAAGCTTTACGGGGTGATAGCAAAAAGCTTTCGGTTGGCAATAATGACTATTTTTAAAAAATAAAACTCAACGGTTTAGAATCTTGTATATGAAATTAAAACATCTGATTATTCTCTCGCTAGCTACATTAGGTGCACAAACCTGTTTAGCCCAAGCTAATGTACCAGAAGACTTCAAGCCTTCCACTTTAAACCAGCCCGGACAAATGTACCCACAGGTAAATTCGCAAGGTTATGTGCGCTTCCGCATTGTGGCACCCTCTGCTGATAATGTAAAGGTGAGCCTTGGATTAGGTGGAAGAGGCGGTACAAGGCTTACGAAAACAACCGATAGCATCTGGACTGGCGTTGAAATACGCTCATGAACTGTCACCCATGCTGTTTAAGGATTAACACCTATATTAGTCCTAATCACAAAAAAAAATTTGATAACAAAATGCAAGATCTTCATTTTTTTTCGGCAATTATCTTAGCAGGAACAATTTGTTTTGCACAACGAATACAAATAACCGTTGTCAATGATTTTACAACCTGGTAAACCAAGCAGGAACTCTTTAACGAAAATATGAATACATCAAGATTTTTACTGGTTGCGCTATGCTTATTTCCTTTTGCCCTACAGGCACAGCAAATTATTAACCTTTACCCCAACGGCATTCCTAATGCAAAGTCTACAACATTAACGGATGTGCCACAAAATCCATCCGGATTAGTGCGAAGAAGCATTAATCCAACGCTTGAAGTGTATTTGCCCGAAAAAGAGAAAGCGAACGGTACAGCGATAGTAATATGCCCCGGCGGTGGTTACAGCGTCATTGTCTATGATGGTGAAGGCATAGCAATCGCTAAGGAATTTGTAAAAAATGGTGTTGCCGCCTTTGTCCTGAAATACCGGTTGCCAAACGATTCATTTGAGGTGAATAAAACAATAGCGCCGCTTCAGGATGCACAGCAAGCGATTAAGACCGTGCGGGATAGCGCTGCTAAATGGAATGTTGGTATAAATAAAGTTGGTATTATTGGCTTTTCAGCCGGTGGGCATTTGGCATCGACAGAAGCTACGCATTACCGGAAAGCTTTAATTGAAAATAAAAGCAACACTAATCTGCGACCCGATTTCCAGATACTCGTTTACCCGGTAATCAGTATGCAGGATAGTTTAACGCATGCAGGTTCGCGCAAGCAATTGCTAAATACGCATCCATCAAAAGAAATAATCGATGAATATTCAAATGAGTTGCAGATTGATAAAGACTCGCCGCCGGCTTATCTCACTCATGCGGCCGATGACAACGTGGTAGATGTAGATAACAGCATTGCTTATTTTGAAGCACTCCGGCATAATAACGTGCCTGTTGAAATACATATTTATCCTATAGGCAATCACGGCTTCATCTTTAAACATCCGGGTTGGATGCAGCCCCTTTTTGAATGGATGAAAAGCAACAACTTGATAAAATAAATAAATTTTTTACGTCAACAAATAACTTTTAAAAGCGTGTCTATTATGAAGTGGAAAAGGAGTAACAAACTTACTTTAAAAAAGCATCTTGTAACGTTGCTGCTAGCAGCTTGTATGACTCAAGTTGCAGTTGGGCAAACGCCTGTTATTACATTAGATTTTACAAAGCCCGGCGCCAATGTTAGTCCTATGTTGTATGGCTTGATGACAGAAGAAATCAACCATTCTTATGATGGTGGTTTGTATGCGGACCTGATACGTAACCGGATATTCAAGGATAATAAAAATATACCGGAAGGATGGAGTTTAGTGCGGGATGATTCTGCTGCAAAAGCGAGCATCAAACTAATAGGTACTTCAGAAGAAAACGTGCCTTACGATGAGCGTCGCCTTGCAATAAACGGCGCACTTTCTACCTGTTTGCGGCTTACCGTAGAAAAAGCTGCGGGAAGAGTGGGCATAGCTAATGAAGGATATTGGGGGATTCCGATAAAGCCTTCCACCGCATACAAAGCTTCATTCTACATAAAGGGAACCGACCGGAGAGAACCTTTTCGTTATCCGTGGGAGCCGAAACCTACCACACCACCGCTTCCGGTCATTGAAAACAATACCCCCGGACCAATTACTGTAACATTAGAAAGCCCGGATGGCAAAACGGTGTATGCCTCAGGCACCGTCAATCTCGAGAAAAGCAATTATTGGAAAAAATATGAATTGACCTTAACCACAGCTTCTGGCATACAACCAACGAAGGATGCTCGCTTTGTTATTTCTACAGACCGCATGGGTCAGTATTATTTCAACCTTGTTTCTTTATTTCCGCCGACCTATAACAATCGTCCTAACGGTAACAGAATTGACCTGATGCAAATGCAGGTGAATATGAAGCCTAAATTTCTTCGTTTCCCTGGTGGTAATTTTTTAGAAGGTCCGATGATTACCGATGCTTTTCCCTGGAAAACGACATTGGGTACACTGGAAAACAGACCAGGGCATAGAGGCTCCTGGGGATATCGCCCTTCGGATGGCATGGGATTACTTGAGTTTTTAGAGTGGACGGAAGATATGGATGCAGAGCCGGTGTTGGCGGTTTTTGCTGGTTATTCCCTACAGGGCGACCATGTAGATGCCGGCCCGCTCTTAAAACCTTATGTAGACGATGCTTTGGATGAAATAGAATATGTAACGGGTGATACCAGTACTTATTGGGGAGCCAAACGTGCTGCCAACGGACATCCGGCTCCTTTTAAACTGAAGTATGTTGAAGTAGGAAATGAAGATTGGTTTGACATATCGAATAGCTATGATGGACGGTTCACGCAGTTTAGAACGGCTATTGAAGCGAAGTACCCGCAATTAACATGTATATCCACCATAGCCGATGCACAATACCCCGATATGAAAGTAAAGTCGGGCAAAAAGCCTGAAGTGTTGGATGAACATTACTACCGCAACTCATGGGATATGTGGGAAAATGCATCACAATATGATAAGTATGACCGCAGCGGCCCTAAGATTTTTGTTGGTGAATGGGCCACCCGTGAAGGGGTGCCTACCACTAATTTAAATGCAGCCTTAGGAGATGCTGCCTGGATGACCGGGATGGAACGTAATTCGGACCTTGTTATCATGTCTTGTTATGCGCCCCTGTTTGTGAATGTAAATACGGCTACCGCCACTGCACCTAAAGCATGGCAATGGGATTCTGATCTGATAGGCTACGATGCATTGTCAAGCTACGGTTCGCCTTCTTATTATGTACAAAAGCTGTTCAGCCAGTATTTAGGGAATAAGATTGTGCCCGCCACAGCCACTGATGTGCCTGTTCAAATCAGGCCGCTTAGCAAGAAAGACAGTACAGATGGTATTACATCAAAAACGGTTCCTACGCTGTTTTATTCTGTTACCATGAACGATACTACCGGTGCCGTCTATCTCAAAATGGTGAATACAACGGCAAAAAAGCAAGCCGTAAAAATCAACTTAGATGGCATAGCTAATATTTCCCCTCAAGCAACATTAGCGGTTGTAAAAGGCAGCAAACCTGAGGATACAAATTCAATTACTAATCCTGTTAAAATAATACCGGTTACATCAACTATAAAAGGAATAAACAAAAGCTTTACAAGAAAATTGGATCCGTATTCTGTAAGCGTATTACAACTTCAAACAGGCAAAATAAGATAAACGGGATTTTATAGAAAGAATGAAAAGACCTATAAGTCATACACACAGAAACGAATGATAATAAAAAGAATTCTCCTAAGCTTTGTTGCTGCCGCGTGCTTGTTTTTTTCTCTTTCCGCTCAGGAAAGGCAGGCGCATAACCCAATTATTTATGCGGATGTTCCAGATATGTCGATGGTGCGGGTTGGTAATACATATTACATGAGTAGCACCACGATGCATATGAGTCCGGGCGTACCAATTATGAAATCCACTGACCTTATAAATTGGAGGTTGGTCAACTATGCGTATGATACGTTGGCAAATATGGATGAATTGAATCTCACAAATGGCAAAAGCACTTACGGGCGAGGTTCGTGGGCCAGCAGCATGCGTTATCACGGCGGTACTTTCTATGTCTCCACCTTTGCGCAAACGACTGGGAAGACATACATCTATTCGACAAAAGATATTGAAAAAGGACCTTGGAAAGCAGTATCGTTCAGACCATCTTATCACGACCATTCCTTGTTTTTTGATGATGATGGTAAAGTGTATCTTATTTATGGCAGCGGTAAACTGTGGATACTTGAATTAAACGATGATCTGTCTGGCGTCAAGCCGGGCACAGAACATGTGCTGATTGAAAATGCTAGTGCGCCTTCCGGAACCATTGGTTTGCCGGCAGAAGGTTCTCAACTATTTAAAGTGAATAGCAAATATTACCTGTTCAACATTACCTGGCCAAAAGGAGGAATGCGTACCGTGGTTATTCACCGTGCCGATAAAATTACCGGTCCTTACGAAGGCCGGGTTGCACTCCAAGATCGCGGAATTGCTCAAGGGGGGTTAATCAATACGCCTGAAGGCAAATGGTATGCTTACATGTTTCGCGACAATGGTGCAGTCGGGCGAGTCCCTTATTTAACGCCGGTTTCATGGGCCGATGGCTGGCCGGTATTAGGTGTCGACGGTAAAGTGCCCGAAACACTTGATCTGCCTAAAAGCAAAGGCTTCATCCCCGGCATTGTTGCATCGGATGAATTTTCGCGCAAAAAAGGTGATCGTGACCTACCATTGGTTTGGCAATGGAACCACAATCCTGATAATCATTTGTGGTCTCTTGCTACAAGAAAAGGCTATTTGCGCCTTACCACTGGCAGGACAGATACGAGCTTTTTAATGGCAAGAAATACTTTAACCCAACGCACTATTGGTCCGGTTTGTATGGGCTCTACATCGCTTGATGTTTCGAACATGAAAGACGGTGATTTTGCAGGGTTGGGTCTATTACAAAAAAATTACGGTTTGGCAGGTGTTAAAGTAAATGGCGATCACAAAACGATTGTTATGATCAACGCAGGCACAGGAATGGCTGTGGAGGTACAAAGTGTACCGCTTACGCAAAAAACGGTTTTCTTGAAAGCTGAATGCAACTTCATTGATAAAAAAGATGTAGCCGATTTTTTCTACAGTCTTGATGGAAAGACATGGACGCCGATTGGCTCGCAACTAAAAATGACGTACACCTTACCTCACTTTATGGGCTACCGTTTTGCGCTGTTCAATTATGGAACAAAAAACATAGGTGGTTTTGCTGATTTTGATTATTTCCGTGTTACAGATCACGTCACAAAATAATACTAACTACAAACAATTTATGTACATTAAAGTAAAAAGGAAAATTGAGTCTTCAGCTGCTCGGATCTATCACTCACGCAGCATTCCTGAAGTTCTATCATCAATCTTTAATATTCTGCATGAACAACTTCTCAGTTCCAAAAATCTCAAATCCAAATTTTTTACATTTTTAATCAATCTTCCATGTTTTTTTAAATATTTCCTTTCTTTAGTTCATCAACAGCATGATTTGCTGCGCGTGCAGTAAGTGCCATGAAAGTTAAAGACGGGTTTTGATTTCCTACTGAAGTCATACAAGCTCCGTCTGTTACAAAAACATTTTTGCAGCTATGCACCTGGTTCCATTTATTAAGGATTGATGTTGCCGGGTCCTTTCCCATTCTCGCGCCCCCCATTTCATGAATGTCCAGTCCTGGCGCTTGTTTGCTGTCTTTCGGTACAATGTTTTTGCAACCCGCTTTTTTGAGTATTTCAGCGCCCTGCTCTAAAAAATCTTTCACCATTTTTTCATCGTTATCATCATACGAAACTGAGGTTATTAATTGAGGAATACCCCATTCGTCTTTCAGGTCTTTGCTCAATCGCACATGATTATCATGCTTGGGAATTACTTCCCCTTGCATACTCATATATACCTCCCATCCGCCCGCTTCAGTTAATGCTTCCTTGTATGCAGCACCAATAGTTTCATTGGTTGTTTCATTGCCAGCTTTGCGGTAAGCGCCCCAAAAAACAAGATAGCCTCGCAGAAAATCAGTTTCCTGTTTGTAAACATTTCTAAAGCTAGGCATTAATGGAGATACAGGCCTGCGGCCGTAATAATAATCGTCTTCAAAACCATCAATGGTTGCACTCAACGAGCCCCGATAATTTTGAAAGGCAATATACCTTCCTAAAATATCATGATCATTTCCCAACCCGTTTGGAAAACGATCAGAAGTTGAATTCAATAAAATAAGATTGCTGTTTAAACAGGCTGCATTTACAAAAATGATCTTTGCAAAATATTCTGTTGCCTGCTTTGTATGGGCATCAATAACGCGAACACCTACAGCCTTATCTTTTTGTTGATCATAAATAATGGAGTGAACAACAGAGTTCGGCCGTAAAGTTAGATTGCCTGTTTTTTCTGCCCACGGCAATGTAGAAGCATTTGAACTGAAGTACGCGCCAAAAGGGCAACCGCGGTGACACATATTACGAGCCTGGCATTGGCCGCGTCCTTGCTGTAACTGTATATTGGTCGGATGAGTAAGATTTGCACAGCGCCCCATTAGCATTTTCCTGTCTTTATAATATGCATTCACTCTTTCCTGCATTTTTTTCTCTACGCAATTCAATTCCCACGGAGGTAAAAATTCACCGTCAGGTAAATGTTCAATCCCATCTTTATTTCCGCTAATGCCCGCAAATTTTTCTACATGCGAATACCAGGGTGCAAGATCATCATAACGTATTGGCCAGTCAACAGCAAAGCCGTCACGAGCAGGTGCTTCAAACTCATATTTGCTCCACCGTTGGGTTTCCCTTGCCCACATTAATGACTTGCCACCGACCTGGTATCCCCGGATCCAGTCAAAAGGTTTTTCCTGAACGTAAGGATGTTCTTTATCTTTTACAAAAAAATGCTGTGCAGTTTCATCAAACGCGTAGCACTTACTTATGATAGGATTTTCCTTTTCTATCGCTAATGGCAATCTTCCCCGGTGTGTAAGTTCCCAGGGACTTTTCAGTGCAGTTGGATAATCTTTTTTATGAACTACGTTACGTCCACGCTCCAGTACCAATGTTTTTAAACCTTGCTCACATAGTTCTTTCGCAGCCCACCCGCCGCTGATACCTGATCCAATAACAATAGCATCAAATGTGTTCTCTGCAACCCCTTTTGTGTTAATATTTACGTGTGAAGAATCTATCGCCATATGGATTTTATTAGGTTAGTTAAAAACTAGATGTAAATGCCTTTCAGGCATTACAGAATGATTTTATCAGTAGCCCCACTTTTTCATCATCTTAAAATCTTCCGCTGCACAATCTATTGAACTTTTATCCTGAAAAGATTCCTGTTCTATTATAAAATACTTTGTCCCTGATTTAAGTGCAAAATCAACTATATTTTTTACCCCCACTACACCTTTGCCCAACACCGTACTTTCATAGACATCTCCATTTTGAGTAGTTGTATTTTTTTTAATTTCATCTTTTACATGCATCGAAAAAAACCGGCCCGGATACCTTTTTAAATAATCCATAGCCCTTCCACCAGGTTCATACATATTGCCGATATCAATTTGTTGGGCGACCAACGATCTATCTGTCAGCTGCAGTAGAAGATCATAAAGCCTTGTACCATTAAGGGTATGGTTAAATTCATAATTTTCATTATGGTAGGCAAAAGTTAATCCTGCCTTTTTACAAAGACTTCCCGTTTTATTAAATAAATCCATATACCATTTAAAGTCATCTGCGTTTTTACAAAGACTTTCATCGACACCAGGGCTAATAACATATTTCATTCCCACAGCCGCAGCATCTTCTATTGTGTTTTTCCACTCATCTGTAAAATCATTATTCGCTTTATCCCAAACCTTTGCACCTAGAAAGTTATGTCCGCTTTCCATTTTTAACTCGTTATCATTCAAAAGCTTTTTAAAATCTGCTGCCTGGTAGCCGTAGAATTTCCGGTCATTATAGCCTGCACCTTCTACATATCTATAACCTATTTGTGAAAGACGTTTAAGTGTACCAGGAACATCCTTTTCCATATAATCCTTTATTGTCCATAATTGGATACCCAAAACATGGCTTGTACTTTTTTGTTCTTTTAGAATATGAACCGGAAGCAAAGCAGAACCAGCGAGAGTTATACTGCCATTTTTGATAAAAATACGGCGGGAAGTATCCATAAAAAATGTATTGTATTTGAATAAAAAGAACTAAAATACTTAGTGTTTATAAAGAAAATAAATTTTCATTTTGTTTAAAAAATATCAATATGGTTATTGGAAGGCAGCAGTAATATGGGAAATAATAATTGTTTTTTAAATAACAGGATGGGCAAAGAATTCTTGACTCAAAACCTACTGCATTAGTTATCTCGATAAAAAGAGGCCACTCTTTTACAATTGATAAGCCTCCTTTCATGAGATTTATACCCAATACTTTAATATTTAGTATCCCGGATTCTGTTTTAAAGATCCATGTTCTAAATCAATTTGTGCCTGAGGAATAGGAAAATATTCATTTCTACCTTGTGTAAAGGTTTTTCCCTGCAGGTAAGTACGCCTTCCCTTTTCTTTGTTTATATAAGCGTTTAACACATTTGTCATATAACCATTATTAGCGTAATTAGCACTTGGGTCAATAGAGTAACGTTGCAGATCAAAAAACCTATGACCTTCCATTGCTAATTCAATTTTTCTTTCAAACCGAACCGCTTTTCTGGCATAATCCTGACTAGGAAACGATGTATACAAACCTATTTTATAATTGGCAGCATCAGTACCATCCGATTTTTTTACAAACCCCTTAGGATTAGCGGCCCTTGCTCTGACCTGGTTTACGTAATTCATTGCTTTAGCCAAAGATCCTATCTCTACTTCGCATTCTGCAGCCCATAATAGAACATCGGAAAAACGTATAAGCATAATGTCATTAGCAGTTACTCCGGGTGTCCAGAAGTTGTTATCTGTAAAAGTTCCTGCCTGGCTCTTATAATAAAGATTTTTTATAGGAGAATAAGGTCCGCCGTTATTTTGGTCACGAATCCAATCGTTTCCAGGCATTATACCCCAATCCAGATACGGAATGCCTCTTCTGCCAACAGTCCAGTCAAGACGAGGATCCAGGGGGATGGTATCAGGAGTAAATGGATCTGTTGACCTTAGCCCCTGGTCGTTCTTTACATCTACTGTATTCCATGTATCAAGAAAAGGTAAACCGTTGGCATCAACACGGTATGAATTAACGAGACTCTGAGAAGGCTGGTTAAATCCGCAGCATCCACCTGGGGCACCGTATGGAAAATTCAATACATCACCCCAATTTCCATTGCCTCCATTCGAATTATCATTTACCGAATTCTGAACTTCAAAAACTCCCTCAGAATTATTTTGAGTAGCCGGATTAAAATTATCTTCAAATAGAGGATTTAAGCTATATTTCTTACCATTACTTGTAACGCCATTTGCAATAACATCCTCTAACAGAACTTTGGCTTCATCGAACTTATGTTCAAACATATAAACCTTCGCCAGATATGCTTTTGCTGCCCAAACATTAATCCTGCCTACCGCACCCTCCCAGGTTGGGGGAAGATTAGCTATTGCAAATTTAAGATCAGCCTCTATGGCAGGATAAATATCAGTAGTATTAGATACATTAAAGTTTTTATCCTTATAGGTAATGGTCTCATCTACAAAAGGAAAGTTATTCCACATCTTTTTGCCATCAAAATGATAATGAGCCCTTAAAAAATGTGCCTGGGCGCTTATTAAGGCGGTGTCCTGTGGAGTTATATCCTTTGCTAATCTCATTATGCGAAGAACATCATTACTCCGCTGGATACCATCGAATAATGTACTCCATTTACTATTGAAATAATAATCTGAAGAAGTCTCAGTATAGGTTTCTATAGGTACAATATCCGGTTGATCTCCGGGGTCTGATCCTTTATAAGAGTCATCACTCGCCACACTTCCATACACCCAGTTAGACCCAGCTGTTTCCCAACCAGAATTTGCCGATCCATAACCATCCAGTACCGAATATGCCCCAATTAACAATCCCTCTACACCATTTCTATTTGCGAGACCTTCAGGATCAAGCGTACCTAATGCAGCTTTGTTTAGAAAATCCTTCTTGCAGGAATAAATTGAGATCACTATGATCGATGACATTAAAACAGCCCTGATTGCCTTTATTTTAATTATTTTCATATGTTAGTTTTCTTACTAAGTTTAAAAAGTAAAATTAACACCTGCGGTATATGTCTTTTGATTATTTGGATAAGTACCATAGTCTATTCCAAAGGAGGCGGCAGTTCCTGTGACTTCGGGATCTTCACCCGTATATTTTGTTATAGTAAACAGGTTTGCAGCTTGTACGTAAATTCTAAAGCGATCTACACCAATCTTTTGTAATTTCTTTGAAGGAATGTTGTAACCCAACATCAAAGATTTACATTTTAGGAAAGAGCCATTTTCAAGATAATAAGAGTTAAAAACTGCATTATTACTGAAATTAGACTCATTTTCAGCAATAGGCGTTTTGGCATTAGGACGATCAGGCATCCAGGAGTTATACAAAAGGTTTTTACTTTTTACACCCTGAAAAGATGGATAAAAATCGGTCCAGTAACGGATATAGTTTATATTTTGATTTCCTTGTGAACCATATAGGAACATGGAGAAGTCAAAGCCTTTATAGCTGGCGTTGATATTAAAGCCGTAAGTAAAATCCGGATTTGGATCACCAAAGAAAGTTCTGTCATCTGCTGTTATTTTGCCATCACCATTTACATCTTTATATTTAAACCGGCCGGGAGCAGCAGCCGTTTGTTCAGGAGACTTTGCAACGTCATCGGTGCTTTGGAATAATCCTATTACTTCGTACCCAAAAAACGATCCTATCGGATGACCAACCTGGTTACGTGTAAAATCACCAATACGGCTGCCACCGGAAGTGACATCGAAATAATCCCCCGGTATTGATAAAATTTTACTCTTATAAGTTGTAATGTTTGCGCTAATGTCAAACTTGAAATTTTTTCCTGCAGCCCCATGATACCCGGCTGATGCATCAATTCCTTTATTTTCTATATTACCAATATTAACAGTTGGACGGGTAGCTCCGCCTAAAGTAGCAGCGCCTGCAGTCTGGTCTGAAAACAATAACCCATTTACCGATTTCTTGTACCATTCTATAGAAAAATCAAGTTTGTTCTTTACAAGTACCGCGTCTATTCCGATATTAATTAATTTATCCTCTTCCCATCTTGTTGCTAAATTGCCAATTCTGTTAGCGGTAAAACCTTGTACAGAACTGGTGTTAGTACCGTTAATATCATAAAAAGAACCAAAATTAGAACTGCTTGCACTACTGCTGTATAAATTAAAAGCATTATTAGGATCAACATTTTGTTGGCTGCCCAGTTTACCCCAGCTTCCTCTTATCTTTAAATTATTTAACCATGTCACTGATTGCATAAATGGCTCCTGGGTAACTATCCATCCGGCAGAAAAGGCAGGAAAAACTCCAAATCTTTGCTCAGGACCAAAGCGGGAGGATCCATCCCTGCGAACAGTAGCGGCAAAAAGGTATTTTCCAGCATATGAATAGTCTAATCTTCCAAATTGAGAATACAATGAATTTTGAAAAGCATAGCTATAATTCGTAAAGCCCGAAGAACCGTTGCTTAAAAGCCTGTAATCGGGTGCATCAGTAAACAAGCCTAAAGCATTGCCACCCACTCCTCTGCTATAATTGTTAATTGCTTCAAGACCTGCTAAAACCTTCACATCATGTTGTCCAAAAATTTGGTTATAACTGATAGTATTCGACCAGGTCCAACTCCTATCAAAGCCTGAATTTTCATTAAAAGAGTTAGAAGTGTTATTCTCTTTATTTTCATATTCATGAAAACCAAAAGCATAATAATAGAAATTATTGAATGTGCCACCGAAAGTCGTTCTTGCAGTAAAATGCCGGAGGAATTCGACTTCCGCAAAAACATTGCCCATAATAGTTAAGCTATTGCCTTTATTATCTTTAGTTCTTGCAGCTCTCGCATAGGGATTCCATGAATCCCCTAAACTTGAAGCTCTCGTTCCTGCCCAGCCACCATTTATATCATAAACAGGAATAATTGGTTGTTCGCGGTAAAGAGCAGCAATATTTGTTTCTCCTAATATATCAGTTTTGGGATTATCCTTATAATAAATATAAATATTTTCTCCTACCCTTACTTTATTTTTTATATTGAAAGTTGTATTAGCCTTTATTGAATACCTCTTAAGATAGGTGTTCAAAAATGTCCCTTTTTGGTCGAAATAACCTAAAGAGAAATAATAGGTGGATCTGTCGCCGCCTCCTGCAGCTGAAATTGTATGACTTTGCATCGGTGCAGGTTTAAAAAGTTCATGATACCAGTCTGTACCTGTTTTATTTGCACGCACAATCTGATAAATGTCCCCTTTACTGTAATCTATATTGTATTGAGCCAACTCCTCGGCCGTCGGTTGTCCGACCACGCCATATCTATTTCCTAATACTATATAATCTGGAATAACGGGGTCAGGACCACTTCCATATTGGGTATGGGTTGGATTGCCGGTAACCGAATCAACCTGGCCAGAATTTCGTAATGCCATCCATGCCACTTTTGCCATTTCGGAAGTATTCAATAAATTAAACACGTTTCCCTTGAGAGGCTGCTGTATTCCGAAGTAACCATCATAGGTTAACGAAGCCCTGCCCGATCTACCTCTTTTAGTGGTAACTACAATTACTCCATTGGAACCACGTACTCCATAAATGGATGCAGCACCCGCATCTTTTAATACCTGAAAAGACTCAATATCATTGGCATTAATATCAGTTAAGTTTCCTTGCACTCCGTCTATGATTACCAATGGAGAAACGTCGCCGAAAGAGGTAATACCGCGAATACGTATATTACTTTCACTACCAGGCTGACCTGTAGTAGTAATATTTACTCCCGACGCTCTTCCTTGTAACATCTGTTCCGGACTGCCCACAGGTACCGCTTTAAGATCTTTTATGTTAACAATTGCAACTGAACCAGTAATGTCTTTTTTCTTCTGTGCTGAGTAACCTGTAACCACGACTTCGTTTAAATTAGTTGTTGAAGGCTGAAGAGTTACCGATACATTAGTTTGACCTTCTATAGGTATCTCCTGAGACTCAAATCCTAAATAACTAATAGTAAGTCGTTTTGCATTTGAGGGAACTTTAATAGAAAAACTACCGTTTGAAGATGTTGTTCCGCCAACTTTTTGCCCCACCACTGTGATGGATGCATTAGATAACGGAGTTCCGTCCCTTGACATAACCAATCCGGTTATTGTTTTTTGCTGTGCAAAAAGAATGTTACAGGTGAATAGTAGAACCATTATTGTCCATACACGAAGCGCTGGTTTCAATATCATATCATTTATTTTAACATAAAAAATACTTAAAATAGCAATTTAAAACTTTTTTAACAAGTAATGAAACTTGTTAATTATTTTTATTAACGGTGCTTTTGCGGGTTCTGTCACAGTTGTAATTTGTATTATCAGGTGTGTTAAATAGATTTGTTAGATGTTAAGGTCATAATTTCCCTAAACATGTTATTCTACAAGCACTATATTTTAAAAATAGATTTCAGTTTAAGTTATCGGGATGTGGAAGAGTATTATCTATCAAAGGAGTAAGGGTAGAGTGTGCCCTGAACTTTCTGCTGCATGAATAACAGTAGAGAGGTACTTCGTAAAAGATGAGGGGAGGTCGCTCGGAGCCGGCTTGCAGGAGTAGGTTTCAAACTAGTGCGTGCGGCTTTAGTTAAGAGCTTTGGTCGTGAGCGACGCATGAAAAGTCAGTTCAAAACTGGAAGTTGACTATGCAAAAGGTGACCGTAAGGGAACCATCGATGAGGTATCGAAATACTCAAGACGATGTTAAAACCGAACTACTCTACCGGGTTCGGGATCAGTCAGAGAGGAACCTGTTTACTGCTCTGTCGGCATCCGGTATAGAGATGGCACCAGGTGCATAGAGGCTTTTACGAGGAACTTGGGAACCTGTGGTTTAGATGTTAAGGGAAAACTTTAAGCAGCGAACCTGTAAGAAGGAAAGCACCAAAGCTAGGCACAGGGGCAGACTGACCGGTAGTAGTGATTGAAGCCTTTGTAATGAAGGGGAGCGAAGGGGTCAGCTTATTCGGCGAATTGTATCAGACAACTAAGCAATTAGGAGGATTTAATGCAAGGAGCAAAGACATTTGAGATTTCCAAGGAACTTGTTATGGATGCGTACCAAAGAGTCAAAGCAAACAGAGGCGCAAGCGGCATTGATGAGGTATTGATTGCAGCATTTGAAAAGAATGTCAAAGGCAATCTGTACAAAATCTGGAACCGTATGTCTTCAGGTTGCTGCCGCCGCCGATTAAATTAGCCCTCATGTAATAACTCTCTATATGAAATAAGATAAATTGTATAGATTCAAACTTTTACCTCTTATAAAAAATAAACAAAACAGAGAAGTCACTGCTAGTGAGCAAAATGATATTTTACAACAACCTTTCACTGAGCAAGATCCTCCGAATGGAAGTACGTCTCCTGCCCAGATAAAACAGCTAACTGAAAACATAGTAAATCAAAACATAACTGACTCCTCACTAATGGAAGTACATCATCCGCATCATCCATCACACAAAAAGAAATGGAGCGAATACTTGTTAGAATTCTTCATGTTGTTCTTAGCCGTCTTTCTTGGCTTTGTCGAGAAAACATCAGCGAGATTAATGTTGAACGACACAAAGAAAAAGAAGATATCCTCGAGATGGTTCAAAACCTCAAAGATGATACATCGCAACTCAATCGAGTTATTTCATTTCTAACCCTCCGCACCGGAAAAATGGACAGCCTCATTCATTTTTCAAAAGCGAATTTTACTGTTCCGGAAAACTTCAAAGCATTAACGAGAATAGCGATACAGTATGGAGTCTCCTATCTTACATTAAAACCCAACAACGCTACAATTACCCAATTAAAACAGAGCGGCAACCTCCGGTTGATTCGAACCGGCTATGTTGCTGACAGCATCCTATGGTATGTGCCTTTTGTATATCAAGTAATTAATCCTTAAGCTATTAAAATAGATCGTTGAAACATTGGTCGTGGCGTTAATTAACCTTAATTTCATTATGAAAGCAACAGATTTTTACTTCCAAATAAACTGTCTAAAATTCAAATTTCCAACCTCAATAAAATAAGCTCCAAGTTTACGATTGTATCTTTCAGTGATTGTAGCGGACGAATGTCTGTTTTGCATTTGCTGCCACTTTAAATTTATATTTTCCTTGTTATTTAGCAAATACTCGATGTTTCCAGTATGCTTAAGAGAATACATATCTTTATTTATTCCCTGTTTGTCCTTCACCCATTTTTTCCAAAACTTTAAAGCGTAATGCTTACTTACTTGCCTAACGCCAGGTTGAAAATTATCACTAAAAACTTTATAATGTCCGGGATATTGCTGCAAATTCAGCTTTTTAATAAGCTCTTTAAGTGGTGGTACTATCTGTACGTAGGACGCTTCGCCATTTTTAGTTTTTCCTTTTTTAAAACGGATTAGCTCTAGCGATAATTCAAACTCGCCTATAGTAAGCCTTGTGATTTCGATCGGTCGTGCCCATGCATAAAAAATAACAGATAGCATAGGTTTGCTGAGTTACGAAACTCACGCACCAATGCCCGACTTATTTTGTCAGAAGAATGAAACCCAGTACCAGACTGGGTTTCAGAAGTAGAGCGTACGGGAATCGAACCCGTGATTCCTCCGTGAAAGGGAGGTGTCTTAACCCCTTGACCAACGCTCCGTTTTGTAATTGGGAGTGCAAAAATAGTAGCATCACGTATTCCTGCCAAAACTTTTTTTAAATAGTTTGAAAAAAATATTATCAGGCACCTTTTTTAGATGCATAAAGATTTGATGTACAAGAGTGCGACGCAAGAGAAGCTGAGGGATGGAATGAAAGTTGATTACAAAAAAATAAAGCTAAAGTTCTCTTCTTTCCTTGTAATTTTGCAAAGTTTTTTAAAACAGAAAAAATAAAAATATGAGTACAGTTAAAGTCGCCATTAATGGCTTTGGACGTATCGGCCGTTTGGTATTTCGCCAGATTTATAATATGGAAGGTATAGATGTTGTAGCTATCAACGACCTTACCAGCCCTAAAGTACTGGCTCACTTATTAAAATATGATAGTGCACAAGGCCGCTTCGAGGGTGACGTGAAAAGCACCGAAAACTCTATAGTTGTTAATGGTGATGAAGTAAAAATATATGCTCAAAAAGACCCTTCTCAAATTCCATGGGGCGAGCACCAGGTAGATGTCGTTATTGAAAGTACCGGTTTCTTTACTGATAAAGCAAAAGCTGAAGCTCACCTGAAAGCAGGTGCAAAGCGTGTTGTAATTTCAGCCCCTGCGACTGGCGATCTTAAAACCGTAGTATTTAATGTAAACCATGAAATACTTGATGGTAGTGAAACAATCATCAGTTGTGCATCATGTACAACCAACTGTTTGGCGCCAATGGCAAAGGTTATGAATGACCAGTTTAAAATTGTAATGGGTCTCATGACTACAATTCACGCTTACACCAACGACCAGAATACTTTAGATGCTCCACATCCAAAAGGAGATTTGCGTCGGGCAAGGGCTGCGGCTCAAAACATTGTGCCAAACAGCACTGGTGCTGCAAAGGCAATAGGCCTTGTTCTTCCTGAGTTGAAAGGCAAACTAGACGGTAGTGCACAGCGTGTTCCTGTTATTACCGGTTCGCTAACAGAATTGACAACTATTCTCGAAAAGCAGGTGACAGTGGAAGAAGTAAATACTGCAATGAGAAATGCAAAAAACGAAAGTTTTGGCTATACAGAAGACGAAATTGTAAGCAGTGATGTCATTGGTATTACTTATGGTTCACTGTTTGATGCTTCTCAAACCAAAGTAGTTACTGCAGGTGACAGACAACTTGTTAAAACCGTAAGTTGGTACGACAATGAAATGAGCTATGTAAGCCAATTGGTACGTACCGTAAGGTATTTTGCAGGTCTTATTAGTAAATAATGTTTTTGTGAGTGGACGGATGCAATTCTATTCAGCATCGTTGTGTCACTTACTTCGACTGTAAGTTCTTAATTATACTGACCGCAAAGAGCGCGAGGACATCGCAGAGTTGCGCAAAGGTTTTACTTTGCGATTTCTTTGCGTATATTTCGTTCTTTGCGGCTTTTTTATTTATACAATTAATTCTAACAAAATGAGCAACTTTCAAAACCATAACTTCGCCGGACAAAAAGCCCTTATTCGGGTCGACTTCAACGTGCCGTTAAACGATAAGTTTGAAATAACGGATGATAACAGGATGCGCGCTGCCATCCCAACTATCCAAAAGATTTTAAACGACGGTGGCAGTGTTATTCTTATGAGCCATCTTGGTCGCCCTAAAGACGGCCCAACTGATAAATATTCATTACGTCACCTAGTTCCTCATTTGGAAAAATTGTTAGGCGGTACCAAAGTTTTATTTGCAAATGATTGTATAGGTGAAGAAGCCGTACAAAAGGCTGCATCGTTACAACCGGGGGAAGTATTGCTGCTCGAAAATCTTCGTTTTTATAAGCAGGAAGAAAAAGGTGATGAAGCGTTTGCAGAAAAGTTAAGCAAACTGGGAGATGTATATGTGAATGATGCATTTGGAACCGCACATCGTGCTCATGCTTCTACGGCTATCATTGCAAAATTTTTTCCAGGTGATAAAAAGATGTTCGGGCTATTAATGGAAAATGAAGTGAGTAGTGCTGAGAAAGTTTTACACAGTAATGAAAAGCCTTTTACTGCCATTTTAGGCGGTGCTAAAGTGAGCGACAAAATTTTAATTATTGAAAATCTGCTTGAAAGAGCTGATAATATCATTATAGGTGGAGGAATGGCATATACGTTTTTGAAAGCACAGGGCAAAGAAATAGGAAGCAGCTTGTGCGAGGAAGATAAGTTGGACCTTGCTAACGATCTGCTGGCAAAAGCGAAAGCAAAAGGTGTATCTTTTCATTTACCTGAAGACAGCATAGTTGCGGATAAATTTGATGCTAACGCAAATACCAAATTAGAAAGCAACGATAATATTGAAAAAGGATGGATGGGACTTGATATCGGAGACCAGGCGATAAAGGACTTCGGACAAGTTATTTTGCAAAGCAGGACCATTTTGTGGAATGGACCAATGGGTGTTTTTGAGATGGAAAAATTTAAAAAAGGAACAAAAGCTATAGCGGATTATATTGTTGAAGCTACTTCAAAAGGTGCATTTTCACTGGTAGGTGGTGGTGACAGTGTCGCTGCAGTAAACCAATTCGGACTTGCTGACAAAGTTAGTTATGTTAGTACCGGCGGTGGAGCAATGCTTGAATATTTTGAAGGAAAAGAATTACCTGGTATTGCCGCGATAAAGCAATAAGACATAAAGGCAGTTTTTATAGGTGGCCGCTTTTTTGCAATGCTTAGAAAAGTCATTTAAAATGATTTTTAATTAAAATTTAAAAAAATCAATTACGACAATGAATTCAAAAAATCTAACACTTATAGTTATTTTGGCTGCTGTATTAATATTAGGAGGCTGTGGTTGTGGCAGTTATAACAGCTTGGTTCAACAGGATGAAGCAGTGAAAAATTCCTGGAACAAGGTTCAAAGTGATTACCAGCGTCGCGCAGACCTTATTCCTAACCTTGTTAATACAGTTAAGGGTGAAGCTAACTTTGAACAAACAACTTTGACTAATGTAATCAATGCAAGGGCGTCCGCTACACAGGTAAAAGTAGATCCAAATAATCTTACACCTGAAAAAATTCAGCAGTTTCAGGCAGCCCAAGGGCAATTATCACAAAGCTTAGGGCGTTTGCTGGCAGTTGCAGAGGCCTATCCTAATCTTCGTGCTAACGATGCTTTCCGTGGCTTGCAGGCTCAATTGGAGGGAACTGAAAACAGGATAAAGACAGCAAGAAACGATTTTAATGATGCTGTTCAAACTTATAATACAAAAGTGCGTACTTTTCCTACAAACATTTTTGCAGGTATGATGGGCTTTAAACAAAGACAGGGATTTGCGGCAGAAGCAGGATCTGAAAAGGCTCCGGAAGTAAAATTTTAAAACTAATAATTCTTAGCATTGTCACTTTTTCCTTCAAAGAATAAAAGAGAGTTTTTTACCAAAGAACAACAGTTTCTTATGGTAGAAGCAATACAGGAAGCCGAGAAAAATACAAGCGGAGAGATAAGGTTTTTTGTAGAAAGCAAATGCGCATATGTTGATGCTGTAGATAGGGCAAAAGAAATATTTTTCAGTCTTAAAATGGAACAAACAAAAGACCGGAATGCTGTTTTGTTGTATATGGCAATGGATGATCATCAGTTGGCTTTATTTGCAGACGAAGGTATTTATCAGCGATTAGGTCGCCAGTATTGGACCGAGGAAGTCAAAAAAATAATTGCACATTTTACAAAAGACAATTACACTGGCGGTATTTGTCATGCTATCAGAGATATCGGTTTGGCATTGCAGAAAGAATTTCCTTATGAAAAAGAGGATAAAAATGAGCTCCCGGATGAAATAATTTTTGGAAATTAAAGTAAATCCCGCATAAGCGGGATTGCTTTTTCTTATAAACCACATGAAGCGTTTTTTATTTACCATATTATTTTTTATTCCTGTTATAGCAGGAATAACGCAAGACATACCAGAAAGGCCTTCGCCGCCAAGGTTGGTTAATGATTACACCAATACGCTTACTGAAGATCAAAAAGCAGCGCTTGAGCAAAAACTGGTTGCCTATGATGACAGTACGAGTAACCAGGTGGCAGTTGTTATTGTGCCTACTACCAATGATTACGCCCCGGTAGATTATGCTACTAAACTTGGGCGAGCCTGGGGAATTGGTAACAAGAAGACAAACAATGGCGTCGTTCTTTTAGTTGCAAAAAATGATCACCAGATATTTATTGCGCCTGGTTATGGGTTAGAAGGCGCATTACCTGACATTACTTGTAAATCTATTATTGACAATGAAATAACGCCCAATTTTAAAAAAGATGACTTTTATCGTGGATTAGATTTAGGAACTACGGCAATTTTTAAAGCTGCAGCGGGAGAATACAAAGCCCCCGAGGGATATAGGCGTAATAAAGATGGTGGGGGAGGTGGAAGTATTTTAGGGATAATAATTATCATATTCATTATTTTAATACTTGTAGGTCGCAGAGGCGGCGGACGTGGTGGAGGCGGAGGAATGTTTAGCCGGAGAGGATACGGAGACTTTGCCACTGGCGCTATATTAGGTAGCCTGTTAGGTGGCGGAAGAGGAGGCCGGGACAACTGGGGTGGTGGAGGTAGCTCAGGCGGCGGCTTTGGTGGATTTGGTGGCGGCAGTTTTGGTGGTGGCGGCTCAGGTGGAAACTGGTAAAAGATAGTAAAGAATAGTTAGAAAAAGCGTTGGCAACACAGTTATTGTCAGCGCTTTTCTTTTTACCTAATACGTTTTGAAATCCTTCTGTTGAAATTTCCTCTCTTATATCGGGTTAATTATACTTTCATTTTTATTATTTATACACACATTATTTACCTTATACCATCTTAAAAACTTGCACTTTGTTATTTCGGATTATTTCACACAACTTTGCAGCCATTAATAACTTACAAGGAACTTAAATATAAATGGGACTTTTCAACTGGTTTACACAAGAGATAGCAATGGATCTGGGTACAGCTAACACCCTGATTATTCATAACGAAGAAGTAGTAGTGAATGAACCATCAATTGTAGCACTTGACCGCAACAACCTGAAAACTGTTTTAGCGGTAGGTAAACGTGCTTTAATGATGCATGAAAAAACTCATGAAAGTATTCGAACAATACGTCCTCTGAAAGATGGAGTTATAGCAGATTTTAATGCTGCAGAATTAATGATACGGGAAATGATCAAAATGATCTATCCAAAAAAACCATTGTTCGCACCAAGTTGGAGAATGATGATTTGTATACCTAGTAGTATTACGGAAGTAGAAAAACGCGCCGTTCGCGACAGTGCTGAGCAGGCGGGAGCTAAAGAAGTTTACCTGTTGCACGAGCCAATGGCTGCTGCACTGGGTATAGGTATAGATGTCGAAGAGCCTGTAGGAAATATGATCATCGATATAGGTGGTGGAACTACCGGGATTACCGTAATTGCTTTAGCCGGTATAGTATGTGATCAAAGCATCCGTATAGCTGGAGATGAATTTACAGCAGATATCATGGAAGCTCTCCGTAGGTATCATAGCTTACTGATTGGTGAACGTACTGCAGAACAAATTAAAATTCAGATTGGGGCCGCAATGAAGGATTTGGAAACACCACCAGATGACATTCCTGTAAATGGCCGCGACCTTGTAACCGGTATACCTAAACAAATTATGGTAAGCTACCAGGAGGTTGCCGAAGCCTTGGACAAGAGTATTTTTAAAATTGAAGAAGCTATTCTTAAAGCTCTTGAAACAACCCCGCCGGAGCTGGCAGCCGACATTTATAGAAGGGGTTTGTACTTAACAGGTGGCGGAGCATTACTACGTGGGTTAGATAAACGCTTAAGCCAAAAAATTAAATTGCCTGTGCATGTCGCTGACGATCCTCTTAAGAGTGTTGTTCGTGGAACGGGTATTGCACTTAAAAACTATCAGCGGTTTCCATTTATTATGAGGTAAAATTAAATAAATCAAGATCGTCCTTCTAATTATTCCTCATGCGGAAAATACCTAAAGTCTACTGAAACTGAAATCTTTATTTTTCTATAAAATCCTATTTTCTAGCCTCATCCTGCCTCTGCCGGTGGTACAAATGAGTTATTTTGGGGGAGGGAGTTTATGAAGAATATTTTCATTTTTATCAGGAGATATTTTAATTTTCTGTTTTTTCTGGTGTTGCAGATAGTATCGCTTATTCTATTAATAAGGTATAACCAAACGCATGAAGCCGTTTACGCCGGTGTCGCTAATGAAATTACAGGCCGGATAAATTTGCAATACAATAAAATCCAAAACTATTTTCATTTAAAGGAGAACAACAAGTTGCTACTTGAGGAAAATACCCGGTTAAAGAATATGTTGCGTACTGATTTCGAAAGTCCTGATAGTTCACGACTTGCAGTACTAGATACCCTTGTGAGAGATACACTTGGCCGTCAACGTAAATTTATCTGGCTTCCTGCAAAAGTTGTAAATAATACTGTTTCTCAGCAGTTAAATTATCTCACTCTTCATCGTGGGGCAAACCAGGGCGTTAAAAAAGATATGGCGGTGATTGGTCCGCAAGGTGTTGTGGGTACGGTAATAGATGTAAGTGAAAATTTTAGCCGTGTTATGAGCTTATTACACCGCAATAGCAAGGTAAGCTCAATGCTTAAAAAAGGCAATATACAAGGCACAGTAGAATGGGATGGAAAAGATCCTCGTTTTATAACTTTGAGAAATATACCCAAAAGTACTCCTGTTGCTAAGGGCGATACTGTGGTTACAAGCAGTTATTCAGCTAACTTTCCTTCTGATATTTTGGTAGGTTTTGTAGATGAAATATCAAAAGATCCGGGAAGTAACTTTTTAGTTATACGGCTTAAAACCGCTACAAATTTTTATAACTTAGAATATGTAAACCTGGTAGAAAATGTTCAATGGGATGAGCAGCGCAGACTGGAGGCTGCACCTGTAAAGAATCAATGAGCCTGTTAGTAAAAAATATCATCCGGTTTATCCTTTTTATTCTAGTGCAGGTATATGTGCTCAGCCAGATACCGCCATTGCACCAGTTTATAACACCCTATCTGTACTTTTT
Source organism: Segetibacter koreensis DSM 18137 (assembly GCF_000374045.1). Lineage (GTDB taxonomy): Bacteria > Bacteroidota > Bacteroidia > Chitinophagales > Chitinophagaceae > Segetibacter > Segetibacter koreensis. The sequence goes on along the minus strand of NZ_KB893314.1, from coordinate 180,605 downwards.
ATTTATTCTCTGGTTGCCGTTTAATATCTCGCGCTTTAGCTTATTGCTTGTCTCATTTCTGTTTGGTTTAACACTTGATTACTTTTTAAGTACCCCCGGCCTGCATGCGGCACCCTGTGTTCTAATTGCATATTTAAGACCTTTCCTGATTAATATTCTTATTTCGCAGGAAGGTGCAGAACTAAATTACGCGGAACCTTCTATAAAAAGTATGGGTATAGCGCCGTATGGACTGTACGTGCTTGTGTTTACTTTCATTCACCATTTTTACCTTGTATTGATAGAATGGCTGCACTTTGGAAACTTTCTTTATTTTATCGGAAAAGTTACTGCGACCACCGGAATTAGTCTACTGCTTATCTTTATCACTGAAATGCTGTTTTTTAGAAAACAGAAGTTTAGAACAAATACGGCGTAGAACAGGTTTTGCAATCTTCAGTTTAATAAATATTAAAACCGGGAGAAGCAAATACAAATTTCATTGCAGTATTAGTTGCTTAGACCTCAAACGTTTGTTGCCACTTTTATAAAAAACTTTGCAAATTCTTAAAATTAAAGGCCGTAACCTTAAAACTCTTATAACTATTAGTTAAATAGCTAAACATACTGCAAATTTGTATGAGCAAAAGTATTTCGATATTCTTTAAAAACAGATAGGCAATATGCCGGAGTTTAATCAGTCTCGCAAGAGAGTTATTCAGTTAATATTCTTTGTAGTTTTTTTGATCATTATAGGTCAGTTATTTAACCTTCAAATAATATCACGTAAGTATGCAAAGCTTGCAGAAGACAATGCTATTGCGAAAAAAATCGATTATCCCAGCCGTGGAATTATCTATGATCGCAAAGCAAGGGCTATACTTGATAACGTTGCTCGCTTTGACCTTGTAGTAACTCCGTTCCAGATAAAAGGCGTCGATACTGCAGTTTTGTGTCATCTTTTAAATATAGATACTGCTGAGTTTAACAAACGCATGGTTACTGCCATTATTAAAAATGGAAGATACAGACCAAGTATTTTTGAACCATTTCTTTCTGCGAGACTACAAGCCCAGTTAGATGAGAATATGTATAAATTGCCTGGCTTTGATCTTTCTGAAAGGCCTGTTCGTTCTTACCCTTATAAAGCGGCAGCACATATTTTAGGGTATGTTGCAGAAGTTGATACTTCCATTATACGAAAGTCTGGTTATTATTATCAAATGGGTGATCTTGTTGGGCGGAGTGGCTTAGAAAAATCTTATGAAAAGGTTTTAATGGGTCAGCGCGGTATTAAATATCTTATTAAAGATAATAAAAATCGCATACAGGGAAGTTTTGAAAAAGGCGTTTTTGACACAGCGTCAGAAGCGGGCCGCAACTTGTATTCCAGTGTTGATATAGAGTTGCAGCAGCTTGCTGAAAAGCTTCTGACCAATAAAATCGGCGGAATTGTCGCTATAAATCCCAAAACTGGTGGAATACTTGCTATGGCCTCGGGTCCCACTTATGATCCAAATGACCTGGCAGGGGCTGCATTTAGAAAAAATTGGGGAAGAATGGCTTTGGATACTGCCCGGCCATTATACAACCGCGCTATTAAAGGCCAGTATCCGCCTGGTTCTACTTTCAAGCCTTTGGGTGCATTAATAGCTTTGGATGAGGGTCTTATCACTCCTTCATATGGTTATCCTTGTAACGGAGCTTATTACGCATGTGGCCGTCCCGTTAAATGTGAACATGCAGGACATGGCCATGCTGCAAGTCTTCGCACCGCTCTCGCTAACTCTTGTAACTCATATTTTTCCAGCATATTTCGCATGGCTATAGATAACCCCGCTTATCACAATACAATAAAGGGATATCTGAAATGGAAGGAGTACATGAACGCCTTTGGTATGGGAGTAAGGTTAGGTGTTGACCTGCCAAGTGAGGATCATGCAAGCGTTCCTGATACAAGTACTTACAACAGGGATTTTAGATTTGGCCGGTGGAACAGTTGTAATATTCTTACACTTGGTATTGGCCAGGATCGCATGACGGCTACTCCTTTGCAAATGGCAAACGTAATGAGTATCATTGCTAATAAAGGGTATTATTATGTACCTCACTTTGTCGACAGCATCGAAAATGAAACACCTGCCGACACTGTTTTTTTAGCTAAATATCGCCAAAAGCATACAGTAACAAACATTTCAGATGAAGCATACCAGGCTGTGTTAGAGGGAATGCACGATGTAACAGTATATGGTACTGCAAGTTTTCTGAAGATTCCCGGAGTGGAATATTGTGCAAAAACTGGTACCGCACAAAACCCTCACGGCAAAAACCACTCTATTTTCACATGCTTTGCACCACGAGACAATCCTAAAATTGCAGTGTCAGTAGTAGTAGAAAATGCAGGGTACGGCGCTACCTGGGCTGGTCCCATAGGAACACTTTTAATGGAAAAATTTATAAATGACACTATTTCTGCTCAAAGTATGGCAAATTTTGAAAGAGTGACAAAGGCGGATTTAATACCTGCAGCTATAAAGCATTGGTACTATGTAAAAGACTCTATCCGACAGGCTAAGCTGGTAGTTAAAGAGGTAAATGTAGATACGGTTATAGAACAGCCTGTAGTAGTTCCCAAAAAAACCACTTTTGATCCTGAGGCGGAGCCGAACCGAAAGGATACCGGCGAGATTAATTTAGAAAAAAACTCGATGCTTTTGCCGGACGATAAAAAAAATAAGTCAGACAGTAGTAAACATGAGAAATAGTAATACAATATCCAAAGGAATTGACTGGAGCATGGTACTCTTATATGCTGCTCTTGTAACTATTGGTGTGCTTATGATTTTTGCTAATGAGTATAAAGAAGGGGAAAATATTTTTGATCCTGTTCTTAATCAAAGCAGGGATTACGGAAAGCAGGCGTTGTGGGTTGGAATTTGCTCCGTTCTGGCCATTTTTATTTTATTAACCGACAGTAAATTTTTTACTGCCACCGCCAACCTGCTTTATGGTTTTGGTATTATGCTCTGCCTTGCTGCCCTTTTTGTAGGTTCTGAAGTCAAAGGTTCTAAGTCATGGCTGGTTTTGGGCGGTTTCCGGCTACAACCTTCTGAGCTATCAAAGGTTTTTACCTGCCTGGCGCTGGCTAAATATATAAGCAGGCAGGAAACTAATTTTAGTAAAATACATTCTCAAATAATAGGTGCCGCTATTTCTTTGCTTCCGGCCGTCATTACTATCGCTCAAAATGAAACCGGTCTTGCATTAGTGTATTTTTCTTTTTTCCTTGTAATGTACCGGGAAGGTCTTCCTCCGTTTATACTAATCGCAGGGGCATCAATTGCAGTTATTCTTATTTTATCGCTTATATTTTCGCCGCAAACCCTTTTCATTGCTTATGCTGCTATTGCCATTTTGGTGATTTTTTTTACACGAAAAATGTTTAAGCGGAATCGGTTTTTACTATGGATTATTGTAGCAGGCTGGGCAGTTGCGAGTATAATTTCGTCTTTAGCGATTCCTTATCTGATAAATAATGTAATGAAACCTTACCAGCGCGATAGAATTTATAGCCTGGTAGGCAAACCATATGTACCGCAGGATCCGGTTGAGCGGGCGGAGCTTGAAAAATTGAAATCGAAAAGTCGCGGTAAAAGTCAGAACCAGAGCGAATACAATGTTATTCAATCAAAAATAGCTATTGGCTCAGGAGGACTTTTGGGGAAGGGATATTTAAAAGGTACTCAAACCCGTTATGATTTTGTTCCCGAGCAAAGAACTGACTTTATTTTTTGTACAATAGGCGAAGGTTTTGGGTTTGTCGGAAGCATCGTGTTTTTAAGCTTATACGCAGTTTTGTTATTTAGAACAATAGTTATTGCAGAAAGACAACGTAGTACATTCAGCAGGGTATATGCGTATGGAGTAGCAAGTATCTTTTTGTTTCATATTACAATAAACATTTGCATGACAATTGGACTCGCTCCTGTTATTGGTATACCGCTTCCATTAGTCAGTTATGGCGGCTCTTCTTTACTTACCTTTACCATCCTATTATTTATTTTAATAAGGCTTGATGCTGACAGGCAAATGATCTTACGTTGATAAATAAAATATAATTATTTAAAACTTTAAATAAACTTTCCTTTAGGAAGTTGGAGGAATGCATGAAAATTATTCCATTAAGCGAGGGATCTTTTACAATAGATAAGTCAAAAGTTTTTGTTCCATTTGCACACAATCTGGATGAACTGCAAGATCGCCCCATAGGAAGTTTATTAGTGGAAATACAGCCTTTTGTAGTAATAACCTCAAAAGATATTATATTATTAGACACTGGGCTGGGTTTTTCTATAGACGGAAAGTTGCAGATATACAATAACCTGGAGAAGAATGGAATAAACAACCTGCAGGTTACAAAAGTACTTCTCTCACATTTGCATAAAGATCATGCGGGGGGAATTAGTATAAAAGACAAATTAGGACATTATACTTTGGCCTTTCCCAATGCAACATATTATCTTCCTTCTGACGAGCTGGATTATGCTTTTGAAACTGGTTTCCCCAGCTATATATCAGACGAATTTTCTATTTTGCTTAATAACAACAAAGCCGTATTATTAGACCATTCAGGAACTATTGATAGCTATATTCACTATGAACTTGTCGGAGGCCATAGCCCATTTCATTATGCATTTTGGATTAAAGAAAATGAAGAAATCGTTTTTTTTGGCGGTGATGTTGCTCCCCAACTTCAGCAAATGAAAAGCAAGTTTGTGGCTAAGTATGATTTTGATGGTAAAAAAAGCATGGAATTAAGGCAAAAATGGTGGCAGCAGGGGCGGCAGGAAAACTGGACCTTTTTATTTTATCATGATATAAAGACCCCGTTTTTCAAGGCATCGTAAAAGATGTACATAAAAAAGGCCTGCCCTGAACAGAGCTGGCCGTTGCTAACCTATGAAAAACACCAAGTTTATAATCTGGGTTTAGATTACTATCAATATAAATTAATCGCTTTTAGGATTCTTTGAGTTTTTCTCCTTTTCACTGTCGTTCTAATAACTCGTTTCTCAACATATCCCTAAAGTTCTTCTCTAAAACATATACTTTATTTACTCTGTCATCGGTATTTAAAATTCTTTTAAAATCGTTCTTGTACTTCTTCCTTATGTTTAAGACCTTTTCTTCAAGAGCAATAGGATCACTTTCGTTCTCCTTCCTGACACTCTTAATTTCATTTTTATAACTATTGTAAACAGGCCAAAACTTGTCCGATTCTTCCGGTGTAAGTACTAACTCTTTATTGAAATATTCTACCTGTAGGGAATCTATCCGTTTAGAATTTCCTTCCTGTGCTTGCGCATAACAAAAGTAATTAATATTTAGGAGAATCACTAATAATACAGTAACTTTTTTTGTCATATTTAAGCTCTTTTTAAATCTCATCTGATTCCCCGGTTTCCTTCAGGAATTGTTTAATCTCTTTATCAGATATTCGTTTCAGCGAGCTCTTGATTTCAGTATTGTTAATAGAAGTATTTTGCGATGTTGAAGATGCGTTTTCAATTAAACTATTATTCTTTAAATAATTTATAATTTCTTCTTTACTCAAACTCTTTACCTTGTTTTTAGCATTACTATTATTACCCCTTACCAACAAAAAATCTCTTCCTGTCAGCGTATACAAGCCAATAGCTAAAAAAGGAATAATAACAGCCGCGGCGGCAATTCTGAAAAATCTCGACCGCTTTTTAAGTACAACAACTTTGACTTCTTGCTTTTGAGAGTCTAAAACAGGCGATTGTATTTTATCGAAGAAATTAGCTGGAATAGTGTGTACAGGTTTTTTACTAATAGTGTTAAGCAATGGAGATATATTCTCCAGTTCTGCAAAAACATCGTCCACTTTTTTCGCCTCTGATAAGGCATTTTTCAGTATTATTTGAGGGAGATCGTTGAAATAATTTGCAGGAATACTATAAGGGGTGACAGAACCAAAATAGGCACGTTCTTTGTGTATCCTCTTTAAAATGTTTATAGATAGATTATTAAAATAAGATGGCGGAACCGAATAGGGTCCATTTCGATTAATATTCATTATTAAAGGGCTAATTGTCTTCAATTCCTCTACTATGTTATTCTCATTTTTCATATAGCTATCTCACTAAGACATGCATTAGGTAATGAAAGTTTAATATTTGCGCCGAAATAATTTTAAAAAGTTTAATGATTTACTATATAATTCTCTATTTTTTTAGCCGCATGATGATAGCTTGCTTTTAATGCTCCTTCACTTGTCTCTAAAACCCGGCTCATTTCCTCGTAAGGCATCTCGTCATAGTAACGCAAGGTAAATACAATTCTTTGTTTTTCGGGCAAGTGTTGGATGGCCAGTTGAAGTTTCCATTCCAGTTTATTTGCGTTAAAGTTTTGGTCAGCCTTAAGTTTATTGACTAATCCGCTTTCTACGTCAGTTAAACTTACTGCACTTCTACGTTTTAGTTGTTCTAAAAATGTAAAACACTCATTGGTTGCTATTCTATAAAGCCAGGTGTACAACTGGCTATCTTCCCTGAAGTTATTTAATGAATTCCAGACTTTTATAAACATGTTCTGCAAAATGTCATTTGCGTCATCATGGTCTACCACTATTCTTCTTATGTGCCAATAAAGCTTTTCCTGGTATTTTTTTATTATTTCGGTAAAAGCCCTTTCTTTTTCTGCGGGTTGTTTGAACTGTTGCAATAAGTCCTTGTCATCTAAAAACATGAAGGGCAATTTGAATAAAATAAACTTTGTCAGCAAAGAACATGCTAATCATTTTTTTATGGTGATAAAAGTACGACAGATATTTTAAAAGTTACAGAAGCAAAAGAAGATAAAAGGTTTTAAATGTTTTTTATTAAAAAAATATATATGTATAACATACCTTGAGAGTAATGTTAACTAAACAATTACGGTGTGTAAATAGTTAAGTACATAGATTTTCAAGAAGCGGGCAGGTATTCTATTGATAAAAAAGAGAAAAGGATTGTTATATAAATAAAATTTTTTTCATTCAATACCGTTATAAATAGAAGAATTGTTGTAGCAGATAAAATAATAGTTGCTTTTAAACTATGGAAACTTGTTTTGTAATAATAGTTTCCATAGTTTTGTTCTCACTAATATGGAACAGAAAGAAAGAATACTTTGCAAAGCACACGAGTTGTTTTGCCGGTTTGGTTTCAGAAGGGTAACAATGGATGAGATCGCGATGAAAACAGGGATGAGCAAGAAAACGATTTATCAATCCTTTGCTAATAAAGATGAGATCGTTGACGCAGTAGTCGAAGATATTTTAAATAAAAGTGTACTGATGTGTGAAGCAAATTTGGCCAAAGCGGAAAATGCTATTCACGAAATTTTTTTAAACATAGACATGTCACAGGAGTTAATGTTTGAAATGAATCCTGCAGTTTATGAAGATATGGAAAAATTTTTTCCTGCTGTTTTTGCGAAATTCTTTCGCTATAAAAACAATTATATCTCAGAAAAGGTGCAGAAAAACATTAAAAGAGGTATAGAAGAAGGCCTTTTCAGAGCAGAGCTAAACGTTGACATAATTACAAAGTTCCGGATTGCGACTCTGTTTATTCCTTTTAACCAGGATATTTTTCCTTATGGTAAGTACAACCTGGCCGAAATCGAGTTAGAAACCATTGAATTGTATTTATATGGGATTTCAACCCTCGAAGGCCAAAAATTAATCAAGAAATATAAACAACAAAGATTCAAAAATAATTAGTAAGATGAGTAAACAGATACAGTTACGATGGATGTTTACCCTTTTGTTTCTCGCTATTGTACATTTTTCTTTTGCACAGAAAAAGTACGAGCTAACGGTGAAGGAGGCGGTAGAGTTAGCGTTTGATAATGTGACAGCGGTAAAAAACGCAGCGCTCGACATCCAGATTCAGCAAGCGCAAAATAACGAAATTACTGGGCAGGCCTTACCCCAGGTTTCTGGTACAGCTTCCCTTAACCGTTATTTACAATTGCCTAAAATATTATTTCCTGATGCGTCAGAAGCAGGTATATATTCCGTTTTAAAAAACGAAAAATTAATACCGCAAAACACTAAGATACCTGACCCAAAATTGCAGGCTATTAGCTTTTTTCAGCCCTGGAACACGAGCATTGGAGGTACGCTTTCCCAATTACTATTTCAGCCCGACGTTTTTGTAGGGTTGCAAGCCCGGCAAACTGCTTTAAATCTATCTAAGGCTAATCTCGAACTTATAAAAGAAGGAGTCAAAGACTCTGCGTACAGGAGATATTATGCTATTCTCATCGCACAAAAGCAATCAGAATTTTTAGACTCTGGTATCAAAAGGTTACAAAAGTTGTATCATGATGATTCCATCATGTTGGTAAATGGGTTTGCCGAAAAACTTGACCTTGATAAAGTGCAGGTGCAATTGACCAATTTGCAGACATCGCAAAGTGTTTTAAACAATTCTGTAAAACTTGCTTATGCTGGTCTTAAATATGCTTTGGGTATTTCTCAAAACGATTCGGTCATTTTAAAAGAAAGTCTTACTAATGAAGATGTTAAGCGAAATGTTTTGGATGATAATTTTAGATACGAGGACCGCAAAGAGATACAGGCGATAGGTTATTCGCGCCGTTTACAGGAGTTGAACGTTAAAAGATATAAGCTGGAATATATTCCCACTTTGTCAGCTATGTTAAGTTATACGGCACAGGGCCAGGGACAGAACTTTATAACAGATAAAAGTACATTTTGGTTAAAAAACTCGTTAATAGGATTGAATCTGAGTGTACCAATTTTTGACGGTTTCCAGCGAAAGTACAAAATACAACAAGAGAAATTTAATCTTCGAAAAGTTGATAATAATATCGAGAATTTAAAACAGGTGATAGATCTGCAGCAAACGGCATCAAAAGAAAGCCTTAAAAACGCCTTGCTTAACCTGGATGCACAACAACGAAACGTACAGCTTGCAGAAAATGTTTATAATACAACCAAGAAGAAGTTTGAAGCGGGTATTGGTTCCAGCTTTGAAGTTTTGCAGGCTGATACTGATTGGCAGACGGCTCAGTCAAATTATTTCAACGGGTTGTACAATGCGATTGTGGCAAAAATTTCATACCAGTCTTCTTTGGGAAAATTAAATTAAGGATTATTACGTTTAATATCAAAATTACCCTTTATATGAATTCATTTATAAAAGTTTCTTTTCTAGCTGCCATAGCATTTTTTATAGTGTCGTGTGGCGGAAATAACAGTACTAATAACGGCTTACAGGAAAAGAAGGACAAGCTTGAAAAGCTTAAAAAAGAGGAAGCACAAGCCACCGCAGAAATTAGAAAGCTGGAACTCGAAATAAGCGAGCTGGATACAGCAGGTGCTAATGTAAAGAAGGCGAAACTTGTAGTACTAGATACAATAAAAGATGAAAAGTTCACACATTACATAGACTTGCAGGGTAGGGTAGATGCTGAAAATATTTCTTATGTAAGCCCACGTGGCACGGGTGGACAGGTAAAAGCAGTTTATGTGAAAGAAGGCCAATATGTAAAAAAAGGTCAATTGCTTTTAAAGCTTGATGATGCAATTATTCGGCAGAATGTTGTTGCTGCAAGACAAGGTTTGGCCGCAACAAAAAACCAGCTTGAACTCGCGAAAAGCGTTTATGAGCGTACAAAAAATTTATGGGATCAGCACATAGGCACTGAAGTACAGTTGCTTCAAGCTAAAACAAACGTAGAAGTTCTTGAAAATCAACTGAAAACCCAACAGGAAAATATAAAATCAGCAGAAGAGCAGTTAAGTACTACTTCCGTTATAAGCAATGTTTCAGGAGTTGCGGATGAAGTAAATATTCATGTCGGGGAAATGTTTACAGGCGGCCCGGCTGCAGGAATTAAAATTGTAAATACGAGTAATCTTAAAGTAGTTACAGATATCCCTGAAAACTATTTAGCACGTGTTTCAAAGGGAACTCCTGTGATTATTTCAGTTCCTGATATTAATAAATCGTACAATTCTACTATTTCTTTAATTAGTCAGTCTATCAGTGCTACATCGAGAGGTTTTATAGCAGAGGCTAAAATTCCTAATGATAAAAGTTTAAAGCCTAATCTTACCGCAATGGTTAGAATACAGGATTATAGTGTACCAAATGCTATGACTGTTCCTGTAAATGTTTTACAAACAGATGAACAAGGCAAATTTGTTTTGGTTGCGGTAAAACAAGGAAATAATATGGTTGCACAAAAAAGGCAAATACAGGTAGGTGAGCTTTATGGAGAAAGACTTGAAGTTAAAAGCGGACTGAAAACAGGTGACATTATTATAACCGAAGGTTTTCAGAACCTGTTCGACGGACAGGCTATAACAACAAGCGCATAAAAAATAATAGTAGTAGTATGGGTGAATAACGAGCAGAAGTATAAGTGTGCGACGCAACGATGATGATAAAAGGAACTTCAGCTGACTACCAAAAAATAAAACAACCACCACTAAGTACTTTGGTGCTTAGGGTAAAAACTGACTTCAATGAGTGCATTTGAAAATTTTAAAGAAAAGTTTAAAGAATTTGGCCCAACTACGTGGTCCATTAAAAATAAAACTTCCATTTACCTGCTGGTCATTTTTGTATCGGTGATTGGTGTTACTCAATTTGTTACGCTTCCCAAAGAGCAGTATCCTGATATTGTAATACCAACAATATATGTTCAAACCATTTATGTTGGTAATTCACCACGAGATATTGAAAATCTTGTAACGCAGCCGATTGAAAAACAATTAAAAGGAATTACCGGCGCAAAAATAAATAAGCTTACCAGTACCTCTCTGCAGGATTACTCCGCGGTAGTAGTAGAGTTTGATACAGAAGTTGAAAAGGATGTGGCGTTACAAAAGGTAAAAGACGCTGTAGATAAGGCAAAAACAGATCTGCCTACTGATCTCACGGAACAACCTAGTGTATTGGAAGTGAACCTGAGTGATATACCCATTATGTACGTAAACATAAGTGGCGATTATGATATGGTAAAACTGAAGAAGTTTGCCGATGATATCCAGGACAGGATCGAAGAATTGTCTCAAATTACCCGTGTTGATATTGTTGGTGCTCCGGAAAGGGAGTTCCAGATAAATGTAGACAACTACAAAATGCAGTCATCTAATATAACTTTTGATGATATTGCCAATGCTGTCTCTCGAGAAAATGCAGACATATCGGGTGGGTTGCTCGAAGTAGGAAATACCAAACGGACACTACAGGTAAAAGGACAGTTTAAAAATGTCTTTGACATTCAGAAAATAATTGTTCGCAACACGTCAGGAATGCCTATTTATCTCAAAGACATAGCAGAGATAAAAGATACAGTAAAAGAAAGAGAAAGCTATGCTCGGTTAGATGGTAAAAATGTCGTTACGCTAAATATCATTAAACGAGCCGGAGAAAACCTCATTGAAACCTCTGATAATGTTAAAAAGACGGTAGAAGAAATGAAGGGGACTACTTTGCCTGAAAACCTGAAAGTAGTTATTACAAGCGACCTCAGTAAGGCAACAAGAACTTCTTTTAATGACCTCGTTAACTCAATTGTTATTGGTTTTGTACTGGTGCTGCTTATCCTTATGTTTTTTATGGGCGTCACAAATGCTTTTTTTGTAGCCTTGTCAGTTCCGTTGAGTATGTTCGTTGCATTTTTGTTTTTGCCAATGGCAGAAATAATAACAGGCTCTAATGTTACTTTAAACTTTATTGTACTGTTTGCATTGTTGTTTGGCCTAGGAATTATAGTGGATGATGCTATTGTTGTTATTGAAAATACGCATCGCATATTTGTGCAGGGTGCGGGGCGTTTGTCATCAAAAATTTCGGCAAGAATGGCAGCGGGTGAAGTGTTTGTCCCCGTTCTTGCAGGTACGTTGACCACACTTGCACCTTTCTTTCCTTTATTGTTCTGGCCGGGTATTATAGGCAAGTTTATGATTTACCTGCCTACTATGCTCATATTTACATTGGCTGCATCGTTGGTAGTTGCATTTATCATGAATCCTGTTTTTGCAGTTGATTTTATGAATCATCCGGAAGGAGAAACCAAACCTGCAAAATCAGCCGTGTTTAAAAGCCCGGCTTTTCTTGGTCTTTTAGGTGTTGGCATTCTGCTAGACCTTTTCGGATTCTTCTTTGGAGGTAACCTGCTTATTTTATTTGCGCTTCTGATGGTTTTAAACAGGTATGTGATAGACGATTTGATTCACAAATTTCAAAATAATGCGCTGCCATGGATCATGGGTCATTACGAAAATCTGTTGAGGTGGGCATTGCATGGATGGAGACCGGTTTGGTTATTATTAGGCACAGTAGGTTTGTTCTTCTTATCAATTTTCATTTTTGCGATACGAAAAGTTCCAATAGTGTTTTTTCCAAAAGGTGATCCCAACCAGGTGTATGTGTATCTGAAGTTGCCTGTGGGAACAAGCGTAGACTACACAGACTCTGTTACAAGAAGGTTAGAAGCAAGAGTAAACCATGTATTGGGAATTGAAAACGGAAAAACAAATCCTATTGTAGAAAGTGTAATATCAAACGTAGCTATTGGTGCGTCTGATCCCAGTAGCGGAGATAGAAGTACGCGGCCTGAATTAGGCCGTATACAAGTTTCTTTTGTAGAGTTTGAAAAACGGCATGGTGTTTCATCGGCTCCTTACCTTGATTCTATTCGAGCTGTTATGAAAGGTATTCCCGGTGCAGCCATTTCGGTAGACCAGGAGGCAAGTGGTCCGCCTACTGATCCTCAGATAAATATTGAAGTAACCAGCGAAGACTTTGAGCACCTGACAAAAACAGCACTTGACCTTAAAAATTATCTCGATACATTAAAAATAGCAGGGGTTGAAGATTTAAAACTTGACGTGGATTTAACCAATCCCGAAATTACCCTCACAATAGATCGGGAAAGGGCAATGATTGAAGGTGTCTCTACTGCACAAATTGGTATGGCGCTTCGTACTGCTTTGTTTGGAAGGGAAGTATCTAAAATAAAGGAAGGGGAAGATGAGTATAAAATACAGTTGCGTAATCTTGAGCTGCAGCGCAAAAGCCTGGGAGACCTGCTAAATATGCGGATCGTATTTCGTGAAATGACAGGCGGAATAAAACAGATACCAATAAGTTCTCTCGTTCACGTAGACTATACAAGCACTTATGGTAGCATAAAGCACAAAAGTAACAAACGTACCATTACTTTATATTCAAATGTATTGAGTGGTTACACCCCAACTGATGTGAATGCCAAACTAAAAGATGCTATAGATGATTTTAAAAAAGTAGGTGATGATGTTTCCATAACCCAGACAGGTGAGGGAGCGCAACAGGCAGAAACAGGTGCATTTCTTACAAAAGCGTTACTTTTTGCTTTAATGATTATTTTGTTTGTACTGGTTTTACAATTTAATTCTGTAAGCAAGCCCGTGATTATCCTTACAGAAATAGTATTTAGTATCATAGGTGTACTTATTGGTTTTGCACTTACTGGCATGACTGTATCGGTGGTAATGACAGGTGTCGGTGTGATAGGGTTGGCAGGCATCGTCGTTAAAAATGGTATTCTTGTGATTGAATTTGCTGACGAACTGAGAGGCCGTGGACTTAAGACAAGAGAAGCTGTAGTACAGGCAGGTAAAACGCGTATCATTCCGGTACTATTAACCGCTTTGGCAGCTATACTAGCACTAATACCCCTGGGCATCGGTTTTAACATCGACTTTGTAGCTATGTTCGCAGAGTTGAACCCACATATTTTCTTTGGCGGAGCAAGTGCCAGTTTTTGGAAACCGTTAGCGTGGACCATTATTTTCGGTTTGACATTTGCCTTTTTCATGACACTTGTTATTGTGCCTTCAATGTACCTGATAGCAGAGCGCTTGAGACGTCCGATGCGCAGACAATATGGAGGAACCTGGGTTAGCATGTTAGGTATTCCGCCATTTACATTATTATTTATCCCGCTAATGGTTATTACTATGATGCGCCATAGGGCAGAGGTAAGCAGGCGCTATAAAAGATTGCGGGGAAAAGCCAGCGAAACCTGGATAAGAAGCTGGTTTTAGAATATATTGAATAAAAAACTGAACTGACAGCGGCAGCAATTATTGCATTTTTAATTGCCGCCGCTTTTTTGTAGACTTTTGGTCGTTGCTTTGCCAGTAATTATAATTATGAGCCAATTCCAGTAACAACTAAAAAAGTTAAAGAAAAAATTGTAATGAATAATATGAAACTTGCGGTATATTTTCCTTTGGAACTTTAGTCGTGATGTTTTATCTTCGCGCTGTATAATTAATTGTTTAACGCATTTAAATTTCTATTTAAGATGCCAGTAAAAATGAGACTGCAAAGACACGGCAGTAAAAAACGTCCCTTCTACTTTATTGTAGTGGCCGATGCCCGTGCACCAAGAGATGGTAAGTTTATCCAAAAAATTGGAACTTACAACCCACTAACTGTACCTGCTACGGTGCAATTAGACCGTCAAAAAGCTTTGGATTGGTTGCACAAAGGTGCACAGCCAACAGATACGGTTCGTAGAATTCTTTCCTTTAAAGGCGTATTGTACCTGAAACACCTGTTGCGTGGTGTTAAATTAGGTTTGTTTGATGATGCTACAGCTATGGAGAAATTTCAGGTATGGCACACCGAGCACGAAGCCCAGGTAAAAAAGCGTACGGAAGAAAATCGTAGAAATCAAAGGGCAAGAAGAAACCCTCCAGTTGTAAGACGCGTTGAAAGAAGCAATGACGCTCCCGCTGCCGGTGGAAATCCTCCTGCATAAATAGCAACTATACTGATACAAATTTTAAAGTCTCTAACATTTGTTAGAGACTTTTTTGTTATGCAGCCAGAAGTTCTGTATGGAATCATCAGTTGGGTTACATCTCATTTGCCAACAAGTCATTTTTAAGCCTTTATTAAATTATATAAGCCGGATATTAATTTTGAGTTTTCAAAAACAGGTTAAGGAATTAAACCTTGTACCTCAAACCCTCCAACTGTATCTTAATAATGAAAGATTATTTTAGCATAGGAAAAATTGTAGCGACCCATGGCCTTACAGGCGAAGTTGTATTGCAACATGCACTTGGTAAAAAGACGGACCTAAAGGGATTGGAAACCTTATTTATTGAGGAAAAAGATAAATCGTTTTTACCTTATTTTGTTGAAAGTACAGCCATAAAAAATGCGGCGGAAGTGTATATTAAACTGGAAGGATTTAATACCAAAGAAAGTGCGCGAAGACTTTCTCAAAAAGAAGTATGGTTGCTAAAGGCTGATTTTGACAAGTACGCCGGGCAGTCTTCACCTATCTCCCTTCTTGGTTATATGATGATAAGTGAGGGTAAGGAAATTGGCGAAGTAATTGAAGTAATTGAACAGCCGATGCAGGTATTATGCAAAATTATGTATGGTGGCAACGAGGCGCTCATTCCCATTCATGAGGAAAGCCTGGAAAAAATTGATAAAAAGAAAAAGCAGGTATACGTAAATCTTCCGGAAGGTTTATTGGATATTTACGCAGGCAATTTATAAAAAGCTTAAAAGTTCAATAAGGAATGTAAAAAGATCAGTCATGCTTTTACCTCATTAGTTTGTCCCTTAGCCCCTGGGTTTCGTCCTGCGATACCTAAACGGTAATTATGTGTTACGAGGAAATTAGTAGTATCTCCCACCTGTGGCGTATAAGTTATGCAATTGACGCAGCCACTTTCGCTTCTTTTAACATGAAATCCTCTTTGCACTCCTTCTACAAAAAATGGATATTTTTCTGTATTCAGCTGTTAAAATAGCTTTTCTTTTAGCCTGAAAGGTTGCCGTGTAATTGCAGCCAACTCCATCCATTCGATAGTAGTTAAAACATTTAGTTAATAAACCTGTGTTACTAAAATGCCCAACCTTTCACCTCAGAATAATTATTACTCAAAAATGTAGGTTTTAAATTAATTTAGTAATTCAATGCAAAGTCCTCAACGATATATTGCTCACTTTGACCTCGACAGCTTTTTTGTCTCTGTTGAAGTGTTGAAAGAACCCTCTCTTAAGGGCAAAGCTGTTTTAGTTGGCGGGCATAGCGAAAGGGGAGTTGTTGCAGCATGCAGTTATGAAGCCCGAAAATTTGGGGTTCATAGTGCAATGCCTACGAAAAAAGCGATAAAACTCTGTCCACATGCAATTGTATTGAAGGGAAGTCATAGCGATTACAGCAAGTATTCCCGTATGGTAACTGAAATAATTGCAGCCAGGGCGCCTCTGTTTGAAAAAGCATCGATAGATGAGTTTTATCTGGACCTCACAGGTATGGATAAATATTTCGACCCTTACAAATGGACTATAGACCTGAGGCAGGAAATAACCGATAAAACAGGATTGCCAATCTCATTTGCTTTGGCCACTAATAAAATGGTGGCAAAAATTGCAACAGACGAAGCTAAACCAAATGGATACATACAAATAGCCCCAGGCTTTGAAAAGGAATTTTTGGCCCCTTTGCAGGTGAATAAAATACCGGGAGTTGGGGAACAGACCTACCATACTTTGTTGTCGATGGGCATAAAAACAATTAAAGATGTTAGTGAATATGATATAAAAAAACTGGAATCGAAATTGGGTAAGTACGGAATAGAACTTTGGAATAAATCACAAGGTATTCATACGGGAGAAGTAACTTCTTACCATGAAGCAAAATCAATATCGACAGAAAATACATTCGAAGAAAATAAGTCTGACATGGAATTTCTGCTTGCTGAACTTGTGCGAATGACAGAAAAAGTTGCATATGAGCTAAGACAGGATGAAAAACTTGCAGGATGCGTTGCTGTTAAGATCCGTTATGGAGATTTTAATACTTATAATAAACAAGTAGCGATTGATTATACATTTCGCGATGATGAACTGATTGTAATAGCCAAAGATTTATTTAAAAAATTATATAAACCGGGAACACCGGTAAGATTATTAGGAGTTCGTCTTAGCGAGCTTACCAATAACCCTGTTCAGGGAAGTTTATTTGATGACGGTCTGAAAAAAAATGAATTGTACAAAGCCATAGACGATGTAAAAAACAAGTTTGGTAAATATGCATTGAAAAAAGCAAGAACAGTCTGAGGTAAGCAATCTGAATCTGCAATCTGTGGAATTACCTGGAAAAATGATGTAGAGATAATGTTAGAAGATTACTCTACGAATTTGGTGGGATATTTATTACTTTTGTGCACCTTTTATTAAAACAATATAAATCTTTCTTTTATGAGTTTACACTTAGGAGATGAAGTTCCAAATTTTCAAGCAAATACAACCATCGGTCCTATTGATTTTTACGAGTACCTTGGAGACAGCTGGGGTGTTCTATTTTCTCACCCTGCCGATTACACGCCTGTGTGCACTACTGAGTTAGGAAGAACTGCTGCATTAAAGGATGAGTTTGCAAAGAGAAATGTAAAAGTACTGGCACTTAGTGTTGATCCACTTGATAAACATCATGGTTGGATAAATGACATTAACGAAACACAGAACGTGACTGTTGAGTTTCCGATTATTGCTGATGAAGACAAAAAAGTAGCCACCTTGTATGACATGATTCATCCGAACGCATCTGCAACCGCAACCGTTCGTTCTTTATATATAATCGGGCCCGATAAAAAATTAAAATTATATATTACTTATCCGGCAAGTACAGGTCGTAATTTCTTCGAGGTTTTACGTGTGATCGATAGTCTTCAACTTACTGCAGATTACAGTGTAGCTACTCCTGCAAACTGGGAAGAAGGACAAGATGTTATTGTTGTACCTTCAATCAGTACCCCTGATGCTATTAAAAAGTTTCCAAAAGGTGTAAAAGAGGTGAAGCCTTATTTGAGATATACACCTCAGCCAAATAAATAATTGTCGTTGCCTGTTTTTTGGGTATTTAAAGGAATACGAGGAATTAGACGAGCATAAACGTAAATAAAAAAGGATTTTGAGAAGTTTTTTCGTTTCTCAAAATCCTTTTCTATTTAATACAAATGGTCCCGGTAAAATTAATTCTGTTAAGATTATTTTATTCCCGAGTTTTATTACGTCGTTAAATAGTCGTTCTAACGTTTTTTCTTAATTGTGTCAACAAAGCCCTTAAATCTTTTGATAATGGAGCTTCCAATTCATGTTTATTTCCCCCGGCATCAGTAAATTTCAATTGATAGGAATGAAGGGCAAGACGGCTAAGAATTGGACGTTCTTCCAGTTCATTTTTGCTTAATTTAAATTTTCTTTTTATTGATGATAGTAATATCGGTTGTCCGTCTCCATATAACTCATCACAAACAATAGAGTTGCCGAGGTATTTTGCATGTACACGTATCTGGTGAGTTCTGCCCGTATGAATTTGAAACTCTACCCACGAATATAATCCAAACTCTTCAAGTACTTTATAATCTGTAACTGATGGCTTCCCTTTTTTGTTAGTAATCATTAAAGTGGATTTGCCAGGCGCTTCCATAATGGGAACATCAATTGTCCCTTCGCGGTTCATCATGGTACCGTTTACGATGCCGAGGTAGTACTTTTCTACATCACGCCCTTCAAATTTCTGAGATAAATCTTTGTGTGTTATCTCATCTTTAGCAAAAATGATAAGGCCGCTTGTGTCTTTATCGAGGCGGTGAACAGTGTAAATTTTACCAAGTTGCTCCTGCAAGAGGCTTTTAAGCGAAGGGTCTTTTCCAAACCGGTCTGGTATTGATAATAAACCTGCCGGTTTGTTTATAGCAATAAAATATTCGTTTTCGAAAATAATATCAAATTTCATATGAGGAAATGAAAAATAAAATGAATTAGAATTGTTGCTGCACAAGTGTGCGACGCAACGATGACTGAACAGAAAGCCTTAGCTGGTTACCAAAAAGAATGTTTGTGTTAGTCCTTGGCTTTTACGAAAGATTGATTCATAAATTTAAGCAATCGTATTTCCTTATCTTTTAAGAACCGCCACCTGCCTCGCTGAACATCTTTTTTTGTAAGCCCGGCAAACATAACGCGGTCAAGGCCCTTTACATCGTACTTCAAGTGTTCAAACATACGGCGGACGATACGGTTACGTCCACTGTGAATTTCGACACCAATTACGCTTTTGTCTTTTGCGTCTGCGTAGGCAATAACGTCTGGTGCTACAAAACCATCTTCCAACGTAATGCCGGAAGCAATTGTATCCATATCAGATTTGGTAAGAGCCCTATCAAGTTTTACTTCGTATACCTTTTTCACCTCGTGGCTTGGATGCGACAATTTCTGTGCGAGTTCGCCATCGTTGGTTAGCAATAAAACTCCGGAAGTATTTCTGTCTAAACGGCCGACGGGATACACTCTTTCATCAGTTGCGGTGCGAACAAGATCAAGAACAGTTTTGCGACCCTGGGGGTCTTCTGATGTAGTAATAAAGTCTTTTGGCTTATTAAGCAATATGTAAACTAAATTGTTGCTGGGAGTAACTTTTTTGGCGCCAACTTTTACTACGTCATTTTCGCTGATCTTTGTACCCGGCTCCGTTACGACTGTGCCATTTACCGTTACTTTTCCGTCTTTCACTAACTGGGCTGCATCGCGACGCGAACACAAGCCGCCATGAGCAATGTACTTGTTTAACGGCATTTGTTCTGTTGAAACTCTGCCCGTGGAACTTTTTACATCTGTTTCCGCCGTTATTTTTTTAGGATACTTATTGGGTTTTCCGGTTCTGGCTACAGGCTGTTCTGCTTCGCTTTTCGGATATTTATTTGGCCTTGCGGTTTTGCCGATGCCTGAACTTGTCAGGGGCTGCCTTTGGGCTCTTTCTGCTCTTTTTCTTTCGAAGTGAGCTTCAATTGCTGCAGCTTTTTCTTTTTTTTCTTTCTTTTTTTGTTGACGGACTTCTTCTTTAACCGTACCTGCTTTCTTTTGTTTTACAAACTTTTGAAAGTTATCTGTGCGTGGCATCTGTAATTTTTTAACGCTTGCTGTTTTACAACAGTAAATAATTTTTAGTTGGCAAAGGTAGAATTAAAAAAGCAGACCATCTGGTCTGCTTACCTCATAGGAATAGCACTTTAAATCTTTTACTGATTATTTAACAGCCTTATGCCGCCTGTTTTGGCGGTTATTTTTCAATTGTTCTTTTTGCTCGTCGGTAAGTGATGTTTCCATATCGGCCCTGTGCTTCTTCATAAGACTTTTCAACTGTTCTTTCTTTTCTTGCTGACTTAAAGAGTTGTTTTGACGAATGCTTTGTATGTCTGTTCTAAACGCAGCATTTAAATCTTTCATTTTTGCTGCCTGCTCTGGTGTGAGATGTAAGTCTTTTGTCATTTCTTCAAATCTTTGACCATGCATTTGCCCTTTATTTTCTTTTGCAAATTCCTGCCTCATATCTTCTGCCTGTTTTCTTTGTGCAGGAGTAAGAATTGCATTGATTTTTTCTTTATGCTCCTTCATCAGGTCCCGTCTTTTCGCTTTTAGATCGTCTGCATTATTATTTGCATTTTTCCTTACATCCTGCATTTGCTGCCTGAAGTTTTCATTAACGATTTTTATCTGTGCTTTTTGATCGTCCGTTAAATTCAGCTTTTCAAGATTTTGACCACCTAAATGATTTTCACGGTTATGAAATGTCTTGTGTTTGTTAGAGGTAGAATCTGCAATTTGCGCCATTGAAGAAAAACCTATTGCGAGTGCCATTACGCCTAATGTTATTTTTTTCATTGCAATCATTGTTTGAGATAAGTAGACCTAGGGTTATAATAGAAGTTTAAGTATAAGCGTATAAATGAGTGTTAATTAAAATCGAAGGATTGTGCTGCCGTATTTTACATTACAGAACTCTTTTTTGTAAATAATCCCGGAATTAGGGAGGCTATAAATAGCTTTTCTTTTAACGAATTCTTATACCGGCCATAATGTCAAAGACCAACAAAGGGGCTGCGAATCGTGTTATAAATTGAATGAAAACATTAAACACTTTTTCTACTGGTGACACGGCAATTGAGCCAGGAAAACCTGCTAAACTTTGGATGCCTAAGAAAGTACTTTTTACGCCAGATGCAATAAAGGAACCTTTTGGGGAAAAAATTTATGAGCGGGTTAATCAATATAATTTACCAATTGAGGTTTTAAAAAATAACCGCCTCACGGGTTTGCGGGGTGAAACGGAGAGGGAAACGTATCAATTGGCCAAAAGTACCTTGGCTATAGTAAATGCGCCACCGTCTGCTTTTAAGCTTCGTCCTATTCCCCCCTCGGCTGATTTTCAGTTTCACCTGGCTGAAGGTTGTCCTGCACATTGCCAGTATTGTTATCTTGCAGGAAGCCTGCAGGGTCCACCTGCAATTCGTGTATTTGCTAATCTGCCTTCAATTTTGCAAAATACATTAAATTATAAGTTACCGGGAAAAGTTACTTCGTTTGAAGCCAGTTGTTATACTGATCCGCTTAGTATAGAACATTTGACCGGCAGTCTCGCTGAAACAATACAATTTTTTGGCAACCGCCATGACGGTCATTTAAGGTTCGTAACAAAATTTACCGCTGTTGATCCTTTGCTGAATATTGATCATAATGGTCGCAGTCGCTGGCGAGTAAGTTTAAATGCTAACGCTGTCAGTCGGCATTTAGAAGGTGGTACTGCAACTATAAATGCACGAATACAAGCTTTACGAAAGTTAGCTTTCCCACGAGAAAATGGGGGAGGTGCGTACCCGATTGGTATTGTGCTTGCACCTATTATGCCCGTTGCTAACTGGCAGGAAGAATATAGTTTATTATTAGATCAAATTCAGGAAAACCTTGACTTTCCTGCAAATCTTACCTTTGAGCTCATTACTCATCGTTTCACGCCGGGTTCTAAAGAAGTGCTTTTAGAGTGGTACCCAAATACCAGCCTCGAAATGGATGAAAGCAGCAGGGCTGTAAAGCGAAATAAGTTTGGAGGAAGTAAATATGTTTACCCCCAAGAGACAATGAATGTAATGAAGAAATTTTTTTACCAGGAGATTAAAGACCGGTTTCCTAAAGCTGACATTTTGTATTGGACCTAGTCTTTCTAACTATAGTATCGCATATACTGGTTTTGCAAAATGATTAAAATTTTTTTTGAATTTTTTGGTAAAAAAGATAGAAATGCCCTATCGTAAATATTAATAATCCCGACAAATTAGAAATCGAATTTGTAGAAGCGTAAGCTTCATTTTTAACAAATTGGAGAATTTTTATTGAGTGGTCAAAAGGTAGTTTTGCTTCACGATGCGACGAATTATTGCTTGCATATTAGTCATAATATATTTCAGCTTTACTGCTGGTGCAGTCATCTCCAAACCTTATTGTTTGGATTCGCATTTTAGCAGAAGCTTATTCAAAGATGATAAGGGTGATTTAAGTAAAGATCTGCCTTGTTTAAAAGGCTGTAAGCTATGTAAGCTTCACAGACAGTTTCCAGCATCACGAGTATTTAAAATACCTGGAATAATTTTTTTCGCTCCATCTGCTACAGTTTATATCTCGCCGTACTACCTTCATACCAATTCAGCTAATAAAATATTATCTCAATCTTCCACTGTCAACATCTTCATAAAAAACTGTGTGTTAAGAATTTGAGATTGTCCTGCAGCAAATACTTCTGTTACAACTACAATCATTAGACAATTCTATTAAAAATCAAGAAATTCCTTTTCATAATTCTAATAGCGCACACAAAGGTTTTTCAGATAATTTTTTTTAATTATGGAAAAAAATAAACCCAAAGCACTCGCTTTTATTTTATCAGCATGCTTTCTATATATCACTACATGTTCATTAGCACAAAAATCTTTATCGACTGCTGCAGCTAAAGGTTATTATTCAATATATAATAATGGAGAAAAGCTTAATCGTGTTGCAGCCAGAACGAATTCAATAAGGAAAAACGAAGACAGCAGCACTCTCAAAAGCAACATTTTAGCTACAAAACCAAAAGGGTATTATTCTATTGAAAGTAACATTGAAAAAATTAAGTATCCATTTACATCCGACAGGTTTTATTTCTATATCGAAACAAATTCGAAGGTTATTCAAAATATGATTCCTGGGATTAATAAAGGATATTATTCAATAGGAAATAATGGACAAAAATTGCAGAAATAAATTGAATTAGCTACAACATTACAAGGAAGAAAGACAAGCGCAGCTGCTAACTGTATTCATAAATCCCCCTAAATAAAAAACTCTCCAATTTTTTTGGAGAGTTTTTTTATTTATAAAGCCGCTTTCAATTTAGGAATCGGATTTCTTGTCCAGGTTCTTTCTCTTCTTTGTGCGTTATTACGGGCTGCAGACCTGTTAAAATTACTGCTGCTGGTATTTTTAACCCTACTGTTGTTACTATGGTAAGGATGATCTTCAACAACAGGAACGGATTGAGCAGTAAGCTTATTAATGTCTTTAAGGTAAGCACGCTCTTCAGCATCGCAAAAAGATAAGGCGATACCACTAGCGCCCGCCCGGCCTGTACGACCGATGCGGTGTACATAAGTTTCAGGAACGTTTGGCAGTTCAAAATTGATAACGTGCGAAAGATCATTGACATCAATCCCTCTCGATGCAATATCAGTTGCTACAAGTACTCTTAACTCGCCATTTTTAAAGAGCGATAAAGCACGTTGCCTTGCCGTCTGCGATTTTTCGCCATGTATTGCTTCGGCCTCTACATTTGACCGGTTTAAAAATTTTACAACTTTATCTGCGCCATGTTTGGTACGCGTAAACACCAACGCACTTTTAATGTCGTTGTCTTGTAAAAGATGCAGCAACAATGAAGGCTTATTTTCTTTTTCTACAAAATATATTGCCTGCTCAACTTTCTCTGCTGTGGAAGAAACGGGGGTTACTTCTACTTTTACAGGATTATTTAAAATAGTATCTGCCAGCTTCGATATTTCCGCAGGCATAGTAGCTGAGAAAAACAGTGTTTGTTTTTTAGCTGGTAATTTGGCTATTACTTTTTTAACATCATGTATAAAGCCCATGTCAAGCATGCGATCCGCTTCATCCAAAACAAACATGTTTATGTTTTGCAAATGAATGTGTCGTTGATCAACAAGATCAAGTAATCTGCCGGGAGTAGCAATCAGTATATCTATCCCATGACGCAATGCATTAACCTGTGGCACCTGCGATACTCCACCAAAAACAACCAGGTGGTTAAGACCTGTATATTCTCCATAAGCCATAAAACTTTCGCCAATTTGTATGGCCAATTCACGGGTAGGGGTAAGTATCAGACACTGTATTTGCTTACGTTCTTTTTGAACCGGTTTTTGCTGATGCAATATTTGTAGTATGGGAATAGCAAAAGCAGCAGTTTTACCGGTGCCTGTTTGTGCACATCCTAAAAGGTCTTTTCTTTCTAATACAACAGGAATAGATTGTTCCTGTATTGGTGTAGGATTTGTATATCCTTCTTTTTTGAGCGCTTTTAAAATAGGCTCGATTAGATTTAAATTTTCGAACAACAATTGAAATGAATGTTTTTATAAATAAATTACAATCTTCCAAAAAGTATGTGAAGATTGATTGAATATAATGCTCATCATATGACCAGATGAAGCTTTAAAAGGAGAAG
Organism: Segetibacter koreensis DSM 18137; assembly: GCF_000374045.1. Classification (GTDB taxonomy): domain Bacteria; phylum Bacteroidota; class Bacteroidia; order Chitinophagales; family Chitinophagaceae; genus Segetibacter; species Segetibacter koreensis. The sequence goes on along the minus strand of NZ_KB893314.1, from coordinate 155,945 downwards.
GAAGATTATCGGGTCGGCTAAGAGAAAATATACGAATGATGCAAATGTACATCATTAATAGTAAAAGAGTTGTAAAAGTTTTGGTTGTTAATAACGAAAGAATTAGTGTATGTTTTCTTAAGACTAATATAAAGTCTGCCTACGTTTGTATAATTGACAATTCATTAAAATCTATATTCCTTTTTTTAGTGTTATTTACAATAATTTTTTAAAAACCATGCCCAAAATACCAATAACGATTTCCACTATTCTTATCCTTTTTATTACTTCCTGCAAAAAGGATATAAATAATACTCCTTCGCCCTCCAAATCAGATACTTCTTCTTTATCTCAAACCGATCTTTTAAAAGATTCTGTTTACTTATATTCTAAAGAGATTTATTTGTGGCGCGATGTTCTTCCTTCATATGAAGCTTTTAATCCCCGTCAGTACCAAGGTTCAGATGATGAGAAATCTGCCTCATTAGTAATGAACGCAATTCGTAATCTTGAACCGCTTGATCGTTTTAGTTTTGTTACTACAAAAGAGACTTCTGAAGGGCTTCAGACCGGCGCAGACGTTGACTATGGCTTTTTTATCAAAGCTGCTTCAATTGATAAGGCTGATCCGATAGATTCTGTTCGTTGGTTTGTTACCTATGTTTTTGATAAATCACCTGCAGGTTTAGCGGGCGTAAATCGAGGCTGGTCTATTAATTCAATAAATAATACTCCTGTTACTTATTCGCAATCGAGTATAGATCTTTTAAATAAAGTTTTTTTTGGCAACACTACCAGCGCTTCTTTCGGTTTTGTAAAACCAGATGGCACCACGGCTACTGCCAGTTTAAGCAAAACAAGCTTTATCTCCAATTCTGTCTTGTATAGTAATGTTATCAATTATGGAGGCAAAAAAATTGGTTATTTTGTTTATAAACAATTTTTTGGCGCCCCTTCGCGTACTGAATTGAATACAGTTTTCAGTAATTTCAAATCACAGGGAATTAATGAACTGGTAGTAGACTTACGTTACAATCCCGGTGGCTCTACGGCAACGCAAGATGCACTTGCCGACCTTATTGCCCCTGCCTCTGTAAACAATAAGACAATGTATAAATATGTTTATAACGAATCTTTGCAAAAGGGCGATTTTCCTTTGTTAAAACATAAAGCAGGTTTTGAAAACGAATCATTCTCAGAGGCAAACAATACGCAGAATTTTGCAAATACCGGCTCACTTAATTTAAATCGCGTATTTTTTATCGTTACCGGCGGTACGGCTTCAGCCAGCGAATTGCTGATCAACAATTTAAAACCTTATATGGATGTGAAGTTGATTGGTGATACAACTTATGGAAAACCAGTCGGCTTCTTTCCTGTAGATATTTTTAATTATTCCATTTATCCTATATCTTTTAAAACTGTAAACAGTGCTGGCAATGCCGATTATTATAATGGTTTTGCTCCCGATAAGATAGCTCCGGATGGTGTTAGTAAAAACTGGGGAGATATTACCGAACCATCTTTGGCCAGTGCGCTAAAGTATATCAGCACCGGTTCGTTCAGAGCCACCGAGCAAGGTGAGCAGGTATATAAAAAGCAGATGAAAATGCAAAAACAGTTTGACTCCGCCAACCGCACCCTTGAGAGTAAACACTTCAATGGTATGTTTATAGAAAAGAATAAATAAAATAAAAATTCTTTTACACCAAAAAAGTCCGGACAACAACTTGTCGCGGACTTTTTTATACATCAAACCTGGCGTCAACCTATGAAAATAATTGTTTTTCAATCCAACTTTAGCTTTAGATGCGTCCGCAATAGCATTGCGTAGACGTGTACTAATTATTGCAGCCCAACTCTTTTACTCACTTTGTTTATTACGTTTTTTTAAACCTGCAGGTTTACACTTTTTATTCTTTTTTTTAACCGTATGTTGCCAGTCATCCTTTGTAACGGCTATTCTTTCGGGAGGGGCAGATAATTGCTTTTGCTCGAGTTCTTTTTTTAAACGATTTGTTGCCTTAATTTCTTTTTGCTCAGAAGGTTTTGCATGTACTGAGTCCTGAGGATTCTGGGCATGCATAGTAGAAGAAATAAGAATAAATATCGTGAAAAAATGATAAAACATTTTCATGGCGTAATTTTTATTTATAAGACTATAGTGGTACCGATTTTATAAAAAGAATATTTGTTAAATCATTATGGAAAGTTGATTTATTTAAACTTTGATCCGCCTCGCTTTTATAATTCAAAGTAGATTGTCGAAAGAAGATATAACAATTTTTATAAAATTTTGTAGTACGGGCAAAGATGAAATCATAAACTCTAATATTTGCGCAATGAAACACTATATAAGTTGAGTGTGGTATTCGCGATAGAAACAGAACAAATGGTTATAGCAAAAAATATGCTTACAACAGCTATTATAGATTTTTCTTAAATGCTTTTGGCAAACTTCCATATCAATATTTAAAAATATCTTTGACGCGTATGATTTTGATAGTTGACGACAAAAGTGAAAATCTTTTTTCCTTAAGAAAAGTCTTAGAGCTCAACAATTTTGAGGTTGATACTGCCCTTTCAGGTGAGGAGGCGTTGAAAAAAGTTTTGAGAAAAACATATGCTTTAATAATACTTGATGTTCAAATGCCTTCTATGGACGGTTTTGAAGTAGCTGAGGCTATTTCCGGATATAAAAAGGCCCAGGCAACTCCTATCATTTTTCTTTCAGCCGTCAGTACACATAAAAAATTCATTACTAAAGGATATACTTCAGGGGCAATCGATTATATAACCAAGCCCGTTGATCCGGATATTTTGATGCTCAAAGTAAAAACTTTTTATCGGCTGTATGAGCAGACAAACGATCTTAAGGAGGCGCAGGTTGCATTGCAGAAAGAGGTTGAAGTAAGGAAAGAGGCAGAAAAAGCTTTAAATAAAAAGGCAAAAGAGTTAACTTCTATTCTTGAATCAATACCGCAAATAGCTTTCACTGCAAATGCAGATGGTACTATTGAGTATGTTAATGAACATTGGTATGAATATGCGCCTGATAAAAACCGGTTTCCCGAGACTTATAAAAATAATATAGATCTTTCTAAACAGTGGATAGAAACGGTACAGTTTGGGCAAACGCTTGAGATGGAGGTGCAAATAAAAAAAATGCAGTCTCAGGAATACAGGTATCATTTATTAAGAGCGATACCTGTAATAACTGATGAAAATATTGCAAAATGGGTTGGAACTTTTACCGATATCAATCATCAAAAAATGATGAACGAAATATTGGAGAAAAAAGTAGAAGAAAGAACGCAGGAACTTCAGAAATTAAATACCGAGCTTGAAGTTAGTAACAATGATCTGCAGCAGTTTGCATCTGTTGCTTCACACGATCTAAAAGAGCCTTTGCGCAAAATACAGGTATATAGCAATATTATTAAAGAAAAGAGTTTGCTTGAGAATAATAATCTTGATAATTATCTTGATAAAGTCATTACATCTTCAGCTCGAATGAGCAGGTTAATAAATGACTTGCTCAATTACTCACGCTTGTCTCACGCACATTTTTTTGAAGTGGCCGACCTTAATAAAATATTGCAGGAAATACTTTTTGATCTTGAATTATTGATAGCTGAAAAAAAAGCAACCATAAACGTTCACCAACTGCCTCAGGCTGAAGTAATACCGGGTTTAATAAGGCAGTTGTTTCAAAATTTAATTAGTAATGCGCTTAAATTTTCAAAAAAAGATGTAGCGCCAGTCATAAAAGTAACATCAGAAATTGTAGAATCAGAAGAAGTAGCAGATTTAGTAAAAGGTGCCGAAAAGTACTGTGTAATGGAAATACAAGATAATGGAATTGGATTTGATGAAAAATATTCTAATAAGATTTTTACGTTGTTTCAAAGATTAAATTCAAGAGACAAATATGAAGGCACAGGTATCGGTCTTGCCGTAGCCAAAAAAATTATGGATAAACATCACGGATGTATTACTGCAAGCAGTAAAGAGAATGTAGGATCAACTTTCAAAATTATCTTACCCCTGAAACAATCGAAAGTTACAGAGTGAAAAATATTGAAATCTAAAATAAGGCTCTAAACAATATGAATAGTTTTTTTAGCAAGTTGGCTCTCCCTGCGAAACTAATGCTTATAGCGTTTCTTCCGCTTGTCTTTTTTATTTTCCTTGCTTCAGAAGTATATAAAGAAAAAACAGAAAGAATAAATATACTTGAGGAATATCAAAAGCGTATCGACAGGTCATCGGCCATAAGTGGACTTATTGATGAACTACAAACTGAAAGGCGCTACAGTTTCGGGTACGTGATAAAAAAAGACAATCAAAACCAGTTGGTATTGCAACGGGTAAAAACAGATGAAGCGTATAATAAGCTAAAGGACTCTACAGATGAAATGTTAACAGGCTTTGATGGTTATACAATGCTCAATCGGCTTGAAGACACACGCCGTATGATTGATGGCAATCGTATCTCGCCTGAGGATTTAATGAACTTTTATACCAATACTATTTTCAGATTAAACAATTTAAATAACGTTTCTGCCGGTAACATTATTTACCTTAGGCCTGTAAGCCGTGAACTCGCAGGTCAGAAATTGCTTTCTGAACTTATAACCTATCTTGGAATACTAAGGGCAAACATATATTATGATTTGTATAAAAAAGTTCCGCCCGCTCAAATTATTACCCAACTACATAATATTTATGATATATACAATTCTTTTCAAACGGAATTTTTAATTAAATCTTCTACCAAATCGATTTTTAATTACAACAAAATAAGGAATAGAGGTGATTTGAAAACAACGATTCAATACCTTGATAACCTCTTTTATAAAGGGAATATTGATAATACTTTAAATGCAGAAACCTGGTGGACGATTTCTGCAAACGGAGTAGACGAATTAAAAAAACTGCAGAGAAATTTGTTAAGACAAGTTGATGACTCTGTAAACATTATTTATACCAACGAAAAGAATGACAAAAGAGATACTCTTATTTTTATTGTTATTGGTTTGATCACTGTAGTCATTATAGTTACTTATACTATCACAGTTATAAATAAAATGTTGACTGAAGTAAACGTTGCTGCAGAAAAAATCTCTGAAGGAAAGACTGGTGTATCGTTTACTATCAAATCTCGTGATGTAATAGGTAAAGTTGCGGAATCTATTTTAAAAATAGATGCAAATAACAAAGTGCTGGCAGACGCTGCAGATGCTATAGGACAAGGAAACTTTAATGTGGTAATAACACCCAGGAGTGAAGAAGATATTCTTTCAAATTCTATAAAAAGAATGACGCTGGCGCTGCGCGGCTTTAATAAGGAAAACCAGGATAAGATATGGATACATACAGGAGTTGAAGCAGTAAACGACAGCATAGCAGGTGAAAAAGACGTGTGTTTAGTGGCAAAAGACGCACTAAATGCTTTAGTTGGTTATTTGGGTTGCGAGGTGGGTTTGTTCTATTCATTAGAAAATAACGTTTTAGAATATAAAGCAGGTTATGCTGTTCCCGATGTAAACACTGTTCCGGCGAAAATTAAATTAGGAGAAACCCTGGTGGGACAGGCTGCTTTGAAAAACGAAACTCTTTATCTGCAAGACCTGCCAGATGAATATATGGTAATAAAGTCAGCTACCGGAAGTGCGAAGCCAAAACATGTTTTAATAATTCCTTTGGTGCGCGAAAAAGTGCTGGAAGGTGTTATAGAAATCGGATCTCTATCTGCGTTTAGCGATACGGCACTCGCAATGGTTGAACAGGTAAAATCAAATATTACTGTTGCGCTGATAACTGCAAAGAACCGTGCCCGCTTGCAGGAGCTTTTGGATAGAACAAAGTCGCAGGCGGAAGAATTAAGGGTGCAGCACAGTGAGCTTGAAAACATGAACACCGAACTGGAGGCACAGGCCCAAAAGCTGCAGGCATCAGAAGAGGAGCTCCGCGTACAACAGGAAGAGTTGATGCAGACCAACCAGGAACTGGAAGAACGTACAAAAATAGTTGAAGAAAGAAACCAGTTAATTGTAGAGCGAAATATAGAAATACAGCAAAAGGCCCGGGAGTTAGAGTTGAGCACTCGGTATAAGTCAGAATTTCTTGCTAACATGTCTCATGAACTAAGAACACCTCTTAACTCTATTTTATTGTTATCAAGATTACTTGCAGAAAATACACAAAAAAATCTTTCGGGCGAGCAGGTAGAATATGCACAGGTTATACAAAGCTCGGGCAATGGTTTATTAGCGTTAATAGATGAGATACTTGATTTGTCTAAAATAGAGGCTGGTAAAATGGAGCTTGAATTTGATAAAGTTGATATTACAACAATTACCAATGACCTTCAATCACTATTTTCACCAATAGCAAAAGAAAAAAAGCTGGATTTTAGTATAAGTATAGATGAAGATGTTTCCCCTTCTATCGAAACCGACAAGATGAGACTTGGGCAGGTTTTAAAAAATCTTATTTCAAATGCACTCAAGTTCACGTCTAACGGGTGTGTAAAAGTTCATGTGTCTAATGCGTCTGAGAACAGTTCATTTATAGCTTTTTCCGTTAAAGACACCGGCATAGGTATTGTCAAAGAAAAGCAGCAAATGATATTCGAAGCGTTTCAACAGGAGGATGGCTCTACCCGTAGAAAATTCGGTGGTACAGGATTAGGATTATCAATCAGCAGGCAACTAAGTAAGCTGTTGGGAGGAGAAATAAGTGTAACAAGCGAGCCTGGCAAAGGAAGCGAATTTATTGTTCATATACCTAAGACAAGATCTGTTGAAAAAAACAAAGAAAAGCCTTCCGTTTTTGATGATATTGCGTTAGAAATCCCGGTAAAAGAAACAGGAGAAAATAGATCACCGGAGAATTCAGAACCTAAAACTCCCTTAATTTCTCCTGTAGTGCAGGACGACAGAAACAGTGTTTCAGCTAATGACAAAACGATATTGATTGTTGAAGATGACATAGCTTTTGCAAAAGCTTTACTCGACTATACGCGCTCAAAAGGATACAAAGCGGTCGTGGCCGTAAGAGGTGATGAAGGTATCGATTTGGCGCGGGAATATAATCCTACAGGCATTTTGCTCGATATTCAGCTTCCTGTAAAAGATGGGTGGGAGGTAATGGAAGAATTAAAGAGTAATCCTTTTACCCGCCATATTCCCGTACATATGATGTCGGCGAATTCTGCAAGGAAAGAAAGCCTGCAAAAAGGTGCTATCGATTTTATAAATAAGCCGGTAGCCGTAGAACAATTGCAGCAAGTGTTTAAAAAAATAGAACAGGTAGTTTCACGACGAGGTAAAAAAGTCCTGATCGTAGAAGAGAACCCAAAACATGCCCAGGCCCTCGCTTATTTTCTTCAGACTTTTAATATAAAACCGGAAATTTCAAATAATATTAATACTGGAATTACAGCATTAAAACGTGAAGATGTAGAATGTGTTATTCTTGACATGGGTATTCCTGATACGAATGCCTACGAAACGCTGGAAACAATACGGAAAGATAACGAACTTGAAAATTTGCCCATTATTATTTTCACGGGTAAAAACCTTTCTAAAGGCGAAGAACAAAAAATAAAACAATATGCTGATTCTATTGTTATTAAAACCGCTTTTTCTTATCAGCGCATATTAGATGAGGTTTCACTGTTCCTGCATCTTGTGGAAGAGAATAAGCAAAATGAAAAACAGCCCGCCAAGTATAAAAATTCAGGAATCCTTATAGAAGTTTTAAGTGATAAAACAATATTAATTGTTGATGATGATGTTAGAAACATTTTTTCCCTGACAAAAGTCTTAGAGCAAAATAATATGAAAGTATTATCTGCAATGGACGGGGAAGAAGCATTAACACGCTTAGAGGAAAATACTGATGTAGACATTGTGCTCATGGATGTAATGATGCCGGTTATGGATGGCTATGAGGCCACAAAAAAAATAAGAGAAAATTTTAAATATAAAGATCTGCCAATAATAGCTGTCACGGCAAAGGCAATGACAGGAGACAGGGAAAAGTGTGTTGAGGCAGGAGCTTCCGATTATATCTCCAAGCCTGTCGACATAGATCAGTTGCTTTCGCTGCTTCGTGTGTGGCTGTATGAATAGACCTGCTACGGTTCCATATGGTCACAAATACCCGTTGGGGTTTTCGGAAACGGAAGCCAGTAATGAAACAGTTTAATTAATCCAATTGCTGGAAATGAATGAATTGCAAAAACAAGTTCTTATAATAGATGACGATAGTCGAAACATTTTTGCTTTAAAAGCCACCCTTGTTTCACAGGGGTATACTTGTTATACATCTTTAACTGCCCGGGAAGGAATAGACCTGCTGTTACAGAATTCAGGTATAAAGATTGTATTAATGGACATGATGATGCCAGAAATGGATGGTTATGAAGCAATAAACAGAATTAGAAATAATAATAAATTGTCGTTCTTAACAGTAATTGCAGTGACTGCACAAGCTATGACTGGTGACAAGGAGAAATGCCTGAAGGCCGGGGCCGATGATTATATTTCTAAACCTGTTAATGTAGATGAATTGCTTAAGAAATTGGACAAATTTTAAAAATAGTATCTGTGGAATTAGGAACAATTGACGACGATGAATTAGATATTTTACTAAATGATTTGCTGGAGGTATATGGATATGATTTCACAGATTACTCCCGCGCTTCTTTAAAAAGGCGGGTAAACCGGTTGCTCCAGATAGATAAGTTTCCAAGCTTTGCTGAGTTTCGCTATAAAGTAAGAGCCAGCCCCGAATATTTAAAAAGGTTTGTTGAAGAAATTACGGTGAATGTAACAGAAATGTTTCGTGATCCTTTTTTTTACAAAGTTCTTCGCCTTGAGATTTTGCCGGTGCTGTCTACTTATCCTCTCATTCGTATATGGCACGCAGGCTGCTCAACTGGTGAAGAAGTATATTCTATGGCCATAATGCTGCAGGAGGCAAACTTGTTACAAAAATCCTTGCTATATGCTACCGATTTAAATCCTGATGTCATAAAAAAAGCAATGGCAGGCATCTTTCCTTTAAGCCAAATGAAACAATATTCGGAAAACTACATTCTTTCAGGCGGTATCCGCGATTTTTCCTCCTACTACTCTGCCAAATACAATCATGTAAAGTTTAATGAGGATTTGCGGGCTAAAGTAATATTTGCCACCCATAACCTGGTATCAGATCGCTCTTTTAATGAATTTCAATTAATTTTATGTAGGAATGTTTTAATTTATTTTGATCATAATTTGCAGCAGAAAGTATTCACCCTTTTCGACCAAAGTCTGGAACCATTAGGTTTTTTAGCGCTAGGCAATAAAGAAACGCTGCGCTTTTCTTCTCTTTCATCAAAGTATAACCAGGTTGGAAAGGAAAAAATATGGAGAAAAGTAGCATAAGGCATCATTGCAGTCTTCTTATTATCGGCGGTTCTGCCGGTAGTCTTGATGTCATACTCATGCTACTTCCATCTTTGCGGCCAGGTTTATCATTTCCCATTATTATTGTACTTCATAGAAAAAATAGTTTTGACTCAACTTTGACTGATCTTTTGGCTTCTAAAACCACGCTCCCGGTGAAAGAGGCAGAAGAAAAAGATATTCTTACACCCGGTATTATTTATGTTGCTCCCGCAGATTATCATTTGCTTGTAGAAAAAGATGGAACCTTGTCACTTGATTATTCAGAAAAGGTAAATTATAGCAGGCCCAGTATAGATGTTACTTTTGAAACCGCAGCAGAAGCGTTCGGTCCTGAATTAGTTTGCCTGTTGCTTTCGGGCGCAAGTGCTGACGGTACAGAAGGTTTGAAAGTAGTAAAAAAACATGACGGAATAGTGATTGTGCAAAATCCTGTTACGGCTAAAGTTGCATATATGCCCCAACATGCTATCGCAGACGTAGTGGTAGATCGTATAATTGATGCCAGTGAAATAGATGAACTCGTAAATACATTATAATCCGCCGTAAACGAAATTTTGCTGGTATAATAATTTATGAGAAAGTTATAATATTATTTTTTTTACTATTAAAAGTTTTCTGCCGTTTTTTCGTTTATTATAATTATTAACCGTTTTTAAATAACTATATAAGTAACTAATTGTTGTTTTATTATAGAAACTGATAGATTCTGTTTAAATCATTTGACTGTAATTGACACACTTGTATTACTTTTGACATTAAATTACAGCCATCATAAGGCTTCTGCTTTTTATGAGATTATTATTCGTATTGTAGTTATTTGAGGATGAATAAAATCAGATAAATTATGGGTCGTCCAGTAAGATTTCACACACAGGTTAAGGAGTTAGAAGCTCCTGAAAGTTATATGGGAGAAGGGTTTATGGCTACTTCTTTTGAGAAGATTGTAGGTATCGCCCGAAAAAATTCAATATGGCCTTTACCATTTGCTACAAGTTGTTGCGGCATCGAGTTTATGGCAACGATGGGTTCACACTATGATATGTCACGTTTTGGAAGTGAGAGATTAGGTTTTTCGCCGCGCCAGTGTGATTTATTAATGGTTATGGGCACCATAGCAAAAAAAATGGCTCCGATTGTAAAACAAGTTTACCTGCAAATGGCAGAGCCAAGGTGGGTAATGGCAGTGGGTGCATGTGCCTGCTCCGGTGGTATATTTGACTCCTACAGCGTACTACAGGGTATTGACCAGGTAGTTCCGGTAGATGTGTATGTACCAGGTTGTCCTCCACGACCTGAAGCTATTATAGATGGCGTTTTACGTATTCAGGATTTAGTGCATAATGAAAGCCTGCGGCGCAGAAATGGTGAAACCTACAAGGGGTTGATGGAGAGCTACGGAATACAATAGAAAGACATGTCAGGTTGGACACTTGAATAGTTTGAAAGGTTTTAAAACCGGGATTGAGATTTTTTAATTTAACTGTCAGAAATGAATAAATGCAAGAATTTGAAAGTTTACAAAAATCAATAGGTTTTCAAATTTTCAGATTACTTCATTTTCAAATTAATATAATAAATGCCGTTAAATAACGAACTGATTAAACAACGCTTACAGGAAAAATTTGGAGATGTACTGGATGGCTTTGAAGAGCCCTACGGAATGCTTACCTTTTCTGCCCCCCGCGATTTGAACCTGAAAGTAATGCAGTTTTTATATGATGATGCAGAATTGCAGTTTACCTTTCTTACTGATTTATGTGCAGTTCATTTTCCTGATAGGACAGGGGAGGAACTGGCTGTGGTATATCACCTGCACAATCTTGTTGAGAATGTCCGCATAAGATTTAAAGTGTATCTCCCTATTCAACAGCCGGATGTTTTTACTGCTACAAAACTTTTTGAAGCTGCAAACTGGATGGAAAGAGAGACCTATGATTTTTACGGCGTTAATTTCATCGGTCATCCTAATTTAAAGCGTATTTTAAACGTTGATGAGATGGATTATTTCCCAATGCGCAAGGAATACCCGCTTGAAGACCAAAGCAGAATTGACAAGGATGATGAAATGTTTGGCAGGGGCGGCAGTGACGATTTTGGTGATGAAAGAGCACAAGATGCTCCAAAAACAATTAGTGAAGCTGACAAGGATAACACCTGGTTATAAAAGCGTTGCGGTACAAGTGAGTGACACAACGATGCTGAATAGAATTACAAAGGGCTGACTACATAAAAAATAAAGAATGTCTGTTGCAGAACATCATAGAAGACTTCCGGACGGAAGTATAGAGAAGACGACAACCACCCTTAACCTGGGACCGACGCATCCGGCTACGCATGGGGTGTTTCAAAATATATTGGAAGTTGATGGAGAAAGAATTGTAGATGCAGAACAAACCGTTGGCTATATACATCGTGCATTTGAAAAAATAGCAGAGCGTCGGCCTTTGTACCAGATAACGCCTTTGACTGACAGGTTAAATTATTGCAGCAGCCCTATAAATAACATGGGCTGGCATATGACATGTGAAAAACTTTTAGGGATAAGCCTTCCCAAACGTGTTGAGTACCTTCGTATTATTATAATGGAGCTTGCACGAATTGCTGATCATCTTATTTGCAACTCTGTAATTGGCGTGGATACGGGTGCTTTTACAGGCTTTTTATACGTGATGCAATACCGTGAATTGATTTATGAAATATGGGAAGAAGTGTGTGGTAGCCGTTTAACGACCAACATTGGTCGTATCGGAGGTTTTGAAAGAAACTTTAATGATATTGCTTTTAGAAAGCTTGAAAAGTTTTTAGATGAATACCCGAAGGTTTTGAAAGAGTTTGAAAACCTTTTTACCCGCAACCGTATTTTTATGGAGCGTACCCAGGGAGTAGGAGGAATTGGTGCTGAAAGAGCGCTTAATTATGGATTTACCGGTCCAAATCTTCGTGCAGCGGGCGTTGATTATGATGTTCGTGTTCATTCGCCTTATAGCAGTTATGAAGATTTTGATTTCAATGTTCCTGTTGGTAAAACAGGGGATGTGTATGATCGTTTCCTGGTTCGTAATGAAGAAATGAGGCAATCGCTTAGTATAATAAGACAGGCTTACCAGAAAGTACAGGATTTTAAGGGAAAGGATGCTGAAGTTTTTCATGCTGACGCTCCCGAATATTATTTACCTGAGAAGAAAGACGTTTATACCAAAATGGAAGCCTTGATCTATCATTTTAAGATAATTATGGGCGAAGTTGAAATGCCGGTGGGAGAAGTATATCATAGTGTTGAGGGAGGAAATGGCGAATTGGGATTTTATTTAATAAGTGACGGTGGACGCACGCCTTTCAGGTTACACTTCCGCAGGCCATGTTTTATATATTACCAGGCATTTACGGAATTGGTAAAAGGCAGTATGTTAAGCGATGCAATCATTTGTATGAGTTCACTTAACCTCATTGCAGGTGAAATGGATGGCTAGAAAATTAAAAATTAAAAATTAAAAATGAAAGTGCTTTTACCTTTTCATTTTTGCATTTTGTTTTATAAATGATACAATTTTCGGAAAAGAGTTTATCTAAAGTACAGGAAATCATAGCACGATATCCTGAAGGGAAACAGAAAAGCGCATTGCTACCTGTACTTCACTTGGCACAGGAAGAATTTGGCGGCTGGTTAGACGTACCTGTAATGGATTACGTAGCCGGGCTACTTGATATTACTCCAATTGAAGTATATGAAGTAGCGACCTTCTACAGCATGTACAATATGAAACCGGTAGGTAAATTTCTTTTTGAGGTTTGTCAAACGGGTCCATGTATGTTGAGAGGAAGCGACGATATAATTAATTATATAAAAAGCAAATTAGGAATAAATGTAGGTGAAACTACGCCTGATGGTCTATTTACTTTAAAAACTGTTGAATGCCTGGGCGCATGCGGCTATGCTCCGATGATGCAGTTAGGTAAACTCTTCCGGGAGCATTTAACACCTGAAAAAGTAGATGCCATCATTGAAGAATGCCGTAGTTTTTCAGCTATAAACAATTAATGCATGGAAAAATTATTATTGATCTTATTGCTGTCTTTTTTTGCTTCAACTGTTTTTAGCCAGTCAGGTAAAGATGCTGAAGTCTGGACAAAAGTTGAGGCCTTAAATAAGGCAGTGTTCGAAACTAAAGACAGTGCGGCGATACAGGATTTGGTAGCTGAGAATGTTACTTACGGTCATTCCACTGGCGTTTTAGAAAATAAGCCCGTAATGCTTCATAACGCAGTGCACTCGCTGGAATCTTATAAAGATTTGTCATTAGAACGGCTAAGCACTACTTATGCAGGACAATCAGCTATAATTCGTTATATTCTTCGTGCTCAGGTTTCTAAAGAAGGCAGTACATATCCTTTAAATATCGGAATCATGCAGGTGTGGGCAAAGGATAAAGGAAAGTGGAGGTTATTTGCAAGACAGGCAGTTAAGGTTAATCCTAAGTAACTATAATCTGAACTTATATGAAACTTGTACCTTATATACATTTTCAGGGAAACGCCGAAGAAGCAATGAATTTTTATGCAACCGCTTTAGGAGGTAGTATTGCTTACCTTCAACGATATGGCGACAGTCCTATGCCTTCCGATGAGGATTACAAACAGAAGATAATGCATGGCAGATTAACATTTGGTGACAACCTTATAATGATCTCTGATGTTTTTAAAGGCCAGGAAGTTTCTACTGATGGAAATATCCAGCTATCAGTTGACGTTTTAGAAAATGAGGAACTTGAGTCAGTTTTTAATAAAATGGCCGAAGGCGGAACGGTTGCGATGCCTTTGCAGGATACTTTCTGGGGAGCCCGGTTTGGAATGCTGAAAGACAAATTTGGCGTAAGCTGGATGTTTAACCAGGAATTGAAAAAGTAGGTTTTTTAATGTAAGTATTGCACAATTAAGATAACAAGATATTAAAAGTCCTTTTTGGATTTAAGGCATATGAAATTATTATTAGATAAGGCAAACGTTGAAGGTATTCGTTTTTACGAAGCATACCGCAAAAACGGCGGTTATTCTTCTGTGGAAAAGGCTTTCAAAATGGCGCCGGCCGATATTGTGGAAGAGGTTAAAAAAAGTGGACTGCGAGGACGGGGCGGTGCTGGTTTTCCGACAGGATTGAAATGGAGTTTTCTTGCTAAGCCTGAAGGTATACCTCGTTACCTTGTTTGCAATGCAGATGAGAGTGAACCCGGTACATTTAAAGACCGGTATTTGATGGAGTTTTTGCCCCATTTGTTAATTGAGGGCTTAATTATATCGTCTTTTGCTTTAGGAAGCAACAGGACCTATATTTATATACGTGGAGAGTATGCATGGATACCGGATATTTTAGAGCAGGCTATTTATGAGGCAAACCAAAACGGCTGGCTGGGTAAGAACATCTTAGGAAGCGGCTTTGACTGCCAGATCTATGTACAGCGTGGTGCAGGAGCTTACATTTGCGGTGAGGAAACAGCCTTAATTGAAAGCCTTGAAGGTAAAAGAGGAAATCCAAGAATAAAACCACCTTTTCCCGCAATCAAAGGTTTATGGGATTGTCCTACAGTGGTAAATAATGTAGAAACTTTAGCTGCGATCGTTCCTATAATAAATATGGGAGGAATTGAGTATGCGAAGATTGGGATAGGTAAATCTACCGGCACAAAATTAATAAGCGCCTGTGGAAATATCAACAAGCCTGGCGTTTATGAAATAGACATGACCATTAGTGTTGAAGAATTCATTTATAGTGACGAGTATTGTGGTGGCATACCTAACGGTAAAAGATTAAAGGCATGTATTCCCGGTGGATCATCGGTTCCTATCTTACCTGCTAACCTGTTACTAAAGACCGCAAAAGGCGAAACACGTTATATGAATTATGAAAGTTTATCTGACGGCGGATTTGCTACCGGGAGCATGATGGGTTCCGGAGGTTTTATAGTATTGGATGAAGACCAATGTGTGGTGCGTAATACGTTAACTTTAGCTCGTTTTTACCATCATGAAAGTTGTGGACAATGCAGCCCTTGTAGGGAAGGCACCGGATGGATGAAACGGGTTTTGTATAACATTGAATATGGAAAAGGTAAGTTGAGTGATATAGATCTGTTATGGGATATTCAAAGGAAGATTGAAGGAAATACCATTTGTCCGCTGGGGGACGCAGCCGCTTGGCCCGTAGCAGCAGCAATCAGGCATTTTAGAGACGAGTTTGAGTGGCATGTATTAAATCCTGAAGAATCCCAGGTAAGAAATTTTGGATTGGCACATTATGCTGATGCGAGGGAAGTGGTTGCATAAGCACTTTTAAATTGGATACAAACTATACAAAAATTTACGTCTCTGCCAGTATGGCGATACGTAAAACAATATAATATGGCTGAAGAAGTAAAAAAAGAGGTTCCGCAAATGTTTAAAGTAACCATTGACAATATAACAGTCGAGGTTGCTCCGGGAACATCCATCTTGCTTGCGGCAAGAAAGATTGGCGGTGATGTAACACCACCGGCTATGTGCTTTTACAGTAAGCTGAAAGGAAGCGGTGGCAAGTGCAGGACATGCCTTGTAGAGGTAGCCGCGGGCTCAACGGCTGATCCTCGCCCCATGCCAAAATTGGTGGCAAGTTGCCGTACCAACGTGATGGATGGAATGATTGTAAAAAGCATCACCAGCGAAAAAGTTTTGGATGCACGTAAGGGAATTGTCGAATTTTTATTGTTAAATCATCCTTTAGACTGTCCTATTTGCGACCAGGCAGGCGAATGTCATTTGCAGGACTTAAGCTACGAACATGGAAGCGAAGGCACCCGTTACGAGTTTCAACGAAGGTTGTTCGAACGGGAGGACATAGGGCCATATATTCAACTGCACATGACACGTTGCATACTTTGCTATCGTTGTACATATGTTGCTGACCAGATTACTAATACTCGTGTTCACGGTATTCTCGATCGCGGTGAGCATGCGCAAATAAGCACTTATATCTCTAAAGCTATCGACAACGATTTTAGCGGAAATATGATTGATGTTTGCCCGGTAGGTGCACTAACGGACAGAACATTCCGTTTTAAAAATCGTGTGTGGTTTTTAAAACCAATGGATGCACACAGAGACTGTGATAAGTGCTGTGGACGAGTAACTTTATGGAACCGTGGAGATGAAGTGTTTAGGGTAACTGCCCGAAAAGATGAGTGGGGTGAAGTGGAAGATGCACCGGATGGAAAACCAGGATGGATTTGCAACACATGCCGCTTCGATAAAAAGAAGACAAGCGACTGGATTATTGAGGGGCCGAGGAAGATAAAAAGGCACTCAGTCATTTCAGCCGGACATTATGTTGGAACTAAAAAACCGCATGAAACTATTGCAGAAGTAATGGGTGGAAGACATCCTAAATTACTGATGGATATACATACTGTAAGCGAAGTAAATAAAAATTCTGTACACTTAAGCGCCATAGAAGGACCTGCAACGGCTGAAGTTTTCAATAACGGGAAGGGTACAGTATTACCTTCGCCTAAATAACTTTAAGCATGGTTTTGAAAAATGATGATAGTAAGAAGATAATCAGCAATTATCAAAGATAAATCTGTAAGAAAATTTGGCAATTTCGTTTCCTGCATAAGGAGTGAGGCAGATGAGAAAAAGGATTACATGTAATGTTATACATATTTTAGATAGACTTGAACGGTTGTGAGCCGTCACACAAATGGTTATAACAAAACTTAAAAGGATTATTGAAAAACTTATAAAAGAATTTGATGACTCTACTAGCTATTGATTGGACTTTATTAATTGAAAAACTTGTATTAATTGCAGTAATTATTACAGCTTCACTGGTCATTGCCATGTATGCTACGTATGGAGAGCGAAAAGTTGCAGCGATCCTACAGGATCGGGTTGGTCCAAACAGAGCCGGCCCTTTCGGTCTTTTACAACCACTTGCAGATGGTATGAAATTATTCTTTAAAGAAGAAATTATACCAAATACATCAAATAAGTTATTGTTTGTCTTAGGCCCATGCCTTGCAATGCTTACTGCTATGATGACCAGTGCGGTAATTCCGTGGGGCAATGAAATTCATTTTACTTTATTTGGTGCTGACCGTCATATACCATTGCAGATAGCTGATATTAACATTGGTGTTCTTTTCATTTTTGGTGTTGTAAGTACCGGTGTTTATGGAATTATGATAGGTGGATGGGCAAGTAATAATAAATTTTCTCTAATGGCTGCTATGCGGGGTGCGTCGCAGGTGATTAGTTACGAGCTTGCTATGGGGCTTTCTTTTATTGCCTTGCTAATGCTTACCGGTTCATTAAGTATGAAGACGATTGTTGAGCAGCAGGTACACGGCCACTGGAATATTATTTACCAACCCCTTGGTTTTCTCATTTTTTTAATTTGTGCTTTTGCAGAATGTAACAGAGCGCCTTTTGATTTGCCGGAGGCGGAGAATGAACTGAACTTTGGTTATCACCAGGAGTATTCAAGTATGAAGTTAGGCTTTTACCTTTTCGCTGAATATATCAATATGTTTATAAGTAGTGTTATTATGGCTACATTGTATTTCGGAGGTTACGACGTTCCGTTTCTAAATGAAGCTAACCTGCCTGTTAATATCGCGGCACTTATAGGCGTCGTAGCATTGTTAGTCAAAGCGTTTATTTTTATTTTCATATTCATGTGGGTACGCTGGACATTGCCACGTTTTCGTTATGACCAATTAATGAACTTGGGGTGGAAATCTTTAATTCCACTGGCCCTGGTAAATATGTTTATTACTGGCGCGGTTATTTTGTGGAGACAGGGCTAGTTTGAATGCTCACACAACAAGCAATGTTTAGAAAAAAACGAATAAGGTCTAAGTTATAATCAGTAGTATTAGGTCATGGGCACGGCTTCAAACGTTTAAGAAATAGAATGCCTGCTAACAAAAGATTTACAAAAAGTAGCGTTACAGATTTAGGGTAAATAAAAGTTGGTAGGATAGCAGTAGAAAAATATTTTTGCAATCATTTTTAAAGAAGCTTTAGTCTTAAATTGACAAGCTTTGAACAATATGCAACCGTTAACAAAGAAAGTAAAACAACTTGAGCGTAAGCCAATGACCTTGCTGGAAAGGATATACCTTCCATCAATATTTAAAGGCATGGCTATTACGTTTAGCCATATATTTAAAAAAGTTCCTACTATTCGTTATCCTGAAGAGAAACGACCATTCGCGAAGGTGTTTCGGGGACTACAGGTATTGAACAGGGATGAAGAAGGACGCGAACGCTGTACTGCCTGCGGATTGTGCGCATTAGCATGCCCTGCAGAAGCAATAACAATGGAGGCGGCAGAAAGACAAAGAGGAGAAGAAAACTTGTATCGGGAAGAAAAGTATGCGGCAAAGTATGAAATAAACATGCTTAGGTGCATCTTTTGTGGATTGTGTGAAGAGGCTTGTCCTAAAGATGCGATTTATTTAAGTGAAACTTTTGCGCCTGCTAACTACAAGCGAAAAGGATTTATATATGGTAAAGAGGATTTGCTGATACCTGACCCGCTGACACAGCCTGAAGAATATGAAAAGGCAAAAGGGGAAAGAGCACCTGCAACACATTAAAGCCCTTTACTAACTGTAACTAATGAGTACAACTGCAATATTATTCTGGTTCCTGTCTGCCCTGGCCCTCCTGAGTGCCACAATGGTTTTGATAAGCAAAAATCCTGTACACAGTATATTATGGCTTATCATTGTTTTCTTTGCAATTTCAGGTCACTATATTTTACTAAATGCACAGTTTATAGCAATAGTTAATCTTATTGTATATGCAGGGGCTATCATGGTACTTTTTCTCTTTGTAGTGATGCTTATGAATCTTAACAGCGACTCCGAACCGCAGAAAAACAACCGATTGAGACTTGCAGGCACAATTGCTGGTGGTTGTCTTATGCTTATAATGATTGATGTAGTGAGAAGCGCCTCCGAAGTGCAAAATGCTACCGCAATGGTGAGAGAAGGAAATATAGGATTGATAAAAACACTAGGTAAAGTATTATTTGTCGATTATGTAGTACCATTTGAAATTACGAGTGTTTTGTTTTTAAGTGCAATGATCGGAGCTGTAGTGATAGGGAAGAAAGATTAGCGTTATCGTTACAGGGGAAATAACGAAGCGAATATTACATTGAAAAGAATTTTATTTATAAATACCTTAAGTCCGGTTGGATTTAAGTGTTAAAGAAGCCCTTATGCGGGTTTGGTAACTATGCCAATAACATATTATATAACACTTGCTATTGTTTTGTTCTGCATTGGAGTTGTAGGGGTATTAACACGCAGAAATGCAATTATTATTTTTATGTGCATTGAGCTCATGCTGAATGCTGTCAACCTTTTGCTGGTAGCATTCTCTAAAATGCATAATGGAAAAGCATTGGCAACAAATCCTACCTCACTGGCAGGAATTGATGGACAGTTGTTTGTGTTTTTTATAATGGTTGTGGCAGCTGCAGAAGTTTGTGTGGGTCTTTCTATTATAGTAATGATGTACAGAAATACTCACTCTGTTGATGTAAATTTTTTGAATAGATTGAAGAATTAATCCCTTTACTACTCTCCTGAGAGGAGTGAAAAGAACGAAGGGCATTATAATAAAATTAAAAAATATACACCTCCCCCTACAGGGAAGTGGGTAGAGGGTTAATTATGGCAAAACTTGTTTACTTAGTACCGCTGTTTCCTTTGATAGGGTTTCTTATTAATGGGCTGGGACGTAAATTATTAACTAAATCTTTGATTGGTATTATTGGCAGCGGAGTCATTCTTGCTTCTTTTGCTGTAAGCCTTGGCATTTTTTTCGAAGTTAAACAAGATGGATTTCAACCGGTTATTGTAAGCCTTTTTCCTTTTATAAAAGTTCCTGCATTTAATATTCCTTTTGCTTTCCAGGTGGATCAATTGTCTACACTGTTCTTATTAATTATTACTGGCGTGGGATTTCTTATTCATGTTTATTCCACGTCTTATATGCATGAAGAGGAGCCACAGCACTACGGGCGATACTTCTCTTATTTGAATCTTTTTGTTTTCTCTATGTTATTGCTAGTATTGGGAGCAAACTATGTTATTATGTTTATTGGTTGGGAAGGTGTCGGCCTCTGCTCTTATTTGTTGATTGGTTACTGGTTTAAAAACAACAATTATAACTATGCAGCGAGAAAGGCATTTGTAATGAATCGTATTGGGGACCTGGGGTTTCTATTGGCTGTTTTTTGGATATTAGGTAAGCTGGGAACTGTTACTTATAGTGAAGTTTTTTCAAAAGCATCCACTTTCAGCAATTACGAGGTGACAGCAATTACACTGTTATTGTTTGTTGGCGCAATGGGTAAAAGTGCACAAATTCCTTTATATACCTGGTTACCAGACGCAATGGCTGGTCCTACACCGGTGTCTGCATTGATACATGCAGCTACTATGGTTACGGCTGGTATTTATATGATTGTCCGCAGCAATGTGTTGTACACTATGGCTCCGGCAACACAGACTTTTGTAGCTATCATTGGTCTTTCCACAGCTTTCCTGGCGGCAACTATTGCTTTAAAACAAAATGATATTAAAAAAGTACTGGCTTATTCTACCGTTAGTCAGTTAGGTTATATGTTTTTGGGATTAGGCGTGGGTGCTTATACCGGTGCTGTTTTTCATGTAATGACCCATGCTTTTTTCAAAGCTTTGCTATTTCTTGGTGCAGGTAGCGTTATTCACGCTATGCAGAACCAACAGGATGTTCGTTTTATGGGTGGCTTAAAGAAATATATGCCGATAACACATATTACTTTTTTGCTTGCTTGTTTAGCTATATCAGGTATTCCTCCGTTCAGTGGCTTTTTTAGTAAAGATGAAATATTGGCAGCAGCGTACGAGCATAATAAAGTGTTTTGGATAATAGGCGTTATTACAGCAGGAATGACAGCTTTCTATATGTTCCGGTTATATGCAATGACTTTTTTGGGACATTTCCGTGGCACGCACGAGCAGGAACATCATTTGCACGAAAGTCCTTCGGCAATGACCATTCCTTTAATCATTTTGGCTATATTAAGTGTAGTTGGAGGATTTGTCGGCATTCCTGAAGTATTTGCTTCAAATGCTCATGCTTTAGAACATTTTCTTTCACCCGTTATTGTAAAATCTACTGAGGCGACAGAACATTTAACTCCCGGTACGGAAATGATGTTAATGGCTGTTTCGGTTGTTGTTGCAGTTATAGCAATCATTTATGCCTGGACGCGATTTAGCAAAAAACCTGAAATAGCTGAACCTGAAGGAACCGGTAAGTTCTTAGCAAACAAGTGGTATGTAGATGAATTGTATGATGCTATAATTGCCAGGCCTTTGTTGGGAATAGCAGGCGTATTTAAAAATGTTGTAGAAAAGAGTGGGATAGATGGTGTAGTAAACGGGGTGGGACGTGGTGTGCAATATGCCGGCAGGCAGATAAGGCTGATGCAAAGCGGGCAGGTCGGAAATTACATCCTGCTTATGGTATTAAGTATAGTGCTAATGATCATATTGGTATTTTATGGAAATAATCTGAACCCGGTTTTAAATTACTTTTCAAAATAATTGCAGGTAAAAATAAAGTATGATTACTGTTTTATTAATTATTGTTCCTGTGCTGGCCGGCTTCGTATCTTTTTTTATTAAAGACGAAAAAAGTGCAAAAGGGTGGGCTTTGTTAAGCGCTGTGGCAACGCTTGTTATTTCGCTGATAAGCATTTTTCAAAATACCAATTCACTTACTTTCGATGCATCCTGGTTACCTATGATGGGTAGCCGTTTTACAGTTTCTTTGGATGGAATGGGCAAAATGCTTACACTTTTAACCGCCGTATCCTTTCCGATTATTTTTGCCTCTACATATAATAACCATTACAAAAGCCCTAACGCCTTTTACGGCTTCATGTTATTGACGCAAGCAGGGTTAACAGGTGTCTTTTGTTCAATGGATTTATTGCTTTTTTATTTTTTCTGGGAACTTGCTCTTATTCCTGCTTATTTCCTTTGTTCTAAATGGGGCGGCGAAAGAAGAATACCAGTAACTTTTAAATTCTTCATTTATACATTTATTGGTTCTTTGCTCATGCTTGTAGGCATTTTGTTTGTTTATTACAAAACTCCTGACCATTCATTTGCTATAACATCTCTTCATAATTTATCATTAACGGCAGGGGAAGAAAATTTTGCTTTTTGGCTGTTTTTTATTGCTTTTGCCATTAAGATGCCTGTATTTCCTTTTCATACATGGCAGCCCGATACTTATGAGCAATCACCTACTGCAGTTACTATGGTATTGAGTGGGGTTATGGTGAAGATGGGAGTCTTCGCTGTAATAAGATGGCTTCTACCTATGTTTCCTAATGCTTCTGTAAGAATGTCTGATGCAGTAATTATACTTGCAGTTATAGGGATGTTATATGCAAGCCTTATTGCAATTCGCCAGGATGATATTAAAAGGCTGATAGCATATTCTTCTATTGCCCATATTGGTTTAATGGCCGCAAGCATGTTCACAGGTGATGCAACAGGCATGCAGGGAGTTATATTCCAGATGTTTGCACACGGTGTAAACATAATAGGATTGTGGATAGTGGTAGATGTAATAGAGCAACAAATGGGAACACGAAAATTCAGTGAATTGGGGGGACTCGCACAAAAAGCGCCGGCCCTGGCTATTCTGTTTGTTATAATGGCCCTTGCTAACATAGCATTGCCTCTGACTAATTCATTTATTGGTGAATTTCTTATGTTTAACAGTGTATTCCATTACAATAAAATATTAGGTGCAGTAGCAGCTATCAGTATCATTCTTGCGGCAGTATATACATTGTGGATGGTGCAAAAAATATTTTTCGGTGAAGTAAGAGACGCAGAGGACACGAGGCTAAAAGTTCCTGCAAACACAAGATTAATGCTGGTAATTTTAGTAGCAGTCGTATTGATATTTGGGGTGTATCCACAACCCATGATTAGTCTTACCAGTGATACTGTTACAAAAATTATAGCTCAATTAAAATAGCGGCCTTCAGTAAGTTTACTTTATGAATACGATTATACTTTCAGCAATCTTTGGGGTAGTGATGATGTTTACGGGTATATTTATAAGCAATCGCGCTGCTTATAAACATGTTGCTGCTATAGCATTATTGGTATTGCTTGTATTTAATATTTATGAAACGCATGGTTTTGTATTGTTTAATGTTAATGCTGACTATTTTCTTCATTTTGAAAAATTTGGTTTATTATTCACCAGTATCTGTATTTTTTCAACCTTAGTATACGTATTGTTAAGCGGAAAGGATATTGAAAAAGCAGGCGCGAACACTGCTGAGGCATTTGCACTTATCTTTTTTGTTTTATGTGGTATAGGTATCGTCACTTCATACACCAACTTACTCATGTTATTTGTAGGTATTGAAATTCTCTCAATACCCTTATATATATTAACGGGTAGCGATAAAAGAAACCTGAAGGGAAATGAAGCGGCTTTGAAGTATTTTTTAATGGGATCTTTTTCAACGGGAATTATGCTAATGGGCATTGCATTGTTATATGGTGCAGCGGGCACCTTTGCAGTTGAACATGTCGCCTCCGCTGGTATGCTTTCCTATCTTGAAGCACTTGGTATGGTGCTTATTTTTGTCGCCTTATCATTTAAAGTGTCTGCTGCTCCCTTTCATTTTTGGACACCTGACGTGTATGATGGTGCACCTACAGTAATTACCTCTTTTATGGCAACTGTTGTGAAGGTAGCAGGCTTTGCCGCTTTTATCCGTTTGTTTGAAGGCCGTCTAGGCACTATGGGCAGCCAGACAGACCGATTAATTGCTATAGTGATCATTTTAACCCTTGCTTTTGGTAACCTTACTGCAGTATTTCAACAAAGTGTAAAAAGAATGCTGGCGTATTCCAGTATAGCGCAAGCCGGTTTTATGTTGTTTGCTTTGTTTGCTGTAAATGATGTTGCTAAAGAAGGACTGCTCCTTTACGCTGCAGCATATTCACTTGCCACAATTGGAATATTCGCCGTGTTGGCAAAAATGGATGATATGACATTTGAAGGATTTAATGGCCTGGCTAAATCTCAACCATTAATTGCAGCACTTTTAGCTATCTTTTTCTTGTCGCTTGCCGGTATTCCTTTAACTGCAGGTTTTTTTGCTAAATATTATATGCTGGCTGCGATCATTAAGACAAATCATTACATTGGTCTTGCAATAATAGGTGTACTGTTTGCTGCTGTTAGTGTCTATTACTATTTTAAAGTGATACAGGCAATGTATTTTAAAGATGGAAACATCGTTTTGGCACCTGTTACAAATAGCTTTAAATATCTTTTATTGGCCGTAGCTGTCATAATTGTGTTTCTTGGTGTTTATCCCAATGCACTATTAAGCTTACTTTATTTTTAGAATAAACTTTTCAAGTTATAATTTCTACAAGTCGTGAGAGCAGGTCAAGTCTACCTCTTAATCTAATTTTCAATAGAACGTTTTCAATTAGTTTCAAAGGTTGTAGAAAATATCTGTTCAATACTGACTTTATTTAAATTTGTAAAGGAAGAAAGTATTTTATAAAAGCATATTGCTCAGCTTATAAAACTTATTGGTTTTCTATTCCCCAGACTTCTGTTAATGGCGCAGCCAATAACTCAATTATTAACGATATTTATAAAATCACTTTTCTTCTTCCTGCGCTTTAGTTAGCGTTGCGGGTTGGGCGGGAGGCGCTGAAGTGGGAAGGGGATTTTTTGGAAGCTTTTCTGGCGATTTTGAAAAAAAGTTTTGGAAATCTTTTCTGTACGAAATACTTGCTCCCTGGCGGTTACGACGGCCAACTGCACTGGTGGTAATGTCAAGATTATTCCGGCTAAAAACAATTGCTCTCAGCTTACGGTCTTTAGATAAAATAATTTCTACCGTAAGATCAGGAAGCCACTGCAGATTTCCCAATTGTTGTGAGGTGGCTGTGTTGCTGCCCATTCTAAAATCAAGATCGCCACCAAATGTTACGACTACTTTATTATTAAACAGGCTTTTACCTAACTTGAAATTCACTTTTTGGCGATCTATTGCATTAGTGGCAGTCACGTTTCCACTAAACAAATTACTGCTGTTATAAACTGTAGTACTAACGTCGAATTGCAAACTACGATCTCCTGTAATTCTAAATAAAATATTTGAAACGAGGTTATTTACCTGTTTGGCAATTAATTCAGAAATGGTGTTAACTCCTAACGTGGTAAAATTTACGCCAATATTTCTTCCTTCACCGTAGGGGGCAAATGAGCCAAAAACGATGAGATACGTCACCTGCTTGAGCATTTCATTATCATCTTTCTCAAGTTTAGACAAAAACTGGTTAAAGGTTTCATCGTTTTTTACCTGCTCGCCGGTCGGGAAATCAATGAGAAAATGGATAGTTGGCTGTTTAAGATTGCCGGTAAGGTCAGCGATTACATACACATTGCCCTGATAGCCTTGTACCGTACCGCTTAAATTCTGACCGCCTACAAGATCTCCCAACCGTACGTTTTCTGCAACATACAAAGCTTCTACGTGCATTTTTGCATCATAAGGATCTCCATTCCATTCTATAAAACTATTGGCTCCTTCTCTTAAAATGAAGGGCTTTTTGATGAATGACTGAAAATTAAAATCATAACTTCCACGCTGTATTTCGTACCTGCCTTTGATCGTAAGCGCATCTACTGTTCCTGCGTGAATCTTTAATCTTCCGTTTCCAACAGCTTTTATAATGTCGCCCGTTACAGGGTCTAATATAACATCGATTTTAGCTAAAGGATTTGCTGTAAGATCGAGGTCAACAACTACGTTGGTTTCATTTGCAGTTGGCGCTTCCTTCATTTCTGTGCCATATTGTTTGAAAACTATGAAATCAGCAGTGCCGCTTTCTCTGGCAGTGGTTATAGGAATAAAAATATGCGAGCTATCAACCGGTTCTGCTGCTATTGAAATATGCATATTTTCCTGCGGACCGGTTATACTCATGGATGCCTTGCCGATAGCTGTTCCATAAAACTGGCTGTTATCGCTAGCCTTTGTATCTATTAATAACAGTCGGTTTGAGGTTATATCAAAATCGAATTTTACATCTTTAAATTGATGTTGGTCTAACCTGCCAGACACCTGCCCGATATTACCAAACTTATCTTTAATATTAAACTTGCCAAAATCAATTCCATCTCTTGAAAAAACAAATACGGCTGAGTCAACTGTATACTTTACTTGGGTAAAATTAACGATAAGACTACCTTTGGTCAATCTTACCCTTCCTAATAAATCAGGGCTTTTAATGTTCCCATTTATTTGTAGTTCTCCGGTAGCCAGTCCTTCCACATCAGTGAAAATGGTGCTGAGAAATTTATTTACAATATTTACTTTGGTATTATCAAATTTCAAAGATGTCAAAAGGGGAGTGCCGGTTGAGTCATAAAGATCGTAACTGCCATCTGCAGTGAAGTTATATAGTTCATTTTTTGATATCGCCTTAAAAGCAATCTTTCGGTTGACACTGTTATAATTTCCATTTACGCTTACAACGCCAACAGAGTCGTTATCAAGCCTGAACTGTTCCGCTTTTATGTTAGCATCTATTTTAAACTTTCCAAAAAAATCGCTCATTATTATGTTCCCGGATGCAAGACCTTCCAGTCTCGGATTACTGGTAAGGAAAGGAGCAAAGTCGCCAATATTCAGGCTTTGTAATTCAACAAGAAGATTACTTTTGTTCGCTTGTGCGTCATGAGTTGTCTGAACACTGATATGCTGATCATTTTGTGTAAACCGAACGTTTTCTGCAGATACAAAGTCCTTTCTTATTATTATTTCTCCTTCCTTTTCCAGTATCCATCTTTTTTCGTTGAGAACAAAATCAGAAGGATTAAATTTAATTTTTACACCATCAGGAAAGGTGGTAAGATCAGCATTAAGATTAAGCTCGTTTAAAGTATTATTTGCCTTTGTTTTAATGCTGATCTGCGATTGATCTTTTTGGGAAATAATATTGATTGTAGTATTCGGGAAATAAGAACTGTCGCCAACGCCAATGTTGCCTATTTTCCCATTCAATTGCAGTACATCCAGGTTGCCTCGTCCATTGATACTAATGTCTTTAAACCTGTTTTTCTTAAATGCAAAATCGGGAATATCAGCATTAACTTCAAAAACAGTATCAACGGTATTTATAGTTCCGGTAATGCTGCTATTGCTAAAGCCCGAAAGGTCTTTATTAAACAACAAAGTGTATCCTTCGATATTTTTTGTATTTAATATAAAATTAAATTCCTGGTCTTTAGCCATACTCCGTGGCTTATTGATGTAAGCAGGGTAGTACTTGTTTAAGAATGTTTGAAAAGTATTGGGCAGATCAAGAATATTATATTCTCCCTCCACCGCCGCATCAAATTCGTTGCTGGATAAAGATAAAGACCTGCGGCCTCCTTCAAATCTTGACTGTAACGTAAGTGAATCAAAGTTTAGCCGAACACTGTCCTGGATCAGATTAGCATTATAAATTTTAACGGTACCAAGAAAACGATCAATGTTTTTTCCGCTGAAGTTAAGGTCAAACAGCCCGGTAATTTCAAGGTTTTTATTATACAATTTCAAATTCTGAAAGTTGCTGTGTGCAAGATCTCCCAGAACATTAAACTGGGGTTGTTCGTTCCTGAAATCCATTTTAACCGTTGTGACGAAATCAATGTTTTCGTCATCTATTTTTACAGTACCGTCAAATTGTCTGCGTTGAAAAGTTCCTTCAACATTTATCTTTTTATAAATATAGTCTTTAAAATTAAACTGCCCGATTTTGCCGGTAACACTTGTTTTTAAAGTATTTAAGCTTAATCCGACTCCCTTAACTCCACCATCAAAAGACAGTGTTCCCATATCCTTTATTGATAGAAATCTCCCTAAATCAAACTTTTGCGTTACCAGGTGCCCACTGTATATTGTCGGATTTTTATCAGGTAATTCCATCACAATATTTGCACTAAAGCCACCCAGGTTAGTACTAAAAGTTCCATTTGTTTCAAACTTGGAGATAGTACCTTTAAAATTTCCTTTAAACTTAACATCGCCCAGGCTTGACAAGGATGGCACCTCCACCTTTGCAATCGCAGGAATAAAAGTGGCTGCATCTCTGTAGGAAGTCTGCAAATTCCCAGATTGTAAATCAATGATGGTTTTGTTTATATCAGGCAAGCCCGTCAAAGTAAGATCACCGCTTACAGTTGTGTTATTTCCTGCTCTTGCAAACAGGTTTTTTACTGCAAGGTTTCCTACCGTTCCTTTACCAAAACCAGAAATGCTTATTTTTTTATTCCACGTTTTTGTAGCAGGCGCAAAGTAAGAAAGGTCGTAACTGTCAACCTCACTGTTTTTTAACCTTACATCCATCGTCACTTTCGCAATAAAGTCTGAAAAGTCTTTATTGAAATCTGTGTAATGAAATGCAAGATAGTTTTGAAGGTGGCTTCTTGGCGTAACAAGCTCAAGTTTTGACAATTCCATTATTTGAGGTGTAAGCTTAAAACTCGTCTTTAGCTTTCGTATGTCAAATCCGCTTCTTTCTTTCGCGGCGAGATCAATGTTGGCTTTTATAGTGTCTTTTATAAAACTGAGATTAGAGACGTTTCCGCTTATCTTTTCCAAAAGAAGGTGAAGCACGTCAAAATAGGGATAAGGAGCACGATCGGTGCGCTTTGCATTTTGAAATGTGCCATTTTTTATAGAAAGTTTGCCCACTGTTAACCGGAGATCGCCTTCATTAAAATACATACCTGTATCGGCCACAGGTGTTTTCTTTTTAACTACCGGTAGTCTTAACCCCTCAAAATTTGATAATGAAAAATACGGTTTGTCAAGATCCAGTTGTTTTATATCAATGCGGTTTTCATCCAGGTTAAAGCTATCTGCCTCCAGTTGCATGTTTCCCAGCCTGGCCTCCATCAGGCTGCCAACCCATAGATCTTTTTTTACAAAGGAAATATTTTTAAAATCAAGTTTTTTGAGGTCAAACTTCAGCGTGCTTTTCTTCTTCTTTTGTTTTGGCGTTGTCGGCGAGAAATAATCAACTAAAAACTGGTAATTCCATACGGAGTCTTTTCTATACATATTCACGTGTGCATCTTCCAGGCCCACATATTTAAGAATCAATTCGTTTCTTAGAAAAAACCAATCGGTAATTCTGACCTTTACCTGCTTTGCATACAACAAAGTATCTTTATTAAGATCTTTGATCAGCATTCCCTCCAGGTTCATGCTGTTGAAAAGAGTTAGACTGACATGATCAATTTTTACTTCCGTATGCAAGTCACGCCTCAAACGTTTTGTAATCTTGCCCACTATCCAGTTTTGAACAAGACTCGTTTGAATAAGAATCCATACAAAAAGCAATAATCCTATAATGCTTAATACTATTCTGCCAGTTATGGAAATAAATCTCTTCAGAAAGTTAAAGTTTGAATAGTAAAAATAAAGAAACATAACGGCTGCGCAAGCCGTATATGCGATTCTGCAAAATAATAACAAATTGATTTTTTATTTACCAGAAAAGAATATGGAAACAGATCGTACACGAGTTTCTAAATTTCCTGCCACGTGCCTTCATTTTACCGTACAACCATCACCAAAGGTTGCTTTATTAACGATACATACAACATAGCTTTTAATAGAGTACTCTTGTAACCTGCCACTCGTTATCTGCCAGCGCTCTTATTGTTATTATCCCTTTTGCTATAGTTGTAAGAGGGATATTTGTTTGGGAAGAGGTAGGGTCTGTTTCCTGCTTTAGCACAGATTTTCCGGCAGCATCATATAATTCAATGGTAGTAGTTTTCGACGGAAGTTTGAGCATAAGAATTGTTCCTGTGATAAAGGCTCTTAGCATTTGCCGGTTAATACCATTTGCACTAATGATGTTAGAATAACTAACCTGGCCTGTGACAGAAATAATTTTGAGGCGGTAAAAGGTTTGTCCTGAGGTCAGGGGTACTTTTAAAGAGTAGTTATTTGAAGCCTTTTCACTTTCTGCAGTTATTCTGCTAACCTCGGTGAAGAGATCAGATGGTCCAATTCTCTTTTCTATTATGTAAATGTCTCCTTTTTCTTCATTCTGTACCTGCCAGTTTATTTCATATTTCGTTCCTGTTTCCCTTCCTGTAAGAGATGCGAGGCGTACCGGTAATGCGTTACTTGCAACAACTTTATACAAAGTGCCGCTTAAAGTGGTAGCATATAGAGTACCATCGGCTCTTTCACCAAAAGAGCTGATACCCGCCGGCCAGTTGGTTTGCATAGTACTGTTCCACCCGCCATTGTCACCAGGCTTTATTAACCAACCATTACTGCTTAAGTAATCGGTACAAATATAAAAGCCTTGCAGGGAAGGAAATTCGCTTCCCCTGTACACGTAACCGCCGGTTATAGATAGTCCTCCTGTAGCATTATTATGTGAGTATTCAAAAATTGGAAAAACATTGTTTGATTGTGCAGAGCAATTTGAATTGTATGGATGTGTTCCTTCATAACAGTGCCAACCATAATTTTTATTAAGAATACTGTCTGCCTTTACACAGTCAACTTCCTCCCAGGCGTTTTGTCCTACATCTCCAATCCACATATCTCCACTTTGTTTGTCAAAGCTCCAACGCCACGGATTTCTGAGACCTGATGCAATTATTTCTGGCCGTTTTGTTGTACTTCCAGCAAAAGGATTGGTAGCAGGTATGCGGTAGTATGGTGGGTTAGCGTTATTTACATCAATTCGAAGCATTTTGCCCAATAAAGAAGAGACATTTTGTGCATTATTGTTGGGGTCTCCGGCCGAACCTCCATCCCCGGTTCCGAAATACAAATACCCGTCAGCCCCAAAAACAAGATTTCCACCATTATGATTTGCAAAGGGCTTTGGAATGGTCATGAGAATTACCCCAGAAGAAGAGTCTGCTACATCGGCAGAAGAGCGGGTATAACGTGCAATAGTAATGTCACCCGATATATTTGTATAGTAAATATAAAAGTAACCGTTGCTGCTATAGTTAGGATGAAAAGCAAGGCTAAGCAGTCCTTGTTCGCCTCCCGAGGTAGTTATCTTTGATGCAACATCGAGGTAGGGAGAGGGTAAAAGAGATGTGCCATTCCATATTCGTATTTTACCTGTTTGCTCCACTATAAAAAGACGGTGCGAGCTATCATTTACTTCTTTTATATCTACCGGTTTCGACAATCCGCTTACTACAGTATCAAATGAAATGAGTGGCTGCGATTTGACCTGGTTGAAACAAAAAAGTAAAATCAGTGCTGGCAAATATTTTATCATAGAAGCAAAATATTACAGAAATAAAATTATTTGTATCATAAATATTATCGCCTGTATAATTTATTGAATGAACTGCAGCAATTATTGGCGAACTGTTACAATAAAGATTTTAGGTAACGGTTCAATATAGAAAATT
Source organism: Segetibacter koreensis DSM 18137 (assembly GCF_000374045.1). Lineage (GTDB taxonomy): Bacteria > Bacteroidota > Bacteroidia > Chitinophagales > Chitinophagaceae > Segetibacter > Segetibacter koreensis. The sequence goes on along the minus strand of NZ_KB893314.1, from coordinate 123,951 downwards.
GGATATAAAATTATTTATACTAAAAAGAAAAAAATACTCCTGTTGATTGTGACGATCAATAGGAGTATTATTACTGCCGGTTGTGCCAACAGAGTGAAGAACCTCGGGAAATTAGATTGCTATATAAAGAACTTTTTAATTTAGAATAGAAAGCGTATTATTTGACTATACTCGCCATCTCTTCCATGTCAATTCCTTTCTCGTACACTTTCACAAGCTTTCCCTTTTTATCATACAAAGCAGAGAAAGGAGTAAACTTAACATCATAAAACGTGGTGACCAATCTTGCGGGGTCAGCTCCTATTTTGATGGAAGGAAAGCGCTTAATCATATAACGCTCCGCAAAACTCTTCATATCTTCAAACGGCCTGCTGGTTATCATTACAATTTGCAGGTTGTTAAATTCCTTCATTTTACTTAATAATTCTTCTGTCTCCAGTTGGCAATGACCACAATCAGGACTGAAATACAAAATTAAAGTCGGTCTGTTAGGCTGAAGGTTTGTTTTACTAAACCACTTACCATCTGGCATTTGAATTTTAAACGAAGGAATAGAATGATCTCTCTGGTATGGCGCTAAAGTATCGGCAGGAGCTGTGTTTTTATTAGTTTGGGCGTTTGCACAGATTGATATTAATATTGTTGACAGAAGAAACAATATCATTCTCATAAATTTTTATTATTAATTGTTTTGAATATTTCGCCAAAAATAAAGAATAGAATATTCAGCAGTACAAACAATATGAATACGTGGCGTTAAATTATAGTTTCAGCTGCAATCCCTATTTTTGCGTTCCTACCAAAACTAAAATTAGTAACGCAGAAATGAATTTTAATTTAAGCCAGATACCTGTAAGAACACCTAAACCCAGAAAATACGGTATTACAATGATTATGGATAAGGGTCTAAGTGTAGTGGAAGCCGAGAACCTGGTAAGTGTAGGATCGCCTCATATCGATATTATTAAGCTTGGTTTTGGTACCGCATTCGTTACACCTAATTTACAACAGAAGATTGAAGTGTATCAAAAGGCGGGTATTGCTGTTTATTTTGGAGGTACTTTGTTTGAAGCTTTTTTAATCAGAAATCAATTTGAAGCGTATATTAAAATGATGCGTGATTTTGGTATCACATACGTAGAAGTCAGTGATGGTTCTATAACAATTCCTCATGCAGAAAAATGCGGTTATATAGAAAAACTGACAAAATTCGGAACCGTATTAAGTGAGGTTGGCAGTAAAGATGCCGCCCATATTATACCTCCTTATAAATGGATAGAACTGATGAAGGCTGAACTGGAAGCGGGATCTTCGTATGTAATTGCCGAGGCAAGGGAAGCCGGAACGGTAGGTATTTACCGCGGTACCGGGGAGGTCAGGGAAGGACTTGTACAGGAAATACTGACGCAAATACCTGCCGAAAGAATTTTATGGGAAGCCCCACAAAAAGATCAGCAATTATATTTTCTTGAGTTGGTAGGTTGTAATGTAAATCTTGGAAATATTGCACCTTCAGAAATTATTCCTTTAGAAGCGATGAGAATCGGTTTAAGGGGAGATACTTTTAATCTTTACCTTGACAAGCCGGAAATTGTATGAGAAAATTCGGATTAATTGGTTATCCTTTGTCTCACTCGTTTTCTCCTGCCTTTTTCGCTGAAAAATTTAAAAGAGAGGGACATTCTGATTGTGTTTATGAGGCTTTTCCTATAAAATCTATTGACGAATTTCAATCACTTCTAACAAACAATCCTGAGCTGGAAGGACTTAATGTAACAATACCATACAAAAAAGACGTTTTTCCGTTTTTGCAAAATTTTACAGAAGCAGTTGAGAAGACAGGCGCATGTAATTGTATTAAAATAAAAGAAGGAAAACTTACCGGCTATAATACTGATGTTATTGGTTTTGAAAAATCGCTGCTGCCAAATCTCACTACTGCCCATACTCACGCGCTTATATTAGGAACGGGAGGTGCCGCTGCTGCCGTGGAATTTGTTCTTAAGAAATTAGGGATACAATTTTTATTTGTTTCGAGAATTAGCAAACCGGGTAGTAGTTGTCTTACTTATGATGAAGTAACCAGGGAAATAGTTAATAAGTATAAACTGATAATAAATACAACTCCTTTAGGAATGTATCCTGTTGTAAATAGTTGTCCTGGTATTCCTTATGAACATCTTGGTAAAGAACATTACTTGTACGATCTTGTATATAATCCCGAACAAACTTTGTTTCTAAAAAAGGGAGCCGAAAAAGGAGCTATTACAAAAAACGGATCAGATATGTTGATTATCCAGGCCGAAGAAAGCTGGAAGATCTGGAATGAAGATACTACGCCCTGAACTGGAAGTGGTATTCTGTTTGAAAATTGTACTTTGCAAAGTATTTGAATCTGTAAAAGATAACGATGAAATAGGATTAAGGATTTTTACGGTATTTTCTGATTATTGAAGTTTGTCCTCTATATATTTATATTTTCGTCTCCATGTTAGCAGTTAATTTCTCGATAGCTTCTTTTGGCACAGGTACTCTCTTTTTGGCCGCATAATCATAGCAGGCCATTCCTGTTTTTACTTTTCCTGCCGTTATCCATTTATCACCTTCTTTTACTTCCATTAGATATAAAATATCAAAACCTAACTTATCAAAACCTGTTGCGGTTACTGATATTTTTACTTCATCCTTGTATACAAGCTCACGTTTAAATTCTATTCCGGCATCAGCCATTATTAAACCTGTACCGCCAAAGTTCAATTCCGTGTATCCGTAATGTTGTAAAAATTGTAGTCGTGCCTCGTGTACTAACGATAAAAACACATCGTTGCCCACATGTCCCCCGTAATTAACGTCGGTAATACGTATTGCAATGATTGTGGAAAAAGCGTAATTACCGGAAAGGGACACCTTTATTCTTTCCATTGAAAATAGTATCAGTTAACTCTCTTTTATATGACCTGAATATTTTAAAATTACTAACGCAACTAAACCTGCACTAAAAAACACGGTAAAGAAAAAGTTTAGACGACGTGCATTTCGTGATTTTAGAAAAGTATCTGAAATTAATTTTTCAGTATGTTTTCTTGCTGCATCCTGCTTATCCAAAATTTCTTCAATTTTGCCCCATACGTGGGGAGGAGGTATAATACACTGTCTGGTCATAGTAGTTTTGTTTATCAGAAATTGATACTTAACTCCAATAGAAGTTGAGTATTGAAAATAGGCACTGCTGCACTTGTTGCTAAAGACGATAAGATTGTTTACATAGTTGCAAATTTGTTAAAAAAAATCTCTTATTGGTACATTTTCTTCCCGTACTGGGACAAAAATGACAGTAACTGGGCGGTCGCTTTCTTTCTATGGCTATAAATATTTTTATCTTCAAGGCTCATTTCTGCAAAGGTGCGGGTGTCACCAACAGGTATAAATACAGGATCATATCCAAATCCTTTTTCGCCTTTAGGCTCTAACCCTATATGACCCTCACAACTCCCTGAAAACAGATGTTCCTGACCATCAATAATCAGTGAAATAACAGTGCGAAAACGTGCTTTGCGGTTTTCAACTCCGTTTAACAGTGTCAGCAGTTTTTGTATATTGTCTGTAAAGCTTCTTCCTTCACCTGCATACCTTGCACTTTTAACACCCGGCTCTCCATTAAGCGCTTCTGTTTCAAGGCCTGTGTCTTCGCTAAAACAATTTTCACCGGTCAGATTATAAATAGTCCACGATTTTTCACTTGCATTTTCCTCTAAAGTCTCATGCGGCTCCGGAATATCTTTTTCTATACCGGAGTCTTTCAAAGAAACCACATTGAACAAATCGCCAATAATGCTTTTTATTTCTGCAACCTTATTTTCGTTATTTGTGGCAAAAATTAATTTATTCATATTAGTTGGTAAAGGTATCATTATTAAAAATTGAATTACAATTACTTATGCAATTTTTATGCTTTCTACATGTACTTTTAATTGCAATAGCAATTGCTGTTTTACATTCTTGCTAATCCTTTTTTTCTTAATTGTGTTGAAAACAAGCAATGCCCTAAGAAGAGATAAAAATTCCTTTACAATATTGCTTTACAACCTTTCGTCAAATACCAAATAGCTGTTTTAAACTATTCCAAAGTTTGGTTTTTAATAATTTTCCTTCCTGGGTTTGTTTGTTAAGAGCTGAAAGCGCCGGAGCGAATAAGATGGTGCAGTCTGCATATTTCTGTAGTTGAAAAGGCGGTATTCTAAAGGGCAATTGAATGACGTCAGGCTCTACATCAAATAAAATAATTTGCCGGGCACTTAGTTGTTCTTCTATTGCTGCATAGTTTACATTTTTATCAGAAGCATTTACAATAGCAATATCTGCAATACTTAATTGACAAGCTTTTAAAATGTTTGATAAAAAAGATAGGTCTTCTTTATTTAGATGACCTGCACGGGGAAGATTAATAACAACAGTAATATTTTTTAGGTTTTCTCCGTCGTACTTTATTTTTTCAGCAGAAGCATCTGCTATATCATTTTCTGTTGATAACGGTTCTCCTTGCGACGTTTGTAATTCAGTTGAAAAATGATTTATATCAACAAGAGAACTTTTATATAGATCTGCTATTATAAAACCTGGTAATATAATTTTGTCCTCACTCATAAGCATTAATAATTTGGCGATTGGCACGCCTTTTTTTTGTTTCTTTGCGGTAAAATTAATACTATGGTTGCAGCACCAAATATAAATATTCAAAAAGTTGAGACCAGTAAGCTTCACTCTCTTTCTTTAGCAAATCTTCCTTTTGGTAAATATTTTACTGACCATATGTTAGAGGCTGATTATGAAGATGGGGAATGGAAAAATATTGAAATCAAGCCTTATCAGCCATTGCTGCTTGAGCCCTCAGTTGCCGCTATTCATTATGGCCAGGCAATTTTTGAGGGAATAAAAGCTTATAAAGACAAAAAAGGGAATTGCTATATTTTCCGGCCTTTGGATAATCTTAAGCGGTTTAATATTTCTGCTGAAAGAATGCAAATGCCAGCGATACCTGAAGATATTTTTATGGAAGGGCTGCGCCAGTTAATTAATATAGATAAGAACTGGATACCCGACCAGGCAGACCATTCATTATATATTCGTCCGTTTATGTTTTCCACCGATCCCTTTCTTGGTGTAAAACCGTCAGACACGTATAAGTTTATGATCATTTTAAGTCCTACTGGTCCTTACTACAGTAAGCCAATGCGGATCTACGTAGAAGAGAAATATACGCGCGCTGCTCCTGGTGGAATAGGATTTACCAAGGCTGCTGCTAACTATGGGGCAAGCCTGTTGCCGACAGAAGAGGCGAAAAAAAAGGGATACGACCAGGTGTTATGGACCGATGCTGCTGAGCATAAATATGTGCAGGAGATAGGTACGATGAACGTTTTCTTTGTAATAGGAGACAAGGCGTATACCCCCGAATTAGAGAGTGGAACGATACTGGCGGGTGTAACACGCGACAGCGTTATAACTATTTTACAGGATATGGGAATTGAAGTGATAGAGAAATCAATAAGCATAGACGAAATAATCGATGCTCATCGTGCAGGTAATTTACGAGAGGTATTTGGCACCGGTACTGCGGCAACCATTTCTCCTATTTGTGAGTTGAGGTATGAGGATTATGTAATAAAATTTGATACTGATAAATGGAAAGTATCACCGGAGATTAAAGAACGGCTCGATGCGATTCGCAGCTGTGAGGCGGCCGATACGCATGGTTGGATGTATAAAATCTGATTTTATAAGAAAAAGTTAAGGAGTAATTGAAACATTAATTTATAAATAATAGGAGGCTATAAGGAGCACAAACAAACGAATTTGTGTTAAATGAATATTTACCTGATATAAATTTTGGAATTTAATAATCATGTAATTACCTTTGCCGTCCGAAAAAAAATCAAAAGGTAACAAATGCCTACAATACAGCAGTTAGTTAGAAAAGGTCGAGAAATCATAAAAGCTAAGAGCAAATCAAGAGCGCTTGATGCTTGTCCTCAGCGTCGTGGTGTGTGCACAAGGGTTTATACTACCACTCCTAAAAAACCAAACTCAGCTTTACGTAAAGTTGCAAAGGTGCGTTTAACAAATAAAATTGAGGTGATTGCATATATACCTGGTGAAGGACATAATTTGCAGGAACACTCTATCGTACTGATTCGTGGCGGTCGTGTGAAGGATTTACCGGGTGTACGTTATCATATTGTTCGTGGCAGTCTTGATACCGCTGGTGTTAAAGATCGTAAACAAAGCCGTTCTAAATACGGTACAAAGAAAGTAAAAGCTAAGAAATAGTAGTAAGATTTTAGTAACAGCGAGTAAGTCTTTAATAGAAAGATTATACCGAAGAATATTGAAATTTGAAATAATTAAATAAACTGAAGCAGCTTGAGCTGCGCAAATAATAAGAACTATGCGTAAGACGCAACCCAAAAAAATACCTTTAGCACCGGATCCTAAGTTTAATGATAAACTGGTTACCCGTTTTGTTAACAACCTGATGTGGCAAGGTAAAAAAAGCATTGCCCTGACCATTTTCTATGATGCGTTAGACAGAGTTGCAAAGCAAACCAATGAAGATGGTTATGAGATTTGGAAAAGAGCTTTGTCAAATGTAACTCCGGGTGTAGAGGTAAGAAGCCGTCGTATTGGTGGTGCAACTTTCCAGATACCTTCTGAGGTTCGCCAGGACAGAAAAATTTCTTTAAGTATAAAGTGGTTGGTTCGTTTTAGCCGCGAAAGAAATGGACGTAGTATGGCTGAAAAGCTTGCAAATGAAATAATTGCAGCAAGCAAAGGTGAAGGCGGAGCCTTTAAAAAGAAAGAAGATACGCATCGTATGGCAGAAGCAAATAAAGCTTTCTCTCATTTTAAAGTTTAAGTAGAATTATTATAAATGATATAAAAGCCGCCTTTTTTTAAAAAGGTGGTTTTTTATTTTGACGTAATAACCGAGTTTTTGCGGCTAGCCAATTTTATAGCTGATACAGGATAACCTATCGATGCTTTTGCATCCTCCTTAAAGTAACTTCGGTATAACAATTTGCCGCTGGCAGCCGGATAATGATATAAAGTTTAAAAGTTTTTGGACTGTAAATGATTGGATCGCAGCTAACTTTCGACAATTATTAACGATCTCTTCCGTTTTTTACGTGGTAATTCCTTAACTTTGCGCCTCCAAACCCTACCCCCTTTAAAGGAAGAAAAAGGCTGTTGATTATACCGCTTTTAGAAGCTTATCGGTGGTTTATGGTACAAGTGAGTGACACAACGATGTTTAATCGTCGATTAAATGCTGGTTAGTCACAAATAAACAAAGTCAAATAACAATTACAAATAAAAGTCATGTCGGACTTAAGATATCAAAGGAACTTCGGTATTGCGGCGCACATTGATGCGGGCAAGACAACTACTACAGAGCGTATTCTGTATTATACTGGTGTGAACCATAAAATTGGTGAGGTGCATGATGGCGCTGCAACAATGGACTGGATGGCGCAGGAACAGGAGAGAGGTATTACCATCACTTCGGCTGCCACTACCTGTTTCTGGAATTTTCCTACCACCCAGGGACAGAAAAACGCTAACACCAAGCAATATAAATTTAACATTATTGATACTCCGGGCCACGTGGACTTTACCGTAGAGGTTGAACGTTCCCTTCGTGTGCTTGATGGATTACTTGCATTATTTTGTGCGGTGAGCGGTGTTGAACCTCAGTCTGAAACCGTTTGGCGCCAGGCTAACCGTTATAAAGTACCAAGAATTGGTTTCGTAAATAAAATGGACCGCAGCGGTGCTGACTTTTTAAATGTTGTTAAACAAGTAAGGGAAATGCTAGGCGCTAAAGCGGTGCCTTTGCAATTGCCTATTGGTGCAGAAGACAACTTTAAAGGTGTTGTTGACCTTATTACCATGAAAGGTATTATATGGGATGAGGAAACAAGGGGCATGACATTTAAAGAAATACCTATTCCTACTGACATGCAGGAAGAAGTAGAGCAGTACAGGCAGGAATTGATAGAAGCTGTAGCTGAATACGATGATAAACTATTGGAAAAATTCTTTGAAGATCCTAATACGATTACAGAGGATGAAGTTCATGAAGCTATCCGTAAAGCAACCATCGACCTTTCTATCATCCCTATGATGTGTGGATCATCTTTTAAAAACAAAGGTGTTCAGACCGCATTGGATGCGATTGTACGCTACTTACCTGGTCCTTTGGATATTGAAGCTATAAAAGGTACAAATCCAGAGACAGGTGAAGAAGTTATTCGTCACGCTGATCCTAAAGAACCATTTAGTGCGCTTGCATTTAAGATAATGACTGACCCTTTTGTAGGTCGTCTCGCGTTCTTCCGGGCTTATTCTGGTCGTTTAAACTCAGGTTCATATGTATTGAACGTGCGCACAGGTAAGAACGAGCGTATCAGCCGTATCATGCAAATGCATGCAAACAAGCAAAACCCGGTAGATTTTATCGAAGCGGGTGATATTGGAGCTGCAGTTGGATTTAAAGATATTAAAACAGGAGATACACTTTGTGATGAGAAACATCCTATCACGTTAGAAAGTATGACCTTTCCTGAACCCGTTATTTCTGTTGCCATTGAGCCTAAAACACAAGCGGACGTTGATAAAATGGGTATGGCGATAGCTAAACTGGTTGAAGAAGATCCTACGCTAAGAGTTAAAACCGATGAAGAAACCGGCCAGACGATCCTAAGCGGAATGGGTGAATTGCATCTTGAGATCATTATTGACCGCATGCGTCGTGAGTTTAAAGTTGAAATTAACCAGGGTGCACCCCAGGTTGCCTATAAAGAAGCGTTCACTACCAAGGTTGAACACAGAGAGACTTTGAAAAAGCAAACAGGTGGTCGTGGTAAGTTTGCTGATATCGTTTTCGAAATTGGGCCTGCTGATGAAGATTTTATCAAAGAAGGAAAAGGAAACTTCCAGTTTGTAAATGATATTTTTGGTGGATCAATTCCTCGTGAGTTTGTTCCTGCCATTCAAAAAGGTTTTGAACAATCAATGAATACTGGTGTACTGGCTGCTTACCCCGTAGAAAGCATGAAAGTGCGTGTATTTGATGGTAGCTTCCACGCTGTTGACTCCGATGCTATGAGTTTTGAGCTTTGTGCAAGAGGTGGTTTCCGTGCCGCTGGAAGAAAAGCTAAGCCTGTTCTTTTAGAACCTATCATGAAAGTTGAGGTTACTACACCTGACCAATACATGGGTGATGTAACAGGTGACCTTAACCGTCGTCGTGGTATGTTAGAAGGGATGGATAGCCGTGGCGGTCTCCAGGTGATAAAGGCTAAAGTGCCATTGAGTGAAATGTTCGGGTATGTAACACAACTTCGTTCATTGTCTTCAGGCCGTGCAACCTCTACCATGGAGTTCAGCCATTACAATCCTGCGCCAAATAACGTTTCTGAAGAAGTTATGGCTAAGCAGAAAGGTAAATTGAAAGTAGAAGATTAACATCTGGAAATCCTTCCGGATCTTTAAATAAGATAGCCCCGCTTGTTAAAAGCGGGGTTTTTGTTTTTATGTATCTCCATGTTTTGGGAACAACCTGCAATTTTCCTCTATAACTTTTTTATAAGCGAGTAGAATAAATTATGGTAAAAGTCCATTTACCAACAATCAAATTATATTTCGTTTAATAGAAAGTAGTGAAAGTAATATAGCCGGATACTAAATCCTTCCCAATGCAGTGCTTAAAACCCAAAGAGCAAAGGAGGCGAAATTTATTAAGCTATTCTTATAAACCTTTTATTCTTCACTTTTTGAAAAATACAGGTAACAATTGATCCTATAAAGAAACCTACAATAGCAGCTATTCCAAGTTCCTGCAAGTCCGAGGTTGATAAATAGGTAAAATACATTGCAGCGAGGGTGATTACGAAAACTGGCAACCAAAAGAATAAATAGTAACTCTTTTGTGTATTCTTTCCCTTTGGCATGTTTAGAACTAACAACGCTATTACCGCCGCTCCTACCAGGCTATTAGCCTCCCAAAAAACAGAATAATGTTCCTGCTGGTCAATTATGTGAACGGTTTTATGTGTCAGCTTATCCCAGATAAGATGCGATAAGATACCGATAACAAGGGAGCTTGTCAGAAACAGAAATTCCTTGCCGCTGTTTAGATTTCTTGTAAATGACGTGAATTTTGAAAATCTCCGGTTTAAGAAAACGGGCAGGTTTTCAATGAATTCCTTTCGAATAAGGTAATTAAACAGATAAACAAGTAGCAACCCAAGTGGCAGATCAAACCAAAAAATGCCAGCCCAAGTATGACTGTAAACGCTGTCGTGCTGCATCCTGAAAAAATATTCAAAATCAGGCGTAATGCTGCCGATGACAAGGCCCGTAACAGAAATCCATTTTTTAGGAATAAGAGAAAGGGGTAAAACCGCAGCGGGATGTGAAAATGTAAAGGGCACCTGTATTTTTTAAAAAATTAATTAATTAAAGTGGCAGGCAATGGAATAGAAATTGCAAAGTAAGCTTTGCATGCCGTTATAATTTAAACGGGATCGTTAATTTTTTATTGAATTTTTTAATGCTTTTTTATGGAGTTGCTACAATCCGATTGAAAAAAGAAATAAATATGTGACGGAACGTTATTGTGAATGTTTTTTCCTGAGTTTATGTTATCTGATTGATTTAGTTGATATTGTCCGGTTAAAAGTTAAAATAAACCTTTATTCAAATGCGTTATAAGAATAAGTTTTAAAGCGCTCTAATTTCGCGTCTTCTTATAAAATTATCTTAGAAAAGCCACAACGTACTTCATTAATAAACCGTCCCAATGGAACAAATTTTATTTGTAAGTATTCTCGCTTTTCTTACTACTTTATTTGCCATTCCAAGAATTATATATGTTTCAGAGAAGAAAAACTTGTTTGATAATCCTGACTCTGTAAGAAAACTTCATAAGCAACCTATATCGTCTTTAGGAGGTTTAGGTATTTTTCTTGGGTTTATTATTTCTATTTTATTGATGGGCAATTTCTTTCAGCTTTATGAATTTCAATATTACGTCGCCTGTTTTATATTGATCTTTTTTGTGGGTATCAAAGACGACCTTGTAGAAATATCTGCAATTAAAAAATTTATCGGCCAGGCTTTAGTAGCATGTGTCCTTATGTTTAAAGCTCACCTTCTTATAACCAATATGGCCGGCTTTTTAGGAATAACACACATTTATTTTTCTTTTAGTGTTTTTCTTACCTTTTTTACAATTATTGTTATAATTAATGCCTTTAATCTTATTGATGGTGTAGATGGTCTTGCCGGAAGTCTTGGTTTAATAAGCTCCCTTGTATTCGGAACATTTTTTCTCGTAAACGGTAATATACCTTACGCCTTGTTAGGTTTCGGTTTTGCCGGAAGTCTTGTTGCTTTTTTAATATACAATTTTCAGCCGGCCAAAATTTTTATGGGTGATACAGGATCGCTGTTAATGGGGGTGGTAAACAGTATATTGGTGATCAAATTTATTCAAAGCGGTACTAATTACCATTTATTTTCCGTGACTGCGGTACCTGCTATAGGTTTTTCAGTGCTGCTACTGCCGCTAATGGATACTTTACGCGTTTTTGGAATTCGGATCTTCCACGGATTGTCACCCTTTACTGCAGACAGAAATCACATTCATCATTTGCTCCTTGACAGGGGATTTACTCATAGGAACATAACATTTACTTGTTCGGCGATAAGTATATTGTTTATTGTAGCGGCATTTTTATTACAAAGTGCTGGCACCACATGGCTGATTGCAGGTCTTATTTCCTGTTTTTTTGTTATTATTTTTAGCATAAAAAGACTACCAGTAAAAGTTCCGATGAGAGTTGTAAAAAATGAGAATAAAATCAATTTAAAGTCGGAAGAGGAACAGTTGCCATCCCGACGAACGAATTGATAATGTTCGGACTTCATGCTTTTTGCAGTACAAACGCTCATGAAAAAGGATGCAGTAATAAAGTCAAAAGGTTGTAAAAATGAACCGCCGCCTACTAAATTTTTTGTTCAATTACTCTTTATTCCTATAAATTTACCGCTAAAATATTTGCAATGTAAGGTCTGTTTTGCTTTACTTTGACTGAAACCCACTCTTTAATATGTACAATGACTTTCCTGCAAATATGAAAGTTATTCCTTTATTAAAATGGTTTGTAAAAGACACGGGATATAAAGACCGTGTTTAAATTTATTGCAATAACTTAAAGACTCAGACGTTTTAATGTGACTGAGGGAGGCGAAGCCGTAAGCAGTCGTACGATAAATCCAATTATGAGAAGCAGAAATCTGGTATGTATTTGTTTAATATTCTTTTTTTATAGTACCATTTTTCTTCTGGCTTGCAACCCTCAAAAAAAATTAAGTTCACTGGTGTATTTTAATGAGCAGGGCGATACCACACTGGCCAAATCGATTCAGAATTATGAGCCTCTCATCCAGCCTGGGGACCGGCTAAGCATAATCGTAAATGCATTGGATCCGGCCTCTGCTGCACCTTATAATTTAGGTTCGTCAGCCACTATTTCATCTGCAGGTACAATGTCAGGGTCATCTTCCTCTCTGGGTTCGACCTCTTCCGGCACAGGCAATAACGGTTACATTGTAGAATCTGATGGCACAATCCATTTTCCTCAGCTTGGCAAAATTCGCGTTGCGGGAATGCTAAGAAAGCAACTCGTCGATACACTGTCCCAAAAACTTATAAGATATTTGACTGACCCTATTGTAACGGTTCAATTTTTAAACTTTAAAATTACCGTATTAGGAGAAGTTGCAAAGCCCGGAACCTTAAGTATTCCTGATGGGAAAGTGACGCTGGTAGAAGCAATAGGTTTAGCAGGAGATCTTCCCATTACTGCGCGACGCGATAATATACTTGTGATCCGCGAAAAAAACGGGGAAAGAGAATTTGGTCGTGTAAATATGCTTTCTAAAAATGTATTTAGTTCACCTTATTTTGTTTTAAAGCAAAATGATGTGGTGTATGTTGAACTTACAAAAGAGAAAGTCGCGGCAACTGACCAGTCTTCTTCCATACTAAGAAGTAATATTTCTCTTATAACCGCAGGAATTTCCGTTGTTAGTACGATACTGATTTTAATAGTTAATTTTAGAAAATAAGCAGATTGCACATCGCCGAAAACTCCCTCTCTGGTTTGCAAATACACAAAGACAAACATAAAATTACTCCAAAAGAGTTCCTTTTTAAGTACCTCGTCTATCTGCCGTTATTCATAATATCGCTGGCTATATCAGTTACTATAGCTTATTTATACTTACGGTACCAGGTGCCTTACTACAATTCCTCTGTGTCTGTTCTTATAAAAGATGACAGAAATTCGCAGCCCTCTGATGCGTTAAATGAAATTGTGTTGTTTAAGCCCAAAACAAACCTTGCCAATGAAATAGAAATTTTAAGATCGGCGAGCCTGATGACGAAAGTTGTAAAAGCTATCCATTTAAATACGCAATATTGGGTTGAGGGTAATGTAAAGAGAAGTGAAGTCTATGGAAGCCTGCCTTTTAGTTATGAATCGATCTCTCAAAAAGACACTAATTCGGGGTACACGCTTGTACTTAATTTTAATAAAAAAGGACATTTCCAGGTGCAGGGGTTGGCCGGTCAATGGTACCGGCAGGGAGATATTGTGCATGGCCACCAGGGGGATTTCAGAATAACAAATATCAGTAAGCAGGGAGTTAATCCTGAATATAAATACATTATTCAGTGGCTTCCTCCTTTCCAGGCGGCAGGGGCAATCGCTTCTGGTTTAAGCATTCGCCAATTAAACAGGGATGCTACTATTTTAAGCATTAATGTAGTTACAGAAATTCAACAAAAAGGAGTTGATATTTTAAATGAACTAGTTAAAGCTTACAATAATACTATTATTGAAAACAAGAACAAGGTAATTGAAAATACGGTAAAATTCATTGATGGCAGATTGATATTGCTGACATCAGAATTAGGTAAAGTGGAACAGGGCCTCCAGGAATTTCGCCAGAAAAATGAGATCATCGATATACAGAAACAGGGTGAACTGCAGTCTGACGAATTAAAAAGTACCAATGAAAAACTGGGAGAGCAGGAAATAAGATTGCAAGTGATTGAGATGCTGCAGCAATATATCAGCAGTCCCGGTAAAAAATACAGCCTTGTTCCTTCTTCGCTTGGTATAGAAGATCCTACATTACTCGCCTTGGTTACTAATTACAACCAGTTACAGCTTGAGAGGGAAGAAAAGTTAAAAACAATGCCCGAAGCTAACCCGGTAATACAGGTAATGGATAACCAGATAGAAAAGGTAAGGGTAAGTTTACTTGAGAACCTTTCTAATATAAATAGGGCCGCGCAGTCTTTACGAAATAATCTCCTGGCAGAATATAATAATCTGAGAAGCCGGATAAGGCAAGTTCCGTCAAAAGAAAGAGAATTGCTTGAAATCGAACGCCAGCAAGGTATAAAGGAAAAGCTATACCTGTTTTTATTGCAAAAGCGCGAAGAGTCAGCTATTACAGTCGCCTCAAGTATTTCTAATGCATCTTCTATTGATCCAGCTACGTACTCCGGCAGTCCCGTAAGCCCTGATCGCAGCGGAACATACCGGTTAGCTCTTATTGCAGGTCTTCTGATACCGGCTGGTTTTATTTACCTGCTTGAGTTATTAAATGATAAAGTAACCGACAAAGCAGACATTACAAGGGCGACAGAAATACCTGTAGCGGGAGAAATCGGCCATCTTAAGATCAGGGACAGGAAACTGGTTGTAGGTGAAAAAGACAGAAGTGTTATTGCCGAGCAATTCAGAGTGGCACGGACAAACCTGCAATTCTTTATTACAGATAAGAAAAGCCCTGTCATTCTTATTACTTCTTCGATAGCCGGGGAAGGGAAAACGTTTACTTCTATGAACCTGGGAGCGGTATGGGCTTTAACCAATAAAAAAACTGTTATACTTGAGCTGGACCTTCGTAAACCGAAGATCTCCAAAGCTTTGGATCTGCTTGATAGAAAAGGGATCAGCAATTATATCATTGGCGATGCCCGAAAAGAAGACTTACCGGTTGCTGTTAAAAATACCAGCAACTTGTATGTAGTTCCGGCAGGACCTATTCCTCCCAACCCGTCTGAACTGATGCTGGATGAGAAAATAGGCGAGTTATTTTCTTATCTTAAAGCGAATTTCGATATCATAATTATTGATTCCGCCCCTCTCGGCCTCGTAAGTGATGCTAAGATTTTAAGTCGCTACGCTGATGTAGTGCTTTTTATAGTACGACAACGCTATACGCCTAAAAAGCAGCTCAATTTTATTGATGATTTATATGCGAAAAAAGCATTTCCCAATATGTCTTTGTTGGTCAACGATGTTAAGTTAACCGGTATAAATTCTTATTACGGTTATGGTAATAGCTACGGATATGGTAACAGCATGTCGTATAATTATTCATATGGTGAAAATGAAAAAGAACCATTGTTAAAGAGGCTGTTTCAATTTTTTACATAAGCAGTTTCAGCAGAACCGGACTTCCCTTTCGCCACGTCTTCCGGAACCGGTTTGACACAAGTCATCCTGAACTAGTTTCAGGATGACTGTAAAATGCCCTTATACATGCCTGTAAAAAAAATCTTATTCTTAAACCTAACGGCGTTTTCTTTAACAGGGGGAATTGAAAAATTTAGCCGGGCTTTTTTAAAAGCGCTGTCAGACCTTGCAGGGGAAGGCTTGTTAACAGCAGATGCATGTTCCGCTTTTGACAGTAAAGCAGACACGAAATTTTTTCAGCCGGATAATTATAAAGGATTTAATGGGCAGCGATTTCGCTTTGCGCTGTACGTATTATTAAATGTATATAAGTATGATACTGTTGTACTATCCCACATTCATTTAAGCTCAATTGCATGGATAGCAAAAAAGCTTTTTCCTACAAAAAGGATTATATTGGTTGCACATGGAATTGAGGTCTGGGGAAAGTTGAGCACGGTGCAGAAGAGTTTACTGCAAAAGGCGGATACAATACTGGCGGTAAGCACTTTTACAAAGCAAAAAATAGTAGACGTTCATGGAATACACCCTGATAAAATTTGTATTTTTTCCAATACCATCGATCCGTACTTTGCTTATCCCGCAGTGTTCGAAAAGCCTCTGTACCTGGTGGAGCGGTACGGGATACAACCAAATGAACCTGTTATATTTACTTTAACCAGGCTGTCTCATTCTGAAAAACATAAAGGGTATGATTTGATAATGAAAGTAATACCCCGGCTAAAACAGCATTTTCCGGAAGTGAAATATATCTTATCCGGCAAGTACGATACAGTTGAAAAACAACGGTTAGAAGCTTTGAAAGAGGAGAATCAATTGCATCAAAATCTACTGTTGACGGGATTTATAGAAGAAAAAGAAATTGTCGATCATTTTCTGTTGGCCGATGTTTTTATAATGCCGAGTCGAAAAGAAGGTTTTGGTATTGTATTTATAGAGGCGATGGCTTGCGGATTGCCGGTTATAGCAGGCAACAAAGATGGCAGCGTAGACGCATTGCAACAGGGGGAATTAGGCCAGTTGGTTGATCCGGGGGACGAAACAGCCATATTACAGGCCCTTGAAAAGTGTTTGGCTGGAAGAAACGACGTTATTAACGGGCGAGCCAAAAAAGAACTTCAGCAAAGAGTCCTTCAGGCTTTTGGATTTGAGACGTATAAACAAAATTTAAAAAAAGTACTAGCATTCAATAATGGTAATTAAACAGCAAGTAAAAAAGTACCCCGAAGACGAGCAATGGGATATGGTAATTGAACCATATAACAACATTTTTGATCTTAAGCTAAAAGACGTCTGGCAGTATCGTGACCTGTTGTGGTTATTGGTAAGACGCGATTTTGTTTCGTTTTATAAACAGACCATTCTCGGTCCTTTATGGTTCTTTATTCAGCCGCTTCTTACCACCATCATGTTTACATTTGTTTTTGGCAGGCTCGCCGGTATTTCTACCGACGGTCTTCCACCGGCACTTTTTTATATGGCTGGTATTACAGCATGGAATTATTTTGCGGATTGCCTTACAAAAACATCCACTGTTTTTAAAGACAACGCCAATATATTCGGCAAGGTTTACTTTCCCCGGCTTATAATGCCTTTAAGTATTGTAGTAAGTAACCTCGTACGTTTCGGAGTTCAATTTCTTTTATTTCTTGTGGTGATGTTATATTATGGGGTTAAGGGTACTCCATTTCACCCCACTTGGGCAATAGCTTTGTTTCCAATAGTGGTAATATTAATGGCGACACTAGGTTTAGGTGCGGGAATGATTATCTCTGCCATGACCACCAAATACCGGGATCTTGCTTTTCTGATCACATTTGGTATCCAGTTGCTAATGTATGCTACTACTGTTATTTATCCGCTGTCTGCTGCCCCTGCCAAATACAAATGGCTGCTGGTATTAAATCCCATGACGGCGTTAATTGAAACGTTCCGGTATGGATTTTTGGGAAGAGGAAGTTTCTCATGGGTGTCTTTAGGATACTCCTGCGGGGTAACATTTGTATTAATGATTGTAGGAATTATTATATTTAATAAGGTTGAAAAGAATTTTGTAGATACGGTATAAAACAGTTGAACCGGAAACGACCACTGAATTTGTTTCCGCATCTCACGTTTGACCACCTTATCCGTCATCCGGAATTTATTTCAACATTTATAACAACGGATGGTTGATACTGAAACTAGTTCAGGATAACGAATAAGAAAGTCAGGATGACGAATAAAGAAGGACAGAATGAGAATTAGAAAATCACAAAAAAGCGAACGTAGTAAATAAGAATGTCTGTAGCAATAAAGGTTGAAAATTTATCGAAAGCATACCAGTTAGGAGAAATTGGAACAGGAACCATTTCGCGCGACCTGGAGAGATGGATTGCAAAAGTGAGGGGAAAGGAAGACCCTTTTTTAAAAATCGGTGAAGCAAATGATCGTGTAGTAAAAGGAACCTCTGACGTTGTATGGAGCCTGAAAGATATCAACTTTGCAATACAGCAGGGAGATGCAGTCGGCATTGTTGGCCGCAATGGGGCAGGTAAAAGCACTTTATTAAAAATATTAAGCCGGGTAACAGCCCCTACTACAGGAAAAATTAAAGTAAAAGGTCGCATTGCCAGTTTACTCGAAGTCGGAACCGGTTTTCACCCTGAGTTAACAGGACGTGAAAACATTTTTTTAAACGGTGCTATCATGGGTATGCGCAAATATGAGATAAAAAACAGGTTTGATGAGATAGTAGACTTTTCGGGTGTTGAAAGATACATTGATACGCCCGTAAAAAGGTATTCCTCAGGTATGTATGTTCGTCTTGCTTTTGCAGTTGCCGCTTATTTAGAATCTGAAATATTGATTGTAGATGAAGTATTAGCGGTAGGTGATGTAGAGTTCCAAAAAAAGTGTTTGGCTAAAATGGGCGAAGTGAGGCAAGGGCAGGGTAGAACGGTGTTATTTGTAAGCCACAATATGGCCGCCATTCAAAAATTATGCAATACAGGCATTTTTTTACATAACGGGCAGATTGCCCTTGATGGAGATATTGATAAAATTATTGGTAAATATCTTGAAGCCGGTTCATCGGTGACTCATTCAGTATATGAAATACCAAAACCTGATACGCCCGATATTGCTGGTTTTGCTTACCGTTTAAAAATAGAAGATACTAATGGCAACTTAATTAATGAAATCCCTGTTGGCAAGACATGGCAAGTGAGGGTAGAATTTACGCTAAATAAACCTGTAAAGCATTTTATTATAGCATTAGGCATAGTTAATTCAGCAGGTGTTAACCTTAGAACTACCTGGAGTAATAAAGCTGATCTGGAAGCCGGTAATTATGAAGCAGTATTTAAAGAAGACCAATTGTTATTTGCTGCCGACACTTATCATCTTACCTTAGGATTGTCATCTTATGAACGCGCCATTCATTATGTAGAGAATGTAGCAGCTATAAACATTTCTGATGCGGCTGATTCAACATTAGACCCAAGTATTGTAAGAACTTCAGGTGTAGGAGTACTTTTAAATCCAATGAATATTGATATCTCGCTGTTGCAGCAAAAGCGACAAAATCTTATAGATTAAAAAATTACAAAGAAATATTTGTCGGCGAAAAAGCGGTAACTGAAGAAAATATTTGAAAATCATTCATTCTAAAAGCAGATAAAAGTCAGGTTCCTTTTTAATGCAAAAAACAGGGCCTGGAAAAATAAATAAATGGTTGTAGTTAAGCTGATAGGCGGCATGGGTAATCAAATGTTTCAATATGCTATAGGACGTCATTTAGCAATCAAAAATAAATGTCCGCTATACTTTGATCATATAGAACTGGAAAATAAAAACACTGCTAACACGCCAAGAAATTATGAGCTGGATATTTTTAACGTTCAGTATCAAAAAAACCCTTTTCTACAATCAAACAGGTTTGTTGCGAAAGTGTATCATAAGCTTTTTTCGGTGCAGCGAATAAAAGAACCTGATTTTACTTTTCATCCTCACATCCTTAACGTCCAGGGCAATATCCATCTGAATGGTTATTGGCAAAATGAGAATTATTTTAAGGAAATTGAAGAAATCATTCGCCAGGATTTTACTTTTAAAACACCTGCCAACGAAAAAATTGAATCTATTTTACAGCAAATAGCAGCAACAAATTCTGTTTCCCTGCATGTAAGAAGGGGCGATTACATTACGCTTACCGAGGCTAATCAATTCCACGGGGTTTGTTCCGACACATATTATCAAAAGGCAATTGCAAAAATAAAAGAAGCCATACCCGCACCACATTTGTTTGTTTTTTCTGATGATATACACTGGGTAAAACAAAACATGCCCTTTACCGAAGAACATACATTTGTAGATGGCAATACAGGCAAAAATAGTTTTGAAGATTTGCGCCTCATGGCAGCCTGTCGACACAATATACTGGCAAATAGTAGTTTTAGCTGGTGGGCCGGCTGGCTTAATAAAAATCCCGAAAAGATGGTGATTGCACCTGAGAAGTGGTTCAGGGCAGTACATACTGATATTGTGCCTCCCTCATGGATAAAGATGTAAAACCACTGGTTAGTGTAATAATGCCTGCCTACAATGCAGCGAAATACATCAACGATTCCATAGAGTCGGTACAAAAGCAAACGTTTACCAATTGGGAATTGATTGTAGTAGACGATGGTTCCAAAGATAGTACCGCTGTCGTAGTAAAAAAACTGCAGGAAACTGATAACCGAATCAAATACTATTACCAGTCCAATAAAAAGCAGGCCGCGGCACGCAATACGGGCATCAGCAATGCAAGTGGACAATGGCTTGCTTTTTTAGATGCAGACGATGTATGGGTGGCCGCAAAGCTGCAACAACAACTGGATGCCGCAGCAGAAAGCAATGCTGATGTTATTTTCAGCAGTGGTTATTACTTAACCGGGAGCAAAGAACTACTGCCCTATGATAGTCCGAAAGGAAAGTTTTCAGGAATAGAGTTATACCCTCGATTATTCCAGCATAACTATATCGCTATTTTATCAGTAATGCTCAAAAAATCATTGGTTGAGCAGGTCGGTCTGCAGGACGAATCATTGCAGGCCTACGGTTGTGAAGATTGGGATTACTGGCTGCGCTGCTGTCGGCACGATGCAGTCTTTTTTGGAATGGAGCAAAGGTTGTTTCAATATAGGTTCAACAGCACTGGTACCTCTGGCAACAAGTTATTGATGCACATGGCCGAGTGTTATGTATTATTCAAAAATTATGACGAAAAATTCCTAGCGGGAGCTGAACGCAAAAAAGCGAAAGTAAAATTTACTGATAAGGTAATATTTATAATAAACGAACTAACTAGTAAAGGTGAAAAAGATAAGGTTTCATACTATTTCCACCTTTTGCGTGAGCTAAGTTCAAACAGGGTTAAGTACACTGTAGCATATATACTGATAAAAATATTAAAGCATAAAAGTAAACGCTTCATCAATTATATCCTGTACCATTAGTTTGATAATACCTGGCAACATTGAAAAAATATAATTATATAGCATATAGTCTATGGGGCGATAAACCCATTTATAACTTTGGTATCATAAAAAATATTCAACAGGCAAAAGAAATATACCCGGGGTGGAAAGTGATCGTTTACTACGATGATACAGTACCGGCAGCAACTATAGAAAACATAAAAAAAGAGGGTGGTGATGTTGTGAATATGACTGGCATCAGTTATGGAATGTTTTGGCGTTTTTTTGCAGCGGATCTACCCGATTGCGATCATGTAATATTTCGTGATAGTGATTCGAGATTGTCCGTAAGAGAAAAGATGGCTGTAGATGAATGGATTGAAAGCGGCAGATCAATACACATCATGCGTGATCACCCTTCTCATAAAATACCTTTTGGGTCGGATAGCATATCGATGTTGGGAGGAATGTGGGGAATAAAAGGTAACCTGGTACAAATGAAAGAATTGATAGAGAAGTTTTCAGAAGGCAGGGTTTTAGATTATGGAATTGACCAGGCTTTTTTAAAGGAGATACAAACAAGGTTTGTAAATGACTGTAAAGTGCACGATGAGTTCTTTTCTAACGCTCCGTTTCCTATAAAAAGACATGGTTACAGGTTTATTGGTGAACGGATAGATGAGAATGACCAGCCGGTCGGAAACGATGCGGAGAAAATTAAGAAATTTTATGCGGATAAAAATTTTATAAACAGGGGTTATAGTTTGTTTAAAAGAATGGTTGGCAAACTGAAAGCAGGCACAAAATAGGAGTGTAATACACCCGTGAAAATGAGTACTATAAAGCGTTAAAAATATGTTTAGAACTAAAAAAGAAGATCAATTAAAATATGCAAAATCTTCATTTTCCCAATCTGGCGAAGATTTAATTGTAGATTTTATATTTGGTCAGTTAAAAATAGATAAACCGGGCTATATCGATATTGGCGCCCATCATCCTTTCTATTTAAATAATACATCAATATTTTATAAAAGAGGTAGTAGGGGAATAAATATAGAACCAGACCCTTCATTGTTTGAAAAGTTTAAAAAATTCAGAAAAGGTGATATAAACTTAAATATTGGTATAGGCGAAGAACCAGGTGTTTCAGAGTTTTATGTAATGAATGCGCCTACATTAAATACTTTCTCTAAAGAACAGGTGGAAACATACAAGAGTGAAGGGAATTATCATATTAAAGAGGTAAAGCAAATAAAGGTTGATACTGTTCAAAATATTCTTACCAAATACAATGGTGGCGTTTTCCCCGATTTCATGTCTTTAGATGCAGAAGGTATAGACGAGTTGGTGCTGAAATCGATCGATTACAATAATAAACCTGCAGTTATTTGTGTAGAGACTTTATCTTTTTCCAGCACGGGCAAAGGTGTTAAGAATAACGAGATCATTGCTTTCTTACAGACCCACGGCTATTTTTTATATGCCGACACTTTTATAAACAGCATCTTTGTCTCCAGCGATAAATGGAGTAACCAATAATAAATGATTGACCTGTTATGAACTCGTATTTAAAAATAAAAAGACTGCTCGGGGGGCAATTGCTTAAGCGAAAAATTCTTGCAAATTTTGAAAAAGAATTTAAACTGTTTAATTCGTTAGATACAAAAAAAAAGTTGGTTAATGACTGGGCAGACATTTATCCCTGCATACATGATAAAACAAAAGAAACCTCTTTTGATGCTCATTACATTTATCATCCGGCATGGGCTACAAGAATCATTAAGCAAATAAACCCGGCGAAACATATAGACATATCTTCCACCTTGCATTTTTGCAGTATGTTGTCGGCTTATGTGCCTACGGAGTTTTACGATTATCGCCCGGCCAATCTTACTCTGTCTGGTTTGATTTCAGGAAAGGCTGATCTGACCAGTTTATTTTTCCCCAGTAATTCTATAGATTCTCTATCGTGCATGCATACTGTTGAGCATGTTGGCCTCGGCAGGTATGGAGACCAGATCGATCCGGAAGGAGACGTGAAGGCAATAAGAGAATTGCAAAGAGTAACCAGGGTTGGTGGAAACCTTTTATTTGTAACACCGGTTGGTAAGCCACGTATACAATTCAATGCGCACAGAATTTATAGCTTTGAATTGATCAATGATCTTTTTACTGATTTTGAATTAAAAAACTTTTCCCTCGTCGATGACTCCGGCAATTTTTTTGAAAATGCTGATCCTGCCATGGTTCAGCAGTTTTCATATGGATGCGGATGTTTTTGGTACGTAAAAAAGCAATAAATTTTTGCGGAGTGATAGCAACAATATCTTTTAAACAACTTTCTCAGGCGTAATGAAAGGTCCAGCCTCGTTTTACGGGGAATAGATCACATAGAGTTATTTACCATTATTATGATTGAAAAAATTATTTGGAAATTGATTCGGAAGGTGCTGCTACAAATGGCAGGAAAAATTAAAAATCAACAATTTTTCGAGAATTTGAACCAATTGACATTAACAGGTTTAAATATTGGTGGCGGTTCAAACCCTTTAGATAGCGGTGAGAAAAAGGCACTTGAATATGTGTACAGTAAAGTGCATTCTCAAAAAAATCTTGTGTTGTTAGATGTTGGTGCAAATGTGGGTGAATATTCAATTTTATTAAAGGAGGTTTTTGGTGAAAACGCTCATATCCGTTCCTTTGAACCATCGCTAAAGACTTTTGAAAAATTGACGGCAAATATTAGAAATCAACCTACGATTCAACTGCACAATTTTGGCTTTGGAATTGAAAATACAAGGATTCCACTTTACAGTGATTCCGAGGCATCGGGGCTTGCGAGTGTCTATAAGAGGAATTTAGCGCATTTTAATATTGACATGAAGCTGAACGAGGAAATAGAAATTAAGACCTTAGACAGTTTTTGTAAAGACAATAATATCGATCATATTCATTTTTTAAAATTAGATGTAGAGGGTCACGAAATAAAGGTGCTGGAAGGTGCTTCCGAATTGTTAGGTGAAAACAAAATTGATTTTATTCAGTTTGAATTTGGTGGATGCAACATAGACTCAAGAACTTATTTTCAAGACTTTTACTACCTCTTAAAAGATAAATACACAATATATCGTATTGTAAAGGATGGGTTATATGAAATTAAAAAGTATAAAGAATCATACGAAGCGTTTATAACTACAAACTATTTGGCAGAAAGAAAGTAAAAGACCGGTTATGGCTTATTTTCTAATGCTATCTCTTAACTGCTATTAAAAAACGGGAACATTGTAAACAGCTACGGCTGCAATATGTCCCCAGGATTTTATTACTTTTTATTGTACGATGCACACCCCGCTTTTTTCTATAATTATTCCCTCCTATAACTCAGGAAAAACGATTCGCTTTTGTTTGGAAAGTATCCTTAAACAAACTTATCCGCATTTTGAAATTTTGGTAATGGATGGCGGCTCGACAGATGAAACTGTTAACATTGCCCGTTCATACAAAGATGACCGGATCAGGATTTACAGCGAAAAAGATAAAGGCATTTATGATGCCATGAACAAAGGGATAAAACTGTCAACAGGCGAGTGGCTTATTTTCCTGGGAAGTGATGATACATTGTATGCAGATACTACACTCAGCAGTGTTGCTCCCCTGGTAGAAGGTTACGATGTGGTGTATGGTAATGTATACAGCACGCGCTTTGGTGGATTGTATGACGGAGAATTTACAGGAAAAAAATTATTGAAAACGAATATCTCGCACCAGGCTATTTTTTTTAACCGCGACGTTTTTGATAAAGTAGGCTTTTTTAATACCCGTTATAAATCGCAGGGCGACTGGGATCATAACTTGCGCTGGTTTTACACAAAGGGGGTAAAGCACCGGTTTATTGATGTAACGATTACCAACTTTGCAGATGGTGGACTAAGCTCAAGATTCCAGGACGCCGGCTTTGCAACCATAAGAAATTGGAAATACAATATGATCATCAAAAACCAATTGCGTTTTGCTGACAAACTAAAAGTCATTACATCTGAACTTACAGCAGCAATAAAGGATAAAAGAAGAAGAAACATTCTCACCATAATCTCTGAAATACCACGTTTTCTCACGTCATGGTAAATTCATCAGGGATGTCATGCTGAATTCGTCATGCTGAATTCATTTCAGCATCCGAATCGTATCCTCATCGCAACAGCATCTCACAATAAACACGCAGTAAACACCGTTTTAACCGCAAAAGCGGTAAGTAAGCCGAAAAATAAAAAATGCCGGTCGCAATAAAAGTCGAAAATTTATCCAAAGCATACCAGTTAGGAGAAATAGGAACGGGAAGCTTATCACGTGACCTGGAAAGATGGTTTGCCAAAGTGAGAGGAAAGGAAGACCCTTTTCTAAAAATTGGTGAAACGAACGATCGTGCAACCAAAGGAACAAGTAATGTCGTCTGGAGCTTAAAAGATATCAATTTCGAAATACAACAGGGAGATGCTGTAGGTATCATTGGCCGCAATGGTGCAGGCAAAAGCACATTATTAAAAATACTAAGCAGGATAACAGCACCTACCACCGGAACAATTAAATCAAAGGGGCGGATAGCAAGTTTATTAGAAGTTGGCACAGGCTTTCATCCTGAGCTTAGCGGCAGGGACAATATATTTCTAAACGGCGCAATTCTTGGTATGCGAAAAAAAGAAATAGCGCGGAAGTTTGATGAAATCCTTGATTTCGCAGGCGTAGAAAGATATATTGATACACCGGTAAAAAGGTATTCTTCAGGTATGTATGTACGGCTGGCTTTTGCAGTAGCTGCACATCTTGAAAGTGAAATTTTGATTGTTGATGAGGTACTGGCTGTAGGTGATGCCGAGTTTCAAAAGAAGTGTTTGGGCAAAATGAATGAGGTAAGTAAAGGGGAGGGAAGAACCGTTTTGTTTGTTAGTCATCAAATGGGAGCTGTATCTCAATTATGTAGACAAGGTCTATTAATATCTAATGGAATATTGAAAATGTATGATGAAACAAAGAAAGTTTTAGATAATTATTTAACTCAAAATAATAGTAACGGGGATGGGTATTTTCGGACTGATGGTTGCCCAGATAAAGATTGCTTCTTTTTAAAAATAAAAACGGTAAAGACTGATGGTGCTTTTGTTAAGGAATATGCGTTTCATGAAAGTATTAATTTAAGCATTGAAATTAAGGTGAATAGACTTTCTTCAAATTATTATATTGGCATTGGTTTACAAGATAAAATGAAAGGGAGAATTAGTACAATTATTAAAGGAATTGATAGTTTATCATCGCAGCATAAGGGAGTATTAAATTTGTTGTTAACACTTCCCTCATCGTTAATCGCACCTAACAGCTATAGTTTTGATTGTGCCATATTTGATTATGTTACCAATAAAAATATTGATTTTGTAGAAACTGCCTGTTCCATAATAATTCACGACACTGGTACTGAATTAGCAAAATATGAGGGAATAAGCTATGGAAGTATTATTATTTCACCTGATTGGAAGGTAATTTAATTAAGATGCAATTTTTGAAGAAACAGCTTAGAAAAATAGCGCCTGTTGTGAAGTTTTACAGAAAGTATAAAAAGAAAAATAAAATTTCTTCTTTAATAGGAATGACATCTATTGAAGAAAGGTTTTATTACGAAAACTATGCGGAAAGAATTTATGAAGGGGAAGGAGCTATAGTTGATTTAGGCTGTTGGTTTGGTTCCACCACTATTTCACTTGCAATTGGATTAGCTAAAAATAATAAAGTTCGCAAAGCAAAACCTAAAATATATGCGTTAGATCAATTTTTATGGGAAGACTGGATGGTTCCTTTTGTTAAAGAAACAAAATGGGAAAATTATTTTAAAGTAAATGACACCTTTATACAAGCTTTTGAAGAAAATATCAACAAATACAAAAAGCATATTGTTACACAAAAAGTTGATTTGACAAAATTTAAATGGCAAGCCGGTAAAATAGAATTTTTACTTATAGATGCAATGAAATCTTGGGATCTTCTCAATGCTATCCAACAAAACTTTTATCCTTACCTTATACCAGAAAAATCAATTATCCTTCATCAAGACTTTTGCCATTATTATACTTACTGGATACACTTACTTACTTATCGATTAAAAGATTTTTTTAGTCCCGTTGATGCCACCAATTCTGGCTCAAGTGTTGCTTTTCTTTTAACTAAAAAAATGCCTGATTTCGTTTTAGATCATAAATATGTACTTTCTGATTTTTCAGAAGATGAAGTAGAAAAGGCTTTTGAATATTCTTTAAGTCTAGTTGATGATAATGCAAAAGGAGCTATAATTGCTGCAAAAATTATGTATTATAAAGCGTCAAATGGATTAGAAAAAGCTAGAAAATATCTTGATGAAGTAAAAGAAAAGGGAATTGTTCATTATGACATTTCAATTGTTGATGACATTTTGAAACATTCGTAATTATTATGATTCCTAAAATTATTCATTATTGCTGGTTTGGTGAAAAAGAGTTGCCACAGTTGACAATTAAATGTATTGAAAGTTGGAAAAAGTATTTTCCGGGTTGGGAAATTTGTTTGTGGAATGAAAAAAACGCCCCTTTACATTTACCTTATTTACAGAAGGCGTACGAACAAAAAAAGTGGGCAAACCTTTCCAATTACACCCGACTTCACGCCCTTTATTATAATGGTGGAATATATTTCGATACAGATGTAGAGGTGATTAAATCTTTTGATTTTATTAATAATTACGATTGTTTCGTGGGATTTGAAAGTGCGGACAATAGTAATGTTTTAAGCGTCAATAATGCTATAATAGGGGCGAAAAAAGAACATCCATTTGTGTATGAATGTTTAGGTGTTATAAAACAAGATTATAATGGTACAGAAGAGGCGTACTTATCTTCTCCAGTATTAACAACGAATCTTTTACAAAAAAATGGACTTAATAAGTATGCGGAGCAAGATATTTATGGAGTTCACATTTTCACGAGGGAAGTCTTTTATCCCTATAGCTGGACAGATGTTTTTACTTTTTCTTCTGTAAAAGAAAACACATACGCTATACATTATTGGGATATAAGTTGGAAAAATAGCAATGTAGAATTAAAAAAGTTAATTACTCAGTTACAAAATATCGAAGATGCCTCGAAGAAAAAGAATGACATTATCAGAAGTATCTTTTCAGGAAAATTAAAATTCGTGCAACTTGCTAAAATTAATGTTAAGTATTTAATGAATAAGATTAAATGAAATGCTTTTAAAAAAAATTTTTGAGTTTGTTTTTGGTAAAAGGAATAATGGTAACAGCAGAACTTTATCCATAGATCCATTAAAGATTCTTAGGAGATATGTATGTTTAAAAAAAGACATTTTTTTTCTTCAGATTGGTTCAAATGATGGTGTCTCAAATGATCCTATTCACGTTTATGTAAAAAAAAATAAATGGAAAGGAATTGCAGTCGAGCCTGTAAAATCAAATTTTGAAAAATTAAAGAAAACTTATAAGGACTATCCCGAAGTTGTGGTGGTAAACGCAGCGGTTACATCACAAAATGGTAAGGCGCTTATATATAAAATTGATGAACGGTTTTTAGATCAATTACCTTCTTGGTGTACTCAACTTGCTTCCTTCAATAAAATTGTTATAGAGTCGCACAAAAATATACTTCCCGGAATAGATAAAAAAATTACTGAAGAGGTTGTTGCGACTATAAATATTAATGACTATCTAAGAGAAATAAATGTTAGTAAAGTAGACCTAATCCACATTGATACTGAAGGATATGATTTTGAAATTTTGAAACTAATAGATATTGATAAACTCGATCCTGATTTGATCCTGTACGAACATAAGCATCTTGCTCCCTCCACTGCTTCAGACGCAAACAAACTGTTGGAGCAATACGGTCTTTCTGTTTTCATTGGTCAATATGATACCATTGCAATAAAAGATGATTTTCTAACTTAATAAAATAAATAGAAGTTTTGTCTAACGGTATATAATGTTATTTTATAAATAAAAGTAAGTTAAATACTAAAATGTTAGGTTTCTCCATTATAATATGTACTTATAATCCTGAATTTAAAATCTTTAAGCGGTTATTAAATGCAGTTCAGTCATTTGGATCGGAAGCGTTATCAAAATGTGAAATCATAATTGTTGATAATAATAGTAGTATTCCTTTAACTCAGAATATTGCAGTTGTAGAATTTTTAGCCTCGGTACCAAACGCTAAATTGATAAGAGAAGCAACTCCAGGACTAACTAATGCAAGAATAGCAGGTATTAAAGTAGCCAAATACGATTGGATCATTTTTTTTGATGATGATAATGAACCCAAATTAGATTATTTAATTGCCGCAGAAGACATTACTGAAAAACACCCGGAAGTTGGGATTTGGGGACCAGGTAACATAACAGTAGAATATTTTGAAAGGAGAGCCACATCATTTTTGAATGAGATGAAAGTATTGTTTCAAGAAAGAAAAATGGATAACACCGTATTTGATAATGATATAATAAAGGGAAATGCATGCTATCCATACGGCACTGGAATGTTGGTTCGAAGAGTTATATTAGATAGCTACATTGGTTCGGTAAATAGGAATGAGTACACTATGAGTGATAGAACAGGACAGAGCTTAATCAGTGCAGGAGATACACAAATTTTGTACACGGGTTTAAAGATGAATTATTACGCAGGATCTTCTCCTAAGCTGCAATTGACCCATGTGATTACAGCTAATAAATTAAAATTGAAATACATTTTAAAGCTCATTTATAGCCTCCATTCGGGGCAAATTAAAGCATACAACGAAGTCTTTTACAATAAACCTCATTTTGTAAAACCAGTATCTGCAAAAGAAGCTGCGAATCCTATATTCACCTTTTTTATTTCATTACGAAATTCAGTTGATTTAAAACAAAATTTAGTGACACTATCAGAAAGAATGGGATATCTAAATGCTAGAATTATGGCCGGAAATTTTTCTAAGCCTTTTTTCATTAAATCTTGGGAAAAAATAATTGGAGTATAGTTAATAATTAATTCAACTGAAAGGCTTTGAGTTTAATTAAAAGGAATAATTTGATTATTAGAGCAGGTCGATACATTTATCGAAAGTTAAGGTTGAATAGTAAGAATTACGCACTAGAAGATTTGGCAAGAACTGAAAAGTTAATGTCGGCAGAAGAGATGAATGATGTTATTAGTACTCTTCTGGGTAAAGAAAAGCCGTATATGATTAGTCGATTAGGGGCTGTTGAGTCTAACGTAATACTCAATTTTTTACAATTAAAAGCAGTCGCAGAAAGCAAGGGAATTAAAAAAATACACACTCTTCTTCAGGGAAATTTGGATTTCTGGAAGCCGCAAATAAAAGCAGATTTGCAAAATAACGCAGGCTTTTTTCCTTCCTCGGATGATATGGTTTGGAAGTTTTCTCAAAATTTTGTGGATCAAATAAAAAAGATTGATGCTATAGGAGTGTGGGGATTTGTTCCAGGAGAAAATTACCTAATAAATAAATGTTGTCCTCATGCCATTCAATTTGTGCCTGAAGCATTAGAGCCTTATTTTTTTTCAACTCCCTGGTCGGCTAAGTTAGAAAATAAAAAAGTTTTGGTAATCCATCCATTCGAAGCGTCTATTATATCTCAATACGAAAAAAGAGCAAAGCTATTCCCCAATAGTAATATATTGCCAGCTTTCGAGCTGAAAACAATAAAGGCGGTTCAGTCTATTGCAGGCAATAAAACTAAGTATTCTAATTGGTTTGAAGCGTTGCGATCGATGTTTGACCAAATCGATATAATTGATTTTGATGTCGCCATTATTGGCGCAGGTTCTTATGGCTTACCATTATCTGCGTACGTAAAAGATAAGGGGAAAATTGCTTTACATATCGGCGGGGCAACCCAGCTTCTTTTTGGTATTAAGGGTAAAAGATGGGACAGTCATCCGATTATCTCCAAATTTTATAATGACTCTTGGGTAAGACCTTCAGAGGCTGAAGTTGTCCCACAAGCCAGTAGAGTAGAAGATGGATGTTATTGGTGAGATGAGCATCATAATTTTGAAAGAAAGAAATGTTTAATACTCCTATTCTCTTTATAATATTTAATCGTCCTGAGGCAACAAAAAAAGTATTTGAATCAATAAGAATTATCAAACCATTCAAACTTTATATTGCGGCTGATGGTCCAAGATTAGGAAATTTAAACGATAAAGAAAAATGCGTTCAGGCCAGAGAGATAGTAGGACAAGTTGATTGGAAATGCGAAGTAAAAAAATTATATAGAAATGAGAATCTTGGGTGCTTCAAGGCAGTAAGCGGAGCGTTAAACTGGTTTTTTCAAGAAGAGGAAATGGGGATCATTTTAGAAGACGATTGCCTGCCAAATACTGACTTTTATTTTTTTTGCCAACAAATGTTAGACAGGTTCAAAGACGAGGATAAAATTATTTCAATTAGTGGCAGTAATTTAGGGCATAACCTTAACAATGGGAATAGCTATACTTTCTCCAAATTTATGAATATGTGGGGGTGGGCTACCTGGCGAAGGGCGGCTATATCTATTGATTATAATTTAGAAAACTGGCAGAGAAAAAAGTTCAAAATCTTTTTTTTATATAGTAAACTAAAAAACTTTTTTTTTGATTTTGATATAAAATGGTATCAGTATTGGAAGCATAAGTTTGATTATATTGTATACAATGAAAAAATAACGTGGGATTGGCAATGGACTTTTCATCAGTTGGAAAATAGACAATTATCAATAGTTCCTGCAGTCAATCTTGTTACTAATATAGGTTTCAATGCTGATGCTACGCATACTTATGAACAAAGTAATCCGGCGTCTAATATTCCGTCAAAAGATTTAAAATTTCCTTTAGTGCATCCGACAACAATACGATTCAACCTTGATTATGAAGAAAAATTTGTAAAATGGGTCTGGTGTTATCATAAAAGGATGAGTATATTAAAATATCTAATAACTCGAATAAAAAGCTTAGTAAAGTGAGTATCAAAAAGATTACTTTTTTATTTAAGTATTTAAATTTAAAAACTATTTATTTCAACTTTAAATGTTTTCCATTTTTACTTGCAATTAAATTTCCTATGTTTTTACATAAAAAGGTTTTATTAAAAAATGTGGAAGGAAAGGTTAATTTACCAAAAGAAGTATTTTTCGGAATGGTAAGAATTGGATTTGGAGATGTCGGCATTTTTGATAAAGCAAAATCAAGGACAATTTGGGAAGTGAAAGGATCAATTACATTTGAAGGGAGTGCGGTTATTGGTCATGGTTCAAAAATATGCGTTGGGAAAAATGGAAAATTGCTTATAGGAAGTCGATTTAATATTACTGCTGAAAGTACAATAATTTGTTTCCATAATATCTCAATAGGGGATGAGTGCTTGTTATCTTGGGATATCTTAATTATGGATACTGACTTTCATACAATTAGCAAGGATGATATAAGATTAAACCCAGATAAACCAATATTAATCGGAAATAAGGTTTGGGTAGGGGCTCGAAGCTGTATATTAAAAGGCTCTGTTATTCCTAATGGATGTGTTATCGCAATAGACTCTTTAATAAACAAATTTTACAATGAAGAAAATTGTGTAATGGCAGGATCGCCAGCAAAAAAAGTTATAGATAATATTGAATGGGCCATTTAAATCAATTTCCAACTATATCTATTGTTACTCCTACATATAACCAGGGACAGTATATTGAGCAAACTATTCAATCAGTAATTAATCAAAATTATCCTAATCTTGAATATGTTATTATAGATGCTGGCAGTACTGACAACACAGTGGAAATAATTAGGAAATATGAAAAGCATTTGAAGTTTTGGGTAAGTGAAAAAGACTGTGGTCAGGCAAATGCTATAAATAAGGGTCTTCAATATTGCACTGGAGAGATCTTTAACTGGCTTAATTCAGATGATTATTTAGAACCCGGAGCATTAGAAACGATAGCTAAGTCTTTTTCATCAGGGTCTGATATGGTGGCAGGTAGAGTGCGATTGTTTGAGGGTGAAGGTGAAAAGGAGAAGGCTATCGAATTTGTACAACATTCAAAACTTTCAGCAAAAGGCTTACTGTATTGGTTAAAAGGAGTACAGTTTGTTCAACCGGGAGTATGGATGCGTAGAGATTTATTTTTCAAAAGTGGCGGAATTGATGAAAGCCTTCACTATAGTTTTGATTGGGATTTATATATACGTTACCTGAGTTTATTCCCTAATGTCGCTTATACTGACAAGTTGCTGATACATTTTAGGTATCATGCTCAATCAAAGACTGTAAGTATGCAGGAAAGATTTCGAAACGAAGAATTAAAAATCATTGAAAAGTTATCAATTCAGACTAGCAATAAAAATCTTAGAAAAATTGCAATTAACAGGGATTTAGAAAGAAAATGGTTTCAAGTTTTAAAAGAAAATATTAACCAAACAAATAACAGTAAGCTTAGCCGCATTTTGAATATTTTAAAACAGATTCGTTTGGCCAACATAAAAATATGGAGAGCAACAGCGGGAGCAATTAAACAAATCACTTTTGCTAACAAAGCCAACTTATGAAAATATTATGGTTAGCTCATGAGGGTAATATGAGCGGAGCTAATATTTGCTTGCTTGAATATCTCGAAATTCTTAAAGAGCAAGGAATGGAAAGCCATCTGATTGTGCCTTTTTCAAATAAAATGGAGCTGGCCAGGGCAGCATCAAAAAAAAACATTGTAACATCACACATAAAGTTTTATCCGTGGACTTCTCCTTCTGTAAATTTCAAACATCCTTTTAAACTTCGGGCAAAACAGTGGGTAAGAAACCGCTTAGCTATTAAAGAAATAATGAAACTTGTTGAACAAACAAATCCTGATTTCATTGTAACCAATACTATTGCTTCTCCTGTTGCTGCTATAGCTGCTCAGAAATCAAATAAAAAACATGTTTGGTTTGTTCATGAATTTGGTGAAGAAGATCATGGATTTACAATAGGCGGTGGATTTTTGAAAGGTGCAATAAGAATGAATAAGCTATCGTATAAGATAGTCTTCAACTCATTAGCTGTGGAAAATAAGTATAAAGAGTTAGTGCCTGACAAGAAAAAAAGTATAGTGACAAATGCTGTAGTACTACCTCAGATCGCGGTAATGAAAAACTCAGTAGAAAGTGAAATTAAGTTGATTATGTTAGGCCAGATAGCTGCGTCGAAAAATCATATTGAAGCTATAAAGGCATTGCGGATTTGTAAGGCGAATGGCTTATGTTTTGAATTAAGTATAGTGGGTAAAGAACAGAGTTTACAGTTCCTTGAGTCATTACATGCTGCAGTAGAATCATT
Source organism: Segetibacter koreensis DSM 18137 (assembly GCF_000374045.1). Lineage (GTDB taxonomy): Bacteria > Bacteroidota > Bacteroidia > Chitinophagales > Chitinophagaceae > Segetibacter > Segetibacter koreensis. The sequence goes on along the minus strand of NZ_KB893314.1, from coordinate 89,510 downwards.
TGATTTACAGGAACAAGTTAAATTTTTAGGACCCATAAAAGAACCTGCCGAAGTATTGCAACAACACGATGCGTTACTTATGTGTAGCAGGATGGAAGCGTTTGGGCGAGTAACAGTCGAAGCCTTAAAACTTGGTCTGCCGGTTGTTGGCGCTAACACAGGTGGAACTATAGAGATCGTCGAGAATGGATGCAACGGGTATTTATATGAAAGCGGAAATGAAAAAGATTTAGCTGATAAAATAATGTTGCTAAAACATAATTACGATGCATTTGATAAAGAAGAAATTTCAATGAGAACCAGGGAAAAATATAATGAAGAAAACACCAGAAAACAGTTATTAGAGGTGTTTAGATAGTGTTATGCAAAATAATCCTCTTTTTACAGTCGTTACTATTACCTACAACTCTGCATTGTGGGTACGACATACAATTCAAAGTGTACTGGCACAATCTTTTGTAAATTTTGAATTGATAATTGGTGACGATTGTTCTACTGATAATACGTGGCAAATCATCAATGAATTCTCAGATCCCCGAATAGTCACATTTCGAAATGAAGTAAACATAGGCGAGTATCCTAACCGCAACAAGGCCTTATCATTAGCAAAGGGAGAGTACTTAATCTTTGTTGATGGAGATGATATATTGTATAAGGATAGCCTGGAACGTTTTCAAAAATACTTGCAGGGATTTCCTAACGCTGCTGCAATTTGGGGTGTGGGTGGTTTAGATTTTGCGGTTCTTCCTTATTTATTTGAACCAATTGAACTTACCAAACTAATATACTTTTCAGATTATCCTATTAGTACTGTTGGTTTTGCTGAATCACTTTTTAAAATCAGCATGCTAAAAGAAATAGGAGGTCTAAGCAATGATTTTGCTATAGGGGACACATTTTTAAAAAAAAGAATTGCTTGTCAGTATCCCGTCTTACTTACAACAACCGGTTATACTTTTTGGCGCCAATCTGATGATCAGGCTAGTAGACGAGTTACTAAAAATTACACAAACTTAAAAGAAAATTATATTATTAACAGCATTATTGTAAACGCTGAATATTTCCCACTACAAGGGGAGGAACTTGAGCTGGCGAAAAAAAATATTAATATTTCAGTAATTAAACTATTAATAAAGAATACGTTGCTGAAAGGGAAATTAATGGATCTCATAAAGTTGATGAAACAGCTACAAATTCCATTTAGTAATTTAAATTTAGTTTCTGAAAAAATCTATTTGTCTTATAAATGCAATTCAAATGGTACAAATCCGTTAATGAATAATTATAATTTTACTTTTAAAAATAGAAATAAAACGAGTTTTTTAAATCAATCATAATAGAAAATTAATAAAGGTCTTATTGGTTTTATTTTTCCTTTTTTATGTTTTAAATTTTTGAACACACCTCTTTATCCATTATGTGTAAGCTGAAATCTTCTAACTCCTAATAAGAGAAACACATTTAAATTTTAAAATGTGAAAAATACCAGACTTTTAGTTTTTTATAAAAAATGCTTCCTTTAGTTTCCATATGTATTCCTAACTACAATAAAGCCGAATTTATTACTGAAACTATTGATAGTGTTTTTAATCAAACATACAGGAATATTGAAGTAATAATTATTGATGATTGTTCTTCTGATAATTCTGTTGAAGTAATTGAGAAGAAAATAATAAATGCTCCTTTTAAAGTGATTTTTTTAAAAAATACAGAAAATAGGGGTATTTGTTATTCTTTAAATAATGCAGTTAAAATTGCCGAAGGAAAGTATTATCAGATGATTGGTTCTGATGATTTAATTCTACCAAACAAAATAAGCAGACAAGTAGAAACATTGGAACAACTAACAGAGGATTATGCTTTAGTTTTTGGTAAACCTTACAGAATGGACGTTCATGGCAACTACCTACAAAAGGATTATTACCAATCTATAAAAGTTGATGTTTCTTCGGTGGAAACCTTAGGCTTTGAAGAATTATTATTAAAAAATTTTATTTCGTCGACTTCACATTTAGTAAGAATGAACGCTATAAAGGAAGTTGGAATGTACGATGAAACCCTAAGGGTTGAAGATTGGGATTTATGGTTAAGGCTAACGAAAAAATTTAAATTTATATTTTTAAATGAATATGACTCAGTTTATAGAATTGTACCTACATCCCTTACTAATAATTTAAAAAATTTTTCTTCGGTTTATTCCACTTATTGTAAAACTTTATTAAAACACATAAACTATTCGGCAACGGGAAACAAAAACATTGCTAAGAATATTGCCTTATTAGCTCTAATAGTATATAAATATAATGGAGAGAATAGTAAGGATCTTTTAAGAACAAATTTTTTATTAAATAAAAATATTAAATCACTGCTATTATATCTTTCAGCGGCTGTAGGGATAAAATATGAATATTATTCAGCAGTAAAGTCATGGAGAAAAAATAATTTTAAGCTGTAAAGTCTGTTTTTACGATTCATGATATTTTTTGTGAAAGCACTTTCTTAAACAGAATAATTTTATTGTTTTTTGTTATTCTTCCTTATGATTTTAAATTCTCTTTTTTAAATGAAAATTGTTTTTTGCCTAAACCATTTTATGCCAGATCAGGTGGCAGGTACTGAAGTTTATACCTGGGCTCTGGCTAAATCATTAAAGGCAAAAGGACATGAGGTGACAATTGTAACCCCTAATTATAAAAGTTTTGAATTGTACGAATATAAGTATGACGGTCTTTTAGTTAAGCGTTATGCTGAACAGGGTAACAGAGATCGCTCGGTGATAATGGGAAAAAGGCCACCAGACGGTATTGAAGCTTTTCAAAAATTGATTCAAGAATTAAATCCGGATATTGTTCACATACAGGAATTGGCAGGGAGTAGTGGAATTGGTCTTTATCATGCAAGGGTTTTAAAACAGATGGCAATAAGAATAATCTTTACCCTGCATCTTGCCAGGTATAGTTGTTTTAGCGGTACACTTATGTACAAAGGCAAAGAACCTTGTTCCGGTTTAATTGATATTGAACGGTGTACGAGGTGTGCTTTGAGTAAGCAACGAATCAGCAATATGTGCCGGCAGGCATTATACTATACATCAATGCCTCTATATAATTTAAATATCAATACCGGAAGGATAAATCATTCAATAGGTACAGCTTTTTCGTATCCCTTTATTATAGAGCAACTCCAGAGTAACTTGCTTGAAATATTTAGTCTTTCCGAAAAGATCATAGTATTAACTGATTGGTACAAGGAAGTTCTATTAAAGAACGGGATTCCTGAAAATAAGATGTGCATAATAAAGCAGGCAATACCTTATAATATTCAGACTTCTAAAGTCAGGGACCTCAAAACGCCTGAACCTGTAAAACTGGTTTTTGTTGGAAGGATAGACCCCATCAAAGGACTTCATTTATTAATAGATGCAATAGTAGGTTTACCACAAGATAAAATTGTATTAGACATCTTCGGAGCGACGAATGACGAGGATTATTTATTAAATCTTCACAGCAAAACGAAGGCAAGTAATAATATTGTTTGGAAGGGTTTATTGACGCCAACGGATGTGGTACCGACAATACGACAATTTGATGCTTTAGTTCTTCCGTCCACTGTTGCTGAAATGTCTCCCCTGGTTATACAAGAAGCGTTTGCAGCGGAAGTGCCCGTCATAGGCGCTAATTTGGCTGGTATTGCAGAACAAGTACAACATGGTTATAACGGATTGCTTTTTGATTTTAATAGTACTTCATCTCTCAGAAAGGTTCTTAGTGGTATCATAGAAGATAAAACCGTACTTGATAAATTAAAAGGGAACATAGCCTCTCCTCCTGATTTTGAATCTGTCGTTGAGCAAACTTTGTCAGTTTATAACAATAAATAGAATAATTTTTTAGAGATTGAAAGATCATATTCTATTTATAACAAGTACTAACCTGGCCTCAAATCCACGGTGTCGAAAAGAAATTAATTTAGCGCTTGCATCAAATTACAAGGTTACTTATATCGCTTTTGATTTGCCCAATTGGACAAAAGAAAAGGAAAAGCATATACAAAATGATTTAGCCGGAGTTGAAAAAATTTACGTTTCGGCCGGTCGGGAAAAATTAATAAATTGGGTCATAAGTACATCTTTAGAAGTTTTTCTTCGTAAAGTGTACAAATGTATTTCTGCAACAAGCCTTGTCTCTTATGCTATTAGCAGGAGATCGTTACAATTAATTTGGGCCCTAAAAAAGTTGAAAGTAAAACCTGATCTTGTAATAGTCCACAATCCCCCAGCTTTTTATCCGGCATATTATTATTCAAAAAAGTACAACATTCCTTTTGCTATCGATATAGAAGATTATCATCCGGGTGAGGGAAATAATAACGTTATTTCAAATCTTACTATTCAATTGATAAAGAAAATACTACCATTTGCAAATTATGTTTCTTTTGCTGCACCCTTGATAAAAGAAAAAATTACTTCTGATGTTTTACCTCACAAAATAGCAAATACTTTTATCATCAATAACGTTTTCCCAGACAGTGAGTTTCTCAAACCTTCAAAAATAACGGCGTCAGGCAAAATTCAATTAGTTTGGTTTTCACAGAACATTGACAAAGACCGTGGATTAGAAGAGATACTACCTGTAATTGAAAGTTTAAAAGATAAGTTTGAAATTACACTAATAGGTAATATTAGACAGGAATTTTATAACAATCATTTGCAGGGGAAACCCTTTATTCATATAGTTTCTTCTTTATCACAAACAGACTTGAATAGTAAACTTTGCGAATTTGATATAGGGTTAGCAATCGATACAGCAAGTGCAGATGAAAATAGAAATATTTGTTTAACCAATAAAATCTGGTCTTATTTTCAGGCAGGACTTTTTATAATTGCTTCTGATACAAGTGCACAGGTAAGTTTTATATATAAATTTAACCAGCATGGAACTATTATAGAATTGTTTGATAAGGAAAAACTACAGAAGGAAATGATAAATGTTTACGAGCAATGGGATAAATTATCGTTACAAAAGTTAGAAAGGTTTGAGAACGGAAAAGCTTACAGCTGGGAAATCGAATCTGTAAAATTGAAAATGAAGTGGAAAGAAATAGTCCAAAATTGAACAATAAAATTCTAATAATCTCTCCGCATTTTCCACCATCCAACTTAGCGGCAGTTCATCGTTCAAGACTTTTTGCACAACATCTGCCATCGTATGATTGGCGACCTACAATCTTAACCGTACTTGAAGATTTTTATGAAGAAAAGCTGGATTATCATCTTGAAAGATTATTACCTCAAAGCTTAAGGATAGAAAAAGTAAAGGCATTTAAAACCACTAAACCAAGGCTTGTGGGAGATATTGGTTTACGTGGTTTTTTTCAATTATATACAAAAGCAAAACAATTAATCAAAGAAGAACATTTTGATTTTTTATATATTCCTATTCCTTCCTTTTACGTTGCTTTATTAGGTCGCCTGTTACATGACTCTACTGGCATTAAGTATGGTATTGATTACATTGATCCGTGGGTACATGAATTTCCCGGCTCAGATAAAATTTTTTCACGCCACTGGTTAAGTACACAAATAGCAAAATTGTTGGAACCTATAGCCGTTAAAAAAGCATCTTTGATAACAGGCGTTGCAGAGGGTTATTATAAAGGAGTGCAGGAAAGAAATCCCCGATTAGTAAAGGATGCGATATTTGCGGCAATGCCCTACGGCGGTGAAAAAATGGATCATGATGCTGTAAAATCATTAGACATTAAACCATATTTATTTAGTAAAAATAGTGAAAAATTACAGGTAGTATATGCCGGGGCAATGCTCCCTAAAGCATTTGCACCATTAGAAAAAGTATTATCTGCTATTCATACTCAACAGGAGAAATATCAAGACCTTGAATTACACTTCATAGGAACAGGCACTTCTCCAAATAACCCCGATGGATACAATATAAAACCAATAGCAGAAAAATATGGGTTATGGCAAAGAAATGTCTTTGAACATCCTGCAAGAATTCCTTATCTCGATGTATTGGTTCATCTAAATGCTGCCACTGGGGTGTTTATTTTGGGCAGTACCGAACCACATTATACACCATCTAAAGTATACCAGGCTGTTTTATCTCAAAAGCCAATATGGGCAATTTTGCACCGAGAAAGTTCTGCTTGCAAAGTAATTCGAGGTTCAGGTGCAGGTGTGGTGCTTGCTTTTGATGGAGAAAACGATGTAGAAAACATTTTTAAAAGTTTCCCAAAAAGCTTTGATGAATTTTTATTGTACGCGGAAAACTACAATTGCCACACAATAAATCAAATTGAGTTTGAAAAATATTCAGCCAGTAGTGTTACAGCTACTTTAGTAGATTTAGTAAACAAAATTATTTCGGGTTTCACGAATTGATGACTTTAAGATATCATAAAGAGTTGGATGGTGTACGAGGGATCGCTGCGCTAATGGTAATGTATTTTCATTTTTGTGAAGGAGTTCGTGCTACGAAAGATGGTTTAATAAATTTTTTGGTAAAAACGTCTGTTTTTGGTCAAACAGGCGTTATTTTATTTTTCGTTTTATCGGGTTTTCTTATTACTCGTATTCTTTTAGCTAGTAAAGAAAATCGTAATTTTTTTAAGTCGTTTTATATAAGACGTTCTTTACGAATATTTCCATTATATTACGTCGGCCTTTGTATTTATATTTTTGTTGCTCCATTAATTGCAAATACGACAACTGTTTCTTTAAAACTAAGTTGGCCTTATTGGATATATCTTCAAAATTATTGCATGACCTTCAGGCTCCCTATAACCGGTCCGCCACATTATTGGTCACTCGCAGTTGAGGAACATTTTTATCTCTTCTGGCCTTTACTTGTTTATTACTTGTCTACTGCTAAACTTCTAAAAACAATCTATGCTTTAATTATAACTGCGATAATTGTTCGGATCATTTTAACGTACAAGGGATTTAATGTTTTTTATTTCACATTTTCAACAATGGACGCTCTTGCAATCGGGGCGATATTAGCTATAAAAGAAAAAACGGTAGGAAAAGCAAGTAAAGGGAACAACGCCTATACAATAACGTTATTTTTGATATTTGTTGCTTTGACGATACTATGGCTTTTTGCAGGAGGCAAAGGGATATTTGTTATACAAGCCATTAAAGGTACTTTGATTGCAACAGTATATTACTTTTTGCTTTTAATTGTTACTAATTTTAATAGAAATAATATCCTAAACCATTTTTTAATTACAAAGCCACTACTTTTCACAGGTAAAATAAGCTACGGACTCTATGTTTACCATATTATTTGCTACTCTTTTTATTTAAAGTATTTTAATAGCTCATACTTTCTATTTAATTTGCTCGGTTGTTTTATCTCTTCGTATATCGTCGCATCAGTAAGCTATTTTACATTCGAAGTAAGATTTATTGCGCTAAAGGAGAGATTTAGTAAAACAAGTGCAGAGAGAAGAATGATTGCAGTTTAATGACTTATAAGGATAGTTATTTTAATATGAACCGAACACGAAGGTTGGCTGTGATAACAACTCATCCCATTCAATATAATGCTCCGCTTTTTCGGCTGACAAACCAGGAAAATGGTAGTTTTACTATAAAGGTTTTTTATACACAAAGTCAGTTAGAGGAAAAAGTGCATGATCCTGATTTCGGATTTTCTTTTGCATGGGATATCCCTCTCACTGAAGGATATGAATTTGCGTTTGTTAAGAATGTTTCTTCCAACCCTGGTACCCGTCATTTTAACGGAATTATTAATCCAACTTTAATTGATGAAATAGAAAAATGGAAAGCTGATGCAGTACTTGTAATTGGATGGAGCTTTAAAAGCCACCTAAAGGTTCTGCGGTATTTTCATGGAAAAATTCCTGTGCTGTTTAGAGGAGATTCAAATTTAATAGACGAACCTCAAGGCTTTTCAATACAAAAATTATTAAGGCGGCTGTTTTTGCGCTGGGTCTATCATTATGTTGACTATGCACTGTATGTGGGAGAAGCAAACAAACAATATTACCAGGTACATGGCCTGAAAAAAGAACAGTTGTTGTTTGCGCCACATGCAATAGATAATAATCGTTTTTCTGGTAATGATAAAGAGTACGACTGTAAGGCAGCAGCCTGGCGGTCAGAACTGGGAATAAAAGAAACCGACTGTGTTTTTTTGTTTGCAGGCAAACTTACCAGCAAGAAAGATCCTGAAATTTTAATAAAGGCTTTTGTAGCTCTTAATCAAAAAGACACGGCTTTAATAATGGTTGGCAATGGAGCCCTTGAAGCGGAACTGAAGGAAAGATATAAGTTACATGCCAATATTTTTTTTATTCCTTTTCAAAATCAAAGTGGGATGCCGGTAGTTTATCGCCTTGGAGATATTTTTGTATTACCTTCCAAAGGACCGGGTGAAACCTGGGGGTTAGCTGTAAATGAGGCAATGGCATGCAGCCGCGGCGTGATTGTAAGTGACAAGTGCGGCTGTGTACAAGACCTGGTGCAAACAGGTGTAAATGGTTATGTTTTTGGTAGCGGTGATATAAATAGCTTACAAAGCTGTCTTCATTTATCTTTAAAGGATTATAAATTGTTGGGCGATAATTCTTTCCAAATTCTCCAAAACCACACTTATTCTGCCATTATACAACAATTGAATAGGTTATTTAGAAAAAATGAAGTGCATGCAGCGGGTTGATATAAGTGGTTTGGTTCTACTAATGGCAATTGTATCAGCACTGTCTTTAGCATTTATACAACACAGTGGTTTACTGTTAGCAGGCTACGGCGTTTTAATTGGCATAATAGCGCTTACCTGGAAACAGTACCTGCCAAACGTCTTTACCTTCGTCATGGTGTTTCACTGGGTGCAGGTAATTACTTATGTTTTGTTTGTGAACAGCGCTTGGCAAGGAGATCTGGATTTTCTTACGCATTCCTCAGTAAGAGCATACCTAAGTGCTTTAGCCGGTATTGTCGTCATGTGTTTTGTTTTTAATAAGGTTGCTTATAAAAATATACACATATCAGCTTTGGAATTTGAAGAGGCTTTGAATAAAATCAATCCCAGGAAAGTGTTGTACCTGTACCTGGTTCTTTATATTATATCCACCTTTTTAAGCAGGCTTGCATTTGGCTTTACAAGCCTGACTCAAATATTTTTAAACATTGCCTTACTTAAATGGGGCGGCTTTGTATTGCTGGGTTATTTGAGCTTTAGAAAGAAAGAGTATCGCATTTTTTTTGCGATAGCTTTTGTACTCGATTTTATCAGCGGTTTCTTTAGTTATTTCTCATCTTTTAAAGAAGTCTTTTTTTATACTGCCATTGTTGTCATGACCTATATTACCGCAATCAACTTTAGTGTAAGTGTAAAGGGAATTGCTATAGCGTTGCTGTTGTTTTCTTTAGCGGTTGTATGGACTGTAGTGAAAGGCGATTACCGTAACTTTCTAAACGAAGGCAGTAAACAACAGATAGTGACTGTATCAGAAAAGCAGGCTTTTGGTAAATTGTCTGATTTACTTTCTATTGTAAATAAAGAAACCTTCACCGAAGGAATAGGACAGTTTTTTTACCGGCTTCAGTATGTCTATCATTTGTCTAGAGCTATGGACAATGTTCCCGCTAATGAGCCATTTCAACACGGAGCAGTATGGCGCGAGACGATAGCATTTACAACTGTTCCCCGGGCACTCGATCCTGATAAGGGCATTTATGATGCGTCAATAAAGGCAAGCCGGTTTACAGGTATACGATATTTAAGCGGAGCGCAAGGCGTTTCTTTTAGCCTTGGTTATTTTGCTGATTGTTATGTTGATTTTGGTATTCCGGGTATGTTCGTTGCCCTTGCGATACTTGCTTTTATTTGGTCCAAAATTTTCAGGTTTTTTCTTTTAAAATCTACTGGCAATATTGTAATTAATTACGCAATTGTAGCTGCTTTTTTTGTGCAGTTTTCTTTTTTTGAAATGGATGGTACTTTTATGTTTGGGCGAATGTTTACCACTTTTGTTGTTTTTACTTTTTTAAAATATACGCTGTTTCCAAGAATGGAAAGGTTTGTGTGCTTTTAAAGATTGCCTGTTATTGTAATGAAAGAGAATAAAAAGCTATTAATTTTTTACGATTACTTTTATCCTGGCTACAAAGCCGGCGGTCCCATTCAATCCTTAACCAACCTCGCATTGGCATTAGCAAATGATTATCATGTTAATGTTATCACCACAGCCTATGATCTTAATATAGCTACTCCCTATGCAGGTATAGAAATGAATAAATGGAATACAGTAAAATTACCTGGAACAGGAAAGGTAATTAATGTGTTCTATAGTGATTATAAAAGTCTCAACAAACAACAGCTGCATTGTCTTATAAAAGAAAGCTCCCCGCATGTTATTTATTTAAATGGAATTTTTTCTTACAAGCTTTTTCTGCTACCGTTGTTAACTTTAAAAAAGACACGTGACAATTATAAGCTAATTATCTGTCCGCGTGGTATGTTACAGAAAGGGGCACTTTCAGGAAAGCGTTTTAAAAAGAAAATATACCTGCTATACCTGCAGCTTACAGGATTGCTTAAAAAAGCACATTGGCATGCAACTACTAATATAGAAGCCGTAGATATCAGAAAGCATTTTCCAGGCAACAGGGGAGTTGTGGTAGCTCCTAATATTCCCAAGGTTCCATTTGAAAATATTTCTTACCAGCAGAAACAGCCAGGAACCATAACGCTGGTGTATTTATCACTTATCAACGAACATAAAAATGTATTGCTGCTGTTGCAGTTAATACAACTAACAAAAAAAGATATTGTATTAGATATGTACGGTCCGGTTATAGATGAACAATATTGGCAGCAATGCACAGCTATAATACAAAAAATGCCTGGAAAGGTACAATACAAAGGAGACGTACAACCTGCTGATGTGCAACAAGTATTGTCTCAATACCATGCGCTAATTCTGCTCACTAAGGGAGAAAATTTCGGCCATGCATTATATGAGAGCTTGAGTGTTGGCAGACCGGTTATAACAAGCTATTTTACTCCATGGAATGACCTGCAACAAAAGAGGGCAGGAGTGAATGTGGATATAAGTGATATGCAGGATTGCCTCACAAAACTACTCGATCTGGCAGATATGAACCAGGCCGAATACGACACCTATTGCAGCGGCGCACACCAGTTAGCGGTGCAGTATTACAAAAACCTGGATGCAGAAAAAAGTTACAGGGAACTGTTCGGATAAACTAATTGAGCATTGTTGTAAGTGTTGTTATAAGTTTTGGCTGACAATTCTTCATTGTTAATTGTTCATTCTTCATTCTTCACTATTCATTTTTAATTTCACCTTCTTCCTTAATGATTTTTTAATTTTGCTTTTTCGTTTTTTGTTGTAAGTTGGGAGAGTTAAGGTTTTTCATTATTCATAAATAGTTTTTATTTATAATTTTTAGGGGTTGAAAAAAATATACGATAAAAAGTCACCTTACTTATTTTTTATAAAATTTCTATTGTGTTTTTTTGCTTTGTATTTCTTCTTCCCGTTTTACAGGGGAATTACAGGGGTAGGTGGTAAAATGTATTCTCCGTTTCTTGATCACCATATTAATATAGTAAAGGGGCTTACCCTTTTTCTTACTGGCAGCGCTAAGCTTATTCTCCAGGTCTTGCACTACGAAGTTTCTCAACCCAATTATCATACTTTACGAATTGGTTATTCCAGCGGTATCAGTGTAAATCCTTCGTGCCTTGGCTGGGGCGTTATGAGTTTCTGGATTGCCTTTGTTTTTGCCAATAATGGAAGCTGGAAACACAAATTGAAATGGATGATCACAGGTATTACTTCTATCTGTATTTTAAATATAACCCGCATTGTACTTATCTGCGTTGCCAATCATCTCCATTGGAAGACTATCACTACTTTAGATCATCACCAGACATTTAATATTTTTTCTTACGGGTGTATTTTTATTTTAATGTATGTATATGTAGGCGTTCAAAAAAAATATGAAGGAATTGAGCTTAGAAGAGAAAAACAAACGAACAAATTTAGCACAGTATAATAATAGTTGGTATAATCCCGGCCCCCGGTGGAAAAGATCGTTATGGCTAATAATAAATGTTATTTTTTTTAACAACGGATTGGCGGTTTTTACTATCTTTAAGTGTTGGTTGTTAAGAAAGTTTGGAGCGAAAATTGGTAGTAGAGTTGTCATAAAACCATCTGTCAATATAAAGTATCCATGGTTTCTCCATATAGGTGATGACGTTTGGATAGGAGAGAAAGTATGGATAGATAGCCTTGCACAAATAACAATCGGTAATAATGTTTGTATCTCCCAGGGAGCAGTATTATTGACAGGCAATCACAATTATAAAAAAATATTCTTTGATTTAAAACTCAGTCCGGTAGTCTTGGAAGACGGCGTATGGATAGGTGCGAACTCAATTGTTTGTCCGGGTGTGATTTGTAAAACACATGCGGTACTTACGGTAGGTTCTGTAGCTACAAGAAATCTCGAATCCTATAGCATTTACCAGGGAAATCCAGCAGAAAGAGTAAAACAACGTATTATAGAATAAATATCATATTCTGTAATACTTACAACCTTATTAGCTTTTTAAATGTCTATAAGGTGTAATAATTGTTGTTTTATTTTTAACGCAAATAACCTAGTATTATTAATTGAACAGGTATCGATTACCTTCAAAAAAAATGTTCGTTAATAGCGCCATTTGAAAATGAGAGTTTCTATAATAACAGCTACCTATAACAGCGCGGCTACCATCAAAGACACCATTTTGTCGGTTAAAAACCAGACTTACCATAATGTGGAACACATTGTAGTAGATGGTCAGTCTACCGATAATACGCTTCACCTTGTTAATCATTTTGGACACCAGGGACCTATTCTTTCAGAACCCGATAAAGGCATTTATGATGCTATGAATAAAGGGGTAAAGATTGCCGGGGGCGAAATAGTAGGTATTTTAAATTCAGATGATTTTTATCCTCATAACGGGGTTATAGAAAATGTGGTGAAAGCTTTTGAAAGCGGTGATTGCGATGCAGTGTACGGAGACCTGATAGTGGTAGATCCGTATCATATAAAAAGAGTGCTTAGAAAATGGATAGCAGGTGTGTACAGCCGGAAGTTATTCTACAAGGGCTGGATGCCTCCTCATCCTACTTTTTTTGTAAAAAAAGAGATCTATGAAAAGTTCGGCAGTTTCAATATCGATTTTAAGTGTTCTTCCGATTATGAATTGTTGCTCAGGTTCATGCTATTAAATAACATCAAGGTTCAATATTTGCCAGGCGTCCTGGTACACATGAGAGCCGGGGGATGCAGCAACAAAACATTTAAACACAGGTTGGTAGCCCATATGGAAGATTACCGCGCCTGGAAGACAAATGGTTTATCGCCCAAATGGTACACCATAGCAATGAAACCGCTAAGTAAAGTAAAACAATACCTGGCAGTAAGCAGGCTTTCTCAGACCAATAAAGTTTTGGTAAATGCGTTTTTAACTCCTACAGAGCCTTCTAACCAACTTTGAGCTACTTGCAGCCTTTTCTGCTGCTGAAGTCCTTTCTTCAATTTTTATCCATTTTTCTATTTCATGCTGTGTATTATCTGTAAGTCCTTCCATTCCGGGTTGAGGCTGTTTATTAGATTCTCCTTCCATTGTCGTTTCCAATTTTTTAGTTGCTTTTCCTGGCGATGAGAAACAAGTTCACAACGACGGTTAGAAACAAGTTCACAACGATGTTCTGAATCTTCAATTGTAGCTCCAATTGAAATTACAAGTATTTTTGAACGTTTATAAAGGAAACTATTATTAATGAAACGGGAGCAAAAGATAGCGGTAATTGGTTTGGGTTATGTAGGCTTGCCTCTTGCCATTGAGTTTGGAAAAAAATATCAGGTACTGGGTTTTGATATTAACAAAAAGAGAATAAAGAATCTTTTGAACGGTAAAGATGATACTAATGAGGCAGACCTGGACGGACTGAAAGCTGCAACATTGCTTGAATCCGACAAAGGCCTTTGTTTCTCTTCTGATCCCGCAGATCTTAATAAATACAATGTATTTATTGTTACGGTTCCTACCCCGATTAACCAATTTAAATCGCCCGACCTCAGTTATTTATTGGAAGCTTCTGAAATGATTGGAAAATCTTTAAAGAAGGACGACATAGTGATATATGAATCTACGGTTTACCCGGGTTGTACTGAAGAAGATTGTGTACCCGTACTGGAACAGTTTTCAGGCTTAACCTTTAATAAAGATTTTTTTTGCGGCTATTCCCCGGAAAGAATAAATCCTGGAGATAAGGTAAATACTTTAACGAAAATAAAAAAAGTAACATCGGGTTCAACGCCTGAAATTGCAGAAATTGTAGATCAGTTATATGCATCTATAATTGTTGCGGGAACGCACAAAGCGCCAAGCATAAAAGTTGCGGAAGCCTCTAAAGCTATAGAAAACGCGCAGCGTGATGTAAATATTTCTTTTGTAAATGAGCTGGCGCTTATTTTTGACCGTATTGGCATAGACACCAATGATGTAATTGACGCGGCAGCAACAAAATGGAATTTTCTAAAATACAAACCAGGGTTGGTAGGAGGGCATTGTATAGGAGTTGACCCCTATTATCTTGCTTATAAAGCTGCATCCCTTGGTTATCATGCAGAAGTTATTTTGTCGGGAAGAAGAGTGAATGATAATATGGGAATGTTTGTTGCCAATAAAGTAGTTAAGCTTTTGATTAAAAAGAATCATACTATTAACGGATCAAAAGTGCTGATACTCGGCATTACATTTAAAGAGAATTGTCCGGATATAAGAAATTCGAGGGTAATTGATATTTATAAAGAATTGAGGCAATTTGGATTGACAGTTGACGTGTACGATCCTTATGCAGGCAAAGAACAGGTAAAAGCTGAATATAATATTGAATTGATTGAAACATTACCTGTGCAGGCGAAAATGGAAGATCGGTACCAGGCGATTATTTTAGCGGTGTCTCATAAGCAGTTTCTTACTATTGACTTTGATTCATTAAAAAATGCAGATACCATCATTTTTGATACAAAAGCTGCTTTAGACAGATCAATAGTAGATGGAAGATTATAACGAGAAGAAACAATGAAAGTTTTTGTAATTATAGTTACATACAATGCGAGCAAGTGGATTGATAAATGTTTTGGATGTTTAAGAAATTCTTCATTACCTCTTGAAATTATTGCAGTTGATAATAATTCTACTGATAATACTTTGGAAATATTAAGTTCTGAATATCCTGAAGTAGAACTATACAAGAGTAAAACAAATCTTGGTTTTGGAAAAGCAAATAATATTGGTATTAAGAAGGCTTTTGAGAGAGGTGCCGATTATTTTTTCTTGTTAAACCAGGATGCATGGTTAGATCCCGCATATATAGAAGGATTAATTAATCTTCATAAGAATAATACCAATTTTGGAATTGTAAGTCCAATTCATCTAAACGGTTCAGGCACTGCTTTGGATTTCCGGTTTTCTCTCACCTGTAATGAAATTGATTGCCCGGGTTTTGTTTCAGACCTGGTATTACAAAAAACAAAAGACATCTATTCTATTAGTTTTTGCAATGCAGCCTTATGGTTAATCTCGCGAGAGTGTATTGTAAAAGCGGGAATTTTTGATCCTCTTTTTCCTCACTATGGTGAAGATACCGATTATGTTAACAGGATCAGGTATCATGGTTTTAAAATAGGAATTTCTCCTCTGTATCATGGCTTTCACGGCAGGGAGAAAAGACATGCTTCAGAAAAAATAGACAGAGCTATCATTGATTTAGGTTATATATGTAGTTTAAAAGATATTAACCGTCCTTTCTTCTTTTCTTTGCTAAGTTTTCTTTCTGTCTTTATTATACGGCTTTTCAAAAAAATTCTCACAGGAAATATAGTCTCTGTTTTTAAAGATTTTAAATTCTTTATTCAATTGCTCGTTTCGATGCCAAAGATTATAGAGACAAGAAAAGTATGTAAAAAGCCTTCCGCTTATTTATAATTGGCTAATAACCTCTTTTGACATCAAATTACCTGCACCCGATCTCTTTAAAATAAATTCGTCGCTACTTTTGCCGTAAAAAGAATTACTCTTATAAATGATTTTGTAAGAATTATTAGAATAAGTCCGAAATGTTAGATACGCCCCGAATTCTATTTATTACCGCCGATGCTTCACTGTATGGTTCAAACAGATCCTTGTTGAATTTATTATGTTCGCTGCAGTTGAAAACGGGGGATTACATTGTGATGACGCCTGCCTACGGTGAGTTTAATAAAGAGTTGGATAAATTAAGTATAAAGAATATTGTAGTAAGATATGGTTGGGAATGTGCCTTTAAAAGTGATAAATTTTATTCGGAAACAAAGTTTTTCTTAAGCAATACAAAGAATTATCTAATAAATTTTATAGCAAAAAGGAAAATAGCGGACATAGTAAAAAGAAACAATATCAATATTATACATTCTAACAGCAGCGTTATATCTATCGGATTTGAAGTAGCAAAAAAAACGGGTATAAAACACGTATGGCATATCAGGGAATTTATTAAACTGGATCATGGTTTAACCTTATTTAAAGATGAAGAGCAGTATTTGAAGAAAATACATGAATCTGATGCTATCATATGTGTTTCAAATTCACTAGCAAATTACTTTAAGGTAACGGGGAAAGGAAGCATAATATACAATGCAGTGGCTCCGAAATCGGAGATAGCAGACCCTGTGGATAAAGAAAACTATTTTTTATTTTGCGGTGCATTTACCAGAAATAAGGGGTTGCATAAAGCCCTCATGGCATTTGCCGACATTTGCGCGACAGATAAAAAAGTCAGGCTAAAAATAGCAGGCAGTTTTACCAGGCATAATGAATATTATTTTTACATATTGTCATTGGTAGAAGAATTAAAATTATCTGATCGCATAGATTTTTTAGGATATAGAAAAGACGCGCGAAACTTAATGAATAAGGCTTTAGGTCTTCTTGTCTGTTCAGAGCATGAAGGCATGGGGCGTGTTACGGCAGAAGCTATGTTGTTTAATTGCCTTGTCATTGGTTATGACGATAAAGCAGGTACAAGTGAACTTATTACACCAAACAAAACAGGACTGCTATTTGAGACAAAGGAAGAATTAGTATTGGCCATGAGATATGCAATGGATGAAAAAAGTGAAGTTGACCACATAATAAAACAAGCCAAAGCGTTTGCCTTGAATAACTTTACGGAGGAAGTTTTTAGAAGCAAAATGTTAAGCGTGTATGAAAGCTTATTCGATCTGCCTGTTAAACCTGCTGCAGCATCTGTACCAATATAAACAGAGATAAAAGGGAAGCGCTTTACCTAACACTGTTGCATAAATTACAAACGAAGCGTTCTCAATGATTTAGTTCTGCTGTAATCACCCTTTCATTTTCCCGTGTTTCTTCTTATAAAAGAAACACATTGTTTTTTTAATTGTTATACCACTCGTAAACTTTTTTATGAAATCGGGTGGGATCATTCTATTTTCGCGCCATTAAGTTAAATATTTCTTTTAAGTATACATGAAAAATATAGTAATAACCGGAGGAGCGGGTTTTATAGGATCGCATGTTGTAAGACTGTTTGTAACAAAGTATCCCCAATATAAAATTATCAACCTGGATGCATTAACCTACGCAGGCAACCTTGAAAACCTGGCGGATATTGACAGTATGCCTAATTACACTTTTGAAAAAGTAAATATACTTGATGTGCCGGAAGTTGAAAGGGTCTTCAAGCAATACCAGGTTACAGACGTAATTCACCTGGCAGCAGAATCTCATGTTGACCGGTCTATTCACTCTCCACTTGATTTTGTATTTACCAATGTACTCGGCACGGTCAATCTTTTAAACGCAGCTAAGAAAAACTGGGCGGATGATTTTAGTGATAAATTGTTTTATCATATTTCTACCGACGAAGTATATGGAGCGTTGGGCAGTACAGGTTTTTTTACCGAAACCACGCCTTACCATCCCAATTCACCTTATTCTGCCAGTAAAGCTTCTTCTGACCACTTTGTAAGAGCGTATGGCGAAACATACGAGTTACCATTTGTCATTTCAAATTGTTCTAACAATTACGGTCCTAATCATTTTCCCGAAAAGCTGATACCTCTTTTAATAAATAACATCATTTCCAAAAAAGCATTACCTGTTTATGGTGATGGCCTTTACACACGCGACTGGTTGTATGTGAAGGATCATGCTACAGCCATTGATACTATTTTTCATGCAAAAAAAGTTGGTGAAACATTTAATATCGGAGGTTTTAATGAGTGGAAGAATATTGACCTGGTAAAATTGCTTTGTAAACTGATGGATGAGAAACTTGGTAACCAGCCTGGTACAAGCGAAGCATTAATAACTTTTGTAAAGGACCGTCCCGGTCACGACAGGAGATATGCAATAGATGCAACCAAAATAAACAGGGAACTTGGATGGAAGCCATCTGTCACGTTTGAACAGGGATTGAGCGAAACTATTGACTGGTATTTAAACAACCAGGAATGGCTGAACCACGTTACCTCCGGTTCTTATAAAGATTACTATAACAAAATGTACGATAACAGCTAAAATATGCGAGCAGAGAAAACACCATTAAAAGATTGTTTTTTAATACATGACAGCATTCACTACGATGAGAGAGGTCATTTCTTTGAAAGTTTCAACGCACAGAAATTTTATAGAGAAACAGGTGCCAATACCCCTTTTGTGCAGGACAACCAATCCCACTCGGTAAGAGGGGTTTTACGCGGTATTCATTTTCAAAAAGGAGAATTTGCCCAAGCTAAACTCGTGAGGGTTTTGAAAGGAGAGGTGTTAGATGTCGCAGTTGACTTAAGAAGGTCATCGCCTACATTTGGCCAACATTATGCTGTGGTTTTATCAGAAACTTCACATACACAGCTTTATATTCCCAGGGGATTTGGACATGGTTTTCTTGTGCTAAGTGATGTAGTAGATTTTTTTTATAAATGTGATAACTTCTACAACAAAGAAGCTGAAGGCGGTATCATTTATAATGATCCTGAAATTAATATTAATTGGCTCATGCAACCAAATGATCTTATTATTTCATCTAAGGATATAAGTTTACCGCTGTTAAGCTCTTATGCAACACTTTTTTGAGATAAAAGTATTGAAAATATTTCTGGTATAGTTTGTGTTAAACGGGCATAAAAATATTTTGAATCAAAAAAGACCTATTTAGCTATAACTGCAACAATATTCTTTATTAAAACAGAGATCTTTTTATAAAAAATGAAAGGAATAATATTAGCAGGAGGTTCGGGAACAAGACTGTACCCGATTACAAAAGCCATAAGCAAGCAGTTAATGCCCATTTATGATAAGCCGATGATCTATTATCCAATATCTGTTTTAATGCTTGCAGGTATTAAGGAAATATTAATTATTACGACACCTGAAGACAGTACCCAGTTTCAAAGGCTGCTCGGCGACGGAAAAGACATAGGAGTTCATTTTACATACGCTGTGCAGGAGGTGCCCAATGGCCTCGCCCAGGCTTTCGTAATAGGAGAGGAATTTATAGGGGACGATAGAGTAGCATTGATATTGGGAGACAATATTTTCTATGGAAGTGGATTGAGTAAGCTGCTGCAATCTTTTTATAACGTAGACGGTGCTGCTGTTTTCGCATACGAAGTAGCAGACCCTGAGAGATATGGGGTAGTAGAGTTTGACTCTCAGTTTAATGCAGTAAGCATAGAAGAAAAACCCGCAAACCCTAAGTCGAAGTTCGCGGTTCCGGGTTTATATTTTTATGATAATTCTGTAGTGGAATTAGCAAAGAAAATAAAACCATCAGCAAGGGGAGAATATGAAATAACTGATATAAACAGGATATACCTTGAGCAGGGAAAGTTAAAAGTAGGGGTAATGGACAGGGGAACAGCCTGGTTAGACACGGGTACATTTGACTCACTTAGTGATGCTTCTGAGTTTGTAAGGGTTATAGAGAAAAGACAGGGCCAAAAAATTGGTTGTATTGAAGAAGTGTCTTACCGGATGGGCTTTTTAAGCAGCGAAGGGTTACATAAGCAGGCCGAAAGATATAAAAAGAGCGGTTACGGAGAATATCTCAGTCGCATTAAATAATGATAAAATACTAATACCTTAAATTTATCGTTATAAATACTTACATTAAGTACAGCATCTCTACTAATTGTTTAGCCATATTGAAATAATTTTTTTCTTAAACATATTAGTAAAAAAGCGCTAATCTAAAATCAATTAATATTTATTTTTATGAAAATTGTCATCGTTGGTACAGGTTACGTCGGACTCGTAACAGGTGCATGTCTTGCAGAAGTTGGTGTAGAAGTCGTATGTGTAGACGTACACAAGCAAAAGATTGAAAATCTAAAAAAAGGAATTCTTCCAATTTTTGAACCAGGACTTGAAGCGATTGTTACAAGCAATTACAGCAAGGGTCGCTTACAATTCAGTACAAGTTTATCAGAATCAATAAAGGATGCGCAGGTTGCTTTTATAGCTGTAGGTACTCCTCCCGGAGAAGATGGAAGCGCAGATTTAAAATATGTATTGCAGGTAGCAGATACCATTGGCAGTTGTATTGAAGAATATATCATAGTAGTAACAAAAAGTACAGTGCCTGTAGGTACTGCAAAAAAAGTGAAGGCAGGCATTGCATCAGCATTGGCCAAGAGATCAGTTAATATTGATTTTGATGTTGCTTCCAATCCGGAGTTTTTAAAAGAAGGTGCCGCAGTAGAAGATTTTCTTAAGCCGGACAGAATAGTTATAGGCGTTGAGTCTGAGCGTGCAAAAGAAGTATTAGGAAGGTTGTACCATCCGTTTCTTTTAAACTCGCATCCTGTATTATTTATGGATATTCCGTCTGCGGAAATGACAAAATATGCAGCTAATGCAATGCTGGCAACCAAAATATCTTTTATGAATGATATCGCCAACTTATGCGAACTGGTTGGTGCGAATGTAAATGAAGTAAGGAAAGGTATAGGTTCTGACCCACGCATTGGCAACCGTTTCATTTATCCGGGTATTGGATATGGTGGTTCATGCTTTCCAAAAGATGTAAAGGCACTTTTTCATACTTCTGATGAATATGGTTACGATTTACGAATTCTGAAAGCCGTAGATGCTGTAAACGATGATCAGAAACACGTAATATTCAAAAAAATACAAAATCATTTTGATGGAGATTTGACCGGGAAAGTATTTGCATTATGGGGTTTGTCTTTCAAACCAAACACAGATGATATGCGCGAAGCACCGGCTTTAGTACTTATACAGTCTCTGTTAGATGCAGGAGCAAAGGTTCACGCATACGATCCTGTTGCAATGGAAGAAGCAGCCCATATGGTAGACGACCAGGTTATTTTTACCCGCGGCGCAATAGATGCGGTAAAAGGAGCCGATGCGCTTGTATTGGTAACTGAATGGTCAGAATTCCGTTTGCCGGATTGGAAAAAGGTTAAAAACATAATGAAAGGTGATGTGGTATTTGATGGTAGAAACATCTACAGCCCTTCTGAAGTTGTTGAAGCAGGTTTTTCATATTATGGAATAGGCTTACAACCCAATGTAAAAACCAGTCAATTACAACCGAGTGAAGCTTAAAAATATATGAAAAAAAGGATATTAATAACAGGTGCAGCAGGCTTCCTGGGCTCTCACCTGTGCGACAGGTTTATAAAAGAAGGTTTTTCTGTAATGGCAATGGACAACCTTATTACGGGTGACCTTAAAAATATTGAACATCTTTTTCATCTTAAGGATTTTGAATTTTATCATCACGATGTATCAAAATTCATTCATGTTCCAGGGAATTTGGATTATATATTGCATTTTGCTTCCCCGGCAAGTCCGATAGATTATCTGAAAATACCTATTCAAACATTAAAGGTAGGTTCATTAGGAACTCATAATTGCCTCGGTCTTGCAAAAGATAAGAAAGCAAGAATACTGGTTGCTTCTACGAGCGAGGTATATGGTGATCCTAATGTACACCCGCAAAATGAAGACTACTGGGGAAATGTAAACCCGGTAGGTCCAAGAGGTGTATACGATGAAGCGAAACGTTTCCAGGAAGCTATTACCATGGCTTACCACACATTTCATAATGTAGAAACAAGAATCATTCGCATATTTAATTCGTATGGACCGAGAATGCGGTTAAATGACGGACGAGCATTGCCTGCTTTTATCGGCCAGGCATTAAGAGGCGAAGACCTTACAGTATTTGGTGATGGTTCACAAACAAGGTCTTTCTGTTATGTAGACGACCTGATCGAAGGAATTTACCGGCTATTATTTAGTGATTATGCAAGTCCGGTTAACATCGGAAACCCTGATGAGATATCACTTAAAGAGTTTGCTGAAGAGGTATTAAAGCTGACAAATTCTGACGTCAAAATCAAGTACAGACCTTTACCGGTAGATGACCCTAAGCAAAGACGTCCTGATATTACAAGGGCAAAAGAGCTGCTTGGGTGGGAGCCAAAAGTGTCAAGATCTGAAGGATTGAAAATCACGTACGATTACTTTAAATCTCTGCCCCAGGAAGAACTGTATAAACAGCCTAAAGAATTTATGAGTAAATAACACAGAAAATCTTTTGGAATAAGATTACAATTCTTTCAGTTTTTTACAAACGTTGATAGTTGAACATGGTATAAAGGGGGTTAACAGCCCCCTTTTATTATTATATCCATTTACTTAACTTATAATAATGCCGAGCAATAAAAAGATAGGCTAATTTTCAAAAAACCTGTCTTTCAAAATAGAATATCAAGTAATATTGTTTATTAAAAAAGGCGTGTAAACATTTATTTTGTAAATGGTGATCTAAATATAAATATCCGATTATAGTATGAAAGTGGCTTTAATTACCGGAATAACCGGTCAGGACGGGGCGTATCTTACGGAACTTCTTTTAAATAAGGGTTATATAGTGCATGGTATAAAGCGCAGAACTTCGTTATTTAATACCGATCGAATTGATCATTTATACCAGGATCCTCATGTTTCTCAACGAAACCTGATTCTGCATTATGGAGATCTTACAGACTCAACCAACCTGATTAGAATAATACAGGAAGTGCAGCCTGATGAAATTTATAACCTCGCGGCAATGAGTCATGTTCAGGTTAGTTTTGAGGAACCTGAATATACAGCAAATGCGGATGGTTTAGGTACGTTGCGTATACTGGAAGCTATAAGGTTGTTAGGTCTTATAGAAAAAACAAGAGTTTACCAGGCTTCTACATCAGAATTATATGGATTGGTACAGGCAGTTCCCCAAAATGAAACTACTCCGTTTTATCCCCGCTCGCCATATGCAGTTGCCAAGTTATATGCCTACTGGATAACAGTCAATTATCGTGAAGCATACGACATGTTTGCCTGCAACGGTATTT
This sequence comes from Segetibacter koreensis DSM 18137, assembly GCF_000374045.1. GTDB lineage: Bacteria > Bacteroidota > Bacteroidia > Chitinophagales > Chitinophagaceae > Segetibacter > Segetibacter koreensis. Next base: position 65,995 of record NZ_KB893314.1, on the reverse strand, counting down.
TATTCAATCACGAATCTCCCTTAAGAGGAGAAACTTTTGTAACACGTAAAATAACAAGAGCAGTTGCAAAAATAGCACTGGGCCTGCAGGATGTTTTATACCTTGGAAACTTAAACTCAATGAGAGATTGGGGACATGCAAAAGACTATGTGGAAGGTATGTGGCGGATTTTACAGCAGGAGAAACCAGACGATTACGTGTTGGCTACAGGAACTACTACTTCCATTCGTGATTTTGTGAGAATAGCATTTGAGAATATAGGAATAGAACTTAAGTTTAAAGATTCCAATGAAGGAGAGACTGCAATTGTGACGGCTTGTAAGGGTGAATATGTTATTCCAATAGGAACGACAGTCGTAAAAGTAGATCCAAGGTATTACAGGCCAACAGAGGTTGATTTACTGATAGGTGATGCAACAAAAGCAAAAGAAAAATTAGGTTGGGTACCATCCTGTAATCTTGAACAACTTATAGATGAGATGGTAGCAGCCGATATTGAATTATTTAAAAGTGAAGTTTTACTAAAGCAAAGCGGTTTTAAGATTAAAAACCAGTTTGAATAGGAGAGGGCATTAGGTAAACCGGCTTTAATAGTAAAAAGCGATGGGTAATTTTTAAAAGAACAAGTAAATGGAGAAACAGTCGCGGGTATATGTGGCAGGTCACAGGGGAATGGTAGGAAGTGCTATTATGAGAAAACTGCAAGCGGAAGGCTTTGAAAACCTCATAACCATGACGTCAGCGGAGTTAGACCTTCGCAACCAACATGCAGTTAATGAATTTTTTGACCAGGAAAAACCTGAATATGTTTTTTTAGCAGCGGCAAAAGTAGGCGGTATTCATGCAAATAATGTTTACAGGGCAGACTTCATTTATGATAACCTCATGATTGAAACAAATGTGATACATGCTGCTTATAAATACCGTGTAAATAAACTTATGTTTCTGGGGTCCTCCTGTATTTATCCCAAATTAGCTCCTCAGCCTTTGAAAGAAGAATATCTTCTTACAGGGGCTTTGGAGGAAACAAACGAACCATACGCTATCGCAAAAATCACCGGCATAAAATTGTGTGAGGCATACCGCGCACAGTATGGATGTAATTTTATTTCGGTAATGCCTACCAATTTATATGGTCCTAATGATAACTACGACCTTAATAACAGTCATGTATTGCCGGCGTTGATACGAAAAATGGTAGTTGCAAAACAATCAAATGCGCCCTTTGTGGAAATTTGGGGTTCAGGTTCTCCACGAAGGGAGTTTTTACATGCAGATGATCTTGCAGAAGCATGTTATTACGTGATGGAAAATTATAATCAACCAGGCTTTATCAATATAGGAACCGGGGAAGATATAACAATAAGAGAGCTTGCATTGATGATAAAAGACATTGTAGGTTACAAGGGTGAAGTAAAGCAGGATATAACGAAACCTGACGGAACACCACGAAAATTGATGGATGTCTCAAAACTTAATTCTTTAGGATGGAAAGCTTCCATCTCCCTGGCGGATGGTATAAAAATGGTGTATGAAGAGGTGAAAGAGTACAATTGGAGTTAGAGTACTGCTAACTGCCTCATTGTAAAAAGACGTTAGGTAATAAACCAAAAGGGTAGAGGCGTTTTTTAAAGCGGTAATTGCAGTAGTGAACTTATTTAAAGTAGGCAAGCTTTTTTATTTCCTGCCCAATCTGTAAAAGATCGCTCCTTTTTTGAATTTGTCGTTATTTAGTACAGAAAAAAATAATGGAACCTATAAAAACTGCGTTTTAAAAATATTTTTTGATTTTAATTGAAATTCTTTTTTAAAAATGTTGGATGATATAATGTTTGCTCTTACCTTTGCGCTCCCAAATAACAATCACGAAGCTGTTTAAATTGAATTTCTGCATCGTAATTAGAAAAATTGGGTTAGATTATGTCTCAAAGAATCAGAATAAAACTACAATCCTACGATCACAGCCTGGTAGATAAGTCTGCCGAGAAAATCGTAAAAACTGTTCGTAGTACCGGTGCTGTGGTAACTGGTCCTATTCCTTTACCTACGCATAAAAAGATATTTACGGTATTGCGTTCACCGCACGTAAATAAAAAAGCAAGGGAGCAATTTCAATTGTGTACACACAAAAGATTGCTTGATATTTATACTTCATCATCCAGAACAGTAGATGCGTTAAGTAAGCTTGATCTGCCTTCCGGCGTAGAAGTAGAGATAAAGGCATAAATAGACTCAACTTTATAATATAAAGATTGAGGCAAATAAAAAGTTCTTAAAATTATCATCTCTCAATCGTACACAGGTACGAAAAAAGAGCGCTGATTAGATAAAAAATCACTCAACTTTCAACAAGTTGAGGACATATGAACAAGCCCTTCGAGGTTTGTTTACTATCGGTACTTCCTCTCTTCCTAATGCAGGCAAGAAATTTCGGAAAAGGTCGGTGGCAAACGGGGATTGAATTCGTCCATGGTGGCGAATGTCCTTAAAACTTCGGGGCACAAACAAACTGAAATGAAAGGTATTATTGGTAAAAAGATTGGAATGACCAGTATCTTCGGCTCCGATGGAAAGCAAACAGCTTGTACCATTATAGAAGCTGGCCCCTGTGTAGTAACTCAGATCAAAACTCAAGAGTCTGATGGTTACGCGGCAGTTCAAATCGCTTACGGCGAAAAGAAAGAAAAAAACTCCTCTAAGGCCGAAATTAATCACTTCGCTAAGGCTAATACTACTTCTAAGCGCGTAGTAAAAGAATTCAGAAACTATTCATTAAATCAAAGTTTAGGTGACACTGTTACCTGTGACATTTTTACCGAAGGTGAGAATGTTGAAGTAGTAGGAACTACTAAAGGTAAAGGCTTTCAGGGTGTTGTTAAACGTCATGGTTTTCATGGTGTTGGTGAGGCTTCTCATGGACAGCATGATCGACAGAGAGCTCCCGGATCTGTAGGTGGATCATCTTATCCTTCACGTGTATTTAAAGGTATGCGTATGGCAGGACGTATGGGTACTGACAGGGTAAAAGTGAAGGGTCTGAAAGTAGTTAAGATTTTTCCTGAAAAGAATTATTTATTAATTAGTGGTTCAGTTCCCGGCCACAATGGTTCCATCGTTTTAATACAGAAATAATATGCAAGCAGTCGTTTTAAATATACAAGGTCAGCCAACAGGCAGGTCAGTTGAACTTCCTGAAGAAATATTTGGTGCAGAGCCAAACAATCACGTTGTATACCTGGCAGTTAAGCAGTATCTGGCTGCCCAACGGCAGGGTACACACAAAGTAAAGACCCGCGCAGAGGTGCAAGGGGCCAGCCGTAAACTTCATAAACAAAAAGGTACCGGTGGTAGCCGTAAAGGTAATATTCGTAATCCTTTATATAAGGGTGGCGGTACAATCTTCGGGCCTAAACCTCATCGTTATGACATCAAGTTAAATCGTAAGGTTAAAGATCTTGCGAAAATCAGTGCTCTTTCTTTTAAAGCTAAGGAAAACGCTATAGTGGTAGTAGAGGATCTGGCTTTTGATGCTCCTAAAACGAAGCAGTTTATTGGAATAATGAACACTTTAAATGTTTCTGATAAGAAAACCTTATTTATCATTCCTGAGTATAACGAAACATTGTATTTAAGCAGCCGCAATATTCCTAACGCCGATGCGGTGTTACTTAGCGATGTAAATACTTATGATATTGTGAATGCTGAAGTATTGGTACTTACAGAAGGTGCAGCTAAGATTTTTAGTGAAGAAGAAACTGCTGTAGAAGCATAAATGCCTGACCCAGTAAAATAGGGGAAAGGAAAATAGAATTTGAAAATGTAATGCCGGTAGCTGTAAGTTTTCAAATTTAGAAATTTTCAAATTGTCAAATTGATTTAAAATGAAACTCACAGAAGTTTTAGTAAAACCGATACTTACGGAAAAAGCAAATGCTCAGCAGGATAAACTGAGGAGATATACTTTTAAGGTTGGCCGTAAAGCGAATAAGCTTGAGATAAAAAAAGCGATTCAGGAATTTTACGGGGTAACAGTTATTAACGTAAATACCACTGTTGTTCCTGGGAAAAATAAAACTCGTTACACGAAAGCGGGATTTGTAAAAGGTCAGAAACCTGCTTACAAAAAGGCACTTGTAACAGTAGCTGAAGGTGAAACCATAGATCTATACGGAAACATCTAATCAAATTAATAATTAATAGTAGGCGACGCTGATAAGTTCGCAAAAGTAAGATAAGATGGCACTAAGAAAATATAAACCGACGACTGCAGGTACCAGGTGGAGAATTGGTAACGCTTTTGCAGAAATCACTTCTGACACTCCGGAAAAAAGTTTGTTGGATACGAAGAACAGAACTGGTGGCAGAAACTTCCAGGGTAGAAGAGCAATGCGATACATTGGCGGCGGCCATAAGAAAATGTACCGTATCATCGACTTTAAAAGGGATAAAAAAGATATTCCTGCAAAGGTGGCGAGCATTGAGTACGATCCAAACCGTACTGCATTTATTGCTTTGCTGAATTATGTAGATGGAGAAAAAAGGTACATAATTGCTCCCCAGGGTTTACAGGTGGGTGCAACCGTTATCAGTGGTGACAGCGTAGCTCCTGATTTAGGGAATGCTCTTCAAATGAGAAACATGCCTCTTGGTACTGTGGTTCATAATGTTGAAATGCAACCTCGCCAGGGCGGAAAGCTCGTAAGAAGTGCCGGAGCATCGGCGCAGTTGAGCAATAAGGAGGAAAAATATGCAGTCCTCAAAATGCCAAGCGGTGAGTTGAGAAAAGTGTTGATCAATTGTTATGCAACTGTAGGAGTTGTAAGCAATAGTGACCATAGTTTGCAAAGCATGGGTAAAGCTGGCCGAAATGTTTGGAAAGGTATAAGGCCTCGTACCAGAGGTGTTGCCATGAACCCTGTTGATCATCCTATGGGTGGTGGCGAAGGTAGAGCATCAGGTGGTCAACCTCGTAGCAGAACCGGGCAATATTCAAGAGGTCTGAAGACCAGAACCAAAGGTAAATCAAGCGATAAGCTGATTATACAAAGAAGTAACGGTAAGAAATTAGCAAAATAAAATTTGAAAATGTGCTCGTTTTCTCCCTTTTATCGGAGAAATAGTTTTCAAAGTCGAAATAAAATAGAAAGCATTTTCAAATTTTCAAATTCATAAATTAACTCATTAACTAATATGGGTCGTTCAATTAAAAAAGGTCCTTACGTAGCAGCTAAACTGGAAGGGAAAGTGCTGGCTATTAACGACGGTTCAGCTAAGAAGTCTGTTATTAAAACATGGTCTCGCCGCTCAACCATTACGCCTGATTTTGTGGGACATACTTTTGCTGTTCACAATGGCAACAAATTCATCCCCGTTTATGTAACTGAATTTATGGTTGGACATAAATTAGGTGAATTTGCACCAACCCGCAACTTCAAAGGACATTCTAACAAAAAACAATAAACTACGTTACGGGGTTAACTGTTCCAGCTATAAAGGGTTATCCTTGCTGGAACCCGGAAACCGGTAACTGGAAACTGATATAAAATGGAAGCAGTAGCAAAATTGATGAATTATCCGACTTCGCCACGCAAAATGCGTTTGCTGGCTGATCTCATTCGTGGTATGGCTGTTGAGAATGCCATTGCTGTTTTGGAACATCATCCAAAACATCCGGCTACACCAATGGGGAAGTTGTTGAAAAGTGCTATAAATAACTGGGAGCAGAAAAATGAAGGCACGGGAGCTGCAGATGCTAACTTAGTAGTGAAAACTATTTTTGTTGACGGAGCACGTACTTTACGCCGTATGCGTCCTGCGCCGCAGGGCCGTGGTTACAGAATACGCAAGCGTAGTAATCACGTTACAATTATTGTTGATAGTAAATAATTAGCAAATAAGCTAATGTGCAGATTTGAAAATGGAAAGCACATTGCAGTCATAAAAACTAAATAAAGAACCCGAAGATTTGGTTAGTTCATTTTCAAGTTATCAAATTTTCAAATTGTCAAATTAACAATATGGGTCAGAAAACAAATCCTATTGGTGCAAGATTAGGTATCATCCGCGGATGGGAAAGCAACTGGTATGGTAATCATAAAGATTACGCCGGAAAGCTGATTGAGGATCATAAGATCAGAACTTACCTCAATGCCCGTATCAATAAGGGTGGTATTGCAAAAATTGTGATAGAACGTACTTTAGGTAAATTGATCATTACTATTCACACATCTAAGCCCGGTATTATTATCGGTAAAGGTGGTGGAGAAGTAGATCGTATTAAAGAAGAATTGAAGAAACTTACCGGTAAAGATGATGTTCAGATCAACATTCTGGAGATACGTCGTCCTGAACTGGATGCAAATATTGTTGCAGATACAATAGCTCGTCAGATTGAAAATCGTATCAATTTTAAAAGAGCTATTAAAATGTCAATTGCTTCTGCACTTCGTATGGGCGCTGAAGGTATTAAAGTCAAAGTGGGAGGCCGTTTGGGTGGCGCTGAAATCGCCCGTAGCGAAGAAATTAAACAAGGCCGAGTTCCATTGCATACTTTCCGTATGGATATTGACTATGCAAATGTCTTTGCCCAGACGGTATATGGTAAAATCGGTATTAAGGTTTGGATTTGTAAAGGTGAAGTGTTAGGAAAGAGAGAGTTGAATCCAAATTTTGTTGGTGGAAAAGACCAGGGAGGACAACCAGGTGAAAGAAGAAGAGATGACAGAGGGGATGACAGAGGTGGTTTTAGAGGTGGAGATAGAAGAGATAACCGTGGTGGTGGACATGGCGGTGGAGACAGGAGAGACAACCGTGGCGGTGGCGGTGGTGGCGGCAGAAGATAAATGAGCGCCATTATTGAAAAGGATTTTGAAATAATAATAAATAATTGAAAAGTTCCAGGATGGTAAATCCCGTCTGAGAACTAGAAACCAGAAATTATAAAAGATGTTACAGCCAAAAAGAACGAAGCACAGGAAAATGCAGAAAGGCCGGATGAAGGGTGATACAAAGCGTGGAGCTACCCTTGCCTTTGGCTCGTTTGGTTTGAAAGCATTAGACTCTGTTTGGTTAACTAACCGCCAGATTGAATCTGCCAGGCAAGCTATGACCCGTTCTATGAAACGTGAAGGTAATGTTTGGATCCGTATTTTTCCTGATAAGGTTATTACGCACAAGCCAGCTGAGGTAAGGATGGGTAAAGGTAAAGGTAACCCAGAATATTGGGCGGCTGTGGTTCAACCCGGACGTATAATATTCGAAGCGGACGGCGTATCTGAAGAAGTTGCAAAAGCAGCATTTTCACTGGCTGCACAAAAGCTTCCTATTCAAACTAAATTTGTAGTCCGTAGAGAGCTGCAGGCATAAAATAAATGTGCTAAGGAGTTGATTTGAAAGTTTTGATAATGGAAGAAACAATAACTGACATTACATTTTCAAATTTTCAGATTACCAAATTTTCAAATTAATAAAGATGGCCAATAAGAAATTTGATTTTAATAAAAGCCTTACAGATTTGAATGAAACAGATCTTAAGGCAAGGATCCAGGAAGATGAGCTTCGTTTAAAGAAACTTGAATTTGCTCATGCAATTTCTCCACTGGAAAATCCTATGAGTATTCGGGCTTTAAGGAAGGATCTTGCCCGTTTAAAAACAGCATTAAAGAAAAAAGCGTTAGGCGTCTAACCATAAATAATGATTACAATGTTGGAAAGAAATTTGCGTAAAATAAGGATCGGGGTGGTTAGCAGCAATAAAATGGATAAAACTGTTACGGTTGCTGTTGAAAGAAAAGTAAAGCACCCCATGTACGGCAAGTTCGTAAAGAAAACTACTAAGTTTCATGCGCATGATGAAAAAAATGAGTGCAGCATAGGAGATTTGGTTAAGATTATGGAAACCAGACCTCTAAGCAAAACAAAGCGTTGGAGATTGGTTGAAGTGGTTGAAAAAGTTAAGTAAGGTGTAAAAAGCCGCAAGCTTCTAGCTATAAGCTACAAGCCTCTGCAAATATTAGAAATCAAATTTGTTATTTGCTATTAGCTATTGCTAGTAGCTAAAAGCTAAAGCTAATAAAATGATTCAGCAGGAAAGCAGGTTAAATGTAGCTGACAACAGTGGTGCAAAAGAAGTTTTATGTATTCGCGTTTTGGGTAATTCCGGACAGGATTATGCCAGGATCGGTGATAAAATTGTAGTTACCGTAAAAGATGCAATGCCGGCTGCCGGCGTTAAAAAAGGAACTGTATCAAAAGCTGTTATAGTTCGTACCAAAAACAAACTGCGTCGTAAGGATGGTTCTTATATCAGGTTCGATGACAATGCTGTAGTGTTGTTAAATGCATCTGACGAGCCAAGAGGTACGCGTATTTTTGGGCCTGTAGCGAGAGAGTTGAGAGATAAGGGTTATATGAAAATTATTTCTCTGGCGCCAGAGGTACTTTAAACCCTAACCCCTTCAAGGTAATAAGGAAAAGTTGCGTAGTGAACAAGCAGTAGAAGTGAGTGACACAACGGAGCTGAAAAGAAAATAGAAAGTTCGTCACATAAAAATAAAAATACTCTCCCTTTAGAGAGTCGGAGGTTCAAAAAAATGAGCAACAGATTTAAACCTAAATACAACATCAAAAAAGGCGACCAGGTAATAGTGATTGCCGGTGATGATAAAGACCTGAAGAAACCACGGACGGTACTTGAGGTTATTCATAATGAAGAAGGAGATGGTCGTGTTGTAGTAGAGGGTGTGAACATAGTTACAAAACATACTAAGCCAAGTGCTCAGAACACTAAAGGTGGTATTGTAAAAAGAGAGGCATCTGTAAACATTAGTAATGTAATGTTATGGGATGCTAAAGCAGGCGCTGCTACCAAAATTAAGCGTGAGCGTAGAGAAGGAAAGTTAGTTCGTATCGCAAAAAAATCAGGGGAGGTAATTAAATAATGACTACAACTAATTATACACCAAGATTAGCAGATAAGTACAGAAGTGAAGTTGTACCTGCTTTGATGAAAAAATTTGGATATACATCCTTAATGCAGGCTCCTAAATTGCAAAAGATCTGCCTTAACCGTGGAGTTAACGGAGCTGTGACTGATAAAAAGCTGGTTGATATTGCTGTTGACGAACTGACAACCATTTCTGGTCAAAAGGCAGTTTCAACAGTTTCAAAAAAGGATATCTCCAATTTTAAGTTAAGAAAAAATATGCCCATAGGTGCTAAAGTTACCTTACGTGGAGTAAAGATGTATGAGTTTCTCGACAGGTTAATTTCTGTTTCTTTACCACGTGTACGTGACTTTAAAGGTATTAATGATAAAGCTTTTGACGGCAGGGGAAATTATACTCTTGGCGTAACGGAGCAAATTATTTTTCCTGAAATTGATATAGACAAGGTAAATAAAATTACCGGAATGGATATCACTTTTGTTACTACTGCTAAGACAAATGAAGAGGCTTATGAGCTGTTGAAAGAGTTGGGTATGCCTTTTAAAAATATTAAAAAAGAGAATCAACAATAAATTCTGTAATAGAATTTTTAAATTTTAAATCGATTATGGCAAAAGAATCTGTAAAAGCCAGGCAAAGAAAAAGGGAAAAGATGGTGGCGAAGTTTGCTGAAAAAAGAGCTGCTTTAAAAGAAGCTGGTGACTATTCTGCATTAGACCTGCTTCCAAAAAATGCCTCTCCTGTACGATTAAAAAATCGTTGCCAGTTAACAGGTCGTCCAAGGGGCTATGTAGGCTACTTTGGATTATCAAGAAATATCTTTCGTGATATGGCGTTAGCCGGAAAGATTCCAGGTGTAACAAAAGCAAGCTGGTAATAAAATAATTTAAGATGTTTGTCCGTTTGGATGAATGTCTGTGAGAGAAAAGATATCGGGGATATCGCATTGTATAACATTTTTAATTTTCAATTACTTAGAAACAATGGTAACTGATCCTATAGCAGATTTTTTAACAAGGGTTCGTAATGCTCAGATGGCTAATCATAGAATAGTAGAGATCCCGGCAAGCAATCTGAAAAAACGCATTACTGAAATCCTTTACGATAAAGGGTATATTCTTAAATATAAATTTGAGGATGATAATAAGCAAGGTGTAATTAAAATTGCCTTGAAGTATGATGCCCAGACAAAAATACCCGCCATTCGCAGCCTCGAAAGAGTAAGTCGGCCCGGTTTGAGACAATATTCAAAACCAGCAGATTTTGAAAGAGTGAAAAACGGTTTAGGTATTGCAATCATTTCTACATCAAAGGGGGTAATGACCGATAAAGAAGCAAAAGTACAGAACGTAGGTGGAGAAGTCCTTTGCTACGTGTATTAATGCTGCAGAGTGTTGATATGAAAATTGGAAATGGTTTTCAAATTGCACTTAAAATAAAGTAACGTTTAATTGATAATTTAAGTTCTCTATACGGAAACTGAACACTTTTAAACATACATTTTCAAAATATTTTTTTACAAATTTACAAACTAGAACTATGTCTCGTATAGGTAAACAGCCGGTTGCATTGCCACAAGGTGTAACAGTAGCGGTAGGAGCTAATAATGTTATAACTGTTAAAGGCACAAGAGGAACACTAACACAGGCTATTGACAGGGATATTAAAGTGGAAGTAAAAGAAAATGAAATTCTTATTACCCGCCCAACTGACCAGATCCGTCATCGTGCTATGCACGGTCTTTATCGCTCTCTGATTTCAAATATGGTTAAAGGTGTAACCGAAGGATTTACCAAGCAACTTGAGTTGGTAGGGGTGGGTTATAAAGCAACTAATTCAGGAAATACTTTAGACCTTTCTTTAGGTTATTCTCATAATATCATTTTCGACGTTCCGACGGAGTTGAAGGTAACTACACTTACAGAAAAAGGTCAAAATCCTAAAATAACTTTAGAGAGTGTTGATAACCAACTGTTGGGTGCAGTCGCAGCCAAGATTCGTAGCCTTCGTAAGCCAGAGCCATACAAAGGAAAAGGTGTTCGTTACTCTAACGAATTTATACGTAGAAAAGCTGGTAAGGCTGCCGGTAAATAATCTGAAGGGTGAAGATGAAGAGATTTTTAAATGCCTCTCTTCACAGAAAAAATTTTAGTTGTCAAATTCGCTAAATTGAAATTCAAATTCCCGGCAGTATCGGGAAGAAATATAATAAAATGGATAAATTAATAAAAAGGCAGAAAATCAGGTACCGTATACGCGCAAAAGTATCAGGTACAGCTGCTAAACCCCGGCTTTCTGTTTTCAGAAGCAATGCTGAAATTTACGCTCAGCTGATTGACGATACAACAGGTACCACGTTGGCTGCTGCTTCTTCAAGGGAAAAAGATATAGCCGCTCAAACTGCTCCTAAAGTCGAAAAGAGTAAACTGGTAGGATCTGCTATTGCACGTAAAGCAATTGAGAGAGGTATTACTACCTGCGTTTTTGACAGGGGTGGTAATCTTTACCATGGAAGAATTAAAGCAGTTGCTGATGGTGCAAGAGAAGGTGGACTGCAATTTTAAATAATGAATTTTAAATTTTGATCTTATAAAATGTCAAAAGCAATTTTAAATAAAGTAAAGGGCGGAGACCTGGAACTAAAAGAGAAGGTAGTATCTATAAACCGCGTGGTGAAAACAACCAAGGGTGGACGTACTTTTAGTTTCTCAGCTTTAGTGGTTGTTGGAAATGGTGGAGGTGTAGTTGGTCACGGCCTGGGTAAAGCTAAAGAAGTACAGGAAGCTATTACTAAAGGTATTGAAGATGCTAAGAAAAATCTAATCAAGGTGCCAATTATGCACGGAACTATTCCCCATGATCAGTTGGCTAAAGAAGGTGCGGCAAAAGTTTTGATAAAGCCTGCAGCTCATGGTACTGGTGTCTTGGCTGGGGGAAGTATGCGTGCTGTACTTGAGAGTGCTGGTTTGACAGACGTTTTAGCAAAAAGCCTGGGTTCTGCTAATCCTCACAACGTGGTAAAAGCTACCTTTAAAGCCTTGGCTTTATTAAGGGAACCAGTTACTGTTGCAAGAACAAGAAATATCAATCTAAAGAAAGTTTTTAATGCATAAATGGCCATTAGTGAATTTTTGATAGTTCAATAAGTAGAAACGCTCATCGAACTAAATCAAGATGACTAATGAATAAATGACCTCATTATGAAAAAGATAAGAATTACACTTATAAAGAGTGTTATTGACAGACCTGAAACAGCTAAGAGAACAGTTATTGCTTTAGGTTTAAAAAAGCTAAATGCAAGTGTTGAAGTTGAAGCTACTCCTCAAATTTTAGGTATGGTTAGAAGAGCAGGCCATCTGTTAAAAGTAGAAGAACTTCCATCGGTAGAAACAGCCGTTAACGAGGTTGCTGCATAATTTTGAAGATTAAGAATAATAATTTTTCGAAAATCTTCGTTCATTATAATTTAATAAAAAAGCGAGGGGAATTAACCCCGTTAAGTAAAAATTAATAAAGATGCAATTACATACGCTTAAGCCAGCAAAAGGTAGCACCCATAAAGAAAAGAGAATAGGACGTGGTGAAGCTTCTGGTAAAGGAGGAACATCAACAAAGGGTAATAAAGGTGGTCAGAGTCGTGCAGGATACAAAAGCAAAATGGCTCACGAAGGTGGTCAGATGCCTATTCAGCGTAGAATTCCTAAACGTGGATTTAAAAATCCTCACCGTATTGAGTATAAAGTTCTTAATCTTGGTCAAATAGACCATATTATTGAAAAATATGGTTTTACAGAGATCAGTGCTGAAAATCTTTATATTAACGGTTTGTTAAATCAAACTGATCTTATAAAGATATTAGGTAATGGTGAATTAAAGAAGGCAGTTACCTTTAAAGTTAATGCAATCAGTGAAAAAGCAAAGGCTGCAATAGAAGCTGTTGGTGGAAACGTTGAAATAGTTAAATAATTTTAGCGATATTTGCAAGACGCATCAACGATGCGTCTTCTTGACTTTTAGAGAGATTAACACCTACAACTCAATCAAGTGAAAAAATTAATTCAAACTTTTAAGAATATCTGGTCTATCGATGAGCTGCGCAGTAAAATTATTGTTACAGTTGCATTGTTATTTACCTACCGTTTAGGTACCCATATTGTTTTACCAGGAATAAATCCAAATTTACTAGCTAATGCGCAGGCAAACGCATCTAAAAATGGTTTACTTGGCTTATTCGATACTTTCGCCGGAGGCGCCTTTTCGCAGGCCTCCATTTTGGCTTTGGGAATTATGCCATATATTTCTGCCTCTATCTTTATGCAGCTGATGACGATACTTGTTCCCCAGCTACAGAAAGTACAGAAGGAAGGGGATAGTGGCCGTAAGAAAATTAATCAGTGGACCCGTTACCTTACCGTAATAGTTACTGCTTTTCAGGCTAGTGCTTATGTAGCTTATCTTAATGGTCCTGGATATGCAGAAGCTATTATTCCGGCTTACAAATCTTTTTTTGCTCTATCTACCATTGTTACCCTGACCGCAGGTACTTTGTTCGTTATGTGGTTGGGTGAGAAAATTCAGGACAAAGGATTAGGTAACGGAACTTCAATCATCATCATGATCGGAATTCTTTCTCGTCTTCCGCAAGCGCTTATCCAGGAGTTTGGTGCGAAGCAGGCCCGTGGAGGTGGAGGGTTATTGATTTTCCTTATTGAAATGGCAATTTTTGTTGCTATTATCATGGGTATAATAATTCTTGTACAAGGTGTACGTAAGATACCTGTAAACTATGCAAAACAAATTGTAGGTAATCGACAGTTTGGTGGCGCGAGACAATTCTTACCTATGAAAGTAAATATGGCAGGTGTAATGCCTATCATCTTTGCCCAGGCTATTATGTTTTTACCTACTTTATTTACCTTCACTGAAAGTGGTAAAGGTATCGCGAAGGTATTTGGTGATCATAGCAATTTCTGGTATATGGTGGTCTATGGTGTCATGACTGTTGCCTTCACTTTCTTATATACTGCTTTAATTTTTAATCCAAAGCAAATGGGCGATGATTTAAAACGCAACAACGGTTTTATTCCCGGAGTAAAACCAGGTCAGCCTACATCGGATTATATCGGAGCCATTATGGATAAAATAACCTTGCCTGGAGCTATTTTCCTGGCGTTCGTAGGAATTTTACCAGGCTTCGCTCAACGCCTCGGTGTTACATCAACTTTTTCGTCATTTTTTGGCGGAACGTCATTGTTAATTATGGTGGCTGTTATTTTAGATACACTTCAGTTAATTGAAACTCATTTAATGATGAGGCAATATGATGGTTTAATGAATAGCGGAAGAATTCAGGGAAGACAACAGCCTATTAGTACTGCCTCTGTATAAAAGCTTTTTAATCTAATTTGCAAACCTGTCAGGATTATTTCCCTGGCAGGTTTATTTATGAGATGTCGAGAATAAGAAATATGATTTTTTATAAAACTGAGTCTGAGATTGCCTTAATGCGCGAGAGTTGCCTGCTTGTAGGAAAGGTAATTGCGGAAGTAGCAAAATTTTTGAGGCCTGGCGTTACGACTATGCAGGCTAATAACATTGCTGAACAATTTATTCGCGATAATAAGGCTGTTCCTAATTTCTTAAATTACAGGGGTTTCCCCTACACCGCGTGTATTTCTGTCAATGATGCAGTAGTGCATGGTTTTCCTACCAACGATATTCTGAAAGAAGGTGATGTTGTTTCTGTTGACCTTGGTGTTTTTAAAAATGGTTTTCATGGTGACAGCGCATATACTTTTGCCATAGGCGATCCTGGAGAAGCTGTTTTAAAGTTAATGAGAATAACCAAAGAATCTTTGTATAAAGGAATTGAAAAAGCTCATCATGGAAACCGTGTAGGAGATATAGCATTTGCAATACAGGATTATACTGAACGCGTTCATGGATATGGCGTGGTACGAGAGTTGGTAGGTCACGGTTTAGGAAGGAGTCTTCATGAAGATCCACAGGTTCCGAATTTTGGTAAACGCGGTAACGGACCTAAATTAAAAGAAGGAATGGTATTGGCCATCGAACCAATGATCAACCTTGGTGTGAAGGAAGTGTATTACGATGATGATGGTTGGACGGTGAGGACAAAAGATCATAAACCATCTGCCCATTACGAACACAATGTATGTATTAGAAAAGGGAAAGCAGATATACTATCCTCCTTTAGGGAGATTGAAGAAGCGGAAAAAGCGAATATTAATTTAAGTTCCGATTATTATTAATAAATAGATATAATGGAAACCTTCTTTTTAGAAGGTTTTTTTATTTCATCCAATTAAGTGAATGTTTCCATTGAATTTGCTTATCCTATAGATTTTCTTATAATGAAATACACACTAGTCCTTATCATATTATTATCTTCATTCGCTGCTTTTTCTCAAACAGATAAAAAACTTACCAGGCAACTTGAAAAGCTTGTAGAGGGTTTTAACGGACAGGTGGGTATTTATGTTGAAAATTTAAAAAATGGAAAAAGTGCTGCAATAAATCCGGATACCTTATTTCCCACCGCCAGCATGATCAAGGTAAGCATACAATGTGGTTTAATGGATAAAATAGAAAAAGGTTTGCTGAAGTACAACCAAAAGCTTGTTTATAATGATTCTATTGTATACCCGGGAGAAGATATTTTAGGATCTTTTAAAAACAATGACACGATTCAGTTAAGCAAGGTTGCGCTTCTCATGATTACAATGAGCGATAATACTGCAAGCAGGTGGTTGCAAAACCTTGTAGGAGGCGACTATGTTAATAACTGGCTAGGCGAAAATGGTTTTATTAATATGCGTATAAATTCAAAGGTCGCAGGTCGAGAGAATATGTACAATACGTACGGATGGGGGGTAACAACTCCACGTGAAATGTGCCGATTGTTTACAATGATTGCAAAAGGGCAAGCTGTAAGTGAGGCGGCAAGTGAGCGTATGGTTAGAAATATGGGAAGAATATATTGGGATGATAAAGCTTTGTCTCAAATACCACCTTATGTGCATACCATTTCCAAGCATGGCTCGCTTAATGAATCGCGATCCGAAACTGTGTTGGTAAATGCACCTCATGGTGACTACGTATTTAGCGTTATTACTAAAAATCTGAAAGACCAAACATGGACGCCGGATAATGAAGCAATTGTTTTAATTAAAAATTTATCTTCCCTTCTATGGCAACATTTCGAACATAAAAGTAAATGGAAGCCTCCTGCCGGAATTGAAAAATATATGAGGAACGAGTAGAGGTCTTTTTTTAAATAATACCTTTTTCACTATAGAATCTCTTTTTAATACATAGCACACATCTAAAAAAACAGGTGACAACAGTAGGTGTCACCCGTTTTTTACTTCTCATTGTACATCCTAATTAATAGCTATCTCTTGTTGTGCAGCTTGCCCCTGTTTTAGAGGAATGCTCACATGTAAAACACCATCCACATATTTTGCGTTGATGTTAGTGCCGTCAACAGTTTCATCCAGAATAAATGTTCTTTCAAATCCGCCACGGCTATATTCTCTTACAACCCAATCCGGGCGAGGAAAACCTTCGGGAGGTGTGTATGAGACGGTAAGTTTACTGCCTTTAATGGCGACGTGAAAATGCTCTTTAATTCTTCCCGGAGCAAATACAAGCATTTCGTAACTGTTGTCTGTTTTGTAGATATTAACTGATGCTCTCTGCATTGATCGGATAAGCTGGTGTCTATTCCTGCTTCCATAATCGCCTTTTGCGGCGCACGACTGATTGTAGTACATGTTTTTATTTTTTGGTGAATGAATGTGTTTATAACAGGTAGACGAATAAGCATGAAAAATATTTTAAAAAGCAATGAAGAATTCTTTTTTTATAACAATTAAAGAAGGGGCGTAGTACACCAAATTTTCAAAATACTATTAATAGTAAAACCTTTATTGTTTTAATGGTATAGACAAATTAGATTTTAAAAAATTTTATTTTTTAAAATATTATCTTTTCTCATCCGTCTTTCTAAGTACATGGATGATACCGTCACTATATCTTCTAAAATGAGTACTGCTCAACGGCAAAATATTACCCAGGTCATCAATACGTATAGCAAACGACTTATGGGTTTTATAAGAAAAAGGGTAGTGAGAGAGTCTGATGCTGAGGACATACTGCAGGATGTTTTTTACCAACTAATTCAAACAATGAAACCGATAGAGGAGATAGGAGCATGGTTGTTTGCAGTGGCGCGAAATAAAATAACAGATCAGCAACGTAAACATAAGCCTGACCTGTTTTCAGATATTTATAATGAAGCGGGAGATGAAGATGAAATTGATTGGAAAGAAATTCTTTTTGATAATAGTAATAATCCCGAGACAGAATATTTGCGTTCACTTTTTTGGGAGGAATTAAATAACTCACTTCAAGAACTGCCAGCCGAACAGCGATACGTCTTTATATTAAACGAGCTGGAAGGATTGTCCTTTAAAGAGATAGCACAGCAAACCGGTGAAACGGTAAATACATTATTATCGCGCAAAAGGTATGCAGTACTGCACCTCAGAAACAAGTTGCGCGTATTGCACGATGAGATATTGAATTATTAAATTAAAAAATTAAAAAATGAAACAATCTTTTTGGATTAAAAAATTAGCAGGTTTTATATTGATGGCTGCTGTTGCAATATTGTTATTTACATTTATAGTAATGACTTTATGGAATAATATTTTAACTCCTGTAATAGGAGTTCGTGTTATAACTTTCGGCCAGGCAGTCGGTATTCTTGTTTTATCAAGAATTTTATTTGGAGGTTTTCGTGGAGGTGGATGGAGAGGACGTGGAAAATATTGGAATAGTGAGATGAGAAATAAATGGCAAAGCATGACGCCTGAAGAAAAAGAAAAGTTCACGCACGAATGGAAAAGCCGTTGCAGCCGCAATTATTCATTTTCCAATAAAGATGCATCTTCTAATGCCGATAATACTGCATCAGCATAGCCTTATTATAAATCATCTAAAAGAATATCTGTTTTCTTAAATACTTTTGGTATATACTTGAGATACTAGCAAGACTGAGTGCTCATTTATCCAAAACCACATTCAGCTATGCAGACAGTTTTAGGAGCAGGAGGCGCTATCGGTATTTCCCTTGCCAAATCACTACGATCATATACCAACGAAATTCGATTGGTAAGCAGGAACCCAAAAAAAGTAAATGATACCGATACTTTGTTTGCTGCAGATTTAACAAGCCGTAATGCAATTTTTGAAGCTGTAAAAAATTCGCAAATAGTATATGTTACAGTGGGGCTACCTTATAAATTAAAAGTATGGCGAGAAATCTGGCCGCCACTCATGCATAACGTAATTGATGCGTGTGTAGAAAATAACAGTAAGCTTGTGTTTTTTGATAATGTGTATATGATAGGTGGCGACAATGTAAAACACATCACCGAGAGATCTCCAATTAGTCCGGTAAGCAAAAAAGGCGAGATCAGGGCAAGGCTTGATAATATGATTTTACAAAATGTAGAAAAGGGAAAATTAAATGCACTTATTGCAAGATCAGCAGATTTTTATGGCGCCATCGGCAACAATAGTGTATTGATAGAGTTGGTTTATAAGAATCTTTTGAAAAACAAAAAAGCCCAATGGTTTTTTAGTGCAAAAACGAAACATTCATTTACATATACCCCTGATGCCGGCAAAGCAACAGCTCTGCTTGGAAATACTCCCGAAGCCTTTAATCAAATATGGAATTTACCTACAGACCCCAATTCATTAACCGGAGAAGAATGGATAAAGCTATTTGCAACAGAAATGGGAAAAGAAGAAAGATTTTATAAATACCAATTATTACCTGCATGGGCACTCCATGCTCTTGGGGTGTTTGTACCATTCCTGGGTGAGTTGTATGAGATGCGATATCAATATGATAGAGATTATTTTTTTGACAGCAGTAAGTTCGAAAAATATTTTAAATCTAAAGCAACAAGTTACCAGGAAGGGGTGAGGCAAATAGTGAATAAGCACCACGAATAGTTTTCTTAAACAAGTTTTTTTCATCATCCACCTTCAAAGTCTGGTTCAATTTTTTCAATAGTAACCTTTTAAAATTTATCATAAGAACATATATTCACCAATAAATTCTATTTATGCAGGAGACTGTTTCAGATTTAAAAATTCTTTCGATTGATGTAGGAGGATCTCACATAAAAGCCACTATTTTAAACAGCAGTGGCGAATTGCAAATGGATTACAAAAGAGTTCCCACTCCTGAGCCTGCCGATCCTGAAAATGTAATAGATACAATTAAAAGCTTAGTAGACGGATTTCCTGAATACGATAAAATATCAGTTGGATTTCCTGGTTATGTAAAAGAAGGTACAATTATTACAGCTCCCAATCTTGGTACGGATGTTTGGAAAAACGTAAATCTGGCAAAGAAACTCCAGGATGAATTGGGAAAGCCGGTGCGGGTGGTAAACGATGCAGACATGCAAGGCCTTGGTGTAGTAAGCGGAACTGGTTTCGAGATTGTTATTACCCTTGGAACTGGCTTTGGCACTGCTTTATTGCAGGATGGTTATCTGCTGCCGCATTTAGAACTTGCACATCATCCTATTGCTAAAAAAGATTCGTACGATGATTATATTGGTGAAAAGGCTTTTGAGAAAGTAGGTAAAGAAAAATGGAATAAACGGATGCAAAAAGTTTTAAAAATTTTGAAAACGGTTTTTAATTATGACTATCTGTACATAGGAGGAGGCAATTCAAAAAATTTAAATTTTCATTTAGATAGTAATATAAAGCTTGTTTCCAATAAAGACGGGATTAAAGGAGGTGCGCGGTTATGGTTAAAAAAGGAGACAAATCCTATGATGACTGCTGTAAATTCTTTTGAAAATAAAATACCAGCGATACAAAAAGATTAATACTATGAACGCAACAACACAAGATATTGAGCAACTAGGCATTAATACAGTGCGTGTATTATCTGCCGATGCTGTACAAAAGGCAAATTCAGGGCATCCCGGTACGCCGATGGGCATAGCCCCTATAGGTCATGTTCTTTGGGCACATACTATGAATTACAACCCCAAAAATCCTGAATGGCCTAACCGCGACAGGTTTATCTTATCAGCGGGTCATGCTTGCATGTTACAGTACAGTTATCTTTATCTTACCGGCTATGATATTTCGCTTGATGATATTAAAAACTTCAGGCAGTTACATAGTAAAGCAGCAGGTCATCCTGAATATGGGCTTGTTGATGGTGTCGATGTAACTACCGGCCCTCTGGGACAAGGTTTTGCCAATGGAGTTGGATTTGCCATAGCGCAGAAACATCTTGCCGCCCGGTATAATAAGGCTGGTTTTAATCTTTTTGATTATAAAATTTATGCAATTTGCAGCGATGGCGACATCATGGAAGGTGTGACAGCAGAAGCGGCTTCCCTTGCCGGGCATTTAAGACTAGGAAACATGATTTATTTCTACGACGATAATCACATATCAATAGAAGGTGATACTTCGCTTGCATTTGATGAAGATGTCGCCAAGCGTTTTGAAGCATACGGTTGGCACGTGCAGACAGTAGCAGATGGAAATGATTTGAAAGCTTTAACTGAAGCTGTAAAAAATGCGAAAGAAGAAACGGAAAGACCATCGCTGATAAAAGTGCGTACACATATTGGATTTGGAAGTCCCAATAAAGTGGATAAAGCCAGTGCGCATGGTTCGCCTCTTGGCGCGGATGAAGTGAAGTTGGTTAAGAAGAATTTCGGTTTTGATCCTGAACAATCCTTTGTTGTTCCTGATGAGGTACTGAACTACTATCGCGGTAAAGGTGATGAGGGCGTAAGGCTTGAACAAAAATGGAACGAATTATACCAGTCGTACAAGGAAAAGTATCCTGAGCTGTGGACAGAGTACGACCTTGAGCGAACGGGTAAATTGCCTGACGGCTGGAAAGACAAGCTGCCCGTTTTTGACCCCGCTGAAGGTAAAGTCGCTACGCGTAAAGCTTCAGGTAAAGTGTTAAATGCCATTGCTGATAGTTTGCCTGGTCTGATCGGTGGATCAGCTGACCTGGCTCCGTCTACAGATACTAATCTTGATAAGTATACTTCCTTTACAAAAGACGACAGAAGCGGTAGAAATTTCCACTTTGGAATTCGTGAGCACGCAATGGGTGCTGCTTTAAATGGCATTGCCCTCACTAAAGGATTGATTCCTTATGGTGCAACTTTTCTTATCTTTTCTGAATATATGCGTCCTCCTATCCGGCTGGCCGCTATTATGAAGGTTAGGCCGATTTTTATTTATACACACGATAGCATTGGCTTGGGTGAAGACGGAACGACCCATCAGCCGGTTGAGCAACTTATTTCTTTACGGTCTATTCCAAATTTAATGGTAATACGCCCGGCAGATGCGAACGAAACAGCACAGGCCTGGCGAGTAGCTATTGAACATAAAGATGGCCCTGTTGCTATAGTTTTGACCAGGCAATCCATTCCTGTTATTGACCAATCGAAGTTTGCAAAAGCAATTGAACTGGAAAAGGGTGCGTATATATTATCTGATTCTGAAAAAGAACCTGATATTATCTTAATAGGAACCGGTTCTGAAGTGGCTTTGCTGATAGATGCACAGGCTAGACTAAAAGAAGAGTCTATTGCAGCAAGAGTTATCAGCATGCCTTCGTGGGAATTGTTTGAAAAACAGGATGCAGCTTACAAAGAAAAAGTTTTTCCTAAAGCAATGAAAAAAAGGCTTGCAGTTGAGGCAGGTTCTGTGCTTGGCTGGCATAAATATGTAACGGATGAAGGTGATACAATAGGAATGACTACTTTTGGTGAATCGGCGCCGGCAGAAGATCTATATAAAGAATTTGGATTTACAACAGATAATGTAGTATCGAGAGCCAAAGCATTAATTAATAGGTAATTCGTTATTTGCTATTTCCCTGATTATTAATAATAAATAATAAAAAAAACGGCGTGGCGTGTAGTAAATGGTGGATAGCATTTTAAATGATTTTTCGCCAATTATTTTAATTTTTAAACTTGCTGTTTTTTAAACTTGTTTAAATCACTGGCTGGAAAAGGTTGAATAGACAATAATGAAGTACAAGTGAGTGACACAACGATGTTGAATTTGTTGTAACGCTCGTCTCTAAAATATTTTAAAAGTTATTTTTAAATAACTGGTATTTGTATAAAATTTTTTTAAAAGCAACTATATTATGTCAACTAATAATGTAAAAAGAATACATGATTTTGGTCAGAGCATCTGGCTTGATTTTACTGAGCGTAAACTGATACAATCAGGTGGGCTGAAAAAACTGATTGACGAAGACGGCGTTCGAGGAGTGACGTCGAACCCTGCCATATTTGAAAAAGCCATAAGCAGCAGCAGTGATTATGATGAGCAAATTGCTCGGCTTGCAAAAGAGGGTAAAAGCCCTGAAGAAATTTTTTACGCATTGGCAATAGATGATATACAAGCGGCAGCAGATTTATTTAAATCGGTTTACGAAGAAGAAGTGGAAGGAGCCGACGGATATGTTAGCCTTGAAGTATCGCCGTTCTTAGCACGTGATACTGAAGGAACAATCAGACAAGCAAGGGACTTGTGGAAAAGGTTAGCCCGTAAAAATGTAATGATAAAAATACCCGGAACGGCCGAGGGCCTTCCTGCCATTCGTACATGTATAAGTGAGGGTATTAATATAAATGTAACATTGCTTTTTGGTCTTGGACGATATGAGGAAGTTACTGAGGCTTATATTGCAGGACTTGAAGACAGGTTGAGTGCAGGTAAGCCAATCGACCACATAGCATCGGTTGCCAGCTTTTTTCTAAGCCGTATTGATGTAATGGTAGATCCTTTATTAAATGAAAAGGGCTTTAATGAACTGAAGGGTGAAGTGGCGATTGCATCCGCAAAGAAAGCTTACCAGATTTACAAGCGTGTTTTTAGCAGCGAAAGATTTAAAAAACTCGAAGAAAAAGGAGCAAGGCCACAAAGAGTTTTGTGGGCCAGCACCAGCAGTAAAGATCCTTCTATCTCCGACGTAAAATATGTTGAAGCATTAATCGGCCCTGATACAGTTGACACCATTCCAATGGAAACACTGGAAGCATTTCGCGATCACGGCAACCCTGAAAACCGTTTAGAGGAAAATTTGAATGAGGCTCACTTGGCAATGGAGAAGCTAAAGGAAATAGGTATTAATATCGATGAGATTACTCAAAAATTAGAAGATGAGGGGATTGAAAAGTTCAATAAACCTTACGAAAAATTATTAAAGGCAATCGAAGAGCAACGAAAAAAATAAATAATTCCACTAATGGAAAGTACACATGCAAAAATTCTTTTTCTCGACATAGGTGGGGTATTATTAACTAATGGGTGGGGATCTGAGTCAAGAAAAAAAGCATGCGAAAAGTTTAATCTTGATTTTGCAGAAGTTGATGCGTTACACAATTTTATATTTAATATTTATGAGATTGGAAAAATCACTCTGGATGAGTATTTAGATACTGTTATTTTCAATCATCCCCGTGACTTCCCTAGAGAAGATTTTAAAGAATTTATGTTTTCTCAATCCCAGGAGTTGCCCGAAATGTTGCAATGGCTGAAAGAATGGAAAGCAGACAGCGGTTTTCGTATTATTTCTATTAATAATGAAGGCAGGGAGTTTAACGAATACCGGGTAAAAAAGTTTAAGCTGCATGATTGCTTCGATGCGTTCATTTCTTCATGTGAAGTAAAGATGCGTAAGCCAGATCCCGGTATATTTCAACTGGCTATGGGAATTGCCCAGGCGCCTCCTGAGCAATGTATATATTTTGATGATCGCATTATGTTTGTTCATGCTGCAAGCAGATTAGGTATTCGCGCTATGCATCATACCAGCCCTGCATCTACCATACAAATATTGGAACAATTTAAACTTGAAAACTTTACATAACAATGAGCGAAACAAGTAATAAATATACTTTTGGAATGATAGGTCTTGGTACGATGGGCCGCAATCTTTTGTTGAATATGGCTGATCACGGCTTTGCTGTTGCGGGCTTTGATAAAAACCCTGCACAGGTAGCACTGCTTGAAAAAGAAGGACACGGGAAACCAGTCAAGGCCTTTACATCAGCACATGATTTTGTTCAAAGTCTTCAAACGCCACGCTCAATTATCATGTTGGTTCCTGCGGGAAAAATTGTGGATAGTGTGATTAAAGAAATGACACCATTACTGGATAAAGGTGATATTTTAATTGATGGCGGTAATTCCCATTTTACTGACACAACAAGACGCGTAACTGAACTGGAAGCAAAGGGATTGCACTTTTTCGGCATGGGAATATCAGGGGGAGAAGAAGGTGCAAGAAAAGGCCCCAGTATGATGCCAGGGGGAGATAAGCAGGCCTATTCACAAATGAAACCGGTGTTTGACGCCATCGCTGCAAAAGTAGACGGCGAGCCTTGTGTCACTTATATTGGACCCGGCGCTGCAGGTCATTTTGTAAAAATGGTTCACAATGGCATAGAATATGGTTTAATGCAATTAATTGCTGAAACATATGAATTGCTGAAAAACGGGTTAAAATTTGACAATGATGCAATTCATAAGGTATTTGAGAAATGGGATGAAGGCCGGTTACAATCTTTTTTAATTGATATTACTAAAGATATTTTTGCTTTTAAAGCTCCCGGTACTGATCATTTGCTGGTAGATGATATAAAAGATGAAGCAAGGGCGAAGGGAACCGGTAAATGGACTTCGCAGGTTGCAATGGATCTGGAAACACCAATAACGACCATCGACACCGCAGTTGCAATGCGAGATCTATCGAAGTATAAGCAGCTGAGAGAAAAAGCTGCCACTTTATATAGTACTGAAGAAACGCAACTTGATAACGATAATACAGATACTATTGTGGCAGAATTAGAAAAAGCCTTTTTCTTCAGCATGATCATTACTTATTCTCAAGGAATGCATTTGTTGCAAAAAGCTTCTAAAGATTTTCAATATAATTTAAACCTGGATGAGATAGCAAAAATCTGGCGGGGAGGTTGTATTATCCGATCGCTGTTTCTTAATGATATTTTTAATGCTTATCAAAAAGATCCGTCTCTTCAGCATTTACTGCTGGACGGCAAAGTAAAGGAATTGATTGCAGAAGCTCTGCCCGGAGCAAGGTCAATAGTATCAAAAGCAACTGCTGCAGGTATTGCCATGCCTGCTTACGCATCTTCACTAAGTTATTTTGACGCCTTTAGAAGCAAGCGAATGCCCTCGAACCTAATACAGGCTCAGCGCGACTATTTTGGCGCTCACACCTATGAACTGATTGGCAAAGAGGGTGTTTTTCATACGCAATGGCTTGCTGAGAATGAAGAAGATTTAATACATAATACATAATTATCTTATAAAAATAGCATGATCCGAACTTCAAAATCTGAACCTACCATCTTTATTATTTTTGGAGGTACAGGTGATCTTAATTACCGCAAACTTGCTCCTGCTCTATACAATTTGTTTCTGGACGGGTGGCTTCCGGAACAATTTTCTATAATTGGCACAGGTCGTACTAAGTTAACTGATGATGAGTATAAGGTAAAATTGCATGAGGGGATAAACCAGTTTTCAAGGAGTGGAAAAGCTGAAGACGGAAAGTGGGAAGAATTCTCACAACATATTTACTACCAGATAGCGGATGCCACTAATCCAGATAGCTATAAGGAGTTTGGGACGAGAATCGAAAACCACAATAATGAATGGAACGCAAAAGCAACCGTAATATATTACCTGGCTGTATCACCTAACTTTTTCCCAATCATTGCTAAAAATATTTCTAAGAGTAACCTGGGGACTGATCCTGATAAAACAAGAATTGTTATAGAAAAACCTTTTGGTCACGACCTAGAATCTGCCAAAGAGTTGAACAAGCTGCTGGGAAGCATTTTTACAGAACGACAGATTTATCGCATTGACCATTATCTTGGCAAAGAAACAGTACAAAATATTCTTGCCTTTCGATTTGCCAATTCTATTTTAGAGCCGGTATGGAATCGAAGTTATATTGAACATGTACAGATTTCAGTAACAGAACAGCTTGGAGTTGAGGACCGAGGAGACTACTATGACAAAGCAGGTGCGCTGCGCGATATGATACAAAATCATTTGTTACAGCTTCTCTGTATTATCGCTATGGAACCTCCTATTAATTTCAATGCCGACGAAGTGCGAAACCGCAAAGTTGATGTACTAAGGGCCATGCGCAAATTTACACCCGATGATGTTCGCATGTCTGCGGTAAGAGGACAATATGGTAAAGGATGGATGGAAGGGAAGCAGGTGCCGGGCTACCGGGAAGAGGCAAAGGTTGATCCTGACTCTAATACAGAGACTTTTGCAGCAATAAAATTTTTCATTGACAATTGGCGGTGGCAGGGAGTTCCTTTCTATGTACGTACCGGAAAACGTATGCACCAGGCTTCGTCGGTAATAAGTATACAATTCAAAGATGTACCACATTTTGTATTTCCAAAAGAAGCAGTGGAAAGCTGGCAGCAAAACCGCCTGATAATAAGTATACAACCCGAAATGAGCATACGACTCGAGGTTCAGGCAAAGCGTCCCGGCCTCGATATGATTTTAAATACAGTTGACATGGTTTTTGATTATAAAGGAACTTATGCGAGCCAGGCTCCTGAAGCTTATGAAACATTGTTGCTTGATACAATGATGGGTGATCAAACGCTGTTTATGCGGGGCGACCAGGTCGAAGAAGCCTGGGATTTGATTATGCCTGTTTTATCAACATGGAACAACAAAAAGAGTTTAAATTTTCCGAATTATTCTGCTGACTCATGGGGGCCTGAACTTGCTGAAGCACTCATAGCCCGTGATGGATTTCATTGGTTTACATTACCTGTCAATAAAAAAAGCGGAAGTAAATGAAGTTGAATACTTATAAAACCGAGAAGGAAGTTCTTGAAAAATTAGCGGAATATTTTGCAACGGTTGCTCAACAGGCAATAACTACAAAAGGAATGTTTTCAGTTGCACTATCAGGTGGCAGCTCTCCAAAAAAGCTATACGAGTTGTTGGCATCTGAATATGCAAAAAAGATAGATTGGAGAAAGGTCTATTTTTTCTTCGGAGACGAGCGATATGTGCCACATTCTGACCCCAACAGTAACTATTTAATGGCAAAAACAGCTTTGTTTGATCCTCTAAGAATTTCCGAGTCTCAAATATTTCCTGTTGACACAAGTGTAGAACCGCGGGTTGCTGCACAAAAATATGCAGAGACTATACAACAATTTTTCAAAGGCGAAGAAGCGCGTTTTGACCTTGTATTGCTAGGTCTTGGTGATAATTCACATACAGCTTCATTATTTCCATATACAGCAGTTTTAAATGACAAGGAACCATCTGTAAAGGAAGTTTTTCTTGAGGATCAAAAAATGTATAGAATTACAATTAATGCTCCGTTAATTAGTAACGCTCACCATATAGCATTTTTGGTTTACGGAGAAGGAAAAGCAGAAGCAGTTCATCATGTAATTGAAGATAAGACTGATATAAATAATTATCCGGCGCAGCTTATAAAACCAGTAGGTGGGGAAGTACAATGGTTTCTTGATAATGCAGCCGCTTCTAATCTTACACAGCAATCCATTTAATTTGAATTGCTTGTAACTTTTATTGTTTTTCGCATAAACAAAAAGAGGTTGTCTTCGATTAGGAAGACAACCTCTTTTTGTTTAAAATATTAATTTTTAGTAGCCTGGGTTTTGTTTTAATGTATTACCATATTTTGCAGCTACATCTATAATCGCTGCCGGAATTGGGAAATACTCATTCTTACCTTTAGTAAACACAGCAGTTTGCTTATAAATACGTTTAGTCTTTTCTTTAGCAAGATAAGTATTCAATGTTTCAGCAGCAATGCCCCAACGCACGAGGTCAAAGAAACGATGACCTTCATGAGCCAGTTCCAGTCTTCTTTCGAAACGTACTGCTGTTCTTGCTGCAGTCTGATCTGCAAACGGAGTGGTATAAATATTAATTACATAGTTCGCAGGTGCATTTGGCACCCAGCTGGCAGGGTTTTTAGCTCGTGCACGAACTATATTTATATATTCCCGCGCTTTTTCTAACGAACCTACTTCTATTTCTGCTTCTGCAGCCATTAGTAATACATCTGCATAACGGATTAAATAAACATCTTTTGCAGTTATATTATGCCATCCGGAAGAGGTAAGGGTACCAACATCTTTTTTAGAATAGATGTGCTTTTTAGGGCTGAAAGGACCAGCATAGTTCTGATCCCTGATCCAGGAGTAACCCGGGTGAGGACCCCAATCCCAAAAAGGAACACCGCGTCTGCCAACTGACCAGTCTAACCTTGGATCTAATGGAGTAACGACATCATTTTGAAAAGGATCTTCACTTTTTAAACCTGCGTCGTTTTTAAGATCAGCATCATTAAAAGTATTAAAGAGAGGCAAGCCATCAGCGCTTGTTTTATAAGCATTAACCAGGTTTTGAGAAGGTTGAAAGAAACCACAGCAACCGAAATCTCCTCCATAAGGAAAAGCGAGGCCTAAAGATGCTTCACCACTTGCATCCACATTACCTGAAGCTGCTGTTGCTATACCAAACGCTTCTTCTGAATTATTGTCGAAAGATGCATCAAAGTTCTTCCAGAAGGCATCCTGCAAAGCATACTTTTTACCTTGCGATGTTTGACCGCTAACGGTAATAATATCATATAAGGCTTTTGCTTCCATATACTTATGTTGGTACATGTATGCCTTAGCAAGATAGCAGGCAGCGGCCCATTTATTTACCTTTCCAGCCAAATCCTGCGTTTCAGGAAGATTGTCGTATGCAAATTTTAGGTCTTCCTCTATATTTGGCCATATATCTGCAGTATTGCTATATTTTGTGGTTGAATCTGAAATGTAAGGTACATTGTTCCACAATTTCTTTGCTTCAAAATGAAAATGACCTCTTAAGAATCTTGCCTGTCCCATGATGTTTTTCTTTTCATCATCGGTTAAAGTAATCGCAGGATCATTCGCCAGCCGAATTACATCATTTGACCTCGAAACCCCTTCGTACACGGCCAGCCATTTGTTATAAAAGTATCGGTTGGTAGGTTGAGATTTATATTGCTCCACTTCAGTCATCTGGGGTTGGTCATTTGCATCGGTCCCTTTATAGTCATCATCCGCTGCTACGCCTGCAGTTGCCCAATTTAAAGCAGAAGTTTCCCATGAATCTCCTGATACACCTTGGCCGTCTAAAACCCCATAAGCTCCAACCAATAAACCTTCTAAACCTTTTTTATTTTTAATAAGTTCAGTACTATATTGACCATACGGCTGAGCATCTAAGAAGGTTTTTTTGCAAGCCTGCAGTATGAGCGTACCCGCTATAAGCGTAAGGCCTAAAACGAGTAATTGAAATTTATTTCTTTTCATATATTTTTATTGATCTTTAAGCTGTTTTTAATTTAGAAAGTCAGGTTTATACCTCCTGTTATAATTCTTGGTGTTGGGAAATTTCCGTAGTCTACACCTAAACTATTAGCATCAGACCTGGCTTGTCTATAATCTCCTCTGCCTACTTGCTGAGTAGTAATCTCAGGATCTAAACCAGTGTATTTCGTAATAGTAAATAAATTTTGAGTTTGTACGTATATTCTTAAGCGGTCTATATTAAAACGTTTAAGAACACTTGCGGGAAGTGTGTATCCAACTGAAAGGTTTTTAAGTCTTAAATAACCTCCTGGTTCAACATAATAGCTGACAGGAACCTGTCCACTTGCACCATCAGAAGCATCTAATACAGGCAGTTTAGCATTTCTGTGATCTGGTGTCCAGCTATCATACAAAACTCTTTTGTCCCTGTTGCCCTGGAAGGTATTGAAGTCTGTCCAATAGCGCACATAGTTAACAATTTCTCCTCCGTCTTTCCAATATAAAAAAGTGGAAAAGTCAAAGTTTTTATAAGAAGCGTTCAGGTTTATACCTGCAGTGAAATTAGGATGTGGACTGCCCATAAAAGTTCTATCCTCAGGCGTTATTTTACCATCAGGCTTGCCTCCCGGTCCGGAAATGTCTTTATATCTCCATTTGCCAATGCCTTTATTGTCTTGTTCCAAAGCATCTACTTCTGCCTGGTTTTGGAAGAAACCATCAATTATATATCCGTAAAAGCTTGAAATTGGCCGTCCGGTTACAGAACGGTTGAATGGGTCAATTCTTGATCTGTTACCTTCAAAAAATGGATCGGCTATATCTCCAACAGTGTTTCTATAGAGAGAAAAAGTTACACCTCCGTCAAACTTAAAGTCTTTACCTACATTAGCTCTGTAATTAAGGCCTATATCTACGCCTTTGTTCTTCATTTCACCAATGTTTACGGGCTGCCTGCTTACGTTACCAAAAGCAATAGGGTCTAATTGTCTTTCATACAACAAGTCCGTTGTCTTGCGGTTATAAACATCTACAACCAGGTTAACGCTGTTGTGAAATAATGTCGCATCTAAACCTACATTGACAGTAGCTGATTGTTCCCATTTAATGTTTGGATTGCCAATTGTATTATGCCTTAAACCTGGAGAAAAGCTTGTATTGCTTCCATCAATGGGGTAACCTGCGTTACCAAGATCAGCAGAATAAGAAGTAAGAAAGCCAAAATCCCTGATATTATCATTACCAAGGGTTCCCCAGCCGGCACGTAACTTAAGGTCATTTAACCAGCTTATCTTATTATGCATAAATGCTTCTTCAGAAATACGCCATCCTGCACTAACTGAGGAGAAGTTACCATATTTGTTAGTCGGACCAAAAGCATTGGATGAACCATCTCTTCTGAATGAGGCACTTAATAAATATTTATCCAGGTAATTATAATCCACTTTTGCAATAACAGGAGATTGCTTTCTGTAACGATACTCATAGCTGTCTCCATGAGGAGTCGTATTCAATCCGGAGTTTACCTGCCAGAAATTCCTGTCGAATGAAAAATAATTATTGGTGCTTGCGTTTACTCCGCGTCCTGCACCTTCAACCATTTCTGTTCCCAGTAAAACGCGAACATCATGATTATTAAGGAAGAGCTTATGAAAGCTAAGTGTGTTATACCATGTCATCTGGTAATTATAACTTTCACCCTCACCAAAATTACCTATGCCACCTCTGCCTTCTGCGTTCTCATAAGCCGGCACGTTGAAATAGTAATAATTGCTATTTCCGTAATCCATACCTAATACTGTCTTTGCAGTAAAATATTTTAAGAAATCAACTTCGGCATAGGCAGAACCTATAATACCCACCTTACGGTCCTTGTTATCTTTGCCGCGGTAACGGTCAGCATAAGGATTAGAAGCATTACCCAGGTTTGAACCGCGGGTTCCTGCAAAGTTCCCCTTGAGGTCAAATACAGGTACTATCGGCTGCATACGATAAGCCATAGAGATAGCATTTCCTTCACTTTGGTTATCAAAACCTCTGTTATCAATGTAACTTAATTGGAGGTTTTCCCCTACACGAATTTTGTTTTTGACAATAAAGTTGGTGTTAGCACGTACGGAATACCTTTTGTAACCAGTAAAATCAATGATACCATCCTGGTTATAATAACCAAGTCCTAACAAGTAATTTCCTGTTTCACTGCCGCCTGATACAGAGATATTATGACTTTGCATTGGCGCAGCCCGTGTTACGGCTTTCATCCAGTCTGTACCTGTTTTATTTGCGGGAACTATTAAATAAGTGCCCTCTCCATTTACATCATTTAAATCGAGCTTATATTTACTCGGATCAGCAGCAGGATCGCCAGCCTGAACACCGCTTGCAGTACCAGCTAAAATATACTCAGGAATAACAGGTGTTGCAGTAGAAGCCTGACCGCCATTATATTGTCCAAGATTGAAAGTGGTATTAGTTTGTCCGGGAATTCCTTTTTGAAGTAGTAAAAGATATCTGCCATACTCTTCAGTATTCAAAAGATCATACTGCTTAGTTAAAGATTGCACACCATAATAAGCGTCATAAGTTATTTTTGACTTTCCCTTACCTTTTTTGGTTGTTATAATAATAACACCGTTAGCTGCGGCAGCACCATAAGCAGCAGCAGATGATGCATCTTTCAATACCTGGAGAGATTCAATATCATTAGGATTTAGGTCTGAAATTGATCCGACTCGGGCACCATCTACTACATATAAAGGTTCATTTTGGTTAAAAGTTGTAAAACCCCTAATTCTGATAGATGCGCCAGCACCAGGTACACCTGACGTACCTACTGTAACACCAGATGCTTTACCCTGCAGCAAACTTTCTACGTTTGACCCCGGGTTGGCTACCAGTTCTTTGGCGCTTACGACCGATACCGAACCGGTAATGTCTTTTTTACGTTGGGTTGTGTATCCGGTTACTACTATTTCATTTAGGGTAGAGGTGGTGGGATTTAATGATACGGTGCCTAAAGAGGTACGGTTGTTAACAGGAACTTCAATGTTTTCGAAGCCTACTACAGAAATTTGTAATACGCTGTTGTTTTTAGGAACATTAATTGAAAAAGTTCCCTCATCGTTTGTTTGTGTACCGGTATTTGATCCTTTTATCCTGATAGAAGCGCCAGAGATAGGTTGATTTCCGGCTTTGTTAATTATTTTGCCCGTTACAGTTTTTTGGGCAAAAACAGAGTTAAATAGAAATAGCAAGAGCGCAGTTAGTACCGGCTTTACTATCCAACTAGATTTGGATGGCATGTGCAAAAGTTTTGATTTAAAAAAATAAAAATAGGACTTTTTAATTTAACTTTTCGTTTAATTGATTTTTAATAAAATTTTAAGGATAATTAATGTGTTTTTATGTATGAGTATAAAAATGAATATTTTCAAAAGATAATAAAACGGAATTGATTAAAACCGTAAAATGTAATGTCTTATTAAGATATTAGTTTTACCGTTTCCATCTCTAACATTACTTTTAAATTTTTTTATACTTTATTTTAAATACCGTTTTTTACCATTATAGATTATTAATTGTACACTCTATGCGATTACATTTCTTGTCTCTTTTGTCTTGTCTGGCTTTTTTATTTTTGTTTGTTTCTTCTGCAAACGCACAATATGATTTAGGTACATCTGCTGTTACAGGTGCTGAAAAGAAAGACAATTCTGAATTTATTTACGGTGATCTTTTACCTGATGCTCCGGAATTGTCAAAAAGAGGCAATTTTCATGTAGGCGTACAGACAATTAATCTTTTACATAAAAATCAGCTTGATATTCTTCATTATAAAGATAGCGTGGTACCTATATACAATCGGACCTTAAAAGTGGAAGTTTGGTACCCTGCTATAATTCCTGCTCATAAAAAAGAGATGGAAGTATATCATGAGCTAATGGGTAATAAAGGTGATATAAAAAGACCTTTGATCCCTTTTTCGTTTAAGGGTAGATGTTTGCGAAATGCCAATCCTGATCGCTCTGCCGGAGCTTTTCCTTTAATTATTTTATCGCATGGTTTTACAGGATCAAGATTGTTGTTTACTTACCTCGCTGAGAACCTCGCTTCCAAAGGTTATGTAGTAGCATCTATAGGTCATACTGAATCTACGTTTGAAGATGCTGCAAATTTCAGCAGCACTTTGCTAAACCGCTCTTTAGACCAGTTATTTGTTTTAGATGAGATGGACCGGTTAAGCCAGGCCCAAAGCAAAAGCTTTTTATCGGGATTAGTAGATGCATCCAAAACTGGGCTTATTGGTTATTCAATGGGTGGATATGGAGCATTAAATACGACAGGTGCAGGATATAGTAAAAAAGCAATAGCTTTCTTTCAGTCAATAACCGGCGGAAGTGATGCACTGAAAATTAGAGCCGCAGGCAATGAAGCTTTTGCCAATTCGCAGGATAAAAGAATAAAGGCAGTAGTAGCTTTTGCTCCGTGGGGAATGGCTTCGGGAGTATGGGATTCAGTAGGTCTTAGCGGGTTACACCTGCCTACATTTTTTGTTGCTGGAAGCCAGGATGATATTTCTATGTATGAAAATGGCATTAAGGCAATTTATACACAAGCTATACATGCAGACAGGTATCTCTTTACATACGTTAACGCCCGCCATAACGTTGCTCCAAATCCCGCGCCGTATGAAAGTTTTAAACAGGGTTTGAGTTTGGATGAATATTACCGATATTCCGAACCAGTTTGGGACGAAAGACGAATTAATAACGTAAACCAACATTTTGTAACCGCATTTCTCGGTATCTATTTGCAAGGTAAAGACTACGGCAAATACCTGGACCTTAAGCAGAATTCCAATGATGGTAATTGGACAGGGTTTAAACCAAGAACATCGGTTGGAATGGAACTAAGTCATGATTTACCAATAAATAGATGACAATAAATAACATAGAATCAAACGGTACTGAAAATTTCAGTTCATTCTTTCTCAGAATTTGCTAGTTTAATTTTGTAAACAACGCCCGAACGATTAATTGCCCCAATTTCATTTTGAGTTACCATATAAATTTCACCTGATTCATCCGTACCAAAACTATTAATTCTAAAATCGAACTTATTATCATCTTTTCCCTCAAACTTGCAATCGTGTTTTATCCATTGTTGTTTAGAATTCTGTTCGAGGTAAAAAACCTTAAATGCCCAATCGCCAAAAATATATTTCCCTTGCAATAGGGGAAATTTTTCGCCTCTGTATACATAACCGCCAATTATGGAAACTCCTTCTTTGTGAGGATACTCAGTTATAGGTAAAGCAAAATTGCCTCCTTTTTCATATAAAATGCTGTCATAAGGATGAAAGCCTTCCATTGCGCGCCACCCATAATTTTTTCCTTTTTCAATAATATCAACTTCTTCATAAGTGTCCTGACCAACGTCTCCACAAAATAGTTTTCCTGTTTTTTCGTCAAATGAAATGCGCCAGGGCATTCGCATGCCATAACTCCATATCTCATCACGCCCTTCCTTGCCGACAAAAGGGTTGTCAGCAGGAATACTGTAAGGGCTTTTATGATCAACATCAATACGGATGATCTTTCCAAGTAATTGATTCAAATTTTGTCCATTGCCAGGATTGCCATGAGCATCTCCTTGTCCGCCACCGTCTCCAAAACCAATATACAGATAACCTTTTTTATCAAAAACAATGTTTCCACCATTGTGATTTGATTGCGGTTGGTCTACTTCCAATATTACTTTTCCCTGCGGGTCCGCTCTGTCCGGATTATTTGCTGATACTTTAAATTCGGCTAATACCGATGTATTGTCAAAACCTTTTTTTGACGGTGCACTGTAGTGAACAAAAAATCGGCCGTTATTTTTATAATCAGGATGAAAGGCGAAACCTAGGATGCCCACGTCCATATATTCATTCTTCATTGGAACAAGCAACGATCTGATGTTTAAGAAAGGTTCTTTTAATAATCTTCCATTTTTTAAAATCATTATTCTTCCTGCTTGTTCTGCTATAAAAATCCGTTGTGATCCATCATGCGCATTTTCTAAAGCAAGTGGCGCATATAAGCTATCTGTTACCTTTTCTAAAGTAAAGATTAATTGATCTTTTACGGTTTTTTTATCTTTATATCCTGTGCTTTTACACGATGACAAAAGAAAGATGCAGTAACAAAAAAAGAGTACTGATTTATTTTTCATGATTTTTATAATGAATCTTTATTTTTAGAAGGCTTTATTTTGCTGTCCTTTTTCTTTATGAATAAGATTATTTAACACAAGCTCATATAAATGTATAAAAAATTACTCGCCTGCCTGTTCTTAAGTTTTTCTTTTGCTGCCATTTTTGCTCAATCTAATCCTGGTCCCAAGGTGCTTATCGTTACCTCTCATCCCGATGACGAAACCACTTTCCCGGTAACTGTTTATAAAATAGTACATGATCTGAAAGGAGTTGCCGATCTGGCTCTTATGACAGACGGTCAAGGTGGGTATAGAAATACCGAGCTTGCGTCAGAGTATTATGGATTGAATTTGAGGGATTCTTCCATTGGTCGTACATACTTGCCAGCAATAAGAAAGAGGGAGCTGATGGCTTCAGGAAAAATAATGGGTATCAGGAATTTTTTCTTTTTTGACCAGGTCGATGATTTCTATTCTCAAGATCCAAAGCCTTATGTAGGAGGTGTAAAGTGGGACGTAGCAATGATTGAAAAAAAACTTGACCAGATTTTGTCCCGCACCTCTTACGATTATGTGCTCGTGTTGCTTCCAACTCCTGATCAGCATGGTCATCATAAAACCGCCAGTCTGATGGCTTTGCGTGCAGTAAAGCGTTTTGTCGGCAAAAATAAGCCTATAGTATTAGGTGGTTTAGAAATGAACCCGCCAGAACTCGATACATTTAACTTTAGCGGATTAAAGGATTATCCTGAAAGCAGAATAAACAAACAAGCTCCTGTTTTTACGTTTCATCGTACAGCACGGTTTGGGTTTATGAATTTGGTGAGCTACATGATTGTACATGATTGGACAATTGCTGAATACAAATCTCAAGGCGATACGCAGAATAATTATATGAACAAATTTGGAATGGAGGCTTTTTGGTTTTTTGATCAGAACGATGAAAGTGCCATACCAAAAGTACAAAGGCTGTTTGAGCAATTGAAATCAAGCGGTTTTGCTACAAATAAGAGTAAGTAGATTATGCTCGAAACAGCCTTCTGATAAATTCCCAAAAGGCTGTATAAAATCATTTTTAAATTATTCTTTTTTGCTGCTTTTTATTGTTTCTGCTCTTGAAAAACAGAAAACAAAAGAATTTAACAATAGGACGTAGCCGTCCATATTTGAACCACACGTTTTTGGCTTACATTTGCGAAAAGCGAGAAAACGATGAAAAAAATCCACATAATTTTATTGGTGCTAATAGCCATATCTATTGCAGTTTTGATAAGTTTTATGGGTGATATTACTACCTATGATACGGTTACTTCGGCCAAAGAAAAACCGGGAAAGTTTGTGCACCTAATCGCAAAAATGGAAAAAAACTCTATGAATTATGATCCTATAAAAAACCCTAATTATCTTTCCTTCACCGCCGTTGATTCATTAGGTAACAGCATAAAAGTGATTTACAACAATACAAAGCCTGCTGACATAGAAAAAAGCGAAAGGATTGTATTGAAAGGAAGGGTGGAAGGAGATCATTTCGAATGCCAGGATATTCTGCTTAAGTGCCCTTCAAAATATAAAGATGATATGAACGCGGCTAAAAAAGAGTTGGGAACTGCTGCAAATTATAAATCTAAATAACGCTACGAAATTAAATAGTACTCATGGAATTTATTGGAGAACATTTATTGCCGGGGCAGACAGGCCATTTTTTTGTTATGCTTTCTCTGGTGGCTTCTTTGGTAGCCACCGTTGCTTTTTATAAAGCTGCAAATAATAACGACCCGGCCGAAAAGAATAGTTGGATACGTATCGCGCGAGTTGCATTTTTTCTGGAAACCATTTCGGTTATTTCTATATTTATTTCTTTATATTATATTATTTCCTCTCATTTATTTGAATATAAGTATGCGTGGCAGCATAGCAGCCGTGCCTTACAGGTGGAGTACCTTTTGAGTTGCTTTTGGGAAGGGCAGGAGGGAAGCTTTATGTTGTGGACCTTCTGGCATTGTGTGTTGGGATGGATTCTGATCTGGAAAGCGAGAACCTGGGAAGCGCCTGTAATGACAGTGGTCAGTTTTGCACAGTTTTGTCTTGCTACCATGCTTGCCGGGTTGTACTTCTGGGGAGCAAAGGTTGGAAGCAGCCCTTTCGTTTTATTGAGACATGAAAACTTTTTTGACAGCGCACCGATATTTAAAGATGCGACAACAGGCTTATTAAGAAAAGATTACCTGACTTTATGGAAAGACGGTAACGGTCTCAATGCTTTACTGCAAAATTACTGGATGGTCATTCACCCCCCGGTGTTGTTTTTAGGTTTCGCATCTACCATTGTGCCTTTTTCTTATGCTATCGCTGGGTTATGGAAAAAAGACCATATCGGCTGGACAAAACGAGCCATTCCCTGGGCTGCTTTTTCTACAGGTATTTTAGGTGTGGGCATTATGATGGGTGCTGCCTGGGCGTATGAAAGCCTTACATTTGGCGGCTACTGGGCGTGGGACCCGGTAGAAAATGCTTCACTTGTGCCGTGGCTTGTTATGGTTGCCGGCCTTCATACAAATCTTATTTATCGCAGCAGCGGTTATTCTTTAAAAAGCACCTATGCTTTTTACGTCCTTAGCTTTTTGCTGATTTTATATTCTACTTTCCTTACTAGGAGTGGCGTATTGGGAGATACTTCTGTTCATGCATTTACTGACTTGGGGATGAATGTGCAGTTATACCTGTTTTTAAATGTATTTTTCTGGATACCACCTTTTATTGCAGCAAAAACAAAGAATCATCGTTTAATGGTTGCTGCTCTTTTTATAGGGCTGAATGTTTTAAATTACTTTTTTGTTGTTTTTTCTCTTATTTCAGCATTTTCCGCAATAGGATTATTCTTTTGGTTACTAAGCCGTGATAACAAAATACCTACGATTGTTAAGGAAGAAAATACTTACAGCCGTGAATTCTGGATGTTTATCGGTTCGCTTATTCTCTTTTTATCAGCCTTTGTGATAATGATTATCACGTCGCTTCCGGTAATTAATAAATTAATCAACACCAAATGGGCGGTTGGAGAAGATCCTGAAGGTTTTCACAACCAGGTGCAAATATTTGTCGCTATCATTCTCGGCACTCTAACTGCTACTACTCAATACTTTAAATACAAAAACACTCCTAAAGACCTTTTCCTTAAAAAAGTAGCTTTACCTACCGCAATCGCTGTCGCTATAACAATTGCTATTAGTATCTGGGGAGGTATTAATTATGAAAAGAAGGGGCAAGGGTTTTTAATAGCCATTCACCTTGGAGTATTTGCTGCCGTATATGCGGTAATAGCAAATGCTTCGTACATTTTTATAGGATTAAAAGGTAAATTGAAATCTGCAGGGGCATCAGTTGCACATATCGGTTTTGGAATGATATTGTTGGGAATACTAATTTCCTCATCAAAAAAGTCTGTACTTAGTTACAATACCACTGGTATGTCTCCCCTCAAAATGGGTGACAAAGAAAGTCCGCTGGAAAATATCACTTTGGTAAAAGGGCTTTCTACCGATATGGGTAAGTATATGGTGACTTATGTAAAAGACACGCTAAATGAAAGGGACCGTAAGCGCTACTATGAAATAAATTTTAAAAGTAAGACTGGCGATGATCACTTCAATTTGTACCCCGACATTATAGAAAATAACAAAGGCAATGAAGGAGTTACGCCCAATCCATCTGCAAAGCACTATTGGAACCGGGACATTTTTGCCTACCTGACTTTTTTAGGTGATCCTGAAAAAGTAAAAGCTTCTGATACATCTTCTTTTCAGCCTAAAACAGTGCATGTTGGCGATACAATTTATTATTCAAAAGGATTGATGATTGTAAATAATGTTGCTGTTAATCCTACCACCGCTAAACATCAGTTTGCGGCAACCGACACAGCTATTGGTCTTAACATAACGGTAATTTCTAAAGACGGAAGCCGTTTTAGTGCAATGCCTTTGCTACACGTAAAGAATGGCAGCATTTATTCTATTCCTGATACGGTTATGGCACAAAGCCTGGTGTTGATGTTTAACCAGGTAAAGGACCAGTCAAAAGGGCTTCTTGAAATTGGGGTAAAAGAAAGTACGGCGGTATTGGATTTTGTTACCTTGAAAGCGTATGAGTTCCCCTTTATCAACGTTCTGTGGCTTGGCGTGCTTGTTATGGTAGTCGGAATTGTAATGAGTATACTGCAAAGGGTAAAGCAGTTGAGAAAAAGCCCGCAGGGTTTACAGAAGAAACGCCTGGTGGAAGAAGTCTAAATTCTTGTTGATAAAGACTTATTTCAGCTACGTGACAATGCTTATTTAACGAGCAGGCAAAAAAAATCATTATTGAAATATGTTTTTTTATATTATTTACTCGCCGTATTTTTAAAAATAAATAACAAAATTTCCGGTTACTTTCATAATAAAGCAGCATAAATATTCGTACTATTATCTTACATTTAATATTACCAGATAATATATGCCCAGGAATTCTAAGATACTGTTTATCCTAACAACAGTTGTTTTTGTGCTCTTTTTCGGGCAAAGTCTAAAAGCACAGGAGACGCGGAATGATACTATGAAGGTGTATGCCTTTATTGTAGATGGAGATACTATACCCGGTGGCCGAATGCCTGATGTAAATGTAAGAACAGTAATGCTGGAAAAGTGGCGTAGCTACTGGGCAGAATGGTCACGCCTGCGCAATGCAGTATATGTTACCTACCCTTATGCCAAGGCCGCCGGAAAGGTAATGAATGAAGTAAATGCTGCTCTTGTAAATGTAACTGACAAAGATGAGCGCAGAAAAATAATAAAATCCAGGGAAAAGGATCTTAAAAGAGAGTTTGCAAACAAACTTACCAACCTCTCTGTTTACCAGGGCAAGGTTTTAATGAAACTGATTTACCGGGAAACAGGAAACAACTGTTATAATCTCATTCACGAATACAAGGGAGGTTTCACGGCCGGCTTTTGGCAAACAATAGCTATTGTATTTGGAAGCAATTTGAAACAGAATTATGACCCCAATGACAAGGACCGTGCTATTGAAATAATAGTACAGGATGTAGAAAGAATGTATGGGCAAAGAAGCTGACTCATATTTTCGATAAATTCCACTAAAATTATTATCTTCTACTTCGGCTGTGAATATCTATTTAATTAATTAACAATAAGTCTGCCTCAAAAAACTTACCTTGCAGCCACTTTATGATGGGCGAAAAAATGTTTGAAAAACTCGATATTCTGGCTTTTGGTGTTCATCCGGATGATGTTGAGTTGGGCTGTTCAGGAACTATTCTGGCTTCTATAGCACAAGGGAAAAAGGTGGGAGTTGTAGATTTAACAAGAGGTGAGCTGGGAACAAGGGGAAGTGCAGAGATAAGGAAAGAAGAAGCTGCAGCAGCTGCAAAAGTTTTAGGTGTCACTATCAGAGAAAATCTTGAAATGGCCGATGGTTTTTTTCAAAACGACGAAAACCATCAAAGAAAGGTTATAGAGATCATAAGGAAATACCGGCCGGAAATTATTTTATGTAATTCTACAGAAGATCGTCATCCTGATCATGGTCGCAGTGCACAACTGGTGCAAGATGCAGCTTTTTTATCCGGTTTACGTAAAATAGAAACTTACATGGGCCGGCAAAAACAGCAGGAGTGGAGGCCAAAATATGTTTTTCACTACATTCAAGACCGTTTTTTGCATCCTGATTTCGTTTTTGACATTTCAGAATTTATGGAATATAAAATAAAATCGGTGTTGTGTTATAAAACCCAGTTTCACAATCCTGACCTAGACGAACCACAAACTTATATATCAAGTCCCGAGTTTCTTGAAGCAGTCAAGGCAAGGGCAATGATGCTGGGAAAAAGAATTGGCGTAAAATATGCAGAAGGATATATAACCAAAAAAGTGATCGGTGTAAAAACCTTTGATTCTTTTATTCAGCATGCTACATAGCTTATACCTTTAATCACTTAACACCTAGCATTAAACACAAAAAAACGGATTTTTAAATATTATATCATGGCCACCCCCAAATTTGCTACACAGAAACAATCTTTTCACGCCGAATTAAAAAAAAGGATCAATGATTATTTCACTACCTCAGAAATAAGCACAACCGGTAACTACAACCTATATCTAAAAGCTGCAATTCTTCTGCTTGGTACAGCCATTACGTACATTCACCTGGTCTTTTTTACGCCGCCTGTGGTTTTTGCTTTGCTTGAATCCGCATTGTTAGGGGGGTTTATCTCTGCTATTGGTTTTAACATTATGCACGATGGGTCACATGGTAGCTTTAGCAAGTCTCCTTTTATTAATAAATGTGCCGCCATTACTTTAGGAATTTTAGGCGGAAGCCCGTTTATGTGGAATATGAAGCATAACGTAGTGCATCATGCTTATACAAATATTGATGGAGTTGATGATGATATTGATGCAAAGCCGTTTTTAAGAATGGCATCAACACAAAAAAAGTACATTATACATAACTACCAGCATTGGTACTTCTGGTGTCTGTACTGCCTTCTTCACTTTTACTGGAGTTTCGTTTCTGATTATACCAAATATTTTTCAAAGAAGATACAAGGCATACCTCTTAAAAAAATGGAATTAAACGATCATATCAGTTTTTGGTTATTCAAAATTGTGTATTATTCTTTGTTTATTGTAATTCCTATTATAAAAATTGGTTTTACCGACTGGCTTATAGGTTTCCTATGTTTTACTGCGGTTACGGGTTTTATATTAAGTATTGTTTTTCAGCTCGCACACACTGTTGAACACACTCATTTTCCAATGCCTGATGCTAACACCGGTAAACTTGAGGATGAATGGGCTATTCACCAATTGAAGACTACAGCAAACTTTGCAACTAATAATAAACTTATCTCTTGGTTAGTTGGTGGACTAAATTTTCAGATCGAACATCATTTATTTCCTAAAATTTCGCACGTACATTATCCCCAGATTAGCAAAATAATTAAGAAAGCTTGCCAGGAATATGGTGTCCAATATGTTGAGTACCGTAAAATGAGCCAGGCTATTGTTTCTCATGTTGCCTATTTAAGGCAGATGGCGAAGGCGTCTTAAACATCCAAAGAAATGCATTAAGAAAGTGTGTGGCTATAATTTTAGTCGCACATTTTTTTTAAAAAAATGTAGAGACACTTTATACTTTTTCTAAACTTACTTCTTCCTGGTGTAAGCCATCTGGCCTTATTCTTCATACTAACACTACCTGATTATAGTTGAATGGCTTCTTATCAAACAAATGCAGAAGTTTTTCTAAATTTTTATTTCTGTATCATAAACTCTCAATATCTATATTGTTGAGAGGATGCATCGTTTTAGAATTTTAATCGATTCTGAAAAATGTTGGATGTGTCTAAATAACAGGATTTTAAAAAACTAAATGGGCTTTAATTAATGAAAATAGAAAAATTAGAAGCAATTAGAGGATTTGTTGCTATTTATATTGTGTTACATCACATAGTTGCATTTAACCATTTACAAAACGAGCACCTTGTATTAAAATTAATATTTATGCACCCCCAGGAAGCGGTGCTTTTGTTTTTTTTATTATCCGGTTTTGTTATTTATTTATCTGCTGCTAATAGTAAGAATTTAAGTTTCTATAAATATATCAAAAAACGTTTTGTTAGAATTTATCCTATCACCCTGGCAGCACTGGCTATTAGTACCATTATCTTTTTGATCAACGGAGGTAGACTTACATTTTTTGATCTCAAAGTTCTTGCGGGAAATATTTTTATGCTTCAAGACGACCAGCTACAGCCCGGGTACATCGTCCCCGCGTATTTAAAAAACTTTCCTTTGTGGTCATTATCCTATGAATGGTGGTTTTATGTTATGTTTTTTCCCTTATTTACTTATTTACAAAGAAAACGATCTCAAATACCGTTTCCACATGTATACATAATTTTATGTATTTGTTTAATTGGCTGGTTTCTGTTTTTAATAACGCCCAATTATTTTTTTTTAGTGATAACTTATTTTTTACTCTGGTGGACAGGCGTAGCGTGTGCCGAGGTTTACTTAATTCATAAAGATTTTACATTTAAAAATTTACTTCCCGTATTTGTATCGTTATTAATAATGTTTGTGTTTTTAAGTATGCCGATAATTTACGGTTATTTTTTTAAGCATCAAACCTTGAGTGAAGTTAATGCGGTATATCGTTTTACTACTTACTGGCACTATTATTTAGACGCGCTATTGTTTTTACTAATTGGTTTAATATGGTGGAAGTGTCATTTAAAAGGTTTTGATATTATTTTGAAAAGATTTAAAATTTTTGCTTCTATTTCTTTTGCTGTTTACATAATTCATTTCCCTTTTATTTGGTTAAATATCCCTTTTATACATAATTTCTACCTATTGTATCTGACCAAAATAGTTCTAATTCTTTTGACTTCTTACTTGCTTGAGATTAAAATGCAGCCTTTGGCAAACCGGCTATTTAATAATAGAGGTATTGCAAACAGCTTACGATTGGAAAAACAGGCATTTTAATTACGATGATTTTTTAGGCAGGTGTCGCGGTTGACCCCATGAGGCTGGCACAAATTATTGACTCAGACGTGAAGGAATTTTATATCCATAACAGAGAAAAAAAGTGAAAAAAATTATATCTATTATGGAAAAACATTTTGATAATATTTTTTCGGTCTAACTTTATTTAATAATGTTAACAGACAAATACAATAGAACCCACAATTATCTTCGGATTTCGCTCACCGATAATTGCAACTTGCGTTGCTTTTATTGTATGCCCGAAGAGGATTATAAATTTGCGCCTTCTTCAAAGCTGATGCAGGCAGATGAAATAGAGGCAATTGCGGGAACCTTTGTAAAACTTGGTGTAAATAAAATAAGGCTGACGGGAGGCGAGCCGCTTGTACGTAAAGATGCCGATAAAATTATTCGTTCTGTTGCTAAATTCCCGGTTACACTTACATTAACCACAAACGGAACACGTTTACATGAATTTACTGGTGTTTTACGCGATGCCAATATAAAATCCATTAATGT
Organism: Segetibacter koreensis DSM 18137; assembly: GCF_000374045.1. Lineage (GTDB taxonomy): Bacteria > Bacteroidota > Bacteroidia > Chitinophagales > Chitinophagaceae > Segetibacter > Segetibacter koreensis. Next base: position 21,268 of record NZ_KB893314.1, on the reverse strand, counting down.
AAGTCTCGATACATTAGACCCTGAAAAGTTTAACCTGATTACCCGCCGAAACAATTTTGAAAGGGTTTGGCAAAACATACATTTATTGATTGAGGAAGGAATACACGTAAAGGTTAACGTGGTTGCAATGAAGGGGTTAAATGATAATGAAATTCTGGACTTTATCAAGTGGACAAAAGATACGCCAGTTCACGTCCGTTTTATAGAGTTTATGCCATTTAGTGGTAATAAATGGACCAGCAATAAAGTGTTGACCTGGCAGCAAATACTTCAAATAATTGAGACTGAGTATTCATTTCTTCCGCTAAGGGGCGAAGCAAATGATACAGCAAAAAAATACATCGTTCCCGGTCATGCAGGCACTTTTGCGATCATCAGTACTATGACGTCACCTTTCTGCAGTACCTGCAACCGAATGCGCTTGACGGCAGATGGTAAAATGAAAAACTGTCTTTTTTCAAAAGACGAAATGGATTTATTAACGGCCTTTCGTGCCGGTGAAGATATAGAAATGCTGATACGACAATCTGTGAGTAACAAAGCCAAAGAACTGGGAGGGCAATTTTCAGGTAACTTTGAAGATCTGCATTCAGAAGAAATTGAAAACCGTAGCATGATAGCAATTGGAGGATAAAAATGAAACCTGTCATTACTATTGAATATTGTCCAAAATGTGGCTGGCTTTTAAGAGCGGCATATATGGCGCAGGAGATATTAACTACTTTTGCTGATGATGTAAAATCGGTTTCATTACAACCTGCTGAAGTCAGCGGCAGCTACGTAATTTATTGTAACGATGAAAAAATTTTTGACCGCAAAGAGCAGGGTCGTTTTCCTGATATAAAAGAGTTGAAACAAATGATTAGAGATAAAGTTGCTCCTGAAAAAAGCCTGGGCCACTCTGATAAAAAATAAATTTTACGGGTAGCCGGCATAGGTACTTTCATTATGCTTTTGTTGCGTCGCACACTTTTACCGTAACTCACCAGGTTGCAGAAAAAAACCTTTCATAAAAAACTGGAATGAATGCAGCATGATCTTAATATATACCTATATAAATGATATCAGTAAGCGAAGCAAAAAATATTGTCCGAACCAATACAGAACCCTTGATTGCGGTAACGGTTCCATTACAACAAGCTTCAGGATTAGTGCTTGCTGAAAATATATATGCTTCTGTTGATATACCTGCATTTAACCAATCTGCCATGGATGGTTATGCCTTTGCATTTGGTGATTACTCTGCTGCCAACAAACTGCAAATAGCGGGCGAAGTGCCAGCAGGTGTAGATGTAAACTTTGAAAACTTAGTCGGTAAAGCCGTCAGGATTTTTACGGGAGCACCAGTACCAAAAGGTGCAGATACAGTTGTAATGCAGGAAAAGACCGCTGTAGAAAATAACCGACTCTTAGTACTTGATGAGCAATTAGTACAAGGAAGCAACGTAAGGCAGAAAGGTTCAGAAATAGCGGCAGGAGCCTTAGGACTAAAAAAAGGCACTTTTTTATCTCCTGCAGCTATTGGTTTTCTTGCCGGTATTGGTGTGGCTCAATTAAATGTATATCCAAAGCCAGCAGTAACACTTATAGTCACAGGGAAAGAATTACAACAACCTGGCAAACCGTTACAGGCGGCTCAGGTCTATGAGTCAAATTCACTTACTCTAAGGGCGGCTTTGCAACAACTGCATATTTTTAAAATAGAAGTTATTGTAGTTGATGATGATATAGATGTTTTACAAAAAACATTGAGAAAATCCTTACAAACATCAGATATTGTGTTGTTGACAGGTGGCATAAGTGTAGGCGACTATGACTTTGTTTTACAAGCGGCAGAGTTGTGTGGAATTGAAAAAAAGTTTCACAAGATTAAACAAAGGCCGGGAAAGCCGCTGTATTTTGGTAAAAAGCAGGCGACCTCGGTTTTTGGACTTCCAGGCAATCCATCATCTGTACTAACTTGTTTTTATGAATATGTAATTCCTGCTATCGAAGAGATGACAATGCGGAAAGGTATCATTGTGACAGAACAATTAATTTTAGGCAAAGCTTATAGTAAAAAAACCGGTTTAACTCATTTTTTAAAGGGAAAAAAAGAAGGTAAATTTGTGTATGCCTTAGACGCACAAGAGTCGTATAGATTAAGTTCTTTTGCTAACGCAGATTGCCTAATTTGTTTGCCGGAAAATAAGGAAGAATTTAAAGATAATGATTTAGTTGAAGTTCATATATTACCTGTATAAATGCATTTTGGAATGGCGGAAAATTTTATGCTTTTTTACTTTTTGTTGTTTCTTGTTGCATTTTTATATGCATCAGTAGGGCATGGCGGAGCAAGTGGATATCTTGCATTGATGGCAATTTTTAGTGTTACACCTGAAGTAATGAAGCCGACCGCCTTAATGCTAAATCTTTTTGTATCCCTTACTTCATTTATTCAATACTACAGGGGCAAACATTTTAAATGGAAAATATTTGTTCCTTTAGCAATAGCTTCTATACCAATGTCATTTATAGGAGGATTGCTGGTACTCGATGGAACAATCTATAAAAAAATACTTGGCCTGTTGTTATTGATACCGGTAGTAAGGTTTTTAATTTTTAAAAATCCCAAAATAGATGAGACAAAAAAGCCTGATATAATTCTTTCATTAGTGATAGGTGGTTCTATAGGACTGCTTTCCGGAATGATTGGAATAGGGGGAGGAATTATTTTGTCTCCAATTATTTTGTTATTAAAATGGACAGATCAGAAACAGACTGCAGCAATAAGTGCGATGTTTATTTTCGTAAATTCATTAGCAGGATTAACTGGTCAATTAACAAAAGGCATACATTTTAGTGCAGATATGTATTGGTATGTGATTATCGCCTTTGCCGGTGGCCTTTGCGGCGCGTATTTCGGGGCCTTGCGGTTTAAACAAACTATATTAAAAAATATTCTTGCGTCTGTTTTACTTCTGGCGGCTTATAAATTATTATTTACTCATGCCTAAATAAGGTTTTGAGGTTGAAAAAGCAACAAGTTTAATAAAATATCCATGCAGATAAATGTTATTATATTCGGGCAAATCGTAGACATAACAGGAACGAGCGCTATTGCTGTTGAAGATGTAACAGATACGAATCAGCTTGTTGAACGGCTGGCTACTGCATATCCTGCTTTAAAGAGTGCTAAATATGCAATTGCTGTTGATAAAAAGATAGTGAAAGAAAACACTGTTTTAAGCAACAATAATACGATTGCCCTTTTGCCCCCATTTTCAGGTGGATAAAATATGAATGAAAACAAATCATACGAGCGATACCAGCGGCAAATGCTGCTGAAGGAAATTGGTGAAGCGGGTCAGCAGAAACTGTTGCGATCAAAAGTATTGGTAATTGGGGCCGGCGGATTAGGATGTCCTGCTTTGCAATATCTTGCAGCAGCAGGGGTGGGCACAATTGGTATCGTTGACAACGACGTTGTATCCCTCACCAATTTGCACCGGCAGGTTTTATATACTACTAATGATATCGGTCTGCCTAAGGCAGAACGGGCTACTGCCGTGCTGCAAAGTCTAAACCCCGATATTAGAATAATTCCTTACAATTTTCGGCTTACTAATCAAAATGCATTGGATGTAATTGATGAATACGACATAGTTGTAGATGGTACAGACAACTTCTCATCCCGCTATATGATAAATGATGCTTGTGTGTTACTAAACAAACCATTGGTGTACGCAGCCATCTCAAGGTTTGAAGGCCAGGTGGCTGTTTTTAATTGCGCTAATAGCAAAAATGAAAAAAAGGTTAACTACCGTGATTTATTTCCCGTTGCTCCTGAAGACAATGAAGTAATGAACTGTGCCACTGCCGGTGTTTTAGGTGTTCTTCCTGGTATAATCGGCAGTATGCAGGCTAATGAAACTATTAAACTTATTACAGGCATTGGTCAGCCTTTGGTTAATCGTTTACTAACCTACAATGCACTAACAAACGAACTGTACGAATTGTCAATGTCTGCATCTGAGCATACTGCTTCTTTTATTCCAAAAGATAAAATTTCTTTTAAAAATATTGATTATGATTGGTCTTGCTCTGCACCCAATTCTTTTGAAATAGATTCCGCACGATTCAATGCCTTGCTAAATAAAAATAATATTACTGTAATCGATGTGAGAGAATTTGGTGAACAACCGGTGATAAAAGAATTTTCTCATGTTCATATTCCTCTGCGTGAAGTTGCTGAACAAACTTCGAAGCTGAACACAGAAATTTTAATTACATTTTGTCAATCAGGAGGAAGAAGTATGCAGGCTGCTAAAGTATTATCCGATACTTTTGGCAATTCAAAAAAAATATATAGTTTAAAAGGTGGCATTGTAAATTGGAAACCTTGAAAAGTTTAGGGCTTCAGCGGTAAATACAATTGCTTATTTGTTGTTGCAGCTGAAGTGTGCGACGCAACGGTGTCTAATAGAAATTGTATCGCCTGTTACCAAAAATATGAACGTTGATAACAAACGACTATGGCAGACAAAAAAATAAAAAATATATTTATGCAGGGCCCAATTCCTGCAGGTTTTATCGCGGACAGTATCCAAAAACACAGCACCAAAACAGATATTGGTGCACACAGCATTTTTCTTGGACAAGTGAGAGATGATATAATCGGAGATAAAAAAGTTGCCGCAATAGATTACACAACATATGAAGAAATGGCCCTTGAAAAAATGCAGGAAATACGTGAGGATATGTTTTCAAAGTATGCTTTAACGTGTATGCATGTATATCATAGTCTTGGTAAAGTGGCGGCGGGAGAATTAAGTTTATTTGTATTCACTTCATCAAAGCATCGTAAAATGGCCATAGAGGCGTGCGAAGAAACCGTGGAAAGAATAAAAGCAGAGTTACCTGTTTGGGGCAAGGAATTGCTTGAAGATGAGAGCTATCAATGGAAAGAAAATAAATAACATGGTTGATATAACACATAAAGTAAGCAGTTTACGCAAAGCAATTGCAACCGCAATAGTAAAAGTATCAAAACAGGAAACCATAGATGCAATTCAAAAAAGGCAGGTGCCAAAAGGCGATGTTTTTGAGTTTTCGCGAGCTGCCGGGCTGTTGGCGGTAAAGAAAACAAGCGATGTTATTCCCGATTGTCATCCCTTGCCGGTCGAGTATACCGCAATAAAACATGACATAGATGGTCTTAATATCATCATCTCTGTAGAAGTGCACACCATTTACCGCACAGGGGTAGAGGTTGAAGCTATGCATGGTGCTTCAATAACAGCATTAACAATGTATGACATGCTAAAACCGATTGATAAAGCCGTAGAAATATCAACCATAAAATTAGAAAGCAAAAAAGGTGGAAAATCAGATTTTAAAGATTTTCCACCTCATGCAATAAAATGTGCAGTAATTGTATGCTCGGACAGTGTTGCGGCTGGTTCTAAGCAGGATTTTGCGGGAAAAGCTGTTATTAAAAAAATGGAGCAAAGTGGGTTAAATGCTTCAGTTTATAAGATTATTCCAGACGAATTTGATGTTATACAAACGACAGTAAAGCAATTGAGCGAAGAAGGTTTTGGCCTGGTTATTTTTACAGGAGGTACAGGTTTATCAAAGCGGGATGTAACGCCTGAGGCCATTGAGGTGCTGATAGAAAGAAACATCCCGGGAATTATGGAAGCAGCCCGTAGCTATGGACAGGAGCGCACGCCATACGCGATGTTATCTCGCGGGGTTTCAGGATTTATAAAAAATACATTGGTTCTTACATTGCCAGGATCAACGCGTGGCGCTGAAGAAACAATGGACGCTTTGTTTCCCTATATCATTCATATATTTAAAGTAGCTGAAGGACTGAGGCATAGTCAAGATTAGAGGTAGCTGTAACATATTAATCAAACCCTTTCTATCTCTATATTTGCAACGAAGTGTGCAAAAAGGTAAAGTTTTTGTATTATTCATATATTAATTAATAGAGAAATCATTCACACCTATGACTAAATCATAAGCATGGAAAAAGCGCCAAAAGGAAATGACCAACTCTTGCTAAAGTACCTTGGCCTGGCCACCCAGATAATGCTAAGCCTTGCTCTTGCTGTATTTGCAGGCATGAAGTTAGATAAGTGGCTTTCCTTTTCAACACCTTTACTGGTTTGGATATTACCTTTATTGGTATTGGTTGTGATAATTTGGCAAGTTATTAAGGATACCTCTAAAAAGTAAAAATGTTCAATAAAAGTATTATTCCCCTTGTTGTTGTTTTTTTAATTATTGCAGCTTTAATATTCATACTCAGGCAGTTTCTTCAGTCTCACGGATTTGACTGGCAGGTACTGAGTGGAGGAAATTTATTTGTTTACATTATCACTACTGTTTCCATCCATTTTTTAAGTAAAGGAATAAATGCTGCAGATACAAATGCTTTTTTAAGAAATGCTTATGGAGCTATCTTAATTAAATTGTTTGCCTGCGCCGGCGCAGCTTTTATCTACATTCTGGCTTCAGGTAAAAACTTAAATAAACCTGCTTTATTTGCTTCTATGGGTTTGTATCTTCTATATACTTTTGTTGAACTTTCAGTTATAATGAAACAAAGCAACGCTAGAAAGAATGTCAAAAACTGAGCATCCTTTGCAGGCTTTAGCTGAATATTTGCCAGCTGGTACTTTTCTTCCGGTAGCTGCTTATTTGCAGCAGTATAAAGTGCACCTTACTATAGCACGTGAGCGTAAATCAATTTTAGGTGATTATAGAAATGCACATAATAGCCGTAACCATCGCATAAGTGTAAATGGAAATTTAAATGCGTATTCATTCCTAATAACCCTGCTGCACGAGCTTGCTCACCTGCTTACTTTCGAAAAGTATGCAAACCGGGTGCAATCGCACGGTCGTGAGTGGAAAACGCTTTTTGGACAGTTGCTTGCGCAGTTTATTCAAACAAAAATCTTTCCGGCTGATATTGAAAGGGAGCTTTTAGCAACTTTGCATAATCCCGGCGCAAGCAGTTGTGCAGAAGAAAGCCTGATGAGGGTTTTAAGAAGGTATGACCCGAGAAATGAAGGTCAGATGCTGGTAGAAGAAATACCGGCTTATGCAGTATTTAGAATGAAAGATGGCAGAACTTTTAAAAAAGGAGAAAGACTGCGGAAAAGATACCGATGTGAAGAAGTGGGAACAAAAAAAGTGTATTTATTCAGCCCCGTATTTGAAGTAGAATTAGTGGAGATAACTGATACCGGATAGTAATAAGCAAAACAATAATTTTTGCGGCACCTAGCATTTCAATGATTTTATGTAAAGTCTTTACTTTATGCTTTTTAGCCACTCCTTTACAGCTTCTTTAGCATCCATACATCGCATCCAAAATGGCCCGTATTTCCTATAGGACCTTTTAAATATTTAAATCCGAATTTTTCGTAAATACTAACCGCTTTGCTTAGTTCCGGCATTGTTTCTATATACACTTGTTCATAACCATACATCCTTGCAAATTCAAGACATTTTTCTATTAATAATTTACCTAAGCCCTGTCCTCGTGCTTCCGCGCGCAAATACATTTTCACCAGTTCACATGTTTTTACAGGTAAGCCATCAGAAGGAAATATGCCGGCTCCTCCAAGTAGTTTCTCACCGCGTTGAGCTACATAATATAAGCTTCCCGGTTGTTGAAAAAGCTCATACAGATGATCAGTTGTATTATCGTAATATACAGTCCCGGGCTTATCGGCACCAAACTCAGCAAGAGCCGTTCTCACAATTGATGCAAGCTCCTGGTTGTCGTTCAAATCAATCTTTCTAATAATAATATTATTTTTCATGCCCGTGCAAATGTACTAGCTGACAACATTTTGTATTCATTAATGTCTATAAAAATTAAAACACTTTCCTGTTTTAAAAATTGCATTCTCGAATATAAGTATTTTTAAAAATCAAGTTACCTAAGAAAATGACAGTGTAAAGGACTAAAAAGATACCATAAAAAGAATTGTAATAAGTAATTTCTTAAATAAGACAAGGAAGTCATATAAAGATTAAAAGCTATTTTCTAAGAAAATAGCTTTTAATCTTTATCGCAATGTATCTAGATCGCCATTAAGGACGGCTTGAACTTCCACCGCTTCCACTAGTGCCTGTACCACTACCGCTGGTACCTGAAGCTCCAGAACTACTCGCTCCTGCACCACTACCACTACCATTTACTCCAGCAGCTCCTGAGCTGCTGCCAGTTGTTCCCAAAGAATCTGACATCATAGAACCTGTATCGGCAGCTGTTCCGCTTACTGATGCGCTACCGCTACTCATACTTTCAGAACTATTTGTTGTACTGTCAGTAGTGCTCGTGCTATTATCGCCCGAGCCACCACACGATGCCAAAGCTAAAACTAAAGCGCTTCCAAAAATTACTTTCTTCATGTGTCTTTTTTTAGTAATTAAAATTGTTACTGGTTTTGATAAACATCTTCACCAATCCAATATTCCTGCCAGCGCTTTTTGTGGAAATAAGAGTAAAAAGTGAGGAGATATTGTAGATTTATACAATGTCTCCACTTGTAAACATATGATTTGTTTTCCCTAATTAACTATGTAACAAATAATAAAAAGTAGTGAATGTACAACCACTGTAAAAACACAGGAAGACTTATTTTTAGACAACGAGGCTTATCTCGTTTTGCTGTACTTGTTTAAAAAAGCTGCAAGTTGGTTAATATGATCTGTATTAATAAAATCTATTTGTAAACGCATCAGCTGATACCATGCATTTGTTGTATCAGGTGCTTCCCAAAACCTGACCGGCTTATGCAAAGCATGAGCGTTATCGATTTCAGCTTTTAACAATGCTTTTTCCTTTTTTGTGATACTGCCTGTTCCATTCCATTGTGAGTAATTTTTGAAGCTGGAACTCAACATAGCTATTTTATCAAGTGATGCCTGGCTATACCGAGTGCCAACGTTTCCGTCAAAAAGTATGTAAGGAGGATATGTGGGAAATTTATCGGGAACCGGCCGGCCACCCGTAATAACTATTTTTAATGAAGGGTTGTTAATTAATGTGGGATATTGTTGCAGAACCGTAATGAGTTTATTTAATGTGGCGATAGAATCGGTCTTGATATCTATCAATAACTGCAGTTGTTTTGTTGTATCATTATAAACAAAACCTTTTTGCTTTTCTATACATGACTGCAGCGGTTTTAAATATAGATCTTCCAATGATCTTTTATATACAAGTTCTTTTTCTTCATGCGCTACAAGAAGCTGGCCTTCCCGTAAAAAAATATCAGCCTCAATAGATCCGAACCCGGCATTATAGGCAGCCCAAAAGGGATCAGCCTGTTCATAATCATTGTGTGAATGCGCGTTGGCAACTGTATATTGTGCCGGCTGTGCTGATACAGACTGGAAAATGCATAAAAAGAGGCAGTAGTAAATATATTTCATTGAATGGGTTTTCTTTAGCATGTGTTTATAATTGTAAAAGCAATAAATGCTGGTTTATGTTGATTTGCTCTCACTAGCCGTTGAGACATTATCTAAACTGTATAGCTTTTACGGGCTGCACGCTTTTAACTATTAGTGTAGGAAGTATTAATGAAAGAAAACAAACCACAACAGTTCCTCCACATACGGCTGCCACTTGCCACCAAATTAATTTTACCGGGGCGACAGATACGTAATAAGCCGACTCATTTAGAGTGATGAAGCCTGTTTTTTGTTGCAGAAGACATAGCCCCACACCAAATATAAAACCCGCCCCAGCGCCTATAAGTGTTATGTAAGTAGCATTAAACAAAAATATTTTTTGAATAATGGCATCGCTGCTGCCAATGGCTTTTAAAATACCAACCATTCTTGTTCTTTCCAGCACCAGGATGAGCAGGCACGTAACCAGGTTTATAATGGCAACAACAGCCATCACAATAAATATGACGTTCCGGTTTACGTCCTGTATCCCCAACCAATCAAAAATATTGGGATAGACTTCTCTTACTGTTTTGCTGGTCCAGTTTGGCGGTATAAGATCGCTGTTTAGAATCGTTCCGTTAACGCTGTCCATCATTTTGTAATTATGGAGAAATACTTCATATCCACCAATTTCTTCCGGTTGCCAATTGTTTAATCTTTGTATAAGCCGCAGGTCGCCAATGGCAAAAAGGTTGTCATATTCTTCAATACCTGTCTTAAAGATCCCACTAACCTTCAATCTTCTGAAACTGCTTTTTCCCCCCGCAGCATCTATAAAATGTATCTTAATACTATCATTTAATTTTATTTGTAGCTGGTCAGCTATTGCCGCAGATACTGCAATATCATGACTATATAATGTATCAGAAAAAGACGGCCACCGTCCCTGGCGTAAAAAGTTTTTTAAGTTGGCAAAATTGTACGTTTTCTCTACCCCTTTAAACAAAATTCCCTCAATGTTCGTTTGCTGCTGCAGTACTGCACTTTTTGTTGCAAAAGGCTGTATGGTTTCTATGTCGCGTAGCTTTTTAAGTCCATTTATTATCGAATCATTTTTTGTCAACGGACTTTCTTCTGCCACCAACGCTTTACTCGGCTCATACTGCTGCAAGCGCAAATGCCCCCAGAAACTAAACACTTTTTGGCTCACTGTTTCCTGGAAGCCATTTACAAAAGCAAGTGTGAGAATCATGGCAGCTACACTTACTGCAGTTGCAGTTATGGCAAGCCTGATAATAAAACGGGAAAAGGATTGTTGTGAGTTAAAGGCAATGCGTGTGGCTATAAAAACTGGAACGTTCAATCGGCATGATTTTAGATTATTGCCAAAACTACATTGATGAAATGAATGCAACAAAATCATTTATATGTTGTAGGTTAGAGTATTCATAATCTTTTTGCATGATCCGATTATTATCTTTTTGGCTTGCTCTTACTGTTTCTGTAATCTGTTACGGACAAAGTCCGGATGTTACGTATATGCATAATATACACGGTGTGAAGCTCTTTATGCAGGGAAACCAACTCGGTTATCCTATCATCGCTCTCAACAGCGGCGACCTGCTTGAACTTCATTTTGATGACCTTGATGGACGGGTAAAAAATTATTTTTATACTTTTCAACTTTGCAACGCTGACTGGTCGCCTGTTAACCTAAGCACTTTCGATTATTTAAAAGGCTTTAGCGAGGTACGCCTCAACCAGTACAGGCTCTCCTCCATATCACAGACAAAATATGTTCATTACCAGGCCATACTTCCCGACCGAAATTGTGCTCCCTCTAAAAGTGGCAATTATTTGTTAAAAATTTTTTTAGATGGCGATACCAGCAAACTTGCTTTTACCCGTCGTCTGTTAGTGTATGATAAGCAGGCAGAAGTAGGGTTATCAATAACGCAGCCATTTAATGCAGAACTGTTCAAGACGCATCAGAAAGTGCAGTTCCAGGTAAATAAAGGACAGTTAAATGTTGTAAATCCTATACAACAGATTAAAGCTGTGGTGTTGCAAAATTACCGGTGGGATAATGCAAAAATGAATATTCCCCCAACATTCATCAGAAACAATATGATGGAGTTTAATAATGAAAACGTTTTGGTTTTTCCTGCTGGAAGAGAATTTCGCTGGGCCGACCTTCGCAGTTTTCGTTTACAAACAGAGCGGGTTGACAGGGCTGAATACGCACCCAGCAACATTCATATTTATCTAAAGCCTGATGGAGAAAGAACCCAGGCTCGGTACCTGAAATTTGTGGACTACAATGGTTTTTATTACGTGGAGTCTACTGAAGTTTCTAATCCATGGTGGCAATCTGACTATGCTAATGTTCATTTTACTTTTGTCCCTAAAGGCAACCAGCCTTTTGCTGACAAAAAAGTTTTTGTGGTAGGGGAGATGAATAAATACAATCTTGATGATACCAGTGCCATGACCTATAACGCAGATAAAGGAGTGTACGAAAAAACACTATATCTAAAACAAGGCTACTACTCCTATATCTATGTTACAAAAGATCTGCACAATCCAAATAGTGAACCTTTGACAGAACAAACAGAAGGCGATTATTGGGAAAGCGAAAATGAATATACTGTATTGGTATATTACCGTTCATTATCGGGAAGGCATGACGAATTGATAGGGGTATCCAACATCAATTCGCTTAACAGCCGCCGGGTAGGATTTTAAAAAAATGAAAAAACTATTTTTTATATTCTTTGTGTTATTTGCTTTTACGGCCGTTGCCCAAAAGGTGGAAAGCATATCATTTAACCTTTATACCGATAGCCTCAAAAAAGGCGTTTACAATTACATAAACGTTGATGGTAAACGCACCGACGGCAGTTATATTCCACTGATGAGCGATGAAGTTACGTTTACGAGCTCTGCAGGCAAGTGGGACGGTAACAGCCTAATTATTGACAGTTCGTATAAACTTGACTCTGTAGTTATAACAGCTACATTAAAACAACAGGCTGAGATAAAAAAGAACATTACCATTTTCATAAAAAAAACAGACACAAACCCGCCTCTCAAAACTGAAAAAGAGCTTCTCGATGAGTGGAAAATGAAAGCCCGGCAAAAAAGTTAGAAATAAATCCTTTGTTCTTCAAATTATTTGCAGGCTATTTGTTCTCTAACCTTTCATTCTATTATTTTCGAATTACCTTTCGTTCAACTGATGAAATCCAATTAGGACATTCTTCTGGGTTAGTTTCGAATGTTTGCCTTCATTTCTTTCCAGCCCTAATTTGTTTATCTTTTGTGCCTCTTCCTCAGCTGTGAGCTTCTACTATTACTAGACCTTATCTCTAAAACTTCAAAAGGGTTTTACGCAAATTTTAACATCATAAAGGCATTCTTCTATAGCTCATGGATTTCTGGCAACTATGATATCCGTGCTTGACTTTTCGCATTTTATTATTACTTCGGCATAGTGGGCCTACATTAGTTAAAGAAAATGGTGTACTTCGAAAGCTCATCGCTATTTTCTATTTCTGGAGCCATAAGATAGTAGAAATTTTTTCTGGAATAATGATAAACTGCAATTGAGGACGGTATCCAAAATCAGCAATGTTATTGATTTAAATCAGTATAAATGATGTAGAAAATTGCAACATTTGATCTAATAATACAGCGACAAGGTAGATATAAAAGCCGGGTATAACATGTTGTTTAGCGGCCTGTTATCGCAAGTGCGGAATATGAAAAGCTTTAAAAAAACATGGTTCTCGATTGCACTGGTAACTGCACTGGCAGCAGCAACAAGCTGCGACACGCCTTCGTATGTAGAAGGTGGTGTGCATTATGTAAATCCTCCCTGGGCGCCTGCTTACTATCCGGGAGTGAGGTACTACTACCTGCCGGATATTGAAGTCTATTATGATCTATCGAGGCAGCAATTCGTTTACTTCGGCAACGGACAATGGATTTTCTCGCCAGCGTTGCCATCCATTTACGCCGGCTACGACCTATTCAATGGATTTGTGGTTGCACTCAATTTCCGGGTCTTTCAACCATGGATGCGCCACCATTATTATGTATACCACTATCCGCATTATTACTACCGGAATTATTACAGAAGAATGGATCTCGAAGCTCTGAGAGGCTTTAATGAAAACAACCGAAAAAATCTTTTTTGGAAACCGGGTTACCAGGAAAGGAGAAATGATCGTTGGGAAAATAAAACAGGCACAAAACCTCCAATTACCAGGCCTCCTCGAAATATTAATTTAAACCAAAAACAAGTTGATCAGCCGGCAAAGGTGACATCTCCAATAAGAGAATATAAGCCGATAAAAAGGCCGGAACGGCAGTAACTGCTGTATACATTTTTGAAATGAAACTGTTGATGCGATACCTCCTTTTACTTTCTGCGTTTGTAGTGTGCAAGTGCATGCATGCACAGGTGTCGGACTCTGCAAGAAAATGGAGCATCGAGGATTGTTTTAGATACGCTGCAGACCACAACATCCAGGTCAATTCACTTCGGTTAGATGAACAATTTACCGAGCAGGACCTCGAGGCAGCAAAAGGTGTTAAAATACCTGGCCTATCAGCATCTGTTAATAATATTTTCGAAAATAGTAATACGAATACGGCACGAGATGGCAACGCTTTAAAACAGTTAACAAGCAACGGAAATTATACGCTTAACTCATCTATTGTCTTATGGAATAACAATTACATCAACAACAATATCAGGCAAAGAGACCTCCTTACACAATCGGCAGGACTTTCTGTACAGCAATCGCTCAACAACATTACTTTGTCGATCACGCAGGCTTACCTGGATATACTCTTTTCGAAGGAAAACCTAAAATATATCACTGACCTTGTCAATAGCTCAGAAGCAAGGGTAAAGCAAGGACAACAGTTTTATGACGCCGGAAGCATTGCAAAGAAAGAGTTGTTGCAACTGCAGGCACAGTTGGCAAGCGACAAATATTTGTTGGTACAAACACAAAATGCCATCAGGCAAAACGTGCTGGCGTTAAAACAAATTCTGCAATTACCTACCGATATAATATTTGATATTGTTACTCCGCCTTCTGTTGAAGTTGCTGAAGAAATGCCTTCTCTTTATGACGTTCAACAAGCGGCGCTGCTAAACTTTCCTGAAATTAAAATTGGCAAATTGGGAGTAAATATTGCGGAACTGGATATTGTAAAAGCTAGAGCCAGCTTTAAACCCGCACTTACTGCAACTGGGTCTTTGGGCACGGGGTATAACGACGTTATTACCAATTCAATTTCTCCAAAAACAGGCTACTTTACCCAAGTAGGCCATAATTTTTACCAGCGCTTAGGAGTAACGTTATCCATCCCGATTTTTTCCAATCGTATCAACAAGACCAACCTTGCAAAAGCCAATATCCAGTACAAACAGGCTTATCTCAATTTGAAAAATAACCAGCTGGTTTTATCGCAGACAGTAGAACGGGCATACTTAAATGCAGTAAACGCAAAACAAGCTTACGAAGCAGCTAACCAGCAATTGCTAGCAGCCACTGAAAGTTACCGTATAGCAAATGAACAATCGAAGCTGGGAGCCATTAACGCTTACGATCTTTTGCAGCAACGGAACCAGTACGTGCAGGCAGTGCAGCAATTTACGCAGGCAAAGTACAGCGCTGTTTTGCAGCAAAAAGTATACGAATTCTACATAGGCAAACCGGTGTCTTTATAAATATTAATTGAAATGAAAAAGAAGACGATTCTGTTATTCTCGACCATTGTTGTTGCAGCCGCAGCCGCGATCTTTTATTTCAATTCAAAAGAAAAAAAACAGGCTGTAATGTTCGTTACCGTTAAACCAGGATATGGATATATAGCTAAGAGCGTAACCGCTACCGGAACCATTCAACCGGTAGATACGGTTTCTGTAGGTGCACAGGTATCTGGTGTGATTAAAACAGTGTACGTTGATTTTAATAGTACTGTAAGGCAAAGCCAGTTGCTGGCCAAAGTCGATCCTGCTATAATTACGGCCCAAACAGAGCAATCGAAAGCAAATCTTGCCAATGCAAAAAGCAACCTCGAGTTTCAGCAGAATAACTTTGAAAGACAACATCAATTATTCAACCTTGGTGCCATCAGCAAAGCCGATTACCAGGTTGCTGTTAACCAATATAACAGCGCCAAAGCTGCTGTCGCTAATGCAGCCGCACAATTGAGGCTAACGCTAAAAAATCTTTCTTATACAAACATTTATTCGCCAATCAATGGGGTGATACTTAACCGAAATGTAAGCGCAGGGCAAACCATCGCCTCTAGTTTTAATGCGCCTACTTTGTTTGTTATTGCTAAAGATCTTACAAAGATGCAGGTACGTGCTGCCGTAGACGAGGCAGATATAGGCGGAGTACGTGCAGGCCAAAACGCCACATTTACAGTAGATGCATTTCCTGATGATACCTTCCACGGTAAAGTAGAACAAGTTTTACTGCATCCTGCTGTTACAGCCAATGTGGTCACCTACACAACCCTGATAAATGTTGATAATAAAGCCATGAAACTAAAACCGGGCATGACAGCCAGCATCAATATTTATTTGCAGGAAGATAGCAATGCCTTGCTAATTCCTTCGAAGGCGCTGAATTTTAAACCTGATTCTACGCTGCTAAAACACTACATCATCAGGAAGGCTGAAAGTAGAACAGGTAGAGGAAAAAACGATCAGCAGAAGGAGTTTTACCAGCACGTTTCTACGAATAATTTTAATCGTGAAAATGCAAATTTCCGTAAATCGTTTGTATGGGTAAAAAGGGACGATACATTAACAGAAAAGAAAATTATAACGAGCCTCAACGACGATACTTATGTGAAGGTAATAAAGGGCCTGCGACCCGATGAAGACGTAATAACAAACATTGTAGCGGGCGAAAATAAAAACGACAATAATTCGCAGCGAAGTCCTTTTATGCCTCAAATGAGAAGAAGGCCGACAAGCAGCCCGAGAAATTGACGGATCATAATAAAACAGGGATAAAACAGTGATACAATTTTTGGAGCCCAGGCAAGAATGCCACTATGAAACATTGTTGCGTCGCACTCTTGTACTGAAGATTCGTAACTCGTCATTGCGAGGAGGAACGACGACGAAGCAATCTGCTTTACATATAGCAGTAACTCATACTAACATCAGATTGCTTTGTCGTCGCTCCTCGCAATGACGGGACATGTAGGAGTTGATCCGTCAGTATGAACCAACAAACGACTGAATATGCGAAGCTTTATTTGCTGCCATAAAAAGATACAGCACAAGTGAGTGACACAACCGGGGCTGAACATAGAACAGGTGCTGGTAACATAAAAGCAACAATACGTGAGTTACGGTGCATCGATTAAAAACAGATAAATAATGAGTTCTATTGTAGAAATAAAAAACCTGGTACGTGCATTTAAAATGGGCGACGAAACAGTGAAAGCATTAAATGATATCAGCTTTACTATCGACCCTGGTGAGTTCATCAGCATTATGGGCAGCAGTGGTTCTGGTAAAACAACATTACTAAATATTTTGGGCTGTCTCGACAAGCCAACAAGCGGAGAATACTTTCTCGATGGCACCAACGTAGGTAAGCTTTCAAAAAACGAACTGGCCGCATTGCGCAACAGGAAGTTGGGTTTTGTATTTCAATCGTATAACTTATTAGCAAGAACATCCGCCATAGAAAATGTAGAATTGCCTTTATTGTACAACAATGAAATTTCCGCAAAAGAACGAAAGGAAAAAGCTCTGAGTGCACTGGAAGCCGTTAAACTTACCAATAGGATGCATCACCTTCCTAGTCAACTATCGGGCGGACAACAACAAAGAGTAGCCATCGCAAGGGCGCTGGTAAATGACCCTGTAATGATACTGGCAGATGAAGCAACAGGCAATCTTGACTCGAGGACATCGTACGAGATCATGATGCTGATACAGGAATTGAATAATGTGCATGGTAAAACAATTGTCTTTGTAACGCATGAACCTGATATCGCTTCATTTACCAAACGTACCATCACGCTGAGAGATGGCAGGATCATAAAAGACGACGTAAATAACAATGTACGAAAAGCACGGGATGTGTTACAAAATCTTCCCGTACTTACTGAATAATAAACTGTACCAAAATGAAAATTACGAATCTTTTACGGATAGCATGGCGAGCAATACAACGCAATAAAATGCGTGCTTTTCTTACCATGCTCGGTATTATCATTGGTGTGGCAGCAGTTATTTCGATGATCGCCATCGGGCAGGGTTCGAAACAAAGTATTCAAAGCCAGATCTCGGGTATGGGAAGCAATATGATCACCATAAGACCCATCAGCAACGTAACAGGAGGAGCAAGGATGGACAATACAAGTGTGCAGGCACTTTCAGAACCCGAC
Source organism: Segetibacter koreensis DSM 18137 (assembly GCF_000374045.1). Lineage (GTDB taxonomy): Bacteria > Bacteroidota > Bacteroidia > Chitinophagales > Chitinophagaceae > Segetibacter > Segetibacter koreensis. The sequence goes on along the minus strand of NZ_KB893314.1, from coordinate 3,421 downwards.
GTGGTTGCCCTGCAAAAACATCCGCAATACCTTAATGCCGTTTCACCTTCGCTGTCAGCAAGAGGCCAGGCGATTAACGGACCTTATAACTGGAGTACAAGTTTGCAGGGAGTATCTCCTGACTATCTATCTATCCGAGGCTGGCCCTTGCAGGATGGAAATCCTTTTACAAACCAGGACGTTAAAACTGCTGCCAAGGTTTGCCTTGTTGGGCAAACCGTTATAAACAATCTTTTTCCTAACGGGGAAGCAGTTGTGGGCAAAAGCATTCGTTTCAAAAATATACCATTTAAAATAGTTGGTGTGCTAAGTAAAAAAGGTGAGAATACATTTGGTCAAGACCAGGACGATGTCATACTTACGCCGATTACTACTGTGCAGAAAAGGGTTCTCGCTACTATCTATTATCAAACCATTTTTGCCTCTGCAGCTGATGAGAATTCTACGGAAAAAGCAGCAGAAGAAATACAACAAACACTCAGAATAAGTCACAGACTGCAGAAGGGAACAGATGATGATTTTACAGTACGAACCCAGGCTGAACTCATCAGCACTTTCAGTTCAACCAGCCGCATACTTACGATATTACTTGCTGTTATTGCAGGCATTTCTCTTGTTGTCGGCGGCATCGGAATCATGAACATTATGTATGTATCTGTAACGGAACGAACCAAAGAGATAGGACTGCGCATGTCTATCGGAGCCAGGGGAACAGACATCCTGATGCAGTTCCTGATCGAGGCTGTTCTAATCGGTGTTACCGGCGGATTGATTGGAGTAGCGCTGGGAATTACTGCTGCAAAACTTGTGACTACGTTGCTCCATTGGCCGACACTGGTAACCCAAGCCTCGGTTTTACTTTCATTTATGGTTTGCTTTGCAACGGGCGTTTTCTTCGGTTATTACCCTGCGCTAAAAGCCTCACGTCTCGATCCTATTGAAGCGTTGCATTATGAATGAAAGCAGGTTGATGGTTAATATTTAGAACCATAACGGCGTTTAAATTTGGACGTATTTATGACCTAAGCAATAACATTTAATCTATACAGGCTTACGGAGTTTTTGGTTAAATTTATGATATCGAAATTTGGTCAAAAGCATAGAATGTTGTTAGCGAATTTTATCTATATAAATAGCTATTAGCCTTCAGGTTTCTTTTGAGATAGTTTGGCTGCTTAACTTAAAAACTTTGGAAAAGAAAGGGCATTTTGCCACTCTGAATCAAGCTAAAGAACACAAACCCAAAGAAAGTGTGAAATTGATAAGTGTCATCTAAAACTGATCCGATTGTGATTGATATCACAAAATTTACAATATGATTTAAATAATTTAGCAATACATTTTACTTTTTTTCGAGTTGCAACTTTCATTTAAAATTGCTTCATCTTCTTCCCAATTTCTAAAACTTCTCTTTATGAAAAATATTCAGTTTCTAGAAAACTCAGGCTTTCTACGTTTTTTCTCCTTCCTTCATTCTTATGTTTTCCGCCACTTATGGAACAGTGGGTAAAGACGTAGTATGGGGACGATCTGTTGGAGGCGATACTTAAGGAAATGCTAATGTTATGGATTTGAATGTTCCTATAAAATATAACAGGAATGGAAGTTAACTGTAGATATTAAAAAACAGCCCAAATGGATAAAGAACAAAATGGATAAAGAAAATGAAAGGGTGATAAAATAAATACATTATCTAACCACCAAAAACTCTGCATTATGAGTAACCAAACATCTACTAGTCAACAGATGAAGTCATTCTTGTCAGGGAAAACGTATCTCCTCCTGATCATAATAATATTCAACGGCTTACTGGTACAACAAACATTTGCACAACCCACAATTACCTCTTTTACGCCCGCTGATGGTCCTGTTGGCACTGAAGTAACAATAACAGGTACTCATTTCAGCAGCATTGCGGCAAACAATATTGTTTATTTCGGAGCCGTAAAATCTACTGTTATTGCCGCAACCGCTACAACGCTTAAAGTGAATGTCCCTACCGGGACAACTTATCAGCCGATCACGGTAACAACCAAAGGACTTACAGCCTATTCGTCTAAACCTTTTCTTGTTACATTTGCAAGTGTGGCCGGCCCCTTTACAGATAGTTCATTTTCGGCGAATATCGATTTTGAAACAGGTATATCTCCATTGGATAATCATTTAAGTGATTTTAATGGGGATGGAAAGCCTGATGTAATTGTTAGCGATTACAATGCACCAACAGTTACTATTTTGAAGAACCTGAGCACCAATGGGAATGTAACCTTTGATTCAGTGGTAAACCTGAAAACTTCCGGGAATGCCACAACTTGCTTTATTGGTGATTTTGACGGGGACGGAAAGCAAGATGTAGGAGCAACTGGCTATTTCACTAATTCAATTTCGGTTTTCCGAAACCAAAGCAGCGTAGGTAATATTTCTTTCGGAAGTAAAACTGATTTTGCGACCTCTGTTGGGCCAAGTTATTCTGCGATTGGTGATTTAGACAAAGATGGAAAACCTGATATTGTTATTACTGCTCGTGGCTCAGAGCGTATCTCAATATTAAGAAACACCAGCACAACAGCAAATATTTCGTTTGCTTCTAAGCTTGACTTTACAATAGGTGCCAATTCAGAACCTTTTGCGTGTGCAATGGGTGATTTGGATGGCGATGGCAAAGTCGATATTATAGTAGGAAATAGAGGAGTGGGATATATTTCACTGTTCAGGAATACCAGCACGCCAGGGCACATTTCTTTGGCAAGCAGGGTGGATATAAATATAAGTGAAGATAAGACGCCGAATGGCATTTCCATTGGTGATTTGAACGGGGATGGCGAGCCTGATATTGTAGTGGCTGGCTTTGGAAACAATTTTGCGCCCGCCTGGATTTCCATCTTGCAGAACAAAAGTATTATTGGGAGTCTTTTATTTGAAAAACATATAGACTTCTTCACGGGTGGGGCTGGTTGCCACTCTGCTTCCATCACCGATTTAGATGGTGATGGAAAGCCAGACCTGGTTACCGATAATTACTGGGACGGCATACTTTCTGTTTTAAAAAACACAAGCACCAGTGGCCACCTTTCTTTTGACAAGCCTGTATTTTTAAAGGCCAATAGCGGTCCAAATCATCCGCAAATAAGTGATTTGGACGGTGACCAAAAGCCTGATATTGAGGTAGCAAACATTTTCTCGCACAGTGTCTCCGCTTTCAGAAACTTAATAAAATTTAAGCGGTCCTCTTTAGTGAGCAGCTTTACGCTCGTAAATGCAAATACAGACAAGGATATACAAGCTATCCCTGACGGAAGTGTTTTAGATAAAACAGCTTTGCCTCCTTTGAACATCCGTGCTAACACCACTGCAACAAAAGTAGGCAGTGTTGTATTTATTTTGGATGGCCAAAAAGTAAGAACAGAAAACGGTTTTCCTT